>CAVZOK010000014.1:0-398996 GCA_963776765.1 Candidatus Sulfomarinibacteraceae bacterium
CGATTGAGAACGGTTTCTTTCTTGGCGGCAGTATTGGTGGCTCGTCAGTTGAGGTCCGGGATTTCGACGAGGAGCTCGGAGACATCCGGTTCTCGGGTGACGGCACCGCCTACAAGCTCTTTGCCGGATTCAGGTTCCTGAATTTCCTCGCGGTTGAGGCGGGCTACGTCAATTTTGGTGATCCAAACGACGTGAGCGACGTCGTGGGGTCTTCAGGGGAAAATCCGATCTCGGTAGGAATCGGTCTCAAGGGCTGGGATGCATTCGCGGTCGGTCTACTCCCGATCGGACCCGTGGATCTGTTCGCAAAGGCCGGCGTTGTGTCCTGGGACGCGGACATCCGTGCCAGACGAATGTTAACCGACGTCGTTGAATCCGACTCGGAAAGCGGCACCGACGCCGCGTACGGCATTGGCGTTGCCGTCAGGCTGGGAAAAGTGACATTACGCGCCGAGGGTGAACAATTCAATATCGCCGACACCGATGACGTTTATCTTTTTTCAGTTGGCGTCGCGCTCACCTTCTGACCTACCAACCTATCTCCAAATGTCACGCGGCGCGGCGAACAACGCGAGTGGTTCAAAAATTGGCGATGTTGACACGGTCGCTCTCTACAGTTTCAGCGTGACCTAAACTTTCTGACTCGACAAAACCACAAAAAAACCCCGGACGCGGAGCCCCGGTATTTTTGAAATGCCAATACGATCGTCAGTCTTTGGCGACCTCGAACAGTGCCTTGAGAGACACTACCAGTACCGCGGCGGCGATAAACGCCACTACGTTCGCGACAATCGCCGTGACCGCTGTGCCAATCAGCGGAATCGCCATCACCGACGAGGCCGACAGCATCAGGCCGATGGCGGCGAGGAGAAACGTCTTGGTCTCCTCTCCTGTAATGTTCATGAATCCTATGATCAAGCCGAGTACCGCCAGCACCCAGTACATCCAGGGTTCGGCGATCAACAGGCCCGCCACGACACAGATCACGAAGCCAACGATGAACGCCCACTTACCCATCTGTCCCATATTTCCTCCTCCCGAACTATGTTCTGATGATAATCATCGTCCGCATCATAACCGGGCAGCGCCGATTTTTCATCGGAAAATCAAAAAAAACGCCGCCCGGTCTTCCGGGCGGCGGAGTTTCCCAGCCAAAAACGGCCGTCCTGATCTCAATCGGTCAGTTTGCCCAGACTCTCCTTGAATTTGTCCCATTGGGCGCCGGCCCAATCGGCCGCGTTCTGCACCGTGTCACCAACCTTGACCATCGTGTAGTAGCTCTCCACGCGCTTCCAATCGACCACGTTCCACCACGCTTCGATGTAGTCAGGCCGCCGGTTCTGGTAGCTCAGGTAGTAGGCGTGCTCCCAAACGTCGAGGCCGAGGAGCGGAATCATCTCTGAGCTCGAAATGGGATTGTCCTGATTTGGCGTTTTGGTCACACCAAGACTGCCATCCGCCTTGACGCCAAGCCAGGCCCAACCGCTGCCAAAGACAGTCGCGGCCGCCTTGTTGAACTCCGTCTTGAAGGAGTCGAAAGAACCAAACGAAGTATCAATATTCTCGGAGAGGCTGCCCGACGGCTGGCCGCCGCCGTCAGGGCTCATCACGGTCCAAAACAGCGAATGGTTGACATGGCCACCGCCGTTGTTGCGAACCGCGATGCGTATGTCCTTCGGCACCGAGTCGAGATCCATCACCAGCTCGATAGCCGTTTTGTCGGCAAGCTCTGGGTGTCCCTCGAGAGCGGCATTGAGATTGTTGACATAGGCCTGGTGGTGTTTCTTGTGATGGATACCCATAGTTCGTGCATCGATATGCGGTTCCAGTGCGTTCACGTCGTAGGGCAGGTCCGGCAGCTTGAATGTCATCGAGTTCCTCCATAGTTTGAAAGTTTGTATAGAGTCGCAGTCGCAACCCTTGATACTTTCAACCACAAGAATTTCGATTCGATTCCACCCTGGGGATGGTTTTGTACGCACCCCACCCACCCCGATTCCCCCGCCGATGAGAACAACTGGCTTTTTGCTAGCCGAGAATCTCCTGCAGAGCCTCGGCCAGAGCGACGAACTGCCACGGGCTGTTATAGAGCTGGGCGGAGATCCGAACCAGTCGCTTCGGGGCTGTCGGCCATGCGATCACGGGAACCTCGATTCGGTAGTCCTTGAGCAGACGGTCCTGGAGCCCGTCAAATGGGAAGAGGTCATTGACCGGCCCGCTGTCGCCATCTGGCAGCGGCAAGGAGGCGAGGCTGCCAATCATCGTGTCCGGACAGGGCGCCTCGACGCCGAGGGCATCGCAGAGGATGTCGCGCCCTTCCAGCACCAGGTCACGGTTGCGGTGCCGCACCTCATCCCAACCACCCTCGACCATTGACTCCATCTCGCGCAGGGCAACGGGCACCGACAACCAGGAACTCGGGTCGCGGGTTCCAGTCCAGTCATGTTCGAGGTGGAACCGTGATCGTTTGACCGGTTTGGCATTCGCCCCGTGGCTGATGACGAGCGGTCGCACACCGTCGCGCCGATCCTCCCGGACGTGGAGGAACGCGGCGCCCTTGGGCGCACAGACCCACTTGTGGAGGTTGCCGGTGTAATACGTCGCGCCAAGTTTGTCCAGGTCGAGCGCCACCATTCCGGGAGCGTGGGCGCCATCGACCAGGACGTCGATGTCTTGCGCCCGACATTCGGCGACCAGCCGTTCGATCGGCAATACCATCCCGGTCTGGCTCGTGACGTGATCGATGAGTAGCAATCGCGTTCTCGGCGAGACCTTCTCGAGGACAGCATTCAAAACCTCGTTTTCACTCGATAGCGGGAACCCGATCGACGCAACAACCACCTCTGCGCCGATATCCGACGCGACAGCATCGATCGCGTTGCGGCAGGCGTTGTACTCGTGATCGGTCACCAGCAGCTGGTCTCCAGGCTCGAGCTTGAGACTGCGAAGAACGGTGTTGACGCCGGTGGTCGCGTTGACCACGAACGCGAGGTCGTCCGTCTTCGCTCCCAGGAATCCCGCCAGAGCGGCGCGGGCCTGATCGAGCGCCGGGAGGTAGTCGTGATCAAAGAAGATCAACGGTTCACGTTCGATCTGCAGGCGAATGCGGGCCTGCTCGTCGAGCACCGCTTTCGGAGTCGCGCCGAAGGATCCGTGGTTGAGGAAAACGACCTCCGGCTCGAGCACCCAACGATCAGCGAGATGGTTCCTTGTCATCATCCTCCCGATGCGCTCGAACATCATACCCGGCGATGCGGGTTAGAATGATCGTCGACGGGAGGCCTCATGGTCAACGCAATCGTTCTTCTGAAGGTGAAAAGCGACAGGATCAATCAGGTGGCGGAAGAGCTCGCCGCTCACGAAGGGATCTCCGAGGTCTACTCGGTAGCCGGCCAATACGACCTGGTCGCAATCATTCGCGCCAGCAACGACGAACAGATTGCAGCCCTGGTCACGGAAAAGCTGCTGCAGGCCGAAGGCCTGGAATCATCCGAAACCCTGATCGCATTCCGGACCTACTCGAAGCACGACCTCGACGGAATGTTCTCGGTGGGAATGAACTAAAGGCCGCGTCGGCGCCCGGAGGGCCTCTGCTCACTCGAACGTCGGCTCCAGGGCAATCAGCACGGCCTGTCGAATGATCTTGAACCCGCTATACGACGGATCTACGAGCTCGAAGTGCCCGGCACCAGGGATCGTGGTCACCGCGACCGAATCTCCCATCTGACTCGCGGTAACGGCAAAGCTCTCCGCTTGAGATTCCGGAACGATGGAATCGAACTCGCCGATGACCAGCGTCTGGGTCACCCCGAACGGAACCATCGCAATCGGTGATGCCCGCCGCAGCCGATCCGGCACCTCGTCCGGTTCGCCTCCGAGCAAGCCGGAGACCGCCGAGCCACAGCCCTCGGGTGCCGCAAATGACTCGAGGTCTGGAATCCCGGCCAGCGCCACGACACCATTGAGAGCAAGCGGGGCCTCGCCTCGCAAGGGGTCATCGCCGTCGAGCCTTTTGCGGCCGGCCAGCCACAAGGCCAGGTGTCCTCCCGCCGAGTGGCCGACCGCCGCCACCCGATCGACATCGAGGCCGTATTCGAGGGCAATCTCGAGCAAGTAATCGGCGCTGTCCGCCACGTCCTGGAAGGTCCCGGGCCATCCGCCGCCTTCATCACCGACCCGCCGGTACTCGACGCTCCAGGTCGCGACACCCGCAACGGTCAGCGCTTCAGCAAACGCCGACATGTATCCGAGATCGTACTCCGCGAGCCAGCAGCCACCGTGGATCACGATCACGACCGGAAACGGGCCTTCCCCCGCCGGAAGGCGGAGCTCTCCAAATTGGAGCGGATCATCGCCGTAGGACAGTCGATGATCCGGCACGGGCTGGGGCAGCGTGAGCACGTCAGAAGCGGACATCACAGTGTTCTCTTTCGGCACCAACCCTCCACACCCGACAACGACTATCAGAAGAAAAGCCGCAATAGAACGCAAATGAAACATCTTCTCCCGCCTCAGGTTACGCGCTCTCGTTCTTTGTACTCGGCACGATCCCATGCAGCGGTCTCCATGATCTCGCGCAACAATGCAACGGCGTCCCACGCGTCGACGTAGCGTACATACGCGGGCGCGAAACCGAATCTGAGGATGTCGGGCGCGCGGAAGTCACCGATGACGCCACCTGCGATCAACGCCTGCATGATCGCGTAGCCCTCGGGATGGCGGAACGACACCTGGCTGCCACGGCGATTTCGTTTCTCGCGGCGATACGAGCTCGAAACCGTGGCCGGCACACTCCTTCTCGACGAGACCGATGAAAAGCTCGGTCAAAGCCTCCGATTTCGATCGCAGTGCATCGACTCCGATCCTGCAAATGCCCGCCACGCCGCATTCGAGGGCCGCCAGGCTGAGAATCGGCGGGGTTCCAACTCTGAGCCTGCCGACACCTTCTGCCGGCCGGTATTCAGGGTTGAAATCAAATGGTGCCTCGTGACCCATCCAACCCCACAGCGGCGTCTTCAGCTTTTCGTGATGCCGTCGGGCAACGTAGGCAAAGGCCGGTGCGCCCGGGCCGCCATTGAGGTACTTGTAGCCGCAGCCGACGGCGAGATCCGCGCCGCACGCTCCAAGGTCGACAGGCACGGCCCCGGCTGAATGGGCAAGGTCCCAAAGGACAAGCGCTCCGGCATCGTGCGCCGCTCGGGTCCACTGCCCCATATCGTGCATTTCACCCGTTCGAAAATCGACGTGGGTCAGCATCAGGACCGCGACCTCATCGTCGAGAGCGGCTTCGAGCTGCGATCGATCGACCAATCTCAACGAGGCCCCGCTGCCCAGTAGCTCGACAAGACCCTGTGCGACGTAGAGATCGGTCCCGAAATTCTCCTTCTCCGAAACAATGACTCTGCGTCCCGATCTGAGCTCGAGAGCCGCGCCAAGTAGCTTGAAGATATTTGCCGTAGTCGAATCGGCAACCATGACCTCGCCCGGATCCGCACCGATCAGACCGCCAATAGAATCGGCCACCCTCTCCGGAAGATCGATCCAGCGGTGTTTCGTCCAGCTCCGAACGAGGTCGGATCCCCATTCTGCCCGGAGAACCTTTTCAATTCGCTCGAACACATCTCTTGGCGGCGGGCCGAGGGAGTTGCCGTCGAGATAGACAACACCTTCGGGGATAACAAACCGATCGCGAGCCGCCGCGATCGGATCAGCCGCGTCGAGCGCGAGAACCTCTTCTTGCGAGGCCGGGAGGTCCACGAATTTCAGTCCGCCAGTGCGGCGAGGCGCTCGTCTTCGAACTCGTCGCCGGGATACCAGGTCGGCATCTCGTCGGCGTTGGCCACCGTCAGGGCGAGCCCGAATGCCAGATGGGCATCCTCGGCCAGGCCGTCCAGGATCCAGGAGTCCTCGACCTCGTCGGCCGGGCGATGGTAGTTGTTCTCGATCCAGTCAGCGTACTGCTGCTCGCCCCAACCCTCGGGCCGGCCGATGAAATCAGTTCCTGATTTGAACCAGATCGCCGGCACGCCGATGCTCGCAAAGCTGAACTGGTCGGAGCGGTAGTACCAGCCGGAACGCGGGGTACTTTCCGATGTCACATACCTCCCCTGCCCTGCCGCGAGTTCGGCGAGTACATCCTCAAGCGTCGACTTGCCTTTGCCGAAGATCGTCACGTCGGCGGTCCGGCCCCAGACATTGCCGAGCTCGAAATTGATATCGGCGGCTATCTTGCCCGGATGGATGGTCGGGTGCTCGGTGTAGTACTTCGATCCCAGAAGACCCTGTTCCTCCGCCGCCACGAAAAGGACCATGATGCTGCGGCGAGGCGGTGTCGAGAGTGTCGAGAAGGCTTCGGCCACAGACAGAGCCTGGGCCATTGCGACGCCGTTGTCGAGGGCGCCGTTGTAAATGTTGTCGCCTGTTTCGTCCGGCTCGCCCTCTCCAAAGTGATCGTGGTGGGCGGAGAGAACGACGAACTCGTCGGCGAGGACCGGGTCCGATCCCAGAAGGATGCCACCCACATTGGCAGTTTCGGTATTCCTGATCTCGACCGCAAGATCGAGGGAGGTCGTAATTCCGAGCGATACCGGTCTGAATTCGCGGGTTCGCGCCGCTTCAATCATGGCATCGAGGTCGTACCCCGCGAACTCGACGAGCCGGCGCGTCGCCTCCTGGGTCATCCACGACTTCAATTGAATCCTCGGCTCTTCGCCCGCGGGAAGCTCGAACTGCTCGCCGCTCCACCCTGTCAGCACCACCTGCCACGGGTAACCCGCGGAGAGGTCGGTGTGGATAATGATCGCTCCGACGGCGCCTTTCGCCGCGGCGATTTCGTACTTATACTTCCAACGTCCGTAATACAGCCGTCGTTCGCCGGCAAAGAGCTCCGGGTCCCAATCGGGATCGTCGTTGAGCATTAACAGCATCTTGCCCTCGAGGTCGGCGCCCTTGTAGTCGTCCCAATCCTCTTCCGGTGCGGTGATGCCATATCCGACAAAGACCACCTCCGCGTCCTTTACAACAGCTGCCGATTGCTGCACGCCCGAACCGCCGATGAACTCGTCCGCGAGGCGAACTAAAAATTCGCGCCCCTCGCCGCTTCGGAATGTCCAGCTTTCAGGAACTCCACTGGTTACGCCGACCATCGACATCGGCTGTTCGTAACCGTCTTCACCAAATGCCGGCCCATAGCCGGCCGCCTCGAGTCTCTGAGCCAGGTACGCGCGCGCAAGCCGGTCGCCTTCCGTCCCGGGGCCGCGTCCCATCATCTCGTCAGAGGCGAGTTGAGTCACGCTCTCGAGGAGCGCAGACTCCGTGATGACCTCGGCAGCTGTTCCTGCGTCGTCTGGCATTCCGGCCTGAACCGACACGTTGCCGCCGCCGTTACATGCTGAGATCAGAAAAACCAGTGGCATCGTAACCATCGCAATACGTTTCATCACAGTCCCCCTCGATAGATTATTGGCAGCCGTTGCTAACCTTGACGGCAACCGTTTCGTTGAGAAGGTAACAGAAGTGTGGCCGCGGGTGTGAGGATGGGGTACCCGATTCCCACAAATGCTACCCTAATGGCCCACTGCGACTTCAACGGGCCGCTGCTATGGCCCGGAAAAAACTCTGGCGGAGGAGGAATTCGAGATGTCTGGAATACTCACGACACTGAAAAAATTCGGCAGCCGTACATGGAGTGGAATCGACGCCGCCAGGCGGGTCTTCGTGAATCTGCTCTTCTTAGCGCTGGTTGTCGTCTTGCTTGTGGTCCTGTTCAGCAGCGACGATCCTGAGATTGCCGACACCACGGCGCTCGTCATCGCACCGAAGGGGCAGCTTGTCGAGCAGCTCACCGGCCAGTCGATCCAGCGCTTGGTTGACGAGGCTCGTGGCGCGGTACCTCCGGAGACCCTGCTCAAGGACGTCATCGACGCCATCGAGGCGGCCAAGGACGACGACCGGATTCAGGCCCTGGTCCTCAATCTCTCCGCGTTCGGCGGCGGCCGCATGACCAAGCTCCAAGACGTCCGGGACGCGATCGTCGATTTCAAAACCAGTGGCAAGAAGGTCATAGCGGTTTCGGACTTCTACGAACAGGATGCTTATTACCTGGCCGCGAACGCAGACGAGATCCTGGTTAACAAGATGGGTGGCGTCGTTCTGTATGGGTTCGGCCGCTACAAAATGTACTACAAGGAAGGCATCGACCGTCTCGGCCTCGATGTCCACGTCTTCCGGGTCGGCGAGTTCAAGTCTGCCGTGGAGCCCTTTCTGCGAAACGACATGTCGAAGGAAGCAAAAGAGGCCAATCTCGAATGGCTCGGCGATCTGTGGCGAATCTATCTCGAAGATGTCGCGGCCGCACGTGGGCTGTCTGTCGAGCAGCTCGAGGAGTACGCCAACGAGTTCCCGCGTCTGATCGAAGAGGCCAACGGTGATACCGCCAAGACCGCACTCGACTTCGGCGTCGTCGACCAGGCGTTGACCCGTATCGAAGTGCGGGAGCACCTCATCGAGCTCGTCGGCGAAGACGAAGACACGCACTCCTACAACCGGATCGCCTTCACCGAATACCTCGAAGCCCTGGACGAGGACCGCTTCGGCCGCAAAGCGAAGGGTGACCGGGTCGGCGTTATCGTGGCGCGGGGAACCATCCTCGACGGCAGCCATCCGGCCGGCACCATTGGCGGGGACTCGACGGCAGCGCTCATCCGCCAGGCACGCAACAATGACGACATCAAGGCCATCGTTCTCCGGGTCGACTCCGGCGGTGGCAGCGCCTTTGCCTCCGAGATCATCCGCCGCGAATGTGAAAAGGCACGAGCCGATGGCAAGCCCGTTATTGCGTCGATGGGTAGCGTGGCCGCTTCCGGTGGTTTCTGGATCAGTACTTCGTCCGACCAGATCTGGGCCTACCCGAGCACGATTACCGGATCGATCGGTATCTTCGGGATGTTCCCGACCTACCAGCGCCCGCTCGCCAAACATCTTGGCGTCCGCGTCGACGGCGTCAGCACCGCACCGCTGGCCGGTATCCGGCCGGACCGTGAACTCCCCGAGGAGGTCGGTCAGGTCATACAGACAATGATCGACCAGGGCTATCGCGAGTTCCTCGACCGGGTGGCGGAGTCACGAGGCATGACGCCTGAAGAGGTCGATCTCATCGCGCGCGGCCGGGTGTGGAGCGGCGAGGACGCCTACGAGCACGGACTTGTGGACAACCTCGGAGACCTCGACGACGCGATCGCAGCCGCTGCCGAGCTCGCCGAGCTGGGTGACGAGTACGAGGTCACCTACATCGAAAAGGAAGTGAAGTTCAAGGACAGAATGCTCAAAGAGCTGATGGCGAGAGCTGTCGGCATCGCCGGTGAAGAGCTCACGAACGAGACGGCGCTGGACGAGGTTGTCCGCCGGATCCAGCGTTCCGCAGCTGAATTTGCGGCGCTTAACGACCCGAACCACGCCTACGCGTTGTCGATGATCGAAACCGACTGAGATATTTCGACACGGGGTCGGGCCCAGTCCGACCCCCCCCCCTTTTTTTTTTCGAAAACCCGCCCACCCAGCAGGCGAGACGCCTGCTCCACAAAGGGCAATTCAGCCTACCGGGATGACTTGTGGGACAGCCGTCCCGGCTGCCGAGCGGGTGTGTGGCGATCCCTCAGGAAGCACGGTCCTTGATCGCTTGCCGCATCGAGTTCGGCGGGCAGACGGAGATCCTCCTGCTCTCGGGATTCGTGGCGGGGGTAAACTGTCGTTCGTGGTGATCCGCAAGTCGTATCTACGTCGCCGGGTAGAACACGGTCCTGGAAGCAGGATCGTCGATGACAAGCGAGCTTCCTCCGACTCATCAGTGATGGCGCGAATCGCCTCCTTCATTTACTCCGACGGGCGCTTCGGTCGCCAGCGTCCGCCTCGCGAACTCGAGGGCTTTCCGCTCCCAGATCTGCTGTTCCCCAGGACGGACACCGATACCGATTCGGATCGTCTCACGCACCTTTTGGACCTCGCATTCCTCGGTCGCGCCAGCGCGGGCGAACTGGATCGCGAACTCGATTTGATGCCGGCCGGCAGCACACCTTGGCAGCCAGAGCATTTCGTCGACGACCTTTTTCTGTCAGAGTTGGTTCATTCGAACCTGACCATCGAGGTCAATGGCCAGCGATTCAGAGCCCACCGGGGATTCCTCGAGCGGGTGCTCTCCACCCCTCCTGGTGACTTGCAGACCATCAGATATCGGCAGGCGATTCTCCGCGAACTCGATGGCAACCCATCTTTTGCGGAGGCCAGTGAACAACTCCTGGTAAAGCTCTATCGACTGCTCACACTGTTGCGCGCCTCTCGAGACGACGCCCGGCTCGAACCGATGCGTTTTCGTTTCGACGTTCTCGCTGCCTTTCGTTCCGTCGTCCAGCAAATGGCTGAAGGCTTCGACGGTGCCACTTCGGGACTCCAGAGGCTCGCTGAGGCAGGAGTCACGATCCGCGAGTCCGAAGCCTTCAGGCACCTCGAGGCCCTCCTCGATCACCACGAGAAAATGGCGACCCTCGATCTCGAGGTCTTCGTTGGAGCAGACGGCCGCCTGCGCCATCTCGAGATCCGCGGTCTCCACGAAGCAAAGGGGAACCCCTATTACCGGCGACCGTTGCGCAGATGGTTGGATCGTCTGCGGGTCATCTACCGGCGCTACGACCTCGGCTCGGCAGAGCTCGTCGAGCGCCTGGTCATGAGAGTATGGCAAGAAGTGGCGCCCGCCCTGCAACGGCTGGTTCAGCTCATCTGCCATCTCGAGCTTTACACGGTGTCGCGGTCATTTGCAGCCGACGCCAGATCACGCGGTCTCGAGGTCTGCCTTCCTTCGGTCGAGGCCAACGCCGAGCTCGAGATCGAGGCCCTTTTCAATCCGTTGCTATTGCCATTGATGGAACGGCCCGTTCCGACAGACCTCAAAACAACTTCAGTGTCGCGAATAACCCTGGTCACCGGACCGAACTCCGGTGGCAAGACACGCCTCCTCCAGGCCGTGGGCCTCGCCAGCGTGCTCGCTCACAGTGGTCTCTATACTCCGTGTGCAAGCGCCCGGATGCCGCTCGCGGCTGGCCTCTTCGCTTCCATCGTCGAACTCGATCGCGCCGATCAGTCAGAGGGCCGCCTCGGTACAGAGCTGGTCAGACTGCGAAATCTGTTTGAAAGCGTTCCTTCGGGATCGATCGTCCTCCTCGATGAACTCTGCTCGGGGACCAACCCGTCCGAAGCGATCGAAATTGTAGACATGGTCCTGCGCCTGTTGGGACAAATACGACCGCACGCGCTCGTCACCACCCATTTTCTCGACTTTGCGAGTCGACTGCAGAGCCAAGGTTCCTCTGATGGCCTCGCGTTCCTCCAGGCCGAAGTCGACGATCGCAAAGGAGCGACGTTCCGTTTTATCCCCGGAGTCGCAAAGACCTCGCTCGCGGTCGGAACGGCACAACGCCTCGGCGTGACCTTCGAGGAGCTGGAACGACTACTGGAGAACCGAGCGGGGATGAGTGAGGACGGCGGGTCACAGGAGATCGATGAGCTGGCGCCCGGCGATCACGGCAAACAGGAGTAGTGCCAGCACCAGGGTCGCGGTCGCCACGAACCCGTTCTTGAGCTCACCCACCAACCGCCTTTTCGAGTTCAGCCACAGAAGAGTCGCCGCGAGCAGGGGCATGAAAAGGCCGCCGGTCAATGTGTAGAGCTTGATCACCCATATCGGCCGGCCCAGGAAAAGCAACGCCATTGGCGGAACCGCAAGATAAAAGAGATAACCACGATAGGCCAGACCCCTGGTGTCGACCTCGGTATCGAATCGTCCTCGGATCGCATCCAGGTAGTCGGCAAAGAGGTACGGGATCCCATTCCATACCCCAAGCGTGCTTGTAAAGACTGCCCCCCATACACCGATCAGAAAGACTGTCCCGGCAATTCCGCCCGCCGCTGCACCAAAGCGACCGGTGGTCGCCTGCCGCACCGCATCGCCGCACGCCACCAACCCCTCACTGCCCGGTGGCATGCCCTCTCCCCCACCGAGCGCAACCGCCGCGAGGAGAAGCATGGCAATCCCAAAAAGCCCGGTCAGCAAATAGCCTATGGTCAGATCGATCCGCACTCCGCCGATTGCGCCAACACCTCTCCACCCCTTTTCCCGGATCCAGTAGCCATAGGCGAGTAACGTGACGCTTCCCCCGACCCCACCCATCAGGCTGAGGGTGGCGCCCGCCGAACCCTTAGGGAGGGTAGGAATGAGGCCCCGGAGAACCGATCCGAGGTCGGGACCTACCATCGCCACGCTCACCAAAAGGGTCAAGGTCATGAGACCGATCAGGACCTTCATGGTGGTTTCGAAAACCGCATAGCGGCCGATCGCAACCAGCGCCAGAGCCACCAATGAGTGAACAATGGCCCAGGTCCTGATACTGACCACCGGCCAAAGGGCATGCGCTGCGACACCGCAGGCGCTCATCAGGCCACCGGCGACAATAAAGCTCCACAGCACCAGGTAGATGAAGAAGTAGGCCTTCAAGGGCCAACCGAGGTACCGGCACCAGCCTTCGAGCAGGGTTGTCCCGGTGGCGAGCTGCCAACGCGCGACGCCCTCGTTAAGGCCGAGCTTCAGAAACGCGCCAACAACCACCACCCACATGAGGGCGGACCCGAAGTTCGCACCGGCCAGCATCGCGGCCAGGAGATCACCTGCACCGACTCCCGTGGCGGCGATGGCGATCCCTGGACCGATCGTGCTCAACGCCCCGCTGAAACGACTCTTCGACTCTGCTCCGGGCACGGAGCAAGAATAGCGTGTATTCATTCGACGACCTTGTGGCGGTTTTTCAAAACGGCCCAAAACGACCACCGCGATGCGGAACTTTCGCCACAATTGGGGACCACACTGTTGGCGGTCGAAAACACCGCCGAGGAGGTCCTCATGCGCCGGATTTCTCTGATCACGTTGCTCGCGTTCATTTCGATCGTAGCCGCCCCTGCATCCGCCAATACGTTGGTTGTCGCGAAGGTGCATGGCGGTGACCTCGTCGAGTTCCAAGGTGGATTCACGATCCACCTGACCGGAATCGTCGTCCCGAACCGTAACACCCAGATCGGCTGGGAGGCCTACGACTTTACGAAGCGTCGACTCGAAGGCAAACGGGTCGCGGTCTTCACCTGGACAACCGACAATACGGCAGCCGGAATCGTATTCGGAGAGGACGGACTGGCTTTCGCCAAAATCTCATATGGCAAGGGTCTGTCCGTCGATATCGCGGTCGAGCTTCTCGAACGCGGTTATGCGAGGGTGGATCCCGACCACCTCCCAGAAGGTTACGACCACTATCGGGAGATCGAGCGTCGGGCAAGAGATCAGAAGTTGGGGATCTGGGCTAACCCCCGAGCTTTTCGTCGAGGGCCTTGATCAGCTCGTCGGCCGCTGCCCTCAGCAGATCAGGATTCGTCGAGCCCCGGTCACCGGCAAACGACGGCTTGACGTAGACGTGGACCTGATCTTCGGTGCGCATCACCTGGTCGATCGCCAAAGCGATGACCGTCCCGTCCTCGGCAGGCTCCGAGGTCGCACGGATGACCCCGTCGTCCCGGTTTTCGCTCACGACCTCATAGTCGAGGTCGATCAGCGAGAGTTGAATGGCGCCCCAGACGCGGTCCGGATTCGTGAAATAACTCGCTTTCCACGTGCCATCCGCCGCTCCGAAGCTGGTCGAGCAGGATGCCATCGATCCTGTCATCGCAACCAGGGCCGTCACCACCAAACACGCTCTTCCAATGTGCCGCCAGCTGTGCCGTGGCTGAATATTGCGTTTCGAGGCTTGAGCGTTTGGCATCATTGTGGTCCTCCTGTTGCGCCTTGTTCGCATTGTACGGGAGCCGTCAAATCAATCCACCTGCGGCACCAACGTCAGCACGCTTTCAGCGGGTCCGGGGAGCAGCGGCAGCGGCAGGCCCTCCACCCAGGCATCGTGCCCGGCACCGAAGTACGGCGACAAGGGATGCCCGCTCTGGCCCGCGGGCATATGGAAGTATCCCTCGTCCTCCCGCCCGGGAGAAACAGCGAACCTTTCCGACGCGCCCCAACCCGGCGATTGCACACGCGGCATATCGCTATCTCCGGGCAGCGAATGTTGCGGCATGTCGAGCCAACGTGACAGTGCAGGAACCGCCCGGCTCAGGGGGTGCCTCATCCGCAATATATTTCGCTCTCCCCAAGTTTGGTTCGCTAATTCTCCACCGAGCTCGTTTTCGTAATACAAGATGGTTGAATCCACAGTCGCGAGCAACTCATCGCGCCACGACCCGTCGCTGGACCGCAACAGATGAGGCGGCTGTTCGGTAACCAGGCGCCACAGAGGGCCCTCGGCCTGTTGAATTCGATAGATGTTGAAACCCTCGTCAGCTGCCTCGCATGGGGCCGTGAACCACCCGTAGACGCGCTCGAAAGTAAAGGTGCGAAAGGCCCTCACGAGGCGGAAGGCTGTCGAATCCACGCTGGCGTGACCGGTCCAGGTCGAATCGACAAGATCGCGAAACTCTTCCCTCTTCGGGTTTTCGCGAACCGCATCTTCGTCCAGGAGATCGAGGATGAAGCTCCGCCATCGGTCCAAGAACAGCGCCCGGTCGTCCAGCTGCACCGCCAACATGGCCATTTCGTCGGGGTTTTCGAGCGCCAGCAGATCGTCACGAATCTGGCGTGCGCGAGCGCCCAGATCGTAGCCGCCATGACCGACGGTTTTCAACATATCTTCGCTGACGACGCGTGCGTTCGCTGTCCAGATGATTCCATTTGCAGGGTTGATCACCCGCGGATAGTCCTCGGGCGTCAACCAACCGTCCCAGCCA
The DNA here is from genome assembly GCA_963776765.1 of Candidatus Sulfomarinibacteraceae bacterium. Lineage (GTDB taxonomy): Bacteria > Acidobacteriota > Thermoanaerobaculia > Thermoanaerobaculales > Sulfomarinibacteraceae > Sulfomarinibacter. Next base: position 14,863 of record CAVZOK010000014.1, read on the forward strand.
CGTGAGCCGTCGGCCCACGATGTCGGGACCCTCCCCGAATGCCCGAAGCGGCGCGGGATCCTGCCGATGATGGTCCAGCCGATATTTCCGTCCGCATCCGCACACACGAAGTTCTGCGGCGGGATCCCGGCGCGGTTGGCAACCTCGAAGGCATCGGCAACCGTCGCGACGTGCTCGAGGCCGAGCATCACCAGGTTGGCACCGCCCTCATCGTGGGCGATCCAGCGAATGGCTCGCGGTCTGCCGAGATGATCCTGATCCACGATTGGACCCCAGATCGTTGATTTCACCTCAAACGATTCGGGCTCGCCATCTCGCACCAGGATTGTCTCCATGTGACTCTCGAGATTTTGCCATCCCTCGGCAGTGAGGTATTGTTCCGCGTCTTCGGGCGCCGTTTCCACAATCACCAGATCGGACCAATCGCCCTGCGAGTTCGTATATCCCCATGCGACCCGGGTGTTGCTGCCCGCCACAACCGCCGGAGAGCCCGGGAGAGTGACACCGATCAACCGGTGGCCAGCGCCACACCCATCATCGGCCGGCCATTCGAGCATCGCCCGGTACCACGTATTGGGGACAGCCATCCCAAGGTGCATGTCATTCGCAAGGATGGCCCGCCTGTCGTCGGTGAGCGAACCGCCGACCGCCCAGTTGTTGCTCCCGACCAGCGCCTTCGCCTTCAGAGCCTCAGTATGAGCGCGGTCATTTGACGCTGCCACCACCTCGGCGGAGGGGACCTCCACGCCCGGTATCGGAGGAGTTTCAAAGGCCTCTCCGACCACCGGTGCGTCCCATTCCGTTCCAAGCGGTGCGAGAAACGCGGCCAGGTCGGCCGGGAGAAGGTCTTCGAGCAGTCCCAGATCCGATTCATGATCTCCGGTATCGTCATTGAGAACAAAGAACATCGCGTAGAGAACCAGAACGGAATCCTCGGCCCGCCACGGCGCCGGCTCCATGCGAAGCAACACGTATTCAAATGGCTTCTCTCGCAACGTCTCGAGGCCGGAATTGACACCCTCGGTGTAGGCTGCGACCACCACCTTTTCTGTCTCCGACATCGTCTCGATCACGTGCCCCGCGCGCAGCCGGAATTGGTGCATACGGCTGGCGCGATCTGCCTCCAGCGCCCCAGCGCCGAAGATCTCGGAGAGTTCGCCAGCTGCCTGCCGCCGCATCAGATCCATTTGAAAGAACCGTTCCTGGGCGTGCAGGAACCCGAGCCCCCGAGCGACATCGAGGCGATTCGAACCGCGGATCGTCGGCACCCCGAGATTGTCTCGTTCGATGGTTGCCGGAGACTCCATGCCGGAGACCTCGATTTCGCCGCCGAGCAACGCCACGCTCGCAGCAATCTTCCGGTAGGTCCAGCCGGCAAGCAGTCCGGCGATGACAATCACGACTATCAGGGAAATCCCAGCGATCTTGAGCCATCGAGACATTGCCTACCCCATTCCGCGGGCCTGGTGCCCGTCGCAGGATCTTAGCCCGGACGCTCCTTCTTCGGTAGCGGTGGGGCCTCCCGCTGCCCATCAAATATGTGCATGATCGCGAGGAAGGGGTGCTTCTTGAGCATCCACGGCCCTGAGTACCGCATGACCTCGCGCATTCGCTCGCGCGGTTCGGGTCGGTAACAGTGGATGGGGCAATTCGTGCAGGTCGGCTTTTCAGGTCCGTAGGGGCAGAGGTCGAGCTTGCGGTCAGCGTAATCCGCGAGTACCGAACACTCCCTGCATAGACCATCGACCCCATGGTGGCCCGAGCAATACATCTCCACCATCAGCCGCACCGTCTTGCGTTCGCGTTGAAGTCTTCGCGCTTCGCTCACAGTTTCTAACAACAACCATCGGCCCCGGTTGAATCCCGCCTGAGCGGCATCGCCCCCAAATCTGTCGCCCCCTTCAGGGGCTTGGTCGTTGGTTAATCCGCCTGTCCCTGGGGCTCACGCCCCAGGCTAATCAAATGTCGCCGCTCTGCGGCTCATCGCAGATGGCACGATTTCATGAGCGCCGAAGGTGTAATGGTTTTTGGTGGGCCCAGGCTCACCCTACGTCGAAACCAGGATTTTCTGTAGGGTGGGCTTCAGCCCACCATCAGCAGCTCTCGTCGCTTCGCGGCTCGGTTAGTTGGAAGCCGAATTGAACGGCGAAGCGATACCTGCGATGGAGCTCCGAAGGAGCGACAAATTCATAGCCTGGGGCGTGAGCCCCAGGTACCGAACCGCAAAAAATTGAAAAGCCCCTGAAGGGGGCGACAGATCCGGGCTGCAGTTACAACCGATTCCCGGGAACGACGCAAGGAGGTTATTCCTGCGCTCGTGCTCCGGGTTTGCCCTCGTGGAGGTTGTCGTAGAAACGCTGGGTTGGGTACGCGAAATCAATGTCATCATGCTCTGCGAAGGCGTGGAGGATGTCCTCCCAGATGTTCTGCTCGGTGCCCCGACGGCGCCTTGGGTCGCAGAGATATCGAATGGTCAACAGCACGCCGCAGTCCCGAACCGAGGTGTAGACGGTCGGCGTCAGCTTGGAATAGAAAATCATGAAGCGACGCGCCGCCTGCTGCAGCTTTTCTTCTGCCACGGTGCTCAGATCCTCCCCATGCTCGGATGCGATTCGAGACAAGATCCCTTTCGCCTTTTCCCAATCGCTCTCGAAGGTGACCAGCACCGCGATTTCGTTCCAGATGTACTGAAAACCCTTGCTGAAATTGGCCAAGGAAAGACTGAAGATCTGGCCGTTGTTGACGTGGATGACGCGTCCGGTGCTCTGGTCCGCGTCGACCCAATTCCCGATCTCGAGGAGCGTGAATTGGAAGATCCGAAGATCTATCACGTCGCCCGCGGTGTCGCCGATCTGGATCCGGTCGCCGACCTCGAACGGACGACGCCAGAGAATAAATGCCCATCCGACGAAGTTCGCCACCAACTCTTTGAGAGCGATCGCGAGACCGGCGGATAGGAGACCGAGATAGGTGGCGAGCGACCGGAAGCCCTGGATCCAGATCATCCCGAGGATGAAAACGGCGATCGTCACCATGACGTACTGGGAGAGTCTTCTTCCATCGGTATCGGATACGGACGTCATCGCTGCGGCGGTGGACGATGACAAGCAGAAGGAGACGGGTCAGCCAAAGCACGAGCAGGATCGCGGCCGAGATCAGCAGCCGCTCCTGTGTCGCCGCATCGATCTGGAGGGTACTTTGGATCGCCGTCGGTCAACGATTCGAGGAAATTCATAGCCCTCCAGCTTGTCACAACCGGGGCGTGCGGTGAAGAGCACTGAGCAATCGGTCGGCCGATCGCTGGTAGGATGCCGAGGTCTCACCGCGGCACCGGTTGCACAGTCATCTGCAAAGGAGAAAGGCCGTGATCGAACACGATCCACTCAAAACCTACTTCGAGCTTCCTGAGGAGTTGGCGGACATCAATTCCGCCAAAGCAGCGATCCTCCCCGTGCCCTATGACAGAACCGCCACCTGGAAAAAGGGCGCGGCCCGCGCTCCAGAGGCGATTCTCGAGGCTTCGCACCATATCGAGTTCTACGATGTGGTGACAGGTGTCGAACCCGGTAGCTGGGGCATCGCGACCCTCGACCCGGTCGATTTCGATGGCCCCCCCGAGGAACTTGCCGATCGAGTCGACCAACGAGTCAGTGGCTTGATCGAGAGAGGAATTCTCCCGGTCACCCTCGGTGGCGACCACTCGATCTCGATCGGAGCGATCAGGGCAGCGGCGCGCCTCGTTTCCGATTTGACCGTCCTCCAACTCGACGCCCACACCGACACCCGGGAGGAATGCTGGCGGATCCGACCACAACCACGCGTGCACCATGAACTGGGCGCGCAAGTGGTGCCCGATCGTCCAGGTCGGTATCCGCGCCGTCGATGGTCCCGAAATGCCCCTGCTCGACCAGGAGCGGATCTTTTATGCCCACCAGATCTGCGTTCCTGGAGCGCACCCGACTGATTGGGTCGATCGGGTCGTCGAGCTCCTCGGAGAAAGGTATATGTCACGATCGATGTCGACTGCTTCGATCCTCGGCGGTGCCGGCCACGGGCACTCCGGAGCCCGGTGGTCTCGACTGGTACCAGGTCGATGCACTCCTCGAACAGGTGGCGAAAACCGCGAGGTGGTCGGCTTCGACGTCGTCGAACTCCTGCCGACCCCGGGCCAATGGGCAAGCGATTTCCTCGTCGCGAAGTTCATTTATCGATTTCTCGGCAGGATCTTCTCGACTCACCAGCCGAGCACGTAGGCAGAGACCAACGGCGCGACGATCGTCGCGTCCGACTCGATGACCCGAGCTGCGTAAATGTCGCCCAGGGTCGAGTCCTCCCAGCCGGGCACGAAAAGGGGAAGGTCCGCATCGGCCGCCGCCACCAGCCACGAATCACGGGGGCGATCCGGTAGTGCTTCTCGAGCAAACCCTCCCGGAGGGCCTGATAGAAGAACTCGTGTGGCAGTCTCCGCTGTCCCTCCCGATCGGCGACCTGCCACAGGTCGAGGATGACCCGCTCGATCCGCCGCATCGCCTCTTCTTCGAGGATACAGTTATCGGTAACGCGATTGAGCCGGTGCGCGAGGAGGTTTTCTTCGTCCGCCGTTGTGAGATCCCGATAGCGCGGTATGCGGGCCTAGTGGTCGTGCGCCACCAGGTTGAAGACGTTTTCCTCGAGATTGGAGCCTGTACAACAGATGGCGTGTATCTTGCCCTGGCAGATCATTTCGGCGAAAGACTTGCCGAGTTCGGCGGTGCTCAGATGGCGATCTCGTCGAAACCGATGCCAGGCCGGCCGGTCGGGAATAGATAACCGTTTCGGCAGGTCACCGCGCCCTGCGCGGGATCGTTGATCAACGCCAGGTGACCGTCGAGATCGGCGTACTCCACATTCGGCCGCGCCAGGGCGAAGTGCAAACCGGCGGCGATGGCGAGAGCAGACTCGTCCATGCATCCGACCATCACTTCCAGGCCCGCCGACCGCGCGACCGAGTTGATATGGAGAGCCTCGGAGATACCGCCGACCTTCATCAACTTGATGTTTACCATGTCGACGAGGCTGCGCCGAGCGAGGCGGAAGGCATCGCGCAAGCTCACGAGGCTTTCGTCCGCCATCACAGGGATGGAGACCCCGGCGGTGACCCGGCCAAGGAGGTCGGGTTCCCGCTTTGCCGTCGGCTGTTCGATCAGTTCGAGGCGGGCGCTCCGGGTTCTGTCGACGAATTCGATGGACTCCGCCACCGAGTAGCCCTGATTGGCGTCGAAGCGCAGCCCGATTTTGTCACCGACGACCCGTCGCACCTCGAGTATGCGCTCGACGTCGCTCTCGACGTCGATTCCGCCTTTGATCTTGAGGCACGAATAACCATCGCCGACCCATTGCTGCGCCTCTTTCACCGTTTCCTGGACCGGCAGAATGCCGATCGTCACGCTCGTCCGGATGCGATCCCGAAAACCACCAAGCAGCTTCCACAGCGGCAACCGCGCCTGCTTGCCGAGAATATCGTAGAGCGCCATGTCGACCGCCGCTCTCGCAGATGGCTGTTTCTCGAGTGGCTTTCGCAGGCGCTCCATGAGCATCGCGAGGCGCAGGGGATCGGATTTTCGCAGGGCCGGTTCGACCACTTCGCGAATCGCGGCAACCACCGTCGCTGCGTTCTCTCCAGTGACTTCCATGTCCGGCGCAGCACATCCGAATCCCACGAGGTTGCCATCGGTCTCGATACGGACGAAGACGTTCTCCGCGATGTCGATGGTCTCGTAGGCAATGGTGTAGGGTTCGGAAAGCTTGAGCTTGAGCTCATCGCAGTCGATAGACGTGATTTTCATCAGTACCTTCGTTCGTAGATCTCGTCCAGCGTCAGGCGCTTGAGCTCTTCCACCAGCTCGACGAGGTTGGCGACCATGATCTTCCACATGCGCCGGCCCTTTTCGGCGCTGGCGACAGTGGGGTCACCTAGCACCCCGCTCGGCGAAATTTTGAGGGTCCGCGCATACCATTCAACGCTTCGACGGGCACTGAAGTCGAGGTATTGGTTCGAGAAGTCGGGCACGAAAGACTCCGCCATTTCCATTCTCACCAGGTCCGGCCGCACGGCCAGCGAGGTGGATGTTTCGATCTCTCCGGCATGGACGTCGTTTGGCGTCTCACAGAGCTCGGCCAAGTCCACGTCCGACGTTTCACCGGTGTCTACCGCGGTAAAGATATTGGCGTTTCTGTTGATCAGTTGCGCCGCGAACTGGAGCGTCGGTGTATTCCCGCCGTGCCCGTTGACGATCACCAGCTTGGTGATGCCGTGGCGGGCGCAGGACATGCCGACGTCGTATACCATTTTCGAAAGCGCCTCGTTGCCGACGCTGATGGTCCCCGGAAAATCGTCGTGGTGATACGAAACGCCATAAGGAATCAGCGGCAGAACCAGCGGTCTGGGGTCCGAGCACGCCTCGGCGACCCGGCGTGCCATGTGATCAGCATCGAAGGCATCGGTGTCGAGCGGCAAATGCGGACCGTGCTGCTCGATAGCGCCGACCGGCAACAACGCGATATCGACCTCCCGGAGTCTCTGTTCGGCTTCAGGCCAGGTCAGCTCGCCAAGAATATGCGGTCGTGCCGCGCCGAATTTTCCGCTCTTTCGGGCCTTGGGCGCCTCATAGGAAAAGGGCTTGAAGAGCTCCGGGTCATCGATCGGGTGGGTCTCCACCCACACCCGCCCGTTGCGCCGAATGGCGCCATCCGCGTGCTCGAGAAAGATCCTGTACAGGCCCCGACGGAGATCGACCGGCACCGCGTCAACCGGCGACCGCTCGTTGTCGATGCGCACCTTCATGACCTCGGGTCGTGCTTTGGGGGCTCGCGTTCCTTTCCCAGGGGGCTCGATGGCCCCGCGCTCGACCAACATTTTCATGAGGTGGTTGATTGCCGGGACTTCCTGATGAGGGGGGGCCTTCTCGAGGGCGTGCAAGCACCTGCCAATCTGTTCGTCGGAATACCCGCATCGTGTGGGATCAGCGCCCAGCGCGACCAGCATCCCGACAACCCGCCGGCACTTCTCGCAGCGCCCGCACGGCCGGACGCGGTCGCCCTCGGTGTGTGTGGCATGACACGAGGTCTGGAGGTGTTGCAGATCCGGGTAGCGTTCCACCAGGATTTTTTCCACCAAAAGCTCAGAGAGCGGACGGAGAATCGAGAACTGACTCAAGCCCCATTTCTTGGCAACGAAATACTTGCTCATCCGGGCATCGAAGAAGCGGCTCTGATCGAAGAGTCCGCTGTAGTGCGGGATCCCGTGCAGCGACGACCGCTGGGTCGTGTCGAACTCGTCCCCTATCACCAACCGGCCGATCCCCCGCGCTCGAATTATCGGCAAAACGCCGAATGAGAAGACCGCCACCGTCCACAGCCTGACCGCGTACTCGTCGGATCTGACCGCCGCAAAATCCTCGCGAACGAAGGGCAGATGGCGCAGCATCCACGAAAAAACACGATCGGAGTTGGTCCACACCCTCGATGTGCGCGGCACCTCAGCCCGGAAATGGCGGTAGGCGTTGAGGGCTGTGAACCAGTGCCGGCCTGACTCGTTGACGAATATCGGGTATGTTTCCACCCCCAGCTCGTCGAGCAGCCCGTGGCTCAACAGGCTCTCCTTGCCCCCTGACGAAAGCACGACGCATCGCCCACGATCCGTCTTCCATGGTGCCGATCGCTGCGGCTCATCATCGGGAAAAACGATCTCGGCGACCAGGTAGTTGTCGCGCTTCTCGGGGTTCAGAGAGGGCGCCTTCCCGACCAGAAAAGGGTTTGGCTCGAGGAACTTCTTGACGTAGATCTCCCGCGCCGTGTTGGCCGCCATCTCGACCAGGAGTTTGCGGTCGTTCCGGTCGAAGGGGCCGCGAAGGACTATTTCGCGGCAGAACAGACCGTAGTTCAGGGCCACCTGGGCGGTGACAACCGACGCGAGGTTGAGCGCCGCCGGATCGTCGGGATCGAAGACCGCCTCTTCGTAGCGATAAATCAGTTCCATCGAATCCCGTTTGCGGCCGCGATGCACCGTGTACGGCGCGACGACCCGGTTGCGCTCGAGCCGAACGGGCCCCACCTCGAGGCAGTCGATGACCAGCAGAGATTCGATACCGCTCATCGAGGTTCCTTCCCGAGGTTGTCCTGAGGGGTCTCAACAAACGCCGCCACGACTGCCGCGAGGCCGTCCGATCCGTCACGCAACACGTCAAAAACCGGAAGGCCCGTCTCGGCGGTGATCCGCTTGCAGATTTCCGGAATCTCGGCCGGGTCGAGGTCCTCGTGATTGAGCGTGATCGCTACAACCGGGCGATCCGAGATCATCTCAAGTGCGGCGATCTGTCGCTCGATCGAGTGCATGGCGAAACCTGGGAATCCATCGTACTCGGAACGCGCCGGAGCGTGCTGGAGAATAATAATATCCGGTCGCGCGGCGGCGAGAATCTCGTAGCCTCCGGGATAGGCCGGGTTGAGCAGGCTCCCCTGACCCTCAATGATAATCACCTCGGGCCGCTCGACGTCCCACGCGCTCCACACCGCGTGCTCGACCTCTCCGGCCATGAAATCGCTGATCAGGCTGTCCAGAACGATGCTGTAGCGCGCGCCCTGCAGCCATGCCGTCTGCCCTGTGCCGACCATGACACTGGGATGGCCCGCCGCATCGAGGGCGTCGTTGAGCAGCCAGGCGGTCGTGCGCTTTCCGACCGCCGAGTCGGTACCGAGGAGGGCGATCTTGAGCGCCCCGACCTCTGCGATCTTGCCATCGAAAAAGTGCAGCTCCGAGCGTGGCGGCGGTTTGCGGATGTCGCGAAGCACGATCCCCTTTTCGGCTGCCAGCGCAACAAACTTGGGGTCCTCGGTGAGGAAATCGTGCAATCCCGAGTCGATGTTGAGCCCGAGTTCGATGGCCTTGCCGACGTCGGTTCGCGCTTGTTGGCTCAAACGACCGCCATCGGGCGCGAGCCCGATCACGAGGTGGGTCGGGCGCCGACCCTCGTCGACCGCCCGCCGATAGGCTGTCCCAAGATCGGCTTCCACCGGAATTCCGGCCGGACGACCGTCCAACACCTCGCCGGCGTCTTTGCCGGCGTGTGTCGAGTCAACGACCGACAGCACGCGATATCGCTGCGAGCGGCGCACCAGACCGTGGGCGGTCTTGCCGTTGGTCGTGGCAAATGCGCCCTGGCAGTAGACAATTGCGTTTCCCTCGGGAAATCCGGGGCCTCTCATCAACGCCTCCCAGTGAGAATCACCACGTAACGGTCGTTCGGCAGCTCCTGCCTTTGCCCCTCGTCGAGCAGCGCGATGAGCCCTGCGGCCGACGCCGGCATCACGCTCAGGCCCTCGCTCGTCGAAATAAGTCGCGAGTACTTCAACATCGCACGGTCACTGGCATAGGATGCCCAGCCGGAGGTCGAACGGATAGCGTCGAGCGCAAGATCACCGTCGATCGAATGCCAGTTAATCAAAGGTTCGTTGACGGCGGTCTCGCGGATCTTTGCCGGATCGAGGTCCTGGCAAGACTCGCTGCCGTTGAGGAACGACTGCACGATCGGGTTCTTTTTGTAAGAGGATCCGGCAATGATTCGCGGCATGTGCGAAGTCTTCCCACGACGATAAAGGCTCTGGAAGCCCTTGTACACGCCGGCCAGCGTGGTGCCGTTGGAAACCGGTACCGCGATCGCGGCCGGAGCGTCCCGGAGTTCGTCGTAGATCTCGTACGCGATCTCGCCATAGGCGCGAAGTTGGATCGTCGTATTTGCTCCTCCGGGATTGGCGTCGTAAAGGTCGCGAGCCTCCGCTTCCTCGCGAGACCTCACCACCGCCGCCTCGTAGTCACCATCGACCGTGATCATTTCGGCCCCGTATCGTCTGATCTCCGTTGCGCCGCCGCACGTGATAGCCCGACGGGACAAAGACCTCGCAGCGAAGACCGGCGAATGAAGCCGCAAGTGCCAGGGCGGCACCGTAGTTGCCGCAGGTTGCCGCGGTCACCGTGTCAAAGCCTCTGCGCATGGCGTCCATGGCCTGGGCAAACGCGATACGGTCCTTTTGTGTGCCGGTGGGGTTGCCGCCGTCAAACTTCAGGAAGAGCTGCCGCATACCTGTTTCACGCTCGATGTTGCGAGCCCGGGCGAGATGGGTGTCACCGACCTCGGATTCGAAAACATTCTCGAAGGCCTCCAGCCGCTCGTCGAGCGGTCGCCCCGCGTCCTTCGCAATGCTGACCTCGGCGTCCAGATCCGCGGGCAGGTGCAGCGGCTTCGCGACGGCCCCGTCCAGAATCGGCAGAAGACCTTCGCCGTCGAGGCCGATTCCCTCGCCGATTTCAGGTTCACTCGGGCCCTTCTTCATTCTCGTTTCTCGCCTCCTCGGTGCGCCGCTCGCCGACCGTTTCTGACCGTCGCGGCGACACATGACACGGCCAGCCAGAACATTACTATCCTCTTTTTAATTTACTTGTCAACAATAACTTACGCTTCTCATTTGCGTCTCTCGCAGGGCGTGTTCGGCGTTCTCACAGATACCCGTGGGCAAGGGCCAGCGCAGCGAAGCCAAGGGCGAGAAAGAACCCGCAGATATCGGTGACGGTGGTCAGGATCGGGCCCGAAGCGAGTGCCGGATCGACGCCCAGGCCCTTGAGGATGAGGGGCACGGATCCACCGATCGAAACGGCGACGATCGTGTTCAGCGCGAGCGCCACTCCGACGACGATGCCCAGGGTCGCGTTGCCCCGCCACAGCCACGCCACGAGGCCCAAAAGGACACCCAGCGCAGCACCGTTGATCAGACCGACACTGACCTCCTTTCCCCACACTCGAAGAACCTCGCGTGGTCGCACGAGCCCGAGGGACAGCTCGCGCATGCTGACCGCAACCGCCTGATTGCCCGAGCATCCGCTCATATCCGAGATGATCGGAAGAAAAGCAGCAAGTGCAATCAGGCGCGTCAGCGTGTCCTCGAAGTAAACGATGACGCTTGCCGCCAGGACGTTGAGCACAATGTTCGCGCTCAACCAGGCCAGTCTACGTCCCGAGCGGACGGCGACCGGCAGGGTGCGCACCTCCTCGCCGCCGATGATGCCCTGGACGAGCCGAAACTGTCGCGCCATCTTTTGGGAGATCGCCTCCTCGACAGCCGCGCGTCGAACAACACCGACCAGCTGGCCATCCTCGACGACCGGAAGGCCAAGAAATCGGTGGCGATCGAAGACGTCCCTGAGTTCCTCCAACGGCGCCAGATGGTCGACAATCACCGGTTGTTCGGTGATCAAATCGCCAAGCAAGGTGTCCGCATCGCTGAGGAGGAGATCACGGACCTTGAGGACACCGACCAACTGCCCTTCCTGCCGGGTCACGTAGATGTACTGGATATTGTAGTTGGCGTAGACAGCGGCGTTCTGGCGCAGATTTTCTACAACCTGCTGGACGCTTGCGGTGACGGGAAACTGGAGAATTTCGGTCGCCATGAGCCCGCCCGCCACGTCCGGGGCGTACTTTGCGAGCGCACGCACGTCGTCCATTTCCCGTTCGGGGAGCAACGCCAGGATCTGCTCGGCTGTTCCTCTCTTCAGTCCCGAGATGAAATCCGTTTCAACGTTGCTCGGCAGCTCGTGCAGGATCCTGGCAGCCGTCTCCGGGGAGATCGTAGCCAGCAGTTCTTTGGGCGACAACTCCTTCAGATTGAGGAGGAGGATAGCGGCGTCCTCGGCTTCGAGAATCTCGAGCAGCTCCGAGCGGTCGCTCGAATCGAGTCGCGAAAGGACGAGGGGAAGGTCGGCCGGAGGTATGTCCCGGATGAATCGGGTCAAACCCTCGCGATCCTTCTCCCAGATGAGGTGAGTCAGGCCTTCACAGTTCGTTCGGATGTCGGTACCGCTCATGACTTCCCCTCTCGAGTTTCATTCCGCTCGGGAGACCCGGATTGCCGGTGAATCTCGGTATACAGATCAAGGGTCGGAGATATTCTCACACTCATACGTTGAACTGCAATCAAAAATGGTGCAGTATGACTCGCCGCCGGGAAAGGTCGTTGGTCGACCGAAATTGCCCTTATTGGATATCTGAAATGACGACCGACAAATATTCCGCCGCCGCACCACCGCAGATGTGCTGCGCGGAAATCGATAACTTCGTCCACATCGTCCGGCGCATCCGGCCACCATCCCAGCCCGATCGACTCGGAACGATAGAGGTTTTCGGAGACACGGCGTTCCTCAACGGCGCTGCGGGCGGTGACCACATCATCTACCTGGATTTCGATCAGCGCTACGACATCGACCGCAGGATTCGGAAGGCCGCCGAAGCTGGGAACGAAACCGTTGCAGCCAACCTCGCCAAGCTCCGCAGCCACCTTGGAATCCTGGTAGCGGACGTCTCCGGCCACCAAATTACCGACGCCCTGGCCGCCGCCATGCTGCACCAAGCGTTCCTGACGGGAGTTTTGTACGAACTCGACCGCTTCGGCCAGGTCACGACCGGGTTGTTCGAGACCCTCAATACCCGATTCCAAAGATCTCTCAGCGTTGAAAAATATATCACCCTCGTATACGGCGAGATCTCGGCGAGTGGTAACTACCGGTTCGTGTCAGCTGGCGCTCCTCCCCCCCTCGTGTTTTCGGCCGAATTCGACCGCTTCGTCACCATCTGCGCGGACCGCCTGGTTTCGTTTTTCCCACTCGGGATGTTCCCTTCAGAAGATGATATCGATATTTCGAAGAACTTCGGCCCCCTGGGCTACAAACCTCGTTACACGGTCAACGAGGTCAACCTGATGGGTGACGGCGACATCCTCCTGCTCCACACCGACGGTCTCAGCGAGCACGAGGGGAAAGGCGGCGACGCCTTCTTCCCCACCCTTCTCGAGGAAACGGTGCGCGCCAACAAGTTTCGCTCGGCACAGGAAATCTACGAGGCAATCCTCGCCCGGGCTGCCTCCTTCGCACCGCTGGCGGACGACCTGACCGTAGTGGTGATCAAAAAAAACCAGGGCGGTGCTTAATGGAGTGGATCGCATCGATCCCCGTGTGGTTGTTGTGCATCCTGATCTTCGTCCTCAGAATCTTCGACGTGACTCTCGGCACCGTGCGCACCGTGTCGATCGTCAAGGGCTATTTGACGCTTGCGGTAGTCCTCGGCTTTTTCGAGGTCATGATCTGGATCCTTGCCGTCAGCCAGGTCATTTCCCGAATCAACGAGAGCATTTTTCTGGCTCTCGCCTTCGCCGGCGGTTTCGCGGCCGGAAATGCCGTCGGCATTCTGGTCGAACGCAGGCTCGCGATGGGCATTTCGATCGTGCGGATCATCTCGAACACCGATGGGCGCGAAATTGCCCGCGCTATCCGCGGTGACGGCCACGACGTCACGGTCTTCGACGGCGAGGGGGTCGACGGGCCCGTGACGCTGGTTTACGCGTTGGCGCCCCGGCGCCGGGCATCGAAAATGTTGCAGCTCGCGCGGTCAATTGACCCCGAACTCGTCTATGTCACCGAACCCGCCCACGAGAGTTCTCGCGGCGAAACCCCGCGTCTCCGGCCGGTCCCTCACGCAACCGGCTGGCGGGCCGTATTCAAAAAGAAGTAGATTTCTCACCACGCTCTCGTACGCGCAACGAGCTTCCGCACGCTCACTGGGATTCGCCGGGATACTCATGAGCATTCGAATTCCGGGGCGGGGGGCCGGTCTACGGATTGGTGGCCACCCAGTCGACGAGTCGTTCCACGCCGACCAGAACGCCCTCACAGTATTGCCGGATGAAACCAGCAGGTAGCTCCTCGTCGAGGGGGATATTCTCGCTGGCGGCGAGAGCGCGGGCACCGTCAAAATTCACGTACGCAAGCCGGGCGGTGAGTTCCTGCGGGGGCCGGGCGAAGGAGACGCCCGGCAGGATGGCGACACCCGTTTCCTTCAGCAATCGCTTGCAGAGCGAGGGACCGTCTCCCAGTTGGCGAGCCGCCAACCGTTCGGCCTTCGGCAAAAAGTCCACAAACAAGTAAAAGGCCCCGTCCGGCAAATGCACACGCAGGCCCGCCTGACGGAGCATCTCCGTACATTGGCTCCCCAGGGCGGACAGGATCCGACGTCCATGCCAGAGATACCGTTCGATACCCACCCCGCAGCGAAAGGCGTGAACGGCCGCGTGTTGGATGGGGGCGCAGACGGACGTGTAGGTTTCGCTGGCTACGGTGGCCATGGCCTCCAACAACCACTCGAGGTCTGGCGGAAAATAAAATGTACCCAACCGCCAGCCGCCCGCGCCGCACCATTTGGAAAGCCCCGAGCTGACAATTGTGCCCTCCGGATAGAACCGGGCGATGGAGACATGCTCACCCCGGTGGTGGAGTTGGCCGTATATTTCGTCGGAGAGAATGATGACCTGAAACCGTCGGGCCACTTCGGCGATCTGTTGGAGTTCGTCGCCTGTGTAGGACTGGCCCGTCGGGTTGCCGGGGTAGTTCAACACCAGTAGGCGGGGACGGTAGTCATCGGCCTGGCGCTCGAGTGTTTCAGTCAGCTGCTCAGCCGTCAGCTTCCACCCCTGCTCGAAGCTCCTGGGGATCACACTCACCGTGCGACCGATGATTCGGGCCTGCGGTAGGTAGGAAACCCAGCAGGGAGAGGTAACGATGATCTCACCGTAAAACGTCAGCTGGAGCAGGAACATCAACTCCTTGGAGCCGGGTCCGATAATCACGCCGTCAGGGTGGGCCTCAATCTGTTCCCGTTCGCGGTGGAAATCGGCCACCGCCTCGCGCAGAGCGGGCAGGCCCTTGACCGGCAGATAGTCCTTTTCGGGCGCGGCCAGCCGGAGAGCCTCGACCACGGAGTTGGGGACCGGAAATGGTGACTGCCCCAGGCCCATCGCGTAAACGGTTTTGCCTTTTTCTCGCAGCAATCGGCTGCGCTCGTTGATGGCCAGCGTTGCCGACTGCCCCATCCCGCGAAGGTTGAGGTTGAGACTTACCGGTTTTGTCGTGTTCAAAATGACCCTCGCCAATCCTTATTTGTTCGATTCCTCAAAGGAGTCTTCGTCCTTGCGCACCCATTCTCCGAGGGAATGGGGAATTCCTTACGAACCCTCAGAGAAGTCGACGAGGACACCGCCCAATTTCGGGCCGCGATCGTGATTTCGTCCACAAGCCGGGTAACCGCACCGTCCATCGTGCGACTCAAACGTCTTTCAGTTCGGACGACACCGGCCTCGACGCCATAGAGCCTGAACTCGATCGCCGCCATTTCTGGCAGCGTGTGGAGCATCCAACGCAGGCTCTCACCCATGCTCAGGTGGTGGATCGAAACACCGCCTGCAGGAAATTCGAGGAGCTCCCGGTGCTCGAAGACGCGCAAAGTGCCCGCCGGAAGGGCCCCGCTCATCGCATCCACCAGCCAGACCGCAGGTTCGCCGTTCCACAACTGGGTCAACGCGAGGACATCGCCATCGATCGCTAACAGCTGAATCCTCGACGGAAGCTCGCGCTCCTCGAGGCCGCGCACCACGGCGTGCCCGACTCCATCGTCTGCCATCAGCGGATTGCCGAGACCCGCGATCAGGAGCCGGGCGGGCTTCTGCGGGTTTGAAACGGCACACGTCCGGCGCGGGGCCATGCCTCTATCGGCCTGGACGCACCAGGTGCACCGAGCACGAGATACAAGGGTCGTAGGCCCGTGCGATCATCTCGAAGCTGCGTTTCAAGTCGGTGTCGGAAACACCGGCCGTCTGCAGTAAGCGGTCGCCCGAATGACGGAGGTCGCGTTCGACGTTGGCGAGATTCTGCGCAGTCGGTGTGACCACGTTGGCCCCAATCACCCTGCCATCGTCATCGAGCTCGTACTCGTGAAACAGGGTGCCCCGAGGGGCCTCGATGGCTCCGATGCCTCTGCCAGCCCTTGCCTCGACTTCCTGCAGCTCAATCTCGGCCTCATCGAAAGCCAGATACGATTCACAGAATCGAATGGCGGACTCCACGCAATACACGATTTCCACCAATTGAGCACGTGTGTTCAGCAAAACATTGTCCGTCACACCGTCCGGGAAGAGCACGCCGAGGGATTTTTCCGCGACACCATGAAGGCGGTCTCCCCACAGCCTGAGGCGGGCAAGCGAACCCACCATGTAGGTCTCGCCGGTCTCGAGGGCGGCGTGGCGGGCGTTTGAGTGCTCGACCGTGAATTCGCGAACCGACTGGCCGTAGTCTTCGACTGGATTTTCCGCGCCGCCGGAGGTGCAGATTACCTCCCCACGGAATCCGAAATCACTTCCTCTCGGCCTCAGAGCCACATAGAGCGTCGGCTGCGCGGCCCACTCGGGGACGTCGATGGACGAGACCATCTCGACAGCGCCCGACAGTGGATCCATAACCGCCGCCAGGTCATGACGGAGTGAATCGATCGTTTTGTGCGACGGCAGGCGCCCGAAACCACCGACCAGGGTATTGATGGGATGCACCGCGCGTCCCCCGACGATCGACTGGATATGATTACCCAGCTGCTTGAGTCTTAGAGCGAAAGCCACCTCGTCAGGAAAACGCTCTGCCATGGACATGATTGAATCGAAGCCGAGGAAGTCCGGCAGGGCGAGGGCGAAGACATGGAGCGCATGGGACTCGATGGCGGCGCCGCGCAGCAAGAGCCCCCGCAGGGCCGACGTTCGCTCGCTGACGTGGATATCGAGCGCATTCTCGAGGGCCTCCAACGCCGCCACCGTGTGATCGGCCGAGCAGATCGCACAGACCCGCGTGATGATGCCCTGTACTTCCCGAAAATCCTTCCCAACCAGGAGCTTCTCGTAGTATCGGCTGCCCTCGTGGATGTCCATATTGACCTCGGTCAAGTGGGCGCCCTCCAGTGTGACGTGGATCCCGCCATGACCCTCGACCCTGCCGAGATGTGGAATGGTCACCGTTCTAATCGTCACGGATTCTCCTCGCCTCCTGCTCGAGGCCCATGCTCATCCATACGGGCGCCGAGAAGGTCCGCATCCTCGCGGCAATGTCTTTCCACGACAGACCACGATCAGCGAACATGACGACATTGGCGTCGTAGTTGGGTTCCTCAACCGGACCGCGGCATCCGGCGCAGGCGACACCATGTCCCGGGCACCGCGCCCCGCAGCCCCCACGGGTCATGGCGCCGCAGCAGACTTCATGGTGGAATATGACCCTACAGGGCAGCTCGCGGGTCTTACACTCCCAGCACACCGGCACGGCGGCTAGCTCGGGGGTCGTTCCAGCGAGCACGGCCCGCACCAGGGCCAGGAACTCACCGCGCTCGATGGGACAGCCGGTCAGTCGAAAGTCGAATGGGACGAAATCGGTGGCCGGACGCGCCTCCGCGACCTCCGCAAACAGGTCGCTGTGGGTGTCAGCCTCCCCTCTCAGGGCCTCCTTGGGAAGGCTGTTCCGCATCGCGGGCAGCCCGCCCCATACGGCACAGGTTCCGATGGCCACCAGGACCCCGGCTCGCTCGCGGACCGCCCTCAGACGCTCGAGGTCGAGCTCCGTTGCCACCACTCCCTCGATAAAGGCGATATCCAGAGCGCAAGCGTGGTCGTTGTCCGTCTTCGCCATGACCCAGTCGACAATGTCGAGTTCACGGACCAGCTCGAGAAGCCGATCCTCGCAGTTGAGGATCTGCAGCTGATCCCCGGCGCAGCCGGTGAGACCGAAGATTCCGACTCTCGGCTTCGAAGGCTGGTTCTTCATTCGTGGATCAGCTCCGGCAGGTTGACAGCGTCCCAGTAGCTGAAGACCGGACCGTGCAAACAGGTGAATGTGTATCCAACGGCGCAGTGACCGCACTTGCCCACGCCACATTCCATACGCCGCTCCAGACTGAGGTATACCCGGTCTTTTCCGAATCCCATTGCGATCAGTTTGTTGAGGACGAACTTGTAGAAAACCGGCGGTCCGCACGCAACAGCGAAGGTGCGGGAGGAGTCGAGGGCGACGTCGTCGAGGAGGTCGGTGACAACGCCGCACCGGCCGCCCCAGGGCCGGCCGTCGGTCTCGTCCACTGTGAGCTGGATCTCGGCATCGCCGCGGCCCGCCAGCAGCTCCAGCTCGTCGCGAAACAGCACTCGATCCGGGCTGCGGCTGCCGTAGACCAACACGACGCGACCGAAACGGTCGCGGGCGTCCACCAGGTACTGGAGGAGCCCTCTCAGGGGGACCATCCCAAGCCCGCCCGCCACTAACACGACATCGTGCCCTGTGAAGTCGTCGACTGGGAACCCGTTGCCCAGGGGACCGCGGATACCGACAGTATCGCCCTCGCTGATACGGTCGAAGAGAAAATCGGTCAGGACGCCGGCCCTTCGAATAACGAGATCAAAACTCCCCCGGCGAGTCGGCGAGGATGGAAGCGAGAAAGGGGCCTCTCCCACGCCGAGGACCGAAAGCTCGATGAACTGACCCGGCCGAAAGCTGAAGGCGGCTGCGAGGGAGGGATCATCGAACCGCAACTCGAAGAGCCGGGTATCGGGTACCAGCTCGGCGATCCGAAGGATTCTCGCCGGGGCGGGAAGATAGGGATTCGATCCAGTCAACAACTCGCGTGTCGACGTCCCACTCCGAAACACGGCGGACGGGAACTTCACGCTCATAGCTCCCCCCGCACGTGTTGGAAGACCTCGACCACGTGAATCCCGGTGGGACAGTTCTCGATGCAGCGGCCGCACCCGACGCACGACGGCATGCCGAACTCGCGCACAAAGGCCTCCTGCTTGTGGTAGTAGCGGGTACGGACCCTGTCGCCGCGATCGGCGCGGAAATTGTGACCACCCGCCACGACCGCGTAGTCGCGATAGAGACAGGAGTCCCAGGTTCGGACCCGCGATGCGGTGCCATCCTCTTCGATTCTGTCCGCGACGTTGAAGCAGGAGCATGTCGGACACACCATCGAGCACGAGCCGCAACACAGGCACTTGCGGGCGAGCTCATCCCAGACCGGGTCCTCTTTCTTCATCTCCAATACGTACGGCAGATCCCCAACATCGAGTTCCAGCTGAAAAGCCTTCTTTCGGTCTCTGAGCCTCGCCAGGTATTCGCGAATGTCGCCGGGAGAGGCGGGCGTGAAGAGGTCCTGCGAAGCGCGCACGACATCGTCGCCTCTCGATGTCGCCACCGTGACCAGAAAACTCCCGTCGAGCGGAGTCAGCGCGAGATCGAAACCGTCGTCCACGTTCGACGTGCCCAGCGATTCGCAGAAACACTTTTCGTCGGGCCAGCAGCCGTAGGCGACGACCAACAGCCCCGCTCTGTTGGCTGCGTAATACGGATCCACGTAATCGGAGAGGTAGAGGAGATCGAGGATCTGCAGCGCGTGGACGTCACAGGCGTGGGCCCCGAAGAACACCTGGGGCCCCCGCTCGTTTTCCCGAGAAACGGCTTCGATGCTTCCAAGTTCGGCGAATCCGCCTGTCATCGTCTTGAAGCTCGGCGGGAGGAGGAGCTTCTTGAACGGGATCACGGTTCGCAGAACATCGGGGCGCGCCTCCGACACATCCTCGATGCGCTGCAGGTTGAATACGCCCGGCTCGGTTTCGACCGGCGCCCAGACTGGGCCCCAGCCTTTCAGCGCGACGATGAGATCGTCGAGTCGCTCGGCTTCAAGCCGCAGCGTCTGCATGGCGTCTACCCCTCGTGAAATTTATCACGATTTGTTGTTGGGAAGACCGAAATTCGGCCCGTCGTCACAATCCGCCGTTCACTGGTCTCGGCCGTCACGGTGCTTGTTCCCACCAGTGCTCCGTTGACACTCGACCGCCGAGATCGATCAGCTGCCCGAGTTGCGGCGTGATCACCTCGGCGCCCAGCCCCGCGCCGGTTTCAACCGCCTGTACGACCGGCTCCTGCCACGGGTGGAGGGCAAGATCGAAAGTCAGCCAGTGGACAGGCAGCATCCGACGGCCCTGCAACAACATGTGGGCCTCGACGGCCTGGATGCCGTTGATGTGGATGTCGGGCCAGCCATCTCCGTAGGCGCCGCACTTCATGATCGTGAGATCGAAGGGGCCGTACTCTTCTCCGATTTTCTTGAACGCGTCCTGCCAGCCGGTGTCGCCGCTGTAAAAGACCCTTGATTTCGACCCGACGAGCGTCCACGAGGCCCAAAGGGTGCGATCTCTGTCGGTCACCTGCCAACCCGAGAAGTGTCTGGCGGGGGTTGCGACCAACGAGAGTGAATCGACCACCGCGCGCTCCCACCAATCAAGCTCGATGATCTGATCGGTGGCAACCCCCCACGCTTCGAGATCGGCACCAACTCCGAGCGGAACCGCGAAACGAACCCCCTGGGGCGCCAACTCCCGGACCACCCCCGGATCCAGATGGTCGTAGTGGTCGTGTGAGACGACGACCACGTCGATTGGAGGGAGGTCGGAGAGCGCGATCGGCACCGGATGGCTCCGTCGTGGGCCTGCAATCTTGAACGGAGAAGCCCGTTCGGCCCATACGGGGTCGATCAGTACGCGGGTGCCGTCCACCTCGAGGTAGACCGATGAGTGCCCGAGCCAAATGAACCGAACGCCCCGATCGGGGATCGAGTAGAGAGCAGATGGATCCGTCACGACCATCGGAACCGGTTGTGGTGGCTTTCGCTCGTTGGCGCCGCGGAAATACTCGACAACAAACTCCATGACATCGCCCGATCCCAGAGAGGTTTCCACGGCGTTCTGAGCTATTCCTTCGGAAAAATTGGGGCTCGCATGAATCCTCGCCAGCCGTTCACCCTCGATTTTCCCGCCAAGTGTTGCGCCCCAGTCGGAGGACCAGTAGAGGACGCCCGCGCCGATTCCCACAATCACCACCGCGAAGAGCAGGATCTTGAGGACTCGTCTCGGCCATCGACGCCGCCGCCGAAGAGCCGTCGTTGTTCGCGCAGGTCGCCCTATCTCGCTCAATGCCGCCCTCCTCCAACTCCATCTTCGCCCTTCTTCGGCCACCAGGCAACCTCATCCCTTCGGTTCCGGTTATGATTCGGGCTATGAATTACTCTCACAGCATCCGGTTCAGCCAGCGCGTCAGCGCCGTCCTTCTCCTCTTCTGTGCCGCAACCCCTGGTTTCGTCCATGCCGCCGGCACGGCCGGCCACGAGATGCCTACGGGCGTCACGGTGTCGATCGACGAAGCAACCGGTCGGAATCGAGTCACGATTCAAATCGGGGCCGACGAGTTGGCGGTAAATGCGGTCCGAGCGGCGGCGACCGTTCAGCAGCCCAGGTACCGGCTCGCGACAGACGCGCTCGGTGACGCCGCCACCAACACTGCGATCGAACTCCGGCCCGAATCCAGGGGCCGGAACGAATCGTCCGTCGCCCACGCTTCGGTTGTGTTCGCCTCCGGTTTCACGCTTGCCGCGTCCGACCGCGAGGTCGTGCTTTTTGATCTCGGACGATGCGCGACTGCTGGCGATGCCGCTGTGTGGCTTCCAAAAGAGCGCACCTTGATCACCGGTCGGGTGACGAGTGCAAACCGGGTCGAGGCGACCATCGACACCGATCTGGTCTCCTGGATCAGCGCGCTGGAGCGGCTGCGCAGCCTCGGCCCGAGTGTCGTGGTGCCCGGTTTCGGTGCCCCCGGCGGAGCCGAACTCTTGACCGATCAGATTGATCGTTTGAACGCAATTCGCCAGGTTGTCGAAAATGGCCTTCTCGCCGGCCAGGACGCAGCCACAATCTCCGAAGGCACCGGCCTGCCCTGGTTCACCGCATGGTTCGTACAGGATCCAGCCGCAGCGAAAGGGGCGGTCGAAGCCCTGGTCGCTGAAGTTGGCGGCCTCCGGATGCCATGGGAACTCGCGGAGCGCCGTGGGCTCCGCGAGGGCACCTCGCCGACGAAGTCCGATGCCAACTGGACGCCGCCGCACAAGGTGTTGTGGCGGAACTACTGGCCGGAGCGTCTTCCCCTCCTCGCCCTGGTGGCTCCAGGGGTCGAAATCGTACCGTTTACCTCCAACGATCAAGCCGTAATACAGGTAGAGAATGCTGACGCGGTTATCGGTACGGCAACGCAGGAACTGTTGGCGGCCGGGTCGGAGCTTCGTTGGGTCCAGGTTGGTTCAGCCGGTGTCGAGCGCTACCTGGCAATTCCTGAGCTCGGAAGCGGCCATGTACTGCTCACCAATGGCCAGAAGCTCGCCTCGCCCGAAATCGCCGAACACGTCATGGCGCTCACCCGAGCCCTCGCCAGGGGCCTCGGGTTCGCGATCACTGCGCAGAACCGAATGGCCTGGATTCGATCCGAGATTGGCGACATTGCTCCCCTGGTGCGGCTGCGCAACAAAACAATGCTGGTGGTTGGCCTCGGCGGTATCGGCACCGAGGTCGCGCGCCTCGCCGCCTCCGCCGAGATGCGGGTGACCGGAATTCGTTCGAGCCGTCGCAGCGGACCGCCATTTGTCGACCGGGTCGGGCTCACAGAAGATCTCGCGACATTCGCGGCCGAGGCTGACGTGGTGGTCAACTGCCTACCGATGACGCCGGACACGGCGGACATTTTCGATGAAGCGCTCTTTCAAGTAATGAAACCAAACGCCTTCTTTATCAACGTGGGCCGCGGAGGCACCGTCGACACCGATGCACTGATTGCAGCCCTCACGAACGGTGAAATCGCGGGCGCCGGTCTCGACGTCACGGACCCCGAGCCACTGCCGAAGGGACACCCGCTGTGGAAGGCTCCAAACCTCATCATCACACCGCACTATGCGGCTTGGTCGGACATCGACCGCGAACGGCGTTGGCTGCTCTACCGCGAGAATCTCAGGCGCTTCGTCGCCGGAGAACCCCTGTTGTCAGTCGTCGACCCGGAACGGGGATACTGAGCAAGGGATGCTCGATGCTCGATGCTCGATGCTCGATGCGGCAAATTGATGAATTCCCGTGCCGTATTGGCAAGGTGCCGGTGAGCGGAAATCCGAAATCCGAAATCCGAAATCCGAAATGGGCGGATGGATGGGCGGATCGAGTATCCAGTATCGAGTATCGGGTGGTTGGTGGGGTGAAACGGGTGGATGGGTGAACCTTGTATCCGTGCGCACTACTCCGCCACCGGCACGGGGTCAGGTGACGGTAGTTCCCCAGCCTCGCCCTCTTCAGGCTCGTCTTCCCCGATGGCGGCCTCGGTCGTTTCCAGCAGCTCGCCGACGAAGAGGCTCGAGTTCTTGACGAAGAAGACCACAGGCAAATCTCCGGCGAGTCGCTCAATCCGTTCCGCATACGCCTCCTCGTCTCCGACTTCGGGCACCTGAAGTCCGAGAAAGACCGCCGCGGCGTTGGCGCTTTCCCGATGGATTGTCTCCGTGACGGATTCCTCCTTCGGTTTGAGCACGACGTGCACCTCGGCCTCGATGCGGATTTCAGGAATCAACTGATTGAGGTAGGTCTCGGTGCGTGTTTTCATCAGCTCGGAGGAGGCTATGCTCATCACCTCGACCGTTGCGCCGCGCCATTCGGCATTCGAATTCAAGAGATGAGCGAGCAACAACAGGAGGTCGCCGTTGCGCTCCAGCCCTCCCCACCAAACATGGATCTTCGGGTTTTCCCGCCGAAACATGTACTTGGGCCGGATCCTGCCCAGCACGAAAGACTTCTTGAGGTGCTCGAGCTTGCGCATGACACGCAGGAACTCGGCCCGGAGGGCGACCGACTCCGGCCATCCGAGAAGCACCGTATTGCTCGACATCCCCGCCATTCCGTTGGCCTGGCTGACGTTGACAATCCCTTCGACGATATCGTTGACCGCGTCGACCTCTGGAAAGACCACGATGTCCTCGGCGTCAATCACCTCCTTGATGCGTTCCCGGCGGCCGGACAGGTTGAGTTCGTCACTCGTGAGGTCGCCGACGACAAGGTTGCAGACCGTCACAACACCCCGTCCCTGGCTGAACCAGTCGGCAAAGCGAATGAGATCGAGCTCCTTCACGGGGTCGACGACAAACGCGAGGATGTGCGGCCGCCAGTTGCGGGCACTGAACGGCCGCTCGTTGAGCCGGATGAGGGCCCACCGTATCAATGCCTCGTAGAGACCGCGCCGCGCGTCCCCCCACCGCGCCTTCTGCGCTCGCCGCGACAGGTACATCCAGAGGGAAAACTCGGCCACCAGGGCGAGCAGGCCTGCAATTGGATTGATGAGGACCATCACGACCATACAGGCGACGCCACCGGCAAGGGTCACCGGCCACGGGACATTGATCTTCGGCCGCCACGACGGGTCGCCGCTCAGAATCTCGAATGCGGCGACGATGTTGACCGTCCCGTAAACCGTGAGGAAAAACATTGAAACCACCGCGGCCACCGCATTCAGGTTGCCGAGGAAGACCGCACCAACAGCGATCGCCAACGCCACTGCCATACCTGGCAGCAGTTCCCGTGAATCACCGGCCGGCCGCCACAAGAATTTCGGAGCGATGCCATCCCGGGCCAGCGCCTGCAGAGTTCGTGGGGCGGCCAGGATCGATCCCACCGCAGACGAAAAGATCGCGGACCACAGACCGGGGAGCACCAGCCAGGGTCCGAGGACAGCGACCCTCGACCAGACCATCGGGTCGTCGCGCAGATCGGAGGGGTCCGCACCGAGGGAAAGAACAAGTGGTATCAGAAGGTAGACGAGGAATCCGGTCCCCACCGCTGCGATCGACCCGAGAGGGATCGACTTGCCGGGATCGCGCAAGTCTCCGGAGAGCCCGAGCCCCGCCATCACCCCGGTGACGGCCGGAAAAAATACCGCGAAACCGACCCAGAAACCGATCTCGCCGGTCGGCGGATGTAGCACGACCGTTGATTCGGCGGAGCGCACGAACGCGCCGATCGTCAGGGCTATCAATGACAGCCCTACGAAACCCATCAGTACGACCTGCGCGCGGAGGGCGCGCTCGGCGCCGGTCATGGCCAGGATCCCAACCGCGATCACGACCACCAACGTCACCGGCATCAAAGGCAATCCCGGCCACACGAAACGAAACGATTCGGCCAGACCGTAGGCGTACAGGGTCACGGAAAAGGCCTGCGAAAGGAAGAGTGGAACCCCGATGGCGCCGCCGAGCTCGAGGCCGAGACTGCGCGAAATGATGAAGTAGGCGCCGCCGACGCCAACCCTGGCGTTGGTCGCCACCGCTGAGAACGCGAGGGTTGTGATGAAGGTGATGACATTGGCCAGCACCACGACGAGGACAACTCGTATGAGACCGAGGTGTCCGACCAGCCAGCCGAACCGGAGGTACATGATCACGCCGAGGATCGTCAGGATCGTCGGCGTGAACACGCCGATAAAAGTGCCGAGCTTTGGCTTTTGCGAGCTTTCTCCGGGCGAAGCCGGAAGCATCTTGGTGAGTCCTGACGGATTCATCGCATTACGATACCTCAGGGGGGCGGATTATTCTCGGGCCGAGAGCTGTTTCATAAGCGGCTGAAACGTAAGGACGAAATCCTTCACGGCAGGAGGATAATCGGGAGACGTTGCTGCTAAACTGCGGGTTCTGAGGACTAACAAATTGATGAGGGCTCGATGACAGAACAGATCTGGGTGATGGAAAAGGGTGACGGACCTCTCGTGGCGACCGCGATCCACGATGGACACGAGGTGCGCGACGAAGTGTTGCGGCAAATGGCGCTCGACGAGGCCGGCCGGTTGCGCGAGGAGGACCCCTGGACCGGCGGCTGGACAGCCGCTGTGCCGACCCGCGTCATCGGGCTCCGTTCACGATTCGAGGTCGATCTCAACCGGCCTCGCCATACAGCCGTCTATCGCACTCCGGAGGATGCATGGGGGCTCAGGGTATGGAAAGGCGACCTCGCACCCGAGATCGCCGAACGCTCACTGGCCGAGTACGACGCGTTCTACGAAGCCCTTCACGAGCTCTACTCGGAGCTTGCGGCGCGGCACGGCCGCTTTGTCGTCCTCGACCTCCACACTTACAACCATCGGCGTGACGGGCCCGATGCACCCGAGGCCGATCCCCTTGGCAACCCGCAGGTCAACGTCGGTACCGGCACGATGTCGGACCGTGAGTTGTGGGCGCCGGTGATCGATCGTTTTGTCGCCGATCTCTCGTCATTCGAATTCCCCGGCGGTGCGCTCGACGTGCGTGAGAATGTCCGTTTTCGAGGCGGCTATCACGGCCGCTGGGCTCACGAGACCTTCCCCCGCTCGGCCTGTGTTCTATCCATCGAGGTTAAAAAGATTTTCATGGATGAGTGGAGCGGCGAGGTCGACCCGCGTCTGCTCGATGCTGTCGGCCGGGCGATCGAGTCGACAGTACCGGGCGTTCTCGAAGAGTTGACAAAGCTGTGAACGACGCTCCAACAGCCGCTCCGCGGAGACCGCGTGCGATCTCCAAGCGGTTGCTAACCACCATCGGCGCTCGCCTGGGCGACAACCAACGTGTCCGCCGCACGTTGCCTGTGTGGGGCAGGATCGCGATCGACCGCCAGCTGCCTTTCCTCTGCGTCTACCGCCGCCCGGTCAAAGAATCCGATCAGGGAACCTACCGTTTTGCCACCAGTGAGGCCTCCTATCTGCTCTGCTCCGCACAGAAGAAACTGCAGTCGGAGATCACCGATCTCGTCCAGACGGTCGCGGAGGTCATGATCGAGCAGTTCGGCGCCTTCCTCATCCTCGAGCTGTGGGCGGGGCCGGGCAACCAGACGGAGGGCCCGGTATCGACCGCCGAGATGATCCCGGGGTTTGAGGTCCTGGCACAACGCCAAACCGCCCAGGAATCGATCACCGGCGCCTTTGCCTCCGCGTTGGGCGGTATCAAGCTCGATGGTCGCCAAGCGAAGGTTGCGAGCAGGACAACCAAACGCTGTTGTCCCAAGGGATTGCGCCCAGTCCTTTCTCCCGAGATCGCCAGTCAAATGGGGTGTCATCTCTACGGTCTCGAGATCGACCCCATCTACCGCGACCCAGAGACCGGCGAGGTCTTTTCCCGTGTTCTCAGGGTTCTTCGCCACCGGGTGACCGTGGCACTGCGCCGGGCGCTCTTCGATTTCACCGTCGGCAACACCACCCACCGACCACCCCACTTCCACGCCCTCGGCCGGCGCGCCGTGATCAAGGCGCTGTGGGATGTCGATCGGATGCTCGCCGAGTCCGCCGAATCATTCGATTTCCTGCTCCAGGTGACGCCGGTCAACGGTGAGCAGGCATGGAATGAGTTCGAGCGCAAGGGATACGAGCAGGCGCCCGTATTCCACTACCGGCCGCTGCCCGCGGAACCGCTGGTGCTGAAACGGAACCTCTACCGTGCACCGGTCGAACGCATCGAGGATCCCGCGTTGGCATTAATCTTCCGCGAGAAGCTCGATGACATCGAGCGCCAGATCACAATGCTGCAGGACCGTAACACCCCGCGATTCCTCCATGTGAGCATCCAACAATACGGTCGGGTGGAGGACGAGCTCAACGAGCAGGCAGTCGAGATCTTGCGCGCGATACCTCCCAAAAGCCATGAAGGAGCCACGGCTAAACGGGTCAATGCCGAACAATTTGCCGAGCGCGCGCGCGAGGAAATCGAGTACCTTCGCCAACAGCTGCCCGAGATCGGCGCTACGGTGGAGCTGCGTTCAGACGTCGCTGGCCTCATGGTCTCGCGCGGCAACCTCCTGGTCAGCACCCGATCGCAGATTCCGCCATCCCGGGTCGAAGCGCTGATCCAGCACGAAGTCGGCACACACGTTCTCACCTACTACAACGGCAGGGTTCAAAAGTTGCGCCATCTCTACACAGGGCTGGCGGGGTACGACGCCCTGCAGGAGGGGCTCGCGGTCCTGACCGAGTACCTGGTGGGAGGGCTCAGCAAACCGCGGCTGCGACTCCTCGCGGCACGCGTCGTGGCCGCCCGAATGATGATCGATGGTGCGACCTTTGTCGAGTGTTTTCGAGCGCTCGACGACGGCTACGGTTTCAATCGACGGACCGCGTTCGTCGTTACCATGCGGACCTACCGTGGCGGAGGTCTGACCAAGGACGCGGTCTACCTTCGCGGTCTTGGCCAAATCCTGAAATACCTCTCGACCGGTGGCGAGCTGGAACCTCTCTTCGTTGGCAAGATCGCGGCCCGCCACATCCCCATAATTCGCGAACTGCGGTGGCGGGGGGTCCTCCGGGAGCCTCCCCTGACGCCGCGCTACATGAGCGATCCTGCCGCCCTCGAGCGGCTGCAAACCCTGCGACGCGGGGTGTCGGTGATCGATCTACTACAAAGGAGCCGAAGGAAATGAGAATTGGATTCCTGGTCAATGATGTCGCGACCGAAAAAGCCGGTTTTACAACCATTCGTCTCGCCTGCGAGGCGATCAACAAGGGCCACGAGATCTTTCTCTTCGGCGTCGGCGACCTCGCCTACGACTCCGACGAGTACATCCGCGCCCGTGCGCGGACGGTGGCGAAGAAGTCCTACACCTCGCACGAGACGTTCTTTAAGGACATCCAGGGACCGAAGGCGGTGACCGAGCGGATCACCGTCGATGACCTCGACGTCCTGATGCTGCGCAACGTGCCGTCGGACGATTTCATCAATCGGCCGTGGGCCTCGACCACGGCGACCGAGTTCGGCCGGATCGCCATGCGCCACGGCGTCATCGTCCTCAACGACCCCAACGGTCTCGCCAAGGCCTCCTCCAAGATCTACCTTCAGCTCTTTCCGGAGGAAGTAAGACCGCGCACGCTGATCACCCGCGACAACAAAGAAATCAAAGCCTTTGGCAAGGAGATCGGCACGATCGTGCTCAAACCGCTGCAGGGATCGGGTGGCGCAAGCGTATTCCTTGTCAGACCGGACGACCTCCCGAACATCAACCAGATGATCGACGCTGTGTCCCGCGACGGATACGTCATCGCCCAGGAGTACCTGCCTGCGGCGTCGGAGGGCGACACCCGGTTGTTCATGATGAACGGGCGGCCGCTATTGGTGAAGGGAAAGTATGCGGCCTTCCGGCGGGTCCGTCACGGCGATGACATGCGGAGCAACATTCACGCCGGCGGCAAGCTGGCTCCGGCTCAGGTCACCGAAGATGCGCTGAGGATTGCCGAAATTGTGCGTCCCAAACTGGTCCAGGACGGCATGTTCCTGATCGGCCTCGACGTGGTCGGCGACAAGCTGATGGAGATCAATGTCTTCAGTCCCGGCGGACTCGGCAGCATCCAGAAGATGACCAAGATCAACTTCTGCCGGGTGGTCATCGACGCGCTGCAACGCAAGGTCGACTACATGAAGTTCTACGGTCGGAACTTCGGCAATGTGGAGATGAACACCCTCTAAAACCACCGTCTGCCTCGGCCATTCTGGTGAGATCTGCGGGTTATGTGGCGTCCTTTGCGGGCTCGTCGCCGGCACGTTCGAAGCGCAATTTGAGCACCCGCCGGTTGGAGACTTCGGTGACTGTCACGAGATAGCCTCCGATCTTCAGCTGGTCGCCGGTCTGCGGCAGCCGGCCCAGCAGCGAAACTACGTGGCCGCCGATCGTATCGTCGGTACCGTCCTCTTCCAAACCCAGCAGTTCGGTGGCTTCGGGCAGAGGGAGGCCGCCGCGTATCTCGAGCGCGTTGGTTCCATCGCGGCTGATGGGCGGGTCCTCGTCGTCGAACTCGTCCTGGATCGGCCCGACGATCTCTTCGAGGGCGTCCTCGAGAAATGCCATGCCGATGGCTGTGCCGTGGTCGTCGAGGACGATCGCAGACTTGGCCCTGGCCGCCTGCATCTCGACAATCATCCGCCCGAGCGATTGGGTATCGGGTATGAACAAAGCCTGGCGTGCGATGGCGCTGAGATCGACGTCACGACCCTCTGAGAGCACCGCCATGACATCTTTGGCGTGGACGATTCCGATGACGGCATCCATATCGTTCTCGCACAGTGGGAATCGCGTGTGGCTGCTCTCGCGGATCGTCCGCAAGTTTTCCTCAACCGGCTGCTGGTCCACAAGCCACACGACGTCTACCCGTGGGACCAACACATGCCGCACCTGCAGGTTGATGAAACCGAGGACATTGTTGGCAAACTGGCGTTGGCGGGAGCTGATCTGTCCGGCCTGAGCCGATGCCACGAGAATCGCCCTCAGCTCGTCGGAACTGAAGGTTGTTTCGTGCTGGCCCGCAAGCGATATTCCAACCAACCTCAGCATCCAGTTCGAGATCTGGTTGATCACCCAGATGAGCGGGCTGAACACGGCCGTGAAGATGCGTAGGGGATACGCGACCCAGAGGGCGGTGGCCTCCGAACGTTGGATGGCCCAGATCTTGGGGGCCTGTTCGCCGAGGGTCATGTGCAGGGTCGTCACGATGGTCAGGGCAACCGCCAGCGAGACTGCGTGAATGAGAGGGCTCTCCGTGACCGCCCACCCGAGGGCGCGCGCCCCGGCCATCAGCAATTCAGCGATGGCGGGTTCGGCGAGCCAGCCGAGGATCAGGCTCGAAACGGTGATTCCGAACTGACACGACGAGAGATACAGGTCGAGACGATCGAGAATTCTCTCCGCGATCCTCGCCTTGCCGCTTCCTGCCTTTGCGAGCGCTTCGACGCGCGAGCCGCGAACCTTGACAAAGGCGAACTCGGCGGCAACGAAGAAGCCGTTGAGGAGGACGAAAAACAGCGTCGCTCCGAGACGCACGGCGAAGGTCATCGCTTCGAACTCGTGTTCCACTTCGATCTCCGTTTCCCGTGAGAGAATTCCCTTAACCAAGGAGGCTAGCATGTTTTTCAGCGAATGGATCGACACGGTCCTGGCCGCGGTGCCTGAACATGTTCCCGCAATCGTCGGCGCCCTGGTGCTGATCGTTGTCGGCTGGGCTGTGGCAAAGTTTTTTTCGTTTCTCGGACGGGCGCTCAGCGAACGCGTGCTCGATCGCCTGACGACTGGGGAGGCGATCGCCAGTGCTCTCGACACCAGCGGCGTGCGCGCGGTTGCTCCGAGGTTGATCGGGTCGTTTGTCTTCTGGATCGTCTTCGCCCTGTTCGGAGTGGCGGCGGTCGAGATCCTCGGACTCCCGATCCTGACGAATCTGTTCGGCCGACTTGCCGCATATCTGCCCAACATCGTCGCCGCGGCAGCCCTCGTCATCGGTGGCCTCGCGGCCGCGCGCCTCGCCCGCGGTGCGGCGCTGAAAACCGCCGGCTTGATGCGGCTCGAACAACAGGCCGAGGCGCTGGCCGGCTTTGCCCACGCCCTGGTTATCACGATTGCAGCGGTGATGGCGCTCGAACAACTGGGCCTCCACGGCCGCGTACTCGAGCTCATCCTCGCCGTGACCCTGGGTTCCGTCCTTGCCGCCGCGGGTCTCGCATTCGCGCTCGGCGCGCGAACGGCGGTCGCCAATATCGTGGCGGCGCGCTATGTGACCCAGCTCTGCCAGCTCGGTCAGGAGGTCAGAATCGACGGAGTCCAGGGCACGGTCGTCGAAATCACCTCGACCGCGGTCATCATCGAATCGAAAGAGGGACGGGTGATCGTTCCCGCCGCTCGATTCCACGAAGGCTCCCCCTTATTGATCGAGGCGTCGTGAGATGACTACGATGCACTCACTTGCCCGCCGATACGCGACTGTCCACCCCGCGGCCGCAGCGCAACGTCTGCAGGAGCTCGCATCCGATGAGGCGGCCGCTTTTCTTGGCGGGCTCGAGCCGGCGGAGGCTTCAGCGGTTGTCGTGGAGTTGTGGCCGGCAACGGCCGCCTCCATCCTCGATCGGGTCGCTCTCGATCACGCGGCGAAAATCCTCGAGAGGATGAATCTATCCCGAACAGTGGCCCTCCTTCGACAGCTCCCGGCCGATGCTCGCGACGAAATCGTGAACGCTCTACCCCCATCCTTGCAGCCGAGGGTGCGCTCGGCCCTTTCTCTCCCCGCGGGCACCGCGGGATCGGAGGCGGACGCGGGTGTCATTCCATTTGACGCGGATACGACAGTCGGCGAGGCGCTGGCACGCGGATCCGACCCTCGCCTCCCCTACCTCTACGTCATCGATCGGGACTACCGGTTGGTCGGGGTGGTCCATCGACGGGATGCGGAGAACTCGGACCAAACAGCGTCGCTTCGCTCCATCATGAACGCTCCCCTACAGAAGGTTCCGGCCACAATGTCGTTGGCGATCCTTCATCAACACGGCGCGTGGTCTGCGTTTGATGCGCTGCCAGTGGTCGATGCTCGAGGCGCTTTTCTCGGCGTCATCCGCCACAAAACGCTCCGCGCGTCCCCGCCGACTTCGAGAAAGGCTCCCGGACCCACAACCGCCCTGACTGCACTGCTCGATCTCGGTGAGGTCTATTGGTCGGGCCTCTTCTCAGCCATCGAAGTCCTCGCCGAGGGCGGCGCGAAGCCGGAAAACGGAGACCTCCAATGACGACAAACGACGCACTCGCCGCGTCCTCGGTCCTCGCCGATGACTTCCTCACACATTTCACCGACGAAGGGGTCTTCGAGCTTGAATCGACCTCGGCCGCCGATATTGCAGGTGTCCTTGGGTCCTTGCCTGTGCCGACCGGCGCCCTGGTATTGAATCGTCTCCAAACGAGCGTGGCGGCGGAGGTTGTGCGGTTGCTCGACCACGAATCGAGGAAAGCCCTGCTCGGTGCCGCAGACCCCCTCCGTGTGGTGGCCTTCCTCGCGCGAATCGAAGAAGCGACTCGAACGGAGATCATGAACGACCTCGATGAGCCAACTGCTAACGAGATCAACGGCCTCCTCAGCTACCCCGCAGACTCGGCGGGAGGCATGATGGATCCGCGGGTCCCCATGATGGGCGCCGATCACTCGGTGTCGGAGGCCCTTGACACGCTCCGTCGGCAACGGGACCGCCGCATCGTCAGCATCTACATCGTGGGTTCCGGAGGGGCTTATGTTGGACGGATCTCTCTTCAGGATCTTGCGATTGCGGAACCGACGGCTCGCCTCCGCGATTTGATAACCGATCCGCCCGTCAGTGTTCGGGCGACTGCATCCCAGACTGAGGTGGTTGAACTCTTCGAGACTCATCGAATCCTGGCCCTTCCCGTCGTCGATTTCGAGGGGCGCCTCGTGGGCTACATCCCCAACCGCTCGCTGATGGAAGCCGTCGCTGAGGAGGCGAGCGCCGATATCCAAAGCATGGTCGGCGTCAGCCGGGAAGAAAGAGCTCTGTCTCCAGTGGGCTTCGCGGTTCGCAAGAGGCTTCCCTGGCTCGAGGTCAACCTTTTGACCGCGTTTCTCGCCGCCTCGGTGGTCGGGTTGTTCGAGGGTACGATCGCCCGATTCACCGCCCTTGCCGTGCTGTTGCCCGTTGTCGCCGGCCAGTCCGGAAATACGGGAGCCCAGGCTCTGGCGGTGACTATGCGGGGCCTGGCCCTGCGTGAAGTCCGCGTTCGAAACTGGTTCCGGGTCGCGAGCAAGGAGATCAGAGTCGCATTCATCAACGGCATCGCGGTTGCAGTTTCGACGGCGGCGGCGGTGTATCTGTGGAGCCGATCACCGGGGTTGACCCTCGTCATCGGCACGTCGATGGTCATTTCGATGGTCGCCGCCGGCCTCTCCGGAGCGGCGATCCCGATGATCCTCACCGCACTCCGACAGGACCCTGCACAGTCATCGTCGATCATTCTCACGACCGTCACCGACGTCGTTGGATTCTTCAGCTTCCTCGGCATCGCGACCATGCTCTCCGGAATGCTGTAGAAATTTCTGAGATGCTCGATGCTCGATGCTCGATGCTCGATGCTCGATGCTCGATGCTCGATGCTCGATGCTCGATGCTCGATGCTCGATGCTCGATGCTCGATGCAAATTGATGAATTCCCGTGCCGTATTGTCAAGGTGTCGGTGAGCGGAAATCCGAAATCCGAAATCCGAAATGGGCGGAAGGGTGGGCGGATCGAGTATCCAGTATCGAGTATCGGGTGGACGGGCGGGTGGTCAGAGATACGACCTCGGATTGACCGGCGTTCCCTGGAGGCGCACTTCGTAGTGCAGGTGAGGGCCGGTGGCATTGCCGCTCTCGCCAACCGTTCCGAGCACCGCACCCCGCTTGACCTTCTTGCCCTTGTTCACACTGATGCTCTTGAGATGGGCGTAGCGGGTTTCATATCCGTTACCGTGATCGACGATCACCAGGCGGCCGAAATCTCCCGAACGACCCGCGAAGGTCACCCGGCCGTCGGCGGTGGTCCGAACCTTTGTTCCCTTTGGCGCCGTCAAATCAATTCCTTTGTGACGCGAGGCTCCACGGTTTACACCGAAGGACGAAGAGATCCTCGCCACATCGTAGGGAACCGGCCAACCACGCGGAACCACCGAGGACTCAACGCCCTGTCTTCCGCTGGCGCAGCCTGAAAAGAAGAGCAGTCCGGCGGCAAAACCGCAAACCGCCAACCACCTCCACCCAGCGACCAGAACGTCCTTCACCTGACCATTGTACGGCGTGAAATGGCTCGTCAATTCTGTATCTGTGCCTCGCTCGCCGAGGGCGGTGTGTGAGGCAGCGCCGGTTTCGCTATACTCACAGATCGGTCCTCAAGAACGGGAGCGTGAGTTCATGGTTGCCAAAACTACGAAAAAGCAAGTCGTGGCCGAATTGGAAATACCAGACAGTTCCACCTCGAGGATCCGTGCGGTTGTGGAACGTGTGGAGCCACTGGATGATGACGCGAGCGTCATCGAGCAGATCCGGGCGGTACAGGAGGGATTGAAGAAGAAGGACCGGAAAGAGCTCACCGAAGCTGCGCTCACCAAGTACTTCCGATCCGAGGTCCTCAAGCCCTACCAGGCCGAACTGATCAAGCTCCAGCAGCACCTCGAACGTACAAACAGAAAGGCAATTATCCTCTTCGACGGTCGCGATGCATCCGGAAAAGGCGGTACCATCCGCCGAGTGGTGCGCTACATGAACGAGAAACGCTACCGGGTCATCGCGCTTGGAAAACCGACCGATATTCAGCGTACCGAACTGCACATGAAACGGTACATCGAGCATTTCCCCCACGCCGGCGAGATCGTCCTCTTCGATCGGAGCTGGTACAACCGGGCCCTTGTCGAACCCGTCATGGGTTTCTGCACGAAGGCTCAGTACAAGCGGTTTATGGACAAGGTCGTCGGTTACGAGGAAAGGATCATAGCCGACAGAATGACCTGTCTCATGAAGCTCTACTTCTCGGTTTCCAAGGAGGAGCAGGCCCTTCGTTTCAAACGACGGAA
The DNA here is from genome assembly GCA_963776765.1 of Candidatus Sulfomarinibacteraceae bacterium. Classification (GTDB taxonomy): domain Bacteria; phylum Acidobacteriota; class Thermoanaerobaculia; order Thermoanaerobaculales; family Sulfomarinibacteraceae; genus Sulfomarinibacter. Next base: position 50,027 of record CAVZOK010000014.1, read on the forward strand.
GAACGACCCGTTACGGCAGTGGAAACTGAGCGAGGTCGATCTCCAGGCTCAGGAGCTGTGGGGCGAATTTACCAAGGCGAAATACCGGCTCTTGAAAAAAACACACACCAAGAGCACTCCGTGGTTCATCATCCGTTCCGACGACAAGGCCCTTGCGCGCCTCGAAACCATCAAGCTCATCCTGAACCAGATCAAGTACGCGGGACGAAGCAGAACCCTCGATTTCACGCCAAACCCGGACATCGTCATTCCGGGTGACAAAGAGCTCAAGATGATGCAAAAGCAGAAAAGAAAACACGGCAAGTTCATTCGTTGAGGCCTTTGGCCCGTATACTGGAAGGAGCGAGGCCACCATGAAAACCGCCGAGAAAAAGAAAAAAGCGCGCCCCAGCTCTGCGAAAACCGCCTCGCGCGAACCCGATCTCGTCAAGCTCCGCGAACACACGGCCTTCAAGAACAGCGAACAAGAGGAGAAGAAGAACCGCGTCCCGGTCTGGGTCAAGGAGAAGACCCTCGACTACGAACAGCAGCTCCACGACCTCCAGATCGAGCTCATGAAGATGCAGTCCCAGGTCCGAGCCGACGGCATGCGAATTGTGATGCTTTTCGAGGGCCGCGACGCGGCCGGAAAAGGCGGCACCATCAAACGGTTCACCGAGCACATGAACCCTCGCGGCGCACGCGTCGTCGCTCTCGAAAAACCGAGCGACAAGGAACGCACCCAGTGGTATTTCCAGCGTTACGCCGCACATCTCCCGGCGGCGGGCGAGATCGTCTTCTTCGATCGCTCCTGGTACAACCGCGCCATGGTCGAGCCCGTCATGGGTTTTTGCACTGACGAAGAGAACAAGCGCTTTCTCAAGGACGTGCCGCTCTTCGAACGGATGATTGTCAAGGGCGGGATCAAGCTATTCAAGTTCTACTTCTCGGTCTCCAAGAAGGAACAGCTGCGCAGATTCAAGTCGCGCCACGGCGATCTTCTCAAGCAATACAAGATCTCGCCCGTGGATGAACAGGCCCAGAAGCTCTGGGACCAGTACACCGTCAGAAAGTTCCAGATGCTGTCAGAGAGCAACCGCACTCTGGCGCCATGGACGATCGTTCGCGCGGATGTAAAAAAGCTGGCGCGCCTGAACTGCATCAAGTATGTGCTGTCGAATATCGATTACCGTGACAAGGCGCCGATCGAGACCTTCGAGGTGGATCCCGAGATCATCATTTCCGGTATCGACGAGCTCAAAATGATGGAAGACAACCTGATGAGTCCCAAGTCGCTGCCGGGTTGAGCCGCCCACCCACCCAAAAACCGCAGATCACGCAGATAGACGCGGGATCATCGAAACCAAAAAGTGGGCCTAGGCCCGCCCTGCATTGAGCCCACAGCTTGCGCGTGCCGCCGGGTGGGCTTGAGCCCACCGTGGAACTACAGTTTCAGCGGATGCTCAAGTTTTGGTACCCCTGAAAGACCTGTGGGCATTCCTGGGAGGGTGGACGGATCGAGAATCGAGCATCCAGTATCGAGTATCGGGCGGACGTGCCGGCGCCTCAAAGGGACGAAACGTCGGCGGCGATCTCGGCAGCGATTTCCTCGACACAGCGGGACAGTTCCTCAACCACCGATCCCGGGTTCGAGCCCGATACGGGGCGACTCGACGAATATGACTTCTCGATCAACGGCGGTTGATACCTCGGAACTTCGGCATCGCGCACGACGATCTCCAACCTGACACGCGCTTGGGTGCCGTCTGGCTGATCCACCTGCTCGCAAGCAAGGACCTTCCCGGAAACAGCCAGCGTCCTCCTGCCGTCGACTGGAGGGCCAAATTCGGTAGCCAGTTTCTGCTGGACCAACTCCCCGATTGATCCCGCCCAGTGATCGGTAGCGTAATAGTCGATCCTGGTCGGAGACGCGAGAACCATGATTTGACTTCGTCCGAGGGCCTGGGTGGAGCTCAAACGTTCAACCGAGAGGTTCGAGCCCACTTCGATCCGGCCGGACGATTCCATGCCCAGGGTGTAGTAATCGATCTTTGGCGCCGAAGCACACGCGCAAAGCACGCACAACGCCACAATCAGGATCGGAGTGGACCTCATTTCGACTCCCCGTTCTTGCGCCCCTGCTTTCCCTTGCCCCGGATGAGTGCATCGGGCTGATCGGCCAGGATGCGCGAAAACTCTTTCAGGTTACGGGTGGCTTCCTGGAGGTTGAGGAGTATCTCCTCAAGGGTCGGACGCTGGTTTTCCATCAGATCGCTGCTATTGCCGCTGAAATCCTGGAGGTAGCCCAGGGTTGTCTGGAGCGTGGCCATGAGTTCGTCGAGGCGTTTGTTGAGTTCACCAGTCAGTTGTTCGAGATTGCCGAAGCTCTGGTGGATCGAACCCCGGTTCTCCTCAACAACACCGTTGAGCTGCTCCATGAGTTCAGTCGCGGTCTCTTCGAGCACTGCAAGCCTGGTGACGATTTGCTCGATCCCGGCCCGGTTGTCTTCGATCACCGCTCCCGCGCCACGGGCGACCTCGGCCCCTTCGTCGAGAGTCGTCTTCAGGGAGACCAGGACCTCCGCCAGATCAACAGCCTCAGGATCACCACCACCATCTCCGGTCTCACCCGCGCCAAGAAGGGCGTTGATCCCATCCAGCATAGTCTCCAGCCTGCTCGTGACGCTCTCGAGGTCGGGGACATCGAAGAGCCCACCTCCCCCACTCGACGTCAGGAGGTCAAGGTTTTCAAGAAGTGGTTCATCCGCGCCGCCGGTCGAAATCTCGAGGTGTTTCTCGGTAGTCAGCGTGACCTGCTCGATCGTGGCGACGCTGCCTTGGTTGACCGGAACATTGCCTTCAACGACTGCTGTCACGCGGATTCTCGCGCGGTCATTGGGGTCGGGCTCGATGGCGGTCACCTTGCCCACCCGGACGCCCCCGAAACGGACATCTGCGCCACGGTTGAGACCGCTGATGTCCCGAAAGACCGCGAAAAAGGTCTTCGCCGTGTCGTCGGCGGGCCGACAGCCCCTGATCGCCACCAGAAATCCCACCAGGATGATGAAACTGGCCAGGACCAGGATTCCGGCCTTGATCTCGGTAGCGGTGAAGTCGTGTTGTTTGGCTGGCATCATCCCTCTTTTCACTCGAGCCCCGTCAAAGCCCTTGCGTACTCCGACTCCGACGACTGGTCGTCATCGGGCCGACGGGCAAAGAACTGCTGGACATAGGGGTGGTCGGATTGCTGAAGCTCATCGAGCGAACCGATTCCAACCACCCGGCCGCCTTTGAGCATGCACACCGTGTCGGCGATCAGTTTGACGCTTTCCATCTCGTGAGTCACGACCACGCTGGTGAGCTTGAAGGTTTCTTGCAGCTTGCGGATGAGCTCGTCGATCCCGGCGGCGACGATCGGATCGAGGCCGGCCGAAGGCTCATCGTAGAAAATGATCTCCGGGTCCATGGCCATGGCCCGCGCGATGCCCGCCCTTTTCTTCATGCCGCCGCTCAGCTCCGAGGGTAGGAAGTCCTCGAACCCACCGAGACCAACCAACTCGAGCTTGATCCTGGTCATGATGTCGATCGTCGACTCCTCGAGAGCGGTATGCTCGCGCAACGGCAAGGCCACGTTGTCGGCCAGGGAGAGCGACTCGAGCAGGGCCGAACCCTGAAACGACATCCCCATCTTCTTGCGAAGCTCGATGCGCTCTTCCTCGGTCATCGCCGTGAAGTCGTCGCCCTTGATCAGGATCCGTCCCTCGGCGGGTCGCATCAGACCAACCAGATTTCGCAGCAGCGTCGTTTTGCCGGAACCGCTGCCGCCGAGAATGACGAAGACCTCTCCCTGCCGGACCTCAAAGGTCACGCCGTCGAGAACGGTCCGGTCGCCATAGCGGACAACCAGGTCTTCGACAGTAATGAACGGATCGTTTGAGGCCATCATGATCACACGAAGTAGAACAGAACCGTGAAAACCAGGTCAACGATGATGATCAGGAAGATCGACGTCACGACCGACGAGGTGGTCTGTAGGCCGACCCCCTCAGCTCCTCCTTCAACCTGCAGCCCGCGATAAACGCCGACCCAACAGATCGCGATACCGAAGAAAACACTCTTGATCAGCCCGATGAAGAGGTCCTTTTCCACCATGGAATCCGTCGTCATTTCGATGTAGATCGACGGGTCCACGCCGACGACAAGGACCGACGCAAAGAAACCGCCGAAGATCATGATGAACATCGCGACAACTGTCACACATGGGACCGCCACCAGCATGCCCAGGAATTTCGGGACCACCAGGTACTTGATCGGGTTGAGACCCATCACCTCGAGGGCGTCGATCTCCTCCCCGACCTTCATGGTGCCGATCTCGGCCGTGATCGCGGAACCACTGCGCCCGGTGATGAGGATCGCCGTCATCAGCGGCGCCATTTCGCGGAGAGCGGAAACCGCTACAAGGGTCGCGATGAAACGATTCGCGCCCCATTTCCCGAGGGTGTACGACGATTGCAGGGCGAGGATGACACCGACCAGGAAACAGATCATCCCGACGATCGGCAGCGATCGCACCCCGAACTCGACAAAGTTTTCGACCGCCGCTTTGAAGCGTAACCCCTTGCCGCGCAACGGCGCGATGATCATCCAGGTCATGGTTTCAACCATCAGCACCGAGACTCGCGCGCCGATGGCGAGCTGGTTGAGGGTCCATCGCCCGACATGGCCGGCGACCTTGATCATCGCACCTCAAAGATGCTGTCGAGCCGCGCCAACTCGAGCACCTGCATGACCGACTGGGAAGGTGAAATCAGTGCGAATGCAGTGCCGTGTTCGCGCGCGCTACGCAAACCCTCGACCAGCGTGGCGACCCCGGAAGAGTCGATATACGTCACGCCTGCCAGATCGATTGCCAAACCATCTTTAGCCGACGGCATAGCCTTCAGGATTGCCTTTCGAAGTTCGGGAGAGCTGTAGAGATCGACCTCACCCACCACTCGGATCAGCGATCCATTCGAAGACTGTGATTTTTCGATGGTCAGACCCATATCATTTCCTCACTTCGACCGTTTCAGCTTCATCGTGACACAATTGCCACCACTCTCACCGGGACAGAATTCGACCTCGTCAAAGACCTTGTGGATGAGCTGGATCCCGAGCCCTCCCGGTTGCAGCTCATCGGCATGGGGAGGGTGCAGCGGCCGCCGTTCCACGCACTCGGGGGGGCAGGACACCCCCGTGTCCGAGACCTGAAACTCGAAGTGTTCCGGCTCCGCGTGGAGGGTGAGCTCGACCGAGCCGTCGCAACGACCCTCGTAGGCGTGGCGAATCGCGTTCGTACACGCTTCGTCGATCGCCAACACGACGTTATCCGCAGTTTTCTCGTCGATGTCCCAGGAATCCACCCAACTCCGGACCAGGCTCCTGACCGAAGCGAGCAACTTCGGATCCGAACGGACGGTAAGTCGGAGATCACGAGCCATTGCCGTTATACCTCAAGGCGATCATCGTACAGTCGTCGTGCGGCGACATCGGCGAACAGAAATCGTAAACCTCGCCGATCACCCGATCGATGAGCTGGTGCGGCGAGGTCGGGTATCTTTCGCGCACCACCCGTTCAACGCGTTTCAGCCCGAACTCGCCCTGCGGCGTTGTGCCCGGCGCCCTGGTCGCTCCCGATCGCGCTTCGACAATCCCGTCGGTGTAGAAAATCAAGGACTCCCCTGGTTCGATCGTACCCGTTTCATCTTCCCAGGAGATACCCGGAAGGACCCCGATGGGCGGGCCCGAGGCTTCAAGGATGTTGGCGATTCGTTCTTCGGACGCGACCATCATCGGGTGGTGGCCGGCATTGGCGCCAACAAGCCTACCATCCCGGAGATCGATCGCCACCACGGCCGCGGTGCAGAACATCCCGCGTTGGCTTCTCTCGACGAGACCCTCGTTGAGAATCGCAAGAAGTTCCGCCGGAGACTTCACTCCCGGGGCTCTGAGACGAAACTCTGCGAGCAGCTGCGCCATCGTCAGTGCAGCCGGGACACCCTTACCGCTGACATCGCCGATAAGCAGTCCCAACCGATTTTCGTCGATCCGTGCGAAATCGTAAAAATCGCCGCCCACAACCTTGGCCGGCACCGTCGTACCGTAGACCTCAAAGCGGGGATCGTCGGTCGGCCATTTGCTGACCAGAAAGCCCGCCTGGATATTCCAGGCCGCCTCGATATCCTGCTCCATCCTCTGTTTCTCGAGCAACAGCTTGTGATTGCGGGCGTTCTCGAGGGCCAACCCGGCACTGTTGCCGGCCGCAGCGGCCAGAAGCAGATCATCGTTGGTGTACTCGTGGTCAGCAACATCGGTATCCATGTAGAGGATTCCGAGGATATTGTCCTGGGTGCGAATCGGTACACAGAGGATCGAGGTTAGTTTGAGGGCCGCGATGCTGGCGCTGGGGTCCACCGAACCGTTTGCCCATCCCGATTTGTAGAGCACATTCTCGCCATCTCGCAAAACCCGGTTGGCGACGCTCTCGGAGATGTTGATCTCGGCAACCTTCGCGGGCTCGCTTTTGCCGTGGTGAATGGTGTGCACCTGCCCACATATTCCGCAAGGCTCCAGCTCACCATCCGGACCCGCAAAGAGAACTGCACCTCGGTTGGCACGAATGGCGGTGGTGGTGGTCTCGAGGACGCGATCCACCAGGTCGCAGGGATTGAAGTTCGAAGCGAGGGCATTCATCAGGGTGTAGGCGGCTTCGAGCAAGGCTTGCGAGCCCGAGGTTGGTAACGGTTCCTGCGCGTGGCCATCCGGATCCAGAACTGTCTGAAGAAAAATCGTCTTACCCTGAACGGAGGTGTCAGGGGACTCGGAACCGATCTCGAACCGGAGAACGGTCTCGCCAATGAGCACATTGTCGCCGTTGCTGAGTTCGCAGATATTGGTCGGCGATCCGTTGACAATCGTCCCGTTGCGACTGCCCAGATCCCTACACAGGTAGCTGTCGCCAGTCGCACGGATCTCGATGTGGCGGCGCGAAGCAGCGGTGTCCTTGAGGACCAGACCGCTGTCCGCAGCCCGGCCCACGATGAGCGAAGGCCCCACTGGCACCTTTCGGCGCTGTGCCCCTTCCCCGGTCACGATGAATGCACTCACCATCTTCTTGGTTCCACGCTATCCATGAGCTTCCAAGACGCTATCTTGGCGCGGCTCCGCTTGCAAGCCCTGCGACATGGTAGCGTGCAGATTATGCCAACACTCAAACGCGTCGTATCGAGATGGCAGATCGTCGCTCTGGCGCTCAACGACGTCGTTGGCAGCGGCGTCTACCTGCTCCCGGCCGCGGCGGCGGCGATGCTTGGTCCGACGAGCCTCTGGGCGGTTGCACTGGCGGGCCTTGCGGTACTCCTGATCGTGCTCTGCTTCGCCGAGGCATCGAGCCACTTCGAAGGACCGGGAAGCGCATATCTTTACGCGCGCGAGGCGTTTGGGGCCTTCATCGGTTTCGAAATCGGTTGGATGACGTGGCTCGCCCGAGTGGCATCGGTGGCCTCTCTTTCGGTCGGTTTCGCCCTCGCCTTGGGCTATCTGGTTCCCGCAGCCACTGGCGGTCCCGGACGCACGACCGCCATCGTTTTGCCGATCGTCGTTCTCACGGCCATCAACATCGTCGGCGTTCGTTCGGGTGTCAATACCGGGGTCTTGCTGGCACTAACCAAGCTCCTGCCCCTTTTGATCTTTGTCGCGGTCGGCATTTTTGCTGTTTCTCGATCGATGGCCGCCGGTCAGGAGCCCCTATCGGGCGGTGGGCTCGGCGAGGCTGCTCTGCTGCTGCTTTTCGCCTACGCGGGTTTCGAAAATACCGCCGCGGCAGCCGGCGAGTTCAAGAATCCACGACGGGACGTGCCATTCGCCCTCCTGGTCGAGATCGGGATCGTCACTCTGCTCTACGTGGCGGTCCAGTGGGTCGCCCTCGGAACGGTTCCAGATCTTGGAAACTCAGAGACTCCGCTCGCCGACGGAGCACGGATCTTCCTTGGACAGTGGGGCGGTTGGCTGCTGACGGCGGGGGCGGTTGTGTCAATCCTCGGAACCAACAGCAATTCCGTTCTCGCCGGGCCCAGATATCTCTTCGCTCTTGCCGATCATGGTTTCGGGCCGAAATTCCTCGCTTCCGTCCACCCGAGGTTTCGCACTCCTGCGGCCGCAATCCTGTTCCAAAGCGCCATCGCCCTTCCCCTGGCGCTCAGCGGCAGCTTTGTCGGGCTTGCAACTCTGTCAGTAGTGGCGCGCTTGACGGCCTACGTCGCCACCACCACCGCCGTGCCCGTACTGCGACGCCGAAAGACAACCGAGGGTGTCTTCAAACTCCCTGGAGGCATCGCGATCCCAGTCGCTGCAACCATCGTCAGCCTCGCCCTGCTCGCTAGCGCCTCATGGGCAAACCTCCTCGCCGGCGCCGCGGCGCTGGCGGTCGGAGGGCTCATTTATCTCCTCAGGCGGGAAGTCGAATAGCCGTCAAGGGCGGACCGCCACATCCTCGCCCGGCTGCACACTGGTGGTGACAAAGCCCAGCTGAAGACAGCCGCGGTTCAGCACAATACCTTCCTGCCAACCGAGGGGGCTGACCCATCGGCCTTCGGGCCGTCTGTAGCGCCAATATTGATCGCCGTCCTCCCATTGGTCGTGCAGGGTCTGCCACCGTTCGCGAATCGCCTCAACGCCGAGGTTCCCGGTCAGCACCTGTTCGTGAGCCTTCTCCGGAATGAGAACCCCGAGGTACCAGGCGGGCGGGATCTGCCACTCGGTCATCCGCTCCTCAGCACAATCCGGCCGCTCGGAAAATGAGGCGGAGGTGCACGAGAGGCACACCAATAGTAAGACGGCAAACGGATCCGATCTCTTCACCGTCCAAGGGTACAACGCCGATTTCCGGCATCCGAGAGAAAACCGCCGGAACCCTATTACGTATGTCTCTCCGTGGTTCAACTTGGACCACCAATCGCGAATCATACGGGACAACAACAATCTATTTTGGAAGGAACCGTACATGACGCTTACCCGGAATGCAGTGCTGGTGGTGGTCGCTTTGGTGTTCGGCAGTCACACGGTGGTCCGTGCGGATTATTCGATCACCGATATCGTCGATGCGGCGAAACGCGGGGATGGTCATGCGGTCCGCAACCTGATCGAATCCGGGGCGGATCTCGACGAACGGGGCTCGATGGGTTACACGGCCCTGCATTGGGCGGGTGTCCGCGGGAATTGGTTGGTTTTTGCCGAACTGGTGGCGGCAGGAGCGCCGGTCAACGCGATCGGAAGTGACGGCGGCACCCCGCTCCACTGGACGTGTCACCACGACAATCCGGACGCGGTGCGCCTCTTGCTCGACGCCGGCGCCGATGTTGAGATTCAAAACCGGTGGGGTCGCACGCCGCTCCACGTAGCCTCCCGCCGGGGATGCCTCCAAGTCGCCGAACTCCTCCTCGACGCCGGTGCCGATCCCAACGTACGCACCAAAGAAGGGTGGACGCCCATGCACGTGGCCGCGATGAGCGGAAACGAATCGATGTTGGATCTCTTGGAGACCCGCGGCGCGGATCCGACGCGAACGGACTCCGATGGTCTCACGGCATGCAAAAGCTGGAAACGGCGACCACGTCCCGTACCGGTGGATATCTCGCAGCTTGCTGAGTACGAAGGAATCTACGACCTCGGCAGCGGTTTCACGATGAAGGTGTGGCGAGAGGGGAACAGTCTTCGACTGCGGGAATTCGCACCTGACGACCTCATCCCGGTCGGCATCGACGAGTTCTCCTGTCGCCAGGAACCGTGGAAAGTGCAATTTCTCCGGAACAAAGACGGCGAGATTACGACGATTGAGGTCGATTTCCTCAGACGTACCGTCCGCGGGCAGAAGACGACCGCACCGCGATATGTCGGCTCGATGGTATGCATGGAGTGCCATGCCGGAGCGGATCAGGGGCAGCAGGATATTCTTTGGATGCGAAGCCGACACGCACACGCCTACTGGCGCCTCGGCTCCGATTGGTCTTTGTTCCTTGCCCGGCTGCGTCCCCACTATCAAGATCTCGAGGACCCGATTACCGACGACCGCTGCCTCCTCTGTCATGTGACCGGCTCGCAGGACCCCGATTCGCTTTTTGAAACCTCGTATCGCCCGCAGGAAGGCATCGGCTGTGAGGCCTGCCACGGACCAGGGTCCGAGTACGCGACGGCGGAAGTCATGGCGAACCGCGAGGCATTCTTAGCCAACGGCGGTCGGATCCCCGACAAGCAGACCTGCCGCTCGTGCCACCGCGTCTCGGAAAATTTTGACTGGGCCGAAAAGTGGCCGAAAATCGCCCACCCGAAACCGCAGGCAGCAGCGAATATTGACGAAGTTTCCGAAAAACCTTCAGATTCGTAACCTGCGACGTCGACTGTCACACTTCCAGCGCGGGGCTCACATCGCGATCATCGGAAAACCACAGAGGCACAAAGACACAGAGAAGATCACAGAAGGTTTTTCAAGTCGGCGTTGGCCGATAGCCAGGCGACGATGGAGAGTTTCGCGATCAGTGGCTGAACCCCCAGAGAAAAATTCTCTCTGTGTTGGGCTCTGTGTCTCTGTGACTCTGTGGTTCAAATCTGGGCGTTACAGGTCGAGGAGCTGGGCGCCGGATTCCGGGCGGCAGGCAAATACTGAACTCGGTAGTCCAACTTTTGATCGGTAGCGCGAGAGCGTCTTCTCCATGAAATCCTCTACGCCTGCAGTAGAGACCAGGGCGATGGCACATCCCCCGAATCCGGCTCCCGTTAGGCGTGCGCCGTAGCACGTCGGGTGCTCACGGGCCAATTCGGTGAAGAGATCCAGTTCGAAACTGGACACCTCATAGAGATTCCGCAGACTGAAATGAGACTCGTCCATCAAACGACCTGCATACACCAGGTCTCCTTCAGCCAATGCATCCGCCATCTCTCGGGGTCGGGCGTTTTCTTCAACCACATGACGAGCCCGCCGGTAGGTCGTCTCGTCCATCCGCCCACGGTTGGCCAGCAGGAACTCGAGGTCGACGTCGCGGAGGGCATGAATTGCCGGGTCCGCATCCTTGAGGGCCGCGACCGCCGCTCGACAGCTCGCGCTGCGTTGGTTGTATGCACTGCCGGCCAGCGTTCGGGGGGCTCCAGTGTCCATTACGACAACCGCCACTTCGTCTGGAATGTGCACCAAGTTGTACGAGAGCGACCGGCAGTCGAGGAGCAGGGCGTGGCCCTCTCTCGCCATGGCGGCGGTGAATTGATCCATCACACCGCCTTTGATCCCCACCCAGTCGCTCTCGACCCGATGTCCGAGGAGGGCCATCTCGACCGGGAACCAAGGGATTCCGGAACTTTCGCACAGGGCGAGGGCTGTGGCCATCACCAACGCCGACGAAGACGAGAGGCCCGCCCCCAGCGGCACATCGCCAGCAACCGCGAGATCTGCGCCGGACACTTCCAAACCAGAGGAGATCATCGCCCACGCCACGCCGACCAGATAGGAGAACCACTCCGATCCTCCGGGAGGCGCGAGTGCGTCGATCGACAGCTCGAGGGTTTCGTCGAAGACCACGGAGTGGACTCGCAACACCCGGTCTTCCCGGGGGGCAAAACCAACCGCGATCCGTCGATCGATGGCCATAGGTAGCACCCAGCCGTCGTTGTAGTCGGTGTGCTCGCCTATCAGGTTGACGCGACCAGGAGCTACCGCGATCCGGGGCGCATCAGCACGACCGAATTCTCTGCGAAAAAGAGGCCCTAGCCTCTCGATCCAACCCGGGTTCAAAGTCACGAATTGTCAGCCCTCATGACCTGGAGCTGGCGCGGATTCCGCCATTCCCCTCGAGTGAAATCGGGGAATCGAATGGTCTCGCCGCCGCGAGAGATCGATCGCCCGCTCAGCTCGACAACGGCGCTCAACATTGCTGCATCGTAGACATCCGAGTCTAACGGTCGGCCGGTCCTGAGCGCGTCAACGAGGCGGTAATCCTCGATGAAGTCCATTCCCCCGTGGCCCGCTCCCTGGCTCTCCCCCTCCAGCCTGCGCCACAGGGAATGGTCGTACTCCTCGAGGTAGGCCTCGACCGGATCCCAGCGATGTGGATCGCTGCGCCCCTCGAGGTAAATTCTTGGTTCCGGGTACTTGCGGGCGATCCCGAGGGTCCCCTGGATCAGATAATCCCGGCTATAGGGTCGCGGTGAACTGGTGTCGTGGGTGATCAATACGGTCTCCCCTCCCGGAGTATTCAACATTGTGGTTACGACGTCCGAGAGAACAAAGGTCTCAGCGGCTTGCGGGCTGTCGGGACCGAAACGTTCAACGGCGTAGCGGTGCAGGCCGCGAGTCTTGCTGCCCATGGACACCAGGCTTTCGAAGGTGTTCCCGCGGTTGATGTCGAGGCACTGCGCCACCGGCCCCAGCCCGTGCGTCGGGTAGAGGTCACCGTCGGAGGTCATCGAGTGGTCACGGCGCCACACGCCCTCACCTTCCATATCGTGTTTGACTGCTCGAAGATCGTGCAGGTATCCGCACCTCGCGTGGAGCAGCTCTCCGAAAACACCCTGTTCGACCATGTTGAGAACCATCATCTCAAACCGGTCGTAGTTGCAATTCTCCATCATCACGCAATGCCTACGGCTTTTCTCCGAGGTCTCGACAAGCCGCCAGCAGTCGTCGAGGCTCAGCGCCGCCGGGACCTCGGTGGCCGCGTGTTTCCCGGCTTTCATTGCAGCGATACACACAGGGACGTGCCACCGCCATGGCGTTGCGGTAAACACGAGGTCGAGGTCGGGTTGGTCACAGAGCCGTTTGAAATCCGTCGGCCCCCGACTGAAGCCCTTCGGCCGCGGTTGACCGGCATCTGTAACCAATTTCTGGGCGCGTTCGACCTTTTCGGGAAGCACATCACAGACAGCACGGATTTCAGCTCCCTCTATTTTGAGAAGGTTTTCGACGTGGGCGGTGCCCATCAGACCGACCCCGACAAAGCCGATCCCAACCGTTTTCAGTGGTTTGTCGCGGAATCCTATCATCGGAGCTGCCGCCGTCTCGGCCACCGCAATACGCGGCACCAGTGACTGGATCGCCAAACCACCGGCCCCCATGGCTCCAAGCTTTAGCAAATCGCGGCGGTTGAGCCAAGGATGTTCTGTTGCTCGCATCGTTCCTCCAAGTGGTCACCGACGGATAACACATCGGTCTGCTGGCCTCGATCATACCTAGACAATCGCGGGATTCACCGCGTATCCGATGAAGACCGACCGAATTTTCTGTCGCCCCCTCCGGGGCCCATATTTTATAGATCGATCCTGTTCCTGGGGCTCACGCCCCAGGAACAAGGGAATCAAAAAACAACCAGCCCCAGAGGGGCGACAGATGATTGCCTAACCACCGATCGACGCGCGAATCACCGAGAAACCATCTTTTTCAAATGTCGAGGCGACAAGTTCCTGGACCTCCTCCTCTGGAGTCAGAGCAAGCATGTAGCCGCCGCGACCGCCACCGGTGAGCTTGGCGCCAAGGGCTCCCATAACGAGCGCCCGGTCGCACAGCTCGACCAGCTTTTGATGTGACAGTCCCATATCAATGAGGATGCCGTGGTTGGCCGTCAGAAGACTGCCAACCGTCTCGAGGTCATAGCGCTCCAATGCCGCCCGCATGGCAAGCGACTGCTCGGTGATCAGTCGACAACGCTCACCGAATAGATCGGGATCCTCGGCCCTGAGACTCAAAACATAGTCGTTGAGGGTCGCCGTGTCGGCGGTAACACCGCTGTTGGCGAGGACAATCCGGATCGGCTCCTCGACCTCGATCTTCTCGAAGCTTTTCTCTTCATTTTCCACTCGATAGACCAGTAGCCCGCCATAAGTCGACGCAGTGTTATCGACTCCGGAGGGAATGCCGTGGTATGCAAATTCGCCCTCCCAACCAACGTGGTTGATCTCCTCAATCGAAAGCCCGAGTTCGAAGGTGGCGTCGAGGGCACGGGCCAGCGAAACGCAGCTCGCAGCACTGGCGCCGACACCGCTGCCCGCCAGCAGCGAGCCTCCGTACGTGATCTTGATCGGCGTTTTACGGACATCGATTTTCATCACGTCGAGGATGTGATTGATGGACTCGGCCTGCTGCTCCTTCTTTTTCTCCTTGTAGCCCGGCACCTCGCGCCGGTTATCCTCAAGAGTCCACCCTTCGCCCTCGGTCACGTCGACCACTGCTTCGGTCGCGAAGGGCAGCGCAGAAACGATTGCCGGCACGCCGCGCAGAACGAATTGGTCACCGATCAGGATCGTTTTGCCGAAACCGGTTCCAGCCGCCATGGACGCCTCCCGTCTTCAGTCGGAAATTAGAATGCCCTCCATCTCCTCGATAAGATCTTCTTCACGTCCGACCGCGACGGTCGTGGCAGCCGTCAGACTATGACAGGCATCAGAAAACCCGCCGACCCGCGCGGTCGCCTCGGGCAGCAGGATATCGAGACCTAGTATTTCACCGGACCTGATGCCCTCCTCCATCGGATCGGCAACCCGCATCGAAATCTTGACCTGACCAAAATCGAAAGCGCCGATTCCCGGCACCTGGTTGGGAATGGTCTGGAACCCGGCGAGGTAACGGTCCGGATTCACGATGTCGCTGTTTCTGATGGAATCGAGGAACGCGCCGATCATTTTCACGCCCATCGGCTCGAAACGGTCATGGACATGCAGCCACTGGATATGGCGGGTTTCGTTCCAGCCAGCTTGCTGAATCCTTTCGATCTCCGCTGAAAAAGCTCGCTCCTGGACGACCCGCAACTCCGTAAGCACGCCACTTGTTTCCGGGCTCATGCCCTCGAGACAAACGTTGACCCCCATCTCGGGACCTCCGCGGTGGTATCCCGCACCCCCCAGAGTGTCCAGATTGCGCGCAAAGGCTGAACACTCCACCGGACTGTCGGAGACGAGCAGAATGTAGCGCTCACCCTCCGGAGTGTTCTCGATTTCGAGCATTCCCTGGCTCCGGGCTGCGAGGGCGGCGTCCCGGTTGGGCCCGGCCAGGCAGCCGTCGACAAAGAACCGATCACCGACGGCCCCAATGGTAGCGATGGGAGCGAGGTCCTGGTTCGCCGGATCAAGCGCACAGGCGAACACGTAACAGGTCGTTGAAGCCGTGATCTCGCGATCACCACGCATGCCGAACACCTCGGGATCGAGCAGATGGACTCGTTCGTCGGTGGGCTGCTCGGCCTTGTGGTGGTCGAGAATCAGTACCAGGTTGCGGCCGCGGTTGAGGTCCGAAATCAGCGGCGCGATGCGGCCACAAAAATCGGTGAAGACAATCAGTTGCTCCTTGCTGCAGAATACCGCCTCGAGCACCTTTGGGTAGGGTTTTTCGAGACAGACCCGGTGGACATCGAAGTTTTTACGCTCGAAGGCTCTGGTGAGAATCGCTGCAGAGCTCAGACCATCAGCATCGTTGTGATGGAGGATCTGCACCCTTTTGTCCGACCTTCGATCAATCTCAGCGATGGCGATTTCCATTGCGGCGATCAGATCGCCAAGCATCACCCGGAGCCTTCGGTGGCAATTCTGTCTGCGAACGCATCGAGGATACCGAGCTCGGCCGCGACGTCGAGAGCGGTATAGCGATCACGTATTTTGCGCCCCTGGCGAATCGCCGCATCAAGCTCGGCAGGGGAAACACCAATCTGTTCCGCCCGGGTCGGCGCACCGGCTGCCGTCATAACGCTCCGCACCTGACGACCGACAGCCAACGTCCGTTCGATCTCGCTTTTGATCAGGTTTTCCTGTTCGCGCAGGCGTCCCAGATCCATCTCTGTCCGCGCCGCGAGCTTGGCTTCCCACTGCGGCCACACTGCCGGGGCAAGGGTACCGAATCGGTCCTCGACGTCGCGTCGGGCCGCCTCCACTCCGGGGCCCTGGACAAACGAGGCGTCTCCAAATTCCAATTCGAAGATCTCCCGATAAAGCTGGTCGATGACCATTGACCCTACGCCAACCTGCGCACCGTGAAGATTGAGCGATTCCCCATCGCGCAGCCGCACCATGTCCCAGTAATGGGACAGAAGGTGTTCCGCTCCCGATGCCGGGCTCGAGGTTCCACTGATTGCCATCGACAGGCCGGAAACCAGCAACAGACGGAAGAGCTCGGTGATCGCCTCCGGATCTCCGTCGGCCAGCCGTGGGAAGACATCGAGGGCCTGAGCGAAAGGCACCGAAAGCAACCGGTCCGGCACCATGCAGTGGTATTCGCTCCGGACCAGGGATGCGATCTTCCAATCACAGCCGCAAAAGGGTTTGGAGATCAGATCGCCAAGTCCGGCCAGGGTCAGCTCTGGCGGAGCAGCCGCCAGGACCAGCGGATCCGCAAAAACGGCCACCGGCGGCGTCGCGGCGCGAGTCGTCTTGAGGCCATTTTCGAGGAGGGCGACAATAGCCGAGGTGTAGCCGTTCATCGAGGCAGCCGTCGCGAGCACGAAGTAGGGGCGCTCGCGACGTTGGGCAACGGCCCTGGTGAGATCGTTCACAGTGCCGCTGCCGATAGCAACGAGGCCGTCGTACTCGTCTGGATAGGCGGTAAGAATCTCTTCCACGAGGTCGACCGAGGCGTGAATGTGTCCCAAAGAATCGTCTCTGAGAAGACAGCACTCGATCGAGTGGGATGCGCCCAGAACTGCTGAGAGTCGCTCACCCGCAGCTCCCCAGGTATTTCGGTCCGCAACCAGAAGGATCCGCTCACCCGGGATGAGGGACGGCAGGAGTCCTGGAATTTGCTCCACCACATTGGGTTCGATCTTCACTGACCGAGTCCTGACATGGTGTTTCTTGCCGCAGTCACACTCGAAGCTGGTGCCGAGAAACCGATCGCTCAGAATCTCGTCGACACTGGAAGGTAGGGAGTCGATTTCCACAGTCTGTCTACCCCACCAGAGTATCAGCCACCGGGCGAAAATGAACGCGGTTCTCAGTGAGAATCAGACGCCAGAGCGTTGATGTCACGGGTCTCGAGCACCGGGTTCGAAAAACCCTTCTCGGCCACGCCAATCATCGCCAGACCGACCTTCTCAGTAGTCGTCACGTGACTCGGGAACAGGGTCTTCCAAATCGGATAGAGGGGTGACAGAAACTGTTGTGAGAAGCGGGCTAGCCGACCGAACCGTTGCCGATTTCTTCCTCGGTGGCCCCTCGAATCGATGCGACCGATACTTCGAAGCGAAGAGTCTGGCCCGCCAACGGGTGGTTGCCGTCCAATGTCACCGTATCGTCCTCGATTTCCGCGATCAGCAAGTGCTGCTCGCGGCCATCCGGCAGCTTCGCCGAAACCACGGAGCCGACCTCGGCCTCGAAACCGAGCTGTTCCTTGTTGACATGGACCACGCGTTCCGGGTCGTGCTCACCGTAGCCTTGTTTCGGGCCGACAGTGACATCGACCGCGTCACCGACCTCGTGACCTTCGAGCTCGTTCTCGAGGCCCGGAATGATGTTCTGGTGCCCGTGGAGGTACTCCATCGGGCCTCGGTCGGCGGTCGTATCCACTTCGGTCCCGTCCGCAACCGTCAAACGGTAATCGATGCCAACTACCGTGTCCTTCGTAATTTGATCACCCACAGTAAATCTCCATTCAGCTGGCCGGTGCGCCCTCTGGCGCCTCGCTTTGGACGATGGTCGCTGATTCGTTCAGCTTCGCGAGCAGCTCCGACAATTTCTGGCCGGTTCCATTTTCGATCAACAGCTGCCTGACCGGTTTCATGGCTTCCTCGAGTGGCATTTTCGAAGCAGCGCGCTTCTCAATCATTTTGAGGATGTGAAACCCAAACTGAGTTTCGATGACCTCCGATATTTCCCCGATTTGAAGGGCGAAGGCCGCATCCGCCAGCGCCGGCACCATCGAATCCTGCGCAAAGAACCCCATGTCTCCGCCATCCGCCGCGTTCGGTCCATCAGAGACCTCCCGGGCAACGACTGAGAAATCTTCCCCGGCGACCACTCGCTGACGCACCGCTGCTGCCCTTGCACCAACCGCTTCCTTCTGTTCGGCAGTACTATTTGGCATGAGACGAACGAGAATGTGAAGCGCGCGAACCATATCTGGCCGGGCGAACATCTCCGGGTTGGCATTGTAAAAGACCACCACCTCCTCATCTGTTACCGATACCTGAGGTTGAATCTGAGTGGTCACAAATGTCCGTACGAGATCCGCCTCCGAAACGCTCGCGCGAAGCTGATCATAGGTAGCGCCCATTCCGCCGAGCGCGCTATCGAGTCCTAGCCGGCCTCCTGCCTGCTCCTCGATCTGAACCATCGTGGCTTCGACGCGCTGGTTATCAGACTTCAGATTCCTCTTACCAGCTTCCTGGCTCAAAAGACGTGAATCGACCAGGCGCTGCACCGTTCTTTTGATGACATCATTACGATTTGGTTGTGCACCCTTGCCGGCCAATTCCTGCTGGACCTGAGGAATCAGGAGGCCAACTTCCCAGGAATAGACGGGCTGATCGTTGACGGTCATGATGATGGCCCCGGGCTTTATCTGGGCAGCAAGAGGCGATGCAATTGCCAACGCGAGTAGCAACGAGCACAACAATATCTTCTTCATTCGGGACTCCTCAAGACACATTTGCCAAAAATGAGAAGAGCGGGCGGGATGAGGGAAAGGCGCGGTTCGATTCGCCACTTGCGCCATCTTCGGCGGCGGCAGCTTAGCACAGGGTCTCAAACACACGTCACTCGCGTGTTTTGAAACCTCGGATCTACAGTCAACCGTCATCGATGACAACCGAAAACGATAGTCTGCTTCGCTCAATCAGAGAGTGCTCCGGCTTGAAAAGCAGCTCATCTAGAAATACCGGATCTCAGGAGTATGCCAACCATCTACATACACATGGGACTGCCTCCAGATCATGAGGATAGCAAGACGCAGCCTGTACTTTTTGAACGAGGTTTCGTGATATACAGGCATCAGTGATTCGGTTTTCAAGTCGGGACTTCTGAGCGGATCCTCGCATCCGGCGAGGCCCGCCGATGGCGTACTCCGTTCGCCATTGAGGAGTTCCACTAAGAAAAGGAGACCCAGATGAAACTCGGAAACCTGTTTGCCGTCAACGCTGTCATCGCCGGCCTCTTCGGCCTCGGATTCATTTTTGCACCGGCCCAGGTCCTGGCGCAGTACGGGCTCACCATTGACGCGGGGTTCAGCCTGGTCGCGCAGTTGTTCGGCGCCGCACTGATCGGATACGCGGTCCTCACGTGGCCGGTACGCAAAGCCGGCGACTCCGAAGCCCTGCGGGCGATCGTCTTCGCCCTCTTCCTCTCCGACGGAGTCGCGTTCGTGCTCGCGTTAATGGCGCAACTCAAGGGCACGGTCAACTCGCTCGGTTGGTCGACCGTAGCGATCTACCTGCTGCTCGCCATCGGCTTCGCCTACTTCCATTTCGCCAAACCATCGAAGGCATAGCTGAAAACCGGTCCAGGCGCCGGCCGCACCGGGAGGCTGGTGAAATTTGCGGGCTAGACCTTTATGAACAGCCTGCGCCGGTACATCCAGAAAAGGAGCAGGAACCAGCCGCCAATCCAGGTAACCGCGTATCCAAGCGACGCCACATAGGGCGACACCGACGATGAAGAGGAAAAACGGAAAGACCAGGTCGGTCGGGGTCCAACCGTGCCACTCGGCGTGTTTGAGCGGCCAGTAGGTTGTTCGAAAATTGCCGGGATTGTTGACGAGGATCATCGCGACGATGGTCATCCCCCGGAACACGTCGACAGACACGAGACGCGTCACCCGAGTTACCTGATCCCCCATCTTCCTACCCCGCTCCCCTGGGTTTTGCCCTCTCACTATACGGGATCTTCAGCCTCATACGGGGTCATGTCATGGTTCCACCCCTCGAAGGGTGATCTGGCGGAATAGTCCAGGATATGAGATGGTTTCACCTCAACGTACAGAGTTTTTTGGGGACGGGCGTCGATCACGATTCGGCGTTCCCACTATCAACAAATGAAACAGAGGAGGATGCGAAATGTCAGTGAAGAAAAGTGTGGTGATCCTGATAGCCGTTGTATTGTTGGCGGGGGCCGGGATGGCCGCAGCTCAGCACACGACTGTTGAAATCAAGCGAGGCACGGTTGTCCACGTATATGGAAATAACCTCGTCGTGAAGATGTCCGACGGCACGACCAAGGAATTTGATGTCCCCGAGGGCTTCACTTTCAATATCGACGGCAAGCAGGTCCCGATTGGAGACCTGAAGCCGGGCACGATGCTCACTTCCGCCGTCAAGACCACCGAGACACCGCGCGAGGTCGAGGTCACCGAGTTCAGGAGTGGAACGGTTGTCAAGGTCGTGGGTACGACGCTGATGGTGCGTATGGCAGACGGTGAAATCCGTCGCCTCAAAAATGTCCCGAGGGACCAGAGGTTTGAAGTTGACGGCAAGGAGCTTGACGTCACCCAGCTCAGAGAGGGTATGAAGCTCCGCGCGAAAGTAGTCTCGACCCATGTGGCCACGATCACCGAGCAGGACGTGATGGTTGCTGGATCGGCTCCTCAAGCGCCGAGGCCTGCCGCCGCGAGGCCGGCCGCAAAGCCTGCCGCGCCGGCCGCAGCCCCGGCTGCGATGTTGCCCCATACCGGAAGCTCGACCCCACTTGCGGGTCTGCTTGGAATTTTCCTGGTGCTGATCGGTGCAGGCATCGCCGTGATCCGCCGCTTCTAATCTGAACCGGTCTTTATTGATTGAGTAATTTTCGGGGGGGCCGGCACACGCCGGCCCCCCGTTCCTTGAGGTCTGAGAACCAATGCCCGACCACCCTGAAACCACGCGCCGATCGTGGCTCCGCTCCATCCAGATCGTCTCTATCATCCTCGGAGTCATGCTCCTTGGGTGGTACCTGATAGCGCGGGGCCACAGCTTTTTTGCGAGCAGAGCTGCAATAGAGCGCTTCGAGGAAATGCGGTCAGCTCCAATCAAGGTAAATCGTCACCGTTCTTCCGCAGCGGCATCCCCCTCATCAAAACCGGTCGATACAAGCCTATGGGCCAACGGCCGTACCGAGGAATTCCAGCAGAGCCTCCTGGCCGAAATGGACGCCCCCCTCGCTCTTTTGAGAATCCCGAGGCTCGGGATCGAGGTACCCGTCTTCGCCGGCACCAGTGATTTGGTCTTGAATCGTGGCGTCGGTCAAATCGAAGGCACCGCTCTGCCGGGCGAGGTTGGAAACATCGGCATCGCCGGACACCGCGACGGGTTCTTTCGGCCTTTGAAGGACATCGCCATGGGCGACGAGCTTGTTCTCGAGACCCCGAGTGAATCGATCACGTTTGCGGTCGAGGAGCTGCACGTCGTCGACCCATCAGAAGTGTGGGTCCTCGCACCGACGGACTCGCCGGCGATCACCCTCGTGACCTGTTACCCCTTTTACTTTATCGGCAGCGCTCCGCAACGGTTCATAGTGCGTGCGAATGCCACGGCTTCACCCACCCAGTAGAATCCTCAGTTTTCCAACTGCCTTTCCACAAGCTCGTAGATGTCGCCGTAATCCTTGTCCTGGGTGTAGACCAGTTGCTTTGAGTCAGCGGACCAGCCGCCGTTATGCACGTGCCAGGTCCCCTCCGTGCGCACAACGAACTCCGGTTCGCCCACCGCCCGTGGCAACCCGTCGGGATCCGAAGGCGACTCGAGCTTGAGCACGGCCAAGCCCATCGCCATGTGGCCACGGCCGGACGCGAATGCCACGGCGCTGCCGTCGGGGGCGACGTCCATTTCGGTAAGGGCCCCAACATACAACGACCGCTCCATGCCGGTCTCCAGGTTGACGGCGACGATCTCGCTCTCGCTGCCGTGGCGGCGGGTATACAGCCCATGACCATTGTCGCGATACCAGTCGAATCCTGTCGCGTTTTCGAGGACCTTCCTGGCCCCCTCACCGTTCGCCTGTACAGTCCACAATGTCGTGCTGTCCTTGGCCCCGACCAGAAACGCAATCTGCTCACCATCAGGTGACCAGCGGCTGACCAGATTCGCGTTGACGGGGAGCAGCGGACTGTAAGAACTGATCGGTTGATCGATCAGAAGCCGTTCGCCGCCTCCGTCGCTGTTGACGATAAAGATCTTGTAGCGGGAATCCTCGCGGTCCGAGACGAAAACCAGGCGCCGGCCATCAGGTGACCAATCCGGGTAGAGGTCCCAGCTGTCATGGTCGGTGATCCGCGTTTCCTGCCGGCCATCCAAATAGTGGAGCCAGATCTCGGACCTACCGGTGCGGGTCGAGTGATAGGCGAGTTTTTGGCCGTCAGGAGAGAAGCGGGCGCCGAAATTGTCCTTGGTGTGGGAAGTGAGCTGGCGGCGTTTGCCGGTCATGAGGTCCACAGCGAATAGGAAAGTATCGTGCCAGAAAGGTACGTAAGCCACTCGATCATCGGCGGAAACCGAAACATACATCACGCGATTGGTCTCATAAGTCAACTGCCTCAGAGATCCACTATTGACATTGATCTCCCAGACATTGGTTCCGCCCACACCACCACGGTTCGAGAGGAACACCAGGTGGCGACCGTCGGGACGCCAAGCCGGCGCGAGATTGTCGAATCCGTCAGCCAGCAGCACCTGCGGATCGCCACCGGCCGCCGGCATCGTCAACAGGGCACCCTTGCTGTCACTTCGCCTTTGGAAGACGATCTGCTGGCCATCAAACGAGTACGTAGCTCCCTGATCCGTGCTGCCCGACGGGGGGAAGGTCAGTTGTTCCGCCTCGCCGTTGTCGCGATTGACCCGATAGATCGCCGTGTGCCCCAAGGCGTCGACTCGGGAGACAAGTAGGGTCAGACCGTCCGCGGTCCACGGACGGTCTCCCATCGACCTCGAGAACATGTCGACGTCGAGCGTGCGGATGTTTGTTGATATCAGCTTTCGAGGGGCCCCTCCGTGCGGTGGAACGAGAAACACGGGCGAACCCCGCTCAGAGCTGGAAACATAGGCGAGGTATTTCCCATCCGGTGACCAACGAGGAGTTGTTTCGGTTCCCGGACCGCTCGCCCGAACCACCGCCTCGCCGCCGGCAACCGGCTGGACCATGACGTCAAAGCTCCCTGAACGAATTCGACCATAGGCGATGAACTCTGATTCGGGCGACCAGTTGATATCTGCTTCCTGACCGATTGTGCTGGTGATTGAACGCGACAGGAATTCGCCTGAAGGTCTCTCTTCGTCTTTTCGCACAGTGACCGCCACCAGGGTTGCGATCGCCAAAGCAGCAATCACTGAAACGACTCCGAGGGCTGAAACGAAACGCCTCGGCCGAGCCGCCGTTGTTCCTCCTGACGTTCTGCCGAGGTCGCCCGAGTCGATCTCGGCCTTGAGCTCCTCGAGTTCGAGGCGCAGATCGAGCGCGGTCTGGTAGCGGCGATCCGGGTCCTTGGCCAAACAGCGGCGGATGATGCGGCCGAGGTGGCGCGGCAACGATCGGTTGTGCTCGGTCACCGGCGCCGGCTGGTCCCTGAGGATCGAGCCAATGGTCGACATCTTTGTGTCGCCACGGAAAGGCCGCTCCCCCGTGGCCATTTCGTGGAGGATGGTTCCCAACGAGAAGACGTCGGATCGGGGATCGACCTTCTTGCCCTCCGCTTGCTCGGGCGACATGTAGGCGACCGTGCCGAGGATCTTCCCCTCCTCCGTTTCGACGGTAGCCGTCGGAGCCTGCGTCAACCCCTCTTCTGAGCCGACCGGGTCGTGAAGCTTCGCCAGACCGAAGTCGAGCACCCGCAGCCGTCCTTCGCTATCGACCATGATGTTGTCCGGTTTGAGGTCCCGATGTGTAATGCCAGTTCGGTGCGCGCTGCTGACCGCGTCGGTGAGCGGAATTGCGATCTCCAGCAGCTCGCTCAGAGAAAATCCACCCCTGGGCAATACCTTTGCCAGCGTTTTTCCTTCCACCAGCTCCATCGTGATGAAGTGGACGCCGTCCGCCTCCTCAACCGAGTGAATGGTAACGATGTTTGGGTGGTTGAGGGCGGCGACAGCCCGCGCCTCAAGTTCGAAACGCGACCGTCGTTCCGGATCGTCCGCCATTTCTTCCGGCAGCACCTTGAGCGCGACCCGTCGTTGCAGCTTTTCATCCTCGGCAACGTAGACCTCACCCATTCCACCCTTACCCAGGCAGGCCACCACTTCATAGTGCGAGAGAGTCTTTCCGATCATTACTTGGCTCACCCCGATATCTATTGGCCTTGTTTTCCTTTGTGTCGCCCTTGAGACCATACCACATTGAGACGTTCTCGCAAATTCTCAATTTCTCTCGATCATCACGACATCAAGAAAACCATAACCACCCACCCCTCTGGGCAAAGAGATATGGTCCCTTGAAACCGCTGGACACGGAAAACCTTTTTGCTCACATTCCGTAATCATGATTAGGAGCGACGGGGAATTAGATAGTACCCAGAATCTGTGATGAATCCGCGGAGTGTTGAAAACAACCCAACGGCTGTCGTGGAGAAATTTGCGCCAGTCGAAAAAAATATGAGGGAGAAAACATGAAAAAGAGCGTGTTTGTGATGTTCATAGTTGCTGCGATGCTGATGGCTGGTGCGGCCGGAGCGAGTGATTGGCAGAAGCTCGGTAAAAAGACTGTCGTGTTCGGCAATACCGAAGATACTGCGTCCATTACCGCACAGGGCGACGCCGTCAACCAGATCGCATTCAAAATCAGTGGCGACTGGGTGCGTCTGAACCAGGTCACACTCAACTTCGCTGACGGTACAAACTGGACGATCGACGATATCGAGAAGGTGAAGCCCGGATTTACGAGCACCGGCATCGCTATCGACGGTGGACCAAAAACCATCAGCTCGATCGATTTTTCGTATCAGGCGGCCAGTTCCGCGAGGCAAGGTCGCGGAACCGTGATCGTTCTCGGCCAATAGTCAGCCGAATCAGAAATCATCAAGACCACATTGCAGGGGGAATCGCATCACGCGGTTCCCCCTTTTTCCCCATCCAATGCACGAACTTTCAGCGGTCGTTCGTATCGATTTACGGGCCGTATCGACCGAATTGATCGTTTTCAGAGACCCAGAAATAGTCACACCAATAAATGAATGATCTGAACGAACAAATGGTTATTCTGACCTTCCACAATCACATCCTCCATTAGTCCCTTTATCCATCCTCGAAAAAGCAGACTCGGCGGCGGAATCTGGCCAGCTAACGAGAAAGAAAATAGATGGAGGGAGACTGTGAAAACAAGGACCGGCGTCTCAACAGACGCCGGTCCTACAGTCAGCGTTGGGGCTCGAAGGGCTCCTGGAGGAGCCTCTCTACCAGATCTTCACCCGTTCCTCGGGTGGAAGGTACATGCCATCCCCTTCTTGCACATCGAACGCGGCCACAAACTCGGGCATGTTGGGGAGGGTGCCGTTGACACGGAAACGCGGCGGCGAGTGGGGGTCGGTCATCACCCGGTTGCGCTGCGCCTCGTCGGTGGCCTTGTACCTCCACACCTGGCCGATGCCCATGAAGAAACGCTGGTCGCCGGTCATGCCGTCGATGACCGGAGCTTCCTTGCCGTTGAGTGAGATCTGGTAGGCGCGGTACGAGATCGTGAGGCCTGCGAGATCTCCGATATTCTCGCCCAACGTCAACTCACCGTTGACGTTGAGGTCATCGAAGACCTGGAACCGCGCAAATTGGTCGACCAGCTTCTGCGTTCTATCCTTGAACTTCTCGCGGTCCTCATCGGTCCACCAGTTCTCGAGATTGCCCTCGCCATCGTACTTGCTGCCCTGGTCGTCGAAACCATGGCCCATTTCGTGGCCAATGACTGCGCCGATGGCGCCGTAGTTGACGGCGTCATCTGCCGCCATGTTGAAGAAGGGCGGCTGGAGGATCGCGGCCGGGAAAATGACTTCGTTCTGGGTCGGAATGTATCCCGCGTTGACTGTTTGCGGGTTCATCACCCATATCCACTTTTGGATCGGCCCACCCAACCTGCCGCGGAAAATCTCGAATCCGAACCGATTGGCCCGCATGATGTTGCCGACCAGGTCGCCCGCGACGATGTCGAGCGTCGAATAGTCCTCCCAGCGATCCGGGTAGCCGATCTTCGGGACAAACTTATCGAGCTTGACCTGGGCGGCCGCCTTGGTATCGGGTCCCATCCAATCCAGCTCGTTGATCGCCTGGCCGTAAGCGGCGGTGAGGTTCGATACGAGTTCGATCATCCTGGTCTTGGCTTCGGGCGGGAAATAGCGGCTTACATAGACCTTGCCGATAACCTCACCGAGGCTACCGCTGACAACGTCAACCCCTCGCTTCCAACGCGGCCGTTGCTCCTTCTGACCCTCGAGAGTCCGGCCGTAGAAATCGAAGTTCTGGTCATCCAAACCCGAATCAAGGTAGCTGGCATAGTTGTTCAACAGATTCCAGCGCAAATAGGTCTGCCAATCGGCGAGCGATGTCGAAGCGAAAATCTCGTTAAAGCCCTCGATAAAACTCGGCTGATTGATGATGATGTCCTTCTCGGAAGCAATTCCGGCTTCCGCCAGGAACAGCGGCCAATTGACGCCATCACCAAGTGTGCCGAGGTCGTCGAAAGCGAAAAGGTTGTATCTCGCCTCGCTGTCCCGGTTTTGGACAGTCGTCCAGTGGTATTCCGCCAACTCGGTTTCAAGGGCCATCATGCGTTCCGCCGAACCGGCCGGATCGTCGAATCCGGCAAGCTCGAACATCTTCTCGATGTGGACGACATAGGCCTCACGAAGCTCGATCGACCGCTCATCCTCTTTGAAGTAATAGTCTCGATCGGGGAGGCCCAGCCCGGACTGCCACATGTACGTGACGTAGCGCTCCGAATCCTTGGCATCAACCCAGATATAGATATTGAAGGGCCCGCCTGCTCCGATGATCCCACTGCGAGCAAAATAGGCCGAGAGCTGATCCTTGTCGGCGATCGCGTTGATTGTGGCCAACTCCGCATCGAGTGAGGAGATTCCGAGATCATTGAGGCGTTCGGTGTCCATGAATGAATTGTAGAGATCGGCGACCTTCTGCTCGTCCGAACCCGGCTCGAGATCGGCCTTCGAAGATACATCCTCGATAATCGCCTTCACGTCTTCGCGCGCCTTGTCGCGAAGGTCCAAAAAGACCCCGGTGTTGGTTTGATCGGCCGGAATCTCGGTGTTATCGAGCCAGGTCCCGTTGACAAATCGAAAGAAATCATCCTGCGGCCGAACGGACGTATCCATGTTGGCCATTTCGATACCACTCGTCAGGAGCGGCGCCTGCTGTCCACACGAGACGATGACAAGCACGAACAAGGCTGGTGCTAGAACTCTCTTCATTTCGATTCTCCTTCTCGTTGATAATGAAAAAACACCTCGAAGCCGCGGGCGACCCGAGGAACGGTAATTTTTCTAACGCACAATTGATTATTCGCAAAATCGAAGCGTTGGTTTCAAAAATACTCGACTGCGGTATGCCTGCCCGAGACTGTCGGAACCTCTCAGCTCGCTGCTGACACTCCACTGAGACTTCGACCGATTCCTCCGAGCGGCCCAAAGCCGGCCAGACCGGCGCCGATCAACGGTGTCAGGAGTGGAATCCAGCGCAACCCCAACCAGCCGTCTCCACCAACACCGTCGAGGGCCAGCATGGCCAGGCCCGCGCAGGCGATCGTGCACCCGAGGAGCTGCAGCCACACCGCAGCTGGCCTCGCGGAACTGCCGGAAGAAGGCCGTTCGAAGCGGCCAAAAACGAGCAGAAAGGGAAGCGTCACCAAAGCATAGATGAGAATCCACAACGGCCGGGTCAACCACCACCCTATGGTGGCGGGCTGCTGAGCGAGGACGCCGGGCATCTGCCAGAACGCAAGACCGACCAGCAGCATCATTACCGTTGAGTGCCACAAGAATATCGTCATGATCATGCCGTTGATAAGGATCGTTGCGGCCCATGGGACTCGGCGTTCCAGCCAGCGCCGGACCGGCGCCTCGAGCATCAGCACCAACCCGATCTGCGCCGCCGCCAACGCAAGCAACGGGAGTTTCGGTGGCAGGGTGTTGCTGACCTCGTCGCTCGGCACACCCACCAGGCTGAGAGGATAGGGACCAAAGTGAGTCAAAGCAACCAGACTCAGGACTCCTCCGACAAGCAACGGAAGGCCAATGCCTTTGCCGGCGAGTCTGCGATCGTGCCACGCATACCCGAGCTGGTGGACGGCGAGCCAGACGAAAGGGTAATTCAGCCAGCCCAGGCTCCGAAGATCTCCGACGAAGAAGGCAACATCGATCAGCGCCGCCGCGACGACAGGGATCACGACCGAGGTAAATCCCCACCTTTTCCACGCCGCGTAGCTCAGAGGAACCAATGCCACGACCATGATGTAAACGGCAAGGAACCACACCGGAACCAGGGCGACCTTGGAGCCAATCCGGATCATGCCAGCGCTGACCCCGTTCGAGTAAGCCACCGCGACCATCACGCCCCAGGCGACGAGCAACGGCATCACCGGACCGATCAGACGACGCGTCCGGGCATCGAACCACTCGCGATAGGAAAGGTCTTTGCGGAGCGCGGACTCCCAGGAAATTCCGTTGGAGAATCCGCCCACAAAGAAAAAGACCGGCATCACCTGGAAGAGCCAGGTCAGCCACCGAGTCCAAGGCTCGAGATCGAGCAGGTGGCTGTAAGCCGGCGCGCCGTTCTCGAAGTACGGCGCTGAGATCAGCCAGTGACCCAACACAACGGCGAGGATCGACAACGCGCGCAGGAAGTCGACGTAGCGGTTGCGCGATTCGGGTGTCCGATCGGCGAACCAGAGTGCGCGGCGCCACATACCACGAGGCGGACGGTCCTGACCGGTTTTCTGATTCATGAAATCAAGTATAGGTCGTAGCCGCTCATTTCCCGCCGACGATCAACTCGATTGAGGAGATGCTTAGAAACCACCAATCCTGATTTATCGAGAGAAAAAGTCGAAGAAGGAGCCCGTGCCGCGGGCGACCGCCCTCTCGTAAGCGGCCGCGGCTCCCGCCGCATCCTGGAGTCCGGTTCCAGTGGCGTCGAAGATGGTGATTTCGTCTTTACTGGACCTGCCGGGTCGTTGCCCAGCGATGACCCCGCCAAGCTCCGCGTGAACATCGTCACCATCCATCAGGCCTGCTGCGATAGCGTGGTGGAGTTCACCGACGTTGGCGCACTGTTCGAGGATGTCCACGACTACGGTGGAGGAGGCCATCAGACGAGGATCAATCTCTTGTTTGCCGGGGCTGTCCGCACCAACCGCAGCCACGAACGCTCCGGTCGGGACCCATTCCTGTTTGAGGAAAAACTCCTCCGACGGGGTGCACGTGACACAGACATCGCTCGCGCCGACCGCCGCAGCCAGATCTTCGACAGGTGTCACCGTGATTCCGAGCGCCTCCCCCATCTCTTCGGCATAGTTCTTGGCGATCCCGTCCTGGAGGTCGAAAGCGAAGGCCGTTTCGATCGGCAACACCTGTTTCAAATAACGAAGCTGAACCCTTCCCTGGTTGCCGCAGCCGCAGATGGTGGCGGTCTGCGAGTCCGGCCGCGCAAGGTACTTTGCCGCCACCGCAGTCGTCGCACCAGTGCGGTTGATGGTGATCTCGATGGAGTCCATGAAAGCCAGCGGGTACCCGTTCTCCCCATCGTAGAGAGCGATGGTCCCCTGGATGTTGGGGAGCCCAAATCGACTCTGATTCTCGAAAAAGCCGCCGTTCATCTTGAGGCCGCAATAAACCCGCGGTTCCTTGAGGCCTCCAGCCTTGATGTGAAACTCCCCATTGGGGGTGTCCACGTGGAGCAGACCCAAGCTCAAGGTCTCTCCCTTCGCGTAGGCGCGGAATGCGTTCTCCACAACCTCGATGTAGTCACCGAGTTCGAGCAGCGATGCAACTTCCTTTCGACTGAGCAGCAGAGTCCCGTTTGGATTCATCAGATTTCTCCGTTCGAGCTGGTCGTCATTGTCGACGGCTTCTCACTGCTCTTTTAGTTCGGCTTCGGGAATGGTCCATTCGACAGGAGGCATCTCGACGACTTCGGGCAGCTTCGAGGTGTCCCCAGTCGCCGCAAAGTGGAGGATCCCAGCGGTGAACTCTTCAGATGATTTCATGGCCGCCCGAATGGCTCCGTGAGGACCCCGGATAATCGGGATAAAGGTGCTGTTCTTAAAGTATGGAATCAGCTCGAGAGCATTTTCGTATGGTGTCGAAGTGTCCCAGGTGCCGTGGGCGATGACCGTTGGGATCTCGGTCTCGAAGTTCTGTCGAAAGGCGTCACCGAGGTCGCTACCCCAAACAGGGCACCCTTGGATGTAGTGCCAATTCATGCGCCGGAAGACGTTTGCGGCCGGGTCGGCGAGGAATTCGGCCAATCGTTCCTCGGTGATCCCCGAACCACAATCCAACATGAAAAAGCTTGCCGTTGTTGAGCGCCGGCCGCCGCTCTCGTACCTACGCACCAAACTCCTCGCTGCAGGAAGGAAATCCCCGCCGTAGAGGTTGATGACGTCTGCCGGCCAGGACGCCAGCCCGCCGGAGTACCCGCGAGCAATCGATCTCACGGTCTCTCCATCGAAGAGGACTTCCTGTTTCTCGCCGGATTCAGAATCCGTGACCGTCACCTTCCACGGTTGTTTGTCGGCCCTATCGATTACCGATTCGAGGGCTCGAATCAAACCGCCTACTGGGATCACGCCGGTGAGCTCGGGAGCCGCCTCCGCCTCTGCTGCGACCCGTTCATAGACCTTCCACGAGTGACCCGGGTGGTCGTAGGTGTGATCTGGGCCCTCCATTCCACGCAGGATCGCGCGCGCCACCAATTCGGGATGCCTGCGCATGAAAGCCATTCCCCAGTGCGAACCGAAGCTCCCGCCCCAGATCGTCACAGAGTCGTAACCGAGGGCCTTGCGGACATCGTTGATGTCTTCTGCCGCTTCGATGGCCGTGTATCCGCTCAGGTCGACCCCAAGGGCCATCCATGCGGCCTTTTCCTCCGCCAATGCCCGACGGTAGTCAGCGACTACCTTCGTGTCGTCATATGGCTGATCGGGTGGCGTTGGGGTTGTGGCAATCTCGATCGTCGTCGTCGGCTTCGAAGGACCGATGCCGCGTTGACTGATGACCACCACGTCCGAGACATCCAGCATCGGCAGCCAGCGTTCCTCGAAGGTGCCTCGCTCCTTGAGCAACCGCTCGAGCCCAACGAAGCTGGGCCCACCGTGAAGGAAGAAAATCGGCGGTGTATCCGGCTTGGCCTGAGCAGATCTCCTGAAGCGGTAGACCTCGATGGCGATGGCGTGGCTATCTTCCTTCGAGCGGTTCTCCGGCACAAAGAGCATCCCTCGTTCGGCGTTAAAGAACCCACCATCCTGGAGGGCGATTCGCTCGGGATAGAGGAAGAGGGTGCCGGGTTCCGGGAGTTTCGGCCGATAGGCCTCATCTCCCACTCCTTTTTGATCAGTTGCACTGGCTTCAGGCGCGACCAGGAGGGCCAATACAACGAAAATCGACACAACAGCCATCGTTCGGACGTGGTGCATTTCGCCTCCAAATAAATCGAAAATCAGTTACTCAGCAACTCCAAAACGGCGACCGTCATCGCCTCGACACCCATCGTTACCGAAGGCTCCTGCTCGATCTTGAAGAAAGGCGAATGATGTGACGGCACCGCCGGACCACCCGCTTCGTCCGCGTCGAGATCAGCCTGCGAAGTCCCTCCGACCGAAAAGTAGGCCCCCGGGACCTCGTCGTCGGTCATTACGAAGAAGGCAAAGTCTTCCGCGCCCATGCCCTCGCGTTTCTTATCGTAGACTGCATCTTCGCCCAGATCTCGTACGAATGCTTCGCGGATACGGGCCACGAGCTGGTCATTGTTCACCGTCGCCGGGGTGCCCTCGGTCACCTCGACCTTCGGCAACAGGTCCTCGGGCATGCCAGCTGTTTGCCCGACACCAATGGCGATCCGTTCAATCCCGCTCAACAGCTTCTCGCGGGCCGCCTCGCTGTCGGCGCGGACCGTTAGCTGCAACTTCACCTCATCTGGAATGATGTTGTGCTTGGATCCACCGTGGATGGACCCGACGGTCACCACTCCAGGCTCGAGCGGAGCTAGCTCCCGGCTTACGAGGCTCTGAAGGGCAACAACGATCTGTGCGGCGATGTAGACCGGGTCCTTGCCCTTGTGGGGCGAGGCACCGTGGGCGCCTATGCCATAGACCGTGATATCGACGCTGTCCGCGGACGACGCAATCAGTCCTCCGGAGATCATCACCTTGCCCGCCGGTTCGCCGGCCGAAATGTGGAAAGCCAGGGCGTAATCCGGTACGCCGAATCGATTGTAGAGCCCGTCTTCGATCATGGCCTTGGCGCCGCCGACGCGCTCCTCAGCCGGCTGGCCGACGAACATCACTGTGCCGGCCCAACTATCGCGCATCGCGACCAGCCGCTTGGCCGTTCCAACCATGGACGTGACGTGGACATCGTGTCCACAGGCGTGCATCACCGGCCGCTCGATGCCCTCGATATCGACTTGGGTGACCGTCGAGCTAAAGGCGAGACCGGTGTCCTCCAGAATCGGCAGGCCGTCCATGTCGGCCCGGACCATCACCAGCGGACCATCGCCGTTTCGAAGCATACCGACAACCCCGGTGCCGCCGACGCCCTCGGTGACCTTGACCCCGGCAGAGCGGAGCTCTTCGGCCAACCGGGCGGCGGTCTCGTATTCACGGAAGGACAGCTCGGGATGGCTGTGAAACCAGACGAACAACTCGGCCAGCGACTCCTCGTAGTCCTTGGCGACCGCCTGAGCCAGATCCTGTTCGGCAAAGAGCGGTGATACACACACGGCCAACAACAACGTCGCCACGAATACTTTTTTCATCAGTTTTCCCCCGGGAGCAAGATTCGAAGTGACAGACTATAGTGGCGCCGCTGCAGCCCGGCAACGACTGGGAGGAACGCAGGAAACCCTTCCTAGCGTGCCGGACAGACCCGGCGGGCGCCTCGTCGCAGACGGGCACCGACTTTGACGCTCACGGTGGCCGAGAAATCCATGCCGTCGCCGGTCGCGGAAAAGGTCACGACACCTTCGGTTTCCGACCGCAGCACCAGCTCAGGACGCACCGTCAGGGCCGGGGTTGCCGGGAGGCTGCCGGAGCTCGGCGTCACCTCGATCCACGAGACGTCGCTGGACGCCGTCCACGACAACACGTGCGGTCCTGAAAGCACGACCTCGGCCTCTTTACCCGACAAACTCAAGACCAGGTTGCCCGGGGCCGCTGTCAGACCGGCCGGCGAGGCTACGATCGCCTGCAGCATGTCGTACGATCCGCCGCCGCCGGTCCGGTCCTCGATCATCACCAGGCCATCCATCATGCTCCAGTCGATGCCGCTCATCGGCGGTGTGTCGATCACCGCCGTAGCCGATTCTTCAGGCGCCAGGTCGAAGGGGAGAAACTGGAAAGCAGTGGATCTCACCCAGGTCGTACTGACGCCGACGGAGCCGTTTTCATAGGCCACCAGCCAGATCGACGCTTCCTGGTCAATCTCAAGGGCTGTGTCGTCCAGGTTGAGAACCTCGACGTACGCTCGCATGGTGTTGCCGCTTCGCCGCCAGAAGGCGGACACGTCGGCTCTCGCCGGTCGGGCGAGCTCGTGGTTGATCATCGAGCGGTAGGCCGCCTCGTAGCTCACCGACCCGCTCGAGGTTTCGTATCCGCTACCAACCATCACCAACGGAAGGTACATCGCTGAGACGCCGGTAGCCCAGAACCGTTCCTGGCGCCCATATAAGAACGCGTCGTAGTCGTACTCGAGCAGCACCGCCCGCCCCTCCATCTCGCTTTGCAGCGTGGTCATCGCCGGACCAGCGGCACTGCAGTAAGCGCCACTCGGCCGACCGAAGAACTCGAGCACCGCGAAACGGTCTTGCGCAGCACCAAAGGTCGCGCCCAGGAGCAGCGGTAAGAACAGCCATTTCAATCTGTTGCACATAGGTCCCCCTTCACTCGCGCCACCTCCTCCTGGATGGCGTCTACGAGCGGCTCGATCGCCAGATCGCCGACCCACCGACGTCCATTGAGAAACAGCGTCGGCGTCTCTTCGACCCCATTGACCAAACCCTCCTTCTTGCTCGCGACAAGGCTTTCACGCGTGGCGGGGTCCTGCAGCCGGGTGATGAAATCGCCGTGGTCAAGCCCCACTGCGTTTGCCCACTCCACCTGGTTCTCTGCCAAGTAGTCGTCGAAGTGGCGGTAGGCGTGCAGCATGAACGGCCAAAACCCATCCATTTCCGCCGCCGCTGCGAAACCGAGACCGGCATCTGTGGAGCCTTCATGCCCACGTATCGGAAAGACGCGAAAGGCGAGGCGCACATCGTCCTTCAGCGCCCCGGTGTCGACGAGTTCATACAACGCAGGAATCAGCTTGCTACAGTACGGGCATCGGGCGCAGGCGTAGATAACGACCGTGACCGGTGCCTCGGCAGAGCCGAAGATCGGAGCGCTCGAGAGATTGATCTCAGCCGGGTTCGACCCACCGACCATGCTCCGCGCCCGTCGCGACAGGGCCCGCTGAATTCCCTCTTCGTCCTGCCCCGCGGCAATACGACGGCAGACGGCGTCGGCCAGCCGGACCGCGAGACTGCAGGTTGGCTGCGCTTCCAAACAGCGGCTGATGGTGTCGTCGCAGCAGTCGTAGAGGTACTCGCTGGCCATGATTTTCTCTGCTGTTCGGCGCTGCATTTCGTCGAGCGTCGCGCAGGTGTCGGTCTGGGCCATTGCCGGGGCCGCGGTCCACACCGCGACCAGAATGGCGGTCACAACCCGGGTCATGGAACCCTCCTCTTGAGGCGGCCGTCGAGCCCGACCAGACCGCGGTCGAAAGCGAAGACAAAAAGAGACAGGCCCAGCCACGCGACATCGCGCAGTACCGTGAGACGCGATATCGGGTCCTCCTCCGCGCCCTGTGACGCAAAACATCCGCAGGACATGTCCAAGCCCCGCGCCAACGCGATGCACAGAGCCACCAGGAACACGACCATCATGGCGGCGACAAGAAGCGAGGCGGCGCGCACACGCCAACCGGCGATCAACATGCCAGCGACGAAAAGCTCTATCCACGGCAGGACAATCGCAACCAGATTGACGGCCACGAGCGGCAAAATGTCATAGGTGGCGATGTCGAGGGCGAATGATGCAGGTTCGGCAATCTTGTGCAGACAGGCGCCTCCGAAGAGCACACCCAGATACCAGCGCGCCGGCACCGCACACCACGCGGCGATTCGGGTCGCGTTCATTCGTCCCCAGACGCCAGGGCCACCGGCGCGCCGCCGCGAATATAGAAGACATTCTTGATTCCGCAGCCCGAGATCTCTTTGCCGAGATGCTCGCCGTTGTCGGGCCGACCGCCGTCACCGTAGACCACAACTCGGGTCGCGCCGCTGGCGGCGATGGATCTGGCCAAGTCGGCGAGTGTGTCGTCGGGGACCGGATCCAACCAATCGTATGGGATGTTGACTGCACCGGGAATGTGGTGCCGGTTGAACTCCTCAGACGGGCGGGCATCGACAAGGAAAGACCGCTCAGAAGAGATCTCCGGGGCACCTGCGTCGAGCGCCTCTACCGGGCCGCCCGGTTCCGGGCAGGGCACCAGGATCTGATATGGGGCACGGGCAACAAGAGGCAGGCCATCCGCACGCAGGGCGTTGACCGCCAGCCCCGCCAAGGCGCCAATCAGTGCGACACTGGCCGCCTCCAACAGGGCCCGTCGGAAGGGTTGAAGCCGGGCACCGGCCGAAGCGCGAACTTCTTCAGTCATCACCGAAGTCCACAGCTCGAACTGCGGCGCAGCTCTTCGTCCCGCCGCAACAGATCTAGGATGCGATCCTCGTCCATGCCTCTGTTGTTCTCGAGGCCCCACTCAAGGGGCACGTGATCGTCGGAGCGCTCGATCTTCGGCGCCCAGGGATCGGCAGCGAAGCTCCAGCGAAGCCAGGCCACGATCCGCCATTCGTTGAAACTGAAGTCGAAACCGGGAGTCGTGTCTGCGGTGGACCATCGTTGCGTGTACCGCAGCTCGACCCACGGACGCAGGTTTTTTATGGGCGGCGCCCAGAAAATTGCCGCGAGCCGCCCCAGCAGATCTCGCCGCTTTTCTTCGGTGCCGAAGACCAGGCGCCCTTCCTCGCCGCCCGAGTTGAAGTAGTCGTCCCACACCCCGCCCAGATCGACTTGAAGCAACGTCCTGGCCGTCACCGGAAACCGCGCCGACAAGGCGGCCGTGACGCCGAGCTGATCGTAGGCCGGCGACTCGGCGTCAGCAACGATAGCGGTGGCGCCGGCTACGAGCGGCGAGCCACCGAGTCGCCCGATGGAACCACCGAAACCGAGATCCGCTTCCCACCGGGTGCGTTTCTCGTCGCGGTAGATGCGGTGTCCACCGCCGCCGAAAAGAACACTTCCCCGCGCCCACTCGATCTCCATTTCAGCTCGATGGGCCTCGGAAAAACGTGCCGGATCCTGGTTGAGAAGCAGCACCTCCGCTCGGTAACCGAACCCGAAGCGGTGTCCACCCGTCGCCACAACGCCACCCAGACGGACCGCACCCAGCAGTGAGCTGAGGTCGCTGTAGGTTTCGTTTGCGAGCCCGTGTCCCGTCACCACAAAATCGATGGCCGGGCGGACGGTGGAGCCCACGGAAGGTACCAGGCTGGTTCTCAGATCGATCAGCCCGAGCCCGCTAGGATCGCCCGGGACGCCGGGATCGGTCGGCGATCCGGCGAGCGCATTGGAGGTCCCCCCGAGTCCGACGTCCATCGCGCCCGTGACGGATCTGTTCCACCACTGACCAGTGTTGGCTTGAAGGAACGTCCACAGCGCCCGGTCCTCGGGGAAAAGGATGCTCTTGCGGTTGATCTGGTCGAGGGCCTCCTCGGCGCCCTCATGATTCCCCAGAAGCCCGGCCTGTGAGGCTGTGAGGAGCTGCCAGCGCGCGCGGAGCGGGTCCTGAGAGGGTTTCAGATTTGGCACCAGGTCTTCGAGGACGAGGTCGGGGTCACCCTGGCGGAGGTGGACCGCTGCGAGCCAGGTCCGGAGCTCTGCATCGTCCGGCCTTGCAGCCACGGCATCGCGCAAGATGCGTTCGGCCCAGAAGAGGTTGTCCTCGAGAAGGTAGGCACGAGCCAGGAGCAGAATTAGACGGCGGTCGTCGGGAAAACGGTCGCGCGCTCGCTTCAGACGACCAATGGCTGCACGAGTTTCGCCGTTTTCGATCAACAGAACGACAGACTGTCGTTCGCAATCGAGATCACACACATCCGGTGTCGCGCCAGGGATGAGAATCGCAGCGGTGAGCAGAATCCCAAGCATATCCACCGGACAGTTTATCAACGTGAAACAGACCCTGCGTTGGCACCTGAGCAATCATGCAAGAGCCGCGCGGACTCCTCCAGCGGCCTTCTCAACGCTTCCGGCGGCGTTTCCTCCGTGACCTCAGAATTCAGTCGTTCATTGTGACCTCGAAGCCGGAAGCAATCGAACAAAGAAGGCAGGATCCGGAACCTGTGAGATCCTGATGTATGGACCGTCACGACGCCCAGCACAGATTGTCGCGCGCCAGGACGGCTGGTAGAAATAATCCGGTATTTCTGCGGTAGGGAGGTCCGATGACAGCCAAATACGAAGCCGATGTGGTCATCGTGGGTGGCGGCTTGGCGGGGCTGGCGACGGCCCACGAGCTATTGGACAGAGGTCTGCGGGTGCTGATCCTCGATCGGGACTCGGAGGACCGGTTGGGTGGGCTTGCCAAGCGCTCGTTCGGCGGCGTCATGTTTGTCGATACCCCACACCAACGGAAGCTCGGAATCTACGACACACCGGAGCTCGCGTGGTCGGACTGGCAGACCTTTGCCGACTTTGGGATCGACGACGAATGGCCGCGAAGATGGGCTCAGGCTTACGTCGAGCGGTCGACGGAACTGGTTTTCGACTGGCTCACCGGCCACGGAATAGAATTTCTGCCGGTCGTCAACTGGGCCGAGCGTGGTCTGTTCCGTCCGGGCAATTCAGTACCTCGTTGGCATATCGCCTGGGGAACCGGCTTCGGCATCATCGAATCCATCGTTGCCGCGATCGAAAACCACCCCCACCGAGACAAGCTCCAGATCGCTTTCGGCCACCGGGTCGAACGCCTCCTTATCGCAGCCGGTCGAGTGACAGGATGTGCCGGGAGGCTCGAGGAAAATAGCGCCGATTTCGAAGCCAGAGCCGAGCACGTGGTGCTCGCCTCCGGCGGAATCTGCGGCGGTGACCTCAGCAAGGTGAAGGCAAACTGGTACCAGCCGTGGGGAAAACCGCCATCGACACTCCTCAACGGATCGCACCGGTTTGCCGATGGGCTGCTCCACGATGAGGCGGCCAAACACGGCGCCGCCCTCACCCACCTCGATAAACAGTGGCACTACGCCGCCGGGGTCCACTCGAGCACGACCGACTCACCTGAAGACGGTATCAGTTTGGTGCCGCCTCGTTCAGCGCTGTGGCTCGACGCCTGCGGCCGGCGTTTCGGCCCGGTGCCGTTGATGGGCTACAGCGACACCCGCTGGCTGGTCGAGCAGATCTGCCGGACGCCGTGGCAGTACTCGTGGCAGATACTCAACTGGAAAATCGCCATCAAAGAGCTCGCAGTTTCAGGCTGCGACTACATGACCGCATTCCGCCACAAGCGAAAGCTCCAGATCGTCAAGCAGGTACTCTTCGGAAACAAAGAGCTGGCCAACCGCCTGATCGACGAGTCCGTGGATTTCGTCGTGGCAGACAACGTCCCCGAGCTTGCAGACAAAATGGAGGCGCTCTCGCTCGAGGGCGCTGCAATTGACCGAGAGGGCATGGCGACGGATATCCAATCCTACGATCAACAGATTGCTCGAGGCCCGCGTTATTTCAACGACGACCAGCTACGCCGGATCGCCAACTTTCGCCAATACAAGGGCGATCGCCTACGCACCTGCGCGTTCCAGGCGATCGACGACCCGAAGGCACGGCCCCTCATCGCGATCCGTGAATTCATCCTCAGCCGCAAGAGCCTCGGCGGCCTCCAGACGGATCTTCAGAGCCGGGTCCTCGATACATCCGGTAAGCCGATCCCCGGCCTTTATGCTGTCGGCGAGACCGCGGGCTTCGGCGGCGGTGGCATCCACGGCAAGGGCTCGCTCGAAGGGACCTTCCTCGGCAGCTGCGTTCTCACCGGACGCCTCGCAGGGCGTGCCGTCGCCGACGGCTGATTGTTTGCCGAGATCACGCAAACTGTTGTAGCGTTGAATGACCGCGAACGACGTGGAGGGACATGACGACCGACGCCTCGGCGCCCCAGCCTGCCCTCAAATTCGGGACCTTCCTCGGGGTTTTCACCCCGAGTGTGCTGACGATCCTCGGCCTGATCATGTACCTCCGCTTCGGGTGGGTGGTCGGCAACCTCGGCCTCCCGGTGACCTTGCTGGTGGTGCTGCTCGCCAGTTCGATCACCTTTATCACTGCGCTGTCGGCATCTGCCGTGGCCACCAATATGACCGTCGGAGTCGGCGGCGAGTACTACATGATCTCGCGCAGCCTCGGGCTCGAGCTCGGCGGCGCCATCGGTATCCCACTTTTTCTCTGCCGGACTCTGAGCATCACCTTTTACAGCTTTGGTCTGGTGGAGGCGATTCTCGCCGTATGGCCGGCGGCGTGGGGTGAAATTCCCAGCGCCGCGCCTCAGCTCATGGCGGCGGCGATCATCATCATTATCACCGTCGTTTCCGGCAAGAGCGCTGAGCTCGCCCTCAAGCTGCAGATCCCGATCATGATCGCGGTCGGCGCTTCATTGGTGGCGTTGGTGATCGGCGGGCTGGCAGAGGGGACCCGGACTCCCGAATTTGGTGTCACTTTGCGCACTGCCCCGCAGGGCTTCTGGTACGTCTTTGCCGTATTCTTCCCGGCGGTGACGGGTTTCACCGCCGGAATCGGCATGAGCGGTGATCTCAAAGACGCCCGCCGCTCGATTCCCCGCGGCACCCTGGCGGCGGTCGCCACCGGCACCGCGGTCTATCTTCTGGTTCCAGTTCTACTGGCTGTCACAACCCGGGTTTCACCCGAGGAGCTCGCGGTGCCGGGGGTGGTATGGACGAGCATCGCGGTCTTCGGCCCGTGGCTGGTCTTCCCGGGTCTTTGGGGCGCAATTCTGTCATCCGCCTTCGGCAGCGTTCTCGGCGGGCCGCGAGTGTTGCAGGCGCTGGCTGCCGATGGTCTCGCGCCTTCCTTTCTCGCCCGTCTGTCGCCATCCGGTCAACCGACGATTGCAACCTGGGTTTCCGGCGCCATCGCGTTGACCGCGGTTGCCCTCGGTGGGCTGAACGCGGTTGCGCAATTTGTCACCATTCTTTTTCTCACCCTCTATGTGACGATCAACCTCGCTTCAGCTCTCGAGAGCCTGGTCGGCGACCCCTCCTACCGACCCACCATCAGAGTGCCCTGGTATGTTTCGCTCCTCGGATCCATCGGCGCCATGGTGGTGATGTTCCTGATCAATCCCTGGGCATGCCTGGCGGCGATCGTGCTCGAGTGCGCGCTCTACGCCTATCTCCGGCGGCGGGCGATGCGCAAGCGTTGGGGCGATGTCCGCGCCGGCCTCTGGGTCGCACTTGCACGCTGGTCGCTCCTCAAGCTTCGCCACCATGAGCTCGACCCGCGGAACTGGCGTCCGCAGATCCTGCTCTTCGCTGGCGACCCTGGGAAACGTGCAGGGCTCGTTCGCCTCGCCTCGTGGTTCAACCAGGACCGGGGAATCGTGACGATATGCAGACTGATCGTGGGCGACCTCGACAAGCTACAGGAGGTCGAACAGATCCGGAACGAGATGGATCGCGAGCTTGACGAAGCCGGAATCATTGCGTTTCCAGAGGTGGACGTCGTCTCCGATTTCGAAACCGGCGTCCTCGACGTCGCCCAGGCCAACGGAATCGCGGGGCTCCACTCCAACACTGTGATGTTCGGGTGGTCGCGACAGAAAGCGCGGCTCGAGTCCCATCTCCGGATCATGCGGGCCATGTCCTATGCCGGTAAGAATACGATTATCACCAGACTGAACTGGGCCCATGAGCCTGGGAGCGAAAAACGAGTCGATATCTGGTGGGGCGGCCTGCAAAACAACGGCGACCTCATGCTGCTGCTCGCCTACCTGCTGCGCCTCAACCCGGAGTGGAGGAACTCGAGGATCACTGTCCGCTCGGTCGCCCGCGACGAGGAGGAACGTGAGCTGCAGCTTGACGGCCTCGCCAAGTTGCTCCCACAGACACGCATCGGTGCCGACACCGAAGTCCTCGTCAAACCCGACGAACTGAGCATCACCGAGATCCTTCATCGGATCAGCGCCGACGCGGACATTGTCTTTCTGGGTCTCCAGGAACCCGAACACGGACGAGAGTCGGCCTACGCTGATCGCATCATCGAGCTCGCCGAAGGTCTGAACACTTGCATCTTCGTTCGCTCGGCAGGCGCGTTTGCGGGACGGTTGATCTAGCCCGCATATTTTGCCGGGTTTCGGGGCGAGGGCACCGAGTTACTCTGCCTGGTTGGTTTCTTTACCGGAGGTTCACGATAGCGAATGTGGTCCTCCTTTCTTTCCGCCTTCACCGGGAGCTATGATTTCCAGATCCGACCAGAACGCAACCCGTGCCCACCATTCCCATTTCAGTCATGCCTCGTCACCGTCGATACAGTTACAATCATGGCGAGGATTGAATATGAAAAAATGCACGAAGACAAATGGCCTCGACTCTTCTGTCGCGAAATCCGCTGCTTTTCGCCTCTCGGTTTCGCGTATCACCGGAAGGACCCTGATCTCCGCCGTGGCCGCAGTGTTCGTACTCGTGAGCCCTGGTCTGGTTTCAGCTACGGAGCGGATCGAGCTTCGATTGGCATCAGATATGTGGCCACCTTTTACCAATACAGCCGACCAGTCCAGGTTGGCTATCGACCTGGTACATGAAGCACTCAACCGCGCGGGTATCGGTGCCACCAACAGCATCGTTGATTTCGGGGCAGTGATACTCGGGCTTCAAGACG
Organism: Candidatus Sulfomarinibacteraceae bacterium; assembly: GCA_963776765.1. Classification (GTDB taxonomy): domain Bacteria; phylum Acidobacteriota; class Thermoanaerobaculia; order Thermoanaerobaculales; family Sulfomarinibacteraceae; genus Sulfomarinibacter. The sequence continues at coordinate 92,147 of CAVZOK010000014.1, forward strand.
GCAGCTTTGACGGCAGTGGGGCGTTGTGGCGGACCGCCGAACGGGAGAAAATTCTGTTCTTCTCCGAGCCCTATCTGGAAAACCGCCTGGTCCTCGTGGGCAAAGCGGGAAGCGACGTCACGGCGGAGCATCTCTCGGATCTGATTGGCAAGAGGGTGGCGGTTGTCGGAACCTACGCGTATGGCGAGAGGGTTCAAAACGCAACCGAAACAACCTTCATCAACGGACAGAATGACCAGGAAAACCTTCAGAAACTGCTCCGGGGAGAGGTCGATTTCATATTGGTGGACGAACTCTTGATACGGTACGTCCTGCAACACCAGAAGAACGACGCCACCAAGCATCTGCAGATCGGCACCACGCCTCTCATCCGGCGTACACTCCACTTTGCGTTGCGCAAAGCCTTGCCAGGGTCAGCCGACATCATCGAGAAGTTCGACGCCGAGATCAGGAACATGCTGGCTGACGGAGCCTACAACAAAATTCTCCGGCTCAATTGGATTCGTGCGGACGTGGATGACGACGGCCGGACGGAGTTAGTGCCCATGAACCCCAGGGCAGCGACAATTCCGACGACGGCGGGCTACAGAATTCTATCGCCCGACGCGAGTGGAGAGCCTGACGACGGGCCTGAACGGTACTTCATCGATGGCCGGACCTATGAAGGCTGGGACACCGTGCCGGAGCGTTACAAGTTGCCTGAGGAAGTATTCCAGAAGCCTGATGTCCCCCCACCCTTCCTGTACCAATTCATTTTCTAGCCCGTAGATATGACTCGGCGGGGGAAGCCCCCACACCGAGCAGTGAGGCTGCGCACCCTCAAAAAGTGAGAGACGTGGGATTCTGGAAGTAGTGGATAGGGATACGCGTAAGGAATATTAATGATGAAATGGCTTCGATCCGTGGTGCCCGACCTCCTCCTCGCCGCAGTGGTGGCGTTGCTCGTGACCCTGGCACTGAACCAATTTGACGAAGCTGAGACCGTACGAATCCGTGCTGATGCTCGAGCGGCAGCCGAGAATGGTCTGACCCTGGACGAACGCATCGATGTATTCGACGATTCAATTCGGCGCTCGACCCTACTCCACCTGCCGGCCCTCATCGCCCTCGGCGGTGTCGTTGTTGGTCTGGCATGCCGCAACCATCGCTGGGCGTGGCTGACCGCTATCGCCTCCATTCTCCCAGCCCTGATCATGGGCGCCGCGTTCTTTGTCGATCGACCGTTGCCAGCCAGTTTTCTGGTAACCGGGTATTCCGTTCTCGCAGTTTCTACGGCCCTGGCAGCATCCGCACTGCGCCAGCAACTGTTGCCGGCAAAGGCTCCAGGCAAATAGTCTTTTTACAAACAGAAACCGCTCCGCGTAATCGCTCAGCGTTGTTGAGAGTAGAATTGAATGTAGGAGTTGGTTTCAAAGTTGGTCTATTGAATTGGAGACCTACCGGAGAATATTTTTGATCCCAACACGAGAGCAAGGGGGCAAACGATGGCCGCCGACACAGCTCAAGATATTGACATCGTCAGTGTCGACATTGCAAAGAAACGCGTATATCTCCGCTTTCGAGGTTCACTCACCAAGGCTCAGGCCGAAACCCTACGGGAAGCGTACCGCGGGGCAATCACCCAGGTCGGCTCCGGCTACACCGCCGTGAGCATATTTGAAGATTTCATGCCGGGCACAGCCGAGGTCCAGGAGGTCATATCGTCGATGATTCAGATGGCCGATGAAGGCGGCTGCCGGGCCGCGGCGCGGGTGGGACAGGGCGGCGTCTTCGGACAAATGCAGTTGGGACGCCTCCAGCGAGAGGTTCACGCGGGTTATTCGGTCCATGATTGTGAAACCCTCGCTGAAGCTGACGCCTACCTCGACGAGGTTTAAAGCCTACCCGTACAGCTCCTCACCATTCCAACAGTAGGTGCAGAGTCTTTCCCTTGGGAGCCCAATCGCCTCGATCATGTCGTCGAGACGTTGATACTGCAGGCTCGTGAGTTCGAGCCGCTCGCCGATGCGATCCACCATGGCGGTGTGAAGGTCGGAATCCGGGTCGCCGTACTCGTCGAGGCGTATGTCGCCATTGCCTTCGAGATCAACAATTGCCCTGCGCCCTGCGAGGTCAAGCTCCGATTTGGATTGCGAAAAATTGAGGAACTTGCACGAGTGCAGAAGCGGCGGACAGGCGGGGCGCATATGGACCTCGAGGGCACCGCGGTCGAAGAGCCGTCTGATGATGTCTTTGAGCTGTGTCCCGCGGACAATCGAGTCCTCGCAGAAAAGCAGACGGTTTCCCTCGATCAGCTCCTCCACCGGGATCAGCTTCATCCTCGCGACGAGGTCGCGTACGCGCTGCTCCTGCGGCATGAAGCTCCGCGGCCAGGTCGGTGTGTATTTGACGAACGGGCGGCGATACGGGAGGTTTGCCTCGGCGGCGTAACCGATGGCGTGGCCAATGCCCGAGTCTGGGATGCCGGCCACGAAGTCGACCTCAACGTCATCCGCTCGCGCAAGGGCGGCTCCACAGCGGTTGCGACACGCCTCGACGTTGATGTTCTCGTAGCACGAGGCCGGATAGCCATAGTAGATCCAGAGGAAGGAGCAGACCTGGCTCTTTTTTCCCGGCGGGATAAGGGTCTCGATTCCGTCGGCCGTAACGCGGACCACCTCTCCGGGTCCAAGCAGGTGTTCCACCTCGTAGCCGAGATTCGACAGGGCAGATGTTTCCATGGTGACGGCGTGGGCGCCGTTCTTTCGGCCAACAGCGACCGGCGTGCGGCCGAGACGATCGCGAGCAGCCACGATGCCATTGTCGTCGAGAATCAGCAGCGAACAGGATCCGTCAATCAGGCTCTGGGCGTGAGAAATCCCGTCCTGAAAGGTCGATTCGCCGTCGATGAGATTGGTCACCAACTCGGTGGGGTTGATCTCGCCATCGCGGATCTGGGTGAAATGCGTTCCGTTGCGCCCGAGCAACTGGCTGGTGAGCTGCTCGAGGTTGTGCACTCTGCCTACCGTGACAATGGCGTAGGTGCCAAGATGGGAAGAGACGACGAGGGGCTGGTCCTCGTAGTCGCTGATGATGCCAAGGCCCGTGGTGCCGTGCATCACCGGCAGATCGTCCTCGAATTTGCTTCGGAACTGGGCGTTGGTGATGTTGTGGATCGACCGGGTGAAACCACTTCCGTTGCTCACAACCATACCACCGCTCTGGGTGCCCAGGTGCGAGTGATAGTCGGTTCCGTAAAAGAGGTCGGCAACACAATCCTGGGACGAAACTACGCCAAAGAACCCACCCACTGCACCCTCCAACGAAAACATAAATTGATGAAAATAGGGACAGGCGTCACGACCATTGGTGGGGTCACTCTAACGCGTTTCAACGGAGGAGTCACGAATATTCGATCGCGTAGGGTGTAACCCTTTTTTGCGTTGCTCAGCTCTATATTCTCAATACCTCATCCGCAGGGTTTGGGTGACATTTTCCCCATCGAGGGTGAATTTCGTTTTCTTGAACTTGGGTGGTTTGAAGCGAACCTTGACGTTGTTGGAGAAGCAGTAACCCTCTTTGGGCAGGTGGAAAGCGCCAAAGGTCATGTCCTGGCTCAAGTCCTCGTCGTGCAGCACCGCGATGGCGTAATCACCGTAGGGAAGGTCACCGAAAACGGTCGTGACCTGGCCGGAAGCATCGGCAGGAATAGCGGCCGTTCGAATGATCGCGCTTCGGTCTTTCGGAAAACCCTCAGCCTTGTCGTAGAGGCTGATCAGGATCTCGCCGTCAGCATTGCGGATATTTGTGATGACGACGGTGATGTCGCCACGGGACGGAGATTGCGCTCCGATGCCGCCAGCGACCATCAAAACGACGAGGATGAATAATATGATGGTGATCGGTCTGGATTTCCGCACGAGGCCTCCTGTTGAGTCAGTCAATCAGGGCACTACTCAACGTCATTCCCGCAAATCTGAACCGCCGCCGGGAACAACATCGGCAAGAGCATCAACCAGTGTCTCGATGTCCTGAGGGGTGTTATAGAAATGAGGGGCGGCACGTAGGGTGCCGCCGTCCCGAACGTTGACGACGATCTTTCGTTCCATCAGCTGTTGCCGGACCAGCTCAGGCTCCGGTACGTCAAAGCTCAGAATGCCGGCCCTTTCGTGCCAGGGTTTCGGCGTGATGACTTTGAATCCCCGCTCTTCGACCTGGTCATAGAGAAGGGTGGTCAGCTCTCGCACCCGTTCCTCGATCTTGTCGAGACCGATGCTGAGGATGAGTTCCAGGCTGCGCTGCATCACCCAGATCCCGAGGTAGTTCGGATTGCCGTACTCGAATCGTCTGGCGTCGGCTGCAAGCACCAACTCTGGTCTCCATTTGTCATCAGAAGCGAAGCTGAATCGTGCAACGTAGGCCGGTTCGATCCTGGATGCAAAACCCTCGCGGCAGTATAGGAAACCGGTTCCGGTCGGGCTCAGCAGGCCCTTGAAGCCACCTGCAATCACGACGTCCGCACCAAGCTCGGGCAATGGCGTCGCGAGGACACCGACCCCCTGAATGCCATCGACGACGAGGACGATGTTCCGCTCGCGGCATGCCGCGGCGATCGTCGGGATATCAAAGCGATATCCGTTGCCGTAAGCCACCCATGACACGCCTACCGCGCGGGTCCGGGCATCCATCTTTTCGATGAACGACTCGGGAGGTATACGCCCGGCAGAGCCGCGAACCACCTCGACCTCGACACCGATCTTCTCCAGCCGGCGCCAGGGCAAAACGCACGCACTGTGCTCGAACTCCGAGATCAGGACCTTGTCACCGGCTCCGAGACCGAGGCCCTGAGCAACAATGTTGATTCCCTCGGAGGTGTTCTTGATGAACGCAACCGTCGCCGATGGGACCCCGACGAGACGAGCGAGAGTCGCGCGGGTCCGTTCGATCTCCTGCATCGAGAATGCTCTCTCCCCCACCCTTTCCCACACGTCTGCCATGTAACTGACCATTGCTTCTTCAGCACACCTGGGTAGTGGAGCTTTGGCGGCGGTGTCGAGATAGACATAATTGTCCAGCGTCGGAAACTGCTTTCTGAGTGCATCAAAATCTGAAATCATCATCTCCCCGTTCAGGCCGTCATCATGAGGCAATTGATCGCCGGAAAGCAACCAAACGCCTCACACCGCATCAGGAGGCGTCTGAAAGAAGTTGCCGAACAGGCGCCGGCCGGCCTCGACATGGGCTGGATCCTCGAGTTCGTCGACAAAATGACGCCTTGCGCCATCTACATTTTCGAGATTTTTGGCAAGCATCTGCCGTCCTGAAAGCTCGTCGAGCTCAGGATGGAATTGGACTCCCCAAACCGTCCGCCCTCGGAGCTGCCAGGCCTGTACTTCACAGTGGTTGGTCGATGCAATCACCTCGAACCGATCATCGGGCAACCCGGTTACCTCGTCGCTGTGCGAGTGGACCGGGGTCAATATATCGATTCCGGAAAACAGCGGATTGGAAGTCAGGGACACCCTCTTGAAGCCAAACTCCGGGATCGCCGCCTGGCGGCACGCGTTGTCATCGACCAGCGCCCGCGCAACCATCTGGTGACCGTAACAAATGCCGAGCACGACCCGGTTTTGATGAACGGATCGTCGAATCAGTGCAATCAGGGCGTCATCTGTTGGATGACGACGGGCGGCCGACAAATCCGATCCACTGATCACGACATGGCTGCATTCAGGATCCAGTACGAAGCCCTCGAGTTGATTGAGATTCACGACATGGATCGGACGCCCCGCGATCTCCTCGAGCCTCGGAACGACGGCTCGGGAAAACCATTCCCGTTCTTCGGAAGTCGGAATGCAGTTGATGATCAGGACCATTGTTGGATGCTCACGAGTTGAGAGAACTGGCACGGCTCAGTCTAGCAAAGGACGCCAACCGGTCCTCGACATTCCTTCGGGGTGCTATCTGATCCGGAAGGTCTTCGGGCCGATCCGTTCAAAACAAAGAACCAATATGAAGGAACCTCGATAGACTCTCACAAGCCCGGGAGGACTTCATGATCGAATTTGCGACGCTCTTCGTTTCACTGGTCGTCGGCATCCACCCGGTTGAGGTCGTGCTCACTGAACCGGTCGCATCCGTCGAATTTCTCCTCGATGGTCGATCCATCGGGGTCGTCGCTGAACCGCCCTGGAGAATTGACTGCAATTTCGGCCGAGCTCCCCTACCCCATGAATTGTTGGCTGTCGCCCGTAACAAGACTGACGGCGAAGTCTCCAGGGCGCGACAGCTCATCAACCTCCCACGGTCCTCATCGGAGTTGAAGATCGTCTTGACCGGGCCCGCAGAAAGTTCGCCATCCGGCGCCAGGTTGATCATCGGCAAGCCCCTGTTCGTTGAAACGGAGCATATTGTTGTTGAATTTGACGGTATCCCACTCCAGCTCAACCAAGACCTCTCCCTATCGTTTCCGGAATTCGACACCTCAGTAGCGCATGTACTTGCCGCCGAGGTAGGTTTCTCGGACGGATCGGCAGCACACTCCGCTGTCAGTTTCTCCCTTGGAGCCAGTGGCGTCGCCGAAACGCAGTTGACGGCGATCCCGATTGTCGTCAGTGGCGGCGATGAGCCGACCCTCGAATCCCTTCAAGACACCTTTCTCGCGAAGAACCTCATCGTGAATACAAAGGCGATCGGCCGGCCCGGAGGTCGAGTCATCATGATTCGAGACATCTCCGCGTCGGAGGACCTCCGGAGATTGGGAGAGTTCCGCGATCAGCGTGTGTCGCATACCAGAAGATCCGAGATCTGGAATGGCGCGATGGTTGGCGGAGGACGGGATCTCGAACAGACGATGTTTCGCATCGCCGAACCCATCCCAACCATATTTGAAGCGAGCGGCAAGAGTCTGGCCCGAACGTTCTGGGTGTCTCCTCCTTTCCGCATCGAACCAGCGGGTCTGGATTGGTGTGCGACGCACGTCTTTCCCCGACCCCGAGATCTGACCGGAGGGCACCAGGATCAGCAAGTAGCCGATGGCGTAGCCATTGCAGGCCTCCAAGCGGCGGGATCCGGGAGACCTCGTGCCGTGGTCGTGGTCGTTGGCGACAAGGAGCCTGACACCAGCCTGTTCGGAATCGAAGCGACGAAGCAGTTTCTTCGTGCGATCAACGTGCCACTCGTCGTGTGGTCTACAAAGCCGGCTGCGGCTGAGCGATGGCAGGCGACAGCGAAAGTCACGAATCCTAAACAGCTGAAATCTGCCGCGGGCGCAGTCATGGCCTTGGTGGAAAGCCAGTGGATCGCATGGGTCGAAGGATTGCATATGCCCAACGACATTACCGTTTCGGAGGTTCGCAAGGACATTCGAATTGCCATGATGGATTAGTACCGTCGGCATTTCGACGTCCCAACAGGATTGTCGATTCAAAGGTGCGCGAGATACACTCGTTGCGCCATGGCGCCCACAACAGGCAACGGGTACCGAAGCCGCCCGCCGTTCCAGGTGGGAGAGTGGCTGGTCGAGCCTGACCTGGACCGGATCTCCCGCGGCAGCGAGCAATACGGGCTGCGTCCACGAGTCACCGAATTACTCGTTTGCCTCGCCGATCGTGCGGGCGAGCTCGCGACAAAACAACATCTCATCGATAACGTGTGGCGCACAGAGTTCGTCACTGTCAACGCCCTGACACAACTGATCGCAGAACTCCGCTCCACACTCGGAGATGACGCCAAGAAGCCTCGCTACGTCGAAACCATCCCGCGCCGCGGATACCGACTGATTGCGCCTACAACTTTCTTCAGACCACCGGTTGGCACACCAGTCGGGGAAGTCTCGGCTTTCATGCTCGTCGACGACGATGGCAACGAACTCTGGTTAAAGGAAGGTGAAAACCTCATCGGTCGAGCGCCCGACGCGGCCATTCGGATCGACACCTCGAAGGTGTCGCGGCGGCACGCCCGGATCCTGATTGAAGGAGTCACGGCTACCCTCGAGGATCTCGGCAGCAAGAACGGAACCTACCTCCGCGGCCAACGTATCGAGCAGGCTTCCCGCATCGAGGACGCCGACGAAATCCAGATCGGTGCCAACCTTGCCATTTTCCGTTTCAGGGTCGTCGACGACGAGACAAGAACCGACGAGGACGCCGACTGACCACATGGCAGCCGGGACGGCTGCCCCACAAATACCCTCGTTTGATCGAGCCACCTCCCGTGGAGCAGGCGTCTCGCCTGCAGGATGGGTGTGCGGTCATGTCAGTTGGTGGGTCACCGCCGAAACCGGCGTAACGGTGCTCGGGATGACGTGATCACGGACTGTTACCAAGCTGTCATCGAGCCGTTATCGCCCTCTCATTCCTTTGATGAGCCCACGCACGAACGTGAGTGCAGGGGCGAATCGATGACAACCGAATGCCGTCGGGCGCCCCGGGGAGGCGCTCATGGCAACACGAATCACAACCAACCCCGACCACAAAGGTGCTACGACTCGTTTCGTCAGCACGGCTCTGGCCTGCCTGCTCACGGCCGGCAGCCTCGCCGCAACGGAGCCTCGCGACGTTCAGAAAGCCACCTGGCGCCAGGCCATCAAGCAGGGTCCCACCGTCGGTGGCAGAATCCCCCACTACCTGGTGAACCGGCAGCTCGCCAGCAGCTACCTTGATGCCCTGCGCCGAATCTACAGAATCCAGTCCTGCCAGGACCTCTTCGAACAGCTCGGGGCCGATGGCATCGACGTGCTGGGCAACACTACCTACACTCTCGCCAGCTCCGACCGGGCGCGGCAGATTTGCGATCGGGCCGAGGCTTTCACGACTGTTGGCGGCTCAATTGTCTGGTTGTGCGGTACCTTCGGCTGGTTGCCGCCACAGGAGGCCACAATCGTCCTGATCCATGAAGCGCTCCACAACGCCGGTCTGCGCGAGCAACCACACTATCCCGACGGTCCGACCGGAAATGAGATCGATCAGATGGTGGAGCAGCAGTGCGGGTTCTGAGAGTAGCTGCGGAAGCTCGCTCATCAATGCGGACACGATGCTACACTGACAGCCAGAATCTCAGAAAAGCGGGAGGTGGCTGTCGGAACAGCGGCTACGCCGAGGGGCCCCATACTGACGCCTGGGACGCGTCTTGGCCACTTTACGATCCTGTCGCAGATCGGCGCAGGCGGCATGGGCGAGGTCTTTCGCGCTCGTGACGAACGCCTCGAACGCGATGTCGCGATCAAGGTGCTTCCGGCCGAGGTCGCCGGGGATTCCGGCCGACTCGCCCGTTTCGACCGTGAGGTCAAGACTTTGGCCAGGCTCTCGCACCCGAACATCCTTGCGATCCACGAGTTCGGAAAGGAAGAGGACATCGTATTCGCGGTCACCGAGCTTCTCGAGGGCGAGACCTTACGAGCACGGCTTGGTCAGCGACCGATGACACTGCAACAAGCCCTCGAGGCCGGCGCCTCGATTGCGGACGGCCTGGCCGCTGCACATGATCAGGGCGTCGTTCACCGCGACATCAAACCGAGCAACATCTTTCTTTCCACCAACGGCGTGGTCAAAATCCTCGATTTCGGCCTCGCACGGGTTGAGCCTGCAAAACCCGAACGAGCCGAGGACACGAGCGAGCAAACCACCTTCACCCAGACCGGAGCGGTCATGGGCACTCCGGGCTACATGTCGCCCGAACAGGTCAAGGGACGCATCGTTGACGCTCGCTCGGACATCTTCTCCTTCGGCTGCATGCTCTACGAGATGGTCACCGGCCTTTCCCCGTTCAAGCGCGACACCTCGGTCGAAACCATGACCGCGATCCTCAACGAGGAGCCGCCTGAGGTCGACGCGGGAACCGAGCTCAACCGGATGCTGTGCCGTTGTCTGAACAAGAACCCGGCCCTGCGCTTCCAGTCGGCCACCGACCTCGCCTACGCCCTGCGATCGCTTCTCGAGAGCACGCCGTCAGGTGGGACGGCAAATGCAGTCACCGATGTCGGTCCCGTCCGCTCCCGTGGGCGGCGGGCAGCCTGGTTCGCCGGGTTGGGAGCCTGCCTCGTCGCGGTCACCGTCGGTATCGTGATGTTGACGACTCGAGAAACGAGCCAACCGCCTGCGTTCGAGCAGAAGTCCGTTGCGGTCCTGCCGTTCGCCAACATGACCGCCGATCCGGATCAGGAGTATTTTTGCGACGGGATGGCCGAGGAGATCATCAACGCCCTCGCCCAGGTCAGCGGCCTGCGGGTGGTGGCGCGAACGTCAGCCTTCTCGTTCAAGGGCCGAAACGAGGATGTCCGCGAGATCGGGAAACGGCTGAATGTCGGCGCAGTGGTCGAAGGGAGCGTTCGTAAGGTCGGCGACCGATTGCGCATCACGGCGCAGCTGATCGATACCGAGAGCGGTCTTCACCTGTGGTCCGAGCGCTTCGATCGGAAGCTCGAGGATGTCTTCGAGATCCAGGACGAGATCTCCCTGGCCGTCGTTGACACCCTCGAGGTCGAGCTGCTGGGAAGCGAGCGGGCGGCGGTCGTCCGGCGCCCGACCGACAACCTCGACGCCTACAACGCCTGCCTCAGGGGTTGGTTCCACTGGAACAAACTCACCCCAGAGGGTTACATGCGCAGTTACGAGTATTTCAACGAAGCCATCGAGCTCGATCCGGACCTGGCCTGGGCCTACCAGGGCCTGGCAGCCTGGTATTCGACCCAGGCCTGGTGGGGAGAGCTTCCCTCGGAGGCCTGGGTGGCGGCGGTGACGCCGCTGGTCGAAACGGGTGCTCGAGCTCGACGAGTCGTACCTCACACACCAGGTGCCTGCCTATTTTGACGCGTTCATCAAGTGGGACTGGGCGGCGGCAGATGAGGGCCACCGGCGGGCGCTGGAGCTCGGACCAAACGTCGCCAACGTGCACATGAACTACGCGCTGACCCTGATCGTCAGGGAGCGCTTTCGACGAGGCGTTGTCACATCTCCAGACCACTCTGGAGCTCGACCCGCTGTCTCCGCTCTGGACCACCTGGGCGAGCGCCTGGCTCACCTACACAAACCGGAACGATGAGGCACTCGCCGGTCTCGAAAAGGCGGTGGAGATGCACCCCTATCACTGGATGCCTCGCTTTTGTCTGAGCTTTTTGCAGGCCAAGGTCTCGAGGCTCGACGAGGCAAGGGCCAACGCCGAGATGGCGGTCGAGATGTCCGGTGGGCTGTCGAGGACCATCGCGCAGCTCGCCTTCGTGTGCTATCGGATGGGCGATAACAGCCGCGGCGACGAACTCTTCGAAATGCTCGAACAACGGGCGCGTCAAACGTGGGTGCCACCGACCATCATGGGGTGGCTGCACCTGGTTCGGGGCGAGGTCGAGGAGGCTTTCGATCGTTTCGAGGAGGCTGCGAAGCGCAAGGATCCGTTGATCACCACCTACCGCATCGACTCGTACGTCCCGATCCCACCCCATCCGCGGGACGAAGCGCTGCGCGAAAGGCTCGGGTTGCCGCCTTGAGCGGTCGGCGGGCGAAGACATAACCAGCCCCTACCACTCCAAGGGACCGTCAGAACACGTACCTCAGACCCAGCTGGATCTCGCGCGGGGATAGCGTTGCCGTATAGGTACCGAAACGCGGGTTTTCCATGCCCACCGCGACAGGATACATAGCGTTGTCCACCGAGTTGACATCGTAGTTGGTGGTGTTGAAGACGTTGAAGGCCTCGACGATGAGGTCGAGCCGGCCCGAAACACCTGATTCATTCGCAATAGGCCAGGTCAGAGGTCCTCACCAGCACGAAGCTCACGCTTGGGATCGGTACCTCAACCGGGTCGGAGTCATTGTGGTAAACCCAGACAGTCGCTGGCTCGTCGTCGACGGTCACCGTGAGGACCTTCGTTTTTCGATTTCTATCGAGCACTCCGCCATATATTTCAAAGAAAAAATCACCTGTGCCGGGGTCCCTTTCGTCATTATCCCAAGTCCAGAATTGAACTTTGTATTCTGCGTTTGGCCCGGTACCAAATACGTTGATGAACAGGTACCCGTCATACGCTCCATAGGTAATACCCATCACGTCCAGGGTCATCGTGTACGCAGGCCACGGGCCGGCATTCGGACAGCAGCCCACGATAATCGTATCCCCCGCACTCTCCAGGTCCCCCTCGAAAATGATGCATTCCGTTGTGAGTCCGGGTGTTTGTTCCGGCTTGGGAGTTTTCTCCGGTTTCACAGCGTGTGAACCTGAAACTGCCAGAACGGCGACACAGAAGCAAACTACGAAAACAGTTGTTCTCTTCATCTCACACCTCTCCCATACTCTTGAAGTCCAGTGACCGAAGCCTGCACGGAGGCGCATCTCCCCCGTTGACGCGCCACCGGCCCGCGGCGGGATCCCCGCCATAATCATGTTGTTCTCCGTTGTCTCTACTTGTGGAAGGTGGGGTCTCGGCTATTGATTGTCAACACCTGAATTCAGGTAAGACTATATATTTTCAATTAGTTAGGAATAGTTATCAATTGAACAAAGATGCCGGCCGATGCGTTCGCAGAATAGAACTATCAGGGGAAACTGTTCTCGCAACTCAGGTTGAGCTCTTTCGATTGCCGACGATTTCAGAAGGTGCCAAGCGTCGATTATCCGGTCAACGTTGTCGGTCATGGCTCTTTTTGATCAAAGCCTCCCCGAGAAATCCCCGGGGAGGCACTCAATTCGTCTACTGAATCGGCATCCGACCCGGCGTCCACGGCGCGTTTGCTGCTTCCGCTCTGGCTTCGAGTGCATCGAGGTCGGAGACCAGTTGTTCGAGTTTCTCCTTCTCGATGGCGAAAGCCTCGGCCGCCCACTCGTAGGCCTGACGGTGGGTCGCCGTCGGCGCCTGGGTCGTGTACCACTGGTCGGAAGCGATCCGCTCCACCCTTTCGACGATGGCGGGAGGCGTAAAGACGTTTCGTCGAGCCTTGGTCGTATCCCCCAGGAGCTCCAGCATGATGTCGTCGAACCGCGATTTGAGCCCCTCGAGCTCGGCCATCAACGCCGGATCGGCCTCGGGAGTGTCGATCAGGGCCTGGCGCAGATGCTCGAGGCTGGTCTTCACCTCCCCGGTCACCTTGACCGCGCCAAGGACTGACCGCCGCAGCTCACGAACCTCCTTCTGGAAGCTCTCCACCGCAGTCGTGTCGGCGGCGGTTAGGGTCGCCAGCTCGAGCGCCTCGACTTCGAAGGTCAGCGGACCGAAGAGAGTCTTCCACTCTCCGCCGCTCCGCACCTCGAGGCTCGCGGTGTAGAATCCCGGCAGCGCAAGCGGGCCGCGATCCGGCTCGTCCCACGGTGCTCGATCTTTCGCGGGTGACAGATCGGTGGGCGCGGCGGCCGGCCACCGCAGGTCCCAGGCCACCCGGTGGAGGCCCTTCTTGCGATCGGCCGCCACCCGGCGCACCACTGCACCCTCATCATCCCGCACCACGATGAACACTCCGGGCTCCAGTCTCGAGATCCTCCTCGCGAAGCTCGGCCATCGACGCGCAGCGGCGTCTCCGACTTGTCTTTCCGGGCCTTCTTTTCGGTCTCGTGCCGCAGCTCCCTCTTGGTTTTGAACCCGTCGCGAAGCCAGTAGGTGAAGACCGCGCCATATGGCGGGTTGGAGGCGGTCCAGAAACCGTCACCCCGTTCGATGACTCGATCCGACTGTTCGATGTATCGCAGGGCCTCTCGCGTCGGGAACAGGATGGCATCTTCGCTTGCCAGCCGCTCTTCCGTCATTCCGCGCAGCGGGCTGTAATCATCGAGGATGTAGAAGCCCCGTCCGAAGGTGGCCAGCGCCAGGTCTTCCCAATCCCGTTGGATGTCGAGCTCCCGCACCTGGATGGTGGGCAGCCCTCCCTTCAGTTGATGCCAGTGCGTCCCTTCATCGACTGTCACGAAGAGCCCGAATTCGGTACCGAGAAACAGCAGTACCTTATTCACATGGTCCTGAATCAGTGTGTAGGCGACCTGCCGGTCCGGCAGATCTCCGCGAATCGATTTCCAGGTCAGACCCTTGTCGCGGCTCACCGCCACATAGGGCGCGAAGTCCCCCATCTTGTGGTTGTCGAAGGTCGCATAGACGGTGTTCTCGTCGAAGATCGAGGCCTCGAGATCGCTGACATAGGTCCTCTCCGGCACTCCGGGCACGCCATCGACCTTGCGCCAGCTCTCTCCCCCGTCCTCGGTCACCTGGATCAGCCCATCGTCGGTGCCGACATAGATCAAGCCCCTCGACCAGCGGGCGACTCGGCCAGCGAGACGATGTTGCCGTAATTCGAGGTCGAGGTGCTCTTGTGCACAGCGTCCATTTCCCAGATCCGCCCCATGACGGGGAGTTGATCCCGGTCGAGCTGGCGGCTGAGGTCTCCCGAAATCGCTTTCCAGGTGTTCCCCCTGTCATCCGTGCGGAAGAGCCGTTGCGAGGCGAAATAGAGCCGGGTCGGCGAATGTGGAGAGATGAGAAGGGGCGAATCCCAGTTCCAGCGGTGTGCCGGCTCGCCAGGCTCTTCTTGCGGCTGGATGTCGACGATCTCCTCCGAGCGCCGGTCGTAGCGAACCAGCCCGCCGTACTGCCATTGCGAGTAGACGATATTCGGGTCGGTTGGGTCGACCTGGGTCTCATAGCCATCGCCGCCGACGGTGATGAACCAGTCCTCGTTGGAGATCCCAGAACTGCGGAGAGTCCTGCTCGGGCCTCCGAGAGTCGCGTTGTCCTGGGTGCCGCCATAGACGTAGTAGAAAGGCTCTGATGTATCAACGGCCACCCGGTAGAACTGGGTGATTGGGAGATTCTCCTTGAAGAGCCAGGTCGTTCCCCGGTCGAAGCTCTCGTAGATGCCACCATCGTTACCGACCAACATATAGTCCGGATCTTTCGGGTCGAGCCACACGGCGTGATCGTCGACGTGCATTTTCTTCCAATTGACCTTTTCAAAGGTCTTGCCGCCATCTTTGGTCACCCAGAGCCAGACATCCACCGAGTAGACGGTGTCGAGGTCGTGAGGATCGCAGGTCAGCTCGTTCCAGTAGTCACCGCTCGTGTGCGTGATCAGACCGTTTCTGCCAGCTTTCACCCCTGTCGTCGAGCGGAAGACCCCGCCTTTGTCCCGGGCCGCATCGAGCACCCCGTAGACCACATCGGGGTTGACCGGTGAGATACACAGACCCATCCGGCCGCGGTCGACATCGGGCAGTCCCTTGTCAATCTTGCGCCAGGTGGCGCCACCGTCAGTCGATTTGTGGAAGGCCGACTCTGGTCCGCCGTTGATCAGGGTCCAGACGTGCCGTCGGCGCTGCCATGAGGTGGCATACATCAGGTCGGGATTGCGCGGATCGAGCCAGACCTCGGCGACCCCGGTGTCATCCGAGACGTGGAGGATGCGCTCCCAGGTGGCGCCACCATCGGTTGTCTTGTACAGACCCCGGTCTCCGCCCGATCGCCACAGCGGGCCCTGGGCGGATACGAACACCACGTCGGAGTCTTCGGGATGGACAACGATATTTCCGATGTGCTCCGATTCTTTGAGCCCCATGTTCGACCAGGTCTGGCCGCCGTCCATGCTCTTGTACACGCCATCGCCAAATGAGACCGAGCGCTGGGAGTTGTTCTCCCCGGTCCCCACCCAGATGACATTCGGATTCGCGGGGTCGATGGTCACACAGCCGATCGAATACGAGCCCTCTCCGTCGAATACCGGCGTCCACGTCGTGCCCGCGTTCTCGGTCTTCCACAGACCGCCCGATGCGGTGGCCGCAAAAAAGCGATGCCGCTTGCCCGGTGTGACGGCGAAATCGACCACTCGGCCCGAATTGATGGCAGGTCCGATGCCTCTCAGCTCGAGCCCCGAGAGTGTTTCGGCATTGAGTTTCGTTTTGGGCTCTTCGGTTTCCTTCTTCTTGGCAGCCGACCCGAAAGCGGGAATCATCACAAGCACCAACAACAGAGAAAGGCTGAGTTTTTTCACGGCAGTCCTCCTTGGATGAAAGGGGTAAAAGCAGACGGGTTTGAGGCAGGGCGTACCATTCGTACAGCCAGAGGCTAGCACGGTCGCTCAATGGCTGGTTTCATACCTGCTCAGGTACGCACAGCTCGCTGGCGTGAGCTCCAACGGATGGTTCGCAGATGAAAAATGGCCTCGTAGAGACCACGTGCCGTGTCGGGCCCGAGACACGCAAGCCGTTGGCGCCGGTCCGTGTCAGGAGGGGGTCCACGCCGCGCATCGCAGCAGCTTTCACTTCCCGGCCGCTGATGTAACGTGGCCATACATCTCGACAAGCTGTTTTGAGCTCAGGTAAATGCCGCTTTGGCAAGCCACGCCTGAAGATGAGGAAGGATTTCGCCGGGTTATGGTTCAGCGATTCGCGAGACGACCGCCAGCTACCCCTTTGGTCGCAGAATATCCTGGAACTCGGGGTCGTCCCAGAGGGCCTCGAAAGCCGGGTTCGAGTGGATCCACATGTAGTCGCAGTACCCGGCGGCCACCGCCTGACGTAGGAGGTGGATGGCGCGGTCCGTGTCTCCCAGCTGGGCTGCGATACCCGCACGGAGAAACTCTATCTCACCCCGCATACCGTATGGGACTCCAGTCGGGCTGACGTCGTCAGACGTTTCGACAATTCTCGCGTCCATCTCCAACGCGGTCTCACGATCGCCAAGGTGGGCCGCTAAAACCCCAAGATGGTGGGCAAGACCGTGGTTCTCGGGCTCCTCGGCGAGCAACTCCTCGTAGAGGCTTCGGGCCTCTTCATAGCGGCCGGCAGCCATCAACGAAACGGCCTCACACTTGACGCACGCCTCGCCGGACCCAGAATTGACGTTCTGGATCCAAGCTAACGTTCGCTCGGCAAGTGCCTGTGCTTCGTCGCGGAAGCCGTGAGCGCGGAGCTCATAGAGGACGTAGCGCATCTCTTGGGAATCGTCGATGATGGGGTCGGGTTCGAGGAAGACATCGGTGAGGAGGGTATCGATCTCCCCTGCCCGCCCGAGCGCAGCCAGGGCCAAAAGTTCGTCCGCATGAACCGAAGCCCCATGGGTTTCAGTGGGACCGGCGGCCAAAATTTCGCGAGCAAGGGCCAGTTCCTCGGCGTGTCGACCCATGAGGTGCAAGGCTTCCAATGCATGTTTGTTCGTGCCATAGATCACCATGCCCGGGGTGATGGGATCGGGATTGAGTGATCTGAAGAGGTCGATCACAACCCCTGGCCGATTGTTTCTCGAAGCAGTCCTGAGCGCCATAATCTGCTGCCAGGAGTTGGTCGGGTCCCGTTCGAGTCCCTCCCGGGCCATTCGGTAGGCATCCTGCCATCGGCCCTCGAATCGGGCGTCGATCATCTCTACGTGTCGTTGCTGTGACGCAGTGAGTTCCATCTCGTGGACGGGCTGATATAACGTGATCACTGCGTCGTGAAGTAGAAGACATGACCCGGGGGGTCCACATAGCCCCCACCAAGAGGCGGGGCCGTACAAACTCCGGGTCGAGCTGGACCGATTGAAAGACGTACTGGGCACCCTCCATGGCCTGGCTAGCAGTAACGAGTTCGAAGAAGCGGCGATACGCCGCATAAGCTTCATACACCGGAAATCCATCCCCTCCACCCCAGGCGAGGATGGGATGGAGGTGATCCTGGACCGCCATGAGCGACCAGTCCCGAAGGGTGGCGATGGCCTCCTGTGGCGCTTCACGACTTGCCGGAATGGCGTCGAAGGCTCGCACCACGGTGCCCAGCTGTGCGTCCTCGAGGGTAGCCTGAAGCTCGAGGCCGTTACCCACTGCGTCCCACACACCCGTGAGAACGAGACCCGAGTCCGTGCCCGCCGCCACCTCGCGCACCAGGATGCGCCGGGTCGACCCCGGCGCTGGCGGCCGAAACCACACTGGCCGGAGCGACTTCGATCTCGTTGAGCTCGGCGAGGCCCTGGGTGAGGCGGTCGGCGGTGAGCGCCGCGAGGTTATCGAGGAGTTGCATCTCCCGTGCGGTTGGTGAAGGGCACGACCGCGATCCGGTTCGGGTCGAGGGTTGCGGCGACCTCCACCGGTGGCTCGTCGCCGTTTCGCTGGGTCAGCGCCCACCATGAGGTAACGGCCGCAAGGATGAGGCCGGCGATGACAATCGGAGTTCGCCATCGAGGACTCTTTTCCTCACCTACCTTGGATGCGGCGCTTGACGCCGGCGTTGCCATCGCCTGCGCCCCGGTGCTGCTGCCCAGGCTCTTCAGGCTGTAGGCGAGATCCGCCGCTGACTGGAATCGGGCCTCGGGGCGCTTCTCCAGGCAGCGGTGAACCGCGCGTTCGAGGTCCACCGGCACCGCGGCGCCCGAGGAGGAAAGCTGGGGTGGCTCCTCCTTGAGAATGGCGGCGATGACCTCGACACCGGTATCACCACTAAAGGCGCGGTGGCCCGAGGCCATCTCGTAGAGAACGCAGCCGAGGGAAAAAATGTCCGACCGGGCGTCCGCCTGTTCACCCTTGACTTGCTCGGGGGCCATGTAACCCGGGGTGCCCATGACGGTGCCGGCCTCGGTGAGGGTGGCGGTCTCGGCCTCAGGGGCAGACTTCTCGTGCAGGCTCGCGAGACCGAAATCGAGGATCTTGACCCGGCCGTCGGCTGGTGACAAAGAGGTTTTCCGGTTTCAGGTCCCTGTGGACAATGCCGCGGCCGTGGGCAGCCGCGAGTCCGTCGGCGACGGCGGCGCCGATCTCAGTGACCTTCTTCCACGGCAGGCCGGACGTCGTAATGCGCTTGCGGAGGGTATCGCCCTCGAGGAGTTCGGTAACCGCGTAGTGGATACCGTCCGTGGATCCCACATCGTAGATCTCGAGGAGATTGGGGTGAGTCAGCGCGGCCAGGGCCTTGGCTTCGCGGTGGAATCCTTCGAGGCGGGATTCATCCTCGGCGAACGACTCGGGCAGGACTTTGACAGCCACCTCGCGGTCGAGCTCGGTATCCTTCGCCCGCCACACCTCACCCATCCCACCGGCCCCAATGGAACCGAGAATTTCGTATCGACCGAGACGATCACCCTGAGATAACGGCATAGAACAATCTCATTATGGCAGAGCAAAAAGCGAACCACCAGACCATTACATATCATCCCGAGTGAGGACCCGGTCCGAATCGAGGGATCCCCCGAACCCACCGTCAGCGGCGACCCGTGGCCGAGGCCAAAATGGTGGTGCGGTTTGGCGGTCGGCCTTCGGCCACTCGCCGGTGACGGTGCGTCACGACGCCCGAAGGGCGTCAGTAAGTCTGAGAGTCTTCCGTCCTCTTCTCCCTCCGGAGAAGTCGGAGGACCTTTCGACTCGACCCCGCGGAACTCCCTCCCAATGACGTGAACATCCACCCGCTTGGCAGCCGGGACGGCTGCCCCACAAAGGCTCTTTTCTGAAAAAGCCACCTCGTGTGGAGCAGGCGTCTCGCCTGCTGGGGCGGTCATGTCAGTTGGTGGGTCACCGCCGAATCCGCCGAAATGTGGCTCAGGATGACAGGATTGAGCTTGATCACATTCCTCTCAGAACGTAAGTCTGAAGCCTACCTCCCAGGCACGGGGGGTCTCCCAACCCATGGGTGCGCCGAGCTCGAATCCCTCGCCGCAGCCCCGAACCAACGCGCAGACATAGGTCGGCGTCTCTTGCGAGAAGACATTGAGCACCGAAACGATGAGATCGAGGCGGGTGGGCCCGAGGCGGAAGCCCTTGGAGAGCTGGAGATCGAACCATGGAGAGTCGGCCCCTGCACGGCTGCCGCGGGGCTCGACAAAGTAGGTCCCATTGGGCATCTCCTCGATGTCGTAACTGTCCTGCTGTGGTGTCCATCGGAAGGCCGATTGCCAGCCGGCGTTGAAGCCGATGGTGAAGTCATAGGGCAACAGGAAATACCCGTTGAGCTTGAGCACATGGCGATAGTGGCTGGACAGGTATCCGTAACGGTTCTCCCAGTGCCATGGGTAGGCGTCCCAATCGAATGAACCGAGGAATTCATGGTTACCCTTGGAATTCGACAGCGTGTAGGAGGCGAGCAGGGTCAGCCAGTCCAGAGTACGGGTCTCGAGACGAACGATGAAGGCGTCGTAGTCGCGCTCGAGCTGCGGCAGATTCGTCACGACGTAGTGATCGCATGGGGCGCCCTCGTTCGGCGTCGGGATGTTGCCGTCGCAAGTGTCCTCGAAGAGGCCACGAGTCTGTTTGTGGACCACGCTGAACTCGACGGAACTACGCGGCCACAGGGCGCGCTCGTAGCTCAGGATGAACTGGTCCGAGTAGGCCGATTCGAGGTTCGGATCGACGACGTTGTCACCCCCTCCAATGACATTGACCAGGAACCAGCCATGGGGGTCCCAGTCTTCAGGATCCGTGCGCCATTCAAGTCCCATCGAGGAGGCGATGGCGGAGCACATGGCCGGGTCGAAGTCGTTTTGGAGACCGTAGAACGAGCAAGACTGCCAGTAGTACTCGTTGAACTTCTGCACCCCGTAATACGGAAGACGCATCGTGTCGGGATCCATGTAGCGGCCGGCCGAGGCACGCAAGACGTTGCGGGCATCGCCGCCGATGTTCCAGGCGATGCCCAGTCGTGGCTGCCATCGACTCATCGTGACGGAAGAGTTGATGCGGTCCATATCGTAGCTGATACTGTCGTAGCGGAGACCGGCCTTGACCGTGAGATTGGGCGTTGGTCTCCAGGCATCCTGGATAAATCCCACCCTCAGGAGGCCACCGGTGTCCAGAGGCCCAGGGTTTTTTCCCTCGATCATCAGCCAGGGAAAATCCTGTTCCATGACTCGAGTGTCAAAGAAAACGTGGCCGCTGACCCCTTCGGTGCAGCGAACCCCTCCCGCAGTGCCGGTGGCGCAGTTCGAGTTGGTCCTGCCCAGGTCCGACACTTCGAGACCGCCCTTGAGCTCGTGCGAGCCGCCGGGGCCGGCGAGAAACCAGGTGAGATCTGTCGCCGCTTGAAGGCGATCTCCTTCGTCGTACTGCTGCTGAGGAAAGTTTTCTGAGGTGATCTGCGAGACCCTGTTGAGGTGAGCGATGGTCTCGAGATCGCCGCCCATGGGTTGGACATCCAATTGAGCTCGGTTGTAGCCGGCGCGGAGGCTCCACAGCATGTCATCGCCAAGCATCCCGTCGATTCCCAGCGACAGATAGTCCTCCGATTTTTTGTAGATGCCGGCGGCTTCGGGCATGGTCTCGCGTGAGGCGTTGAAGTTCTCGATGGTCGTGGTGCCGCCGAAGTAGGAGGCAGTACCGCGCCACAAGGGCGAGATCTGCCAGGTCAGCTTGGCTTTGGGGCCGCTGAAGCCTCCCTTCCAGGTTGTGGGTGAATCCTCTGGCGTGTCCCTCGACTCGGCCTGGTAGAAGGCCGCGAAGAACCACAGTCGATCGCGGACGATGGGCCCTCCGAAGGTGGCATCGGCGACAAGATTGGAGCTCTCCTGCAGATCTGGGTCGAAGTGCTCGCCGGATTCCTGAAAAGCGTTGGCCTGGTATCGCACATCGAGGCTGCCCGAGAACGCGTTGCCGCCGGATTTCATCACAACACTCGTAACGCCTCCAAGAGCGCGGCCGTACTCGGCCTCGTAGCCGCCGGTCTTGATCTCGATCTCCTGGTAGGCGTCGATGCCGAACTGGCCGGATCCGCCGGAAACGTCGCCCACGGCCATGTCCGTGATCTCGATGCCGTCGACGAACCAGGCGTTCTCGGATCGCTGCGATCCGTAGACATCCTGGCCGTCGGTGATGCCGGACACCTGACGGCCGGGCTTCGAGAGGAGCCGAGCCCAGCTCCCGATGGAGGTCTTCTCGATGTACTCGGCGTCGAAGACCTGCTCGGTGCCGACCTGCATGGGATCGACGACTGGTGTCTCGTCGAGCACCGTGATCTCGTCGGTGAAGGTGGCATCGGGCATGGTCACCATCAGGGCCGTGACCGAACCCAGCCGGACCCAGACCTCGCGCCGCTCCTGGATGGCGAAGCCGGTGAGCTCTGCCCGAACTCTGTAGGTGCCCGGCCCCAATGTGAGGAAGAGTGCCTCGCCCCTTGTGTCGCTGACGATGGTGCGGGGGCCACCGATCAAGGCCGGCGACTCTATGGTCACCGACACCCCGTGCAGCGGCGCTGCTGAAGAGTCGCTCGTTCGCACCAGCATCCGGCCGGTCGTGTCTTGGGCCGTCAACTGGGTCGCGCTCAGAATGACCACAAGGCCAAAAACGAGACAGAGCCTTTTCATTACAACCCCCCCACTCGAGAGAAATCAACCACGATGAGCTTCAAACGTTCCCGGCAGTTTTGAGCTCGCGAAACCCATTGATTCTGACTGCCATAATGAGATAACTTAGCCAATTAAGCAATCTTCATGCGACATATGATCAATCATGCAACAACGACTGGATGGTGGCGGAGAAAGGCACTTCGTTCCCTCGGAGTAGAAAACCGAGCGACGCAAACCGAGATATCGGAAAAGATGCCATGTACCGAGTGACCTCACGAGGGCAATCCGGTATCTTGATCAATGAACATGCCCGAAAAAAGGTTGTCATCACCAGGTGAGGCGCTAAACTCAGCGCCCACCCGACCGCCTCTTGTGGGTACCTGGCCATTTGCACTAACAAAAGGTAGGCTGATACTGCAATTCGATACATCGATCACAAACTGACGGGGAGAAGGTACCTATGAATGGTCTTCTGTTTTTCTGTATTTCGATTCTCATTCTTTTCCTTTTGCCATTCGGAGCCACGGCCCAGGTCATCGAACGGGTGAGCGTGAGTAGCGGGGGCGTCGAAGCAAACCAGGATAGCTTTCTTCCCCTTTTTGACGCCGTCAGTGCCGATGGCCGGTTCGTTGTATATGCATCCGATGCCAGCAACCTGGTCGAGGCGGACGGAAACGGCACGACCGATATCTTCGTACGTGACCGGCTGCTCGGCACGACCGTACGGGTGAGCGAACCGGTCGGAGGCGGCGACGCCCTGGGTGTGTCAAAGTATCCCTCGATCAGTGAGGACGGGCTTTGGATCGCGTTTTCATCCGATGCCGCCAATCTGGTGGCGGATGACACCAACGCCGCTCATGACGTATTCATCGTCAACCGTCTGACCGGACAGATCTCCAGGGTCAGCCTCGGCTGGGACCTGAGCGAGGCTGACAGCGACAGCCGAACCCCGTCAATCAGTGGTGACGGCCGCTATGTCACATTTACCTCGAACGCAACCAACCTCGTGAACGGAACGATCGTATGGTCACCGGCTCTTTACGTGCGCGATCTGGACACAGGGACCAACGAAATCGTGAGCTCGTCATGGGACGGCATCGCCGAGGACGGTAACAGCTGGTACCCCCACATCAGCGCCAATGGCCGGCACGTTGCATTTATCTCGAACTCGACCAACCTGGTTGCCGACGACGGAAATTCTTCGAATGACGTTTTCATGCGAGATCTCGACCTCGGCATCACGGCCAGGGTGAGCGTCGCCAGCGGCGGCATCGAGGGCGACGGCCGCAGCGGCGGCTTTGGGATTAGCGCGGATGGGCGCTTCGCCGGGATCTTCTCCGACGCCACGAACCTCGTTCCAGGTGATACCAACGGAGTTCAGGACGGGTTCGTTCGAGATCTTGATCTTGGGATCACCGAGCGTGTGAGCGTCGATAGCTCCGGCAGCGAGGCGGGCGGCGGCAGCGGCTCGCCTTCTCTCGACGCTACCGGCAGGTATGCGGTCTTCCGGTCGGATGCTGCGGACCTCGTCAAAAACGATTTCAACGGCGTCACCGACATTTTCGCTCGCGACCTGGATTCCGGGATCACGTCCCTGCTCACGATCTCCACCACCGGCGCCCAGGGAAACGACATCAGCGTCGGCCCGGTCGTGTCGGCGGACGGCAGGATTGTTGCGTTCAACTCGTATTCGACCAACTTCGTGCCTGACAGCACGCCGGGGAGACGACACATTTATGTCGCCGTCGGTCCGGCAGCGATCGGTGACGTGGTTCGCATCATTCCCGGGGCGGCGAGTGCATCGGGCGTCGGTGACGCCCACTTCGTTACCGATGTTCGGCTCTACAACCCGAGCACCGAATCCTCGATCACTGTGTTTCTCTCCGTTCTCCTACGAAATGTCGACAATTCGAGGGCGAACGAGGTGGCGGTGGATATCTCACCGCGGCAAGGCCTCGCACTCAACGATATCCTCGGCAATACCTTTGGTCTCACGGAAGCCACCGGCGCTATCCGTATGCGCTCGAATGCAGAGTTCTTTGCCACTTCACGCACCTACAACGTTGGCGGTGACGCGGGCACCTTTGGCAGTTACATACCGTCCCTCGCCGAAGCCGAAGCGCTGACACAGGGAATCCTCCTGCAAGTGGCCAACAATCCAGCCGACTCCGGCTTCCGCTCAAATGTCGGTTTCACAAACCCAGGCCTGGCTGAGGTGACGATCACGGTGAAGCTCTTCAATGCCGACACGGGAGAACTGCTGGGAACGAGGAACCTCGTTGTGCCTCCTCGATCATTCTCCCAGAAAAACGTCTTCCAGTTCGTCGGACAGAAGGACCTTTTCGTGATGAACGCTTCAGTCGAGTTCAAAGCCGATTTCCCAGTCCTGGCGTACACGACAGTGATCGACAACGCCTCGGACGATCCGACTTGCGTTCTGCCCTTCGCCGACCAGGGCACGCCTCCTTAGCCTTCGTCTCGGGATCCACGCCCAGCTACTCTCAGCGCCAGGCTTGATGACCTGAGCTCAAGCCTGGCAGCGTAACCGCAACATGCGCCGGGGCCAAACTCGAAATCGGGCTGCGCGCTGCCCCGGAAAGAAATGTTTTCAAAAGGTGGCACCCTAGAATGGCTGAAGAAACGGCCAACAGATCCTTGTGCTAAACTGAGCGAGATCACGGCGAGTCTCAAAATGAAACGATACCGAGCAATACTGCGTCGCGAAATCGGCAGTCCACTACTGTTCGACAGCGGCGCGCAGTTTGATGCACGCACCACAACCTGACAGGGAGAAGGTACCCATGAAGTCTTGCCTGCTGTCCCAGATTTTAATTCTCTTTCTATTTTTCTTGCCATTCGGAGCCACGGCTCAGGTCATCGAACTGGTGAGCGTGAGCAGCGACGGAGTCCAGGGCAATGGCGTGAGCCGGCTTGGCGGCGCTCATTGGCAGGTGAGCGACGACGGACGTTATGTCGTTTTCGAGTCCGAGGCCTCCAACCTGGTTGACGATGATATGAACGGTTTCAAGGACGTTTTTGTCAGAGACCTCGAACTTCGTACCACCACCAGGGTCAGTGTGAATACGAATGGAAGTGACGCAAATGCATCTTGCGGTCGGCCCGCAATCAGTGGTGACGGACGTTATGTGGCCTTCGAGTCCGGTGCCACCAACCTGGTTGTGGGCGGCACCAGTGGTGTTGGGGATGTCTTTGTTCGCGATCTGCTGACCAGTCAGACCACCAGAATCACACTGAGTCTTGACGGCGGTGAGCCCGACGGACCCAGCGGACGGGCTTCGGTCAGTGGGGATGGGCGCTACGTGGCATTCCTTTCAGCGGCCAACAACCTGGTGGCGGGAGATGGCAACGGACACGCCGATATTTTTGTCCGGGATCTCGAGGCCGGGCTGACCGAAAGGGTTAGCGTGAATTTCGAAGGTGGTGATTCGAACCTCGCCACCTGGGTTTCGTCGATCAGCACGAACGGTCGCCACGTGGCTTTCAGCTCCACTGCCGACAACCTTGTCGATGGCGACATCAACGGATTCAGGGATGTTTTCGCGCGGGACCTCGATCTGGGAAGAACCACCCTGGTCAGCGTGGACCCAACAGGGGCGGGTGCCGACAACGCAAGCAACCAAGCAACAGTCAGCGCCGACGGACGGATGGTTGCTTTTTCATCCGATGCCGGCAACCTTGTCGCCGGGGACACCAATTTACTGGACGATATTTTCGTCCGCGACCTCGACACCAACACAACCACCCGCGTCAATGTGTCGCAGGCAGGGACTCAGACCAGCGGTGGCGGCAGCTCGTGGCCATCCCTCACCTCCGACGGTAGATTCGTAGCCTTCCATTCCGATGACGAAACTCTTGTTGCCGGCGACAGCAACGGTTTTGGCGATGTGTTTTCCTACGACCGCCAAACTGGTCGAACCGTCAGGCTGAGCGTGCCGGTCGCGGGCGGTCAAGGCTCCGGTTCGAGCACGAATCCCGCGGTCAGTGGCGACGGTCGCTTCGTGGCCTTCGACTCGTCGGCCACCAATCTGGTGGTTGATGACACCAACGACGTCACCGACGTATTTGTCGCCGTCGGCCCGGCAGCGATCGGTGACGTTGTCCGCATCATCCCCGGTGCGGCGAGCGCGTCGGGCGTCGGTGACGCCCACTTCGTCACCGATGTTCGGCTCTACAACCCGAGCACCGAATCCTCGATCACCGTGTTTCTCTCCGTTCTCGAACGAAATGTCGACAATTCGAGGGCGAACGAGGTGGCGGTGGATATCTCACCGCGGCAAGGCCTCGCACTCAACGATATCCTCGGCAATACCTTTGGTCTCACGGAAGCCACCGGCGCTATCCGTATGCGCTCGAATGCAGAGTTCTTTGCCACTTCACGCACCTACAACGTTGGCGGTGACGCGGGCACCTTTGGCAGTTACATACCGTCCCTCGCCGAAGCCGAAGCGCTGACACAGGGAATCCTCCTGCAAGTGGCCAACAATCCAGCCGACTCCGGCTTCCGCTCAAATGTCGGTTTCACAAACCCAGGCCTGGCTGAGGTGACGATCACGGTGAAGCTCTTCAATGCCGACACGGGAGAACTGCTGGGAACGAGGAACCTCGTTGTGCCTCCTCGATCATTCTCCCAGAAAAACGTCTTCCAGTTCGTCGGACAGAAGGACCTTTTCGTGATGAACGCTTCAGTCGAGTTCAAAGCCGATTTCCCAGTCCTGGCGTACACGACAGTGATCGACAACTCCTCGGACGATCCGACTTGCGTTCTGCCCTTCGCCGACCAGGGCACGCCTCCTTAGGTGGGTACGATCGGTGCCCCGAAAAGGTGCCTCACAGTAAAAGCGTTGAATGCGGAGATCTGTGCCCGGCACTTTTTCTTGAGTGGGCAGGTTGCCAGGATTGAATTAGAAACGAATCGTCAGCCCTGTGAGGGCGCGAACTTCCTCGTAGTCGTCGTGTTCGGTCAACTCACCCACCAGCAGCAGCGAGAACGTCCGGTTGAGGTTGGCCGTCAATGACAACGAATAGCGCTCGCTCTCGGGCCGCTCCTCGATTGTGCCGCCTCCCGAACCTTCGTATTTGAAAACCGACAGCGACTTCTGGTAGTCCACTGAGAGGTAGACCCGTCGCCCGATAGTCTTGCCGAGCGACACCCAGGTGGAGTCGTACTCACGGTCGAGTCTGTTGATACGCGAAGTGGAAAGCGTGAAATCAAGGCCGATTTTCGCGATGTTGTTGAGCGTCAGGCCCAGACCGGCGCGGTCGGCCCATTCGTCTTCGGAGTTGTTTCGGTCTTTTCCGTAATCGGCCCAGATCCGGACCCATCGCCACGGGTTCACGACAACCCGTAACCGGCCGGACTCGTACAGCAAGCCTTGCAGCCGCTCCGGATCCACCGGACGGCCGTCCAACACGTCCTCGGTGATTGCCCGCGCATTGAGGGAACGACCACGGTGGTACGTACCCTGGAAGTCGATCAGTCGTACCGGCGCGTATCGGATGTTGGCGAAGAAGTAGCCGAGCTCGTTGTCGCCGAGACCGGCGGGACCCTCGAGGTCGTACTCGAGCGCCTGGTAGAGGAAGAATTTCCTGCCGACAGGAATGAAGTTGTTGAAGATCACGGCGGATCGTTCGGTGAGTTCCTCGTTGCGAATGAGCACCCAGCCGAGCACGTGGCGACGCCCATGATCGGCATCGACGGCGACGTAGGCGCCACCCTTGGTGATTCCGTCCACGAATCCAGCATCACGGACCTTGGGTTCGAGCCCTGCAAACAGGCCGAGCCGGAACTGGCCGAAAGAGGAGGTGTTTTTAAACCGGTACTCGCCGAACATCCCGCCGAGAGCACCGATGCCACCAAGGCTTCGCAGCCACATCTGACCCAGGCGAAGGGTCCACCGGCCACCGCTCCCGGTGACGCCAATCCAGGCATCGTAAATGGAAACGCGCTCGTCACGTGCCTCGTTGTCCGGGAAAAAAGCGACCCTGGTGTTGATGCCGAATTCGAAGTGGTTGCCAGGCCGGGGTTCCGAGAAAAGGGAGAAGTTGGCGATCACCTCGGAATAGTCATAGTCTCCGCTATCCCCCAGGTCCCGTTCGGACCAGTTGTAGAAGAGGGCAAAGCGTCCATTGGTGGGTATCGCCTGCGCTGACGCCAGCTGCGCCTGCAGCAGCGAAACCACTGCGCAGAACAGCAACAGGAAGATCAGCCTGGGCCTAGCCACGGCGCGGCCCCGATCTGAACTTGGCGTCCGGTGGTTTTCGACCGTCCGGGTGACACGAATAGCAGACAACCGAGTCGTACACGTACCCGGTCCTACCCTCGTGTTTGTCATCCATCTTGTCTTGCGGGTGGCAGCCCGAATCGAGACAGCTGAAGATCCGGTAGTTGGCGGAGTCGAGATGGCAATCTATGCACTGTGTGCCTGCGTGCTTGCCGCTAGTAATCGGGAAATAGGTGTGGTCGAAGTCACCCTGGAACCAATTCATATCCGACCGGCTGTGGCACTGCTCGCAGTCGGTCGGGAAACCTGCACCTGTGTGGTTCGGGTTCGATGTGCCGTTGTAGTCGTCGAGGTGACAATCCACGCAGTCGGATGGGAGACCGCTATACACACCACTCGAGTGACAATCCGAACAGTCGAGATTTCGGTGCGCACCCAGGAGAGCATAGGTGTGATCAAAGGTCGCGCCCGTCCAGGTTGTCGGTTCGTGGCATGTCTCACAAGTTGTGGGGAACCCTGCCGAGGCATGGTCGGGATCAGTCGTTGCGTTGTAGTCGTCGAGGTGGCAGTCAACGCACTCCGACGGGAGACCGGCGTACACGCTCCCCGTGTGACAGGAGCTGCACTGCTGGGCAATGTGCGAGCCGACCAGCGGCCACACCGTATGCGGGTAGGTGGCCTGGAACCAGTCTGGATCTGACTGCTGGTGACAGCTGTCGCAGGTCGTCGGGAATCCGGCCGCTGCGTGAATCGGATCCGATGTGGCGTTGTAGTTGTCAAGGTGACAGTCCACGCAGTCGGACGGCAGTCCTGCATAGACACCGCTTGAGTGGCACGCCGAACAGTCGAGGGTCGCGTGGACTCCTACGAGTGAATACGGGTGGTTAAAGGTCGCGCCTGTCCATGTCGTCGGCTGGTGGCACGTCTCGCAGTCAGTGGGGAACCCTGCCGAGGCATGGTCGGGATCAGTCGTTGCGTTGTAGTCGTCGAGGTGGCAGTCAACGCACTCCGACGGGAGACCGGCGTAGACGCTCCCCGTGTGACACGAGCTGCACTGCTGGGCGATGTGCGAGCCGACGAGTGGCCAAACAGTGTGCGGGTAGGTGGCCTGGAACCAGTCTGGATCTGACTGCTGGTGACAGCTGTCGCAGGTCGTCGGGAATCCGGCCGCTGCATGATTCGGATCCGCGGTGGCGTTGTAGTTGTCGAGGTGACAGTCCACGCAGTCAGAGGGCAGTCCTGCATACACACCGCTCGAGTGGCACGCCGAACAGTCGAGGGTCGCATGGACTCCTACCAGCGAATACGAGTGACTGAAGGTCGCGCCTGTCCACGTCGTGGGCTGGTGGCACGTCTCGCAGTCAGTCGGGAACCCTGCCGAAGCGTGGTTCGGGTCGGTCGTGGCGTTGTAGTCGTCGAGGTGGCAATCGACACACTCCGACGGCAGACCCGCGTATACGCTGCCCGTGTGACAGGAGCTGCACTGCTCGGCAATGTGCGAGCCGACCAGCGGCCACACCGTATGCGGGTAGGTGGCCTGGAACCAGTCCGGATCCGACTGCTGGTGACAGCTGTCGCACGTCGTCGGGAATCCGGCCGCTGCGTGATTCGGGTCCGAGGTGGCGTTGTAATTGTCCAGGTGACAGTCCACGCAGTCGGACGGCAGCCTGCATACACACCACTCGAGTGGCAATCCGAACAGTCGAGGTCGCGTGAACTCCCACCAGCGGATACGTGTGACTGAAGGTCGCGCCTGTCCACGTCGTCGGTTGGTGGCACGTCTCACAGTCAGTGGGGAACCCTGCCGAGGCGTGGTTGGGATCGGTCGTTGCGTTGTAATCGTCGAGGTGGCAATCGACACACTCCGACGGGAGACCGGCGTACACGCTCCCCGTGTGACAGGAGCTGCACTGCTGGGCGCGGTGCGACCCGACCAGGGGCCACACCGTGTGCGGGTAGGTGGCCTGGAACCAGTCCGGATCCGACTGCTGATGACAGCTGTCGCACGTCGTCGGGAACCCTGCCGCCGCGTGATTCGGATCCGAGGTGGCGTTGTAGTTGTCCAGGTGGCAGTCAACACAGTCGGACGGCAGACCTGCATACACGCCGCTCGAGTGGCAATCCGAGCAATCGATGGTCGCGTGGACTCCCACCAGCGGATACGTGTGACTGAAGGTCGCGCCTGTCCACGTCGTCGGTTGGTGGCACGTCTCGCAATCGGTGGGGAACCCTGCCGAGGCATGGTTGGGATCGGTTGTAGCGTTGTAGTCGTCGAGGTGGCAATCGACACATTCCGACGGGAGACCGGCGTACACGCTCCCTGTGTGACAGGAGCTGCACTGCTGAGCAATGTGCGAGCCGACCAGCGGCCACACCGAATGCGGGTACGTGGCCTGGAACCAGTTCGGATCCGATTGTTTGTGACAGGTGTCGCACGTCGTCGGGAACCCTGCAGCCGCGTGGTTCGGGTCCGATGTGGCGTTGTAATTGTCCAGGTGACAATCCACGCAGTCGGACGGCAAGCCTGCGTACACACCGCTCGAGTGGCAATCCGAGCAATCGACGGTCGCGTGAACTCCCACCAGCGGATACGTGTGGACGAAGCCTCCAGGAGGCCGGTCGTCCCAAGAAGTCGGATTGTGGCACTGCTCGCAATCGGTTGGGAAACCAGCGGCGCCGTGGTCCGGATCGTCGGTCGCCTGATAGTCATCGAGGTGGCACCCAACGCAATCAGTGGGAGTCCCCGCGTAAACGCCATTCGCGTGGCAGGACGAGCAGTCCAGCGTCGCGTGTACGCCACTCAAGGGGAACGCATGATCGAAATCCCCATCCTGCCACGAGCTGTCGGCCCGGTGGTGGCAGAGATTGCAGGTCGCGGGGAAACCCGCCGCGCGGTGGTCGGGATCGGTCGCAGCCTCGTAGTCGTTCAGGTGGCAGCCGACGCAGGTCCTGGGTGTGCCCGCGTAGATTCCATTTCCGTGGCATGCTGCGCATTCCAAGGTTGCGTGCTGGCCGCGCAGGCTGTAGTCGTGATTGAAAACAGCCTGATCCCACGAAATATCGCTGGGGCGGTGGCAGACATCGCACTGCGTCGGAAAGCCCGCGGCCACGTGGTCAGGTTCCCGAGCACTCTCGTAATCTCCGCGGTGGCACGAATAGCAGTCCGGGGTGACGGGTCCGTCGAACCGGCGATCAGGGTGGCAGCCAACACAGTCGACAGTCTGATGTTGCCCACCAATTGCAAACCCGGTCTCCGCCTGGTGATTCCATTTGGCTGGGATCCACCCAATCGGCTGGTGGCATCTTTCGCAATCCGCTCCGAGATTGGTACGGAACGGATCCTCCTGTCGGCGGATCCAATGGCAGTCGTAACAATTGGTGGGAGTGCCCTTGATCTGCTCGTTCCAGTGACACGATGCACAGGGAACTTCAAGGTGCCGGCCTTCGAGCGGCAGCAGGGTCGACTTGTGGAACCCGCGGGAAGCGTTTTTAAAGTGGGTGTCCATCGTGTGGCAGACGGTGCAGTCGTCACCCAGCGTGCCCTTGTGGACATCTTGGTGGCAGGTCGTGCAATCAGGTGTCAGATTCAGAAATGAGCGTGTCGTATGACAGTTCGAGCAGTCACCGGCGAATTCGCCGTGGTAACCCTCGATGGTGAAACCGGTTTCTTCGGCGTGATCGAAGTCCGTCACGTCAATGGATCGGAGGTTTGCATCGCGCCCCTGGTGCTCGACGTGGCACATGGCGCAGTCCTCAACAGTGACCTCGCGATGGACTCCCCTTTTGGCAGCCATTCTCTCGGCGATCAGATCGTGGCAGACGAGACAATTTTCTCCGACAACATTGAGGTCATCGTCGTGGCAATTTTCGCAGCTGTCTGGATCCTCGAGCCCCTCGTGCGCGAGGCTGAGGCGGCCGGGCATGTAATCGATCTCGTCTTCTTGTGCCAGCGAAGGTATTGCGCTGGAGACAAGAACCACCGACAGGGTGAGAAAAAGAAGAACACTCCGAAAAAACTTCATCCCGTGCTCGCCGGAATGCGATTCGCTGCGCCTCATGAGGGTCACTGCCATCAGCGCCTCAGTGTGTACGGCATCCGGGGACCTCCAAGGTGTCATGGCAGGGCAAAGATTTTCGGTGGTCATGCCCGCGACTTTCTGTCCTCTCAATGTCTGCCCTCGCTCCCTATTCGAATCAGGCTATATCGAATTTTACATATGAATACTTGTTTTATTGCTCAAATTGGACTCATTCGCAACTACAAGCTATTTTTTGGGATTCGGTGTGATGCATATCACGCGTCGACGATCTCGCCGACGGTGACTTCAGCGCATTCTGCCGAAGTAAATCCCTTTTCGTCAATCCCCCGCCCCGTCCACCGGAGCCATGGCATAGATTTCGAAGACCTTGTGTTCGGTGTGGGCGCGGCCGTACTCATCGGTTGAGCGAACCGTGATGGTGTGGGCGCCGGGCTGCAACCCTTCGGGCAGGGGCGCTTCCCAGATGTGGGTAGTGGCCATCGGTTTGACCCAGGATTTCATGGTGTCGCCCTCGCGCTGGAATAGCTCTTCGACAAACGGATCGGTGCGAACCACCCGGTGCATCTCAATCGCCTGGGAATCACCGATCTGAAACTCAACCGTCGACCTCGGCCCGCCTTCAAACAGATTGACCAGCACCCGCGTCGAGTACAACTGCGACATCTCGAAGCGATTGCCGAGAAGCTCGCCGTGCCGGTAGTCGCGCTGAGTATCGACGTTTTGACGTGGGAAGCCGGAATCGAGGGTGATACGCATCTGGTAGTCGGCCGGCTTTCCGGTTGCCTGGAATCGAAGCGTCGCCTCCGTGCCGTCGACATCCATCAGATAGTAGCCCCGTGGCGAGCCGTCACGCTGGAGGCTCGTCGGAACGCCGCGCTCGTCGAACGGCCCACTCCACCAACTTCCGCAGACTGCCGACAAGGTGTGGAGGTGGAGCGGAACCGGACCGTCGAAACCCGTCGTCCTTTTTCGAAGTAGTAGTGCTCGGCGATGTGCATGTGGCCGGCAACTGCCAGGAGGTGCTCGCGCCCAGCAAGGACCTCGAAGAGCTGCTCGCGATCGGCGACGTTGACTTTCGGCTCTTCCGGGTCGGTTTCCGAATGAAGCGGAATGTGCATGGCCAGCACCACCAACCGGTCCATCGGGACCCGGCGAAGATCATTGGCAAGCCACGCCAGCTGACGCTCTCCGATCCCGCCTGTATACGGGCCCGCTCCGAGCGGATCCGGGTCATCGGTCCCGAGCGACGTGCCCTCGTACATCACCGTGTCCAACACGACGAAGTGCACCTGACCGTAATCAAAGGAATAGTACGGCGGGCCGAAGTTTCGGCGGAAGGTATCCAGAGCCTCGGCATCGTTTGCTGCAAGCTTGTTGACGTCGTGGTTGCCGGGCACGTTGTACCAGGGCACCCCGATCTGGGCGATATTTCGAGCCAGACGCGGATACAGCGAAAGGTCGTCGTAAGTGATGTCACCGAGCGTGATGCCGAAGGCGGCGTCGGCACCGATCAGCTCAGCGACCGCGTCGTCCCGGATGAATTCGACCTCGTCCTTTGTCTGGGGCTGGGGATCGGCAAACCAGACCGAGGTGAAGCGGGTTGGCTCAGACCTCCGCGTCAGGGCAAAGTCGATCGATTCGGGAAGCGGCCCCGAGGGCGCGATCCCCCGGTATCTCGGCCGTCGATCGGCGGGTGCGCCATCCGGCGCGTGATGGAAATAAAAACGTGGCAGCTCCTCCGCGCTCAAGGGCACAGCCCATCCGCTGGGCTTGGTGAGGAAAAGCGTGTCACCCTCTTCGATAGCAATGCGATACCTGCCATCATCATCGGTACCGACGACATCAATTCCGTTCGACACCGCCACACCCGGCACACCGGGCTCCGAATCCTGATACCTGCCATCATTGTTGAGGTCCTCGAAAACCACGCCGCGGGCCATTTCCGCAGCCGGCACCATCATCGCCATCGAGCACAACACGATCAGCATCGTTGCGATCAGAGCTCGTGAGTTCATCAACATCCTCCATCTCGTCTGGTCGCCGCCAGATCACGACGCCGCGGAGGGATTTCACCACAGCCGGGGTGTCACGTACACATTTGTCAGGCAGAAGAATGAGTTGATTTTGGGAGCGATAACGCTAATCTACAGTGACGAGCGGGCAGATAGGGAGGATCCGATGTCAAAGAAAGTCCTTGTAGCGACAGAGAAACCATTTTCGCCGGCGGCCGTCGAACAGCTCTCGGAAGTGTTCAAGGCGGCAAATTACGACGTCCAGCTGCTCGAAAGCTATACGGACAAAGCCGACTTGCTGGCGGCCGTCGTCGACGCGGATGCGATGATCATCCGCAGTGACAAAGTCACCGCGGAGGTTCTGGATGCAGCCGGCCAGCTGAAGATCGTCGTCCGCGCGGGCGCCGGATACGACAACATCGATTGCGCCAAAGCGGCCGAGAAGAACGTGGTCGCCATGAACACCCCGGGACAGAACTCGAACGCCGTGGCCGAGCTCGTATTCGGCATGATGGTCATGAACGCACGCAATAACTACAACGGCAAACCGGGCACCGAGCTGCGCGGCAAGAAGATCGGTATCCACGCGTTTGGGAACGTCGGCATCTACGTGGCGAAAGTGGCGCACGGTTTCGGGATGGAAGTTTTTGCTTTCGATCCGTTCGTTGACGACGAGGCCATCAAGGTTCACGGCGTGACTCCCGGTCAGCTCGGTCGAAGAGCTCTACGAGACCTGCCAGTACGTCTCTCTTCACATCCCCGAGACCCCGCAGACAATGAAATCCATCAATTTCGAGCTGCTTTCGAAAATGCCCGAAGGTGGCACGCTGATCAACACCGCCCGGCTTGGCGTCATCGATGAAGACGGCCTCATGAAGATGTTCGCCGAGCGCGACGATTTCGTCTATCTCTCGGACATCGCGCCGACCTGCAAAGACGACATCGTGTCCAAATACGACGAAACACGGTACTTTTTCACACCCAAAAAGATGGGCGCTCAGACCGCGGAAGCCAATATCAACGCAGGCGTGGCAGCCGCCACTCAGATCGTCAATTTTTTCGAAAACGGAGATGTGACTTTCAAGGTCAACTGATCCGACGGGCTCCCGCTTCGGTGCCGGGCGTCAGGGCCTCAGGAAGTACCCCTGCGTCCTCTCTGGACCGAGATTCTCGTTCATTTTTTTGAGTACCCCCGTGCCGGGCACCTCGAGGAGCCGGGATAATTTCTTGATAAATCTCTAAAACGATATATATTCAATTGAAGAATTTTCATCAAATGCAAACGACTCGACATCACTGAACGGACCTCCGAAAGAACGGCCTCAAGATGAACCGAAGGATACCCGAGATGACAACACGACTATTCGCGATTTATGGACGCCCGACGACGATCATAAAGATCTCGCTGATTGCACTGACGCTCGTTGCCGCCACCCCTGTTGCTAGTGCCCAGGGAAGCGGCTACACCCTTGTCGGCTGGAACGATCTCGGAATGCACTGCATGGATGCTGATTACTCGGTGTTCAGCATCCTCCCTCCCTACAACACCATCCACGCCCAACTCATCGACCCCTCGGGCGACCTCGTGACCAATCCCTCCGGAATCACCGTCACCTACGAAGCGGTGGCCGACCCCGACGGTTCGATGAACAGTTCATCAATCAACAAGACCAACTTCTGGAATTGGGTCACCCAGCTGTTTGGAGCCTCCCTTGCCCCGGACGAGGGCCTGGCGGGCGACAACATGCCGGGACCGACCAACACGCCGCAGCCCATGCATTTCGATTCGGGTTTCACGTGGTTCACCGGCGAGGGCATCCCGATCACACCGTACGACGATTCCAGCAACAAGAATTACTACCCGATGATGCGACTCGTCGCCCGCGACGGCTCAGGCAGCCTTCTCGCCACCACACGAATCGTGTTGCCGGTTTCCGACGAGATGACCTGCAGTTCCTGCCACGCTTCGGGCTCCGGGCCCGCGGCCAAACCGAGTGCAGGCTGGGTGAACCACTCCGACCCCGAGCGTGACTACCGCCTCAACGTTCTCCTGCTCCACGATGAATTCGAGGGCGGGTCCTCACGGTTCGACTCCGCTCTTGCTGCCGCCGGCTACAACTCTGCCGGTCTGTACGCCACGGTGGAGGCCGACGGAAAACCGGTGCTGTGCGATGCCTGTCACGCCTCCAATGCTCTGCCCGGCACCGGCCAGGCCGGCATTCCCCCACTCACCGAAGCGATGCACTCCATGCACGCCTGGGTCGCCGACCCGTCCAACGGAATGACTCTCGACGAGTCGGCCAACCGCACCGCCTGTTACACCTGCCACCCCGGTTCTGATACCCGCTGTCTGCGCGGCGCCATGGGCAAAGCAGTTGCCGCCAATGGCGAGCTCGCCATCCAGTGCCAAAGCTGTCATGGCAGCATGAGCCGAGTTGGAGCGGCAGGCCGCGAAGGTTGGTTTGACCAGCCGACATGCCAGAACTGCCACAGCGGAACGGCGACCAACAACAACGGCCAGATCCGCTACCTTTCGGTCTTCGACCAATCTGGTGAGCCGCGGGTCGCCGTCAACAACACCTTTGCCACAAACCCTGATACTCCAGCAGCCGGCGTATCGCTGTACCGGTTTTCCACCAGCCACGGCGGCCTCCAGTGCTCCGCATGCCACGGCTCCACCCATGCGATCTATCCATCGAGCCACCTCAACGACGATCTTCAAAATATCGACCAACAGGGTCACGCGGGAACACTCTCGGACTGCGCCAGCTGCCACGGTACGCAACCGCAGACCGTCACCGGCGGGCCCCACGGCATGCACCCGGTCGGCCAGGACTGGATCAGGCGGCATGACGACGCCGCGGAGAACAACTCCAGCCAATGCCGCGTCTGCCACGGGAACGATTCCCGCGGCACCGTTCTGTCCAGGACGTTGGGCGATCGTACCGTTACGGCGTTCGGCACGAAGTACTTCTGGCAGGGTTTCCAGATCGGCTGCTACAACTGCCACGAAGGACCGAACGACGACGACCGCAACAACAACCGCCCGCCGGTCGCCAATGATGTCGCGGGTTCGACGGACCAGAATGTGCCCGTGGCCATCGCCCTGTCGACCAGTGACGCCGACGGCAACAGCCTTTCGCTTCGCATCGTTTCCCAACCCTCCAACGGTACGGTCGGCCTTTCGGGTTCCGTCGCCACCTACTTCCCGTTCCCCGGCTTCAGCGGAACCGACTCCTTCACCTACGCCGCATGGGACGGGTCGACGAACTCCAATCTTGGCAACGGCACCATCGTCGTCAACGAAAAGAACATCGTGATCCGCCGTGTATCCGGACGGCGCCTGCCCTGAGGACGACTCGACAGACCATCCCTCCGATTCCGACCCCATAGGGGTGCCAGGCACCGATTTCCGTATTTAGCCCCTCGTTGAGGGTCGGGCAGACGCCCCAGATGCCGCATCATCCACAGCCTCTTATTTGAGACCGTCGTTCAATTGAAGCCTAGTTGTTGTTTCATGCCTCGGGATGCAGTACGTTTCTTTTTCAGGATTGCAACATTGGAATAATGGCTAGACGATGCATCACGCTCGTCGTATCGACTTCTGGCGAGAGCAGATCCCACCGTCCTGCTCTCCCCTGGTGCAGATGCATTGCGAGAGAACAGTCCGATCTGTTTTCGGCAGCGGACAAATCACTTTTCAAGCCCCCAAACTGAAGGAGGATTGGTCATGAAAAAGGTGTGTTCGAAAACAGCAAATTGGATCTTCGTTCTGATGTTGATTGTCCCTGGATCAGTTCTTTCTGCCGAAGACCCACCCTCTGCTCAAGATCAGGCGGTTCGGGAGGCCCAACCGATCGGCTATGAACCCGTACCGCCTGCGCTTGCACCAAGCCGTGGCCAGTTCCCTCAGTGAGGCGACTTCGATTGGCGCAAAGGCGATCCCGACTCCGCCGACTGGCAGCTGGGGCATCGTGTCGGAGGGTAATGGCGGCGGAGGAATCTTCCGAGACTCCGACTCCGAGGCCGAGGCGTGGCTCGGCACGAATGAATACGGAGTGATGGGCTTCGGGCTGGGTGCGGGCGGTTACTTCGCTGACAGTGACGCCACAAGCTGGACGTATGTTGGGTATGGAAGTCGTGGCATCGAGGCCTACGGCACGGAAATGGGCGGGTACTTCAAGGACAGTGATAATTCAGGTTACGCGTATGTAGGGTATGGAGATCACGGTATTTTTGGCCTCGGCACGCAATCCGGTGGACTTTTCCAGGACAGCGACAGCACCGGCTACTCGATTGTCGGGTATGGAAACCGAGGCATCGAGGCCTACGGTACTGAAATGGGCGGGTATTTCGAGGACAGTGACAATTTTGGCTACGCGTATGTCGGGTATGGAGATCGCGGCATCCACGCCTACGGCAACGCTGCTGGCGGGTACTTCAAGGACAATGACAGTTCAGGTTACGCGTGGGCCGGGTTTGGAGACCGAGGCATCGAGGCCTACGGCACTGAAATGGGCGGGTACTTCGAGGACAGTGACGATTCAGGTTACGCGTATGTTGGGTATGGAGATCGTGGCATCGAGGCCTACGGTTCTGAAATGGGTGGGTACTTCAAAAATAGTCAATATCCGGCCTACGCGAAGGTTGGGTTGTGGGATTTCGGGATTGATGCACGCGGCGAGGCCGGCGGCGGGATCTTCGCTGATATCGACCACTCCGGCTGGGCGACTGTTGGGTCTGGACATCTCGGCATCGATGCTTACGGCAACTATGCTGGAGGTAGCTTCCGTGACCTCGATACCTCAAGTTATATCGAGGTCGGGTATGACTCCTACAAGATTCGGGGCACGGGTACGGTCAGCTTCGTTCAGAACCATCCCTACGATTCTTCGTCGGTGATCGTGTACGCCGCACCCGAGGGCGACGAGGTTGCCACGTACACCCGGGGAACGGCAAGGCTCGTTGACGGCGAGGCGACGGTACCTCTGGGTGAGACCTTCGAGTGGGTCACCAACCCCGATCTTGGGCTGACCGCCTACCTAACTCCGGTCGGCGAATGGTGCGACTTGTACATCGTTGAGAAGGCCACGAGCGAGATCACCGTACGCAGTCGTGACGGGTCCGATTGCGCCTTCGACTACCTCGTCTATGGCCTGCGGATCGGTTTCGAGGAGTCGAGCATCGTCCAGGAGAAGGAGATGGAGTCCTACATCCCGTCGATGGCCAGCCACCGTCAGCTCTACGAACGGCGTCCCGACTTGAGGAGTTACAACTCGCTGGAGCGATTCAAGGGCATGCACCACGCGATCAATCCGAAGGCTAAGCTTGACCTGAGCCGCGCTCAGGCCCTGCGGGATGCCATCGTCGAGTTTGATCCTGCGGTCCATGAGTTGCCAAAGCCTCCAGGACACGAAGAAATGGCCAGTAGACAATCTCGCTTCAGAGGAAGCCCAACGAGGAGCGATGCAGCGGGTCAGGGCAGCCCAGGTTGATCACGATCGACAACCGGCAACTGATCAATCCGATTTCAGTGCCGCGATCCCGGTGGATGACGAGGGCAACATCCACGCACCATCCTTCCGGCCACCTTCGAGAGAAGTGGCGACTTTGGTGGACCTGTCCGAGTCAGTGAAACCGGGTGACGTGCTTGTCATCGATAGGGATACGACTGGACTGATGCGGCGAGGGTTCGAGGGGCATGACTCAGGGGTGGTCGGCGTCGTTCTGGACTCGCAGTCACCTGCACTTTCGGGGGAAGAGGTGGAGGCTGAAACAGCCCTCCATGCGGAGGTAGCCATCGCCGGGGTCGTGACCTGCAATGTGGACGCCACCTACGGCGCGATCTGGCCTGGCAATTTGCTGGTGACCTCGCCCACATCTGGTCATGCCATGCGGACCGAATCGCCGCTGCCGGGAACCATCGTCGGCAAAGCGCTGGAGCCGCTGGAGAAAGGCATAGGGACGATCAAGGTATTGGTGATGCTGCGGTAATCATTCTCGCCCACCTCGAAGAGCAGCCAAAGGTTGGCGATCGGTTTGAGCTGGACCCAGCTATCGGTGTCTTATCGTTGCCTTATTACGGCGCCGGTATCTCCACCTTCTCAACCCAGACCCACTCGGCGAAGAAGCGCCAGTTGTGCCAGACGGCTGCGAACCGTTCTTAAAGGGGTGCCAGGCACCGATTTCCGTATTTAGCCCCTCGTTGAGGGTCGGGCAGACGCCCCAGATGCCGCATCATCCACAGCCTCTTATTTGAGACCGTCGTTCAATTGAAGCCTAGTTGTTGTTTCATGCCTCGGGATGCAGTACGTTTCTTTTTCAGGATTGCAACATACAAATGATGGCTAGACGATGCATCACGCCCTCGGTACCGAATTCTGGCGAGAGTAGCTCCGCCGCTCTGCTCTCTCCTGGTGCAGATGTGCTGTAAGAGAACAGCTCGATCAGCTTTCGGCAGCGGAGCAATCACTTTTCAAGCCCCCAAACTGAAGGAGGATTGGACATGAAAATGGTGTGTTCGAAAACGGCAAACTGGATCTTTGTTCTGATGTTGATTGATCCCTGGATCAGTTCTTACTGCTGAAGACCCACCCTCCGCTCAAGATCAGGCGGTTCGGAATGGCCCAACCGTTCGCGGCCATGCCCGTACCGCCAGCGTTGCGCCAAGCCCTGGCCAGTTCACTTGGTGAGGCGGTTTCGATTGGTGCCAAGGCGATCCCGACTCCGCCGACTGGCAGCTGGGGAATCGTGTCGGAGGGTGATGGCGGCGGCGGAATCTTCCGAGACTCCGACTCCGAGGCCGAGGCGTGGCTCGGCACGAATGAATACGGAGTGATGGGCTTCGGGCTGGGTGCGGGCGGTTACTTCGCTGACAGTGACGCCACAAGCTGGACGTATGTTGGGTATGGAAGTCGTGGCATCGAGGCCTACGGCACGGACATGGGCGGGTACTTCAAGGACATTGACGGCACAGGCTACGCGTATGTTGGGTTTGGAGATTACGGGATTTTTTGGCTTCCGGCATGTTTTCGGGTGGATATTTTGAGGACGGCAACGACACGGGCTCCGCAACTGTCGGTTATGGAAATCGTGGCATCGAAGCCGTCGGATCTGAAATGGGCGGATATCTTCCAGGACACCGACAATTTAGGCTTCGCGTATGTCGGGTATGGAGATCGCGGCATACAGGCCTACGGCAACACCGCTGGCGGGTACTTCATGGACAGCGACAGCTCCGGCTTCGCGTTTGTCGGGTATGGAGATCGCGGCATCCACGCCCGTGGTTCTGAAATGGGCGGGTCCTTCATGAACAGCGGCAGCTCCGGCTACGCGTATGTTGGGTATGGAGATCGTGGTATCGAAGCCTTCGGCTACGAGATGGGCGGGTACTTCGAGGACAACGACAGCTCTGGCTACGCGTTTGTTGGGAAGGGAGATTACGGAATCCAGGCCTACGGCAACGAGATGGGCGGGTACTTCAAGAACGGCGCCAGCAGCGGCTACGCGAATGTTGGGTCTGGGAATTACGGAATTCAGGCCTATGGTGACTATGTTGGCGGGTACTTCGAGGACAGCAACAGCAGCAGGTTACGCGTATGTTGGAAACGGAGATCGCGGCATCGACGCCCGTGGTACTGAAATGGGCGGGTCCTTCAAGGACAGCGACGATTTAGGCTACGCGTGGGTTGGGTATGGAGATCGCGGCATCCACGCCTATGGCAACGCTGCTGGTGGGTACTTCAAAGACGACGACAGCTCCGGTTACGCGACTGGGCCGGGAAGGGAGATCTCGGAATTGAGGCGGGCGGCAACTATGCGGGCGCATACTTTAACGACCTCGACTCCTCAAGTTACGCCTACGTCGGGGATGGCACCTCCAAGATTTTCGGCTCCGGCTCCGTCAGTTTCGTCCAAAACCATCCATACGATCCTGCATCTGTGATCGTGTACGCCGCACCCGAGGGTGACGAGATTGCCACCTACACGCGTGGAACGGCCAAGCTCGTCGAAGGCGAGGCGACGGTGCCTCTGGGTGAAACATTCAAGTGGGTCACCAACCCCGATATCGGACTGACAGTTCATCTCACCCCCGTCGCCGATCCCTGCGTGTTGTACGTGGTCGACCAGGCAACGGACGAGATCACCGTCCGCGGCGACGGCGGCTACGACTGCACTTTTCGACTACCTCGTCTACGGACTACGGATTGGATTCGAGGAGTCGAGCGTCCTGCAAGAGAAGGAGCATGGAGTCGTACATTCCCTCGATGGCCGACCACCGTCAGCTCTACGAACGGCGTCCCGACTTGAGGAGTTACAACTCGCTGGAGCGATTCAAGGGCATGCACCACGCAATCAATCCGAAGGCTAAGCTTGACCTGAGCCGCGCTCAGGCCCTGCGGGATGCCATCGTCGAGTTTGATCCTGCGGTCCATGAGTTGCCAAAGCCTCCAGGACACGAAGAAAGGCCAGTAGACAATCTCGCTTCAGAGGAAGCCCAACAGGAGCGATGCAGCGGGTCAGGGCAGCCCAGGTTGATCACGATCGACAACCGGCAACTGATCAATCCGATTTCAGTGCCGCGATCCCGGTGGACGGCAACATCCACGCACCATCCTTCCGGCCACCTTCGAGAGAAGTGGCGACTTTGGTGGACCTGTCCGAGTCAGTGAAACCGGGTGACGTGCTTGTCATCGATAGGGATACGGCTGGACTGATGCGGCGAGGTTTCGAGGGGCATGACTCAGGGGTGGTCGGCGTCGTTCTGGACTCGCAGTCACCTGCACTTTCGGGGGAAGAGGTGGAGGCTGAAACAGCCCTCCATGCGGAGGTAGCCATCGCCGGGGTCGTGACCTGCAATGTGGACGCCACCTACGGCGCGATCTGGCCTGGCAATTTGCTGGTGACCTCGCCCACATCTGGTCATGCCATGCGGACCGAATCGCCGCTGCCGGGAACCATCGTCGGCAAAGCGCTGGAGCCGCTGGAGAAAGGCATAGGGACGATCAAGGTATTGGTGATGCTGCGGTAATCATTCTCGCCCACCTCGAAGAGCAGCCAAAGGTTGGCGATCGGTTTGAGCTGGACCCAGCTATCGGTGTCTTATCGTTGCCTTATTACGGCGCCGGTATCTCCACCTTCTCACCCCAGACCCACTCGGCGAAGAAGCGCCAGTTGTGCCAGACGGCTGCGAGCCGTTCTTTGGGTTTGGAGATGCCGTGGCCGAACCCCTTGTAGATGATGAGTTCCACAGGGGCGCCGACGTCCTGGAGCCCTTGGTAGAGCTCGTAGGCGTTGGGAGTCGGAACTCGCCGATCGAACTCGCCGTGTTGGATGAGTGTTGGTGTCACGGCTTGATTGATGTGGGTCATCGGCGAGGTCTTGGCGTAGACCTCGGGATCGCTCCACGGTGTTCCCTGCAGGTAGTGGCGTGTGAAGGGGTGGATGTCGGTGTTGACGTAGTAGGTCATCCAGTTGGAGATACCGGCACCCACCGAAATGCCGCGGAATCGGTCGCTGGTCGTGGTCAGAAAGGCCGAGATGTAGCCTCCCTGACTCCATCCCATGGCGCCCATGCGTTCGGGGTCCACGATGCCCTGGTCGATGAGGTGATCGACGCCCGAAAGCACGTCCCATGCGTCCCCCACTCCGAGGTTGCGCACATTGAGTGATCGGAAGGCCTCGCCGTAGCCCGCGGAGCCGCGGTAATTGGGCATCAGGATCACCGCTCCCTTGTCGAGCCACTGCTGGACCGGATAGACGTAGCTGTAGACGAGAGATGGAAAGGACAGCCACGACGGACCACCGTGGATGATCACCAGGAGTGGATGCTTGACGCCCGGATCGAAACCCTCCGGTTTCAGCAAAACTCCCTCGATGGTCGCCCCATCGGTGCTCTGCCACTCCACCATCTCCCTGGTACCGACGAGCCAACCATCGGTCTGCCGTGTCATATCGGTGATGAGCTCCGCCTCGGTCGCGCCTGACTCTATGCGATAGATCTCATCGAGGGAGTGCCGGTCCCTCCGCCTGGAATGCCATCGTCTGGCCGTCCTTCGAAAAATCCGCCGACCAG
Organism: Candidatus Sulfomarinibacteraceae bacterium; assembly: GCA_963776765.1. Taxonomy (GTDB): domain Bacteria; phylum Acidobacteriota; class Thermoanaerobaculia; order Thermoanaerobaculales; family Sulfomarinibacteraceae; genus Sulfomarinibacter. The sequence goes on from CAVZOK010000014.1 coordinate 136,696, forward strand.
ATAACTTCCGGCGAATTGTCGATGGAAACCGTATCGATCGCTCCGTCTTCTGGATCCAGCCTAAAAAGCCGACGACGGGTTCGGTCGAGAGCAATGAATCGGATGCCGTCCGGCAGCCAGGCCACCGCTCTCGCATCCTCATCGAAGGCGCCGGTGAGCACCACTGGTTCGCCGCCGCCTATCGGCACCTTGGCGAGCTCCGAATTGAAGTAGTACTCGAAGCGTCCGTTCTGAGTCGAAAAGAGAATCCACGTGCCATCCGGAGAGAAGTCGCGGATCGCCGTCCGGTCCATCACGTTGCACCAGCGGCCGCACCACGCCGGTGTCGACCTCGACGAGCGAGATGTCGCGATGGCTGGACGACTCGACCCGCGGATCGGGGCGATGGTCAAAGGCGATCAAGGTGCCGTCAGGGGACCACCGAAAGATGTCGACCGTGAAATCGTCCCCACTCGTCAAGCGACGAAACGAGAGACCCTGGGTCTCGTCATCACCGGGATCAGCGGGCTCTTCCTCAGAATCGTCGGGGCTGTCGGCAGAGTCTTTTTCGGCCGGAGGCAGCTTGCTGCCACCTTCTTCATCGAGTGCCGATTGACACATCGAGGAGCCACAGGTGGGTCATCTTGAAATCGGCATCTTCCACCGCGTACTCGCCGTAGGCTTCCTCGAGATTCTTGCGGTGCTCGGCCTGTTGCTCGGTGATGGCTACGGCCATCTTCGATCCGTCGGGCGACCATTCAAAGTCCGAGACGCCGTCCTCGACCGATGTCAGTGATCGAGCCTCGCCTCCGTTTGGAGAAATGAGCCAGATCTGGCGATCGTCGCCCCGGTCAGCGAGAAAGGCGACCCATCGACCATCCGGAGACCAGCTCGCACTCGAGGAGTTGCCGCCATCGGTCCGCGTCAGCTGAAATGGTTCCTGACCCCGGCGCGCCAACCAGACCTCGCGATCGAATCTGTTGTCCTCCCAATCGGTGGTCGCCACCGTGTACAGGACTGCCTCTCCATTCGGGGAAATCCTCGGCCCGCTGACGGTCTGAAGGGAGAGCACATCTTTGAAGTCCGGACCACTGAATTCGTTCGCGTCGGCGGTTCCAGTCGAATCCATATCTCCGGCCATCATTGGAGTCGCCACGAGCAACACTGAAACAGCCAGGACGGAGAATGATCGGAGCACAAAGTTCTTTCGCATGAGCAGCACCTTTCCATCGAGAACGAGTCATACCCAACCAGATAGTGTTCCAGCCCCATCTAATGCGCAAGCTGAAAAGAATGGTGCCAGCCAACGATTACCGTATTTGACTTCTCGCAGCCGGAGATTGAGGCCCAGAATGAGTACAGTGTGAATACCAGGTCCAGACCTCGTACGTACGAAAGTGGTACCTTCTGAATCCATGAGGTATTCACCATGACCAGTTCAGTTTTCGAAAAGGTTTCTCACCAAGCTTTCCTGGCACTCATCCTTCTATCGGCCTCTGCGATGGGTTGTTCAGGGGATTCCGCGCAATCGCGGACACTCACCATCATGCAGTCATCCGTTTCACTCGGAGATCCACATATCTGCAGTGATTCGATGAATCGGCTGAACCTTGTTTTCTCTGTTTACGACGCACTCGTTCAAAGGGATAGCGAAGGACACTACCAGCCCTCTCTTGCCGAGAGCTGGGCGGTGGATGAGGACACCCGTACCTGGACCTTCACGCTGAGGAAAAACGTGGAATTTCACAATGGAGACACCCTCACCTCAAAAGATGTGGTCGCTACGATGGGACGGGTGCTCGATCCTTCTATTGGTGGTTCCTTCGGGACCCAGGGTGTTTACCTGAGCTACCTGGAACACGCTGAGATCCTGGCAATCGACGATCTCAATGTACAAATAGTCACCGAATTCCCAATGGCCGATTTGCTCGATCTCCTGGTCGCCATGCCGATCAGCCCCGAGAGCGAATTGCACCGATTGCCCGACCAGTATGTGGGGAGTGGGCCGTACCGGATCAAAGAGCTGACCGGATCCCGAACCATCCTCGAGGCATTTGATACGTATTGGGGAGGGGCACCGGAATATCAGGAACTGCACTGGATTGCTGAGCCGAGTTCGGAGAAACGTACAGATGCCCTCCTGAGCGGTGAGGCGGATGTCGTCACCCGAATCAGCGTTCACGACAAAGATCGCATCGAGGACGATGGAGGTGCTCAGGCCTTCGAGCTCGAGAGCGGTTTGTGCATCATCTTCATGTGCAACGCCCAGCGGGGAGTCAGTACCGACCGCCGAGTCAGACAGGCACTGAACTACGCTCTGGATGTGGAGGAGATTATCGACGAGATCAAGGATGGGGCCGCGACACCGTTGAATGGCTTTCTGACGCCCCACCACTTCGGTTACAACCCGGCGACGCCGGCCTATCCATATGATCCGGAGAAAGCTCGCGCTCTCCTCGCCGACGCGGGTTATGCAGACGGGATGCAACTGGTCCTTGATATTCCTTCGACCATGCCGAATGAAGCGCCGGCCCTTGCGGAGATGATGGCGGAACAGTACAGCCGGGTCGGGATCTCGGTGGAGATTGTTGTCCACGAGGACAGGGCCGCGTACTCGGAGACGGTCCGTGACAAAAAAATCAACGATGCCTGTTGTTTCGACTCGAGTCCGCGCAGCACATACCGTGTGTTGCGGGAGAAACTCATGTCAACCCTCGAAGGACCATGGTGGGAGGGTTACGAAAGTCTGCAGGTCAATAAATTGATCAAAGAGGCCGAGAGGACATTCGTCGAGAGTGAGAGAGAGGAAATCTACCGGCAGATCTATAGCCTGATCCGCGATGACGCCCCGTGGATATTTCTCTACCGACCGACGGACTATTGGGGTATCAGTCCCACCGTGAAGGGATGGCTACCGAGATCTGACGGACTACTCCGGTTTTGAATCGTAGCCATGCCAGACCTGGTCGGTTGACCGTTACATCAATACCGCCGTACCTGGCCCGTCTACGAACCGCGATTCCCTATTTGGCGAGTGGAATATCCTTGGCGAGTTCCATCATCATGGTGGTCTCGAGCTTGTTCTCTGCCTGAAAAAGTCGCACCACCTTGTTGAGCGGCAAAACGTCGTCAAACTTTTCGGCGTACGCGCGCTCGAGGGTGAGCATCTTCTCGTCGATGTCAAAGCTGGCACGCAGGAGTCCGCGGGCAATTTCAGATCCCATGGTGTCGTAGCCGGTGAGGAACATTGCGATCACGTCGATGCGCTCCTCCCACAACAAGCCCTTTGCCTTGCTGTACTCCTGGTACAACGGCCAGAAAGCTGCAGCCTCCTCCTCCGAGAGGTCAAGGACTCCACCGATGAGGTTATCCCACTCCTCGCTGAGCACCTGGTATGTGAGGATTGTCTCGTCGCGGACTTGGGCTTGCGCGGGGCTGAGAGACAACACGAACAGGGCCACAGCTACGAGCAACACGGTCTTCTTGGTCATTGAACTCTCCTTGCGACCTTCGCGGTCACGATATTCTAACAATTCTCGGTCACAACGCCAGCTGGAAAGGTGCGAGGCACCGATTTTGGAGTGTGTGCGCGGCTCCCGTGAGGTCGAGGTCGGCAATGTCGCGGCATGGACGACACTGAATAGACTGAGATACAGAGCGTAGTATCAGAAATGGAAGCCGCGGAGGTGATCACAGATGAATGACAAACCGTTCAAGATCGTCAAACGAGAGGATCTTGCGCCGGTGTGCCCTCACTGCGAAGAGGAACTCACTGAGGTGTACACGAGAGCAAAGGGCGTTCCGTTCGTTCAGGGGACGAACGTTGTCTACTTCTGCCCCCATTGCCGAAAAGTCCTCGGTTTCGGCCAAGGTCGGATGATCTAGCGGCTCCTGGAAATGGGTGCCAAAGGGTCAATGCGAAGGGTGGCACACGTCTGGCACCCGTCTGGCACCTTTCTGGTTGTTGGACTTCTGATCCGATCATCACTGGAGGTCGATCGAAATGAGGTTGACGAACTCATCCTCGACCTTTTTCCGTGCCCAGGGCGTCTTGCGCAGGAACTTCAGGCTGGATTTCACTGAAGGGTCGCTGTTGAAACACCGGATCTCGATACGTTTCCCCAACTCGCTCCAGCCATAGTGCTGAACGAGGCGATTGAGGATCATCTCCAGGGTCTGGCCGTGGAGTGGGTTGTTGGCTTGACGGTCACTCATTGAAACTACGGCCTACCTCTCCTACTCGAATCCCTCCTGGCACTCGATGCAGAACGGGGCCTCCGGTTGCGCATCGAGTCTCTCCGGGTGGATCTCACCGTTGCAGCTTCGGCACAACCCGAAGGTGCCCTTTTCTACGGCCGACAGGGCCCCTTCGATCTGCTTCAGCTTGATCTCGAGTTGCCGTTTATTCAGCGCGGCCATGTTCTGCATCTGGATTGCATCAGCTCGCGACAGTCTTCCGATCGGAAGATCGAGGTCAACCGGCTTGGAGTCCTCGGATGTTCGCCGGAGCAAGGTGTTGATCTCGCCTTCCATCGTCAGAAGTCGCTGTCGAAAGCTTTCTGTCTGATCATTTTTCTTGGTTGCCATCGATTCTCCGATCATTGGATCCCATGCGCGACGGTATCAGAGCGCGCCGGTCACCATTGGTGCCAATCATGGGTGCCAGGGCCGAAATTTTTGACACTTTTAGAAGCGCTAGGCACCGCACTGCAGACTTGATAGATATTGGCTGGAGGTCACGTGTCAGAGCGACAAGGGGAGCTGCCAGCGAGCTGGATCTGCCAAGCGGTGTCGGGAACCCTTACTCATTTCACTGAAACCAGTCGCGCGGACGTTTGTTGAGGATCTCCACCGCCTGAAGGCGGTGGATTCGACTGGCGACTGAAGTCGCCTAAAGTCCTCGCCGCTGATGCAGGGCTACTCCGATATTTTGAATGCCTCGTCCTCCCTGGGATCTACGTCTTGGTCCTCGATGTACTTTGCAACGACCTCATCACTCACATTTCCCGTCGTCGCCACAAAATATCCCCGACCCCACAGATGTCGACCCCAAAACTCTTTCCGCAATCGTCGGTGATCTTGCAGCATGTGGTGCGACGTTTTCCCCTTGATGGCCTGCATCAACTTGCTCGGAGCCCATTTCGGAGGCGCGTCCAGCAACAAGTGCACGTGATCAGGCCGTACATGCCCTTTCACTATTTCGATGTCGTGCGTACGACATATTTCTTGCACTAGCGACCGGACCTCCGTTGCGATGTCTCCGCGTAATACCGGCTTGCGGTACTTCGTGATGAATACAAAGTGATATCTCAGACGATGGACGGTGTCCGACGTCCTTCTGTAATCAACCATCTCGATAGCGTACCGCAAGCCCCCTGAAGGCTTCGCCTAAAGGCGAGGGACTTCACCCATCCCAGAACGGGACGTTAAGGCGTCCTCGGCTTCCGCTTCTCCTGTTGCTCTCTCGATCTGTCTTTCTGTTTCTTGTCTTTCTGCTTTTTACTTTTTGCCTTGTCCTTTTTGCCGCCCTTGTCGCCCATTTCGTGCTCCTTCCGGGGAAGGACAGGAAGTTCCTTCCGATCCCACCGAGGCTAGCACAAGCATCGAGACTTGAAATCGGGAAACTCCACCGCCTCTTCCGGATCGGCGAACACATCCTAACCGCGGGCGAACCGGTTGTACACGTGGTACAACCCGCCTTCAACCAACAACCTTCGCCCACGCGGCATCTTCAGAAACCTCTACCGCGAATTTACTAAAACTTTGTTAACTTTATTTCTCCTGGCACCGATATGTCCCTGAGGTCGCGCAGGTCCGGCCGGTCAACTACGCGCCGCAGAGGACACGAGGCTACTCTGGAGTCCGGCGCAAAGTACGACCAGCGCAACCATCTGCACGAGATGAAACACTCCATTGTGATCGAACGGCCAAATGAATGTGAAACTCGCTGCCTGCGTGGCCTGGATGGCGGCCGCCACAATGTTGAGGCCCACGCCAAGCACCATCAAGCTCATGGCACGGTTGGCTTCTGTGGCAGCGAGATATCCATACACGCCGAGGGCGAAGAGCATGGCCGCTGCCTCATAAAGTACAAACACCAGGAACGCACCCGACGCCACCTGAGTAACCCCAAAGAAGACCAACGCGAGTACCATCAAAAACGGAACCGATCTGCGGGCCGCAGGCAAACCTCGCAAGTCGTAGATCGCACCCACCACGAAGAGCGCGACAGTCAGGCCCAGGAGCAAGAAAAGCGGCAGCCAGAGAAGATCCCAAACCGCTGCAGACCAAGCGAATCCGTGAGCAACGGCACCAAGCAACGCGGCGGCCGCAAACATGCCGTACAACCAACTCCACAACGTGACCTTCCAGGGGTCACTTTCGCGGAACCGGACCAGGTAGCTTGCGCACCCTACCGCCAACACACCCAGCGCAAGGTCCGTTGCAGCTGTCGTCAACTCAGTCGGGATAGGATTGAACTGAGGGATAGGAATTTTCTTTCGTTCGACTCCAGGCTAACACGGTGCTTGGGGTCCTTTACGGGTCCCAGAATGAGTTCGCAGACATCGAGCAACCTCCTGAATCGGCAGGAACCGGCCCTCAGAACGTGTCCATTGAGCCGTTTCAGACGGCGTGTGGTGCCGATCCAAGGCTCACTGGGCGTGGTACCTTCGAATGCGTGCCACGTACCGAATTGTTGAACTCTCCGAGCGCTGACAATTCGACAAATCGGTGTCAGGTAGGCCCGGGCGGTTGCCCGCCCAGGCCCCCCACAGATCCGGACGTGCGGGACTACCGCATCCGGCTCCTCGGGACCGCGGATTCGCTGCGCACAACATGCGCCCTCGGTCTGCTATCTGAACGGGTTGCGTTGAGATGCCGTACAGGCTCGGTGTCCCCGACATCTTTCCCCCACTCAGTTCCGCTTTCCCGGCAACCCCTTCCCTCCACCGGGTCCCTTCGAGCTCGGTTCCCCGGCTTCATCGGTACTATGAGTCGCTCCGACTCCCCACCATCCGCCCCGGTAGGCTCGTTTCCTCGCCCAGCGGTACCATCCCGTGCTCCTTGTTTCGCTCCCGCCATCGGTGAAGCACTCCCCATGACAGACCAGGGTTTTGGTCTCCCGGCTCCCCTACCGGCATTCTCAGGATGGAGACGATGGGGTCTCCCAGGTTCCTGGCGAACCTTCGATCGCATGCCCTGCTTCAACGACTCCGGTGGACCCGCCATGCCAGGCCGTTGCGGCATCGGCGATGTTGCCTTCCCACTCCACGTACAGGGTCGGCGTCCACGAAAGGTGATTTCGGAGCTCTCTACACAGCCTACGATCTCGCTGTCTACGCTTCACCCCTTCGGTTACCCTAGAGGCGCAAGACTCGCTTCCGGCTGGCGGCCACCCTTGGCCGGACGGGACTCATACCCGCAAGGTCCGTTCGAAAGGTTTCCAAGACTCCGCTGTCATCTCTGACTCACGTCATCTCTTCCCCCTTCCCCAGGCTTCGCCTGGCGCACACGTGGCACCCATTATCCTGGACATGTTGGGTGTCCCGGACCTCGAGGCGCAGTTCCATGGCCACATTAAAGAGACTGGCAGGGGAAGCCGGCTTATCGGCCTTTTGGGCCGCGCCATACTCAAACATGGTCTTCTCTTGTACGGCGGCAGCGAGGGAAAAATGGAACTCTGGCTGGACACCGAGACATTCAAGTAGCCACCCGCTCGCTTTCTCAATTTCCTCTCACACACCCACCGATCGCTCATCTCAACCACCCGCCACAACTCCCCGTTGACTTTGCACCGATCCCCGACTTTCGGCCAAATTTCGAGGCCTGCGAGCATGGCTACCGCAGCATCACCATTACCTTGATCGTCCCGGTGCCTTCCTCCAGCGACTCCAGTGCTTTGCCAAGCGTTGTCCCCGGCAGCGGCGCATCAGCCCTCATGGCGTGACCCGGTGTCGGTGAGGTCACAAGGAGATCACCCGGCCAGACCGCGCCATAGGCGGTGTCCACATTGCAGGTCACCACACCAGCTACGCCGACCGCGGCGCGAAGTGATGGTGTGGTCCCTGCCTCGATGTCATCGGCCCTTGGTGCCTGAGTTCCCACCACGACACCTGCGTCCAGCGCAACGACACCAATCACGCCTGTGTCGTGTGCTTCGAATGCCTTCCTCATCATCCCTGGGTTACGTCTGTCGATGACCAGCACGTCGCCGGGTTTCACTTCCTCCGACACGTCCACGAGGCTCGCCAGATCCTGGGATGATGGACGGAAGGACGTGGCGTAGACGTTGCCTTCGTCATCCACCGGGATCGTGGCACCGACAGCGGAGTACCCAGGCGTCAGCCGCCTGTCTTGATTGACTCGGGCTACGCTGACTCGTTCTCCGCTCTGCACTTCTTCTACGTGTCCTTCCATTTCCGGTGTCGCATCTTCCCTGTTCATCTCTTCGAATCCTGGAGGCCTGGGCAGCTCATGGACCGCAGGATCGAACTCGACAATTGCGTCCCGCAGGGCCTCAGCGCGGCTCAGGTCAAGCTTGGCCTTCGGGTTGATTGAGTGATGCATAACTTTGAATCGCTCCAGCGAGTTGTAGTTCTTCAAGTCGGGACGCCGTTCGTAGAGCTGACGGTGGTCGGCCATCGAGGGGATGTACGACTCCTGCTGCTTCTCCTGCACGATGCTCGATTCCTCGAAGCCAATCCGTAGCCCGTAGACGAGGTAGTCGAAGGCACAGTCGGAGGTTCCGTTTTGAAGCTCACGGACCACCATCTCTCCGGTTGAGAGGTCGGCAAGGTACACACCATTGCAGTCCTCTCTCGGCGTCAGATGCGCCGTCAGTCCAAGATCGGGGTTGGTGACCCACTTGAATGTCTCTCCCAGAGACACTGTCGCCTCACCGTCGACCAGCCTCGCCGTACCCCGTGTGTAGGTCGCCACCTCGTCACCCTCGGGTGCGGCATACACGATCACCGACGACGGATCGTATGGATGGTTCTGGACGAAGCTGACGGCGCCGGAGCCGATAATCTTGTAGGTGCTAGACGCGACCTCGGCAAAAACTGAGGCGGGGTCGCCGAAGTACCCGCCCTTGGATTTGCCAAAGGCATATATTCCGGATTCTCCAGACGCAACATGCGCGTAGGCTTCTGCTTCACGGCCCTCGAAATACCCGCCACCAACGTCGCCGAAGGCCTGAATTCCATAATTTCCGGACCCAACCCATGCGTAACCTGACTGGTCAAGGTCCTCGAAATACCCGCCCATGAGGTTGCCAAAGGCACGTATCCCGTAATCTCCATTCCCAACCCAAGCGTAACCTGAATGGTCAATGTCCTTGAAGTACCCGCCCATTGCAGAACCGTAGGCCTCGATGCCACGATTTCCATACCCGACCCACGCGTAACCTGAATTGTCACTGTCCTCGAAGTACCCGCCACCAACGTCGCCGAAGGCCTGAATTCCATAATTTCCGGACCCAACCCATGCGTAACCTGACTGGTCAAGGTCCTCGAAATACCCGCCCATTTCCGCACCGTAGGCCTCGATGCCACGGTCTCCGAACCCAGCCCAAGCGTAACCTGAACTGTCACTGTCCTTGAAGTACCCGCCAGCAGCGTTGCCGTAGGCGTGGATGCCGCGGTCTCCATACCCGACATACGCGTAGCCAAAATTGTCACTGTCCTCGAAATACCCGCCCATTTCGGTACCGTAGGCCTCGATGCCTCGGTTTCCATACCCGACAATCGAGTAGCCGGTGCTGTCACTGTCCTGGAAAAGTCCACCCGATTGCGTGCCGAGGCCAAATATTCCGTGATCTCCATACCCTACATACGCGTAACCTGAATGGTCACTGTCCTTGAAGTACCCACCCATTTCCGTACCGTAGGCCTCGATGCCTCGGTTTCCATACCCGACATACACCCAGCTTGTGGCGTCACTGTCAGCAAAGTAACCGCCTGCGTTCAGCCCGAAGCCCATCACTCCGTATCCATTCGTGCCGAGCCAAGCTTCGGCCTCGGAGTCAGAGTCTCGAAAGATCCCACCGCCACCATCGCCCTCCGACACAATGCCCCAGCTGCCAGTCGGCGGTGTGGGGATCGCTTTTGCATCAAACGAAGTCGCCTCACTGAGGGAACTGGCCAGGGCTTGGTGCAACGCAGGAGGTACGGGCATGGCCGCGACTGGTTGAGCCTTCCGAACCACCTGATCTTGAGCAGAGGGTGGGTCTTCTGAAGAAAGAACTGATCCAGGGACGATCAACATGAGAACGAAGATCCAGTTTGCCGTTTTCGAACACACTATTTTCATGACCAATCCTCCTTCAGCTTGGGGGCTTGAAAAGTGGTTGTTCCGCTGCCGAAAACTGATCGAGCTGTTCACTCGCAGCGCATCTACATCGGGAAAGAGCAGGCTGGCGCGAGCTCCTATCACCAGAAGTCGTTGCCAAGCGCGTGATGCATCGCTGAGTCATCAGTTGTAAGTTGCTTCCCTGCAAAAGAAACCTACAGCATCCCGGGCCACGAAAACAACATCTGGGCTTCAGTTGAACGACGATCTCAACTGATGGGTTGGGGATGATGCTGAAAACCGAGGGCGGGTGTGGAGAGGATTTGCATAGGTGCCAGGAGAAACAAAGTTAACAAAGTGCATATTATTGCTCTTCACTTGGCACGTCTCCTGGCACCTCGGCTCGAAAGCTCACCCCGCCCCTGCGCAGCGAGCGCCCATTTGCTCAGCTCCTCGTCGAGCCTCGTCATCTTCTCCTCAATCAAAGGATTTGCTTGTCTTTCGCGAGCCACATCAGCCACCCATCTGCTGACCGCAACCGGGTGCTTCTCGAGAACCGCTGCTATCCGACCCGCCCACTGGCCCCACCGCTCAATCCCGACCGCCGCGACTAACTGACGAATGGCCGCCGTTTCGCTGTCACGTCGACGACTTGCCAAGCGCTCGACCTCGACATCGAGAATCGAACATGCCGCATTCACGAATTGATCCGCATCGAGTGTGGGCCGCTCAAGCCCCGTGCTTCGGCCAAGCTCATCAACAAAAACACCCACCGGTGCTTCCAACTTTGTTTCTCCTGGCACCGATTTGGATTGGGCCTTGAGACCAATAGATTTGGCGAGCATTGTGCTACGCCGTTTTGGAGACCGGCCCACTCATCCCATCTGACACCGCTACCGTCCGAGCAGCGCGCTGGCTCCGGAGATCAGTATGGTCCTTCGATGAAGGATGTCGGGTCGACTCATCCGATTACTTGCAGCACGCGATTGGATGAGCGCTGCTGCAGGGGCCCAACGACGGGGAAATGGCGCCGGTGTTGACCGACAATCCCCAATAGGTCGCATTTTCCTGTCGCCACGCGCTGCAGTTCAACGGGTGGTCGCTGCTACCGTTCCCGCCAGCCCAATCGCTCACACCGACCCAGTTCCCGTCGTAGGTGTCCGAGAGGCTTCCGATGATCACGTTGTCGACCCAGAGAGCGCTGTGGGTCATGAAGGTGACTCCAGTTGTTCGGAACCCATTCTCGATCTCTTGAATGGAGCAAAAGTGAGACTCCGGGTCTTCGCTTCGACACGCGTTGTGCATGCCCAGACGACCGTATCCCGGGGCGTTGGCACCGGTGTAGTCCTCGCTTGTACCGAACACCACAAGGGTTCCTCGGGCCGGATTTTGAGTAACCTTAGTCGGGACGGCCGTGACATTGTCCCAGTGCACTTCCCCGCCCCCTTCGGGAGCGTTCAACTCGGTTTCCGTGTAGTAGCGAGCGTCGTGCTCATGCACGGTTTGGGCAAACGACGCGGCGTCTTCTCCGTCGAGGGTGTCCGCGTCGAGACCGCTGCCGGGCCCTTCAATCACATTCAATGAGTTCCCGGCCAGATCGAGTTGATTGCCCGGATCTCTCGGAAGGGTGTTCTGATCCGTGGCCACAGTCACCACCTTGATGCCGTCGACCTGAAGCGTCATGTCCCCGGCTCCGGGGTTCGTGATGTCAAATGTCTCGGGCACGTTGGAGATCCGTTCGATCCCCGATTCCGTTACATTGGCGTCGGTCGCACCGTCGGCGCTGCCGTCCAATATCAAATCGGCGCCTCCGCCCGTGTTCGCAGCACCGATGCCCCCGCCATTTAGGGAAGCGCTGGTCCCCACGACCCCAAAGGTCTCGCCGGCGAGGTCGGTTTGTGTACCTCGAATCGCAGCTGCGCCGGTGATGACGGACTTTGGCGCCTGCCGGTGAGGATCGTTCGACGATTCCAGTACCGAGCTTGAGTGATCGAACCGGTCGGTGCTCCCGTCGAATGCATCGCTAACGGCGGGGGCCGCCTGGTGCGAATTGTGTCGTTGCAGGGTATCCAGTGCCGCCCTGACCTCCTCGGCCGTGGGTTGCAGCGGGATGCTGAAGTACCTTGGGGTCGACCACTCGCCCGCCGGGGATTCACCGTCATCCGTTTGTTTGCCGACGGCTCGCACGAACCACACATACCGGATTCCTGCAGCGAGACACTCCGCGAGATCTGGGGTCCATGAAGCAGCCCTCCCCGGGGCGCGGGTGTAGAAAACCTCGGTATCTTTGGAGAGCTCGAAATCATCTGTGGTGGCAGGATCGAACCATTCCGGCAGGTGGTACGCCACCACCTCGTAGTAGGCGGTATTGGGAGTCCACTCCCAGCTGAATGTCGGACAACGACTCCCGATTTGCGGGAGTGCATCCAGCGCCCCCGGGGACACTGATTCGAGTTCCGACGCGACTACTCCGCCAGTTGAGATAACACAAAGAAGTACCAGAATTTCAAGCGTCCGCACTACACGTCGAGTGGCCATGGTGGCTCCTTTCTCCAACGGCATGTCGGCAACGGTTTCACCCGATGGCAAGCCGTCTCGCGCCCCTGTGCAATTCGAGTTTTTCGTCGTTCGACGACGATATCACGGTTGGACGGTCCTGAGAAGAATGTTCTGCCGATTGTGAGAATAGTACTCAGCCAAGCAGATCCTTCCATAGGTGCCAGGAGAAACAAAGTTTTCAAAGTGTATATATTATTGCTCTTCACTTGGCACCTCGGCTCGAAAGCTCACCCCGCCCCTGCGCGGCGAGCGCCCATTTGCTCAGCTCCTCGTCGAGCCTCATCATTGGTGCAATTGGTGCCACGTTCCGCATTGTTGTGAGTCGCCGCAAGATCTAACCCGCAATGCAGCAACGCGGTATCCGGCACCTGTGGGTGAAGCAGACGACCATCCACCACTTGCTGGCGGGCGTGCTGCAAATCGAAGCGGACCGACCAACGCAATGAAAAAGCCGCCGTTTCGGCGGCTTTAGAAATGTAGTTGGTCGGGACGCGGAGATTTGAACTCCGGACCCCCTGAACTCGGCGAGAAGCAGCGATCAGTGGCTGTTGTTGATCGTATGGGTGCCAGGCTTTAGCTGACCTTAGGAAGTTGAGCGGATCCTCCTGGACGCCGGGAGCATCGTCGCCTTTTGCGACAGCTTTTCGTCAGCTCGATTCAACGTCCCCGCGAAGTCCGGATCTTCGAGTCTGAGTGCCGCCCCCTCACCTGCCCACCAGCTCAAAACGTCCGGGTTCTTCTGCAACACGCTCGCGAGCCTGGTTCGATTCTGTCTCCATCTTTCGACTCCGAGTGTGACGATTAATCTACGGGTCCGAGCCACCTCTCTGCCGCGACTCCGTGATCGCACCTGGTCTTTGTCGACTCCCAGGATGCTGCACACCAACTCCACGAATACGCTCGGGTCCAGTGTCGGCCTTTCCAAATCCGTGCTGCGGCCCAAAACGTCGATCGCCGGCCTCCCCTCTTCGATCCGCAAATCGTCATCATCCTGTCCCTTGAACGGATGCCAGCCAGATCGGGCCCCTCCTGGGTCCTCCGCCTCACCCGCACGAATCGCTCGAAGATACGAACGCCGCGCCTCAGACCTCGTCGTGCCGAAACACATCAGCGTTTGGTCCGCGTCGACCAATGCGCTCCGCAGGCGCCTCTTGATCTCACGGTGTCCGCCAAACACGTACCGATCAGGATCCTGCTCCACTCCGGCAGCTACCGGGTTCAAGTGCACGTAGATCACGAGGCGTCCAAGATACGACTCGTCTTCCACGTACTTCGCCTTGTATCGACTCTGCCAAAGCGCTCCGGTCCGTCCATGCCGCTTGTTGAAACGCCGGCTGTACAGATTCTGCACCCTGTGCATCCCTCGCCAGAGAGGCACCGTGCCGGTCCGCAGCACCAGGTGAAAGTGGTTGGACATCACGCACCAGGCGAGCACCGTCCACCCGTCCCTCTGCATGGTTTCTCGGATGATCTCTATGAGTTCGATGGCCTCGTTCGGGTCGGAGAAGATCGCTTCACCGCTCGCGACTCGGTTGTAAACATGAAACAGACCGCCCTCGATCTCGACCCTCGGCCTCCGAACCATGCAATCCCCCTCTACAGGAAAACTACTACAACTTCCTAAGGTCCTAAAGCCTGGCACTGATACTGATACTTGAGATTCGGATTCCCCTACCCCATCGACCCAGAAGAATCCTCAATCATCACATTGGCAGGGCATCCAGACTCCGAAATATCTGGGGTCGGAAAGGTGGCCTCTGGTGATGACCGAGGAAACCACTCAACTCTCGCCGAGGTGATTTGCGAGACACCATGCGCACCCATCATGCGCCTACCATGCGTCATTCTCCCTATTGATTGTTGTGGGAAACGAGCCTGCAAATCCAGTCGTGCAACCGGTGGCGGTGTTTCCAATCGCGGCGTTGTCGGCATAGGAAAAATTGAAGCAATCAGAGACACCTCCCACCGCCACGGAATCGGTCGCATGGTTGTTTCGCAGCACGTTGTCGGCGCCCTCGACCATGAATCCCGTGCGACGATTGTCGTCAGCTGTGTTGTCGGCAACAAACGAGTCAACAGCGATACTGAAACCGGCGTAAGACGCGTTTTCTGATGTATTGTTTTGCTTGGCGACATTGCCGCGAAGGATGCTTCCGTCCCTAGCTTTGATGCCAGTCCAGCCGTTTGCTGTGGCCGCATTATTGGTCAATGTGCAACCATACGCACATTCAATACCCTCTTCTCCGTTCCGGATTGCGACGTTGTTCGTCAATATTGAGCCTGAGCTTGCAGCTATACCAAATCCAACATTGTCGCAGGCCGAGCTGTCCAAAATTCTCGAGTTCTGGTAAACATAAATTCCGTCGCTGCCGCCGTCTACAGCTGAGCAGCGCAGAATAAGCGCGTTGTGGCCCCGCAGATTAATACCTGGGAAATCGTTTGACCAGCCATTCCCCAACAACTGCAAATCGATTAATTTGACGTGTTTTGAGCCGGTCGCGCTATAGATCCCTGAGGCGCCAAAGTCCCGAATGGAGCCGTTCATGATGGTGACGTTTTCTTGAGACCCGAGATCGATCCCGAGACCCGCGGCAACGCCGCCTCCGTCCAGTGTGAAGCCCATCAGGTCCAGAGAAACATCAGAGGCAGAAATCACAATTCCTCCGGCAGAGCCATCGAGGTTTCCAGTTACATAATAGGAACCTGAAACACTGACCGTAAACGGCAATACACTGATCGGGGTGCGGACTGCGGCGGTAGCCGCGGAGACTTCCAGATCTACATATTCCTTTGAAGCAGCATCGTCGTTCGCCACAGGTGAGCCGAGGTTGTTGATTCTGTTGCCGTCCATATCCAGAGGATTGCCCGATGCAAACTTGACTCCTCCCGCATGAAGCAGACCGGGCATCAGTACAACCATCAGTAATGCGTAAAAAGTGAGTCGCTTCGATCTAGCCATGAACTTGTCCTCCTTGATCTCACATTTGGCTAACAAACCATATTAGGACATTTCCCGCGGGCATCCGTACCAGGTCCGGAGATCATCCCTCCCCTACTTCGCCATCGCAGCCACCACCGCCACCGCAGCCGGAGCCGAGCGGTCGGCGATGACGACGGGGATGCTCGCATTCACGGCGTCATCGGCGGCGATCGGGGCCCACGTTCGACGTGGGCAGTGGTGGCTGATGGGACGCGCTATTCGGTATCGGGATTGGGAACGGAAATCGCCACCTGACGGTGGCGAATAATGGTCGGGACGCGGAGATTTGAACTCCGGACCCCCTGAACTCGGCGAGAAGCAGCGATCAGTGGCTGTTGTTGATCGCAACGCGAGCAGCTTACAGCCACTCGCTGATTCCGCCGAGAGGCGTTATCTGGGAGCGGCCTTCGAGACGCTCCCAGATGACGCCAACCCCCCTCTTAACAAAGTCCGGAGTTCGACTCCCCCACCCCGGCCACCGCAGCCGGCCTTGGCCGGCTCGAGCGTGTGCCGATGACGGCGAGGATGCTCGGATCCACGACGTCATCGGCACACGATTGGAATCCCTCGCTCGCGAGGGATGCGGTGGCGGCATCCCATCGGGCACGGGAACGGGAATCGCCGCCGTAAGGCGGCGAATAATGGTCGGGACGCGGAGATTTGAACTCCGGACCCCCTGAACCCCATTCAGGTGCGCTACCAGGCTGCGCTACGTCCCGACCTTGAGAGCTTAATTTGCCTTGAGGTCGTCGAGGATCTTCTCGACCTCATCGCGAACATTCTTGAGCGTCGCGAGCAGTGGTTGTACGTCGGGCGGGGTCTCTTTGTCAACCTTGGCGGCGGCGGGTTTTCCTGGAGCCTTGCGACGGGCGCTACTTGTTTTCGGTGGCTTGGGCTTCTCTTCGGGCTCCACCTCGACGGTTTCCTCGACCTCTTTCTTTGCCTTTGCCGTGGGTTTCTCTCCCCCACCTTCCATCGCTGTGACCTTTTTGCGTGCGCCCGCGATGGTGAGGCCTTCATCGAAAAGCAGACGGCGGATCTCGAGAATCAGCTCGACCTGGTCCTTCGAGTAAAGTCGCTGGCCGGTGCCGCTCTTTTCTGCCTCGAGCTGCGGGAACTCGGTTCCCCAGAACCGGAGCATGTACGGCTGAACGTTGGCGAGTTTGCAGACCTCGTTGAGCTTGAACTGGTCCTGGTCGTCAGGAAGAGTTATCTGATCCGTCATCTTCGTACTCCGTGTCCGGTGTCAAGGTGAGTCGCAGCTGAAGGGTCACGCGCCGGTTGCCGACCCAAGCGCCCGGCACCGGAACCTCAATATCGAGGGCCCGCACCTGCCCACTTTCGACGATTGCGCCGGTGCCCTGGAGTCGCAGGTGGAGCTGGTTGTCCTCGGCGCGCACCTCGACATCTCGAGGAGGCGCAGCAGCCTCGATGGCGGCGGCCTGCTCGGCCTTCTCCACCTCGCCAAGGTTGTACACACCGGACAGTTCTTCCTCGGTCCACGGGTCGGCGCTCCCAACCACTACCGGCACGACCGGGGTTACCTCAAAGAGTCTTTCGTCGATTGCTTCAGCAGGGAATTCGTCTTCATCATCGACAGCAGTCTCGGGTGGAATATCAAAGCTGTCGTCGCCGGCTTCAGCCTGTGCTGTCTCGAGTTCTTCTTCGACTTCGACAATCGGCGGAGCCTCGAAGTCGTCCTCAACATCGGCAACTGACGGTGCCGCGGATTCCGCATCGATGTCGACGACCTGCGGCTCTTCGAGCTCGTCCTCGATTTCGGAAACAGGTGGAACCTCGAGATCGGTTTCGACGTCGACGACGGGCATAGCCTCGCGTTCAGCATCTAAATCGGCGACGGGCGAGGGCTCGAGTTCGGCGTCGATGTCGACAATCGGCAAAGCCTCGGTTTCCGCATCGACAATAGGTGGCGCCTCGAATTCGGCATCGATTTCGGCGACAGGAGGCGCTTCGAACTCGTCTGGGATCTTAGCGGCGGGCAGTGCCTCGAGTTCAGCTTCGACGTCGAAAGTTGGCAGAGCCTCGAGCTCTTTTTCAACTCCGGCAACGGGCATTACTGCGATTTCATCTTCAAAAGCTGCAACGGGCTGCGGCTCGAATTCGGCATCGATGTCGTCAATAGGCGGAGCCTCGAGTTCTTTTTTAACTTCCGCAACGGGCGTCGCCGCGATTTCGTCTTCGAAATCTGCAACTGGCTGCGGCTCGAATTCGGCATCGATGTCGACAATGGGCGGAGCCTCGAGTTCTTCTTCAACTTCGGCAACGGGCGTTGCCGCGATTTCGTCTTCGAAATCGGCGACAGACTGCGGCTCGAATCCGGCATCGATGTCGAAAATGGGAGGAGCATCGAGTGTGTCTTCATCATCGGCGAAAGGCGGAGCATCGAATTCGGCAACGACGTCGATGATGGGCGGCGCCTCGGCCTCGTCGTCCAAGAAAGCGCCTGGCGGGGGTTCGATAGGCTCAGCGGACTCGGCGGACTCGGCGGTCTCGACGGGCTCAACGATCTCTACTACGTCGTCGATCTCCTCGACTCCAGCGGCAGGTGGGATCTCAATCTCTTCCGGCCCAATAACCGGATCGAGTTTCGCGATTTTGCCCAGCGCTTCGAGCGCCTCAGCGGAACCGCCCGGAGCATCCGGGTTCGGAGCAAACGGGCTCGGAGCCTCGATTCGATCGATATACATCCCCCCTCGGCCGGAGTTCCAGGTGGAACGGAATCAGGGGCGGCCTCGGCTGCAACTGGCGAAACTTCTTCCAGAACCGGGGGTGCCTCCGCCTCAAGCGGCGGTTCAGGAATTGGAGGAGGCTCGAACTCGGTCACTTCTGGAACCAGCTCCTCAACGGCCTCGACTTCCTGAAATTCGGGTTCAAATTCGGGCTCGGGCGCGGTCTCGGATACCGGTTCCGGTTGCGGCTCTTCGAGTTCGAAATCCGGAACAGAATCCATGTCCGGAGGCGTCGCATTGAAATCGAAGGCGGCCATGCTGTCGTGTGATTCGAGAACGGTCGCGTGTTGAGTTTTGAGTCCGGCGTCGGTTGATTCCAGGTCAAACGCCGCCGGCGAATCCGCTGGGGCCTCGGGCGGTAAAAACTCGCTCTCCAGATCTTCAATATTCAATTCAGACGAATCCGCGGAAGGCGGCTCAGCCGGAGGTGGGGCCTCCGGTGCGGGCGGGGCCACCGGCGGCGCCTTCTTTGCGTCGAGTCTCTTGAGCTCTTCAAAGTCTATTGCGGAGTCGTCGTTGACGTCGTAGACAGCGGTGCTGACTTCGTCCTCGAAGCCACCACCCAGGCCACCAAACGGGTCAGACTCCATCACCTTCGAGAAATCCACCGTCTCCGCCGGATCGGCGTCACCAAAGGCAACCGCTGCCGGCGACTCGATCGGGGCGGGCTCTTCCGGCGCCAACGTATCCGGAGGTTCGATTGGTTCCACGGGCAGCGAATCAGGAGGAATAACCTGTTCAACAGGCAGCGGGTCGGGAGGTATTACCGGTTCTACAGGTGGCGGATCGGGAGGAACTACCGGATCTACAGGTGGCGGATCGGGAGGAGCGATCGGCTCCACCGGCGGAGGCTCCGGATCGAACACGGGTTCCGGTTCAGGAGGTGTTATCGGTTCCACTGGCGGCGGCGGTTCTCTTACCGAGATCGGTTCGGGCGCCGGCACCTCAGTCGGACTCGCGGGCGGGGTCGACAGCGCATTCGGAATGCTGACCTGCGAATCCTCGAGCCCCGGGGTCCTGGCGCCAGTGGTCGCACCTTCGTAGCGCTGGCGAAGATTTCGCATCACCAGCTTGACGATGCCTTCAAGAGTCTCCTGAACACCAACGCCATCGGTCGCCGTGGCCTCGAAGATCGGCACGGAGTAGTGGTTGAGGTCGTCATTCAATTCCTCGATGGAGACGACATCGCGAAGGTCTCGCTTGTTGAACTGAAGAATATGGGGAAACCCGTCGAGGGATATACCCTGCAAGAGAAGGTTTTCCTGGAGGTTCTTGAAGCTGTCGGTGTTCGACCCTTGCATGGCGCGCTGCGAATCGGCGACAAAAACCACACCGTCAGCACCACGAAGGACCAATTGCCGGGTCGAGTTGTAATGAACCTGGCCGGGCACCGTGTAGAGCTGCAAGGTGACGTCCATGCCCCGGATCGCACCGATCTCAAGGGGCAGGAGATCGAAGAAAATGGTCCGGTCGCCCTCGGTGGCGAGCGAGATCATCTTGCCGCGGTCGCCACCTTCAAAATTATCGTGGATCCACATCAGATTGGTGGTCTTGCCACACAATCCGGGCCCGTAATACACGATCTTCGCGTTGAGCTTACGCAAAGCGTAATTGAAGAAAACCATGGAATTCCTTCAGCTAGAAGCTATCTGTCGCGTCCCCTGATGATAACCCGGAATGGGACTCCATCCAAACCAAGGGCTTTGCGGAGGACGTTTTCAAGGTACCGCATATAGGAGAAATGCGGGTCCTTGGGAAGGTTTGTAAAAAGAACAAAGTGCGGTGGAGAATGGCGAACCTGAGAGCAGTAGTAGAGCCTCGGCGCCCTCTTTCCAGACATCGCTGGAGGGCGCGATTCCCACGCTTCACTGAGGATCCGGTTGAGATCGGTGGTCGAAGTCCGCCGACGATAGGCCTGGTGGAGGTTTTGCATGGCTGGGAACAGCCTGTGAACGCCCTTTCCGTTGAGCGCGGATAGGTAAATTCGCGGCGAGTGCCTCATGAACTTGAGGAGCTGGCTTGCCTGGTCTTCGAGCCTTTCGCGGCCGAGTCCGTGATCTTTGACGAGATCCCACTTGTTGATGACCAGGATCACCGCCCGGCCCGCTTCCCAGGCATAGCCCGCAACGTGAGCATCCTGGTTGGTGATCCCCTCGTCGGCATCCACCACGACCAGGCACAAATCGGCACGCTCGAGGTAGCGCCGAGCCATCACCACCGACAGCACCTCGGGGCCGCGATCGGTCTTACCTTTGCGGCGGATTCCGGCAGTATCAACGAACTGATAATGAACGCCGTCCTTCTCGAGGATCGTGTCGATTGCATCGCGGGTGGTCCCCGAGATCTCGGTCACCAGCAACCGTTCATCACCGAGCAGGCAATTGATCAAGGAAGATTTACCGACGTTGGGCCGGCCGATCACCGCCACCGGGATCTGATCGCGATTCTCTGCTTCAATTTCCTCGGCCTCGCCAACCGGCGGCAGGTGGAGGTCCAGCGCATCCCACAAGAGGTCCATGCCGGTGCCGTGCTCGGCTGAGATCAGCACAGGCTCGCCGAGGCCAAGGCTGTGGAACTCGAGCGCCTGCAGGTCGACTCCCTTACGATCGCCCTTGTTGACGACCGGGACAACCGGCACCCCGAGTGCGCGCAGGTATTCCGAGATCTCGCGATCTTCCGGTATCGGACCGGCCTCTCCATCGAGGAGGAAAATGACCACGTCTCCCTCGCGGATCGCAGACTCCGCCTGTCCTCTGATCAGCGGCACGAAGGTGTCCTCGTCCTCCATCAGCAGGCCGCCGGTGTCGACCAACGTCACCATTCCACCGCCGAGTCGTTCCGCTTCGCCGAAGATACGGTCCCTCGTCACCCCGGGCAGGTCATGCACCAGCGCCCGACGGCTGCGGGTCAGCCGGTTGAAGAGAGTGGACTTGCCGACGTTGGGCCGGCCCACTACCACGACGACGGGCAAGCGGCTCAAGCCGGATCCACCGTCGGGGACGGCTCTTCGTCAGGTATCGGGGTCTCCTGACTCATGATGGATCGACCGACGCAGATCCATGCACCGTCGATCAGTCGCATCTGGATAATGGTGTGCTGAATCGACGTGGTGTGTCCCTTTTCGATCCCGTCAGCAGCGCCGACACGGGTGATGTCCCAAACCTCCCACAGGCGGACAGTGGCGTTGATCGAACGAAACACGCTCATCGACTGGATATCGAAATTAATCAGGTCAGCGTCGATCCGGTCTCCGGTCTTCTGCAACAGCTCGGTGAGCAGCTTTTTGACGTGGGCGATCTCATTAGGACTGGCGTGGTCCTCGAGGACGCTGACGTCCAAGGTTGAGTAGGCGTCGGCCAGGGCTTCGAGGTATCCCGTCACTGCGGTCTCGACCTCGAGCCGTTCCTCAGAGGAGGGTTCCGTGTTCTCGCAGGCCGCAGCGAACAGCATCGCCAGCAACAGCACCAATACTGACATGTAACGAGCAGCCATTCCTTCCTCCCTTGAGTCTTGTTCAGCGCGCAGAATATCACCACCGTCCTGGCTCTCTTACAACGGCAGGTATAAACTTGTAAATCCCGACGCGGCTGCGAGATCTCCGGTCGCGCCAGATCGCAAAAGCGGAGGCTGCCGTGAAAGTCCCCGACCGAGTGCTGGTGGTGGGTGGCGTCGCTGCTGGAATGAGTGCAGCGAGTCAGATTCGTCGCCGAAATCCCAAAACAAGAGTCACTGTTTTCGAGCGCGGTAACTACATCTCCTACGGCGCCTGCGGCATGCCATACAACATCGAAGATCCCGAGCGGGAGATCGAGGACCTGGTCGTACTCACCGCGGAGCATGCGCGGAAAAAGCGCGGGATCGACCTCAGGCTCCAGCACGACGTCAAGGAACTCGACCTCGATCGCCGGACATTGACGGTCGTCGACCTCGACAGCGGCGCCAACCGCCAGGAGCCGTTTGACGCTCTCGTGATCGCAACTGGCGCACGGGCCATTCGTCTGCCCCTCGACGGTTTCGACCTGCCGGGGGTCGAGGTGCTTCGAAATCTCGACGACGGCGCCGCCATCAAGGAAATACTGAATGATGACCCGAAGAACGCGGTTATCGTTGGCGCCGGCTATATCGGTATGGAGATGGCCCACGTCCTGACCGAACGCGGCCTCTCGGTCACGGTGCTCGAAAAGCTGCCCCAGTTGTTGCCGGGGTGGCACGAGGATACCGTGAACGTGGTCGCTGAAACACTGGACAATCACGGCGTCAAATTCCACACCGGCGCCGCCGTCAAAGCGGCCGAAGCCGGGTCTGGCGGTCGGGTGGCGGCGGTGCTCATCGAAGACGGACGCTTTGATGCTGATCTCGTCGTGGTGGCCGCGGGTGTCCGGCCCAATGTCGAACTCGCGATCAACGGAGGGCTACGAATCGGAGACACCGGGGCAATCTGGGTCAACCAGCAGCAACAAACTTCTCACGAGGCCGTTTGGTCAGCCGGAGACTGCACCGAGGCTTACCACAGGGTGCTGCGGCGCAACGCCTGGATCCCGCTTGGAACAACCGCAAACAAACAGGGACGCATCGCCGGCGCCAACGTCCTCGGGTTGGGTCAGCGATTCCCGGGGGTCGTCGGCACTGCTGGATTTGTGGTCTTCGATCTCGAGGTCGCGCGGTCGGGCCTCAGCGAGGAACAAGCCAAGGAGGAAGGATTCGATCCGGTTGCGGTGACTATCCGTCAGCGGTCACGGGCCCACGGTTACCCCAACGGAGTGCCGGTCCAGGTGAGACTGGTTGCCGATCGAGAAACAGGGCTCCTTCTCGGGGGTGAGTTTGTGGGTCTGGAAGGAGCCGCGCTTCGAGTCAATATACTTGCGACGGCTCTTGCAGGACATATGACGGTGGCCGACTTGCAGAGCCTCGACCTGGTCTATGCGCCACCCTTTGCATCCGTCTGGGACCCGGTTCTGGTTGCCGCGAATCAGTTGATCAAGAAAGTGGGTGGATCATGACTGAAAGGCTCAAAATCGAATGCCCCCATTGCGGCTCGAAGATCCAGGTAGACACCGAGGCCGAGTTGGTGGTCTCACACGAACCTCCCGTTCACCTCCACGACAAGGTGGACTTTGACGAGCGGTTGCAGCAGCTGAACCGCGATAAGGCGCGCGCTGCCGATCGAATGGAGGAAGCCATGCGCCGGGAAAAGGACAAGAGTCGCCTCATGGATGATCGGTTCAATGAGCTCTTCGACGAGACGAAAAAGAAGGACGACGGGTCGAAGCCGATCAGGGATATTGACCTCGACTGAATGAGGAATTAGGAATGAGGAATTAGGAATTCTGAATTCGGAATTAGGAATTCGGAATTCTCGGCCACCCACCCCACTTCCTATCGGTTCGCTCAACAGGCATCTGTCGCCGCTCCGGGGCTGGTGATTATTTGGGATTTCGTTTCCTGGGGCTCACGCCCCAGGCTAAATATCTGTCGCCCCTCCGGGGCTCGAGTATCGCACACACGTCCCTGGGGGTGTGCGACATTCCTAATTCCGAATTCCGAATTCCTAATTCCTAATTCGTGGCCTGCTCTGCCTGTTTCGGAGGGATATCGATGCCCTTTCGTTCGAGCTCGTTGTCGATGATCGCCTCAAAATCCTCGATCGGTTGCGCTCCGCTGAGAACGCGGCCGTTAATGAGGAATCCAGGGGTACCGGTAATGCCGAAACTGTTTGCCTCTGCCATATCGGCCCGCACCGTTGCGACGTAGGTCCCTCCATCGATACATTCGGTGAAGACTTCGACATCCATCTCGAAATCGCCCGCTTTCGCAACCATGGAATCGCGGTTCATGGTCCTCTGGTTGGCAAAGAGCCAATCGTGGTACTCCCAGAATTTGCCCTGGTCCCGTGCGCAGAGAGAGGCCACACCTGCGAGCTGTGCTTCCGCGTGCATCGGCAACGGCAGGTTTTTGAAGACGTGCCGAATCTGGCCGTCATAACGTTTCATGAGCGCGTCCAGGACCGGCTGCACCCGGGTGCAGAACGGGCACTGAAAATCGGTGTATTCGATCAGCACGATCGGAGCATCTGCCGGTCCCCTGGCCGGAGTGCCATCTGCGACGGCGACTTCGACTCGAGGCGGCACGAGCAGAATTTCGACTCCTCCCTCTGCGAAGAGCACCGTTCGGAGATCCTGGGAAAGCTGCTGTTTTTCGCGCTGCTTGAGAGCCTGGACGATCTGAGCACGGGCCTGTAGGTCGTCATCGGAAAGCTGCGAACGATACTGAGTCATCAGCTTGACGATCTCTCCCTCGTCCGGTTCACCCACCATCTCGTCGATGCGTTTCCTGAGGTATTCGCCCTCAGTCAAACCTTCAGCGGCCGCTGCCTGCTGAACAAGCCGCTGGAAGATCTCGGCCTCGAGCTTGCTGACCTGAGTTTCGTAAATCTGTTGCCGGAGGGCTACCAGGGATGATCCGGTCAGGGTCTCGAGTTCAGACGCCGTGATCACCTCGTCGCCAATTTTTGCCACCGCGGGATCATCGGCGTTCGCTGGTCCCTGGGCGCACGCCACCGCCGCCATCGACAGTAGGATGCTCGCGGTCATCGTCCACATTCCGATCTTCACTTCAGATCCTCCGATCTTGACCGCCCGGAGAGTCTGGAGGAAGTTCTTCCATCCCGAGACGGCATCTCTACTATGGACGGACAACACCGCGAGGTCAATTCTGGATGGTTACTGCAGTGTCAAATCTTCAACACGTCCCTGGTATTGTTACCGTCAGGACGACGGTCTATCGCTGCTGAAGGAAGGCACATGAAGAAGGTCGTTTTACTTTCGACACTGGTTCTTTTCTCTTGCGCCCCGCTTTTTGCGCAGGATGAATCGGCCGAGGCTGCGCCCACCCCGCAGGGGCCGTCAAAGGTCCAGTGGTCTCTCGGTATCGGCGCGTTTTCTTCTCCGCGCCCGTACGTCGGGGCGGAAAACTCGCAGATGGTGGCGCCGCTCATCGATATCTCGTACCAGAAGCTCTACGTACAGGGGATTCAGGCGGGGTACAAATTTTTCGACAATGAGAAGTTCGCCCTCGATGCCCGGGCCGGTATCGTCTTCAACGGCCTCGATCCTGACGATTCACCATATCTCGAAGGCATGAACAAGCGAAGATCCTCGATCGAGGGCGGGTTCGTTTTCGTCTGGAAACCCGGGAAATTCCGTCTGAGCACCGGCGCCTACACCGATCTCCTCGGCCGCTCGTACGGTCAACAGGCGTCTACAGATTTTTCGCGCACCTGGACATTCAACGGATACCAGTGGGGATTCACCCCGTCGATCGGAGTTGTCTGGCAGAGCAGCAACTTCATCGATTACTACTACGGTGTCACTGAAGAGGAAGCGCGTCCCGGGCGTCCTCCCTTTGAGGGCCACTCGGTCGTCAACTTCCGCAGCTCGCTTTTCGGCTACTTTTTCATCAACATGCGCATCCGGCTGGTGGGGTTGATTCGAATCCAGAGACTCGACAACGAGATCGTCGACAGCCCGATCGTCGATCAGAGCAGAGGAATCTTCGCGACCTTCGGAGTCAGCTACCGCTTTGGCAAATTGCCGCCACGGCCTTCGAAGTGAATTTGAGTCCGGCGAAATCCGAGGTAGACTTGCCAACCGAAACCGACCAGGAGGTGCCCTGTGACCGCAACCCTCGAACCGAAATACCGCCAACAGCTTCTTGACCGTTTCCTGCGCTACGTCAAAGTGGACACGAGATCAGATGAGGCCTCGGAGTCAAGCCCGACAACCGAGAAGCAGAAAGATCTTTCGCGGATGCTTGTGGATGAGCTCAAGGAGCTTGGCTGCGAAGATGCCGAGATGAACGAGTGGGGTTATGTCTTCGCAACTGTCCCCGGCAATCTACCGGCCGACCACCCAGCTGCAGGAAAGACGCCGACCATCGGTCTCATCGCCCACGTCGACACCTATTTCGGAACCTCCGGTAAGGATGTCAAGCCACAGATCATCGAGTCCTACGAAGGCGACGACATCCGGCTCAACGATGAGCAGGTCCTCAAGAAAGAAGATAATCCGAACCTCGGGAAGTGTGTGGGGCACAAAATCATCCACACAGACGGCACGACCCTCCTTGGTGCCGATGACAAGGCGGGTGTGGCCGAGATCATGACGGCCATCGAGTGCATCAAGGATAATCCGGAGTTCTTGCACGGTCCTATCCGGATCGCGTTCACAACCGACGAGGAGGTTGGCCGGGGCACCGAGCACTTCGATGTCGAAGGCTTTGGCGCCGACTACGCCTACACACTCGACGGCTCGGACCTTGGCGAAATCGAGGACGAGACATTCTCGGCCGACACCGCCAACGTCACCGTCATCGGCCACGATGTACACCCCGGCTACGCCAAGGACAAGCTGGTCAATGCCCTGCGGGTGACGGCAGCGATCATCGAGGCCATCGACGAACGGTGGCTGCCGGAGACAACCGAAAAGCGGGAACCCTATCTCCACCCCTACATTGCCTCGGGCGACGTCACAAAGGTCGATCTCAAGGTCCTGGTGCGCGCTTTTTCCGTCGAAAAGTTGAACGAGCGCGAAGACCACCTCAAGGAGGTGATCGCAAAGGTCGGGGAGCGGTTCCCGAAAGCCAAAATATCGGTCGAGTTTGATGAGTCCTACCGCAACATGTCTTACAAGATCCGGGAGGATCCAAAGGTTCTGGATTACGCCCTCGAGGCGGTGGAACGCATCGGAGTGACGCCGATCAGACAGGCGATCCGGGGTGGTACCGACGGTGCGCGGCTTTCTTATATGGGTCTGTTGACCCCAAACGTCTGGGCCGGCGGCCAGAACTTCCACTCGGTCCGCGAGTGGGTGTCGCTGGAATGGATGGGAGCCGCGGTGATGGCGACCTTGGAGATCTTGAAGGTCTGGGTCGAGAAGTCGGAATAATCCGAGCCTGTGCCCGTGCCCGAAAGAACTGGACCGCCGTCAATGGTTAAGAACCTCATCTCCACGATCGCCCGGGTCGAATGCCGTAGTGAAGGGCGTGGTGAGGAGATGCCCGTTGCTGTCGTCTTCGGTGATGAACGCCATGAAATCGCCGACATCAATGACCGCGCCGTGATGACCACTGTTGAGGCCGGTGATCCTGTTCGTTACCGTCTATGGGTTGCGCTTGATAACGGGCAGAAATGCGAACTCACTCGTATCGGACCCGAGGGAACGTGGAGGGTCAAGGTCGCGCGATAATCGGGCACGGGCACGGGCGGGTCGTCAGTCCGCAGCGGATCGGGCTTCCAACCCAGCCAACCGCTCCTGCATTTTATTCGCCGTCGCGAGGTCGCCCCTGGCCGCAGCAATATCCACGCCGCGACGATAAGTCTCGTGCGCCAAATTCAGATCTTCTGCGCCCTCGTGCGCCCTTCCGAGGGCGAGCAACGCCGCCGAGTACCGGGGGTCGGCCACTAACGCACGTTCGAGATGGTTAACGGCCTCCTCAAAGCTCCCCTCCTCCACCAGCAACTCGCCGAGACCGAAGTTGCCGAGGGGATCGTCAGGGTCGAGCTCGAGGACCTGGCGAAACATCTCGGCTCGTCGTTCGCGATCGGCGACTGCCGAGGCGGTCTGATTCTGTGCCGTTTCGGCCAACTCCTTCTCGTCCTGTTCGCACCGGATTTTCGCGCGCATTGCTTCGGCAGCCTCGCTCTCGGCATCCTCGATCCGCCCGAGCTGGTTGTAGTAGAGCGAGAGGTTCGTATGGGCCATGACCGACATCGGATCGACCTCGAGCAGGCGTCGCATCAGTTCAATGGCCTCTTCGTACCGGCCGTGTCGACCAAAGATCACACCTAACGCCTCATAGGCGTCCGCGTACGACGGGCACACCGCCAGAGCCCGTTCGTAGAGCTCGATTGCCTCGTTCTCACGATCGGCGGCGAACTCTTCGACTGCTCGCAGCTCGATTCGGCGCGCCCACACCTCCGGCTGGGGAACCGTGAGGAACGGCAGAGAGTGGACCCGAACCGTCAGCGTGGTTCCATTTCCGAAACGGCACTCGAACTCTCTGTCCCGGACCCGCAGCTCCCGAATCAGCATCGCCTGAAGGAAAACAGTGTTCTCCCAGGTTGCAGCCGACAGTACCGAACCACTACTTGTGGCAAAATCAGTCTCGAATTTTTTCCCAATTGGGAGTTCGCCGGTCGTGTCGCCGTTGATGACCTCGAGAAGCACCGGTGCCCGCGCCGCTCCCCGACCACTCATGACCTTGGCCACCGTCTCCTGGCCGAGATAGCAGCCCTTGGCGATCGAGACGGCGGTTTCGATAAGAGCCGTCTGGTGAATCAAAACGCCCTCGGTCACCTCATCGCCCCAGCGAGGAAGCCCCGAGAGCACCCTTCCCGCCTCCAACTCGTCATCGCCTATGGTCGGCAGGTCGAGCTCACCAGCGTCCCAGGTTACGAAACCTCGGCTGCCGTATATCTCAATCGGAAAACGGCGATCGTCGTCTCCGGCGAAGCGAAGCACTGCTTCAGCCCCCAACGCCAGCTGCAGCCGTGGAGTGTCAACGATGGTCAGCGTGACATCGTCGGCGATAACGTGCTCTTCGAGCCGCCGCACGGTTTGGGCAGCAATCTCGCTCGGAAGAAGAAGTTCGATGCGGTCAGTGCGTCGGAACAGGAAACCGAATGCCTGAAGCCGCCCTCCGCGGTCGAGGAGCGCGGTCTGCTGAGAGGCTCCCATACCGAGGCTCTGGACGTCCGAGGTTAGCTGGCTGTGGAGGAAGCGCACGGCGTCGCGACCCTCGACTACCACCAGGGTCCAACCGATCAGAGGCGCTTGACCGCCACTGAATAGAAACAACTCAGACGCTGAACGACTCACCGCAACCGCAGGTGTTGGTGGCATTGGGGTTGCCGAACACAAAGCCCTTACCCTGGAGCCCGTCCTGGAAATCGAGGGTGATCCCCTTGAGATAGATCGTCGATTTGGGATCGAGGATGACGTTGAATTCTCCACACTCGATCACCGTGTCATCGGGCCGGCGTTGGGAGAACTCCATCTGGTAGGAGAGGCCGGAGCAACCCCCACCGATGACTCCCAACCTCAGTCCCACATCGCCTTCCTTCTCTTCGCGCTCGAATATTGCGCGAATCTCGGCCTTCGCCTTCTCTGTGATCCTCACCAGGGATATTGCATCGAGGGCCGTTACATCCGTCATGCTCCGCTCCCCGACACCAATTCTCGGAGCTCCCCGGCGTCATACATTTCCATCAAAATGTCGTTGCCACCGATGAACTCGCCCTTGTGATAGACCTGTGGAAAGGTCGGCCAGGCGGAAAAGTCCTTGGCTGCGGCGCGGATCGATTCATCCGACAAGATGTCAAACGTCTGGTATGAAACGCCGAGGGTTTCAATGATCGCCACGGTGTTCGCCGAAAACCCACACTGGGGCCGCCGGGGCGTGCCTTTAATCAGTAGGAAGATTTCGGACGAATCCACCATCGATCGAATCCGATCGATCGGGTCCGCGCTCCAATCGCTGTTTGTTATCGGCTGTCCGTAGCCGTGCTCGGGCTCCGGGGTTGCCGAGATTTTGAACGGGTTGTCGTCGGAACGTTGCATTCAGCTCCTCCATGGCGCCAAAAATGCCATTCGTTATTACCAAACATGAGACACAGTGTCATCAATTCCCGCAATTGATACTCTTTGGATCATGGACCGATACGACGAACACTACCGGAGCACGCCCAACGTCTTTGGATCCGCACCGACCCCTGTGTTGGTTGAGCACGTAGACCTCATCGATCCCTCCACCACAGCGCTCGACATCGGCTGCGGCCAAGGGCGCAACAGCATTTTTCTGGCGCGCAGAAAGATCGACGTCCACGCACTCGACCCATCCGTAGAGGCCGTTCGCGAAGTGAAAGCCGTGGCGGGAAAGGAAGGCCTACCGATCCGCACTATTCACGGCGGATTCGAGGATCTCCAACCGAAGGCCGACGGATATGGCGCAATCCTGGTCTTTGGTCTGATCCCCGATCTGAATCGAGCGCAGGTCAAGGCCCTGGTGGCAATGATCGAGAATAATTTGTCTCAAAACGGCTTGTTGTTCATCATGGCATTCGGCACCTGGGACCCGGGGTTCGAGCGCCATCAATCTGAGTGGTCGGAGGAGGAAGAGAACTCATTCTGTTCCCTCGACGGACTCGTTCGCACGTACGTCAAACCAGGTGAGTTGGTGGGGCTGTTCCCCGGTCTCGAGGTGGTGTACTCCTGGGAAGGACTTGGACCCGAACACCGGCACGGCGATGGCCCTCCCGAACGCCACGGCCTCGCGGAAGTCGTCTTTCGCCGCCCTTGATTTCAGCGAGCGGTGGGATTTGTGGTGCAGGCGTCTCGCCTGCACGATTCCACCGCTATCGAAGAAGTGCAGCCGCGACGGCCGCACCACAAAGACCACCGGTAGGGACGGTATATATGCCGCCCTCCTCAGCTAGATTAGAAACGGTTGATGAACGGCGCGACGCCCTGAACAAGTTCAGTGTCGAGAGAAGATCCGCCCTTCTCACATGCTAAGCTCCCGGGCGATTTAATGGGCACCGATCAGACCAACGTCATTGCGCGACTCGACGAACTCCAACTGCTGGTGGTGACCGGCAAGGGCGGCGTCGGCAAAAGCACCGTCACGGCCGCACTCGGAGTTCACCTTGCGAACCGTGGCCGCAAGGTGCTGCTGATCGAGGTCGACCCCCGCGAAAACCTCCATCAACTCCTCGACACGCCACCTTCGGGCGGCGAGATCGTCGAGGCCGCCTCCAATCTCTGGCTTCAGCACATCGATCCCCGCCAACTGCTCGATGATCTGGTGCGTGAAAAACTGAAGGTCGGCGCACTTGTGCGCAAGGTTCTGGCAAGCCCGGTCCACCTCCACTTCACCGAGGGGGCACCCGGTCTCAAACAAACTGCGGTCTTCGGGCGCGCGCTGCGGATGGTCGAAGGGTACGGGCCGAAAGAGCTTCGGCAACCCGACGTGGTCATTCTCGACGCCCCTGCATCGGGTCACGGTGTCGCCTGGATGGCGGCGCCGCAGCTGGTCTCGGAGGTCATCTCGAGCGGTCCGATCGGCAAAATGGCGGCTGAAATCGCAGCCTTCCTTGCCGACAAGGATCGATTCGGTTCGATTGTCGTCACCACCGCCGAGGAAATGCCGGTACAGGAAGTACTGGAGCTTCTCGAGGCCATGTCGACCCGGCTCGACCGCCAGCCAGAGCTGGTGGTCGTCAACTCGGTCTACCCACCGGCGCCACGGTCGAGTGCCAAGGACGACGACGCGAC
Source organism: Candidatus Sulfomarinibacteraceae bacterium (assembly GCA_963776765.1). Classification (GTDB taxonomy): domain Bacteria; phylum Acidobacteriota; class Thermoanaerobaculia; order Thermoanaerobaculales; family Sulfomarinibacteraceae; genus Sulfomarinibacter. The sequence continues at coordinate 168,582 of CAVZOK010000014.1, forward strand.
CCGCCTGTGGATCCGGCGGCGGCAGGTCAACGAGGCGGAGCTTGCCCGGCTGGTCGCCGGATTTGATGGACCGGTCGCCGAGATTCCACTCGAACCGATCGACGCCGGGCCGGTGTTGATAGGCGTGGTCGGCGAGCACCTCACCAACGCTTTCGAGGATATCGATGGATCCCCGTAAGCACTCGTTGGTGATCGTCGTCGGTTCCGGCGGGGTCGGGAAGACGACACTGGCCGCAGCCATGGCCGCGAGCTCAGCCGCTGCCGGTGCCGACACCCTGGTGATGACATTCGACCCCTCGCTGCGACTCAAAGACACCCTTGGAGTGGGGCTTGAAGCGGCCGAAAACATAACCCGTGTCACGACCGACACCACGGGCGAGCTGCACGCAAGTCTGCTCGACGCACGGCGGACTTTCGACCGGTTGATTGACCGCTACGCTCCGGACGAGGAGGCGCGCCAGCGGATCCTCACCAACCGCTTCTATGACCGGCTCTCCTCCAACCTGGCGGGAGTGCTCGAGTACATGGCGTCGGAACGTCTCTTCGAGGTCGCCCACCAGGGCAACCACGAACGCATCATCCTCGACACGCCGCCGACTCGGCAGGCGCTCGAGTTTCTCGGCGCGCCGGCGCGGATCGTCGGTTTCCTCGACAGTGGCGCGTTACGCATCGCGCTCAAACCGTGGTTCGACAAAGAGGGCAAGCTGAAGGCAACCTCGAGACTCGGCATCGTCGGCCGCAACGTCGAGGGCTTCCTCGATCGCATGGTCGGCCTCGAGCTGTTGCGCGATATGGCCGACTTCTTCCGCGCCTTCGCCCCCCTCTATGAAGGTTTCCGCGAACGCGCCCTCCAGGTCCACGATCTGCTGCGCTCTCCTGAAACCATGTTCGTTCTGGTCAGTGGCCCCGGAGAAGGGCGGGTCGCCGACACCCTATTTTTTGCGCGGCGTCTGACCGAGGCCGGCTACAACCTCGGGCCGATCGTCATCAACCGGGTCCATCCGATCCTCGACGAAACCGATCTAAAGAAGCCTAGTGAGGGCCATCGCCTGCTCGCATGGCTCGGCCGAAGGGACCACAATGCCGTGGCGGAGCTTCGGGACCTCGTTGGTGATTCTCATCCCGTGATCGAGATCCCACTCCTGCCCGATGAACCAACGGATTTGAAGTCCCTGAGCGCGTTGGGAGAGATGTTTGAATCTCGCCTGGATGAGGCGCTGGAAGGGCTCTGATACTCGATACTCGATTCAGAGCGCTTCTCGCTTCGGTGTGTCAGGTGCCACCTTCACAATTGTCAGCAGCGCGCTCGGGGCATCAGGGCACGGATGACAATTGTGAAAGTGGCACCGGTGTCGCCGAAGCTGCAACGCGCGTCAAATGTTGGACAGCAGTGATGCTGGATGTAGGACGGGACCGGCACTGGCTACTGGCCACTGGCTACCGGGCGGTCGGCTAGAGCCGGAGACGTCTTCGGATGCCTTCGAATCTCGGATCTTGGCGCAGGCTGTCCATAGGAGGAAAACCGATAAAACTGGCGGCAGGATCACCACGGACCACCGATTTTTCGAGCCACTCAAATGCCGAATCCAAGTCGCCGATACCGCTGTAAACCTGCATCAGAAAAAAAGGCTGGATGTCCTCGTTCGATGATCCCGCCACGAGTTCATCGAGAATCCTCTCAGCCTCCGGTTTCCTCCCTGCAACTCCATACGCCCAACCCAACCAACTCAAATAGTAGGAGCCTCGGCCCGACAGCGTCACCGCCTTTTCCAGAACCGCCACGGCTTCTCCGTATCGGCCCAGCGCGCCATAAGTTGAACCGAGCACCCACAAGCTGAAGAGATTGTCGCCATCGATACTGATGGCTTCTTCCAGCGCCGGAAGCGCTTCATTTCTGCGCCCCGCCTGGACCTGTGCCAGACCGAGAGCAGTATTGGCGTACGGCGACAGCGGATCGACCTCTTGGGCATGGCCCGCCAGCACTATCGCCTCATCATGCCGGGATAGAGTCGCGAGCAACATGCTGTACCAGATATAGGCCAGCGCGTAGGAGGGGTTGGCCTCGACCGCCGCTCTCAATTCCCTTTCCGCCGTTTCCCAGTCGAAGGCCAACCAGGCTGCGTACAATCCGAGAGCCGCATGTACCTCTGCGACGCCAGGCGCCAAAGCGGCTGCTCGTTCCGCCGCCGCGCTTGCCCTGGCCCTGGCTTTGGACAATTCCATTCCGTAGAACGCCAGACTGCAGTAGCTTGTGACCAACCCGGCATGGGCCAGCGCGTAATCGGGATCAACCGCAACGGCCTGCTCGAAGAAATCCGCAGCCTTCTGTAATGACCCCGTCTCACGTTTGTACCAATTGTGAAGGCCTTTGAGGTAGAGCTGGTATGCCTCGACCGATGCCGTCGGACGCTTCATCTCTTCCTTCGCCTGGGTCCCGAGCCTCACTTTGAGCGCATCGACAACGTGCTCCGAGATCTCGTCCTGAAGGGCGAAAATGTCGTCCATCTCCCGGTCGTAACGGTCTGACCAGAGCTGGAACCCGTTTTCGGCGTCAATCAGCTGAACCGTGACGCGCACGCGCCTGCCGGCCGTGCGAACACTGCCCTCGAGCACCGTTTTCACGTTCAGCGCTGCACCGACCTCGCGGGCATCGTGCGATTTGGAGCTGAACTGGAAGGCCGAGCTGCGCGCGGCGACTCGAAGCCCGGCCACGCCGGCAAGCGAGTTGATGATCTCCTCGGCCATCCCTTCGCAGAAGTACTCCTGCTCAGGGTCCGGACTCATGTTGGTGAAGGGAATGACTGCCACCGAAGATGAGGTCTCATCCCGCCCCGCCCGACTCTCATTTGCGCTCATCATCTGTGGTCCGCTATCTCCATCGGCAACGGTTTCCAAGGCGAATGCCAGATCGCGTGCGGTCTGGAAGCGGTCGTGGAGGTTTTTTTCGAGGCACCGGTTGACGATTCGGCGCAGCGTGAAGGGAACCGAATCGTCAATTTCCGAAATATCGCGAGGTTCCTCCTTTAGAATCGCACCGATAACGTCGGCTTTACTTTCCCCCTGATACGGCTTTTCGCCGGTAAGCATCTCGTAGAGAACAACGCCGAAGGAAAAGACGTCGGTACCTTGGTCCACCGGCCGGCCGCGAACCTGCTCCGGTGACATGTAGGCGAGTGTTCCTACCACCGCCCCGGGCTGGGCATGCCCCAGGTTCACCGACTCTGTTTCTGAGTCGTGCGAGAACGGGACAACATTCTGCTTGGCAAGACCGAAGTCGAGGATTTTGACGAGCCCTTCCCGCGTCAGGAAAATATTCTCCGGTTTGAGGTCACGATGTACGATGCCTTTGTCGTGGGCCGCGACCAATCCGCTCGCTATCTGGCGGGCGATTTCGACCGCCTTCAGGGTCGAAAGATTCGTTCGCTCCATTCTCGCCCGCAGGCTTTCGCCCTCCAGGAGTTCCATCACCACATAGGAGACGCCTTCCGCGGTGCCAACATCGTGGACCGCAAGGATGTTCGGGTGCGAAAGCGCAGCAATGCTCTGGGCTTCGCGCTCGAATCGTGCCAGGGCGTCGGAATCCTCGGCCAGCCGCTCGCGGAGCACCTTGACCGCCACATCACGTTTGAGACGCCTATCCGTGGCTCGATAGACCTCACCCATCCCGCCGGAGCCGAGGAGCTCGCGGATCGAGTACGAACCGAGGATGGTGCCTTTTTCGAGTTTCATTCTGCCCAGATGTCTTCGAGAATCGTTCTCATGATACACGATAACCGGCATTCGATACTCGATACTCGATTCTCGATGCAGGATGCAAGATCCAGGATCCAGGATGCAGAAGTTCGTCAATCCGTGAATCCAAAATTAGGTTTCTTCGGGTGGGTGGGCATCTGTGCTACAACACCCCGATGAAAAACGCGATCTTCCGCTCCTTGCGATTTTCAATCGGTATCATCCTGCTCCTCAGCCTGACTGCCTGCACCGAGGCGCCACCCCCGATCGACGCGACGTACGCCGCCGAGGTCGAGGAGTGGCGGAGCGGGCGGCTCGCGCGGCTGACCGCGGACGACGGCTGGCTCACGCTGACAGGGCTGTACTGGCTCGAACCGGGTGAGAACCTTTTCGGTTCGGGTGAGGACAACGCGGTCGTACTCCCGGATTCGGGCATCCCGACCGTCGCGGGTCGGCTGTTTCTCGGCGCTGACGGTTCCGTCAGTGCAATGGCGAACGGGACGGAGGGCGTCAACATCAACGGCGAACCCTTGACGGAAGCGTCGTTGAAAACCGATGCAGCCGGCAAACCCGACGTCATTACCGCTGGACGCATCCAGTTCTACATCATCGAACGCGAGGGTCGCCTGGCGGCGCGAGTCAAAGACCCCGAGGCACCCACGCGGACTGCCTTCTCCGGCATCGAACATTTTCCGATCCTCGAATCCTTCCGGGTCGAGGCGCGGCTCGAGGCCTATGAGGCTCCAAAAGAGGTGGCAGTCCCAACCGTCCTCGGGCAGGACTCCGAGTACATCGCGCCGGGTGTCCTTCACTTCGCGATCGACGGAGTCGAGTACTCGTTGGAACCTTTCCTCAGCGGACCCGAGAACGAGAATTATTTTCTGATCTTCCGTGACGCCACCAGCGCAGAAACGACCTACGGCGCGGGCCGGTTTCTCTACGCATCCGCGGCCGGGGAGAACGGCAAGACCGTCCTCGATTTCAACCTTGCATACAATCCACCGTGCGCGTTCACCCCCTATGCCACCTGTCCCCTGCCACCGCCGCAGAACTGGCTCCAGGTTGCGATCGAGGCCGGAGAGAAGTACAGCGGAGAGTCACACTGACTGAAGCGGATCTCTGCTCGAATGGACCGATGAAAGGCGGAACTGCGTTACACTTCCGGGCCATGCGGCATTCGGTATCGATCCGATCACTCGTTATTTTCCTCGTTTTCCTTTTTTTGTCGTCGGCGGCGATTGCTGCCGATCAGGATGAAGCCGACGCCGATGACAAAAAAAAGAAGGTCGGTGTTTGGTTCCCGGCCAACGATTTCTACCCAGGCTATATCGCGGATCCGCTGCGCCCCCAGAACGCCCTCACCCTCCAGTGGCTGGCCGACACCGAAATCCCGGAGACCGGTGCGCAACGGTTCGGTCTCCGTCTCGGCGGCAGCTTCGCCATCCGCCGCTGGCACCCCGAGGGGGAGCCCCACAAAGGATGGCAACTGAGCTTCGAGGGCGGGTTTGCGGGCCAGTTTGATATCACCTGGAGCTGGGACAACACCGGTTGGGACGGTTTCTACGGGCTCTACCTGAATCGAATGATCACGCCGAACTTCGGCTTTCGGATCGGCTCCCAGCACGACTCGTCGCATATCGGTGACGAGTACTCGGAACGGACCGGCCGCAAGCGGATCCACTACACCCGGGAAGAGGGTATCTTCGGTGTGTCCTGGAGATTTCGGCCGCATGTTACGGGCTATGCTGAGGTCGGCGTTGGCAACGGCCTGGCGGGTTCGGTCACAAGCCGTTTGCAGCTCGGAGTGCAATACGTCAGCGAGGTCAAATTCTGGAAAGGGCGTGCTTCCCACTTCGCGGCCATCGATCTTCGTACGTTCGAGGAGACCGATTGGAGTACCAGACTGACCGTACAGGCCGGTTATTGGGTCCCGGTGGGCGATCGGAGTTCGGTCTACCGTGTCGCTCTCGAGTACGGAACCGGCCGCTCGGTCCTGGGCCAGTTTCTGTGGGAGAAAGAAACCTGGTTCGCCATCGCCTGGTATTACGACTTCTAATCTGCGATGGTCAGACTCGCTTGGTCAACGTTGTTACCGCGAAGACGCCAAGAGCGCGAAGATACACAAAGGACCTTCTTTGCGGTCTTTGCGTCTTTGCGGTTCCAAAGCTGATGCGACTCGCGATATCGTCTAAAAACGCGCCAGCAATCCAAGCAACAACCGATTGAACCTTACCGGCTACCCTACACATCCCCATCACAAACCGTTGATAACGCAGAGAGACGCCAATGTCTGAAGCTCTTAATTGGAGCGGGTGACCTAGACGATGCGCTCCCGGATTTTTGCCGAGATAATGTCCATGAGCCACACTGTACCCGCGATCAGCAGGACAAGCGTTCCGACCTCGCCCCACTCCCCGAGATCCACCCTCGGTTTGAGGATGTAGCCGATACCGCCGCCACCGACGAACCCGATGATGGTGGACATTCGAACGTTGATGTCCCAGCGGTAGATTGTGAAAGAGAGAAACGGCGGGATCACCTGAGGCACGACGCCGTAGCGGAGCACCTGGAGGGTGCCCGCGCCGGTGGCCTTGATCGCGTCCATCGGGCCGTCGTCGATCGATTCGATCTGTTCGGAGTAGAGCTTGGTCAAAGCAGCCACCGAATGCACCCAGAGGGCGAGCACCCCGGCAAATGGGCCAATGCCGACCCAGGAGATGAAGATCAACGCCCAGACCAGCGGCTCAACCGCGCGCACGAAGTTCATAAAGGTGCGCGCAACCGTATATGCGATGCGGGCTGCAGCAGAACCGCGGGTCAGGTTGCGGGCCGAGGGAAACGCAAGCACGAAAGCCACAGGGATAGCGAAAGCAGTCGCCATGAACGCGAGAAAAATCGTCTGGACGAGCAGCACGAGGCCCTCGTGAAGGACGCTCGCGGATGGGTGTGCAAGCCCGTAAACAATGTCTCTCGCCTTGCTGAATTTGGTCAGGAAGGCCACCAGGTCGAGCTCGGTGATGAGCCATCCGGCGAAGAATGTGAGTTGGATGAAGACCGCCGTGAACCATCCTCGAAGGGTGTGGGTCCACTCCAGGTCGCGCTCCCACTCGGGGACGCCAATGACCAGGGCCCTTCCGGGCGTCGCACCCAACCACCGATAGAAGAGCTGCCAAACGACAGCCAGGGCAAGGCCGGCCAAAGCGGCCCACGCATAGTGCAGAAGATCGAGGATTTCCTCGGCGGACAGGAGTAGACCAGTCGGCCCGCGGCGGCCCGAAAACGCGACGATCAGGAGCTCCATCATCAGGAGAGCCATCGCGATCAGGACCGCATCGATACCGATCGCTTGCAGCTGGGCCAGGTTCTTACGCCAACCCCTGCTTTCCCCGGTGTAATTCGTCGCGGCAACCATCAGAAGCCCGTATTCGAGGCAGGTTCAGCGTCCTCGCCGTATATCTCTTTGAAAGTCCCTCGATCAAAGTCCCCCGGCAGCCCCTTCCACACCACCTGGCCGTCACGCAGCGCAACCAGTTTCGTCGCGTAACGTTCCACCAGATCGATGTCGTGCAACGAGCAGATCACCGTCAGCCCTTCCTCTCGGTTGAGGGCTTCGATGTGGCGCATGACCGAGTGCCGCAACGCTGGATCGAGGGAAGCTACCGGTTCGTCGGCGAGGATCAAACGAGGCTCTTGCATCAACGCCCGCGCCACCGCGACTCTCTGCTGCTGGCCGCCGGAGAGCGCATCAGCTCTGCTGCCGGCACGGTCTCCGAGACCGACTCTCTCGAGATTCTGAGCGGCCCGGTCACGTTCGCTCTGCGCGAATGAAAGCACCAAGCTCGGTAACAGCCGACTGCGACCGAGGCTGCCCGAAAGCACGTTTGTCAGCACCGTCTGTCGGCGGACCAGGTTGAACTGTTGGAAGATCATAGCCACCTGACGGCGTAGACGACGGAGCTCGCCACCGGAGAGTGCGGTAATCTCCTGCCCGAAGATCCACACCTTGCCCTCGGTAGGATCAATGAGGCGGTTGATGCAGCGCAACAGAGTCGATTTGCCGGACCCGGAGAGGCCGAGGATGGCCAGAAACTCGCCCTCCCCTACCTCCAGATTCACTCCTTCGAGCGCACGTACGCCACCCGGATAGACCATCCCGAGATCAGCGATGCGGACTGCCGGGTTGGCACCGGAATCGGCAGCGACAACCGCGCTCATGAACCACCGCCCTTTTTACTGCGCTGCCTCTCGAGCCTTTCCTCCGCAGCATTGAGCAGAGCGGATGCGCTTACCCCGGCGTCGGTGAGGGCCGCCCTGAAATCGTCAAAATCAGTGTCGTTGCACCGAGCGGCAGCGACCCCGGCAACGAGGTCGTAGTACGCACCGCGGCCGTCGGACGTCTCGAGGAAGCGCTGCAGCGACGCTTCAAACTGCGTCCAAACAGTCTCGGAAAAGCCCCGTCGCACGCAGCACACGTCGTTGGGGATGGGGTCGGTCAGAGCGATGATTCGGACCTGATCGAGGAGTTCGGCTCGTTCCTCCTGGTTCGTCATATTCTTGAGGATCAGGAAGCGGGCATCTCCAACAAGGGTTCCGTCACGGCGGTTGGCAGCGGACGGCGGCGAGTAAAAGGCGGAGCCTCCCGCGACCTTGCCATCACGTACCGCCTGCACCACATTGGGGTGACCGCCCGCGTAGAGCACATGGCCGAGGACCACTCCCGATCGTTGCAGAAGGGCGCGGGCAAAAATGTGGCCCGAGGTCGATGTTTCGTCGGAAAAGGCAAAGTTGGTGCCGTTGAAATCCTCGAGCCGTTTGAAGCCAGAGTCAGTCCGCGTCATGACACAACCGAAATAGACGTTTGACAGTTCGGGTTCCGGCCGCTCGCTGGTGTGGATCACCCGGGTTTCTCTCAGGGTCCCGAGGCGGTCATACTCGAGCTCCTTGCGACCATCACCGACCAGGTCGTTGGGGCCGGAGTAAACGTGCCGGCTGGCGGCAGCGTCAACGTCGCGTTGTTCGACGAGGTGCCACACCGCCTCCTTGTCGGTCGCCACTGGAACTTCGACCCAGCCCGGCGCGAACTCGTCAAGCAGCTCGACGAGGGAGGCTCGAAGACGGCCGGTGATAGTTGTGGGGACGGCAATTCTGCGGTCAACAAGGTTTTCGAGTCGTTGTGGCTCGCCCGGACTGTCGCGTGTAACGACGATCGAATAACGGTCCACCGACCGCACCACCTGCAATCTCGCTTCAGCCCCATAGCGCGCATTGGCGAGGACGTAGGCAAAGGCCGGGATCCAGGCGACATCGGCCTGGCCGGCGCCGAGGGCCTGGATCACCGCTGCATAGCTGGTGGGGACCTGCGAGCGCAGGGTGAGACCGCTGTCGGCGCGGATGAAGCGCGCAAGCTCGTCTCCGCGCCGGACCAGGGTGCCCTGCTCGACCGACGGCACGAAGAGCATCTGCACCGCTTTCTGGCCGCTCATCTCGAGCTGCGATCTGTGGCGTAAACCCCATATGAAGGCAACGAAAAGCAGGCTGACGATCAGCCAGCCAACGCGCGGCATCCAGGGGTTCCGTTTCGTATGAGTCATGCGGACGGCGGTCAGCGTAGCATAGCTCCAGGGTCGATCCGATGGCTCCGACTGAGCCGGATCCTCGTGAGTTTGGTACCCTCAAACGCCGGCGGGGGCGCCGCGTTCGAGGAAATACGCTGCGATCCTTGCCTCTGATCTCACAGAGCTGGGGGAGTCCATGATCCGTCGCGTATTCTGCTCGCTCGTTGTCGCTTCTGTTCTGGCCGCGACCGCTACCGCCATCGAGGCTCCTCTGCCTCGCCACCCGGCGCCGTCGCCCGACGGTTCACAGATCGCCTTTTCGTGGCAGGGTGATCTATGGCTGGTGCCCGCACAAGGAGGGCAGGCCTCCCGGCTCACCGCGCACCCTGCCGTGGAGCGATTCCCGGTGTGGTCAAGTGACGGCCTTCTCATCGCCTTCGCCTCGAACCGCCACGGCAATTACGATATCTTCGTCATGCCGGTCGACCGCAGCGGTGCTCCGACGCGGCTGACTTTTGCCTCGACCAATGACACCCCGGAAACTTTCACACCGGACAACCGAGCCGTTCTGTTCAGCTCGAACCGTGCCGAAAGCGTCAGGCGGGGTTCACAATTGTGGTCAGTTCAGCTTTCGGGTGGTACACCGGCCCTCGCCGAGAACGCCGTCGGCACCAACTTCGCCAATTCGCCCGATGGCGGAACTCTAGCTTTCGTGCGTGGCGGGACCCCGTGGTCGCGCCGCGGCTACCGCGGATCCGGAAGCCGTAACCTGTGGCTGCGAACACCCTCCGGAGAGCACGTGCAACTCACCGAATTCGACGGTGATGATGACTTACCCTCATGGCTCGATGGTGGAACTATCGCGTTCCTTTCATCGAGGAGCGGGCGGAAGAATGCGTTTCGCATCGATACCGTCACTGGCGAGACCACCCAGCTCACCTCCCATGAGGGTTCGGCAGTTCGCTTCCCGAAGGCCTCCGCCAATGGCAAAATCATCGCGTACGAATTCGAAGACGGAATCTGGACGGTCCTGGCGAATGGTGGCGATCCGGCCCGACTGAGAATTCAGGTTGCGGCCGACGAGGTCAAAAATCCGATAGAACGCAGGGCCTCTTCGGATGATGCCGATGAGCTGGCCGTCAGCCCGGACGGGAAGCTCGCCGCGTTTATCGTTCACGGCGATATATTCGTCACCGCCATCGCCTCCAAGGACGAGCAGAAGATTGCCAAACCCTTCACCGCCCAAGTCACAGCGACGCCCGAACGCGAACGTGATTTGAGCTGGTCACCCGATGGTAAAAAGCTGCTCTTCAGCTCGGCCGTCAACGGCAACGACGACCTCTATCTTGCGCAGCGGATGGATGAGGACATCTCATGGTCGGAAACTTTCGATTTCGAACTGACACGCGTGACCGACTCACCCGCCGAGGAGTTTGCCGCGAAATTCTCACCCGACGGTGAGCAGATCGCCTTTGTCCGCGGCAAAGCCTCACTGGTTGTTCGAACCACAAATGGCGGCGAAGAAAAGGTAATCCTCGACCATTGGTCGACACCCAACTACGAATGGTCCCCGGATGGTGAGTGGTTCGCCTACTCCATCACCGACGAGCATTTCAACAGCGAAGTATGGATTGTTTCGGCCACTGGCGGCACCCCGTATAACGTCAGCCGCCATCCGGACGACGACTGGGGCCCCCATTGGTCTCCCGACGGCCGACGCCTACTCTGGACGGCGGAGCGATCGGGCAACACCTTCGACCTCTGGGGCGTGTGGCTGACCCGCGCCGATGACGAGCGAACGGCGTCACAGTGGCTCAAAGTATTCGACAAAGACGGCGATGACGACAAAAAGAAGGGCAAGAAGGATGCCGGTGATGACGACGAAGGCGAGAAGGAGCCCGAACTGCCGCATGTGACGATCGAGTTCGAGCGCCTCTGGGAAAGGGTCGAGCAGATTACCGATCTCAGCGACCACGAAACCGGGCCTCAGGTCAGTCCTGATGGCAAGACCGTCATCTTTGTCGCCCGGCATGAAGGGGACGAGGATCTCTACAGCGTCGATTGGAACGGCGAGAATCTCAAGCGTCTGACCAAAGGCGGAATCGAGCCCGAGCAGTACGTCTTCGATTCGAAGGGAAAGACGATCCTCTTTCTGGACGGCAAGGGCCGGATCAAGCGGGTTGGCATCGACGGGAAAGCCGGCGATCCGATTCCGTTCACGGCCCGTTACCAGATTGATTCCCGTCTCGAAAGCGCGGCGGTATTCGACGAAGCGTGGAGAGCTCTCAACGAAAACTTCTACGACCCCGATTTCCACGGCGTCGACTGGCCTGCCCAACACGAGAAATACCGGCCGTGGGCCCTCGAAGCTTCCACCGCCGAGGACTTCTCAGACATCGTGAACCTGATGCTTGGCGAGCTCAACGCCTCCCACATGGGCTACCGCCCGCGTGGCTCCCGAGGCCGCCAAGCAGGATCGGCCGACACAACGGGTTGGATCGGCGTCACCTATGACCCACAGGCAGGCGGGCCCGGTCTCCTCATTTCCGAGGTCCTTCCTGATTCACCGGCCTGGCGTTCGGATGTCGCTCTCGAAAAAGGTAGTCGTCTGCTCGCGGTGAACGGCGTCGAGATTTCTTCTGATACCAACGTATTCGGTCTCTTCGTCGATACCGTCGATCAACGAACGCAACTCCGGGTACTCGACGAGCACGGCACCCAACGCACAGTCGTCGTCAAACCTGAGGGCTTCCAGTCGCAGCGCCAGCTTCGATATGAGGAGTGGGTGCGCGAACGCCGCCGGTTGACCGAAGAGTGGTCGGACGGACGCCTCGGCTACATCCACATCCAGGGCATGAATATGCCCTCTTTCGAAGAGTTCGAACACATGCTGTTTGCCGCCGCCGATGGCAAGGAGGGACTGCTGGTCGACGTCCGCTTCAATGGAGGCGGTTCGACCACCGATTACGTGATGGCGGTTCTGATGGTCCGGCGACACGCGTACACGGTGCCTCGCAACGCCGACTCTACGATCCGGGCCTACCCGCAGAGCCGTCTGCCGCTCGCCGCCTGGACGCGGCCGGCCGCAGCCCTTTGTAACGAGCAGTCCTACTCCAATGCCGAGATCTTCTCGTACGCCTTCCAAAGCCTCAATCGGGGCACGCTTGTCGGCTGGCCCACCTTCGGCGCGGTCATCTCCACCGGAGGCACGCGCACCCTCGACGGGGCGACGGTCAGGCTACCGGGACGCGGATGGTTTGTGGCTCAGACCGGTATCAACATGGAGAACAATGGAGCCGTGCCGGATGTACTGGTGGCGCAACCACCGTCGGAAGATCTCTCGGCCAGCGAGGACACCCAGCTTCGCCGTGCGGTCGAGGTCCTGCTGGCCGATCTCGAGAACGATCCTCGAACCGGAGCCTGGTGATCGCGTAGAACAAGCATGGCTTCCAGATGCACCGTCCGTAACACCGCGCTCGTAGCGGCCTTCGCGATGACGGTGATAACGGCCATGGCCCAACAATCCCCGACGCCTTTCGGCACCACCGTCGATGTCACTCGGATTCTTACCGAGGTGCGAGTAGTGGACGACGCGGGTAACCCGATCGCGGACCTCGGTCCGAATGATTTTCGGGTCAAGATCAGCGGGACACCGGCCGAGGTGGAATCGGTGACGTGGATTCCGACCACCGGTGAGGCAGCTGCCCTGGTCGCAACTCCGGAGGACGGCACCAACCTTGCCGATCCCGTTCACGATTTCGGCGAGCCCACACCTCGCCTGATCGTGGTCCTCTTCCAAACCGACATCAATCTCTATCGCATCAAGGGCGTGGTCCGGATGGCCCCCCAGGCCGCCGATTTTGTCCGCAACATGGCTCCGACCGACCGGGTCGCGTTTCTCACGTTTGAAAGCCACCTCGAGCTGCGCTCCGACTTCACCGTCGAACACGAGGCACTCGCCGAGATGATAAAAACGACAGAGATTCTCGATGCCACAATCGAACCTCCCAAACCCTCTTCGCCTCGACTGAGCGAATTTTTCAATTTCAAACAGGCCCGCAAGGCGGCAACCATGAGTGACGCGCTCGAACTGATCGCCCAGGCGCTGGCGCCGATGCCGGGGCCGAAGACCCTCGTCCTTTTCGGCTGGGGCGTCGGCCGATACAACCGCGGCCACAGCATCACGACACCCGGTCTTACCAACGCAATCGCTGCATTGACCGCCGCTCGGACGTCGGTCTTCTCGCTCGACATCACGACTGCCGACTGGCACACACTCGAGATCGGCCTCAGGAAGGTCAGCGAGGATACCGGCGGTGTCTACCTCAAGACTCACCTCTTCCCCGAGACTGCGATGGACAAACTGGTCCGGGTGATTTCGAGCTATTACGAGCTCTCGGTCGTGCCGCCCCCGAAACTCAAGCACCCTTACCTCATCGACGTGAAAGTGAAACAGAGAGGCGCGAGAGTGTATGTGAGGCAGAATCACCCCTCTGGGCGGAGATAGGCTTTACGGCTTTACGGCTTTACGGCTTTACGGCTTTACGGCGAATCGATCGGGCTTGGCGTCGGCCTTGTCAACAGTATGTGCCGCATAGCCGTCGACCCGAATGGCCGGATAGCCCCGCGTATGCGCAAAAAACTGGCGCCCTTTCGGGCGCCGGTGTTAGCTGCGCATACAAGGAATTACTCGTTCGAAGCTATCTGCAATTCGACGTGATCCATCATGTGGTTGCCGACCCATTGCGCCTTGACGCTGTCAGGGAGCTTGCCCAACTCAACGTCCAGATCCACCTTGGAGCCCTTGCGGGACACTGTGTAGGTGAAATCGGCGCCCGGCGTCATTGAATACTGGATGTCCTTGAGCTGCTGTTCATTCTCGTCGGCAAAGGCCACGCCGTTGACCGCGACCAACACGTCACCAATCTGAAATCCAGCCTTCTGCGCAGGACTGCCATCAATCACCTTTGTGATGATCATCATTCCCGCGCCGCCCTTGTCGTCCATCTCGATTCCAACCCAACCGCGGTTGTTGAGGTTTTTCGCCATATAGTTCAGGCAGTCCTGCGTGGACGCAGAACATTTGTTTGCATCGCCCGCCATGGCGGGCGCTGCCAAGGCCAAAATCATCACCGCCGCCAGCACACCGATCACTCGCTTCATTTCATCCTCCGTTGAATCGCGCGGGTGTTGTCCCCGAGGTTTCGCTCGTGTCGAACCTCAGCCCCACGCCGATGTCCAACATTGAGATTCTTGAGAACGCGTTTCAGCGTCAATCCTAATACATTTAAAACAGCCAGTTAGTTTCATCATTCCCTCTTTATGTCATAATCGCCGCTCAACTTGGGGGTAGCAGCATGAAAAACACGGTCTATCGTCTCGCCACAGTCTCCTTGATCCTCGTTGCAGCTTTTGGTTGCGCCCGCAGCGCGGACTCGAACGGTCAGGTAACGACGATTCCTGATTCTCCGGACGGCACGGTGATTGCCGTTGCAGAGGCCATCCAGAACAACCATGCTGAGATCCTGTGGACAGCGCTTCCGGAGAGCTACCGGAGTGACATTACAGAGATCACCACGACGTTCGCCGAGAAAATGGACCCGGCCGTATATGATCGGGCATTCTCCATTTTCATGCGGGCGGTCGAGGTTCTCGATGACCGCAAGGAAATCATCCTCGCCAGCGAGACCTTCAAGTCGACCGGCGTCGATGCGGACGAAATCCGCGCGAATCTCAGCAACACCCAGGCATTCACAGATATCCTGAAGGCCAGCGAAATCGCCACTATTGCGGGGCTCGGCTCGGTGGACTGGGAACAGTTCCTCGCCACAACCGGCAACGAGTTCCTCAAACAGGCTGCGGCCATCGAATCCGAGGACGGTGACACCCCGCTCAACAGCCTCGATTCACTCAAGGTCGAGACAATCGATGTTTCTGAAGACCGGGCCATGTTGCGGATCAGCTCGGACGACCACGAACCTGAGGACGTCGAGATGGCAAAGGTCGAGGGCCGCTGGATTCCCGCCGAACTCGCCGACGATTGGGATCGGTCAATCGAAGAGGCCCGGCAGAATCTGGCCGAGATCACGCCGGAGACAATGGCCGAACAGAAGACCCAGATCATGATGTTCTTCGGGATGGCGGACGGGCTCATCGAACAAATCGCCTCCCTCCAGACTCCGGAAGAGTTCGACGCTGCCATCGGACCGATGCTGGCACCGCTCCTGGGTGGCGCCTCGATGAATATGGGCGGCGACGAAGATTGGGACATGACGGAGGAGGAGCCGGAAGAGGAGTGAGCGAAAATTAGGAATTAGGAATTAGGAATTAGGAATTTTCGGCATTCCCAATTCTCATTTCGGATTTCGGATTTCGGAATTGCAGATCAGGCGGCCAACACGAGAATTCATCCTCATGTAGGGGTAGGGATACATCCCGCCCTTTTTCTTTCCTCAGTTCAACACCCTTGTGGTGCGGGCGTCCCGCCCGCACGATCCCACTGTCATAGAAGAAGTGCAGGCGAGACGCTCGCACCACAATATGCCGCCCTTTCTACCGTCCGGCGAGCGCCTCTGAGGGATCTCCCGAGGCTGCGCGGAAAGCCGGCGGCAGGGCACCAATCACACAGGCAACGACCGCGAGTGTCAGCACTGCGACCAGCAGCCACGGTGAGAAAGTAAAGAAGCTTTCGGGCTTGAATGGAAAGTCGGGCACTCGGCTCGCGGCAAATGCATCCGCCGCAACTCCGGCGACAAACGCGGCTGCCAGGCCGAGTAATCCTGCGACCATCCCGACAACGGCTGCCTCGGCTACCAGCAGATTGCGAATGTCGCCCCTTCTCGCCCCCACCGCGCGGAGGAGACCGATCTCACGGCGTCGCACCATCACGACAAGGTAGAACACGTGCATTATGTGGGCGGTTGCGACCGCGATCAGAACTCCACCAACAAGCGCCAGGACGACCATGATGACCGCAGTCGCGAAGGCCGCACGGCGGGCGCCCCGGTCGCGGACCTCGAGACCCATGGCTTCGACAGCATCAACGACGGCAGGCGCCTTCTGCTTCGACTGAATTTCGATCACTGCCGAGTGAAATTGCTCTCCGGCAGCTGGGCCGGCAAGGGCCATGTTGAGGCGCCGAACCTCACCGAGCGGTAGGGTCACACCGAGGGGTATGGCCTTGTCCGAAACTCCGGCCAACCGCATCCGCTTACGAATCGGCGCCAGACCGGAGGGCCGAAAGGTCGACGCTCCGAAATCCATCTCGAAGGTCAGTCCCACCAGAGCGTCGGGGTTGATCTTCGGCAGGCCGTAGGAACGGCGGAAGGCGCCGTTGTAGAGCTCGACGACGAAGGGAGACACCAGTACCGGGATGTAGGGTTGACATGATCCGCCACTGAACAAAAGCGTCCCGTCACAGTAGGCATCATCGCCGCACTGCTCGTCACGCGAACAGGGGGTGGACCTTCGATCGTTGTTCACCTCTTGGAATGTGTCACCTACCTGGTCCGCCACCAGTTGGGGGTCGATGCCATCGGCGACGATCTCGGTCTGAAGCCCGGAGCCAAAGAGGGATTCCCCTCCAGAGGCCAGGGCCGGCACCGTCAGACGCATCTTCGGATAGACCGCATCGACGCCCTCGATGGATGCGAGGTCCGCAATGACCGCCGCATCGAGAGCATCGCGTCCGAGATCGAGGCGCAGAGCGAAGAGATCGATATCGGCGCTCCTCGGAGCGACCTCGATGTGATTCGCCGGGAACACCTGTACCAAGAGCAACTCCCTGACCTTGAGGCCGAGAGCAAGGAAGAAGGTCAGCGCGGCGACGCCCAGAATGATGCCCACCGAGGCCGCCGCGAAGTGGCGCCAGTGGCGCAGAAGGTCGGCCGTTACCGCCCGAAGCCAACCCCGGCCGATCACTCCCCTCCTCCTTCAGTGTCGACAAAACGACCGCCGCGGACGCGCAGCACCCGCGCTCCAGCACCGGAGATCATTTCGTCGTGGGTCGCTGCAACGATCGTCATGTCTCCATTCAGATGGAGATCGGTGAGCAGATCTACGATCTCGCGGCCCGTCTCGAGGTCGAGGTTTCCGGTCGGCTCGTCGCAGAGAAGGATGGCCGGCTGGTGGAAGAGCGCACGCGCCAGAGCGACCCGCTGCCGCTCGCCGCCCGACAGGGTTGAGGGGTACCGTCGGCCCGCACCAGGGAGACCTACCGTTTCAAGGACCTTATCCGAGCGCCGGCTCACCCACGCTGTGTCGCGCCGCATTCCTCCGCGGGCAAAGAGCGCGGCGACGGATACATTTTCACGGCAGGTCAGGTGGTCGAGGAGGTGGTAGGCCTGGAATACGTGACCGACTGTCCCGTTTCGAAGAGCCGATACCTCGGCATCACCGAAAGACCGAAGATCTTTCCCATTGACCTCGATCGTGCCGTCATAGGTGGTATCGAGACCACCGATGAGATTCAGCAGAGTCGTCTTTCCGGAGCCGGATCTGCCGACGATCGAAACGAATTCATGAACATCGATCGTCAGATCGATGCCGCTCAGAACATCGATATCGGCGCCGGGATAGCGCTTGCGAACGCCTTCGAGTCGTATCACGGGGGGAGTGTAGCGCGGCAGGGACAAGGGATGCAGGATGCAGGATCACTCTTGTCCAAGACAGCGTCTCGGAGATCCGACTCAGATTTGAATGGCGGAGTCATTGCAGCGGCAGGTGCAGTGGCAGCCACCAGCGACAGCAATCAGCGTCAGCGATCAGAGGCCGCGGCAGCGACAGCATCCAGTCTGACTGGGATATATAACTGAAATCATGACCTTGGGTTGAGCAATCGCCAGGTCATGGCACGGACCTGATCGAAGGCCTTCATGACGTCACGGGCGGCTGTCTGACTGATCGCCCCGGCGTGCGCGAGGAGCTGCAAGTGGCTGTCGACCTCTTTGGCCGAGGCGTAGGCGATTCTCCAGTGGTTCGACCGGTCCCGTCCGACCCGGCCGTGTCCTTCTGCGAGGTTAGCTGGAACCGAGCTTGCCGACCGGATCACCTGATCGGCAATCGGCTTCAGAGGAGCGGGAACCCTCATCACCAGCTTGATCGCGATTCCTGCTGCTTCGAGGGCTTTCGTATGGGCAATGAGGTTTGGCTTCGTGGCGGCGTTGGACATGGTCACCTCCGGGTCGTTACTGGCGCGCAGGGCGCGCCGTGACTCACCCTCACCAGCCAGTGGCCGTAAGCCAACCACCCTCACTCTCGAAGACCCCCATCGCAACGGCCACGGATGGCTGCTGAGGGCGAGTTCATCCCCTATTTGTCGTCCCGAAGGTAATCTTGGCGGCTCATCGACCCGGAGGTGATCATGCCGGCGTCACGGGAAATCTGACGCCAGATCCGGGGTTGACACCCCGGGCTATCCATCTGTCGCCGCTCCGCGGCTCGGCGTTGTGCTGCCCCCGACGCGGTCGCTGATGGCTGGCGCTGTTTCCTGACGCTGCTCCCTGTCGCTGCCGCTGAATACTGCCGCTGTTAACTGTCGCGGTCGCCCGCGCCTTGAACAGCATCAGTTGGTTGAAGGGAACCTCGCCTTGGAAAGGCCGAAAACCGACCCGTAACCCTTGTGTTATCAGATGGGCAACGTCACCTGTGGATTTGTTTTGGACAGCAGTGATGCAGGATCCAGGATGCAGGATCCAGGATGCGGCCGAATCGCATCCAACCTGAATGCGCCTTCGTGAAAATCCGAAATCCGAAATCCGAAATCTGGTGTGTGGTTAGGTGTTAATTCCGAATTCAGAATTCCGAATTCCGAATTCGCCACGCTACACTCTGCCCTTATGCATATCCTGGCACTTGATTTCGATGGCGTCATCTGCGATTCGTCGCGCGAGGTCTTTGTGGTGGCGGTCGACACCTACTCTGCCCTCGAGCCCGACTCGGCCCTTCTCGGGCAGCTCAAATCCCTGCGCAACCACGCCGTCGAAGGCGGCAGCGACCACCTGGACACGGAGATTTACAGACGGTTCCTCGATCTCCTGCCCCTCGGCAACCGAGCAGAGGATTTCGGTGTATCACTCCAGGCCATCGAGGACGATGCCGCCATCAACGACCAGGAGGCCTACGACGCGTTTTACCGCGAGATCGGGCAGCCGTGGCTGGACCGCTTTCACCGCCACTTCTACCAATGCAGGGGGAATCTCCGGGAAGAAGACCTCGGGAGATGGCTGCGGCTCCACCTTCCGTTTCCCGGTTTTGCCGATATGCTGCGGAGACACAAAGAACGCACCTTGCCGGCGGTCGCAACCGCCAAAGACAGCCGCTCGGTACGGCTTCTCCTCGACGAGCTCGGATTCGAAGACGTCTTTGAGGACGAGCTGATTCTCGACAAGGAGACCGGCGTCGAAAAGACACACCACCTTCGCGTCCTGCACGAACGCACGGGTGCCGAATTCGAAGACATTACCTTCGTTGACGACAAGGTCAACCATCTGGTCAGGGTTGCCGAACTCGGAGTCCGTCCGATCCTCGCCGGTTGGGGATTCAACACCGCTCGAGAGCACCAGCTCGCGCAGCAGATCGGTTTCGAGGTCGCGGATCTCGAGACGGCCGACGAAGTACTGTTCAAGGGAGAATGAGATTGGCTAAGAAGAAAACGACCCGACTGTTCAGCTGGAATGTCAACGGCATTCGCGCCTGTGGACGTAAGGGCTTCCTCGACTGGTTGGCAGCCTCCAAACCCGATATCCTCGGACTTCAGGAGACACGCGCTCTCCCCGAGCAACTCGAGGAGAAGCTGCTCCATCCAGACGGTTACCAGGTCCATTACAACCCAGCCGAAAAGAAGGGATACTCCGGAGTCGCCCTCTACACGAGGTCCGCGCCGGAGAGCGTCATCCTCGGTGGACTCGACCAACCCCGCTTCGATGACGAGGGGCGGCTGATTATCGCCGACTACGGCGACTTTCTCTTCTACACCGGTTACTTCCCGAATGGCGGCAACGACCTCAGCCGGGTCCCTTTCAAGCTCGATTTTTCCGAGGCAGTGCTCCAGCACGCCGAGGCCCAGCGGAAAGCCGGTCGCAGCATCGTCATCTGCGGAGACCTCAATACGGCGCACAAGGAGATCGACCTCGCCAACCCCAAGTCGAACAAAAAGAACACCGGTTTCCTACCGGAAGAACGCGAGTGGCTGACCCGCCTCGTCGACCACGGCTACATCGACATCTTTCGCGGCCTCCATCCCGGCGAGGAGGGCCGCTACACGTGGTGGAGCAACCGCGCGGGGGTGCGGGAACGCAACGTCGGCTGGCGCATCGATTACTTCTTCATCTCTCCCGACCTCAAGGGACGGGTCGTCGCTGCACGGATTCATGCGGATGTCTTGGGGTCGGATCATTGCCCCATTGAGTTGGAACTCGACCTTTGTTGAGGAAAGCGGTGGACTCACGAACGCGGTTCTGGTCGATTGCCAATTCGAATTCGGAATTCGGAATTCGGAATTCGGATTTTCTCCCCCAATCCCGGCAGGCGGGACGCCTGCCCCACAAATGGAACATCCACGATCAAGCGATGATTGTGGGGCAGCCGTCTCGGCTGCCGGGCGGGCGGCTGGAGAAACTAAAAACTCATAACTCAAAACTCATAACTCGGGGGTTGGAGCCTTTCATATGAGTGAGACGCATTTCCGCAAGCTCGAAAAAATGTACCTCTCAGCCGAGTTCAACAAGATCTTCCAACCCGAGCTCACCGTCAGCGAGGGTGAGGCCGAAGTGTCGTTCAACGCCGGTCCGCATCTCCATCACGCGGGGCGCGCGGTTCACGGTTCCGCCTATTTCAAGGCGCTGGATGATGCGGCCTTCTTCGCCGTCAACTCCGTGGTCGAGGATGTCTTTGTCTTGACAGTCACCTTCAACATCCAGTTGTTGCGCCCCATCAGTGAGGGGCGAATGATCGCCAGGGGGAAGGTCGTCAATGCCGGGCGGACCGTTTGGGTCGCCGATGCAACCCTCGTGGACGAGCAGGGCCGGCAACTCGCCCGCGGGACCGGCACGTTTATGCGTAGCAAAATCTCTCTCGGCGATATTGCAGCCTACGCGGACGACTGAAATGCTCTCAATCCCGTGCTGGTCTCCGTCTCCGTGGCAAACGAATATTTCGGAATTCGGAATTCGGAATTCGAATTTTCTCCCCCAATCCCGGCAGGCGGGACGCCTGCCCCACAAATGGAACATCCAATGATCAAGCGATGATTGTGGGGCAGCCGTCTCGGCTGCCGGGCGGGCGGGTTGAAAAACTGAAAACTCATGACTCAAAACTCAAAACTTGCAGAACCGGGACCTGCAGGTGAGAGACCTCGATTCCATCCTCAACCGGATTGACGGACGCGGCTACAAAGCCTACAAGGAGATCCAGGGCCAATGTTTTTCCTTTGACGGCTTCAATCTCGTGGTCGAGCACGTTCAGGGAGATCCCTACGCGGCCCCGTCCCGGCTTCGGGCCCTGATCCCACTCGAGAAGAGTGGAGTCCCCGCCTCTGCGTTGACCACCGCCGCGCGCCGCCGCGCCACCAGAGACTACCTGGCCCGGGCCTTTCGAGCTGCCGCAAATCCGCACCGGGATCTCGCTATCGACGCCGGCAGCCAGACCGTGCTCGATCGGTCCGCGTGTCTGATAGATGACTCCACCATCGATCTGCGCTTCACGGTCGATCTACCCGGGGCCGGTCGGCGTATCCTTGGACGAAAGGCCTCTGGGTTGCTGATCGGGGAGCTCCCGGAAATCATCGCCAAAACAGCTGCCTCCGATCATCTTGACCTCGATCGGTTGGAACGGCACGCGGCGGCGGTCGAGGACCAGGAGGCCCTCCGCAACGCCCTCGATGCCGCCGGTCTCGTCGCCTTCATCGGCAACGGTTCGATGCTGCCTCGCAGGAGCGGCATCGACGATCGTCCGCTGACCGACCCGGTAGTCTTCGAGTCGCCCGCATCGCTCGAGGTGACACTCGCAGCCCCAAACACTGGTGAAGTGCATGGAATGGGCCTTCCCAGCGGCATCACCTTGATTGTCGGTGGGGGCTACCACGGCAAATCGACGCTACTCCGCGCCCTCGAAGCCGGAATCTACGACCATGTTCCGAGCGACGGCCGGGAACAGGTGGTGGCGGTGTCCGGCGCCGTCAAGATCCGTGCCGAGGACGGACGCGCGGTGCACGCGGTCGATATCTCACCGTTTATCTCGCACCTGCCCGGCGGCCACGAGACCCGGTCCTTCTCGACTGAGCTCGCCTCGGGCTCCACCTCGCAGGCGACGGCATTGGTCGAGGCGCTCGAGACCGGCGCCTCATGTCTTCTACTCGACGAAGACACCTCGGCCACCAACTTCATGATCCGGGACCGCAGGATGCAAGAGCTGGTAGCCAAAACCTCGGAACCGATCACCCCATTCGTCGACCGGATCCGCGAGCTCCGCGATCAACTCGGTGTGTCGACCGTACTCGTGATGGGCGGCTCGGGCGACTACTTCGACCACGCCGACCTGGTCATCCAGATGGACAGCTACCGGGCACGAGACGTCACCGGCCAGGCGCGCAAAATTGCTTCGGACCACGTCACCGGCCGGCGGGAGGAGCGAGAGTCCGACCTGACGACCGCCTCGTCTCGGCAGGTGATCGTCGGGTCGATCAACCCCGAGCGCAGTCGAGGACGGTGGAAAATCCAGGCACGTGGCATCGACACGCTGATCATCGGGCGATCCGACATCGACCTCCGCGCGGTCGAGCAGATCGAAGATCCGTCCCAGCTGCGAACCATCGGCTGGATTCTCGGAAGACTGTCCGAACACCACGAATACCAAAGCGAGCCGTTTCCGGCGATTCGACTCATGCTCGACCGGCTGGACCAGGGTGACTGGCAGTGGCTCAGCGGACGGCCGGACGGAGATCTTGCGGCCCCCCGCGCACACGAGGTGATGGCTGCTCTCAATCGCCTGCGCAGCGCACGGTTCAAGGCCTCTGACTAGCCATGCCCGAACTTCCGGAAGTCGAAACCGTCCGCTGCGCTCTCGCCCTCGATCTACCCGGACGCCGTGTCGCTGCGGTCGACGGTCGATCGATCGCCATGCGGCGACCTCTCGATGTCGAACGGCTCGCGACGCTCGCGACCGGGCGGCGATTTCTGGAGCCTCGGCGACGTGGCAAATACCTGCTCCTCGATCTCGACCCACCAGGATCGCTCCTCGCCCACCTCGGTATGTCCGGCAACATCCAGTTGGTCGATGCATCCTCGCCTCTCCGCAAACACACCCACCTCCGGCTCGCCCTCGACAACGGACGCCAGCTGCGATTCGTGGATCCTCGCCGATTCGGCTTTGTCGACTGGCTCGAACCTGGCGCAGAATTCAACGACCCGTCTCTCACATCACTCGGAATCGAGCCTCTCGATCCCCGTCTCAACGAGAGACTGCCACAGCTGTTCCGCGCACGACGGGCTCCGGTCAAGAGCCTCCTTCTCGACCAGCGGCTGGTGGCCGGTATCGGCAACATCTATGCAGCCGAAGCTCTGTGGCGGTCCGGGATCCATCCGCGCCGCGCCGGCAACCGCACCTCGTTCTCGCGGCTCGCCGGTCTGGCCCATGCGGTCCAGGAGGTGCTGGCCGACGCCATCGCCCAGGGAGGCACCACTCTCCGCGACTTCGCCGGCCCCGACGGCGAGGCCGGGTATTTTGCGGTCAAGCTCAGCGTCTATGGACGGCAGGGCGAACCGTGCGTGAAGTGCGGCACCACCATTCGATCCGAGGTCATCGGAGGACGCACCACTGCTTGGTGTCCGACCTGCCAACGGTAGACGAGCCCACCCCTGAACCCTGGAAGCGCTTCTCGCTTCGGTGTGTCAGGTGCCACCTTCACAATTGTCAGCAGCGCGCTCGGGGCGTCAGGGCGCCGACGACAATTGTGAAAGTGGCACCGGTGTCGCTGAAGCTGGGTTCGCGCTTCGAAGGGTGGGCGAATCGAGTATCCAGTATCGAGTATCGGGTGGCCGGGCGAATCTAGCATCTAGAATCCAGCATCCAGTATCCGCCGAATCGGCGGTCGCTACTCGAATTCTTCCAGAGCGTTTTCTGCTTCGGAAAAGAGATCGAGAGTCTCTCCCGATTCGAGTTGGATGGTCCCGGCGACGACCTCCTCCATCCCATCCGCGTTGGTCACACACGTTGCGGTGACGAGACCCGAACCCTTGGTCCCGCTGACTCGAAAAATGAAGTCTTCGCTGCCCTCTTCCGCAACGCTGGCGCTGAAATCGAGCTCGAACTCCTCGATGCGTCCGACATGCTCGATGATCACCGGGTTGGAACGAAGCTCGCTTTCGACCTCGTCGGAAAAAACGCCGAGCCCGACCTTCAACAAAGCCCAGCCTCCGAACACCATCGCCAGAATGATCACCACGGCGCAACCGCCGCAACCAAAAACCAAAACCTTTTTCCGGGGGAACTTTCTAGCCCGGGAGGGGTCCTGAGTCTCGATCGATGGGGTGGACGGACCAACGGGCGTGTAGTCCTGAGTCATGTCTCAAGTTTAGCGCAGGGACGAACGGAGAGAGCCTCCCGCTTCGCGCTACGAATGGATGAACACCGGTGTCGCTGAAGTGGGTTCGCGCTCAGAGGGTGGTGTCGGCGTGGTCAAAAGTGTGTGCCGTATAGCCGTCTACCCGTATAGCCGTTGTCCGCCGGGGGGGTTCACGGCGGCGGAAGATAGATACTCGACTTCGGCATCGCCGGTGCGCCGCGGCGCGGTTCATCGCGTTCCGGGAAACCACCATTCAGTTGGGCCTTGGTAATGGTTGGTCCGACGTGCCCAAGCGGTGTCGGGATCGGGGTCGGAATCTGGCCTCCTCCTTGGTGCCAGACATAGGCGACCAGGTTCGCAAGATCTGTGAGCGCCCGAGACAAGGACACTCCCGCGACACCGAATGTCACCGATCGATCGTCGAGGGTTCGCCAATCGCGAAGCTCGCCGGTGCGAAAAAACTCTTCACCGACAAATGGATAAAGTGACTCGCTGCGTGCCATCGCCGCCGCCACGGTGTTGTTGAACGCTCCGCTTTTGATGAGGCCGTGATCCTGGCCGTAATAAACGAGTCGCACCCTCCCGAGTATCGAGTCCACGTAGCTCCGATAAGCGGCCGAGTATTCCGCCTCGCGCGAATCGTCGTGGGCTACCGCGAGGGGGTCATTGGCATCGAGCACCAACACCGCAAGCACGCCAATCTCTTCGACAAGATCTTCCAGCGGTACAGGCTTTCGCAGATCGGCCGCACATCTACGAATCTGGGCGTCGAACGCCTGTGAGAGGCTACCAGGCCGGCCAGCACGCCAGGCCGGTGGTGCCGCAAGGCCGCGTTTGATACCGGCATTGAACCGTTTATCGTTTTTGCGTACCTGGCGGGCGAGATCTGGCGGGAAGAAATCCACCGCCGTCCAGGCGACATGTTTTGTTGTATCTCCACCCCAACCGATGCACGCGATGGCCGCGAGCAGCACGAGGGGCAACCCGCGACGACGTCTGTTCACGGATCAGACCGCTCGTCCGAGCCGACGGGGACCTTATCCATTTCCAGCACAAGGCGGCGGATTTCGTTCGGCACCTCCGGCGAGTATCCCCTCAGGATCAGAACCGGGCGACCTTCGCGGTCGAGCAGCAGATTCGTCGGCAGTGATCGAATACCGAGAGCCATCTGCGTTGGCCGGTCTATGCGGTAGACCGGGACATCGATGTTGTATTTCTGCAGAAACCGCGCACCGGAGACTGCCGACTGGTCGGTATTGATGGTGACGAGTTCAAAACCCTCGTCCGCCAGCTCCGCGTAGAGCTTCTGGAGCTCCGGCAACTCCTGGCGACACGGTCCGCACCAGCTCGCCCAAAAGGTCATCAGCACCGGTCGTCCCCGGAACGACTCGACATCGAGCTGCCGAGAGCCATCGAGCGATGTGAACGCGAAATTCGGAAACAAGGGAACTTCTTCTTCCGGGTCAGCGGCTGACACGTTCAGACCGAATAACGCACAAGAAACGACAAAAACAACGAGAACTCGTCTCATACAGCCATCATACACCGTTCCGAGATGAGGGAGAAATCTTACCCGCAGAGGCTTTGTGAAATTAAGCACAAGAGGGGGTGCCGGAATCATTCTCATCTGTTACACTCCCCCGCATGAGTTGGGAACTGCACCGCGTCACAATCGTCGGCGGAGGGATGATGGGGCGATCTTTGGCTACCAAAGTCGCCCAGGAAGGCATCAACGTCTACCTCAAAGAGGTCTCGGCACAGGCTGTCGAGAGCGCTCAGAAGGAGCTCGAACGCTCACTCGACCACTCGATCGAGCGATTTGCTCTCACCGGCTCCGAAAAGAAGGCGATCCTTTCACGAATTACCTGGGTCACTCATTTTGATTGCGCTACCGACAGTGATCTCGCGCTCGAGGCCGTCCAGGAGGATTTCGGTCTCAAACGGCAAATTCTGCGCGAACTCGACCGTCGGATGCCACCAGAACACCCAATTGTTCTGACCACATCGACCCTTTCGATCACCGAGCTCGCCGCTCAAAACAACAGCCCCGAGCGCATCGTCGGAATGCATTTCATTTACCCGGTCACCACCACCCGGGTCGTCGAGGTCGTACGAGGCCAGCTAACAACCGAGGAAGTCTACGACCGGGCGATCGAGTTTGCGCGCCTGCTCGGGAAGATCCCGATCAAAGTCTTCGAAATGCCGGGCTTCGTCACAACCCGTGTGCTCCTGCCGCTGATCAATGAAGCGATGCACGTGGTGATGGAAGGCGTGGCCGAGGCAGCCGAGGTCGATTTGGCGATGAAGATGGGCTTCGAGTTCCGGATCGGGCCCCTCGAGTGGGCGGACCGTACCGGGCTCGACCGGGTCCTTAATTGGATGAAACATCTGCACCACGAGAGCGGCGAGCCCCGCTTCAGGCCGTGTCCGCTCCTCAAGCGTCTGGTACGCGCCGGTCTTTTCGGCGCAAAAACCGGTCGCGGCTTTTTTGAATACGACGAAAACGGCCGTAGAACGGATCGCCTCCCGGACGATAAGCCGGGCCTCGGCTAGGTCGATTAACGGAGAGCCCCATGAAAATTCTCGTCCTCAACAGTGGATCTTCGTCGGTCAAGTTCCAGATCATCGAGACCGACCTCGAACGAATGAATGCTCATCAGGATCTGACCCTGGCCGTTGGAATGGTCGAAAAGATCGGGCTGTCAGATTCTCGTCTGGTGCTCGAGGTACCGGAACGCAAAACGTACCAGGACTACCGGGAGATCCTCGAGCACCGCACTGCCATCGAGTGGGTCCTGCGAATCCTTGTTGACCCCGAGCACGGCATTCTGGAGTCGGTTGAGGAAATCGGCGCTGCCGGCCATCGGGTCGTGCATGGCGGCGAGGCCTTCGCGTCGTCGGTGCTCATCACCCCCGAGGTGGTCGAGAACATCGAGGCTTGCTCGGTGCTCGCGCCGCTCCACAACCCCCCCAACCTGCGTGGCTACCACGCCGCACACGCCGCTATGCCGGACATCCCGCACATCGCGGTCTTCGACACCGCCTTCCACCAGACGATGCCGGCCCACGCATTCCTCTATGGAATCCCCTTCCAGCTTTACACGAAGCACCACATTCGGAAGTACGGCTTCCACGGCACCTCGCATCGATATGTCACCTTCCGCGGCTGCCAGATTCTTGATTGGCAGCGGGAGGACAAAAAGCTGATCAGTGTCCACCTCGGCAACGGGTGTTCGCTGGCCGCGGTCGACCACGCCAAGAGCATCGATACCTCGATGGGATTCACCCCTCTCGAAGGGCTCATCATGGGCACCCGATCGGGTGACATGGATCCGGCAATCATCCCCTGGCTGATGGCGATGGAAGAGCTCACTTTGCACCAGGTCAACACCATGCTCAACAAACATTCCGGGCTCTATGGTGTGTCGGGCGTGTCGTCAGACATGCGCGAGCTCATAGAGGCCAGGGCCAAGGGCCGGGTTCGCGCAGATGTCGCCATCAAAATGTTCTGCTATCGCATCAAGAAGTATATCGCCGCTTACGCTGCGGCGATGGGCGGGGTCGACGCAGTCATCTTCACCGGCGGTATCGGCCAGCGGTCTCCGGAGGTTCGCGAGGAGGCTCTCGAGGGCCTCGAATTCATGGGCATCGAACTTGACCACGACCGCAATGAGGCCGCCACCGGCGACGAGGCCGAAATCACGACAGAGGCCTCGCGGGCGAAAGTCCTTGTGGTCCCCACCAACGAAGAAAAGACCATCGCCCGAGACGTCATCAGGGTGCTGAATGGGATCATGCCGGAGTTCACCCCGCCAGATACATTTACCTAGCACTCGGCGCTTCCGACTTGGTTGCCAGGCCGGATCTCAACTGCATCACGGCTATGCGGCTATACGGCATATCGGGTAGTCGGCATTACGGCTTTACGGCTTTACGGCTTTACGGCTTTACGGCTTTACGGCTTTACGGCTTTACGGCTTTACGGCGAATCGATCGGACATAGCGTCGGCCTTGTCAACAGTATGTGCCGAATAGCCGTTTTCCCGAATAGCCGTCTGCCGGCTACTCACTCCTCGCTAGCGGCTTCCATCTCCTTCGCGAGTCTCGCTTCGTCAACGAATCGACTGACACGATAGATGTAGTTGAACGCCGACACGATCACCAGGGCAAAGGACCCAAAAAAGCAGAGCTGGGGTATCCACCACGGGACCAGGATGACATTTGCCAGCAGCACCACCGCGATCGTAACGACCTGGGCAAAGGTCGCCGCCTTGCCGAGTGGTGATGGGGGGAATTCGCGCAGGCCCTCGACGATATAGAGCACCCCGGCCACGAGCATGATCACGAAGTCTCTGAATAAGGCCAGGATTGTCAGCCACAGAGGGATGACAACCTCCTGGCCGAGGGGAATGGTGAGGGCGATGTAGGCGACAGTAATCAGCATCTTGTCGGCGATCGGATCGAGGTAGGCTCCGATCAGCGATTGCATGTCCATACGACGGGCGAGGTAACCATCGAAAGCATCGGTGAGTCCGGCAATAACGAATATCCAGAGGGCCAGGCTGAAGTCCTGATCAGCGACCGCGAGGACAAAGAATGGCACCATCGCCATTCTCATCATGGTGATGAAGTTGGGCAGGGTCAGCGGGCGCAACTTCTCTTCGACTCGAGTACGGATCTTCTCCCGCGTCTCGGGTTTCATACCTTTCGGAGTCAACCCGCGTCTCCTCGGTTGAGCTGCCACAGGATACGGAGCCCGTGCAGCGTGAGATCCGGTTCGACGTGCTGGATGAGATCGGTGTGACTCGAAAAGGCTTGAGCAAGACCCCCCGTGGCGATGACCGTCGCCTCGCCGAGCTCGTCGAGAATTCGGCGGGTCACTCCTTCGATGAGCCCGAGGTAGCCGTAAAAGAGCCCGGACTGGATGCTGTCCACAGTTCCCTTGCCGATGACCCTTGGCGGCGGCGCCATGGCGACGCTCGGCAGTTTGGCGGTCTTCAAGCTCAAGGCTTCGGCGGTCACGCCGGGGCCCGGGGCGATCGCACCCCCGAGGTATGAGCCTTCGGCCGAAACCACCTCCCAGGTCACCGCGGTGCCAAAATCCAGCACAAGGCACGGACCGCCGTGCTCGGCAAAGGCCGCTACCGCATCACACAGCCGATCGGCGCCGAGCTCCTGGGGCGAATCAACCTCGAGCGGCATCTCGCATCGAATCCCGTGCTCGATGAAGAAAGCATCCTTGTCGAGATAGCGCCGGACGCCCTCTTTGAGCCGAGGATCCATCGGCGGCACCACTGAGGAAACCGCAACGTCGGCCAGGTCTCCGGGATTTACATTCTCCCAGCGCAGAAGCTGGTGAAGCCACATCCCAACCTCGTCAGCGGTCCGTTCAGCGTGGGTGGTCAACCTCCAATGGGTGCGCAGATTGTCACCCTCAAAGAGACCCACCACAGTGTTGGTGTTCCCCACATCCAGTGCCAGTAACAGGTCGTTCAATTCTTCCTCCGAGACCGCCACCGTACAATTACGCCGCGCCAACTGTCCAGAATCCTGACGCCAACGCGAACTTCCACAAACGATCACACTGCTCTTAGGGGCGGGATCTTTCCGCCTTGTCCGTCGAACCCTCATGAGACGCTCAAGGGCGGCATGTATGCCGCCCCTACAATTCGCCGGCGCGTCAAACCTCAGAGGAAGGTCGTTGAAAACCCGTTCCGTTCTGCGCCGTAGTATCATCTGCGCGCGTTATGCGCCGATTCTCGGAGTTTTTGGACGTCCGAGAGCAATTATGTGAATATGAAGTACAACGTCAAAAAAGGAGCCAGGCAATGAATCATTGGCGACGATCGAAGATCGCCCTGTTGGCGGTGGCAGCACTGTTGTGCAGCCTCCCCGCTGTCGCACAGAACGCTGAAGTGCCGGTCAAGGAAACATTCCTCGACAACGGCATGAAACTATTGATGGTGGAGCGGCACGAGAGCCCAACCGTCACGGCCGGCTGGGTCACCCACGTCGGCTCGGTCAACGAGGAGGTCGGGGCCACCGGCATCGCCCATCTCTTCGAACACATGATGTTCAAGGGAAGCCCGACCATCGGCACCTCGAACTACGAAGCTGAGGCAAAGATCATGGCTCAGCTCGACGAACTCCGCCTCGAGATGGAGGCCGAGTACGAGGTCATGAGAGCGGCCAAGCGCCGCGGTGAGATCGAGGGCAGCATCTACCTGCCTGAGAATCAGACCGAGGTCCTCGCCGGGCTGCGTGAGAAGATGAAAGTCCTCCAGGAGCAACAAAAGGAATTCATCGTCAAGGACGAGATCGACCAGATCTACACCGAAGCCGGGGCTTCGGGCCTCAACGCCGGGACCATGCAGGATGCGACCCTTTACTTCATCACGGTCCCCTCCAACAAGCTCGAGCTGTGGTTCTGGATGGAATCCGAGCGCCTCCTCAACGCGGTCTTTCGGGAGTTCTACACCGAACGCGATGTCGTACGCGAGGAGCGCCGCATGCGGACCGAGTCGAACCCTGTCGCCAAGTTCGAGGAGCAGTTCGACTTCATGTTCTGGGGATCCCTGCCCTACCACCACCCGGTGGTCGGCTGGCCTTCGGACGTCGAATCGATCACCCGCGCCCAGGCCCAGAATTTCTTTGCCACCTATTACGCGCCCAACAACATCACCGCTGCGATGGTCGGCGATTTCGAATCCGAAAAGGCTCTCGCACTGGCGAAGAAGTATTTCGAACGGATCCCGCGCGGTAAAAATCCGCCGCCTCCCGTCGTCACCGAGGAGATCGAACAGCTCACCGAGCGTCGAATGACGGCATATGCCGATACCAACCCATCGGTGCAGCTCCGCTGGCACACTGTGCCATTCGCCCATTCGGACTTCTTTGCCCTGGACGTGATGGAATCGGTCCTTTCAGACCGTACCGGTAGGCTCTACAAATCGCTGGTCGAGGCGGAGCAGATCGCCACCGGCGAACCGTACGCCGCCCATTCGCCGTTTAAGTACGGCGGTTACCTCGAGATCGGAGCCGAGCTCGCCGAAGGTGTTGACCACCAGCTCGTCGAAGATGCCTTACTTGCTGAAATCGAACGCCTCAAGAACGAGCCAGTGCCCGAGCGCGAGCTGCAGAAGGTCAAAAACCAGTCGTTGGCCGACTCCTACCGCCGCCTGCAGTCGAACTTCTTCCTATTGCTCCAGCTCATGCTCTACGACGTGTGGGACGATTGGCGTTTTCTCAATGATTCGACCGCCAAGTTCGAGGCAGTGACCACCGAAGATGTGCAACGGGTCGCCAACACCTACTTCACAGACACCGGACAGAGTGTCCTCTGGTATTTCCGAAACGAGGGTTCCGAGGAAGACCCGGAGCTGGCGGCCCTCACCGGTCAGGCCAAAGCGATGGCCAAGCAAGCGCTAACACAGATCGCCTCGGTCACCGACCCGGCCGAGCTCGAGCAAGGGCTGCAGCAGATGCAAACCATGAAGAGCCAGGCGCCGCCCGAATACCAACCGGCGATCGAGCTGATCATCAAGAGGGCAACCGAACGGATCGAAATGCTCCGGGCGGCCGCCGGAGAGGAGGAGTGACATGCGTCGATCAACCATTCTGATTGTTTTTCTCGCTCTGATGACCACAACTGCCGCTTTCTCGTCCGACATCCCGGACCGTCCCGAGAAACTCACTTATCCTGAACTCACTTTTGACGTGCCGAACGCCGATGCCCTCCGCTTCGAGCTCGAGGATGGCACCCCGGTCTACGCCAAGCAGGACAAACAGTTCCCGCTCACCAACATCACCGTCTACTTCCGCGGCGGGAGCTATCTCGTACCCCCCGGCAAGGAGGGTCTGGCAGGCATCACCGGCGCTGCCTGGCGCAGCGGCGGCGCCGGCGAGCGAACCGCCCAGGAGCTCGACGAGGAGCTCGATTTCCTCGCCGCCAACCTCGGCACCAACATCGGCGAAGTCTCCGGTTCGGCGAGCCTCAACGTGCTCTCCAAGGATCTGGAGGCGGCGATGGCGATCTTCATGGACGTCCTCACCGCGCCACGTTTCCAGCAGGACCGCTTCGACAAGGCCAAGGAAAACCGCCTGCAGGCGATGAAGCAACGCAACGACGACACCGCCGACATCGAGGCCCGGGAGTGGAACCGCCTCATCTTCGGCGAAAATTTTTGGCAGAACCGACTCGCGACAAAGGCCTCCGTAAATGCGATCACCGTCTCCGACAGCAAGGAGTTCGTGAATTCGCTGGTGCGGTCGGGGAATCTGGTGGTCGCGGTTGCGGGTGATTTCGAACCCGCTGAGCTGGAGGCGTTGCTCAACACGACCATCGGTTCCCTCGAGCCGCTGGCCGGGCCATTGCCGGCTATCCCTCAACCCGACCACACCCCCGAACCCGGGGTCTATGTTGTCAACAAGCCCGACGTCAACCAGGGCCGGGTGAGCATCGGGCGACCGGGCTTCCGGCTCGGTTATCCGGACCAGTTCCCTCTGGTGGTCGGCAATGACATTCTCGGCGGCTACGGCTTTACGGCACGCATGATGAAGCGCATCCGCTCGGATGAAGGCCTCGCTTACAGCGCCTATGCGAGCCTCGGGTTCCCGGTGACCATCCCCGGAGAATTCCGCGCGTTCTACCAGTCAAAGTCGTCGACCTGCGCTTACGCTGCGGAGATCTTCTTCAGACTCCTCAACGACATGCGGACATCTCCAGCTACCGACGAGGAAATCAAAACCACCAAGGCTTCGTTCATCGAGACGTTCCCGACCCAGTTCGGCTCGGCGGGCCAGATCGTCGGCCTCTATGCCGTTGACGAGATCCTCGGCAGAGACCATGATTATTGGGTCGAGTACCGTGACAACGTCGCGGCGGTCGATGCCGACAAGATCACGAAGGCGATGAAAGAGAACCTCGACCCGAAGACAATGATCGTGCTCGTCGTCGGCAATATCGAGGAGATCATGGCCGGCCACCCCGAGCACGATGCCAGACTCACCGACTTCGGCGAGATCAAGCCGCTCCCGCTCCGCGACCCGATGACGCTGGAACCAATCGTCGAGTAGCGCGAATCTCAAATCACTAATCAGCCCGGGCTTCGGCCCGGGCTTTTCAATTTCGGATTTCGGATTTGGGATTTCGGATTTTACATTGACCATTTCATTTCACCTGGAATCGGTGCAGCAATTGTGGTGCGGCCGTCTCGGCCGCACTTCTTCGATCGCAGTGGAATCGTGCGGGCGAGACGCCTGCTCCACAAGAGGTGGCTTGATCAAGCGAGGGTTTTTGTGGGGCAGCCGTCCCGGCTGCCAGGTGGGTGGTTGGTGATGTCATAGAAGGATCCCCTCAAGCGAGAGAGTGTGCAGCGCAAATTGATCTCTAACTTCTGGAGATCCCTCGACTGCGGCGTCGCTTCGCTCCACCTCTGCTCGGGATAACACTGGAATGGAACGAACAAGGGCGGGACAAGTCCCGCCCCTACACCACAGCCATTCGGACGACGGTCATCGCGGTTCAAAATGCCGAATTCCGGATTATTCTGCGCGTGGAGGCGACCAGGGTCTTGACGCGTGCTGCTCGAGCTTAATCGCGAAAAATGCAGGTAGCGTCACTTTCCAATAGCGCTATTCCGGAATCCGAGGCCGATCAACGGGAAAATCTTCGCGCCAGAAGATATTTCGCAATCACCTCCGTGGCGAGCTGGTTACCGGCGATGTTCCAGTGGGTGTCTCGCAGCTTGTAGTTACGGGACTGCCGGCCTGCATCGGCAAAGGCCGGCAAAAGGTCGAGGTATTCGATTCCCAATGCATCGAGCTCCCGCGCGAGCATCTGATTGGGGCGCGCGAAGTCGACCGCTGACTCCTCCCGAGTCTTTCCTCGGCTCTCGAGAATGGTGTCCTGCAGCTCCGGGTTGACCTGAAACTCGTCGGGAATGACCACCACAACAAGGGCGATGCCACGCCGCCTACAAATCTTCGAGATCTCGTCTAACTTGGCGACGGCGGCATCGAGGAGGATAGTGAACGACTCCGGACTTTGAAAGCAGATTCTGCTTCGCCAGCGCTCGATTTTCAGAAATTTCTCGGGTTTTATGGAGGGGCTGGAGTCGTCGTACTCCCAGGGTCCCTCGGGGACCGTTTTTTCGACGTGCGGCAGGATGCCGAATGCGTAGCGGAGTAGCGAGGCGACGTAGGAGTAATCGAGGGGGTGTCGCTTGATCTCCCGTACGCTCTCAAGGAAGTCGTTGCCCACGAAGAAAGAAAGAAGCACCAGATCCGGGTCGAGTTCGAGGGCCTCAGCAACCAACAGCGCCGAGTACTCCTTGGGGCCGATGTTGGGGATCCCCATGTTGAAGAGCTCGATATTCCACCCGCTGCGGCGGAGGTCCTGCTCGATCAACGTCAGGTAGTTGTCCTCGTACGGAACGACGCCGACCGCGAACGAGTCCCCGATGCCGATGATGCGGTAGGCCTCGCCCTTGGCGGCTTCAAACTCAACGTCCTTGAAACCGCGGGAGTTGAGCCGAAAAGTGTAGTCCCAGGAAAATGGCTCGCGGCGGAAGCGGTCGTAGGAATCACTGTAAAAAACGAAACCAGGGTGGAAATGGTGATAGACGCGGAGGGCGACCTCACCGAGGGCGAAGGTCAAGAAGCCTATGAGCAGCGTATCGCACGACACACGCAGCAAACGGCGTCGCGTGGAGGGTCGCCCGACGGCTTCAGGTCTTTTCATCTGCACGCCGCCGAGTCTATTTTGCCGGGATCGGAGACGCAAATCTGATCAGAGATTCGTCCCTCCACCCGAGGCGCACGAAATTGATCTGCGGCGGGTCGATGACCCCCGATACGCAACGCTTGCCGGCGAAGGGTCGGCTCGTGGCGTATTGAAAAGGACACGCACAAGAGTCGGATAAATCCCGCCCATTGGTGGTGCCTCTGGGGAATTGTGCGGGCGGTCGCGGTAGGAACGGCCCTTTCGGGCCGCCCCCCGCACAGATCCCAGCGTGCGGGACTACCGCACTGGGCTCCTGCCTCGGATTCTGACGCCGAGCCGGTGGTAGGGATGGGGGTTGTTGAACCGGAATGGTGGGTTCCGGCGGTTGAACTACTAACACCCCATGCACTCCCTTCTGCCGCTCGACGTACCCGCGCCAGCACACTGTGCACGCGCTTCCGGCCCCGTGTCCGGTGCGTGTTTTGCTGCCGCAGATTCTCCTTGGTCAGGGTCCTTTCCTCCACTGCCTCCGCTGGCTCGGTCGCCTCTGCGACCTCCCCTTTGTTCGGCAGCTTCCCAGGTACTATGACCCTGTCCGACTCCCCATGTCCGTTCATCGCTGGATTACCTCCTCAGAGTTCCCAGCACGGCCTGATGGGCCACCTCCCTCAGGCGAACATGGGGTCTCCCGGTTCCCGCGTAAGAAGTGTCCACGCATGCTCGAGGTCTTCGACCACGGGGAGCCCGTGATGCACTCGCCATTCCGCGCATCACAGTATTGCCTTCCGACCACGTCCACCGCGTCGGCGCTCCCGAAGAGTGCGTTTTCGAGGCTCAATACTCGGCCTGCGTTTCCCCCTGTCAACGCTTCGCATACGTCCTTACGGACGCACCCGCATGACTCGGGGCCAGTGTGACTGGCTGGGTCTTCACTGTGGGGCTCTCTCGTCCCCTACTCCTTACCGGTTTTGACCGGCGCATCGGACGCCCGCACCACAAAGGTCTCGGTCCGAGGGATGACGGTCGTAGGGGTTCGAAATTCCCAATTCCTCATTCCTCATTCCTAATCTTCAGTCGTACTTTGGGCCCTCACCTTCGTGCACGCTGTCGTGAGACCCCGACAGGAAGGGATTGACCGCCTGAACGGAACCATAGCGCTGGCCGTGATTGAGATCTTCCGTGAAAAGAGTGGCAGCACCGAGTCGCTCGGCAGCCGCGATGATGGTGCCATCCCA
Organism: Candidatus Sulfomarinibacteraceae bacterium; assembly: GCA_963776765.1. Taxonomy (GTDB): domain Bacteria; phylum Acidobacteriota; class Thermoanaerobaculia; order Thermoanaerobaculales; family Sulfomarinibacteraceae; genus Sulfomarinibacter. The sequence goes on from CAVZOK010000014.1 coordinate 205,386, forward strand.
ATACGAAATCCCGAAGCGCAGCGCTACTTCGATACCGGCGACGATCAGCGGGTAGTCCGTCCAAACCACCGGAAAATACCTGAACTGTTCTAGAAGCGCTGTCGCCTTATCCGGACCCAGGGGAACGGAGATCTTCCTGGTGACGTTGACGTAGAACTCCTGCAGTACTTGCGCGGAAAGGCCGAAGTCAGAGTGTTGGATGAGCTCCAACGCCTTCCCTTTCTTCGTCGATTCGTCAGGAGCCGAAGAAACAGCGTAGATGAGCACGTTGGTATCGAGGAAAGCATCAACGCTCATGGAGCTCATCCCTTGACCACGTGTTCGTTCCGACCTCAGCCCGAGTGTCACGGCATAGCTCGACGATGCGTTCACGGGCCCTCACCGCCCGAGATTCGCACCGCGCCATCTCTTCCAGGAACTCCCGGATCATGGCGTTGAGCGTGGTCGATCGGTCTGCGGCGATGCGCCGCGCCTCGCGAAGCAGGGATTCATCGAGTGCAATCGTTACGTTTCTCATATACACAGGATACGTGTAAATGTGTAACTGCGCAACTCTCGTCCGCTTTGGATGAAGCTCCAATACTGGCGGCAAATATGCCGTTCTCTTTCGGGCTCGAGTTTCGTGTGCCTGACGGTCCGGGAAATTCCGAATTCCGAATTCCGAATTCCGAATTCAAGTCTCCCGTGTACAATCGACGGGAAATCGAGACGACACAATGAATGAGAAGCTTTCTCCGGACGGCCCACCCTCCACCCGCACTGAGGGCGTGAATTCGAGCCAAGAGCCGCAGAGCGGCGGCAGATGTATAGCCTGGGGCGTGAGCCCCAGGAATAAGGCCAACAAAAAAATAGGAAAGCCCCGGAGGGGCGACAGATGACTGACGATCATCTCCCCACCCGCACCGAGGGCGAGGGCGAAACTCTCGACATGCCGGAGGGGTACCAGCCATTCACTCAAGGGTCAGGTGCTCGGTGAGCGCTACCAGATTCTCGAGATGCTCGGGCCGCGGTGGCATGGGTGAGGTTTGGCACGCCTTCGATCTCAAGCTGCGCGTTGATGTGGCCCTCAAGGCCCTGCGGGAAGACTTTTTCAAATCGGAACGCCGGCTCGAGCTGCTGCGTCAGGAGGTCAGGGCCGCCCGTGAAGTGGTGTCACCAAACGTCTGCCGAATCTTCGACCTGATCGAGATCGAGGGCCGCGAGCTGGTGTCGATGGAGTACGTCGACGGAGCGACGTTGCTCGGGGTCCTTCAGGAACGCGGACCGCTCGAACTCAAGGAGGCCCAGGACATCGCTTCTCAGTTCCTGGCCGGACTCGAGGCGATCCACAAGGTTGGCCTCATCCACCGCGACATCAAGCCCGAAAACATCATGCTGACTCGAGCGGGGCGTGTGGTGGTCATGGACTTCGGCCTCGCCCGCCAGGACACCGAGGGTGGCGGGTCGGTTTCGGGCACCCCGGCCTACATGGCGCCGGAGCAGGCGGCGGGCCAGACGGTGGACGCGAGGGCCGACGTCTACGCTGCAGGTGTCGTCCTCGCCGAGATGGTCAGCCCGGATGGCATCAAGAGCTACGAGTCGCGGCAGAGCGTGTGGGAGGGTGTTCGCTCCGAGCCAACGAGGCTTCCCGATAGCCCCTGGGCACCGGTCCTCAAAAGAGCGGTCGCAAAGAATCGCGAGGGACGTTTCAACACGGCCCGCACTCTGACCCGTGCGCTCGAGGACGTGACGCTGCGGGTCGAAGGCGCCGAGGACCTCCACCCCTACCCCGGTCTCGCCTCCTTTACAGAATCAGACGCCGAATACTTTTTCGGCCGCGAGGCCGAGGTCGAGCAGATGTGGCGCAAGCTCGACCGGCCGCACCTGCTCGGAATCTTGGGGCCATCGGGCGCAGGAAAATCCTCGTTCATCAGAGCGGGGGTCATTCCAAACGCTGCAAGCGGTTGGGGAATCGTCACCGTCAATCCCGGAAACGCAGCGTTTCGTTCACTGCGCCAGGAGCTCGCTTCCGAACTCGCGGGAGATGCCGACGCGCTACGCGAGCTGGTCGACGTCGAGGATCTCGACGCAACAGTGTCGGCCACATCCCGATGGCGGCAGCGCCACGAACACGCTCTCCTGATCGTCGACCAGTTTGAGGAACTGTTCACACAGAACCCGATCGAGGTACAGACGCGGTTTACCGAGCTCCTCGGCCGCCTGGTGCTCGAGGCAGACGTCTTTGTTCTCCTGTCGATGCGAGACGACTTCTTCTTCCACTGCCACCAGTACGAGGCACTTAACCCGGTTGTGACCGATCTGACCTTGCTCGGACCACCAACCGGCGCGGCGCTTCGCCGCGCCCTCGTCCAACCGGCAATGAAGTGCGGCTACCGTTTCGAGGACGAGGACCTCGTCGATGAGATGCTCGCAGAAGTGGAGGGCGAGCGCGGAGCCCTGCCGCTATTGGCGTTCGCCGCTGCTCGGTTGTGGGAGAAGCGGGACCGTGAGACCGGCCTCCTGACCCGCGAGGCCTACCAGGACATCGGTGGCGTCGGTGGCGCTCTCGCGCAGCACGCCGAGGCGACCATCGACCGCATCGGCGTCGAGCGAATCCCCATCGTCCGTGAGCTGTTTCGGAATCTCGTGACTGCAGAAGGAACGCGTGCCATCCGCGAGTGGGACGAGTTGCTGTCAGTATTCGACTCACGCGACGTCAGCAGGGAGGAGATAAACCCCTCCCCTGCGAAGGAAATGTCGTCCGCCGAAGAGATTTTGCACACGCTCATCGACGCCCGCCTGCTCACCTCGTATGAGGTCCGCGAGGATGAGCACGAACCGATCCGCCGTGTCGAAATCATCCACGAGTCCCTCCTTGCCAACTGGCCTCGGCTCGTGCGGTGGCAGACCCAGGATGCCGATGCGGTCCAGCTTCGCGATCAGCTCCGCCAGGCGGCGAGGACCTGGGACGAGCAGGGTCGATCCGATGACACGCTGTGGACCGGGGCGGCCTTTCGGGAGTTTGCGTCTTGGCAAGAACGATATCCGGGTGGCCTTACTGAAATCGAAAAGGCTTTCGCCTCCGCCATGACCACCCTCGCCGGCCGCCTTCGGCGCCGGCGGCGGATCGCCGTGACGGCAACCCTTGCCTTGCTCCTTGCCGGCCTGGCTGTGGTCGGTTCCTTCTGGCAGCGGAGCGTGCGCGAAACCCGCCGCGCGGAAGCCCAGAAGCTGATCGCTTTCGGACAACTCGAGCTCGAGAAAAGCCCCTCAGCGGTTGTTGCCCACGCGATTGCCAGCCTCGAGCTCAGCGATACGCCCGAGGCGCGCCTGCTGGCGCTGGAGGCTCTATGGAAGGGTCCCACCGCACTGGTCGTCAACGAGGACGACTCCTTCACACCCACGTTTAGTGCGGACGGTGGCTGGCTCGTACAATCGGCTTGGGAACCTTCGAGCCTGGTTCGGATTGTCCGGGCCGATGGCAGCACCAAGATCCTCGAGCGCGTTCCCGAGGCGAAGTATATTCATCATCTTTTGAGTCCTGAGTCCGACATCGTTCTGACGTGGGATTGGCACAGCAACCCCTCTCCACAACGCATCGGGATATGGGCGGTCCCGGAGGGCCGCCGCCTCGCAGAGGTTCGATACGAGAATGCCGTGATCTTGAGGGTTTTGGGCTGGGACAAGAGGCGAGTGTTGCTGGCGATAGTGGAGAACGATCGAACCAGCATCGATGCTGTGAGCATCGACGGCACCCGCGAGCGCCTCGGCACCATGGACTATGATCTCGGCCCGTTGCGTCGTTTCAACTGGGACGAGCTGAAATGCCGCGGGCTCGGTGTGGTTGTGAACAACGAGGTCCTGGTGTTTGATATCGGCCAGCACAGCCTCTCCGAGCCACGGCGCCTGGGCCGGCAAGAGGGCTCGAATTTTCGCACGGCCTTCGATCCACTGGGCCGCTACCTCGCCACGTCCAACCAGGAGGGGGAGATTCGCCTGTGGAACCCGACCGGCGCCACGCCGCCGACGACTTTGGAGGGTCCGTTGGGAATTCGGCAGCTCTACTTCACCGGTGACGGGTCCCTATTGAAGGCAGACTTCAGGGAGGACGGTCGCGAAAAGGCGTGGATGTGGTCCGTCTCGGACGGAGAGCCGAGGCTGCTGCGGCGATTCGATCTCGGCGACGAGGCCCCGGCAACGTTTCGGTCGATCGACCCGGTGGGGGGGCGGCTCGTCCGGGTGGATTTGGATCGGAAGATCCGTCTCTGGCCGTTCAGCACACCGGCCGATGCCGAGCCGTTGATCTTCGGACGCGACGAGGGTGGCCAGCTGGCGCTCCCTGCTTTCGATCATCAGGGGCGCTGGCTGGCCACAACCAGTCCGTCCGGGCTCACCCTGTACCCACTGGGACGATCCTACCCGTCGGTCATTCGGCCCGGCGGAAAGAAGGTCAGATATGTGGTATTCGGGCCGGAAGGGCGGTGGCTCGCCTCGGGTGAGGAACACGAAGCCGTCAGGATCTGGCCGCTCGACGGCGAGGTGCCGACTGCGGGTCACTCCCTTTCCGAAGACGGCTCCGTCATTGCCATCGCGGTGTCTCCCGACGGTGAGCACATCCTGGCGGGGACTACGAAGGGCAAGGAGCCTGGAGATTTGCTGCTTTCCCTTGACGGCAGCACGCGAAAGGTGCTGACCGGCTTTCGGCACTACACCACGGGAGTCGCGTTCAGCCCGGACGGGAGCCTTGCGGCGGGCGCCGGCGGCTCTTGGGCTGACGACGAGAGGGTGATCCGCGTTTGGGACGTCGCCTCAGGGGCGGAGTTGATGGTGCTGGTGCCGGAGGCACATTTCTTCGACAGGTCAATTCAATTCACTGCCGACAATCGCCTGCTTTCGATCGGTCGAGACGGGCTCCGGCGCTGGAACATTGACACCGGTCAGAGCAAGCTGCTGTTCCAAGAACCGGTAAGCCGGTTGTCACTCAGCGACGACGGTCGGCGAGCGCTCCTGAAGACGTGGACGATTGGCATGACGGATCAGCGTGCTGTCGTCCTCGACCTCGAGACCGGCGTCACAACGCCTCTCGAGACTCACGGCGCCCACGTCATCACGGTCGCACTCGACGAGGCCGGGACGATCGTTGCTACCGGCGACCGGGATGGCGTGATTCGAGTGGGTCCCATCACCGGAAAGGAGCCCCACCTGTTGCTCGGTCACGAGAGCACAGTCCTCGCCCTCGCCTTCGACCCTCTTGGGCGCTGGATCGCGTCTGGAGGAAACGACGGGACCATCCGCCTCTGGCCCATGCCCGACCTCTCGAAACCGCCACTCCACACGCTGCCGCGCGAGGAGCTGATCGCCAAGCTCAAGACGCTCACCAATCTCCGCGTAGTTCGAGATCCTGACTCCCCCACCGGGTGGACGCTCACCCACGATCCCTTCCCGGGATGGGAGACGGTGCCGACATGGTGAGAAGAATGAGGAATGAGGAATTAGGAATTAGGAATTCCACCCACCCACCCGGGGATGCATGGAGCCCTGGTTACTCTCCGGGGAAGTCAGGGGATCCCTCGACTCGGCCGTCGGACGGCCTCCCTCGGGATGACAGAGATCGCGCCACCCAAGAAACTTGCCATCCTGAGCCGCAGAGCGGCGGCAGATATTTAGCCTGGGGCGTGAGCCCCAGGAATAAAGCCAACAAAAAAACAGGAAAGCCCCGGAGGGGCGACAGATGACTGACGATCATCTCCCCACCCGCACCGAGGGCGAGGGTGAAACCCTCGACATGCCGGAGGGGATGGGTGGTTTCGCTCCGGGCCAGGTTCTGGGCGAGCGGTATCAAATCCTCGAGATGCTCGGCCGCGGCGGCATGGGTGAGGTCTGGCAGGCTTTCGATCTCAAGCTGCGGGTCGAGGTCGCGCTGAAAGCCTTGCGTCCGGAGTTCTTCAAGTCCGAGCGCAGGCTTGAGCTTCTGCGGCAGGAGGTCCGTGCTGCCCGCGAGGTGATGTCGCCAAACGTCTGCCGCATCTTCGACCTTATCGAGATCGAGGGCCGCGAGCTGGTGTCGATGGAGTACGTGGATGGCGCGACTCTGCTCGGAGTGCTCCAGGAACGCGGCCCGCTCGAGCTCAAGGAAGCCCAGGACATCGCCTCCCAATTCCTCGCAGGATTGGAAGCGATCCACAAGGTCGGTCTCATCCACCGAGACATCAAGCCCGAAAACATCATGCTGACTCGGGCTGGACGTGTGATCGTGATGGACTTCGGTCTCGCCCGGCAGGAAGTAGAAGGTGGCGGCTCGGTTTCGGGCACACCGGCCTACATGGCGCCCGAACAGGCGGCCGGACAGCAGCTCGATGCCAGGGCCGACGTCTACGCAGCCGGTGTCGTCCTCGCGGAGATGGTCAGTCCGGACGGAATCAAGAGCTACGATTCACGGCAGAGCGTGTGGGAAGGTGTTCGCTCGGAACCTGCAAAGCTGCCTGACTCGCCATGGGCGCCAGTGCTCAAGAGGGCGGTGGCGAAGGACCGGGAAGGACGCTTCAACACGGCCCGCACCCTGACCCGGGCACTCGAAGATGTGACCCTCCGGGTCGAAGGCGCGGAGGATCTCCACCCCTACCCCGGTCTCGCATCATTCACGGAATCAGACGCCGAGTACTTCTTCGGTCGCGAGGCCGAGGTCGAGCAGATGTGGCGCAAACTGGATGGACCGCCCCGGATGCTCGCAGTAGCGGGACCCTCAGGCGCAGGGAAGACATCATTTTTGGGGGCGGGGCTGGCGCCGCACGCTCCGCCAGGCTGGGGCATCGTTCGATGCACCCCTGGCGACGCACCCGTTAATGCCCTTGCGGGAGCGTTCGCATCTGAGACGGCGGGCGATCCTGACGGCGTCAAGCTGCTGCTGCGCTTTCACGAGCCGGAAGTCGCAGTGGACCTGGTCGCTCGTTGGAGTCGCAAGCACGGCCACGCGCTACTGATCATCGACCAGTTCGAGGAGCTGTTTACTCTCAACCCACCGGAGATCCAAAGAACGATCGCGGAGCTGTTGAACGCGCTCGTCCTCGAGGCCGACATCGTCGTGCTTCTGAGCATGCGCGACGACTATCTTTTCCGTTGCCACCAGAATGAGCCACTGCGTCCGGCCCTCGCCGATCTGACTATGCTTGGCCCACCGGAAGGTGCGCCGCTTCGGCGCGCGCTCACCCAACCGGCACTACAGTGCGGCTACCGCTTCGAGGACGATGAACTGGTAGACGAAATGCTGGCCGAAGTCGAGGGCGAACGCGGTGCACTCCCACTGCTCGCCTTCGCAGCCGCTCGACTCTGGGAGAAGCGGGACCGCGGGACCGGCCTCCTCACACGGCAGGCGTATCAGGACATCGGCGGCGTCGGAGGTGCCCTCGCCCGCCACGCCGAGGCGACGATCGACAGGATCGGCATGGAGCGCATTCCAGTCGTGCGCGAGCTTTTTAGGAATCTGGTGACTGCTGAGGGAACTCGCGCGGTTCGGGAGTGGAGCGAGCTTCTTTCTGTCTTCTATACGGGAGACGTCAGCAGGGAGGGGATAAACCCCTCCCCTACGAAGGGGGGGGCGACCGCAAGAGGGATAGATCCCTCCCCTACGAAGGAAATGGAGACCGCTGAAGAGATATTGCACACGCTCATCGACGCCCGCCTCCTTACCTCCTACGAGGTGCGCGAGGACGAACACGAGCCAATCCGACGGGTCGAAATCATCCACGAGTCCCTCCTCGCCAACTGGCCTCGCCTGGTGCGCTGGCAGACCCAGGACCAAGAAGGCGCCCAGCTCCGCGACGAGCTGCGACAGAGCGCTCGTGCCTGGGACGAGCACGGACGCCACGACGATCGCCTCTGGACAGGCACCGCCTACCGCGAGTTCCTGCTCTGGCACGAGCGGTATCCCGGAGGGTTGACCGAGATCGAGGAGGCGTTCGCGTCGTCCATGACCAAGCTCGCGACCCGCCGGAAACGACGACGGAGGCTCGCCACAATTGCTGCCGTCACCGCCATCGTCATCGTCGCGACGGTCTTTGCCGGCCTTTGGCGACGCAGCGTCGCCGAAACACGCCGCGCGGAAGCTCAGAAACTCATCGCCCTCGGGCAGGTCCGTCTCGAGGACTATCCGACCGCCGCTCTAGCCAACGCCACGTCGAGCCTCGAGCTGGCCGACAGCGACGAAGCCCGCTTCCTCGCCCTCCAGGCACTCTGGGAGGGGCCCACCGCCTTTGTCGTCAACGAGACCCCATCCCTATACACGTCTTTCAGTCCCGACGGAGAATGGCTCGTCCAATCACACCACGTCTCGAGCTCCATCGCCGTAATCTCCCGTACCGGCGGGCAGAGAGTGTTGGACCACCCCACCGAATCCGGCACGACGTGGGTTTGGGGGAGGTTCCGTCTCGACGAGGACCTGTTTCTTTCATTCGGGCACGATAGCGACTTGGGCAGGTTCGCTCTGTGGTCCGCCCCCGAAGGACGTCTGCTCGCCACGGCGAAACCCATCGAGGATCCGCAGATGATATGGGGCCACGTGATGGCCTCCCACGATGGGATACCCAAAGCGCTCTTAATGGTGGGGAAGGGCGATCTCGTCACCATCGAGGCCCTCAATGCCGACGGGAGCCACGAAAGGCTCGGCGAGTACCGGCTTTCGACCCCGGTGACCGAGAGCCAGGGCTGTATTCCCCTGAACGGCGAATGGTTCGCGATCCAGGACGGAGACGAGATCTACGTCGTTGACATCAGCGCCGAGGGATTGTCGGAACCACGCCTTCTCGGCCGGGACGACGACGAATCCGTCGGCTGGCGGGCGGACCCACTGGGGCGCTTTTTCCTGACATTCGCCAAGAACGGCCGTGTCCGGCGATGGAGTCCTTCGGGTGATCTGCCACCCACGGATTACAGGGTCCTGGTAGGAACCGTTCCGGCGCAGCTCTCTATTGATGGGGGATTCCTGTCTTTTGTGCGCGCCCGGGAGGATCGATCCGGCGGAATCAACGTCTGGCGCCTCGACGATTCCGGATTGAATCTCTTGAGAGGCTTTGACGGTCTCAGATTCGAGTACCCGGCCTTCGATTGGGTCGGCCTCCGGCTGGCCATGCGGGGTCCCCTGCCGGCCTTCCGCCTGTGGTCGCTCACGAAACCGGCCGCCGCCAAACCCCTCGTGCTCCGGGGCGGACCGGCGGGCTACTCCCATCAGCCAATGTTCAGCCCCGACGGGCGATGGTTGGCCACGAACGATTACAGCGGTCTGAAGATGTGGCCGCTGGCCCGGACATCCCCGGCCGTCATCGACATTGACTTTAAGCCCTGGTCCAACGGTTTGGCTTTCGGACCCGACGGCCGGTTCCTCGTCACGTCAGCGGGCTCGGAGGTGAGGTCTTGGCCCCTCGAAGGGCCGGTCCCGCCGCCCGACCACATCATCTTCGCCACCAAAGGTGGAAGCAACAGGGATGCAGCCATTTCCCCGAACGGCGAGCTTTTCGCGGTCGGTGGCAACTCGGGTGCGGTCTGGATCGGACGAGACGGGGAAGAGCCACAGAAGCTACTCGGTGCCGAGGATCTGCTCCCCGACTCGGGTTGGATCACCTTCAGCCCGGATGGACGCCTTGTGGCAGCGGCGGACGGAGGGTACGACATTGCCAACGCGACGATATACGTCTGGAACGTCGCCACCCGCGAGGAGATCGCCGTGTTCCGTCCGGACGAGGGTGAGCTCCGCGGCATCCTCGGTTTCCCCGGCGACGGTCGTCTCCTCGTGGGCACCACCGCCGGGGTTGTGGCCTGGAACGTAGAAACGGATGACCGCGAGGTTCTGATCGAATATTGGGTACAGCATTCGGCCGCAAGTCACGACGGACTACGACTGTTGGTAACGGAAGGGGGAGAGAACGAGGGTCTCGAGGTTCCGGTCGGTTGTCCGTCCTTCTTCGATCTCGGCACCGGCGAGGTGACGACTCTTCAGACCCATGGACTGCACGTCAGAGCGATGGCCCTCGGCCGAGAGGGCACCATCGCCGTCACCGGAGATGCGGACGGTCTGATCAGGGTCGGCCCCGTCACCGGCGAGGAGCCCCACCTGCTCCTCGGTCACGAAAAGCAGATCCTGCAGCTCGCCATCGATCCCCTCGGCCGTTGGATTGCCTCCGCCTCCATGGACGGAACCATGCGCCTCTGGCCCATGCCCGACCTTTCCAAGCCCCCGCTCCACACCCTGCCGCGCGAGGAACTCATCGCCAAGCTCAAGACCCTCACCAACCTCCGCGTTGTTCGCGACCCCGACTCCCCCACCGGCTGGAAGCTCACCCACGATCCCTTCCCGGGATGGGAGACGGTGCCGACCTGGTGACAAATCTCAGAGAAGATTCGTATCGAAACCGAACCAATCCATGATTACTTTCGAGCCTTCCTCCCCCACGATAAAGAAAGAGGATTTGATTCGAGGGTGGAGATGATGGAATTCAGTCTCAGTATTTCTTGCATGAGATCGCCAAATGTCTCATATTTTGGAACAGGAAAACACAACAAAACGAGCGCGGCGGAGTACTCGGAACGAGGAGTCTTCTTGGCTGGAGCTTCCGGCCATTCCAAGAACGGGGGGCACCGTGAAAAATCGAGCTTGCGTCATAGTTGTTGGATTGCTGAGTTTCGTTGCGGCTCCGGCCTTTACCGGCACAACCGGCCAGCTTGGCGGTTATGTTTACGATGACATGGGGATTCCGCTGAGCGGAGTTTCCGTCGCGGCCAGCTCGCCATCGCAAATCGGCGCCGTCCAATTGACCACGACCGGTGCCGATGGCAGTTTCCGTTTTCCACGCCTCGCTCCGGGCTATTACACGGTTCTGGTCGAGCTCGTCGGTTATGCTCCCCGGCAGTTAGAGCAGGTGCAGGTGCGCCTCGATCACGTGACCGGCGTGCAAGTAGACCTGTCGACGACCTCGTTCGCCGGCCAGATCGAGGTGGCCGAGATGACCCCGGTCGTGGACCCGGTTCAGGTATCCGCGGCCCAGACCTTCACATCGGATTACATAACCGAAACGAGTGCAAATTGGTCGAGCCTCATTACTCAGACAGCCGGCGCCTCGCAGAACTTCCGCAGAGTCCTCGGCTCGACACCCCAGGACGGTGGCTACCTCCTCGATGGCATGGACTCGACCAACTGGTATCAGAGATTTCCGAATCCCGCTGCGTTAAACCTGCCGTTCGATGCGATCCAGGAGGTGGCCGTTCACAGCGCCGGCTTCGAGGCCGAGTTCGGCCAGGCCACGGGTGCGGTCGTCAACGTATCGACAAAATCCGGCGGCAATGCGTTTCACGGCGCCCTCGATGTCCGCTACACCGGCAGTTCCTTTGAAAGCGCCGGTGAGAACTACGACCCGAATGAGCAAGAGTCGGAGGATGCGCGAATCGCGGCCACTCTCGGTGGGCCGATCTTGAGGGATCGCCTTTGGTTCTTTGCGAGCTATGGTAGGAACGACGAAAAGGCCACACCTACCGGAGCGCCGACGACCAGGGAGGGGGAAACCGAGATCTTCTTCGGCAAAATAACCTGGTTGGCAAGTGCCTCATGGTCGGTGATTGGGAAGTACTCGTACTCACCGTTTGTCGACGACAATGTCGGCTCATCACAGTTTCGGGCCGCAGAGGCGACGTCGATCTGGAACGACAAACCGTCGATTACAACATTGGAAACGGTGGGTGTCTTGTCACCTGAAGTTCTCTGGGGGTTCAATGTGGGGCGCCGAAAATGGTTCGAAAGCGGACTCCCGGCCGACGGCGATCTTGAAACCATCGGGCATTTCAACCTGGTCACAGGCGAATCATACGGCAACTACGGCTCCCAGTTCTGGGGGCCAATGGAAGAACGCGAAGCATCAACGGACGTGTCGTGGTTTTTCAGTGGTGCGGGAAACCATGAGGTCAAGGCGGGATTGGGCATCGGCGATCATATAGTAGGCGATAGCACCTGCCTGAACGGCAGTGGTCAGCCGTGCGCTCCGGGGGTCGAGGGGTACTTCTTCAGGGACATCGTCGATGCCGGTGACGCGCCCATCCCATATGAGATGCAGGTGGCAACGGCGGAGGGCGCACTGGAGTTCGGGGGCGAGTTCACCCAGGTGTTCCTGCAAGATGCGTGGAGGATGCGGCCGAACCTGACCGCCAAGTTGGGAGTGAGGTGGGATCGCGTCAAATACGACAATCAGACCGGCGAGGTCGCCGATATCTCGAAGCTCCAGCCGAGAGTTGGGATCGCCTGGGATGTCGGTGGTGACGGCAAAACAGCGGTACGCGCCTCGTGGGGACGATTTATGCACCCTGGAACTGCCATTCTCGCGTCCCTCACGAATGAGACGAACTTCCCCACCGAATGGTGGGGGTCATGCTCGACCTTCGTTTCGGCCGACTCGGAAGAGTGTGCCAGCTACGCAGGTGATAACGGGTTCGGTTACCGCACCGACCAGGAGAGCTGGGATGCGGCAGGTTGGTTCCTCGAGCCTTGGTATGTGACAGCATCCGAACCTTCACAGGTCGCCGACAACCTTCGCGCCGGCTTTGCCGATCAGTGGATTGTGGGGATTGAACGAGAACTCTTTCGCAGAACAGCAATCGAACTTTCCTACGTGAACAAGAACAGCAAGGATGGTTTCGACGACACCTGCAACGGCAATTACCCCGACCGCGACCCCGATGGAGCCTGCGATTTCTATCTCGTCGCAAACCTGCCGGAGGTCAAGTGGGACTACAAGGCCCTGATCCTTCGATTCGAAAGCCGTGCACATTCGAAGCTGCACCTGCTCGCATCGTATGTCATTTCGGAGTCCAAGGGCTCGATCGATGCCAATACCAGTGCGACAGGTGCGTTCGACTTTTACCCAGACCACTTCGTCAACCGATACGGCCATCTCCTGGACCACAGCCGCCACCGGGTCAAGCTCAACGGATACTGGTTGCTGCCGTACGACTTTTCTCTCGCATTCGACGGCTGGTGGCAGTCCGAGTTTCGCTGGACGCCGTACGAACGGACGGCGCCGTACGGTTCGGTTTTCGTGGAGCCCCGGGGCAGCGGCAAAGGCGACAGCCTCCACCAAATCAATCTCCAGTTCTCCAAGGGCTTCCGCGTCGGACCGACTCGTCTCGTGGCGCTGGCAACCGTCATCAACGCCACCAACTCGCAGACCGGGGATGAGATCTGTGGCAGCGTCACCGGGTGCGGAGAGTACGACTTCGGCGAGGCCATCGAGTGGCAGCAGCCGCGGCGCTACGAGGTGGGGTTCAGGGTGGAGTTTTAGGCGGCGAATCTGCCGAGCTTCGGCCTGAACGATTTTCTATTCGTCCGATACCCAAATTTGAGCGGGACCTTAAGGGCCCGCCAACGGGTCGTTTCGTCGCCCGAGGACGCTGCACCCAGCATCGCGATCGGGGCGGGCCCTGAAGGACCCGCCTTCTATGTGGCGCGATCTGTCAAGCTTCCACGTTTACCGTATTGAAGGTCCTCCTTGGGTGTTCTTGCTGGTCGAAATCTTCCAGGTCAAATCGGTGGCTTCTTGAAGCGTCAGGCCGGACGGGGCCTTTGACGACCTTCTATCCGTTCCGAACCGCGATGGGCTCGACAACATAATCCTGCGTACGCCTGGGTGGCGCGGTGTAGAAGCGCAATGCTGAGCGGCCCCATCTACAGGACCGGTTCCATTGATGGAACCAAGGCGGGTCACGGGCTCGCTCACACCGATTTGATCTTCGAATGACATCTTCTGCTTCTCCTACTTGGCCAGGACGGCTCCCGCCGGAACAACCCCTTGATCAACGAATCTCCACAGGGCCACCAGGAGTCTTCTTGCCAGTGCCACGATGCCTATTCGCCGAGCTCGCTTGCCGCCGTTTCCGAATCGCTGCTGAAACCACAGGCTGAGCTCGCTCTGCGGCTGGAATCGAAGCCAACACCAGGCAATCTCTATCGCCATCGTGCGCACTCGTGGATTGCCCGATTTGTCGATCCCAAGCTCGCGATCCATGTCTCCGCTTGCAAACGGAGTCGGTGTCAGCCCGGCCAAAGAGCCGACCTGTCTTCTGTTTTTGAATTTTCGCCAGCCGAAGAATTCCATTACGAACAACCATGAGCTGTTGTACGCGAGGCCTCGCAGCCGCATCAGCTGTCTCACTTTCTCCACCTTTTCGTCCTGAGACTTCCGCAACGTCTCACGCCGCTGCATCTCGAGATGACGAATCTGCTCGCGGACAATCTGTAAACGCTGATACTCCCGCTCGAGGCGACTCACCATGTGCTTTGGCAGCAGTGAGCCATCCCAAACTCGGCACCTTCGCAACAACCCAACAAAGCCGTTTCTCGCCGGGATCTTCACGCCTTGGCTGATCAACAGGCTCTTGATCCGATTCGTGTGTCTGGTTTGCTCACTTTTCAACGCCCGCAGCTCCCGGTGCAGGTGCCGGTCGTCTTCGTCTTTCACGCTCGGCGCCTGCACCACGCTCCATACCTTCGGCTCGCCGCCAAACCACCGAATCAAGCACCTGATCAGCTTCCCAAGGTCCAGGCGATCCGTTTTCGCTTTCTTCTTTCTCCGGTCTACGTGCACGCTTGCCGGGTCTATCACCACGCTTTCGATCCCCTGAGCCTCGAGCCACCGGTGAATCCAAAACCCATCCCGGCCTGCTTCGTAACAGCTCACCACTCGTGTGTCCGCCGGCAAACCGAATCGCTTCTTGGCCTTCCCAATCTCTTCGGACAGAGCCTTCAGGTCCGCCGCCTCCACCGTCCGCTCCCTCGGCTTCTGCCCGAGTCCCACCGTCGTACCGACCTTCCACTTCGCTGCGCTCAGCTCCAACGCCATAAACATCACTGGATCACTCGTATACTCATCGGGGCGGGCTGTTTTCATTGGCTTCCTCCTTTATGGTTTTTTGTCTTTGGAAGCCTAACTGCAGCCCGTCTTTCTTTGCTCAATCGAGGCCGGGCTCAGCCCACATAGGATCTACAATCTGGACTTCCGTAGGGGCGGCATCTATGCCGCCCTTGCTCGATCAAGCAGACGTCTGCGAACAAAGGCGGGACAGGTCCCGCCCCTACACCACAGTCATTCGGATGAGAGTCGTTGCGGTTCGAAATTCCGAATTCCGAATTCCGAATTCAGAATTCCAGAAGTCCGTCGACGGCATGTCGTGGCGGACGAAGCCCCTTACTCAATTGATCTGATATCTCAGTATTACTGGCACTTGCGAGCTTGTGAAATCAGGTGCACAATAGCCCAGCCCGTTTGCACCGGGGTGCAGGCGGATTCCCAAGGAGGACATATGAAGATCCACGAGTATCAAGGCAAAGAGGTGTTGGCCCAGCACGGGGTGCCGGTGCCTCGAGGCATTGTCATAACCGACGCCGAAGCGGCGCGGGCGGCGGCCGAGGAGCTCGGCGGCCGGGTCGTCGTCAAGGCCCAGATCCACGCCGGCGGACGCGGCAAGGGCGGCGGCGTCAAGCTCGCCGACAACCCTGACGAGGCGGTCAAGCTGGCGAAAGAGATCCTCGGCATGACCCTTATCACCAAGCAGACCGGGCCCGAGGGCAAGCTGGTACGTACCGTCCTCATCGAAGAGGCTCTGCCGATCGACCGGGAGCTCTACCTTGGCGTGGTCCTCGACCGCAGCGAAGGGTTCCCGGCAATGATGGCGTCGAAGTTCGGCGGCATGGAGATCGAGGAGGTCGCGGCGGAGAACCCCGACGCCATCCTCAAGGCCCATTTCGACCCCGATGTGGGGCTCCACCCCTATCTCAGCCGTAAGCTCGCTTTCGGGCTCGGACTCGAGGGCGACGCTTTCAAGGCGGGCACGAAATTCATGCACGCTCTGGCCGACGCCTACAGCGAGACCGACGCCTCGTTGCTTGAAATCAACCCACTGGTGACCACGACCGATGGCACGGGTGATCGCTCTCGACGCCAAGATGAATGTTGACGACAGCGCGCTCTACCGGCACAAAGACATCGCCGAGATGCGTGACGTCCACGAGGAAGAGCCGCTCGAGGTCGAGGCCTCGAAGTTCGACCTCAACTACATCAAGCTCGACGGCAACATCGGCTGCATGGTCAACGGCGCGGGTCTCGCGATGGGCACCATGGACATCATCAAGCACTATGGCGGCGAGCCCGCCAACTTCCTCGATGTGGGCGGTGACGCCTCCCAGGAGCGGGTGGCGGCTGCATTCCGAATTCTCCTTTCGGACCCGTCCGTCAAGGGAGTGCTGGTGAACATCTTCGGCGGCATCGTACGCTGCGACATGGTGGCGAACGGTGTTATCGCCGCGGCCAAGGAAGTCAATCTCAGCATTCCGCTCGTGGTGCGCCTCGAGGGCACCAATGTCGAGGCTGGCCGCAAGGCACTCGCCGATTCCGGCCTCGATCTGATCGTCGGTGAAGGAATGGCAGACGCCGCTGAGAAAATCGTGGCTGCGGTCGGAGGTGCATCATGAGTATCTGGGTCAACTCCGAAACCAAGGTCGTCGTCCAGGGCATCACCGGCAAGGAAGGGCGCTTCCACACCGAGAAGTGCCGCGAGTACGGAACCAAAATCGTCGCCGGCGTTACCCCTGGAAAGGCCGGTCAGGACGTCGATGGCGTTCCGGTCTTCAACACTGTCGAGGACGCGGTCGCCGAAACTGGCGCCAACGCTTCTTTGATCTTCGTACCGCCGCCATTCGCAGCGGACGCCATTCTCGAGGCCGCAGACGCGGGCATCGAGGTTGCGGTTTGCATCAGTGAAGGCATCCCGGCCCGCGATATGGTCCGGGTTCAGCGTATCCTCCAGGGGCTCCCGACGAGATTGATCGGCGGCAACTGCCCCGGCATCATCACCCCGGGTGAATGCAAGCTCGGCATCATGCCCGGTCACATCTCGATCCCTGGACCGATCGGCCTGGTCTCGCGCTCCGGCACCCTCACCTATGAAGCCATCGGTCAGCTCACCGCGCTCGAGCTCGGCCAGTCGACCTGCGTCGGAATCGGCGGCGACGCGCTGCCGGGCACCAACTTCATCGATTGCCTGGAAGCATTCGAGGAGGACTCGGCGACGGAGGGCATCGTGATGATCGGCGAGATCGGCGGATCCGCCGAGGAGGACGCGGCCGATTTCATCAGCCAGTTCGTGTCCAAACCGGTGGCAGCATTCATCGCCGGCCAGACAGCACCTCCGGGACGTCGGATGGGCCACGCCGGCGCGATCATCTCGGGTGGCAAGGGCACCGCGGCTGACAAGATCGCAGCCCTCCAGGCTGCCGGAATCGCGGTTGCTACGACCCCGGCCGAGATCGGAACGACGATGAAGAAGGCGCTGGAATCGCAGTCGATGGTGTAAAAAGCTGTCAGCTCTCAGCTATCTGCCGTCAGCTCGTGCATCGACACGCCTGATAGCTGATGGCTGACTGCTGATAGCTGCTCTCTTGACTGAGGCTTCATATCCACGGAAATTCCTTGATTTTTTAATTTTCCGGATATAATGCGAACTTCGCAGCGAAGGAGGAGGAGTTTTTCTCTGCGGCGACCCGGCGGTTTCGCCGGGTTTTTTTATAGCCCGCACTTTGCGTGAGGTTCCTATTCGAGGTCCAATGGTTCAAGGCTGAGCGCCGGAGGCGCGACAGATGATTAGCCTGGGGCGTGAGCCCCAGGAAAACTCAGATTAAAAACTCCATGAGCCCCGGAGGGGCGACAGATAGAGGCTGCTGCGTGAGCTGCAGCCATCAACGTCGATTCTTCTGTCGCCGCTCCGCGGCTTGAATAGAGGGGGCCGACGTATCCCTGGGGCTCACGCCCCAGGCTAAATAAATGTCGCCGCTCCGCGGCTCGCCGACCGACTTGTCAAAGACGGACGATCCGGTCGGCAGCGAGGAACCACAGCTCGGCGTGCGGTTCTGTTTCAAGGTCCAGCGCCTCATGCAGCGCGCGGGCGTAGGTGCGAACCTGCGGTTCATAGACGCGAACGCGGTCTTCGAGAGCCACCTCGCCATCAAGGGCGTCAGTCTTATAGTCGGCAACCACTATTTGACCGTCTTCGGGATCTCGGTAGACGAGATCGACGAAACCCGACACGACTGCACCCGGAGAGGCCGGTTCCTCGGACCACAGCATGACCGACAGTTCGCGTGCAAGCACTTGATCTGCGATGGCCGTCAGTCGAGCCAGACACGAGCCCTCGGCGAGCCGCGTCAGCAGATCGTCCACTCGGCGCTTTGCCTCGTCACTGTCAGGGCCTGGTTCGAACTCGCTGACAATGCGGTCACGGTGCTTCGCGATCTGCGGTGCCAGCTCGGAAGCCAGGTCGAGGGTCTCCAGCATCTCGTGCACCGCGGTCCCCAAAGCCATCGCCGAACCACGGCCGAATGTATCTCTCCCCGTCGCATCTGCCTCCTCGGCTTCAACGCCACGCAAGCGTTCGTGGGCCTCAGCCGAGGCGGACCTGAGGACCGGCAGTGCCATCCTCGCCGCAGCCGGACGGCGCCCTTCGGCCAGTTCGGCCGCTCGTTGAATTGCTTCTTCGGGAAGCGGCAATTTCCCACTTCCGAGAGACACGGCCGTCCTCGCTTGCGGCGGCTCTCCAAACACTGGCATGACCCGAACGACGTGGGGCGCGTCATCCCTCTCCCGTTCGGTTTCCTTTTCTTTCTGATGCGCCACCGCCACCGGGTCGAGGCGCCGGCCGAGAAGATCGGCGAAATCAAGGGACGCCTCTGGCGGCACCTCTTTACCTGCTTCCACCCATCCACCCGACACGACCAATCGGTTCTTGGCCCTGGTAGTGGCCACGTAGAGCAGGCGCACCAATTCGGCCCGGGTCTTTTGCTTCTGCTCCCACTCAGCGGACAAAAAACCGGGAGTGGACCAGCCGAAGAGTCGATACTCTTGATGCCCTTCGATCCAACGAACAACCGCTATGTTCCGGTCGCCCCCACCGCGGCCGCCCTTGTGGATCTGGGCCACGTAAACGTGTTCGAAATCGAGGCCCTTGGCCCGGTGAATGGTCATGACGTGAACTGCATCGGTCTCGAGGTCTGGCGGAACCGGTACACGGCTCTCTTTGCCCTTTTCCACCGCCAGACGGAGAAACCTGGCGAGATCGGCATCACTGCCAGAACCGGCAACCAGCGTTTCCTCGAGATCGCTGAAGAAACGGTCAATCCGCGCCCGACGGAACCCTCCCAAATAGCGCGCAGCCGCGGTCACCTCCGCCAACCACAGGGTTCGCACCTTTTCGACAAATACATCGGGGGGGTCTTCGCGCAACGACAACCGCAGTTCGGCAATAGTCTCCATCGCACCTTGGACGGCAGCCGCCCACTTGGGAACCTCGTCGCTCCCCGGGAACCCAGATGGCGTTGCGGTTCGTGCTGCCTCGATGCTCGCGCCAACCGATTCAGCCTCGATCTTGGCCGGATCGGTCAACTTCGCCATTCGGCCCGGCAATCCAGCGTCCCACAGCGGCGCCAACGCCGCGTCGGGTACACCAACCACGTCGCTACGGAGCACCGTCAGCAACGCGAGAGCGTCGGTCGGTTCGAGAATACAGCGAATAAGTGCCGCGACCTCCACCACCTCGCGCTGGCGGTAATAATCGCGCTCGCGCGCGACCTCGTACGGGATTCCAGCCTCGCGAAAAGCGGCCAGTAGCTCTTCCTGGGCCGTGGTGACCCGTAACAGGACCGCCACGTCGCCCCACCTCGCGATAACACCCTGATCGTGGAGCCGGTAAATGTCAGCCGCCAAAGCGGTCGCTTCCAGAGCTGTCGTGACGCGGTCCGAGTTGCCCTTTTCGGGGCCCACACCCTTGTCGCCCCGCGGCCAGGTCACCCAATGCTCGACGGTCTTCCATTGCCCTTCATCGACACCGGGTACGTCACGTCGTTCATCAGTGGCTTCGAGCCGCTGAAACGGCGGCTGGATACCGGGCTCCGGACGCATCACTGGAGCCACGAGACGCTCGACCTCGTCGAGGATGGGCGTTACCGAACGGAAATTGCGCACCAGGTCCACCGTGATGCCACCGGCGTCCACCACTTTCTCGACAAAAGCATCGTAGGCCGCGAGGTCGGCGCTGCGCCAGGCGTAGATCGACTGTTTTGGGTCGCCGACGATAAACAGCGCCGGCCTGCTCTCCGGGTCGCCGCTCATGGCGAGCTGCTCCACCAGGCGGCACTGGACTTCATCGGTGTCCTGGAACTCATCAACCAACAGGTGGTCAATCCCGGCAACGACCTCGCGCCGGACACCGGGTGACCGTGCGAGAAGACCCTCCGCCCGCCGGAGAAGGTCCGAAAATGTCACCAGACCTGCCGCGTTTCGCCGAGTCTGGACGGTTTCCAGGAGCGGGCTCAAAACGGCTCGTGCCGCCTTCAACTGATCTTCGCAGGAATTGGTCAGTGGCAAAAGGACCGCCGCCAGCCGTCCCGATGCTGCCGCCACCTCATGCTCCACCTCGTCAAGGCGCCCTTTCTCCGTCTTATTGAACTTGAGGCGTGACCAGCCGTTGAGGCGGCCCACGATCCTTGAATCGACGGCCGCAGCTGCGGAGGTCAGGTCCTCCATGGACGGCACAGCGGCGCCGTCAGCCGTCACCACCTCCAGCTGTCCGGCTACATCCCGGGTCAAAGCGATGACCTCGGCGTTGATGCCATCGAGGCGATCGCCCACGGCAACTCGAAAATCTTCCACCGCTGCCCGCAGACGCACCGCTACCGCTGTGCTGTCGCTGAACGGGTCCTGCCGGAAAAGCTCCGGACCGACCCCAGCCTCCACCAGTTGAACCAGCGCCTCGACCAGATCTCGCGGCGAAACGCCATCCACCGCCAACTGTTCCCAGTGTTCTTGGTTCGGATCCTCAGCGAGATCGCGCAGAGCCTCTTCGACCACTTCCTCGGCCAGCGCCTCGATGCGCGTGCCGTCCGCATCCACCTCGAATCGGGGGTGGAGTTCGGCCTCCAGCGGATAGGTCGCGAGCAGACGTTGGCAGAAGGCGTGGATGGTGGACACCACCAGCCGGTGGCTCTCCTCCGACAGGGCGCGGGCACGCCGCGCGATTTCGTCGCCATCGTCCATCACCGCGCCGGGTTCCGGGTCCCACCCAATCGGCATTTGGCCGGCGGCGAGATCGAGAAAGGCGATGCCGATCTTGCGGGCCATCTCGGCCGCAGCGGCTTCGGTGAAGGTGATAGCCACCACCCTTTCGATAACCCGCCGCGCCACGGTCTGACGATCGGCACCGGTCTGGCTGTGCTGCTCCCAGCCCGGTCCCACACACCAGATGGCGGCACGCGCCACAAGCAAGGCCGTCTTGCCGGTGCCGGCGCCCGCCACAACGACCACCGGGCGATCGAACTCGCTCTGAGCAGATCGGCGGGATCGCTCGTCGGCAGCCAACGGGTCGCCGGTCGGAGTTTTCATACATCGCCCTCCGGCCGTTCGAAACCGAGCCACCACAGAGTACGGGCCGTATCCACCGTCGTGTCTCCAGCCCCCTCGAAGCTGTTCATCCATCGCACGAGACCGCGGCGAAAGGCGGAGTCGTCGCGACGGCAGGCCTCCGCCACAGCACAGTACGAGCAGTGGTCCGCCGAACGCCCATCGGCCTCCTCGACCCTGGGGAAAACCACCCCATGAGATCGGGCCGCCGAAATGGCGCGCACCGCCACTTCAAACGGCTCCACAAAATCCCTATTGTTGCCGGCAATCTCGATCTTGCGGATCTCGTCCTTCCAGTCGTCCTTCGGTTTGAGATAAAGGTATCTGCCGACACCGCTATGGACCCCTTCGGCCCGGGAATAGGCCGCACCCTGCAACAGCCGCCCACGCGCGATTCTGGCGCGGATGTTGTTGCTTCTGAAGGGCTCTGTGGCAGCCTCCACCTCGGGCTTCGCCGCCTTGTAGTCCACGAGCACTGTGTCGCCATCCTCCACATCCACACGATCGGCGCGAAATCGAAGCCGCTGCGCCACGTCTGGAACCCTCGCCCACCCCTCCACTTCGGTGCCGAGGACCGCGGACAAGGCCCCAGTGCCCCACTCGAGATCCCGTTCGACCTCGAGAAACTCTCGCGCCCTGGCGGCCAGGAGCGGTGCCATGCCCAAAGGGGCCAACCCTTCATTGGTCGCGATGCGGTTGGCCTCCCTGTTCACCATCTCGTTGAGCCGGTCGGAATCGGGCCAGGGGATGCGGACCGGCTCCCTGGAAAGGACCTCCGCCAAATCGCCGCGATTGTCGACCCATTCGACCACCACGGCTTCAAGCACGCCGTGCACCACCTGGCCCACTAACGGGCCATCAATCCCCGGCAGGCCCAGAAGCGGGTCGGGCATAGGCTGCACACCCAGGCGTCGCTGAACAAAGGCCCGCCACGGACAGGTGCCAATTCCTTCGGCGTGGGTGATCCAAAGGGGCTCGTCACCGCCTGCGATCGCTGCGCCGGAGAAACCGAACCACGGGGCCGGTGCGGTGGCATCCGGCGGCCGCTCGACTGCGGCCAGGAGATCGGCGCGCGCAGCGGCGATCAATTCAGGCTCCACCGAAACGTGGTCTAAATCGAGGCCGGCGCGTCCCTCCTCGATCGCGGCCTCCAAAAGCACGCCGATGCCTCGCGCATCCGCTGACGGCGCCGCGAGTACCGCCACCTCGTAGGCCGGTCTCGGCCTGGAGTCGATCTCCTCGTTCGACCACAGCTGCGAAATCGTGACCGGCGCACCGACACCTTCACGGAGCCGCAGGCGGTCGACAAAGGGCGACGGCGTCACCGTCCCATCGGCGCCGTAGACGTGCCACGAAAGCCTGGCCGAGGGAGCGCTCGATAGCAACTGAGCAAAGAGATAGCGCTCTTCATCGGCGCTGCGTCCCTTGACCGGCATTTCGGGCAAGACGTCAGCCGCGAGGCGCGCTCGAACCGCCTCTGGCAGCATCGGATCTTCGTGACCGACGCGCGGAAACACGCCGCGGTTGAGGCCCACGACATAGAGGTGGCCGAATGTGCGAGCGCGGGACTCCATGACGGTCAATACCTGCACCCCCGCACCGTCTCCGCCCAGCGGTACCTGACCAACACCGTCGAGGCGATCGCCGACAAGCTTCAGCCACTCTC
Source organism: Candidatus Sulfomarinibacteraceae bacterium (assembly GCA_963776765.1). Taxonomy (GTDB): domain Bacteria; phylum Acidobacteriota; class Thermoanaerobaculia; order Thermoanaerobaculales; family Sulfomarinibacteraceae; genus Sulfomarinibacter. The sequence goes on from CAVZOK010000014.1 coordinate 228,504, forward strand.
CCTGCGAAAGCTCGTAAGACGCAGGCAGCTCCCTGCACAGTCCGTTGAGAGCCTCATGGACCGCCTGTGATTCAGGTGCCTCGTCTTCCCATCCGAATCCTGCCAGCACGGCAACCGTATAACGCCGGTGGACCGATGGCGAAGCGGCCGCAGGCCGGTTTTGGAGAATCGACACCAAACGCCCTGCCTCGGCGACGGCCTGTCGAAGAACATCGGTTGATAAGCGCCGCGAACTCCCACCGATCTCGTCGGCCTCGTCCTCCGGTCCCACCGCCATCGGCAACCGGACCCCGGCCTGCGGCGCCGCACTGGGTGGCAGGGTCGCCAGGTCAGCTAACCGCAATACACCCAGAACCCTCAGCCCGAGCAGCAACTCGGTCGAACCCGAGTGTGCGGCGCGGGTTTCGATCCACAGATCGATCTCGGCCGATGGGCCCCGTCGAAGGACCTCGGTCAAGCGCCGCAACCGGCGTCTGGGTCCGGAGCCGGGCACGACGGCGCCGGCACCTGAAAACGGCACACCGAGACGTCGGAAGTGCCGCCGTAAGGGCAACGCGGTCGATTCGAGCCCGCGCCCCACCACCGCCACATCTTCCGGCTCGACCCCGTCATCGAGCAGACAACGGATCTTCTCTGCCACCCACCGCGCCTCAGCCTCAACGTCCGGCGCCTCCGCCAGTTCGATTTCTGGCGGAGGATCGGTCCTCTCGTCCGTCTCCCGATCGAGGTGGGCCATCCTCTCTTCGAGACGGGTCAGATATGCCCCACCGAGATCGTCACGTTTCGGCGCCGCAGGGTCGGGCGGGCGGTCGAGAATGACCGTCCCCCCGAACACGCGGACCAACCCCACCAAGAGGTCCGCCGCGACACCGGTGACATCCGCAAAACCGTGCACCAGCAACGTCCTGGTGGGTAGCAAATCGGGGCCGGCGATCTGGAGTGCGTCTTCCGCCAATTGCAGAGCTCGCGCGGACCGCCTCATACCCATTTCCTCGGCCCTTCCGAAAGCCGAGGCCGCCAGCCGAACCAGGGCCGCTGACCGTTCGAGGCGCTCTGACGCAACCTCCGCGGCCACATCTTCGATTCTTTCGAGGACACCGTCCTGGTTGCCGGGGAGAAAGCCCGCGTCGAGAATATCGCGTACCGCACCGACCACTGCGTCGTAGCCATCGTTCAGTCGTTCGAGGCTGTCTCGGAGGATCGGCTCACCTGCAGCAAGGCGCCGGACCTCCACCTCGAACCCGGCATCCGCACCGGGTTGTACGAGCCCACTTCGCGCGACAGTTTCGAGGGCGAGACCGAACAGGGTCTGCACCTGAATCCCGACCACCGCTCCCCGCCGCCGGGTTATGGCGCGTAGCAGGTGCCTGCGGAGACTCTTTGACGGGACCACCACCCGCAACGGTGTCGAGAGGCCCTCGAGGTTCGAACCGGCCAACCTCTCGATCTCCTCGAGCAGTCGCCGCTCCGCCGCACGTGCGCCCGAGCAGGTGATGACGCGAGATCGTGTGTCTGGAGTCTCATTCATGTCGACTGGAGCCATGGGAGCACGTGAACTGGTAACTGTCAAACAGGCACGTTGTAGGCCGAGGCAAGCTCGCGTAGCATGCATGGGGAGGCATCATGCCCGGAGCAGAAAGCATCGTCATGGAAAAGTGGAATCGTGCCAGGGGATCGAAATTCGGTCGCTGGCTCTTCAGTCGGGGTGTGGGCCGGTTCGCACCCTATACCGGCACCATCGGCGCACGGGTCGAGGAACTCGAGCCGGGTCGCTCGGTGGTCACCATGCGCGACCGCAAGGCCGTTCGCAACCATCTCAACTCGGTCCATGCCGTGGCCCTGACAAATCTGATCGAGCTCACCGGCAGCCTTTCGATCATCGCCTCCCTGCCGCCTGAAACCCGGATGATCCCGGTCCGGCTCGAAACCGATTTCATCAAGAAAGGCCGGGGGCTCATGACGGCCGAAGCGAACTGCATCATCCCGAGCTCGAACGAAAAAGCGGAGCTGCCGGCAACTGTCGTGATCCGGGACGATGCCGGTGACGAGGTCGCACGCGGCCGGGTGACGGTCGTCATCGGACCCTCGGATTGAGCCTCCTCGATACCACCCTCACCGCGTCCCTCGGAATCGACTACCCCATCATCGGCGGGGCCATGTACCCGTGCTCGAATCCGGAACTCGTGGCTGCGGTATCGGAAGCCGGCGGCATCGGGATCCTGCAGCCGTTGACCCTGGTCCACGTTCACGATCTCGACTTTCGTGAAGGCGTCCGCCGCATCAAGAGTCTGACCGACAAACCGATTGGCATGAACGTCCTGACCGAGAAGAGCGCAGCGAAATATCTCGAGCGAATGAGCGAGTGGCTGGACATCGCCCTCGAGGAGGGCATCCGCTTCTTTGTCTCGTCGCTCGGCAACCCGCGCTGGATCGTTGATCGGGTTGCGCCGGCCGGCGGCCTCGTCTACCACGATGTGACCGAACGCAAGTGGGCTGAGAAGGCGGCAGAGGCCGGAGCCCACGGTTTGATCGCGGTCAACGGACGCGCCGGTGGCCACACCGGCTCGAGATCACCCGAGGATTTGCTGGCGGAGGTCGCGGATCTCGAACTTCCGGTGGTGTGCGCCGGGGGTGTCGGCGACGCAGAATCGTTCCGCCGCGCTCTCGAGCTCGGCTACGTCGGTGTCCAGATGGGCACCCGGCTCATCGCGACCGAGGAATGTACCTCGCCGGAAGAATACAAGGAGGCTATCGTCGCGGCCGGCGAGTCGGACATCGTGGCCACAACCCGGATCACCGGTGTTCCAATTTCGGTGATCCAAACCCCGCATGTGAAAAAAATCGGCACCAGGGCAGGCCCCATCGCGCGCCGGTTGCTGGCCAACCCGCGAACCAAGCACTGGATGCGGGGGATCTATATGTTCCGATTCGGTCTCAAGCTCCGAAACAACATGCAGCACGGAATGTCCTACCGCGACTACTACCTTGCCGGGCGCAGCGTCGAGGGCGTTGAAGCAGTCGAACCTGTGGCGACAATCGTGAAGCGGTTCGTGGAGGCAGCGCGATAGCAGGCCCGCCCACCCCGGGGCCTGTTGCGTGACGCCATTGAGGATACGCCTCTCCCAGCCGCAGCAGCGTTGTAACCGCGAAGACGCAAAGAGCGCGAAGACATACAACACCTTTTTGCGGCTTCTTGGCGCTCTTGGCGTCTTTGCGTTTCCAAAGTTGTGTCGGTCAGGTTCTGCAATCACGTAACGCCGCACCGCAGAAGATCCCGGTGGGCGGGTGGACGGCCCGAATAGCCGTCGGGCACGGGCACGGGCTCGGGCACGGGCTCGATGTCTTACTTGATGACTATCGGAGGCACCCAAACCACGCCGGGAGTAGCGAGGGTACCTGTTGCACGACCGGAACGAGTTCGCTCGGGAGGGGATAAACCCCTCCCCTACGAGAACAGATTTGTAGGGGCGGGATAAATCCCGCCCTCGTTTCAATGGGCACCATGCTGATGGCGGGCGGCATATATGCCGCCCCTACAGCAAATTGTCATTTCTCAACCCGTCGGGCGCGGGCGCGGGTACGTGGACCGGTACGTAGATAGGGTCATGAGGGCCGCCAACCGCCCAATTTGCCCGCAGATGACGCAAATCAAGACCCGGACCCTTGGTGAGCTCGTCGGGGAAGTGTCAGTAGTAACCAGTGACCAGTGGCCAGTAACCAGTAGAAATCAACCATTTGCTAACTGGATACTGATTACTGGTTACTGATTACTCGTTCCAGTCCGGGTGGGCTGGCGGAATTCCAAATTCCTCATTCAATTGTGATCGGTGGCATCCAGACGACACCCGGGGTGGCGAAGGTCCCTGTCGTGAGCCACTCTTCGAGTGCCTCGATACGTTTGCCAATGGCTGCATCCTGACCCGACCGATTCCTTGCCATCTGTTGCCACCAGGGCAGGACTCGTGGATACTCGACCAGCTGCACCTCGGTGGTGGGATCTATGTCAGCCAACTTTTTCGCCTCCACCAACGCCTCATCAAAACCGCCAACAACATCCACCAGGCCGTTCTCCCACGCCTGTACACCGGTGAACACCCGTCCGCGGCCGATAGCGTCGACCGCCTCCGGAGTTATGTCCCGAGAGTCCGAAACCCGCTCGACGAAATCGTCGTAGATTCGGTCGAGCATCCTATCGATAACCGCCCGTTGCTCGTCGGTCCAGTCCTCCAGCTCCCCGTAGATATTAGCGTTGGCTCCCCGATCAAGACGGCCAAAAGTCACGCCAAGTTTGTTGTTGTAGAACCCGGAGCTATTGAAGTGGCCCCCATAGACACCGATCGAACCGGTCATCGTCCCCGGATCGGCAACAATGCGCTGAGCGCCGCAGCTGATCCAATAGCCTCCGGACGCTGCGACGTTCGACATCGACACAACCACCGGAATCTTCTCAGCCGTCCGCACCATCTCCTGGCGGATGATCTCCGAAGCCACGGCGCTGCCTCCCGGAGAATCGACCCGGAAGACCACAGCATCGATCCCTTTTGCCTTGCGCACATTGCGGAATGCCTTCGAGATGGTATCGGAACCCATGATCGGGCCGCCAAAAAGCGGGTTGAAGCTCTCACCGCTGGAACCGCGCATGATCATGCCAACCGCGGTCACCACAGCGATCTTTGGACCGCGCTTCGCCTTGCTGCCCCGCTTGAGGTACGAACGAGCGGTCACTGCCTTGGCCTTGGTGTGTTCCTCTTCGAGACGATCTACAAACGATGTCCAGTCCTCCATCCGGTCGACAAGACCGGCCTCGACCGACTTCTCACCGATGAATGGAGCCTGGTCGACCAGGCTTCGCACCTCCTCGGCCTGGAGGCCGCGGCTGTCGGCGATGTCCTGAACGAGCTGAGACATGATCGAGTCCAAGAGCCAGCCCGTCATCTCCCGATGGGCGGGGGTGAAATCAGTTTGCGTGTACATGAAGCGCGCCGTCTTGTAATCACCGCGCCCCGGTATTTCGGCGCGAATGTCGAGCTTGTCCAGGGTCCCACGGACGAACGGCGAAGCCGCCGACAAGCCGATGAGGTTGAGATCACCCTGTGGGTTGATCACGACCTCGTCGCACGCCGAAGCGACGTAATACACGAGGTTGCCGGACGAAAACTCGCCCGCCGTGTCCATATATGCCGCGGTCCACTTGCCGGCGGCTCCAACGCGTGAAATGAGCGATCGAATCTCCTGGGCGGTCGCAAAACCGCCACCAATGCTATCCACTCTCAGTCGCACGCCCTGCACGCGATCGTCGTCGGCGGCTCGCACCAAAGCCTCACGGAGTTTGCGCAAACTCGTAGCCTGCTCTCCCATGAGTTCGGCCAGAGGATCGTCGGCGGTCACCTCGGCGATCGGTCCAGCCAATCGAAGAGACAGCACCATCTCTTGAGGCAGGGATGGCGCCGAGAGTCCCCGAACCAGGAGCGCGACGATCACCACGCCGAACACGATCAACAGACAACCTGCACCTATGAAATACCTGTGGGCTTTGGCCATTGGACACCTCCTCGAAGGGGCTTTATCGTAGCAGAGGCTGACTCTCAGGATGCTCGATACTCGATGCTCGATGCTCGATTCTCGTTTTTCGATCTGCCCACCCACACACCCGGATACAAGGCTCAGGACCCATCCACCCGCCAGGGAAAATCAGATATCCGAGAACAGCGCATCCAAGCCGGCAGCGCCAGGTGCCACTTTTCGCAATGTTGGTGTTTCTTCGACAAAGCGCGCATGCTTTTGGGGCCAACAATGCGAAAGGTGGCTCCTCATAGAACAGAGATGCAGGAAAACTCACGGAAATCCGCGTTATCTTGTGAGGCCACAAGATATCCGGAAACCCGCGATCGGCCGGGCCGTACCTCTGAGTGGCCGAAGAGACCGGACGTTGGGGGAGTTATGTCGTATTCTGCCCGTTGGTCAGGCATTGTCCTGGTATCGCTGTTATCCGTCGCCCTGATTTGGACCTTCACGGGTCGCGAGCAGCCCCAGGACCCAGATCAGCTGATGAACGAATCGATGGAACGCCCGCCGCGGCCGAGCGAGCGCTTCGACGAACCCGATCAAGCCGCCATCTACCAGAGAATGAAGCGGCAGGGCCCGTCACCGGACTTCGACACCGCAGCCGCATACAGGGCGGCCCACGCCCACCGCGACGCGATGCCTCGCCATTCGATAAAGGCGGGAGGACCAGTCCCCAGATCGCAATCGACCGAAAAAACACCGAACAAGAAATTCGTCGCCGCACGCGCGCTCGGCCAGTGGGAACCGCTGGGGCCCGGAAATATCGGCGGTCGTACACGCACTCTCGTGATCCATCCCACACAACCAGACATCATGTATGCGGGAGGTGTTTCGGGTGGCGTATGGAAGACTACCGACGCGGGTCGGACCTGGACTCCCCTCGCCGACCGAATTGCCAACATCGCCGTCAATTCGATGGCAATCCACCCCACCAATCCCGATGTGCTCTACGTCGGTACCGGTGAGGGCTACTTCAGGGAAATCGTTCGCGGCACCTGGCTTCCGTTGCGGGGCGCAGGCATTTTCAAGACCGAGGATGGTGGTACCACCTGGACCCAGCTCGCGAGCACGGATAAGCCCGCCTTCCATTGGGTCAACGACCTGATCGTCAGCCTTAAAGACCCGGAGCGCCTGTACGCCGCAACCAGAGATGGGGTCTATATCTCCGAGAACGGTGGCCGGAGTTGGTCACAATCACTCGATCCCGAGGTCAATGGCGGCTGCCTCGATCTCGCGTTGCGGACAGACCTGGCCGCGGACTGGCTCTTTGCGTCGTGCGGCACATTCGAACAATCCACCGTTTATCGGCGAAGGATGGTCGCCAACGGAGAATGGGAGGCAGTTCTTTCCGAGCCCGGCATGGGTCGCACCAGCCTCGCCATTGCACCGTCTGACCAAACGATCATCTACGCCCTTTCTGCATCGAACGTTCCGGGACCGAATGACCGGTTCGAGCAGGCCCTTCATGCGGTTTATCGATCCGCGAGTGCGGGCGCGCCAGGAACCTGGAGAGCACGGGTCACGAACAACGATCCCGTTAAGATCAACACCCTCATCTTGACCAACGCCCTGGGTTCGTCCTATGTAGACTGTGGCGAGGGCGACGAAGACTCCTGGACACCAATGGGCTGGTACTGCAACGTGATCGCGGTTGATCCGGTCGATCCGGACGTCGTGTGGGCGGGGGGCGTGGATCTCTTCCGCTCCGACGACGGTGGCCGCAACTGGGGCCTCGCGTCATACTGGTTCGCCAAATACCCCACGAGACTACCAAGTTACGTTCATGCGGACCAGCATGCCGTCGTCTTTCACCCCGACTACGATGCCGTCAATGTGAAGACGATGTTCTCGGCCAGCGACGGTGGAATCTTCCGTACCAACAATCCTGATGGAATAGTCAGTCAAGTCGAGGCGGCCATCTGCAATCCAGGGTATTCCGGGGTGAGTTTCGACGACCTCAACCACGGCTTCGGCATCACCCAGTTCTACCACGGGGCGCCCTACCCCAGCGGCGACGGCTACCTCGCTGGCACCCAGGACAACGGGACCCTGCTCGGTTTCGACGACTGGGGGCATGACGGCTGGCTTCCTATCTCGGGTGGAGACGGCGGTTACGTGGCGATCGACCCACAGAACCCGAACAATCTCTATGTCGAGAGCCAGAGGTTTTACTTCAAGCGTTCGACCGACGGCGGCAACACTTTCGAATTGGCGCTCGACGGAGTCACCGAGGATTATCGCAACTTCCTCTTTATCACGCCGTTCGTTATGGACCCGAACAATAGCTCTCGTCTATGGGCGGGCGGGCGCCGCCTTTGGCGAACCGACAACCGCGCGCGCAACTGGACGGCGGCCAGTTCCATCAATCTCGGTTCGGGGCAAGTGAGTGCCCTCGCAGTGGCCCCGGGGAATTCTGATTTCGTGGTGGTCGGCACCACCGACGGCTGGGTCTATCGCAATGACGCCGCCCTCGAGGCCGGATCGAACACGATCTGGCCATCCAGTCTGCCGCGGTTCGGCTTCATCTCGTCGCTGGCGTTCGATCCGTCCACGCCCGGAGTCGTCTATGCCACCCTCGCTGGCTTCGGCGGCCCGCACGTGTGGCGTTCGCGCGACGGTGCCGTCACCTGGGAGTCGATCGACGGCACAGGCACGACCGCTATTCCGGACATTCCCGTGCACTCGATCGTCGTCGATCCGGAAAACCCGGGACGCCTCTTTGTCGGAACCGATCTCGGCGTGATGACCAGTAACAACGATGGGCGTACCTGGTCGGTTGAGAACACCGGATTCGCAAACGCCGTTACCGAATGGCTTTCTCTCGGAAGCGACGACGAGGGTGCCCCACTGCTCTTTGCGTTCACACATGGTCGCGGTGCCTGGCGGGTCCCGTTGAACCCGCTGCCCTCGGAGCCCCGGAGGCCGACCGGACGGCGAGCGCCGTAGGTCCCCAGATACAGGATTCACCCACCCATCCCATCAACCGTGTACAGGGGGCAGGGCCGCACACCCGCCCCAATCTTGGGTATTGAGTCCGCGGGGTAGGGCGCATGGGCCCTGCATCCGCATCCTGCATCCTGCATCCTGCAACCAATACCAGTCTGGCGTTTCGGTTTTATGGGTCGCTATTGAGGCTGCAGTAGCGGAAAAGACCGACCGAGCTTTCCTTGACCGGGCACAGACGTCGATACCGCTCTGCCACTTCAGGTGACACACCCGATTCCTTCATTTCCTCCTCGTCGATCCGCTCCAGCTCGACGCCCAGGCCGCTTTTGTCACCGCCTGCTGACACCGCTCGACTGGCGACCTCGGTCCATCGGATCAGCCGGTCCTCGAGTTCGTCGATGTGTCGCATGGGGTCATCAAAAGCGCCAAAGTGAGTCAGAAGCAATCGACTCGGATCGAGACGCCGCAACACTGAAAGACTCTGCCGCCATTTTTCGACGTCGATGTCTGGCGGCGGCAATGGCGGCAGGACATGAGTGGCGCCCGGGAAGCGAACACCGGCAACATCGCCGGTCGCCACGGCATCGCCGATTTGCCACGCTACATGGTGATTTGCATGGCCTGGCGTGTGCCAACCGATCACTTCGAGACCGTCGATGGTCACTGTCTCGCCATCATCGATCGTTTTGATCTGACTCTCGGGAACACCGACCGTGGTTCCCCACAGGGGCTCCATCATGTCCCCGTAGAGTCGCTCGGCCGACGGCAAAAGTTTGTCCGCAGGATCTTCCAAATGGGGGGCGCCGGCAGGATGGCAATAGACCGTGCAACCCGTCCTTTGCGCGAGTACGCCCGCGCCACCGGAGTGATCGAGGTGAACGTGGGTCGCAAACACTGCCCGGAGTTCTTCCAGATGAAAGCCCGCACCAACGACCCCACGTTCGACGGACTCGAAGGCGCTCGCGGGACCCGGGTCGAAAAGCACAAAGCCGCCGTCCGCCGGTGCAAGAAACGACGCGATGAGCTCGGTAGCACCAAAGAACTCCAGGTCCAGCGTCTGAATTTCTTTCATTCCAGCCTCCGCCGGCCAAGTCTAGCGGTTCTATCTGGAATGGAGTCGTTGGCCGGCAGAAAGATCCCGATCGCGAAGATTGAATCTGCTTCTGGCGGAGTGGGCGGAAACCTCAACCGGCTGACACACGGCGAAACCGATTGCTGTCGATCTGTCTATTCGATAAGATCCGTCACTGGGTGGGATGGTGAGGCCGGTCTCACTCTCCTTGGGCAGCAATGCCCCGCATTAGGACTTCACGCGCTGACAACTTTTCGTCGCGGAGACCGGCCTTTCGATCTCACCTATCGGGAAAAGGGTCAGGAGTAAAGAGTGAAGCCCGACCACCCTATTCAACACCAAGGCGCTAAGAACACCAAGAAAATCCTCTGTTTCCGGAATCGGTGGTGTTTTTCGAGCAGCGCTGATCGACGTTGAAATATCACCGAAATGCGGAGAGCGAACTCACTTCAAGAAAAAACCTCTTCGTGATCTCTTGGTGCCCTTGGAGTCTTGGTGTTTTATTCGGCAGGCTCAGACTCACTCGGGCTGCTGCCGCCCTTGGCATACCGAAAAACCAGGTCGCGCCAAGGACCGGTGGCTCTCAGCCGAGAGAGGTTGCCGAAGTGGCCTCCAAGAGATCGGTGAATGAAAATAACATCTTCCGGGAAGACCATGTCCTTGCTGTACTCCATATTGGAGAAGCCGAGGTCGAAGATTCGGGAGTAAAGCTCCACGTCATCGCCGAAGGTGTAAGGCGGCTCTGCACGAAGAACTTCCCGAAAGATCTCGACATATGGGTCGATAGCATCGGGAGACAGCGGCTCGCCTCCCTTCATGTGCATACCCATCCCACGCATGACCTCTGAAACCTGCTCACCTCCGCCCTCAGCGGCAGCCACCAGCAGATCCCCATACGCCTGGGCCAGATTCTCCGGAACTTCCTTGACGCAGCCGAAATCGTAAACCACAACTCCACCGTCCTCGCGAAAGGCGAAATTGGCGAGATTCGGGTCGGCATGGAGGAATCGGTGTTCCATGAGGCCACGCATCAGGAAATCGGCGAGAACGATGCCCCAGCGATTCCGCATCTCGTCGTCGAATCGATCCGAGCAGGCTTCGGTCGGGGCGATGCCTCCGACAAACTCCATGGTCAGCACATTGCGCGTGGTCGCCTCCTCGACGACCCTGGGGATGGTGATTTCGGGTATGTCGGCGTGGAGTTCGGCCATGCGCCGTATATTCGACGCCTCGTGCGTGTAGTCGAGCTCCTCGAGCAGGCGGTCTCGAAGCTCGGTCCAGATAGGCTCGAAGTCGAGATCGGTGATCAGTCCGAGGAGTGCGCGCAGAAGGGTCTTGAGGTTTTTGAGGTCGGCCTTGACGATCTCGTCGATCAGCGGGTATTGGATCTTGACCGCCACCTCGCGTCCATCGCGCAGCCGCCCTCGATGCACCTGGCCGATGGAAGCGGCGGCAAAGGCTTCGAAATCGAGATCCTCAAAAAGATCATCGTAGCTCTCCAGGGAGCCTCGGATTTCGAACTCCATGACCTCCGCCGGCACCCTCGGCGCCTCTTTCTGAAGGCCACGCAATACCTCGGCAACCTCCGGCGGCAGCATGCCCTCGTGCAGGCTCAACATCTGCCCGACTTTCATCGCCGCGCCCTTCATTTCACCCAGGGTTTCGGCGATGCGCATGGCATTGCGGACCAGGTTCTCGGTTTTCTTGATCTGTTGAGCGGGGCCCGAACGCGCGACGTCAAGGACCTGGTTGCCGACGACGGACGCTCCGACCCTCCCCGCCAGCCCGCCGAGCTTGAGGAAACGTCGAACGGCCGATGTGATTATCTCGTCGTTTGCCATCTCGGTCCTTTGAAAGCTGAAGAGCCCATCCTGCACAACTTATTTTCCGCGGGAGGCATTATTGTCCTTGAGGCCGAGCAGCTCGCCGGCGGCCAACTTCTCGACGAAATCCTCAAAACGAAGCTCGCTCGACTCCCTGACCTCCTCCATCATCTCGGCCAGCTCGCGAAGCTGATCCTCGGTGAGAATCGGTCGGATATCCCGAACAATGGTACCGGCCGTCAACATCAACTCGAGCTCAGCAAAGGTTGCCGCCGCATAGGCGGAACGAACGCGATCGGGATCGAAGGGCTCGCTGACAACAGCCTCAACCGCGTCAATTCGCGAGTCCTTGAGGTCAGTGACTTGGGCAACGAGTTTCTCACGATGTGGATCGATGGCGTCCCGGATCTGATGGAGCTGGGCCTCGCTGAGTCCGACCCTCTTGATGATTCTCTTTCGCACGTGCCGGGTGAAGAGGTTCGACATCTGGTTCGGCTCGATATAGCGGCCGATCTTGAATTCACCAGCGGCTCCGAACGACGGCGTCATCAGGAGCACAAGCGCCATTGCGAGAACTCGCGCAGAAATCCTGGGATTTCGTTCAAAAATGATCACGCTGTCCTCCTCGAGGGCGTTCGACGCGCTTGGACCCCTGCCTCCAGAGGATCGTCGCACATTCAACTGCGTCGTTCCCAGGAGAATTCCGCAACGATATTGATATCGACTGTAAATTTGTTGACAATTTTTGCTTAATGCTACATATTTTCATCTGACTCCATCATTGACGATGGCGGGAATCTGGGGGCGGCGGCTTGGACGAGGCGGCACGGATAGAACGCATCGAGCTCTTCAGGAAGCTCTGTCGCGAGCGCGGCGAACGTTGCACAGTGCAGCGCCGGGTCATCCTCGAAACGGTCCTCGAGCTCGACAATCATCCCTCGGCCGATCACATATTTGAGGCTGTCGAAACCCGTCTCCCCAAAATCGCGCGCACCACGGTCTATCGCGCCCTCGAGCACCTCGCCGGTATGGGCGTGATCACCAAGGCCTGTCACCCCGGTCGAGTCGCCCGTTTCGATCCCCGCCTCGAACTTCACCACCACCTGGTGTGCCTGCGCTGCAACGATTTCTTCGATTTCGAAGACGACCGGTTGAATCAGCTGACGATCCCCGACACCTCGGCCTTCGGTTTCGAGGTGAACGACTACCGAGTGCAATTGCGTGGAATCTGCCAATCATGTCGAGAAAGTGAAAAGAAGGAGGAATCGAAATGAGGAAAACAGCATTCGTTGTGCTCCTTGGCGCAGGCCTGTTGGCCGCGGCAGGAGTTCTCAGCGACGCCGGTCAGGAGCAATCGACGCCCCTCGGTCTGCCCCCTGTGCCGATCCCGGAGAATAATCCGCAGACTCCGGAAAAGATCGCCCTCGGGGAAAAGCTTTACATGGAGACCCGATTCAGCACCACTGGCGAAGTCGGCTGCTTCACCTGCCACGACCCCGAAAAGGCTTTTACGGACAGTCCCCTCAGAACTTCCGAAGGCATCAACCAACTCACCGGCACTCGGAATTCTCCCACAGTGATCAATTCCGCCTATTTCACGACGCAGTTCTGGGATGGCCGCTCACCGGATCTCGAAGACCAGGCTCTGCATCCATTTATCAATCCGGTGGAACACGGACTGAAAAACCACGACCCGATACTCAAGATCGTGCGCAAAGACCCTGAGTATGCCAAGGCATTCAAAGCTGTTTTCGGAAAATCTGGCAAAGAGATCACCATGAGAGAGGTCACCCTGGCCATTGCCGCCTTCGAGCGAACCGTCGTCTCCGGAAACTCCCCCTTCGACCGCTACTACTTCGGCGGCGAAGAGGAGGCGTTGACCGAGCAGCAGAAGCGCGGTCTTGACCTCTTCCTCAACGAGGGACGCTGTGTCTCGTGCCACGTCGTAGAGCAAACACAGGCCCTCTTCACCGACAACCGTTTCCACAACATCGGGGTCGGCATCAACAACATTCAAAGTGATGTGCCCAAGCTTGCCAGCAATTTCCTCGAGGCCGACAGGACGCTTTCGGAAGTCGACGTCGAGGTGCTGACCGACCCCAGGACGTCGGAGCTCGGCCGCTTTGCCATCAGTCACGGTTTCGATGACCTCGGGTCATTCAAAACCCCAACCTTGCGGAACGTCGCCGTCACCGCCCCATACATGCACGACGGCAGCATCGAGACCCTTGAGGATGTCATGCTGCACTACATGAACGGGGGTGTGACAGAGGCTGGCGACCCGGTCAACGACTTCCTGTCGGGTGGTATCCGACCACTCGACATCGAGGTGGAGCAGATCGAAGATCTGGTGGCGTTTATGGAAGCCTTGACCAGCCCAGAATTTGAACCATCAGCCGACCCTGGCGACGGTCAGTAGAGGTGTGACCATGACTGATTCAAAACTGTCCCGACGCGGATTCATCAAAGGCGCAGGCGCGGTGGCTGCGGTCAGCACTCTCCCCGTCAGCATGGTGGAGCTCGCCTTTGCCGATCCGGCACAAAACTTCACCTTTGCCTACATCTCCGATTCACATATCCAACACATCAAGGGCAGCCGATTCGTCAACAACTGGGACCGCGGTTTGATCCGTGCGGTCGCCGAAACAAATTTGCTGCAACCCAAACCAGACTTCGTGATGTTCGGTGGCGATCTCGCCCAGCTCGGCACAAAACCCGAGCTGGACCATGGCGCCGAAATGCTCGCCAAGCTCGACTACAAGACCCACGTAGTGATGGGCGAGCACGACTACTACCTCGATCTCGGAGAGTACTGGTCGGAGCTCTTCGGCCCCCAGTGGTACAGCTTCGACCACAAGGGTGTTCACTTCATCGTCCTCAACAGCATTCTCACCTTCGACGAGTGGACCTTCGACCGCTGGCCGACCGCCGAACAACGGATGCTCGAAATGGCCGGACTCGACAACCCCAACGGCTCGCCCTTCATGGTCGGTGAAACGCAACGCGAGTGGTTGGCCAAGGACCTCGCGGGTGTCGCCCAGAACACCCCCGTCGTGGTCTTTTCCCACTCCCCGATCCAGAAGATCTACAAGGGCTGGAATTTCTGGACCGACGACGCCGAAGAGGTGCAGGGGCTCCTCAAACCGTACGACGATGTCACCGTCGTCTACGGGCACGTCCACCAGATCCAGTACAACCAGATCGGCAACATCAGCTTCCACGCGGTGATGGCAACGGCCTGGCCGTGGCCCTATCCCCGGAGCTACGCCCAGGCCGAGAGCTACATGCCGAAGATCACGGTGCCCATGAATCGCGCCGATCCGTTCTTCGAACGCGACGCCACCGGCTGGCAGTTCATCAACATGAAGACAGGGCGCGTCGACATGGAGTACAACCTCAACAACAACACCAACCGGACGGTCGCGTACAACCCGAAGACCGGCCGGCCAGAGGACACGAAGTTTCAAGCGGAGGATGACCGTATCCCGCCGCAGACCCACTTCTAGGAGGAGAGAGATGACCAAAAGACACATTTGGGCCGCATGCGCCGTGGTCGGAGCTGCTCTGCTCCTGGTCGGCTATGGCCTGCAGGCGGACGAGTTCACCGACAAGGATGTGGAACGCTGGCAGGGTGAGTTCATGAGCGTCGTCGATGAGGGCCGCGCCCTGTGGGGCAGCCCAACCCTCGGCACCAACGGCGTCGCCTGCGGTCAGTGCCACCCCAACGCCGCCAACACCCACCCCGAGACCTACCCCAAGTTCCAGCAGCAGCTCGGAGGCGTGGTCGCCTTCCGCGACATGATCAACTGGTGCTTGATGAACCCCCTCGAGGGTCAAAAGCTCGCCCTCGACGATAAACAGATGATCGCTCTCGAGGCCTACGCCACTTACGAACGCCGAGGCGTCGCGCTCGAACCCGGCAAACATTGAGCGAAAACGGCCACAGACGAATAGGGGCGGGCACCACGGTGCCCGCCCTTTTGTTTTCTCAAGGCATGAAAAGTAGCGATTCTATTCCGGTGGGCCGCCTTCCGGTGGTCCTCCCTGGAAGGATTGCAGCGCGAGGTAGCTCTCGCCGAAGCGCTGCACAAAGTCCGACTGGCGGTCGAACTGATCCCAATGGCCCTCTTCCGCCGCCACCAGGTCCTCGAAGAGCTTTTTCGAGGCGGAGTCGGCATTCTCCACGCATTTGATGGCAAAATTGTTGTACATCGCGATCGACTCCTGCTCGAGAGACTTCGCCTTCTCCAGCATGGCCT
The DNA here is from genome assembly GCA_963776765.1 of Candidatus Sulfomarinibacteraceae bacterium. Lineage (GTDB taxonomy): Bacteria > Acidobacteriota > Thermoanaerobaculia > Thermoanaerobaculales > Sulfomarinibacteraceae > Sulfomarinibacter. The sequence goes on from CAVZOK010000014.1 coordinate 244,169, forward strand.
GCGCATCGTGGATCTTTTCGGTCTCGCGGCCGACCACCATCTCGACCTCGCCGCCGAGGAACAGGATGCGCTCGGCGATCATCTCGGCGTGCTGCATCTCCTGGATAGCCGTCATCTTCAGCAGATTGGCGAGCGGCGCATAGCCTAGATCGTCAAGCCGGAAGTGGAAGTACATGTACTGGTGAATGGCGGCGATCTCGTCGGCGATCGCGGTGTTCAACAACACGATGCTTTTTTCGTACATAGGGTCCTCCTTCAATTCCTAAAGAATCTTACACCCGAACCTCCATTCCTCGAGACTGAATCCCGAGCCATTATTTGACGTATATTCTGGTGTGATGGGATCTGACAACCCGCGGTCGATGACCCCCATGCGGACTGCCACGATGACTCCGATCATCCTCGGCGCACTGCTCGTGGGCTCGTTCCTCGCCACCGGGTCGGCCCGATCAGGGCCCCATGACGAATCCGCGAAGAATATCTCCGGGTCTCTGACGCCGTCGACCATCTCACCACACACCAGGATTGGCAGGTACACGGTCGAGGAGTGGCGGGAACGAGTCGACACATTCTGGGGCACCGGCGAAGCAACAAGCGAGAAGCTCCGGATATTCGATCTCGCGTGGAACGAGCTCGACAGGGAGTACGGCGCCTATATGAACCTCGACGTCGACATGGAAGCTCTTCGAAACGAGTACCGCCAGGAGATCAGCGAAGGCGTCAGCAAGGGGCGCTTTGCGGCCATCATGAACTACCTAACCCTCGCGTTGCTGGACTCGCACACCTTCATCATGAGCAGGTCCGTCAATTGGAACACCTCCATGCGAAGCAGGCCACCGCTGTTCGTCGTCGGGGCCTGGATCAACAACGCTGCGTTCGGCGCCTGCCTCACCCCTTTGCCCGACGGATCGCTGCTGGTCTATAGAGCCTTACCCGACCACGTGCTCGGGCTCGAACCGGGAGACCTCGTCCTCGGCTACGACGGCGTCCCATGGCGCAGGCTCTACCGGCAGCTGCTCGCGCTGGAGCTGCCGATCCGGCTGCAAGGATATTGGGGAAGCACGGAACGCGCGCTCGAGCATGCGATTCTCATCAGCGCCGGCATGAACTGGCACCTCTTTGAAACGATCGACATCAAGAAATACGGCAGCGAAGAAATCGTCAACCTGCCCACCGATCTGCTGGTCAACCAACTCGGGACCATCTGGGGGAATGAACAGCTGCCGGTGCCCGGGGTCGAGATGCCGGACTTCATCAACCAGGATTACATCACGTGGGGCGTGATCGATGGCACCAGGATCGGTTACATCTACGTTGCCTCCTGGTACTGGGAAGATCAATATCGGATCAGCGAGCAGTGGTACGAGGCGCTCGACGAGCTGATGCACCACCACGAGACCGATGGTCTCATCGTCGACTCCCGCATCAACTACGGTGGCGATATGCGCCAGGCCCACGACGGCTACACGCTTCTGTTCAACGAACGGATCACCGCTGTCTCCTTCGACGTCCGCGGCAACCCCAGCGACCATCTCGACATGGTGCCGTCGCGCACCCACACGGCATGGATGTTCACGATCCCCGGCAATCCGAACACCTACTACGACAAGCCGATCGCCGTCCTCACCGGGCCCGGCGCGGTGAGCAACGGCGACTGGGAGTCCTTGCGGATGGGCTTCCACCCCAGGGTGCGCAGATTCGGGAAACCCACCAACGGTGCGTTCACTCTGTCCGACTTCCCAGACCTCGGAGACGATTGGTACTTCACAAAGGCTACCGGTAGCGGCTATCTGATTGACGGCCACGAGTATCTGGCCCACACCGGTGTCCAACCTGAGACAAAAGTGTGGCTTGAACGCGACGATGTCGCCGCGGGACGCGACACCGTGGTCGAAGCAGCAATCAGGTGGATCGAGGGACGCCGACCACGTCGGGTAAGAGGGCGAGTTCGGCCGTAGAAAACCGTTACAATCCCTCCGGAGAGGATAGGGGAAACGCCATGAAAAAAGCGCGAGGTTGGCGGAGGATTCTCAGAACCCTTGCGATCGGCTGCGGAACGTTGGCCCTCCTTTTCGCAGCTTTCGTGGTCTGGGTCGGAGTCGATATCTACCGGGCTACCCGGCCGCTCGAGCTCTCAGATCACCACCCTTTCCGTTCCGCAGCGAAAAAGGAACGCTACCTCGCGCACTATGACGCGAGAGCCGAGCGGTGGCCGGTTGATTCGGAAACTCTGATGGTGGATACCTCCTGGGGTCAGACATTCATCCGCGTCAGCGGCCCAACCGACGCCCCGCCGTTGATCCTGCTGCCCGGCGCCAATGCCACCTCGCTCCTTTGGGAAACCAATATCGAAGCCTTTTCGCGTGAACACCGGGTCTACGCGGTCGACAACATCTTCGACTTCGGACGCAGTATCTATATCCGAGACTTCAAAACACCGGCCGATTTCGTGTCCTGGCTCGACGAGCTCTTCGACGCTCTCGGCCTCGAAAAGGCGCACCTCGCGGGTCTCTCGTATGGCGGCTGGATCGCGAGCGAGTACACCCTCGAGCACCCCGAGCGCGTCGAAAAGCTGGTCCTGATTGCACCCGCGGCCACCGTCCTCCAGTTCAGCGTCGATTTCATGAAAAAGGGCATCCTTTGCATCATCCCGCTGAAGCACTTCGTCAGGAGCATGATGAAATGGGCGCTCGCCGATGCGGCGAACGGAACCGAAGAGCAACGCCGAATGGCGGAGGAAGCGGCCGACAACGCGTGGCTCGGAATCCGTTGCTTCAAACCCAAGCAGATGGTCGCCCCAAGGATTCTCAGCGATGAAGAACTCCGCGGCCTGGCGCCACCGACCCTCTTTCTGGTCGGCGAAAACGAGGTGATCTATTCTGGTTCGGGCGCCGACGCCGTGCAGCGACTCAACAGCGTCGCGCCGCAGATCTCCACCCAACTCCTCCCCGACTGCGGCCATGACCTCACCCTGGTCCAGGCGGACCTCCTGAACCGGATGGTCCTCGACTTTCTCGGCAAACAACCGGACACTATCGACATCGACAGCTCATCTTGAGATTGTTCTGTGTTCTACATAACCGCATTTGCCAAACGGTCCTGACCAACCCAAAATGGGATGACGGTCCGACAAGCCTTGTTACCAACAAAATCCAAGCGGGGACTGTCGGGAGGCGTTTATAGGCTACGACACAGCAGTGCCGATCGGTTCCGGTGGCATGGGCGAGGTCTACAAGGCCTGGGACAAGGGACTCCAACGATACGTGGCGCTGAAATACCTGCGCTTTGACGACCCGGAACTGGTCGAACGACTGTTCCGCGAAGCGAGGGCACAGGCACGAATCGATCACCCCGGCGTCTGCGAGGTCTATGAGGTTGGGGAAGAGGACGGGCGTCCCTACATTGCCATGCAGTACGTCGAGGGGCCCCAACTCGACGAAGCCGCGCGGGACATGCCTCTTGAACAGAAGGTTCTGATCGTCAAGCAGGTGGCGGAGGCTGTCTCTGCCGCTCACGCAGCCGGCCTCATCCACCGCGACCTCAAACCGGCCAACATCAAGATCGGAGAAACCGAAGACGGCCAGCTTCGGCCCTACGTGCTCGATTTTGGCATCGCTCGCGAGCAGGAGGTATCCGGGCTCACCGTCACCGGCCAAATCCTCGGCACGCCGGGCTACCTCTCGCCCGAGCAGGCCAGGGGCGACACCGCCGGCCTCGACCGGCGCACCGACGTCTTCAGCCTCGGCGTAATCCTCTACGAGCTCCTCGGAGGAAAGACCCCCTTCGCGGGTGACAGCGACGCCGAGGTTTTGGTGAATCTCATGGAGGCACAACCCACGCCCCTGCGTCGTTTGGCGCCGGACGTCCCCCGCGATCTCGAGACCGTGGTCATGACCTGCCTCGAAGATCGACGCGACCGGCGCTATCAGTCCGCGCGGGAACTCGCAGACGATCTCGGGAGATTCCTGGAGGGTGAGCCGATCGAGGCCCGTCCCATCTCGATCATGAGTCGGGTTGTTCGCAGGGCACGACGGAACAAGGTGGCCACCACCCTCGTCCTGGCGTTGGCGTTCGTGGTCTTGGGACTGACTGCGGCGCTTGTCGGTAGCTGGATCAAATACACGACTGATTTGCGGAGCGAGAGGAACGAAGCCCTCGAGGCTCGGCGCCAGGCCGAACTCAAGGAAGGAGAGGCCAACGAGATCGCCGATTTTCTGTCTGGGGTTTTCGAAAATTCCGATCCTGGCTCCGGCGAGACAGCCACAGCGAGAGAGCTCCTTGAAAAGAGTGTCGCGAAGCTCGACCGCGAATTTGGCGGCCAACCCATCGAGCAAGCCCGTTTGATCAACGTCATCGCAGAAACGTACTCGAAGCTCGGCCTGCTCGACGAGGCGGCACAATACGCGATCAGGGGTTACAACATACGACGGGAGGAGCTCGGCGACAAAGACCTCGCTGTGGCAGAAAGCCTGGGCACGCTGGCCTCTATCCGTATGCGTCAGTACGACTATGAATCCGCTGTCCAGTACTATCGCGAAGTCCTCGATATCCGGCGCAATCTCCTCGGGGACAACGACCCGCTCGTGGCACGAACAAAAATCGGGCTCGCAACAGGCCTGGGTTACCTCGGCGAGCTCGAGGAATCCGACCGTCTCAACAAAGAAGGCCTCGACGTATTGATCGCCCACTACAACCCGGACCACCCGTCAGTTCTTTTCGCGTTGAACAATCGAGCCATACTCCTCCGGCAGATGGGTGACCCGGAAGCCGCCGAGACCCTATACCTGGATCTCCTGGAACGGACGCGGCGAGCACATGGTCGCGAAAGCCTGGACGCCGCTCAGATTCAAAACAACCTTGCTTATCTCATGAAAACCCGCGGTGACTTCCGAGGCGCCGAGCAGCACTACCGGGAAGCCATGGCGATCCAGGACCGACTGCTGGAACGCATTCATCCCTGGGCGATCCAGATCCGCCTCAATCTCGCCAGCGTTTTGTACAGTCTCGAAGAATTCGAAGAGACGGAGTTGCTTCTTCGCGAAGTTGTCGAGATTCGGAAAGAGCTCCATCCGGAGGGTCACCGGCAGATCGGCACCTCTCTGGTCATTGGACTTGGTCGATTCCTCATGCAACAAGAGAAATATGCAGAAGCGGAAGCCGTTTTGCGCGAAGGGTTGGCGATCTACCAGACGGCTTTGGGGCCCGACAACTCCAACACGTTGATCGCACGTGGTTCGCTCGCCTCGTGCCTCTTCGCCCTCGGCAAAACCGCCGAAGCGGACTGGCTCGTCGCGAACAGCCTCGACAATCTTGAAGCTCGAGGAGAATTGTCAAGGATCACGCGAAACGCCATACCATTCCTTGCCGACCAGTTCGACAGGGTGGGCCGGGCAGATCTGGCGACGCAGTATCGAGCCCTGCTAAATTGAATTCACCCGCTCGTCAGTGCACCCGAACCGCCCGCTGAATGCTCAGTGGTGGATTGAGGCTCTGGCCGTCCGCCGGCATTGCATGGATCTCACGCACCAGGTCCATCCCCTCGACTACCTGACCGAAGGCGGCAAAGCCCTGACCATCTGGATTGCGTTTACCGCCGAAGTCGAGCTCGGGCTGGTCGCCGACACAGATGAAGAACGAGTGGGTCGCGGAATCCGGGCCTGAACGAGCCATCGATATCGTTCCGTCGAGGTGGCGCAGGCCTGTCTTACCGGTCCTTTCGAGCACTATCGGGTCGAAGGACTCGTCCTCCCTCTCGGCGCCTGCACCGGCCTGGATGACGGCGATCTTGATCGCGTCGTTCGGTTGATTGGTGGCGGTCACGGTGCGGAAGAACTCCCCGTCAGAATAGAAGCCTTCGAGGACGTAACGGACGAAGTTCTCAGTCGTCGCGGGTGCGTGAACGGCGTCGAGCTCGACCGTGATGCTGCCAAGGGCGGTGTCGATCTGAACTCGGGGCCTGTCGGTCATCGGATACTCCCGCCATCTGAAATACTGGCACTTCCACGGAATCGATGGATGCCAGATGGGCTCCGACCCTGGGCGCCTCTTTCCTTTGGTTTCCGATATCGCCAACCGCCATCTCCAAATACCTCTTCGCAGAGTGCAGCCAGGCCGGGATCATATTCTCTGAGTTCAACCCTGGTGTTGATCCCGTTGTGAAGAGCATCGTTCTCGCGATTGTCATCGAACCAGCTCTGAACGGCCTCGGCCCAGTACTCGGCTGGATTGGTAATGGCGTACGTTCCGCGCCACAGGCCTTGCTTTTTCGCGTCCTGCCACGACTCGCGAAGCCGTCCCTCGAATGTGGGGTCGACTCGATTGAGGCCCATCGCATGCATGGCGTGGGCGAATTCATGGATGAGAATATTTTCTTCCTCGTACGGGTCACCTGGGTACGCCAGGAGATTCTCCTCGGCGCAGCTCACCGCCGGCGCCTCGGGTGACGCACCCAATCCCCTCGCACGGCGATCCCAGTAAACCGCGGGTTCGAGGTCAGCGTGCTCAGGCACGTCCGTCGTGAATTCATTCCAAGCCATGACGACGAGCCGTACCTTCTGATCGGCCATGGCGTCGAGGATGTCTTGTCGACCCTCCAGCACCCGCTGCACGATCCACGATGCTTCGAGCAGGGCTTCGTCCGAGACTTTCGCGGAACCCACCACCGGGAACGACCCGAGCATCACACTCTTCCGATAAAACGGCGCCAAATCGAGGTCCGCTCGAAGTTGCTCGGACACTGGTTGGACGATCTGCCCCGTTGTACCCCGATCAACGTTGCAGCCAGAAAACAGGAACGCCACCAACAGCAGCGGAGTGGTCACCGCCAACGAACCCCACCTCCACGGATGGGAGATCATGAGTCCTTCCTCTCGAACAGGGCCTTGCGGTCACCCTGAACGTCTGCCGACTGAATTTTCTGAAGACCGGCAGCGCCTGCGGCGGTGAGAGAAATCTTGAAATCCTCCTCTGATACATGCCACCCGGGCTCGATGACCAGGAGCTTGCCGTCCGGTTTGAGGGTGTTGGATATCTCGCCAAACAAACGATTCTGATCTGGCACCTCGTGCGCCACATGAATCAGGGAACAGAAGTCGGCCGACCGTGCGAGATCCTCAATCCCGAGACCCTCCGATCCAGCCTCGCGGATTTCAATCCGGTCACCCAGCCCCGTCTTGCCGGCACGGCGTTCGAGAGCTGCAAGCATCTCGGTCTGAATGTCGACCGCGATCACTTTACCCTCAGGACCAACCATGCGGGCCAACGGCAGCGTGAAGAAGCCCATGGCGCACCCGGGTTCGAGCACGACCATCCCCTCGCGAACGAACGGACCGAGAATCCTTTTCGGGTTTTCGAAGAGCTTGCGGAGCGGACTCAGTAACAAGCGTCCGATCCACGGTGGGCAAACATGATCAGCCATCAACGTTCCTCCCAAAGGGAATCCTATCCTGCGGGAGAATCTACCATTCCCCTGTTACTATCGCGCGATGCCGTGGGGTCTGCTCATCGTTGTGCTGGTGATCATCGCCTTCTATCTGGTTGCGGGAGTTTTCCGTTTCCTCCGCCAGTGGCTTCAGCCGGATCCCCCCGAAAATAAAGGCAATAAACGTTAGAGAGGGAAGACCCTGAGACACAACCCTCCACCCGATGCCTGATGCTCGATACTCGATCACCGCTGTCCAAAACAAAACCATAGGCAACAGCGGCAGCAATCAGTGGGCAGCGGCAGGAAGCAGCGCCAGTCATCAGCGACCGCGTTGGGGACAGAACCACGCCGAGCCGCAGAGCGGCGACAGATGGATAGCCCGGGGTGTAAACCCCGGATCTTGCGTTTCTTCAGCGGCAGCGATCGGGTTCAGCAACGGCTGCATGATCACCTCCGGGTCGTTCGGCTGGGGAAATAGCCGTTGGAAGATCTGATGTCAAGGGCAAGCCGGTCCAAGGGCCCGGTGCGTTGCACCCTTGACATCAGATCTTCCAACGGCAGGAAGGGGGGCATGAACGACCCGGAGGTGACCATGTCCAACGCCGCCACGAACACCAACCTCATCGCCCATACGAAAGCCCTCGAAGCCGCAGGGATTGCGATCAAGCTGGTGATGAGGGTTCCCGCTCCTCTGAAGTCGATTGCCGACCAGGCGATCCGATCGGCAAGCTCGGTTCCGGCAAACCTCGCCGAAGGCCACGGCCGTTCGGGGCGTGACCGGACGCACCATTGGCGCATCGCCTACGCCTCGGCCAAAGAGGTCGACAGCCACTTGATGCTGCTCGCTCACGCCGGGGCGATCAGTCAGAATCAGGCTCTCGATGCAATCAACGCATTCGATCAGGTGCGTGCCATGACCTGGCGTTTGCTCAACCCGAAACCATGATTCGAGCGCGCCATGCCGGGCAGACTGGACGCTGCCGCCGTCCCTGCCGCGGCCGCCGATCTCTGCCGCAGTTTTCTGCCGCTGCCGGCTGCACCTGACACTTTAATGCCCGGGCCTACCAAATATGAGTCGGCTTTCCGAGACGCTCTCGTGGACAAGAGTGATACTCGATGCTCGATCGCCTGCCGTTCTGCCAACAAGAAACGGAAGCGCCTTTCAGGCTCACCCATCACCTCTTCGTGTCTTCGTGTCTTGGTGGTTGCGACGTGGGTGGTCCGGTGAGATCTGCGTCATCTGCGTGATCTGCGGTTACTCCGAAAGAAAAACCCTGCTCATCTGTGTGATCTGTGGGTAGTTTTCTCTATGTCCTCTGTGCCTCTGTGGTTTTTCTATCTTCACAAGCGTCAGCTTGGAACCGGGCCTCGGGCCTTCAACGGCCGAAGACGAGCGTGCCACCGACGTGACCAAGCGTCGCGATGACCACCATGCCTGCGCTCAAAACGGCAATCTCGAAAAACGCGAGAGTCAGGGCCAAGCGGCGATCCGAGGTCGACGAGACCCGTCGTGGCGGAGAACGCAGCCCCCGAGGCGTGGAGAGCGATCGCCAGACCGCCAAGGACGAGGAAGACCACCGAGAAAGCAATCTTGAGCCGGATCTGGGCATACGGGCGGCGCCGATATCGTCGTATCCAATCCCTGAGACCGGACGCAAAGGTCACGAGGGAGAAACCGACCGAAATCACTAGCAACACGAGGGTTGCGTCTGCGATAACAGGAGCCGTTCTGAGCCACGGAAAGAGAAACGTTGTTTGGAGGAGAGAAAACAGGAGCAAGGTGAATGCACCCAGGACAGCAAACGGGTAGAGGCCGATCGGAAGATGGGTCGCCAGGGGGTGAATCCGCCTCTTGGGCTGGGGACGGTGCACCTCGACATCCAGGACCACCGGCACCGCATGGCCGTACACCTCTTCGACGTCGAGCACCACGCCGCACACCGGACAGACCATGAGCCTGTTGCCGTTGACGTCGACCAGGGCCAACTCGAGGTGGCAAACCGGACACTGAAACGTTCGCCCGTAGTAGCGATGTTTGAATCGTTCGGTAATTTTCTGCGTCAGCTTGCGGATGTCGGCAATCATCAGTAGACCTCCTTCATCCGCATCAGCTTGCCGACGATGATCATCTTCTGGATCTCGGACGCACCCTCGTAAATCTGGTAGATCTTGGCATCACGGATCAGCTTCTCGGCCGGCATCTCATTGGTGTAGCCGTAACCGCCGAGCACCTGGGCACACTCGATCGCAGCCTGCATCGCTACGTCCGCGGCAAACCACTTCGCCTCGGCCGCCTCACGCCCGTTGTCCAGACCCTGGTCGAAAAGCCATGCCGCTTTGTAGGTGATGTACCTGGCAGCATCGAGACGGGTCATGATTTCGGCCAGCTTGAAGGAGATGCCCTGGTTCGAGATGAGTTTCTTGTCGAAGGTGCGCCGCCGTTTTGCATATGAGAGCGCGATATTAAGCGCTGCCTTGCTGATGCCGTTGGCGCCGCTCGCCACACCCGGCCGGGTGTGATCGAAAGTCTTCATGGCGATCTGGAAGCCGTCGCCCTCCTCGCCGAGCCGGTTCCTCGCCTCCACCTTGACATCCTCGAGTGTTACTCGAACGGTGTTCGAGGCGTGCTGGCCAATGTTGATTTCCTTTGGACCGCGGATGATCCCAGGCGAATCCGCAGGGACGATGAAGCCGGTCGGTTTGTCATCAACACGGGCGAGGACGAAGTACCAGCTCGCCACCGAGCCGCTGGTGATCCACCACTTGATGCCATTGAGCACGTAATCGCTACCGACCTTTTCCGCGGTCGTCTTGACCCGTGACACATCGGAACCGGCCTCCGGCTCGGTCACCGCATAGGCAGAAAACATCAGGTCCTCGGTCATCGGCGCGAGAAAACGTCGCTTTTGATCATCTGTGCCGGCAAGGATCACGGGATACTGGGAGAGGCCGTTGGCGTCAATCGCGGTGGCGATGCCCGAGCAGCCGGTGCACATCTCCTCGAGGATCAGACAGTGGTCGAGGACCCGGTGTGGCGTCCCACCGTATTCGGCGGGTACATGCGGATTCATGAAACCCTGCCTGAAGGCCTCGCGGCAGATATCGAGCGGGAACTCGCCCGAGCGATCGTACTTGACGGCATTGGGAGAGATCCACTCCTTGGTAAAGGCGCGAGCCTTCTCGACCATCTCCTGCTGTTCGGGGTTGAGGCTAAACTCCACTATTCGCCCCCCTCCTTCTGAATATCGATCATCTTGGGTTCTTCGCGCGCGTGTTCGGCGACCACATCGAGGATGTCGATCGGTGGCTCGCGGTCCATATCCGGGACGTACGAGGTCGAGCCGACGCTCTGTCGACCGAGGGTAATTCTCAGACCGTAGTAAGAGAGTGCCAACGCAACCGCGCTGTTACCCACCACGATTGCGAGCGCCAGCCAGGAGATCAATCCGCGTACTCCGACTCCCGACAACAATGCGACAATTTCGACCGAAACCATCACCACAAGGACGAGCGAAAGCACCAATTTGGCGCGGTGGCTCGGTGGCCAGTTCGCGTACATATGGTTTCGTTCACTGATGCCGGTCAAGGTCGCTGGCAGAGCGACGACCAACATCCCAAAGAGCGCAACCCAAAGCAGCAGCCGCCATACCCCGGTGTCGATCCCGCCAACCGTCGAAGCCGACGCGTCGAATATGAAGCTGACAGCCGCCAGCGGCGCAAATGCGATCACAGCGTGGACCAGCATCGAGTGAAGATGCACTGGTTGGTGATCCACGGTTGCCCTCCTCGGTCGGTCGACCTCTGTCGACCCTACTCATATTTGGCGGTTGATCATATCATCTAATATGAGAATATGAATACTATTCGATGCTCTTATTGCGACGACGTATCATTCATTGAGGCCCATTCAGCCGCAGGATTTTCGCACAGTTACAATCTATCGGACACCGGATATGACGAGGAGAGAACATGACGAACTGCGATTGCCCGACACCATACATTCGTAACACGTGGTGGGTCCTCGGGGTCACGGTCCTCTTTGGAATCCTGACCTCATGCTCCACCGCCTACTACTCGGCCTGGGAAATGCTCGGCAAGGAAAAGCGCGATCTCTTGCGATCCAATGTCGAGACGGTGAAAAAAGACCAGGAGAAGGCCGCGGACGAGTTCGAAGATGCGCTCGACCGCCTTCGCAGCCTGTACGAGGTCGACGCGGACGAGCTCGAAAAGGCCTACGACAAGATCAAGGACGATTACGAAGACGCCACCGAACGCGCGGCAGACATCGGCGATCGGATCGACTCGATCGATTCCATTGCTGAGGATTTGTTCGAAGAATGGGAACAGGAGATCGGAGAGATCTCGAACGAAAACTACCGCGCCAAGAGCCGGCAAAAACTCGAAGAGACCCAGGACAAGTACGCGTCCCTCTCAGCCTCGTTGAAAAAGGCGGAGTCGAGCATGGATCCAGTCCTCACCCACCTCAAGGACAACGTCCTGTTCCTCAAACACAACCTCAACGCCGCGGCGATCGGTGGGCTGAGCTCGGAAATGGATCAAATCGGGGCTGACATCGAAGAGCTCATCGCCGACATGCGGGCTTCCATCGCCGAGGCGGATCGGTTCTTGGAGACGCTGCCGGAGTAACCAGTGACCAGTAACCAGTGGCCAGTAACCAGTGGCCAGTAACGGTCGCGTCCTGCGATCTCATCGAATGAACGAGATGAAGAGAAGCGCCGGAGGCGCGACAGGTTCTTAGCCTGGGGCGTGAGCCCCAGGATGACCAGGGCCTAAAAATGAAAGCCCCCGAAGGGGGCGACAGATCTTTTCTTGTGGCCTGAGCAGCAGGCATCGCCGCGATATGTCTGTCGCCGCTCCGCGGCTTCCTCATTTTTTTCATCCGTGTCCTGGGGCTCACGCCCCAGGCTATGCATCTTTCGCCGCTCCGCGGCTCACGAGCGCGTGACGACTTTTTGTCAGGACTTGATCCAGTGGCCAGTGACCAGTCTGAAAGGCCATTGGGAAGGGCGGTTGGGACTGATTACTGGTTACTGACTACTGGTTACTTTTTCGGGCAGGGGCACGGGGACGGGTTCAGGTCCACACGCCGGGGATGGAGTGTTGGCAGTCCGGGCAGGAGCCGTTGACGAGGCGGTTGGAGAGGATCCGATAGCCGACGCGACGGATGAGGATCTCGCCGCAGGAGGGACACGTCGTGTTTTCGCCTGGGTGGCCGGGGACGTTACCCAGATAGACGTAGTTGAGGCCTGCGTCGCGGCCGATCTTCCACGCCCGCTCCAGCGACGCCACCGGGGTTGGCGGGAGGTCGGTCAACCGGTAGGTGGGATGGAAACGGGTGAAGTGAACCGGGACATCGGGGCCAAGCTTTGCCCTGACCCACGAACAGAGATCGTGGACCTCAGCTGCGGAATCGTTGAGGGTCGGCACCAACAACACCACGATCTCGAGCCACACCCCGACTTCCCTGATGACTTCCAGGCTCCTCAGCACCGGTTCGAGCTCACCCCGCACCTGTTTGCGGTAAAACTCATCGCGGAAACTCTTGAGATCGACCTTGATCGCCGACAACAACGGCAACACCTCGCGCAGCGCCTTCTCCTTGATAAAACCATTGGAGACCACGGTCGGTTTGACGCCGACAGCGTTGGCGGCGATGGCTACGTCACGCACATACTCCCAAAAGACCACCGGCTCGCCGTACGTCGCCGCCGTCAGTCGCGCACCATTACGACGCGCGGCAGCCACCAGTCTCTCGGGCGGAAGATTGTATGCCTGGACCTGCTCCGGTCGGAATTGGGAAATCTCCCAGTTCTGACAGAACTTGCATTCGACATTGCAGCCCGCGGTCGAAAAGGAAAAGGCCTTTTCACCCGGCAGGACGTGAAACAGAGGTTTCTTTTCGATCGGGTCGGTGTGGATCGAGCAGGCCAGGCTGTGGACAAGAGTGTAATAGGTTCCGGCCCGGTTTTCGCGAACCCCACACATTCCACGTTCCATGTCAGCGACTTTGCACGCTTGTGGGCAGAGCTCACACTCCACCCTGCCCTCTTCCAACTTTTTGTACCACGAGGCCTCTCGAGCCGGCAGCTCGTCTCCCGCGGCAGACGAGCCGCGTTGGGCCGCCCCAGCCGCGCGCAGCGGCGGGAAGCTGAGAGTCGCTACCGCCCCGGCCGTTCCCAACACAATCATCTTTCTGCGGTTGATGCTCATGCGGTGACCACCGACAGTCTTTGCGGGTCATCGATGCCAAGCCCGGCTTTGGCCGCCGATGCCAAGAACCGAACGGGCCGCCCGGCAGCCTCGAGATTCGGCATGCCGCGTCTGGCGCGCTCGGACTCGATCTCCCGCCACGCCCACAGATCGGCCGCAACCGGATCGGTGCTGGCCGCCACCATCCCGAGCTCGAAGACACCACCTTTCCGGAATGCCGGCCCGCCATGGCACTGGGCGATGACGCCGTCGAGAACAGTGAGACGCAGCTTGTTTCGAATGTACGGATGACGGGCGACATCGGCAATATAGGGATCGCAGCCGTTGTCATGGTATTTGTTCGGATTGTGGATCACGCCGTACCAATTTTTCATCCCAGCCGACACGCCCGACAGATCGTGGTCCTTGACGACGCCAAAGGAAACCAGAGCAGAACAGGTAGTGGACACCATGCGTGCGAAAGCAGGAGCCGATGTCGCCGCTGGTCGACGGGTCACGATCATAGTCGTTGTTGGTACCGATGCAGCGATACGGGGGCCCTGATTCGCGGATTGTGAACCCCGCACGTTGGAGCTCGCGGTTCGAGCGCTCAAAAACGACGAGGCGCCGGCGGTCGACCCCCGCTTCAGCGATGAGATCCACCAGGGCCTCGACCAGACTCCACTCGCGGCGAAAGGTATTTGCCGGCCAGGCAGTTGACTTTGATCCCGACAATGTCTTTGGGAGAAAATAGGGCGGCCGCGGCTTCGACGCCCGACGATGCGCCGACCGACGCCGCTAGCGCTCCCGCCATGGCGAGCCGGGCCGCCTCCGGGCCCAGTGGCTTGCCGAACTCGGCCCTGGCCTCGGCCACTCCGACCACACCCGGCCGCACCGATGGTCTCCGCATTTTCGCCTGGGCGGTCCCAGCCAGGGCGCCGGCGCCAAATACAAGCGCCAGCTCACGTCGGGTCAGCTTGGTCAATGGTGCTCCCCGAAAATCTGGGCGGTGAAGACATCGAAGTGCGCACCTTCGCGCCAGCCGTCGGAAGGCAACCCGGCTTTGCGAGCCAGCTGCTCGAGCATCGTCCGCCGGTCCCATCCCTGTTCGGTCGCGACGTGCGGGAGGAACACCGCCCGGTGGCGGCCCTTCTCGAGGATCACACCGTGCTTCCCGACCTCGATATTTTCCGGCCCGGCAACCCGCCGCGCGGGCGATAACACCGAAACCTCGACCTCCAGGCCGGCGAGCTCGTTGGCTTCGAGGCGCGGAAAACGTGGATCCTGGGACGCCCACACGGCTGCACGGATCACCGCCTCGGACAACGACTGACCGGCTTCGATCAGACCCATACAGGCGCGCAGCCTTCCAGGGTCGCCGGCTTTGAGTCCAACGTGGTTGAGAGTGACGAAGGCGCCCGCTCTGGCGCGCAACGCTCCATGATCGTCGAATCCTGCGTACCACTCGGCAAGGCTGCCGTCGTGTAGCAGCAGGCTTTCGAGCGTCGCGCGAGCAAGGGCCACCGTCTCGGCACCCTGGGCAGCGGACAATTGTCCGAGCAGCGGAGCGAGGCCCGGCTGTTTCCAGGCGGTCCACGAACCGCGGAAAGCCACCGCAGCGTAGGTCACGGAGAGCTCCCAGTTGTGAATGCGATGGCCCGAGGTCGTGACTTCCAAAACCTCGCCGCCACCGTCGAATGCATGCTCCAGCATTTCGGCGAGAACCATCGCAGGTCGGACGCCGCAGACCGTATCGCCACTGACATCGACCTGGAAGGCGAATCCGTCCGGATCCATCGCAGCAAGGCGCCCCGCAGTCACTTGACCCAGGTGGAGCAATTTGGCACCGAGATCGGGTTCGGAGAACGGAGTCCAGCGGTAGCGGTCGCCGTGATGGGTGAAATCAGATGAAACGATCACAGCAGTGCCTTCATCCAGCAATGGTTCCAGCGCCTTCGCCATCCGCATGGCGATCTCGGTGTCGGTTTCGTTGCCGACCAGTATCGGGATGATTTCGGCATTGGGCGCGACGACCTGAAGGAATGGCAGCTCGACCTCGATGCTGTGTTCCGGTCCGTGCGCAGCGGATGGTCCATCGAAGTCAGGTTTCTCTCGCAAAGACTCTACCGCCACTCTGTCCAGCCGGACTTCTCCGAGTGGGGTTTGAAAGCCATCGATACCTTTCGCCGGCAAAGCGCCACCACCGAATGCGCGGTGATGCGAGGGCCCGAGAATGATCACCCGACGCAGTCCTTTTGTCTCGAGCGTCGCGAACGCCCTGCCCGCAACCTCCCCGGAAAAGGCGTACCCGGCGTGCGGAACGACCAGCGCCCGGGCGTCACGCGTGGCGGGGGCTGCTTTCAGCGCCTGTTCGACGACGAAACGAAGCTGTTTGGGGTTGTCGGTGTAAAAGGACCCAGCAACGGCAGGCGGTCGTGTTGCGGCACCCGCTGTGACCGAAGCCGCGATTACGATTCCAGTGAGGAGGGTTTTCACTCTTCCAGTGATAAACCCTGCGGCCGGAGATTGCAATTCTCAGTTCTGGTGTTCGTCGGAATCTTTCATCGATTTGAGCTGAAGATCCGCGCCCCGCCTGGAGTACTTCTGCGCCTTTCCGTCGTCGCCTTCAAGCTTCGCAAGTCGGGAGAGAGCCATATAGACCTCAGGCTCCTTGCCGTACCACCAACGGGCACGTCTCAGGTATTGATGCGCCGCCTCAAAATTGTTGCGTTGCATCTCGGCGTCGGCCATCGCGATGAGAGTGAATGGATTGCGCGTCGACTCTGCGGCCGCCCGCATGGCGGTGTCGGCCTCTTCGGCGCGACCCTGCTCGCGGTATATTTTGGCCAGATTAACAAATGCTGAGGAGTTTCCCGGCTCGACTTCGAGCGCACGCTGGAAGGCGGCAAACGCCTCCTCCATCTTGTCGAGGCGTGAGCGGGCCACACCGAGATTGACCCACGCCGGTGCCCAACGGGGGGCCAGCGCAACCGCGATCTCGAGGTTTCGCACCGCCTCTTCGGGATCACCAGTCCTGATGGCGGCGCCGCCGATGTTGGTGTGATAAATGGCGGATGCCTCGAGGTCGTCCAGCACCCGTTGAGTGACGTGGGGTGAGGTGTTCGTGACGTAGAAATCAAAGAGGTGAACCTTGCTGGGTGCCTTGAAACCGGCGACGACGTGTCGGTTCACCACCACCAGTCCCCCGTCCTTCATTACCTCCGGCTGGCGTTTCACGGACACCAGAAAGGTCTGCAAACCAAGGCTCCGGGAAAGCGCAATAAATAGCGAGGTAAACGACATGCAATTGCCGTGGCGGGCGGCGAACGCCTCCTCAGCGGTCAAGGTTCTCACCACGTCGTACTGGAACTCGAAGTCACCACCATCGAAGAAAGAATGCTGCAGGATTTCGAGCCTGACTTCGGGCATGGCGGTTTGATGTCCGACAATCATCTTTTCAGCCCAGGCGGCCATTTCGTCCGTGAGGTGGAATGGGTAAACGACCTCGTTCGGGTCGACATCGAGTTTGGCCACGGCCTGCTGCCATGCTTCGTAACCGAACACCTCTCCTTCAGACCCAGCAGACACCTGCCCCACTGACAAAATCATTACGGCCAAGACGATGACAGACGTGACACTTGAGCGATTCATACGATGAGTTTACGCGGCCTGAGCGAAATGGTTACGCTATACCGGTCAGGAATAAGGCACAATGGCCATCAGGAATCACACCACGGGAGGTCCCGAATGCTCCGTATATCCGTCATCGTAGTGGTCTTCGTCCTCTCCGTTGCCGCTGGATCCTTTGCGGGTGAATCGTTCGAAGACAGCTTTGAGGATGCGACGCTGAGGATCGACTTTCACCATACCGGCAACGCTGAAGAGGAAATCGTAGCGATCGATCGCCTCTACCGTCAGGGCTCATGGGCTGGGCCAAAGACTCGACTCATCGATGGTATTTCCTACGGCGGCTACCGCGTCGAGGCGCATCATCCCGAAAGTGGCGTCCTTCTTTTCTCCAGGGGATTCGACAGTTACTTCGGCGAGTACCGTACGACATCGACAGCGACCGCCGGCACGATGAGGACCTTTCACGAATCCGTCCTTCTACCCTTTCCGAAGCAGTCCCTGCGAGTCACATTGACGGCTCACAGACGCGACGGCACCTCGACCCGGCTCCTGGAAACCGAAATTGTCCCGACATCGATTTCAATCGCGACCGAGCCGCCGACTGCGGATGCTCTCGTGGTCGAGAGCCACATCAGTGGATCTCCCCACGAAGTCCTAGACATTGCGATCCTCGGAGAGGGTTACACGTTGGAGGAGTTCGAGACTTTCAAGACTGATCTGAAGCGCGCGACCGAGGTCTTTCTCGGCCATGCTCCGTTCAGCGCCCACCGCCATCAGATCAGTGTCCGCGGCGTCATGGTCCCATCGCCCGAAAGCGGGTGCGACGAACCGACACGCAATGCATACCGCGCGACGCCGCTCGGCGCGACCTTCAACTCTCTGGGTTCCGAACGCTACATGCTGACTGAGGACAACCGCGCGGTGCGGGATATCGCCGCAAACGTCCCATACGACGCACTGGTCATCATGGTCAACCACGATCGCTACGGCGGCGGCGGAATCTACAACCTCTTTTGCACCTTCACCGCCCACTCCGATTGGGCTGATTACCTTCTCCTGCACGAGTTTGGCCATTCATTCGCCGGCCTCGCCGATGAGTATTACAGCTCATCGGTCGCTTACAACGATTTCTATCCCAAAGGACGCGAACCCCAGGAGGCAAATATCACCGCCCTTCTCGACCCGGACAAACTCAAATGGCGCGATCTGGTGGATCCTGGCACCGAGCTTCCGACTCCTTGGGAGAAGGAGGCCTACGATCGGGAAGATTCGGCCTACCAGGAAGAGCGCAAGCTGCTCAACGAAGTCATCGCCAAAGCGTCCACCTCCGGCACTCCGAGAGAGAAAATCGCCGAGTTCGAAGACAACGAAGCTCGTCACGCCGCCATCCACGCCCAATGGGCGCAGGAATATCTCGCCAGAAGCCGTTGGGTCGGGAAGATCGGCGCTTATGAGGGCGCCGGTTATTCCTCCACTGGACTCTACCGGCCGGCTCTCGATTGCTTGATGTTTTCGCGAAGGGTCCAGCCCTTTTGCAGGGTATGTGAGCGCGCTGTAGAGGCCATGCTGCTCCAATACGTGGAATAACGCGCCTCGAAATCGCCATGGTCTCGCGATAACCCTGCCACGCGGGAGTTGCACTCTTCAAGGCGATTGCCGATCATGGAGTTAATCGCATGACGGACCAGAAGCCTTTCGCGACAACCCTCGAGCTCAACCCCAGCTCGCGCTTCGACGTCATCGATGTCCGCGCCGTGATCGAAAATCTCTTCAATGGAGCGCTCGAGGGCTTTCAACGGGTACTCTACTTTTCACACCACACCACCGCAGGATTCCTCGAGCAACGCATCGCCCACCGTTTGCACAACCGCCGTGAGGGGTTTGACGGCTTCGTGCGGAGCTTCCAGGAGCTCTTTCCACGAAATGCCGGGTACTGCCACGACGCGATGGAGCTTCGCACCGAACTGACGGACGAAGAGCGCCTCGAGGAGCCTCCCAACGCTGATGCCCACCTCACGTTCATGAGTTCGGGGCTGCAGAGCTGCGTCACCTATTTCAACTGTCCCGGCCAACCGGTTTTCTTGTTGGATCTCGATGGCGTTTACCGGGGCACCGCCAGACGGCGCCATGCGACAGTCGTGGCTTATGACCGCGAAGCGTTGGTGGCCGAGGTGGAAGCAGATGTGCCGGTCAGCCACCACGCAATCGACTCGGTAAATTTGAGAGACGAGAGCATCGGTCTCAACCAACAGATCGACGAGCTACTGCGCACCCATGAAGTCGAAAACGGACGTCTCGACATCGTTCTCGGCGCTCACGAGCGAACCGCCGGGCTCACGGTCAATGAGTACGAGACCCTGTTGATGCGTCACGACCTCGCCGACATTCTCCGTGACCCCGTTCGATTCATGGCCCGCCAAGGGCGACGCATGCTCCGCGACCCTCGCGCCGTCCCGACCAAAAGCCTCGGCTACGCGCGCTACGACGTGGTACGAATCATCAATAAGCTCATGGACGCCACCGGTCTCTCGGACTCGTCTTTCGAAGCCCTCCTATCGCGCCTCATGGCGTTGCCCGCACAGCGACGGTTGCGTTTCAAACGAAGCCTGAGTATGCCAATCAGAACCGACGAAAATGGTCGCTCAAAAATCGTCACCGGACGCTACCAGACACCGATCATGATCCAGTGGGCAGCGGTGCCCGGACAGACTCGCAGGATCACACTCCGCCTCACGAGGTTCGCAAATGATTGAAATAGCCATTCCACGCGCTCATGTCATCGGTATGGGAGAGGTCGGGAGGCGGCTGGCCGGCGCTCTTCACCGCGCCGGAATCGCGGCACTTCCCGTGACTCGGACTCGGGGTTGGGATGAGGCCCGCGAAGACCGGCATGGTATTTGTCTCATCTGTGTCCGCGAAGATGGACTTGCCGAAGTGCTCGAAGCCCTCTCCGGTGTTCCATCGGAGCGGCTGGTCCTGGTCCAAAACGGATGGATCCGACCCTTGCTCCACGACCTCCCCGATGCCACCCGCGGCCTGATCTGGTTCACCTCAAAGGGTGAGTTCTTCCAGATCCTGCGGCCCAATTCGTTCACCGGTCCGGTGGCCGACGATCTGTCCCTCGCCCTCGCCGCAGGGGGTCTGCCGAGTGAGGCCGTCGAAGCCGGAGTCTACGACCGTCTCGATGCCGACAAAATGGGTTTCAACTGTCTGGTTGGTCTGCCACTGGCGGTCCACGGGTTGAGTCTGGAAGACTATCTCGAGTCGTTCCCGGATGAGGCGCGGGCTGTCTTCGACGAAGCTGTTGGCGCGTGCTCGGCGGCAATCGGTTCGGAGATCGACGCCAGCGGCTGGGAGGGTTTTATGGAATCTGCACGGCACCTAGGCTGGGTCAAGGTCTCAGAGGCAAAGGCACTCGGATTCCGAAACCAGGCGGTAGTGGCACTGGCCGCCGAATCCGGCCTCCCGGCTCCGGTCAACACCGAGTTACTGCGAAAGTACGCCGAAATATGTGCTACAACTCCGGACCGAAACGAGGCGTCGTGAGCAACGAAACCATTTACCGTGTCAGCTTCATCAGCCAGGGCGAGGTCTACGAAATCTACGCCCGCAACGTTTCACAAGGCGGGCTGTTTGGATTTATCGAGATCGAGGAGCTGGTCTTTGGCGAACGCTCAAAGCTGCTGATCGATTCGTCTGAGGAACGACTCAAGAGCGAATTCGATGGTGTACGGCGAACCTACGTACCCTTGCACTCGGTCCTCCGCGTCGACGAAGTCGAAAAGGCCGGGCGCGGACGCATTACTTCTGGCGAGGGCAAGGTTGCGTCCTTTCCCATGGCCATCATGCCACCCGGGAAGAAGGGCGACGGCTGATTCAAGGCCTTCGCAATGAAACACATGGCGAACCCTCACGTACAGACAACGAGGGTTGGGGTGATTCATGGTCAAAAAGACACTGAAACGGTGGTGGACTGAGTGGCTTCGATCGGTGCTCCTGATCGTGCTCGTCATCACCTCCTTCCGCTCCGCGGTCGCGGATTGGAACGACGTTCCTACGGGTTCGATGAAACCAACCATCTTCGAAGGCGACCGGATCGTCGTCAACAAGCTCGCATATGACTTGAAAATCCCGTATACGACCCTGCGCATCGTGTCCTGGGCGAATCCCACACGGGGTGACATCGTCGTCCTCTATTCACCGGTTGACGGCAAACGGCTCGTCAAACGGGTGGTCGGTATCCCCGGCGACACGGTATCGATGATCGAAGACCGACTGATCGTCAACGACGAGGCCGTTTCCTACTCTCCCCCGCCTCCGGACCTGGTAGCTGGACCGACCCCAGGCGGTTCCGGAAAACTCATCGCGTCCGAAAACTTCGGCGATCGCCCGCATGCGGTCATGATTCCCCACGGCGCTCACTGTCGACCCGCCTTCGCCCCGGTCAACGTGCCCGAGGACTCTTACTTTCTGATGGGTGACAACCGCGACGAGAGCTTCGACTCGCGCTTTTTCGGGCCGGTGGTGCGCAGCCGGATCGTCGGCCGCGCCACTGCCGTTGCGGCCTCGGTCGATCCCGAGCGCAGTTATCGCCCACGGTGGAACCGCTTCTTCCGCGAACTCCGCTGACTCCAGGCCGTTCCAATACATCCAGGCGTCCGCCAGCCGTTTCCGTTGGGTAACCGCGAAGACGCGAAGGACGCAGAGACGAAGCCGCTGACCGTACAGGATTATTTTTCTTTGTGATGTCTTTGCGTCTTTGCGTCTTTGCGTCTTTGCGTTAACCACGCTCTCACCGGTTGGCCGGGTTAAACACGAAGTCGGCACGCTTACAAAACCTACCGAAACGAGTCTGCTCTATTCATCGGATTCTGAGCGTGTGTCCTGGCGCTCTGCACAAGCCAACACCTGGGCTACCGACGGCTGGGGTCGGCAGGTGACGAGGAACTGGAACGCAAAAAGGGTCGGCCAGACGCGGGCGGCGATAGTCGCCAAGAACCCGAGGAATCGACCCATTCGTCCACCAACCACCGTCTCGAAAGGGACAGGCACCGGCCGGACCTTATCAATTTGGTAGCCGCAGTCTTTCAGCAGAGTGACAAGGCTCGATCGGGTGAAGAGGCGGCAATGGGTGATATCCAGGATCCCCCTCTCGGCGTAGGGGAAGCGGCCCAGGAGCAAATTGAGCCTTACGGCGACAAAAGCCACATTGGGCGTTGAAAGTACGACTTTGAAGGACTCACCCGTCGAGGGGTAGGGTCTTTCGGTACGGTGGCGCAGTGAAACCATGAAGCTCTCCGGATCCCGGAGGTGTTCAATCAGGTCCAGCAGCAGCACAAAGTCGTAATCACCCGGATCGACGGGCAGAAGGTCACGATCGAGGTCCGCTGCGACGAACTCGAAATCGCTACCCGGCAGTGGAGGCTCGCGGTCGACCGCCGTGACACTGATGCCGTCCTCGACACACTGCGCGGCGACAAAGCCGGGACCACTTCCAAGCTCGAGCAGGCGGCGGGGCGCCGCTTTCTGAATCTCTTCCAACGCCATTGCGTGTGAAGAGTACGGAATGGCTGTCTTGTCCTGATAACGCAGGGGTTTCAAGTGCCTCAGCTTGAGGCTGCACAGCATCCCCATCTGATGGAGTTTGAATCGAATGGTGGACCCGACCACGTCTCGGGAGTAGCGCAGACCCGGGACGCGGCATTTCTCGTCACCGTAGCGGGTCGGAATCGGGATTTCGACGATTCGCGCGCCCACGTGCGCCGCCTGCAGCAGAATATCGGTATCGAAATGAAAGTCGTTGGTATTCATCTCAAAGGGGACGCTGCTCAGGAATTGGGTCGTGTAGGCGCGGTAGCCGGTGTGGTACTCGCTCAGGCCCTCGCCCGTCAGTCGATTTTGGAATGCCGTCAGAACACGGTTGCCCATCCACTTGTAGAGCGGCATACCACCACGTCGAGCGCCACCGGGTTCCATCATTCGCGAGCCCAGGATGACGTCGGCCCCGCCACCTCGCCAGGTTGCGACGACTTCCGGCAACAGCTCCGGCGCATATTGACCGTCACCGTGGAGGAGGATAACCAGGTCATAGCCACGATTGACGGCCATTCGATAGCCGAGTTTTTGGTTGCCGCCGTACCCCTGGTTGACCGGATTGCGGAGGACGGTGATGCGATCTTCCAAGTCCTGCCGGCGGACCCACTCCATCAACAGCTCTGCACACCGGTCTTTTGACGCATCATCGATGCACAGGACATGTACCGCCGGGTCCGAGAAGACCTCCTCAGGAATCCGCTCGAAAACGGATACAAGATGCCGCTCCGCCTCATAGGCGACGACAAAGACCAGGATCTTGCCCGAGCCGGGTTCTCCCTGCGGTGGGCCGTGGGGTCGTTCCATCCCCCTATGGTACCTTCTGGCGCCCGTCGAGATCTCTTGCGGAGCGCAGTAACCAGACGCAACCGACGAGGATCAGCAAAAGCAGCGGAAACAAGCTGAACGCCCAGTTGAGACCGAGCAAAAGACCCGCGTTTGTAGGATGCCAATAATCCGCTCCACCAATTTCCAGAGGCATGTACGGGCGCATGGCGGCTGCGGCCACCCGACCGTGCAGCAGCTCGCGCCAGCTCCATCCATAAACCGGGTCATAGAAAAGGTCGGGGCGTGCGAAGGGGTGCTCCTCCTCTGCCGCCGTGACCCCTGCTGCAAATTCGGCAGGTGGAGTCCAGGTAGGATTCCACCACTGAGGCGAAGAGCCATACCATTCGGGGGTCAGCGGGCCAACCACCGCCAGTACGAGCATGTTGGCGAGGGAAAGAAAGGCGAGCGTCGCAGTCACCCAGCGCCAGGCCCCACGCCACGGCACCCCGACCAGAGCAAGCACCCAGAGCGGCAGGGCAAGGATCTGGTATCTCGCAACCGCGGAAGAGCCGGCGTGCCAGCCGTTAAATGCTGCATTTGCCAATAGGTATATCCCGATTCCAGCGAAGATCAACCACACAATTTCACGGTGCGGCTGCCGCCTCCACCACCAGAATCCGAGGCCGACGGGGGTCAGCAACAATAGAGGCACCTGCACCGGAAGACCGCGGTAACGGCTCAATAGCAAGGCAGCTACGCGCTCCGGCTGAGGCACGCCGAGGACGCCGAGAGCGTGATCGTCGTCAATAAAAACTTCGTTTGTCGTGTCTGTGGCAAGTGCCAGGGGAGAATCGAAACAGGCCTGATGATACGCAAAGAAAGCCAGAGCCGGCAACGCTCCACCGAGGAACCAGACGGCCAGCAATCGAGGTCGTTTCCACACCCACCAGATCCCCAGCAACACCACCCACAGGACGGCCAGGTAATCACACAGAAAGGCCATGCCGACACTGAAACCGCTCAGGAAGGCCGCCCGGCGATCGAGACGAAGGGCTGCCGCCAGGGCGAAGGTCGCAAAGGAGGCCGCAGTAGGGTGCCCCCAAAGCTGAGTCTGGTACGGAAGAAAGGGAGTCGCGAGCACCAAAAGCAAGGCGATGGTGCTGGACCGCAATTGTGAAGCCCCGAGATGCAGCGCCACCCGCCTGAGTGCCAACCCTGCCAAAGCCACCGGCACGACCGACAGAAACAGGTTGACCAGATAGAGTTGGAACTCGGTCGCCGCCGGCTCCGGAGCAACGGCCCTGAACACCCCCCAACCCCCCCGCACAACAGCTAATACCGCGCTCCCGATAAGAATCGTCCCGGGAGCTTTGTTGGCGTAATAGTGGCCCGCCACGAGGCCGTTGCCGGGCTCGGGTTGAATCACCCCGGTGGGAGGGGAAAAGGACCAGTCCACGGTGTTTCCACCAGTCGGTGGTGGCTCACTCAGAATCCCGTCGGGTCCATGCATGAAACGATCGATCCGGAATCCATCGCCATCCACCGCCGCGACCATAGCGTCGAAACGAACGTTCTGGTTCGAAGCCCCGCCTCCGTGAAAATAGGCTCCGGAAATCACCAGCAGAAGGACCAGAACTATCTCGTGCCGGCGCACCGCCCGAGACTCAACACGCATAAATCACCGACTCGCTACCGTGGCTGGCGGACCGCACCCGCAGGCCATCAACGTCAGAAAAGTTGGAAGGACCAACCCGAGCTTTGACATCCTCAGAAAATGATAGCACCGCGACCTGCCCTAGCCTTCGGCTATTTTCCACAATCAAATCGCCTGCCAAACGAAGCGCCTTTGTAACCGCGAAGACGCGAAGGACGCCAGGTCCGGCCACCAAGAAATTCAAGAAAAATCCTTTGCGATTTCTTTGCGCTCTTTGCGTC
This sequence comes from Candidatus Sulfomarinibacteraceae bacterium, assembly GCA_963776765.1. Classification (GTDB taxonomy): domain Bacteria; phylum Acidobacteriota; class Thermoanaerobaculia; order Thermoanaerobaculales; family Sulfomarinibacteraceae; genus Sulfomarinibacter. The sequence continues at coordinate 269,727 of CAVZOK010000014.1, forward strand.
TTTGCGTTTACAACGCGATCACCGGCGAGAAAAATCGGACAAGAAGCGGATTTGCGTCCAGATTCAGTCGGAATAGATACCGTCGATCACATCCGCAAAGCGTTCATTGACTACGGGACGTTTGACCTTGAGGGTCGGAGTCAGAAAGCCGCCCTCGACGGTGAGGGTTTCCGGAATGAGGCGGAACTCCCGGATCTGCTCGTACCGTGCAAGCTCGGCGTTGACGGCGTCTACAACCTCGTGAAACAGCGCTGTGATCTCAGGTTGTTGCAGAAGGTCTTTCACGGCGTCGAACGGCACATCCTGCTCCATGGCCCAGCGCTTCAGCTCGCCGAAATCGGGAGATATGAGGGCCGAGATGAAATTCCTACGATCTCCAATCACAACCGCGACATCCACCAGTGGCGACTGTTTAAGGCGGCTCTCGACGGGCTGAGGCGCCACGTTCTTGCCGCCAGATGTGACGATGATGTCCTTCTTCCGATCGATGATCCGGAGGTAGCCGTCATCATCCATCTCGCCGATGTCTCCGGTACGCAGGAAATTGTCCGGGTCGAAGGCCTCGGCGGTCTGCTCGGGTTTGTTCCAGTAGCCCATCATCACGCTCGGCCCTCTGACGAGCACCTCACCGTCCTCGGCCAGCTTGACCTCGAGGTTGTCGAGGGGTTGCCCAAGCCATCCCCGCCGTATTTTTCCGGGTTCGACGCTGCCGACGACAATGCACGGCGATGTTTCGGTAAGACCATAGGCGTCAACCATCGGGACACCCAGTCCGTGGAAGAAATCTGCAACGTAGGTCGGTAGCTCGGCGGCACCGGTAATGCACAACCGCACACGCCCGCCGAGACTGCCACGGATCGTCGACAGGACCAGCCGGTCGGCGACAGCGTGTTGAAGCGACAGCGTGAGGCCGGTCGCATCCCCCATGATCCGACAGTCGTTCGCTTCGCCGCCGACGTCGAGCGCCCAGTGAAACAAACTTCTCTTGACCGGCGACGATGACTCGACCCGCTCGATCACCTTCTGATAGACCTTTTCGTAGACTCGAGGCGCGGCAAAAAAGACGGTCGGGGCAATCCGGGCGAAGAGCCCTCCCACATGCTCTACCGTGCAGTAGGCCTTCGACATCGAATGCTGCATATAACAGTAGCCGGCCAGGCGCTCCGCCGTGTGGCACAGCGGCAGGAACTCGAGAGCGAGATCGGTGCGTTCTCCTTGCAACCGACGATTGGTGAACGTCGCGTTTTGAACCAGATTGTGGTGGCTCAGCATGACACCCTTCGGTTCACCGGTCGTGCCGGAGGTGTAAATGATGGTCGCCAGCTCATGTTTATCAACCGCGGCAGCTCGACCCCAGAAACGCTCTTCGGCACCGCCATCTTCGCCGGCTGTAAGCGCTTCAAGATCGAGGACGCCGGCAGCCCGGTCCCCCTCGATCTGAATCAGATGGCGCAGGTTCGAACCCTCGGCACGAATCTCGAGCAACTTTGCCATCTGGACAGGATTCTCCGCGACCGCCATTACGGCACCTGAATCGTGCACCTGATAGGCGAGCTGGGCGTTGGTGAGCGTCTGGTACACAGGTACGTCGGCGGCGCCCAGATTCAACACCGCGAGATCCACCATGTGCCACTCGGGGCGATTGTCTGAGAGCAGCAGAACGCGATCGCCCTTCGTCACACCGAACTCCGCGAGCGCATCCGCCAGCGCGCTGGTTTTGGCGAAGAAGTCCTCAGTCGAAAGCACCCGCCGACCCGCGGGGGTCCAATGGGCATAGTGCTCGGCGCGCGGGGCATCGACCTCATGACGGTAGAGGTCGAGAATGGTCCGATCAGGCATCGGCATATCTCCCGTTGATTTGGCTGCAGGTTACCACGGTGAAATTACCATGTGGGTAGAGGTGTAGGAGTGGGATATATCTGCCCTTGCACATTCTCTTGTGGTGCGGGCGTCCCGCCCGCACGATGCCACCGTCATCGAAGATGTGGGGCCGGGACGGCCACACCACAATGCGCGGAACAGATGCCGCCCATACAGAGACTTCGGCGCGGTAGGCGGGCATCCGGGCTCGGGCTCGGGCACGAGTCTCTAATCGAGATGGGCGCGGTCGGAGTCGCCCATTTCGACGCCGCCGTCGGGGAAGTACTCCGACCAGCGGCGGGTCACCAACTCAGCGGTCTCGGGATCACAGAAGAGCTCTGCCGGGTAGGGCGGTTTCATTCGAGCATCGATGACGATCGGGAGTGTGTAGGAGAGGTGGTGACGTATGACATCGGTGCGGGCCGCGTAGATGTCGGCGGCCGGTTCAAAACGGGTGAAGGTGGTCCAGAGGAAGTTCATCGGGCTCGCAGCGGCACGTGCCGGTTCGTCCGTAAGCACCACCAGGGGCCAATCGGCAAAGGCCGGGTGGGCGGCGAGGCGCGATGGTGCTTCGGGCTCCTCGCTGAAGCTCGGACCGCCCACGACCAGGCACCCACCACAGAAGGGCAGCACCTCCCCTACCCCCTCTGGAAGATCGGACGCCGAAAACTCCCTTGGCAAGTTCCGGACCGGCTCACCGAGACCGAGCAGAACGCCCTTGGAGCCCAGATTCACCTCGGGGCCCGTGTAGTCGAGAGTGTCCATCGAGACGTTCGAAAATACGTAGAGATCAGTCTCCGGCTGGGTCCGTTCGAGGATATGCTCGAGAGTGCGCGGAAAGTCTCTGAGATCGACAGGGCAGTCGGTGACGAGAAGGAACTTGGTCAGACTGAGCTGCCCTTCGCCGAGGATTCGAAAAGCGGACACCATAGCTTCGCGGCGGTAGCGTTGTCGGACCACCGCAGCGGCCAGCGAGTGGTAGCCCGTCTCACCATAAGACCACAGAGATTCAACGGCGGGCATCACCAGGGGGAAGAGCGGCGACAGCAGTTCCTGCAGGAGGTCACCTATGAAGAAGTCCTCCTGGCGAGGCTTCCCAACGACGGTTGCGGGATAAATCGCGTCACGGCGGTGGGCTAAGTGTTCAACCCGGAAGACCGGATAATCGTGGCGAAGCGAGTAGTAGCCGTAGTGGTCGCCGAACGGCCCTTCCGGACGCCGCTCGGCCGGCGCCACCACACCGCTGAGAGCGAACTCGGCATCGGCCAGAAGCGGATGAGGACCTGGCCCGGGACACCGCCGGATGCGGTGACCGGCGAGCAGCGAAGCGAGGACGAGCTCCGGAACATTCTCTGGAAGAGGCGCAACCGCTGCCAGGATCAATGCCGGCGGTCCGCCGACAAACACCGTGACCGGGAGTTCCTCGCCCAGGGCAGCCGCGCACGCGTGGTGGAAGCCGCCGCCTTTGCCGATCTGCCAGTGCATACCGGTCGTGCGCGCGTCGTGGACCTGCATCCGGTAGATCCCGAGATTATGGCCGGTTCCGTTTGGGTCCTCGGTGTAAACGAGGGGCAGGGTCAGAAAGGGGCCGCCGTCCTTAGGCCACGAGGTAATGACCGGGAGCCTTCCGAGGTCGACGTTGCGCGTCTCAACGTCGCACACCGGCCCAGATCGGGCCGACTTCGTGCCGAGCCGCAGACCCGCCGCCACCAGGTCCCTCGCGGACCACAACGATCCGAGCGTCGGTGGAAACGACCGCTGAACGAAATCGACTGCGCGACTCACGAGTTGTGCAGGTCGACGGCCGAAGGCCATCTCCGCCCGCCGAGCAGTGCCGAAGAGATTTGTCGCAAGCGGGAAGTCGCTGCCTTCAACCCTGGAAAATAACAGCGCCGGTCCGCCGGCCGCAATGACCCGCCGGTGAATCTCGGCAACCTCGAGCCGAGGGTCAACCACTGCATCGACCTCTGCAATGTCACCCGCGCAGCGGAGCTGAGAGACAAATGCCCTCAGATCGGGGAAACGCATTTCGTCCACCCGAGGAACATAACATTTCGCGCAAATCTACGGTTTCAATTGTTTTAGAGGTACAATAAAAGAAGCGAGGGCGCACGCCGTGTTGTTCACAAACGCAACAGGTGTCGAGGAGGGTTTCACTCTGCCGGATCAGGGGCGGTTTCTGCGGCCATGAGTAGCTTCGAATCGTCAACCATCGAGCTGGGTCAGGAGAGGTCCCCCCAGTTTGAGCGTTTGTTGACGAGCATCTCCCATCACTTCCTGCGTCTCGAGGCCATGAACCTCGAGGTCGGCATCGTCGGTGCCCTTCGGAGCATCTGCGAAGCCACCGGTGCCGACCGTGCGGCCCTGCTCGAGATATCAAAAAACGGGACGGAAAAGATCGCTTCCGCCCATACCTATTCAGACGACGAAATCTCGTGGAAGCCGAACGGCCTCAAAGGCCAATCTATTCAGCAGATGAGCTGGATTGCCAACCGTCTCCTGCGACGCGAGATCATTCACATCTCATCGATGGAGGAGCTCCCCACGTCTGCGAGTCCTGAACGCGGGTTCTTCGATGCGCAATCGCTGCAGTCGGTGGTGTGCGTCCCGTTGTTCTCAGATAGCGAACTTCAGGCAATTACCTGCTTTGCGGCCCGTGAAAACAAACAGGACTGGCGAGCCGCCCATATCGGTTTCTTCCATGGCGCCACCGAGATTCTCGGTTCGGCGATCTATCGTCTGCGCACTGAGCTCGAGCTCGCTGCCAGCCGCGAAAGACTCCAGCTCGCCCACCGCGCGGGCCACAGCACCGCCTGGGAGTGGCGACCGGACGATGACTCGCTGACCTTTTCTGGCATCACCGAGGTGTTTGGCGTCCCGGACCACCTGCTGCCCAGGACCGGAAAAGAGCTGCTGGAGTTCATTCCCTCCGCCGACCACAAGAATATTTCGAGCACTTTTTCCAGAGTCTTCTCAACCGGAGAACCCTACGAAATCGAACACCGATTCGATGTCCCTGGACGAGGCATCGTGTGGGCGATGGTTCGAGGCCAGGTCCAGAGAGGCTCAAATGGAAGGGTCGAGAAGGTGGTCGGTGTGTCCGCCGACATCACCAAGCGAAAGCGAGCCGAGCAGGCCCTGCAGCGCGCCAAGGAGCACGCCCAGGTCACACTGTCGTCGATCAGCGACGGCGTTATCCGCACCGACGCTGGCGGCCGAATCGACTTCCTCAACCCTTCGGCTGAAAGGCTCCTGGGCGTCAGGCTTCAGCAAGTTCAGGGACAGATGTTGTCGAGGTTCTACAGAAGCATTGCCGCCGACTCGCGGAATCCGAGACCAAATGTCGTTGAAGACTGTCTTGCTTTACGACACGTCCTGGAGCCCGCAGAAGCCTCACTTCTGGTCCTCGAAGACGGTTCAGAGCTCGCGGTCCGCGAGAGTGCCGCTCCCATCATTACCGAGAACGGCGATCTCGCCGGTGCCGTCCTGGTTTTCACCAATGTCTCGCAGCTGCGGTCCTTGCAACGGCGTTTGGAACACCTTGCAAGCCACGATCCACTGACCGGCCTGATCAACCGCCGCGAGTTCGAGCTGCGGCTGGCAGATGCGATCAGCGATGCGGCAAACAGCTTTCGTCAGCACATCCTGTGCTATTTGGATCTCGACGAATTCAAGCTGGTCAACGACACCTGCGGCCACGGGGCCGGAGACGAACTCTTGCGCCAGCTCACCTCGGTCCTGAGTGCGGTGACTCCGAAGAACAATACTCTGGCCCGCCTTGGAGGCGATGAGTTCGGGATGCTGTTCATGAACTGCGACCCCGACGAAGCAAGCGCATACGCTCAATCCCTTCTCGATGCGGTTCGCCAGTACCGGTTTCAGTGGGAAGGACAGGTCTTCGAAGTCGCAGCTAGCATCGGCATCGTGCCAGTGGTTGGCGGCAACGGCAACCTCGCCGAGCTTCTCAGCGCCGCCGATTCCGCCTGCTATGTGGCCAAGGACAGAGGCCGCAACCAGATCCACGTCACCCGAATTGACGACTCCGCCGTACGGATTCGCCACACCGAAATGCTGTGGGTGGAGCGAATCAACCGCGCCCTCCACGAGAACCGCTTTCGACTCTTCAAACAACCGATACGCCCTCTGCAGCAGAAGGACGCCCCTGAGTACCACGAATTGTTGTTGCGACTGGTGGATGGTGACGGCAATATCGTCGCACCGAGCCAGTTCATTACCGCAGCTGAGCGTTATCGGATGATGCCGGTCATCGATCTCTGGGTCGTTGGTGCGGCGCTGAATTCCATTGGTGCTGTCGCCAACTCGGCCGACGAGAGTACGGCAGCATTCACGATTAACCTGTCGGGACAGAGCTTCGGAAATGCCGAACTCAAAGCACTTATCCTCGGGCAGCTTCATCAACTCCAGATCCCACCTCGAAGGGTGATGTTCGAAATTACCGAAACCGCGGCAATCTCCAACCTCTCTCAGGCCCTCGATTTCATGAATGCCCTCCGCCAACTGGGATGCCGGTTCATTCTCGACGATTTTGGCAGCGGCCTGTCATCTTTCCGATATCTGAAGAGCCTGGATATCGAGTTTCTCAAGATCGACGGCGAGCTCGTTCGCGAGATCGCCACCGACCCGATACAGCGGGAGATGGTGGCCGCAATCCACAGGATCGGGGAATCGATGGGAATTCAAACCATCGGCGAGTGGGTCGAAAACTCGGAGATTGAAAAAACTCTGACCGAGATCGGCGTCGACTACGCACAGGGCTGGGGGATCGGCCGACCGGAACCGTTTGTGGGATAGAGAACTCTCCTTTCCAGCTTGAAGATCTTTGCCGCAGTGCGGCATTCTTTTTTTGACGACCCGAACAGCTCCAGGACCAGACCCACGCCGCGATCCGTCCTCCAACAAATTCCTCGATCTCTAATATTGTGAGCATTTTGGACCCTCGACACAGGTCAGTCGATCATCCCTGCCGCTTGACACCGTTGCCGCAACGCGGTATATAAAAGTGGACGCCGCAGAGCGGCATTCCGTTCTAGGAATCGCCCGCGGTGCTGGAGAAACGCAATGATCAGACTCATCAAACGTTACGGGAGCCGCAAGCTCTACGACACCGAGGAAAGTCGATACGTGTCGCTCGACGAGCTGGCGGGATGGATCCGAACAGGTCAGCAGATTCGAGTCGTCGACAACAAGACCGGTGACGACGTCACATCGCAGACATTGACACAAATCATTTCCGAAGAAGGCCGCAAAGGCACAGCGTTACTACCCAACGAGCTTCTCCACGAGCTGATCAGGATCGGCGAACAGGCGGTCTCATCTGGGGTCGAGCAGCTGCAGACCAGGATGGATCGACTTGTCCAGGCCTCTATCGATCGCATCGGCCCGGTACGCCGCGCACGCGAGGAAATGGGACGGCTTCGGGAACGTCTCGAAGATCTCGAGAGCTCCCTCGCAGCGATCGATACCGGCGGCCAGGACTCGGAAGACCCTTCATCGGGTTCAAAGGACTCCTCCTGAGCGGCCGCGGATGATCGCATCCAACACTTCGACAGCAAAGATCGGACTCGCTCTGGCAGGTGGCGGACCTGAAGGGGCGATTTACGAAATCGGCGCCATTCGCGCCCTCGATGAATCAATTGAGGGACTCGACCTGAATGACCTCCACATCTACGTTGGGGTCAGCGCAGGAGCCTTTATCTCGTCGTGTCTCGCCAACAACCTGTCAACGGCCCAGATGTGCCGGGCCATCGTCAAACCAGAGCCCGGCGAGCACCCGTTCGTGCCCGAAAACTTCCTCACCCCTGCGATCGGGGAATGGGTTCGCAGTGGACTCAAGGTTCCGCGTTTGCTCGCGGAGGCATTCTGGAAGATGCTCTCCCACCCCGCCGAGTCGAGCCTCTTGGAGCCCATGACCCGTCTTGCCAGGGCTCTGCCAGTCGGCATTTTCAAAAACGACCCGATCCGGGCATACCTCGCCAAGATCTTCAGCATGCACGGCCGCACCGACAATTTCCGCGAGCTCAGGCGAAAGTTGGTTCTGGTGGCCACCGACCTCGACTCGGGACAGCCGGTCCGTTTTGGCGAGCCCGGCCTGGATCACGTGCCGATCTCGAAGGCGGTCCAGGCCTCGACCGCTCTCCCAGGCCTCTACCCTCCGGCTCTCATCGATGGTCGCAACTACGTCGACGGGGTCCTTCTGAAAACGGTCCATGCGTCAGTGGCGCTCGAGGAGGGTGTCGACCTCGTGCTGTGCGTGAACCCGATCGTGCCCGTCGATACATTCCGCTCGGTCGAACTCGGGGTCATGCGCCGCGGTCAGCTCGTCGATCGCGGGTTGCCGACGGTTCTCGCACAGACCTTCCGCACCCTCGTCCACTCTCGAATGGGGACCGGCCTGGCGGCCTACGAGACCCGATACGCTGACCGGGACGTGCTCGTCTTCGAGCCGAGGCGCGACGACTACATGATGTTCTTCACCAATGTCTTTTCTTTACGAAACGGAAAGCAGTGGTCGAGCACGCGTATCAGAGCACCCGCCGCAAGCTTCTCCGCAACCGAGGCCGCATCGAACCCATCCTCGAACGGCACGGGCTCCGACTCCGTACTGAAATTCTCGAGGAGGAACGGGACCTCTGGGAGTCTGTTGACCTCCACGGGCGGCGAAAATCGACGTGGCATGTCAAGAAACGCCTCGACAAGGCCCTCGCAAAGATCGAAGCTATCGTCGCCGAACAGTCTTCCTAACCGCCGTCTTTTGAGGTTCACCACCAAAACACCAAGGACACCAAGCCCACCACCCGAAAATTTCTGCCCGCAGATCACGCAGATAAACCCAGATCCAGCCCCACCAATATCGCAGAGAGTTTGAGAGGCGTTTTCGCTTGTTGAGACCGGTTACCAAAAACGGCATCAAATGGCGGCGAACAGGGACGATGTGTCTGATTGTCTCACTGTCTCACTGTCTCATTTGACACTCATGAGACATCTGAGACATTGATCATTCGCTCTGCACTATTTCAATAAAGCTTTGAATCTTTTGTTCTTTAGAGGGATTCAGAGGGAAAACGGCGGAGGTCACATAGGGGTCCGCTCAGAAAGTTCCTAGTGTCTCAAGTACCGTTTTCGAGACAATCGTGGCCTCAGCTTTCGCAATTGGCATAGATCATTCAAGTTTCGTTTCCCCAATAACTTACGGAAAATGTGACCGAGGTCACAGATTTGGCACGAAAGTTGCTAAATAGCCAGCAATGATTCCTATTTGGGAAAACCTCCGGCCGATCGAAGGTATGAGGGACGAGTCGATGAAAGAAAACGATGGATTCCGAGCAAGGTTCGACGCAAGCAGCAGTCTACTCACCTGCCGCACGATGTCGTGTCGCAAACATAAGGAGGAGTCTTTATGAAGAATAAGGAGGTAAGCGGTGAAACGATATTGTCCTAGTGCTTTCAATCATCTTATGTGCGGGCCTCGTCTGGTCCCCACTCGCCCAGGCGCAGGTGGTGCAGACACCGATCGACCCGGCGGGCCATTCCGAAGTTCGTCAACAACTGCCGATGCTCGGCCCCGCCGGGCAAGAAGGGCAAGTGGAAGGGCGGCATGCCGGTGGTCGACGGGAACACCCGCCATCGTCAGCATCTGCGAGTTCAAGACCCAGGTCCTCCCCGGCGGCACCATCGACACGGTACGGGGCCGCGGTTCAAACCAGACATGGGTCTGGGGCTACCAGATCGGTGACACCTGCAACCCGACCCCGGACCACTCCTACATCGGCCCGGTGGTGGTTGCAGAGCGCGGCACCCCGACCCAGATGACCTTCATCAACCAGCTGGGCAGACACCTGGGGCAGCAATGTGCTGGCCTACACCCAGAACACCGATCTGACGATGCACTGGGCGGATCCCCAAAACGGCGAGTACAACCTGTGCTCGCAGCAACTCGCGACGATGGAGTACGGGGGATATCCCGATTCGACTGAATGCGCGGACAACTACGACGGTCCGATCCCCGCAGCGGTCCACCTCCACGGTGGTGAGATCCCGCCCAACCTCGATGGCGGACCGGATTCCTGGTGCACCGGCGACAGCGCCTATCGCGGCCACGGCTACTACACCCGCGAAGTCGACGAAACTTCCCGACAACTGCCCGCATCGCCGAGTTCCCGGCCGGCGCTCTCGTCAAGAATCTCGCCGACGGCACTGTACTACCGCAGCGAAGGGCAACCTGGACTGCGGACCCCTCCGGGATCGACCGGGCGACCTATGTCTACCCCAACACCCAGGAAGCCGCCAACATCTGGTTCCACGACCACGTCCTCGGCTTCACCCGGCTCAACGTCTATGCCGGCATCGCCGGCGCATACGTGATCACTGGACCCCGATAGCGACCAACCCGGCGCTCGGACCCGACCGAGCTGGTTCCCATCGTCATCCAGGACCGGATGTTCGACACCAACGGCGAGCTCTACATGTCCGAACCCGGCGGCAATACCACCCCCGAGCACCCCTACTGGGTCGCCGAGTTCATCGGCGACGTGGCGGTGGTCAACGGCAAGGTCTGGCCGAAGATCAAGGTGGAGCCCAAGAAGCTATCGCTTCCTCTTCCTCAACGGCTCCAACTCGGTGGGCTACAACCTCAGGTCGCGAACGCCGGGATCCGGCAACCGGAGGCCGCTTGCGGGAAAAGGGTCCGGATCATCTGGGTGATCGGCACCGATGGCGGCTATCTCGACACTCCGGCCACGGCCCACGAGGCGGGTCTCAATTACGCAGGACGACACGGCCACGGGCGGACTCGTGGGCGACAAACTGGTGATCTCTCCCCGGTGAGCGCTACGAGGTCATCGTCGACTTCATCGGCCTATGCGCCGGGCACGACCCTCGAGATGCGCAACGACGCCTGGAACCCCTACCCCTTCGGCGACGCACCGCCGATCCCGCAGATCATGCAGTTCGAGGTCAGGTCGCCAATGGCCGACGCCAGCCGCCGGTCGTCAAGGGGATCGAACTTCGACCCCGCGACCATGAGCCCGCGCGTCCGATCCCATCGTCGATCTGAAACCGCTCATGGCGAAACGGGACGTCCACCGACAGCTCACCCTCAACGAGGTTGAAAGCACCATCACCGGTGAGCCGCTCGAGGCCCTGCTCAACAACACCAAGTGGGACGGCAAGCAGGTCATCCAGGACGCCGACCCACCGGACGGGACTTCACGACTCTCCACACGAATCGACTACGTGCAATCAGGTGACTACAGCATTCCAACCTACTACTCCGAGCGCCCGGCCGAGGGCGCCATGGAGGTCTGGGACATCATCAACATCACCGCTGACGCCCACCCGATCCACCTCCACCTGGTCCAGTTCCAGGTCATCGAGCGTATACCCTTCGACGACGTCGGAGTACTTCGCCGCCTATGAAACGGCTTTCGCCGCGCAGGGAATCCCGGGATATATGCCGGGCTACGGACCACCGAACGACTACAACATTCCGAACTCCGGCGGCGCCATCGGCGGCAACCCCGATCCGATGCAATTCCTCGTCGACCCGCTACCGGCGTCGGCAGACGCCGTGGACCGCGCCGGGTCCCGGAGCCCACGAGGTCGGTTGGAAGGACACGGCCACCAGTATCCGGGTGAGGTGACACGTATGGCGGTGCGCTGGGCGCCGACGGACATCAGCGCGAAGGAGAAGAACCCCAGGCAAAACTGCGGCTATCCCTTCAACCCCGACGACGGCCACGGCTATGTCTGGCACTGCCACATCCTCGACCACGAGGACAACGAGATGATGCGTCCCACGGAGGTCCTTACCGATCCGGCGTTCAACGGAGACCGTACGTTCGCCAGGGGCGCCGACTACTGATCACGGTCATCGGACCGACAACCCCGGAGAGGGCCGCGCCGCGGCCCTCTCCGTTTCTTCACACCGTCGCATCGCACAACGGATGTTTTTGATGAGAGAATGACGTGATGAACAAACGGACAGTTTTGATCGCGGGAGCGGTTCTCGCCGGCGTCGCTTTCGCAGCCGGATATCTGCGTCTCTCCAGGTGGCGCTGCCGGTGACGGTAGCGGGAGTTAGCGAACGGAAGGTTCTCTACTACGTCGACCCCATGAACCCGTCGTTTCGGTCACCCGAGCCCGGCACCGCCCCGTGCGGGATGGCGTTGGAGCCGGTCTACGCCGACGGTGGCGGCGGGGAGCTCGGAAAACGCGGCGTCATCAACGTCCGCGCCGACCGGCAGCAGCTCATCGGGGTGACGACGGGCACCGCCGTTCATGCGACGGTCCCGCACGAACTCCGGCTGCTCGGAACCATCGAGGTCGACGAGACCCGGCTCTACGACATCAGCTCCATCACCGACGGGTGGATCCGCGAAATCACCGACGCGACAACGGGATCCTTCGTCCGCAAGTCCCAGGTGCTCGCCAAGTACTACAGCCAGGCCGCCTACAACCCGCAGCAGAGCTTCATCTACGCCCTCAACAACATGGACCGCAATGTCCGCAACCGGCCAGCGCGCGCCCGATCAGGGAACGCCGTTCGAGAAGAACATCATCAACACCACCCAGGCGCTCCTCAACGTCGGCATGACCGAGGAGCAGATCGACCGCATCAAGGAAACCCGCAAGGAAGAGCTGTTGGTGGAGATCCGGTCGCCGGCCGACGGCTTCATCCTCGAGCGCAACGTCTTTCTCGGCGGCGCATTCAAGCCTCTGACAACGCTCTACACCGTCGCCGATCTCAGCGTCGTCTGGGTCCTCGCCGATGCCTTCGAGACCGACGAGCGTTTCTCAAGCCGGGCACAAAAGCGATGATCAGCCACCCGGCTCTCGACGACTCCCTCGACGCGGTCGTTACCGATGTCCTGCCCGAGTTCGACTCGGCGACCCGAACCCTCAAGGTGCGGCTCGAGGTCCGCAACCCGCGTTTCGCTCTCCGTCCCGGGATGTTCGTCGATGTCGTCCGGCCCGTCGAACTCGGTCCGGCGCTGACGGTGCCGCGCTCCGCGGTGCTCGACTCGGGAAGCCGGCAGATGGTTTTCATCGACAAGGGTGAAGGGAACCTCGAAGCCCGAAAGGTCACCACCGGATGGCGCTATGGCGAAAGGGTGGAGATCCTCAACGGACTCAAAGAGGGCGACGAGGTGGTGACCTCGGGCAATTTCCTGCTCGACTCGGAGAGCCGGATGCGATCGGCGGGGGCCGACCCCGTCACCGAAGTCTCCATCGACCCCATCTGCGGGATGGAGGTCGAACACGCCCGCGCCAGGGCCCGCGAGCTGACCAGCGAACACAACGGCGAGACGATCTATTTCTGCAACCCCAACTGCAAGAAGACGTTTGACGCCGATCCCGAAGCCCACCCGGTGCCGACAGCATGATCGACCGCATCATCGATTTCTCCATCCGCAACAAGCTGGCGGTCTTCGCGGCGGTCTCGCTCGCCGCCATCGCCGGCTGGTGGTCCATGCAGCGGGTTCCGCTCGACGCCATCCCCGATCTCTCGGACACCCAGGTCATCATCTACTCGCGCTGGAACCAGTCGCCCGATATCGTCGAGGACCAGGTCACCTACCCCATCGTCAGCGCCATGCCGGCGCGCCGGGCGTGCGCGCGGTGCGCGGGATTTCGGACTTCGGCTACTCCTTCGTCTACGTCATTTTCGAGGACGGGACCGATCTCTACTGGGCGCGATCGCGGACTCTGGAGTACCTGTCGCCGGTGCTCCAGCAGCTCCCCGAGGGGGTCCGCACCGAGCTCGGGCCCGACGCCATCGGCCTCGGGTGGATCTACCAGTACGCCCTGGTCGACAAATCGGGCAACCACAGTCTGGCCGATCTGAGGACCTACCAGGATTGGTACCTGCGCTACTACCTCGAAGCAGTGCCCGGGGTCGCCGAGGTGGCGACGGTGGGCGGATACCAAAGCAGTACCAGGTCACCGTCGACCCCAACCGGTTGCGCGGCTACGGCATCGGGATCCAACAGGTGGTCGAGGCAGTGCGCGACGGCACCGCCGAGGTCGGCGGCCGGCTGATGGAGTTCGGCGGCACCGAGTACATGGTCCGCGGCCGCGGCTACGCCGAGTCCATTGAGGACTTCGAGGAGATCGTCGTCGGCCGCAGCGAGCTCGGCTCGCCCATCCGGGTCAAGGATCTGGGCGAGGTCGTCCTCGGGCCCGACATCCGGCGCGGCATCGCCGAGCTCGACGGTACGGCGAGGTGGTCTCTGGCATCGTCGATCATGCGCCACGAGCAAAACGCCCTCGAGGTCATCGAGGCTGTGGAGGAGAAGCTCCACGAGATCGGCCCCGGGCTGCCCGAGGGTGTGGAGATCGTCGTCGGCTACGACCGCTCGGATCTCATCCACCGGTCGGTGGACAACCTCTCGACGGACGATTCTCGAGGTCATCCTGACACTCTGCTTCGTCATCCTGCTCTTTCTGTGGCACGTCCCGAGCGCGACCATCCCCATCGTCACCATCCCACTCGCGGTGTTGATTTCCTTCGTCCCCTTCGAGGGGATGGGTCTGACCGCCAATATCATGTCTCTGGGTGGCATCGCCATCGCCATCGGCGCCCTCGGCGACGCCGCCATCGTGGTCGTCGAGCAGACGCATAAGAAGCTCGAGGAATGGGAAAGGCTCGGCCGGCCGGGCGACCACAGACCCCTCGTCCAGAAGGCGATCAGCCAGGTGGCCAGCACCAGCTTCTTCACTCTGCTGGTCATCGGTGTGTCGTTCCTCCCGGTGCTCGCCCTCGAAGCAGAAGAGGGGCGCCTCTTCCGGCCGCTGGCCTACACCAAGACCCTGGCCATGGTGGTGGCCGCTGTTCTCGCCATCACCCTCGATCCGGCGTTGCGAATGCTGCTCACCCGCGTCGACCCCTACGAATTCCGGCCGGTCTGGCTGTGCCGATTGGTCAACAAGGTCTGGGTCGGCAAGATCCGCCAGGAGAAAGATCACCCCATCAGCCGCTTCCTCATGCAGGTTTACTCCCCGGTTGCGGCCTGGGCGTTGCGCCGAAAGTGGTGGGTTATCGCCGGCGCGCTGGTGCTCATCCTGGCCACGGTGCCTGTCTTCCTCGATCTCGGCTCCGAGTTCATGCCACCCCTCGAGGAAGGGTCGCTGATGTACATGCCGACCACCATGCCGGGGATCTCCATCACCGAGGCCAACAACCTGTTGCAGATCACCGACCGAATCATCGGTTCCTTCCCCGAAGTCGACACCGTGCTCGGCAAGATCGGACGCGCCGACACCTCCACTGACCCTGCGCCGCTGTCCATGATCGAGACCGTGGTCACCCTCAAGCCCAAGTCCGAGTGGCGCAAGCGCGACACGTGGTACTCGTCGTGGGCGCCGGAGTGGCTCAAGACCGTCTTCCGCCGGATCACCCCAGACCACATTTCCCAGGACCAGCTCATCGACGAGATGAACGACGCCCTGCGTCTGCCGGGTCTCTCCAATGCCTGGACCATGCCCATCAAGGGCCGGATGGACATGATCGCCACCGGGATCCGGACCCCAGTCGGGCTCAAGATTTCTGGCGCTGACCTCGAAACCATCGAGGAGATCGCGATCGAGGTCGAGGAACACCTCAAAACCGTCCGCGGCGCGCGCAGCGTCTACGCCGAGCGCACCGCCGGCGGCTACTTCCTCGATGTCGACTGGGACCGCAAAGAGCTCGCCCGCTACGGCATCAGCGTCCGTGAGGCGCAGGACGTCCTCGCGGCGGCGGTTGGCGGCCAGAACGTCACCACCACCATCGAGGGCCGCGAGCGTTTCGCGGTCAACGTGCGCTACTACCCGGACTACCGGGCCGATATCCAATCGGTGGGGCGGATCCTGGTACCGGTGGGCGCCGACCAACGCCAGGTCGCCCTCGATCAGCTCGCCGAGATCTCTATCCGCAGCGGCCCGGGAATGATCCGCAACGACGACGGGCTGACCACCGGCTATGTCTATGTCGACCTTGCCGATCGCGACCCGCAGAGCTTTGTCGACGAGGCGGACGCGGTGCTGCGCGACAAACTCGAGCTGCCACCCGGCTACTCGCTGAGCTGGAGCGGCCAGTACGAGGCCATGCAACGGGTCAAGGAGAAGCTCGAGGTCGTGCTGCCGGTGACCATCGTTCTGATCCTGTTGTTGCTCTATTTGAACACCCGGTCGGCGGTAAAGACGATGATCGTCATCCTCGCGGTGCCCTTCTCCGCCATCGGAGCGGTCTGGCTGCTCCACTTCCTCGGCTACAACATGAGCGTCGGCGTCTGGGTCGGTCTCATTGCCCTCCTTGGGGTCGACGCCGAGACAGGCGTCTTCATGCTGCTTTACCTCGACCTCGCCTACGACAAGGCGAAGCAGGAGGGCAAGCTGAGAAACCTCACCGAGCTCCGCGCCGCCATTATGGAGGGTGCGGTCCACCGCCTGCGGCCCAAGTTCATGACCGTCACGACGACCTTCCTCGCGCTGCTGCCGATCATGTGGTCTATGGGGGCTGGTGCCGACACCATGAAGAGAATCGCAGCGCCCATGATCGGCGGGATCTTCACCTCGTTCCTCCTCGAGCTCCTGGTCTACCCTGGGATTTATGAGATCTGGAAATGGAACTTCGTTCTGAAGCGGGGACGAGCGGCCGAAGTCCAGGGTGAGGGCGGCTGAACCGGGAGATTCGCCTAACGCGTGAGCTATCTCTCCACGGGAATCCTCAGATAGAGGTCTCTCGCCAGGTCGGGATCGATCGGTTTGAGGGCCAGGTATTCGGCGAGAGCGCCCTCGTTGTCGTCCAGGTAAAGCTTGGCCAGCCCGAGCCCGTACCGGGCGCGCGGGCTCGCGGGATTCAGCTCGATGACCGCTTCAAAGGCTTGCGACGCACCTTCGTAGAGGCCGAGGTGAAAGCGCGACACCCCGAGGCAGAGAAGGGCGCCCTGGTCTTCAGGGCTGACGGTCACTGCCCGCCAACATGCATCGGCAGCCTCCTCGTGACGGCCAAGAATTTCGTAGACCACACCCAGTTCCACCATCGCCTCGCTGAGCGACGGGTTTCGGACGGCCGCGTTGGCGAAGAGGGATGCGGCCTCCTGAAACCGATCCTGTTCCTTGGCCACCAGCCCGAGTGAAAAGAGAGTCTCGGCGTTATCCGGTCGCAGGGCCAGCGCCTGCTCGAAGTTCTCGCGAGCCGCATCGAGCCGCCCAAGGGCCAGCGCCGACGATCCGAGACCGACGTACGCCTGAAAGCGCAACTCACTGGTTGACGCGTTTTCGAGGGCGTTTTGATAGTGGGCGTACGCCTCTTCATGTTGGCCTTGCTCGCTGGCGGCAAATCCCCTCTTGAGCGCGTCAAGGGATGGGCTTCGACCCTGTTGCTGATTCGAGTCCGAATCGTCTTGGCCCGCAAACGCCAACCCTACGGCCATCAACAGGACAGCTGTCAATGTGAACGGGAGTCGCCAGTGTACAGACACAAAAAACCTCCGGAGCCCGCAAGCCTTCAACCATCTTACCGGCAATGCCCCTCGGAACCCCAGAATGAACCTGGAGTTCAGACCTACAGGGCCTCAATCAATGACTCACGACGCGAGTCGAGAAGTTGGCCGGTCGGACGCAGCATGACCCTGTAGAATGCGATTTCAGCCGCAATCAGCATCGCCAAAAGCAATGGCCCGAGCCAGCTCGCTCCAACGAGAGCCGGGATCGCCACCGCCAGAAATCCAAGCATCCAGACTCCCCTCCCCCTCTCCCGCACGCAATTCGTCGAGCGGACCGAGAAAACCAAAGAATGTCCTCTTTTCCACAACCAGATTGAGGCCGTCCACCGCCACGACATCCCCAAACTATCTACGCAATGCTGTGGTCTCGATCGCGAAGTCCATTCCGATACCTTTCTGCCGGGATCTACAGGGTGCACGAAATCTGGTCGACCACCACTTTTCACGTCAATGTGGAAGCCCGTCTCTTTGCAACGAAAACAGTCGAAATACGTATGTCTACAGTACGTAACGAGTTCTTGGAAATTTCCTTTTCCACCGCATGAGGAGGCGCTCGAATGAAATCTCGAGGAATTTTATTGGTCTTTGCATGGGTGGTCGTGATCGTAGTGGCGGCCCAGCCGATCGCAATTCGCGGGCAGGCAGCGCCGGAACGTGAAATTTTCGTCTTCGGCGAGGTCCAGGGCGCGGCCAACACGGTTGCCGCGTTCCTCGAGCACCTCGAAGTGATCGACTCCGAGCACCACTGGTCTGGGGGCGACACCATCCTGATCCAAACGGGTGACCTGATTGACGATGGCGAACACGTCCGTGGCGCAATCGACCTCTTCATGAGGCTGCAGAATGAGGCAGCCGCAGCCGGCGGCCAGGTCATTGTCCTGATGGGCAATCACGAGGCGATGAACATCCTGGGTGAGCTTCGCGACGTCAACCCGATGGCCTACCGGAGCTTCATCGGCACCGACTCCGAACAACGGCAGCGTCTCGCCTGGAAAGAGTGGTCAGCCTGGCGCATTCGGCGTGCTGAAGCCGTCGGTGAGACCTTCGTCGCTGACGGCGAAGCCGAAGCGCAATGGTTTGCGGCCCACCCCCCAGGTTGGGTCGAGTATGTCGAGTCGATGCGACCCGAGGGTATCTATGGGGCCTGGTTGCGATCGCTTCCAATTGCTTTTGAGATCAACGACATTCTATTCGTCCATGGTGGAGTCCATCAGGGAATTGAGGACAGGGAGGTGGCTTCAATCAACCGTCGCGCCAGCGAAGAGATCAGGAGCTTTGACGACTACAGGGCGTACATGGTTGCCGAAGGTCTGTGTCTTCCGACCTCGGCGGCCGGAGAGATGGTCAACGTCATCAATCAGGAAGCCGCCCATCTCAACGGCCTCGACGATTCCGAGCGCACTACGTCCAATCCGCGGGTCGCCCAATTGCTCGAGGTTTACGATCTGGCCCAATGGAAGTCCTGGTCGGTGCTCGATGGCAAGGGTCCACTCTGTTTTCGTGGCGCAGCACGATGGTCCGAAGCAGAGTACGGTTCGGAGATTGCGGCGACCCTTGATGCATTTGATGTCGAGCGAATGGTCACGGGACAGTCGGATGGCAGGAATCGTCTGATCCAGGCGCGGTTCGACAATCGCGTTTTGCTGACATCGGTCGATATGACGGACGATCCTGACGGCAGGGGCGGAGACCCGGCGGCTCTCGAGATTGTGGGCGACGACTACTTCGTCGTGACAATGAGAGGTCGTAAATTATTGATAGATGGCTGACGCCAGGTGAACCGGCAACGCCGGTTGAACCACAGAGACACAAAGAGGCACAGAGGCCACCCATCCAGTTTGCCCGCAGATCACGCAGATGACACAGATAGTGTTGCCATTCGATCGCATCACCGTTTACGCCAACGCCCCTAGAGCATTCCAACAACAATAAATGGCCCACAGATCACACAGATAGACCCAGATGGGTCCACACCACCTTGTACTGTCCAGCGAGGCCTCGGCCGTCCAAACACCGCCATCATCTCTCGACGTCCATTGACGAGACCCCGTTGTCACCTTATGTAGGGAAAGAAAGGCAGAACCGACGTGCCCCGGGCACGGCGGCCGGTGGGAAGTGGGACGTCGACGGACGCTCGCGTCCGGAGGCGGCCCAGTTCTCACCGGCGACAGGCGATCCGATCGCCTGTCGTTCTGCCGTCAATAAGCGCTACCGCCTTTCACGCTCAGCTTCCGCCTCTCTGCGCCTCTGCGTCTTTGCGCCTCTGCGTTTCTTTTCGATGAGCGGATCTGGGTCTATCTGTGTGATCTGTGGGCAATCTTGTCCGGGATGGTCGGCTCTGCGTCTCGGCATTTTCTTTGTGATGTCTTGGTGTTTTGGTGGTTCTCCTGGATGGGCGCGGGCGTCATCTGCGTGTATCTGAGTGATCTGCGGTTTCCTCAGAAAAAAACGGAGACCCCTGAGGGCCCCCGCGAGTTCTTCCCATGTACTGGCGACGGGACCTACTGCTCGAAGCCTTCCATGATCTCGTCGAGGTCGAAGTCCTTCATGTTCGCCAGCAGTCGGCCCAGGGTCTCCGGATTGATGTCGCCAACGATGTTGACAACAACCACTTCCTCGCTGCCCTCGTTGACAAAGACGGTGAGGCCGACGATGTTGCCGGCGCTCTCGAGGGCATAGAGATAGACCCGCTCGTCGCTCTCCTCAACGCTGAGAATCTTTTGCCAGCCAGCGCTTCCGAGCGTTGCCTGGGCGTCAGTCATTTTCTGAGTCACCGTCGCGGCATCCACACCGCTCGGCGCTCCAACCTGTACCCGAACCCGTTCGAGGTTCGCGACGAACTCGGCGAGACTGCTCGTCCTGAGTTTTCCATCGCACCCGCAGCCACTCGCAACATGGCCCCACTGAGGTCGATATCTACTTCGAGATCGCCTTCGGCGAAGATGCCCATCTCCTCGATCGGGTAGTAGCCGGACTGGGCAGACGCCTGCACCGCTCCGAACCCGGCAAACGCCGCCAACATCACACCTATCAACACCGATATCTTTCTCATTCTCAACTCCCTTTCACTTGGGTTGGTGGCGTCGCGTCCGGATCCGCAGTCGCGGCCCCCGCTTCGCCTATTACTTGCAGAGAACGCCGAACACCGCGCACCGTCTGGGCCGCAACCCCTTGGTTGAAGACTCTTTGCTTGACCCGCAACTCCGCCCGTTGCGCGACATTGCCAACATATGCCAGTGCCAATCTGGTTTCCGCAACAGCCCGAGCAACCTCCTGATCGGTGTACTGCGGCTCAGCGGGTTGCCGCCACGGAGAAGCGACGACGACCATCAAAACCACAGCGACGACAGCAGCAAACGCCGGCACCGGACGGATTCTGATTTCCTCGAGGAAGTTTCGAAGCCTCTCCACCAAGGTCGGATGGGTCTTTTTTCGAACCGCCTCCATCACCCTTTTGGGAAGATCGAAATCGGGCATCGATCGAAGTTCCGCCACTACAACCTCGGCCAGTTGATGCTCCTCCCGGCACGATTCACAAAGACCGATATGTGCTTTGACGGCGGCCGCTTCATCAGCATCGAGGTCGCCGTCAATCCACGCGTCGAGCCGCTCAAGAACGCCGGCACAACATTCGAGGTCAGCACACTGCGACATGATCGCGCACCTCCTTCAGCTCTTCACGCAACCGTCGCCGCCCGCGGTGAAGGGTGACCCGGACACTGCTCATCGGCATCTCGAGTGCCTCGCCGATTTCCTGGTATGACAAACCCTGTATCTCCCGCAGAATGACGACGCTTCGACCAGGTTCGGACAGGGTGTCGAGAGCCCGCAGGATCCTGCAGCCAAGCTGCGACGAATGTGCCAACCTCTCCGGTCCGGGGGCAGGCTCGTGAAGATCGATTCCAGTTGCGTCATCAATGACGACTTGAGATCCACCTTTGCGGCGGCGTATGGCATCGATGCAAGCGTTTCTCGTGACCCGGACAAGCCATGGCCCGATCTTTTCGGGCACCACGTCGCGCCCGCGTCGCCACAGCCGAACCAACACCTCCTGGGTCACGTCCTCGGCCTCCTCTCGATTGGCGAGCAGATACACCGCGAGCGTATGGACCTTTCGTCCGTGGGTTGCCACAGCGGCGTCGAAGTCCTGTCGCCTCATCCACACAGAAAGACGAACCCTCCCAACAAAAAGTTACATGATCCGGTGCAACTGTCTCATCTCCTTTTCGTATCGTCGCTAGGGGATCTCGATCCCGGAGAGCAAGCCTCTCTAACGAAGAAGGAGAAAGAATGGCCGGTGTCGATTTAAAACGGACAGCAGTATCGAGTCTGGTGTTGTGCTCGCTGATCGCATGCGGCGCAGCGCCGCCGGTTGACCGTACGGTTGATAGAACGAAAATTCCAATCACCACTTCCTCTGACGAGGCGCGCGACGCATTTCTAAAGGGTCGGTGGTTGTCGGAGAATCTTCGCGTGACCGACGCCCACGCGTACTTTCTGAAGGCAGTCGAAGCCGACCCGGATTTCGCCATTGCCCACCTGGGCGTTGCCAATACCGCGTCGACCAACCAGGAGTTCTTTGACTCTTTTCGACGCGCCGTCGATACGAGCACAAACGCGAGTGAGGGCGAACGGTTTCTGATAGCTGCAAGGGAAGCCAACCTCGCCGGGAAACCAGAGGTTGAACTGGCCAAACTCGAGGCCCTCGTGTCACTCTTTCCAGAAGACGAGCGTGCACACAACGCGATTGGCAATTTCCTGTTCTTCAACCAGCAGGACTACGAGCGCGCAATCTCCTCGTACCGCGAGGCGATCGAGATCAATCCCAAATACGCCTCGCCATACAATATGCTCGGATATACCCTGCGGGAGGTAGGCGACTACGCCGGAGCCGAAAAAGCTTTCCAGCGCTACACCGAGCGCATCCCCGATCAGCCCAATCCCTACGACTCCTACGCCGAACTCTTGATGAAGATGGGTCGCTATGAAGAATCCATCGCAAGCTACGAAAAGGCGCTCGCCATCGACCCCAATTTTGTTGCGTCGTACATCGGAATCGGCACCAACCAAATATTCATGGACCGTTTCGAGGATGCGCGCTCGACATTTTCCAAGATCGAAGAAAACGCTCGCACCAACGGAGAGCGCCGCCAGGCCCGTGTTCGGACTGCCGCGAGCTACCTCCACCAGGGGGATTTCGAGAGCGCTTTGAATGAAGCCCAGAAACTCTACGACATTGCGGCGGAAACAGATGACCGTAGTGCGATGGCAGGAGACCTCAATCTGATGGGCGACATTTTTCTTCGAGCCGGACGAACGGACGAGGCTGCCGAAAAATACGAAGATCAAATTGAAATGATGCAGAGTTCGGACGCCACCGAAGAAATCATGGAAGCCACCAGGCGGAACCAAAAATATGACCTGGCCCGAGTCGCGCTGTGGCGGGCGAACCTCGATGTCGCAAATGAACTGGCCGACTCATATCGTGATGAAGTTGCGACTCGCAACATTCGATTCGAAGTTCAAAGGACGCACGAGCTCGACGGAATGATCGCCCTCGCCGAAGGGCGCGTGGATACAGCCATCATCCACTTCGAGCAGGCCAATCAGCAGGACCCCCAAATCTGGCTGCTCAAGGCGCGTACATTTGCAGCGATGGGTGACACGGAAGGTGCGCGCCTGGCCTGCGAACAGGTCATCGATTTCAACCAGCTCAACTTCAACCTCGCGTATGTCCGGAACGCCGCCCGCGAGCTGCTCGCAACACTCTGACCGCCCCTCTCCGGACAGTGTCTCCGGCTGACGACCTACGACGAAAAGGTCACAACGAGACAGACCGAATTGCGTTACTATGGGCATAGTGTTGTTGAGACACCGACGCCCCACGTAAACGGTAGGATTTTGTCCCGTCTCAGGCAGGCGGCACGTACGAGCCGGTCGGGGTGAGGGACGCGATGGGCAGCCTGAAATCGAGGGGGAATCAACTTGAACGACGGTTCCGGGGTCACCGGTTACGAGCAGGAGCGAATGCTCCTCAAACGATACCTGTCGGATGAGATCGCCCCCATGATATTTGCCGACAGTGCGTCTGAGCTCTTCCAGGTTCCAGCCCAATTTGTAGCTCAGGAGATCCAGTCGTGGATGGGTGACCAGATTCGCGGTGCGAGCACGATGACCGCATCCGATCTCCTCTATCACGCAGCCACCAAGCTCCACCAACTCGGTGTCCTGGAGCTCATTCCACGCGAGGAGGTAGGGGCCTTCCTTGCGAAGCTGCAGCCATTTCTCCTCGAACTGTGTCCACCCGAACAGAAAAGGGGCCTCGAAGAGAACTTTGGCCACCTCGAAAAGAGCACCGGCATCAGCGGCGGTAAAGTCGAGGTCTTGCACAAACAGGGTCCGCCCGGGGCACCCGGTGGATACGGCGGAGCACCCGGCGCCGGATACGGAGCTCCTCCCGGTCCGGTAGGTGGTGGAGGTTACCCGGCTGGTGGCACCGGCGGAGCGGCGCCGGCAGCCGCGGCGGATGCACTCGCTCTGCACCGCCTCAACCTGATGCTCGATCAGTTGCAGCGCGTTGCCGCGCCCGAAACATCCGCCGGTGGTGGTTCTCCGGACATCAACCAGAAAGCGGTCCTCGGACACGTCGTTGAACAATTCGCCTCGAAAGCCGGCAGCTCCAAAGAGCTCGAAACCCAACTGGGCTACCTTCAGGACATCGGGACCGAAAATCTCGGCACAAACCTATTCAAACATCTCAGCGAGGGCCTACCCGATTGGGCCCCTCCTGCCCACACCGAAGTCGGTGACAAAGCTCCCCCGGCCGGGGCGACCCGCGCGATGCGCGAGGTTGTCAAACTGGCCAAAGACCCCGAAGAACTCCTCCAACGGTTTCAGGAAATGGTTGGTGTTGCGATCGACGAGTTCAACAAAGGCTCCCTCGGTCGTGCGGTGACAATGCTCGATCTCGCCGAACGCATGGTTGCTCAAAAGGAGGTCGATGCCTCAATCGCGACGTCCGTTACCGAGGAGAGCTACTCCGAGTTGGACATGGCTCAGGTCATCAAGCTCGCAGACGATCCTGACAACCGTCAACTCCTGCGCCGGTTGATGGGATTTTTCCCGAAGCTTCGAGCTGAAGAGCTCCTTGAACAACTCAAGGACGAGGAGGACCGGGAAAAAAGAACACAGTTGTTGAAGCTTCTTCGGACCCACGGCGAAGAGGCCAGGGAATTGGCGGTTGAAGCCCTCGAGGAATCAGTCAACGGCGAGACACGGCAATCACCACACGTTGAACGCAACCTCGTCTACTTGATGCGTGTGATACCGCGGGTTCACGAAGAAGACGTCGAACGAGAGATTGATCTCCTGATCCGGGTCTCGGATCTCACTGGCTCGATTCCGGTGGCTCGCGAGGCCATCGCTTCGCTGGTGCAATTGGAGCATCCCCGCGCCTACACGACCCTCGCCGCACGAATCAGCGAGCTCGAGAACGTACTTGTCGGTGACTCGCTTCTCGAGTTCGACCTCAAGGAAATCCGATGGCTTTTGAGTAATGCGATCAAACTGTTGTCGCAGAGCGATAGCAGTGAAGCCAGGTCCATCGTCATTACCCACGGGCTCAAGGACAAGCCGGAACTCGGTGACACCTACGCCCGTCTCGTCACGCTTGGCGGCCATGATCTTTCGGATACCCCGGATCAATTGAATCGGTTGCTCGATGCGATGCAGAAAGAGCTGCCAAGGAAGTTTCTCGGGGTGTCGGTCAAAAATCCCCGTAAGTCGCAGATTCTCGAATATCTGATCTCTTCCGTATCGGGAAGCTACGCTCCGGAGGTACACACTGTTCTCGGCGACATCGTGCAGCGCTTTCCTGATCAGCCGTTCGGTAAAGCGGCGGATAAGGCCCTCACGACTATGGGACAACCGGGATTGCGAAAGAAGGAGCCGAAAGCCGCCGATGATACGGTAACGCTTTCGGGTGACCTTGCTCTTTTCGGTCTTCCCAACGTGCTCCAGAACCTCTCCGACGCAGCGGTCACAGGCACGATCAAGATCTTGGATTCTGAGGGTGGCGAAAAAGCCGCGATTCACCTTGCCGATGGCAAGCTGTTATCGGCCAAGGTCGGCCCTCTCGAGAATGATACTGCCGTCTATCAACTCCTCGAACGTCCCGTAAAGGGCCGTTTCAACTTCGTCAACGAGGAACTCCCCGGTGGGGAGCAGCCGGCGCCGGAGGACTCTATGGCCATGATGTCGCTGCTGCTCGAGGGCATGCGCCGCTACGACGAGTTCAACCGCGCGTTGGCCCTGGTTCCAGACGATGCCCAATTCAAATCAACCGGCAAGAAGCCCTCCGACGTCAAGGAAGATGCTGACCCTAAACTGGCCAAGGCCGTCTGGAGCCAGGCCGTGCGCGGCGTCCCGCCATCCGTGTGTGAAGGTGAGATCGCCACCGACAGCTTCCGGATTCGCCGCCTCTACGAGCACTGGGTCACCGAGGGCGCATTGGTTCCGGCTGATGCACCGGCGGCCGCACCGCCTGCGGAGAGCTGAAGCTCGATGCAGGATGCAGGATGCAGGATGCAGGATCACTCTTGTCCAAGACAGCGTTTCGGGAAGCCGACTCAGATTTGACTGGCGGAGGCATTGCAGCGGCAGGTGCAGTGGCAGCCACCAGCGACAGCAATCAGCGTCAGCGATCAGAGGCCGCGGCAGCGACAGCATCCAGTCTGACTGGGATATATAACTAAAATCATGACCTTGGGTTGAGCAATCGCCAGGTCATGGCACGGACCTGATCGAAGGCCTTCATGACGTCACGGGCGGCTGTCTGACTGATCGCCCCGACGTGCGCAAGGAGCTTCAAGTGGCTGTCGACCTCTTTGGCCGAGGCGTAGGCGATTCTCCAGTGGTTCGATCGGTCCCGTCCGACCCGGCCGTGCCCTTCTGCGAGGTTAGCTGGAACCGAGCTTGCCGACCGGATCACCTGATCGGCAATCGGCTTCAGAGGAGCGGGAACCCTCATCACCAGCTTGATCGCGATTCCTGCTGCTTCGAGGGCTATCGTATGGGCAATGAGGTTTGTGTTCGTGGCGGCGTTGGACATGGTCACCTCCGGGTCGTTCATGCCCTCCCCCAAAGCTGGCGAGTCGGCCGGTGTCAAGGGTTGCAAAGCAACCGGCCCCGGGCCGGCCCGCCCTTGACACCGGCCGACTCGGCAGCTATCTCGCCCGTTGAACGACCCGGAGGTGATCATGCCGGCGTCACGGGAAATCTGACGCCAGATCCGGGGTTGACACCCCGGGCTATCCATCTGTCGCCGCTCCGCGGCTCGGCGTTGTGCTGCCCCCGACGCGGTCGCTGATGGCTGGCGCTGTTTCCTGACGCTGCTTTCTGTCGCTGCCGCTGAATACTGCCGCTGTTAACTGTCGCGGTCGCCCACGCCTTGGACAGCATCAGTTGGTTGAAGGGAACCTCGTCTTGGAAAGGCCGAAAACCGACCCGTAACCCTTGTGTTATCAGATAGGCAACGTCACCTGTGGATTTGTTTTGGACAGCAGTGATGCAGGATGCAGGATGCAGGATGCAGGATGCAGCCAAATGATAAGTCCGTCCCTTCTTGAACGATCTCCTTGCTGACGAATTCAATTTTCCCCCCGCAGATCACGCAGATCGACTCAGATCACATCACCATAGGTCCGCGCCTTTTTCTGCGTTATCTGCGTTATCTGCGGGCAAAATGGGATGGGTGAACGGATCCAGTATCGAGTATCAGGCGGGGGCCAGTGGAAAATTCGAAATCCGAAATCCGAAATCCGAAATTTCAGCACGGTGGGTGGGTGGATCGAGTATCCAGAATCGAGAATCGAGAATCGGTTGGGCGGATGGTCTATACTCCCCCGCCATGGATAGGGTTTCCTGGGAACGGTATTTCATGAATCTTGCGGTGCAGGCGGCGACCCGTTCGACCTGTCCCCGCAAGCATGTCGGAGCAGTTATCGTCCGGGATAAGACGGTCCTTTCCACGGGCTACAACGGTTCGATGCGCGGTGGATCCCACTGCACGGAAGTCGGCTGCTTGATGGACAACAGCCATTGCATCCGTACAGTCCACGCCGAAGCCAACGCTCTCGTCCAGGCGGCGCGTCATGGAACTCGCCTCGAGGGTGCTCAGATATTTGTCACCGCCTCACCGTGCTTCAACTGCTTCAAACTGATCGTCAATTCCGGCATATGCAGCATCTACTTCGGCGAGTTCTACCGCGACGAGAAGGTGTTGCAGTTCGCCGATGAACTCGGCATCGAAATGGTTCACCTCGGTCTCGAAGACGAATGATCGATATCGACCTCGATCAGGTCGGAATCCCACTTTCCTGGCCGGAACTTTTCTCCCGCAAAGCTCCAACCGACGTGGAGATCGGATCCGGCAAAGGCAAGTTCCTCAACGAGCTTGCATCTGCGCGATCCGACCGTAACCTCCTTGCGGTGGAGCGCTCCGCGAAATATCACCGCCTTTGCTGCGACCGTGCCGCCCGCCGCGGTCTCGAGAATGTGCGGTTGATTCGGACCACTGGTGAAGATCTACTGTTTCGTCTCCTCGCCGAAGAATCGGTAGACACGTTCTTCGTGCTGTTCTCGGATCCCTGGCCAAAAAAACGGCATCACAAGCGCCGATTCTTCAGAGCAGAAAACGTAGAAGCGATGCACCGAGCCCTCGCGCCGGGAGGGCGTCTTCTCGTCAAGTCAGACCACGACGACTACTCCATCGTCATAGCGGAAGTCCTTGGCGCCGCTTCGGGCTTCAAAGCTATCGATGGCGAAGAGGCGTTTGCCGATCTGCCACAGACCGGTTTCGAACAGAAGTACCTGGTCGACGGACGGAAAATCCATTCGTTTGCGCTCAGGAAACAGGAGTGATGCTCGATGAGATGCAGGATGCAGGATGCAGGATGCAGGATGCAGGATGCAGCCAAATGATAAGTCCGTCCCTTCTTGAACGATCTCCTTGCTGACGCATTCAAATTTCCCCCCGCAGATCACGCAGATTGACTCAGATCACATCACCATAGGTCCGCGCCTTTATCTGCGTTATCTGCGTGATCTGCGGGCAAAATGGGATGGGTGGGCGGATCGAGTATCGAGAATCACTCTTGTCCAAGACAGCGTCTCGGGAAGCCGACTCAGATTTGACTGGCGGAGGCATTGCAGCGGCAGGGGCTGTGGCAGCCACCAGCGACAGCAATCAGCGTCAGCGATCAGAGGCCGCGGCAGCGACAGCATCCAGTCTGACTGGGATATATAACTGAAATCATGACCTTGGGTTGAGCAATCGCCAGGTCATGGCACGGACCTGATCGAAGGCCTTCATTGCGTCACGGGCGGCTGTCTGATTGATCGCCCCGGCGTGCGCGAGGAGCTTCAAGTGGCTGTCGACCTCTTTGGCCGAGGCGTAGGCGATTCTCCAGTGGTTCGACCGGTCCCGTCCGACCCGGCCGTGCCCTTCTGCGAGGTTAGCTGGAACCGAGCTTGCCGACCGGATCACCTGATCGGCAATCGGCTTCAGAGGAGCGGGAACCCTCATCACCAGCTTGATCGCGATTCCTGCTGCTTCGAGGGCTTTCGTATGGGCAATGAGGTTTGGCTTCGTGGCGGCGTTGGACATGGTCACCTCCGGGTCGTTACTGGCGCGCAGGGCGCGCCGTGACTCACCCTCACCAGCCAGTGGCCGTAAGCCAACCACCCTCACTCTCGAAGACCCCCATCGCAACGGCCACGGATGGCTGCTGAGGGCGAGTTCATCCCCTATTTGTCGTCCCGAAGGTAATCTTGGCGGCTCATCGACCCGGAGGTGATCATGCCGGCGTCACGGGAAATCTGACGCCAGATCCGGGGTTGACACCCCGGGCTATCCATCTGTCGCCGCTCCGCGGCTCGGCGTTGTGCTGCCCCCGACGCGGTCGCTGATGGCTGGCGCTGTTTCCTGTCGCGGTCGCCCGCGCCTTGGACAGCATCAGTTGGTTGAAGGGAACCTCGCCTTGGAAAGGCTGAAAACCGACCCGTAACCCTCGTGTTATCAGATGGGCAACGTCACCTGTGGATTTGTTTTGGACAGCAGTGATCGAGAATCGAGTATCGCGTGGGTGGGTGGACGGGCGTTTGATAGCGATACAGAAGGCGATAGCAATCGCTAGGGGATGATCTCTCCCGTTACCGCTGATCCATCCGAAAGCGTGAGATTCCATCTGACGGTGACCTTCGAACGACTCGAAGGTAGCCGCACGCCGCCGCTCGAAACCCGCTCGTCCGGGCCGAGATAAATCTCACTGAACCGAACGCCGTTGAATCGATCGAGATCGCCTTCACTCCAGCCGGAGCCCCGCGCATTGCCAAGTCTCGAACCGTCGAACGAGCCTTGATCACGAGCCTCGATCCAACCCTCATCGACCGAAACCTGGACCCAATTGCCATGATTGGAAACCGCAGAAACAAAAGGACCGGTGTTGGTCAGCGAAACGCGCACGGACCTCCCATCGCGTTGCACGTCAACCTCGACAATCGGCGCCGGTCCCTCCCCCTCGAGGTAACGTAAAAGGGACTCTCTCCCCAAGCCGAGCGATCGATCCTCGGGAGGCAACGCAACCAGGTCCCACCCGGCAACCTCGGGCAAAACCAAACGGTGCATCTCCATCAACGCGGCGTTCAACCGCGCGGCATCGACCCATCGCACGGCAACCTTATCGTTCTTTTGCCAGCTGCGACCGCTCCAATTCGCGTTCGTCTCGAAGGTAAATGTCCGGTCAAGGGTTGAGGACGTAGACACTGTGGCAATGCGTGTGAGTGGGTCGAGATCGTCTCCTGGTCCCTCAAGGGCCGGTTCCGTCCTCGGCGTCAACACAACGGCCAGACGAACACGAACCCCACTTCCAGCCAGTGGCTGGAGCTTTTTCGATAAAGGGAGCGGATTGAGCTCGCGGACGCCGCGAAGATCCGCACCGTCGGTACCAAAGGCAGGCAGGACACAGGCTCGTGCGCCTTTTACTGTTCGAATACCCTCCTCGCGTTGGATCTGTTCAAAGCTGAGCAACGGCACCACAGCCACTCCGGACACTTCGGTCAGCGATATCAGAAACTCATCGAGGCTTTCCGTCAACCGCGGCATATCGAGAATGAGTTCCGCCGGCACAGATCCGTCGAGTTCGGCCTCGATCGCCCTCCATACAGCCTCAGCTGCCGCCCGGTCGAGATCTCCACGAACCCCTTGAACTTCGAGCGCTATGCCAACCGGAATGGCACCTTCGATCGGTGGAGACGAGTTGAACCTCAGCACGGGGGCTCGCCCGGCAAGGTTCATGCTTCCGCGGCGAACTACAACCTCATCGACTCCCGCAGCACGCATTCTCTCCGCAGTTTCGGCGTCGAGACCCTCAGCACCCAGCCACACCGCCAATCGGCGAGGCATCGGCGCGACCTCTTGGAAAGTCGGACCTCCACCGCCGCACCCGAAGAACAGACCAACCAAAATCGCAGCCGAAAGGGCTCTTTTCATAGCAATCATTTTAGCCTGTACCTCCGACCGCGCCGCTACGAGGGCTCGCTCAGGCTCGCCGACGTCGGAAACTCGAGCCTCACTTTGAGACCGCGCGCAGCGTTGGTGGCGGAAACGCTCCCGTGACATCGAACCACGACCTGCTGGACCAGCGCCAAACCAAGTCCGCTTCCGGAGGTGGTCGATGAGAAGTGGGGAGAGAAGAGATCGGGCAAACGCTCATCGGGAACGCCTCCCCCCGTATCCTCAATCTCGAGCACGACCCTGTCACGATCGACTTCAAGCCGCAGAACCACCGTCCCGGGAGCACCACCGAGAGCGTCGAGACTGTTTTGCAGCAAATTGGCGACGGCGCGGCGCAGCCATTGCTGATCGCCGATGATCGGGGGCGAGGCTGAAGCAATCTCATACTCGATTCTGATTCCGCGCCGCTCCAACACTTCGGCCCCTTTCGGCAGCTCCCTGATCAGCATCGCCAGATCCACCGGTTCTGGTTCCCAACGCTCGAGCGCAACGAGATTAGAAAACGAACTCGCGGTTTCCTGCAAGCGTTCGACCTGTTCCTCGATCTCTCGGCAAGCTTCTTCGAGCAGCGCGGGCAGTTCCGGATTGTCGTTCTTGATCGCGGCCTCCAACTCCTGCACCCAGAGGCGGATGGGAGTCAGGGGGTTTTTGACTTCGTGGGCCACGATTCGCGCCATCTGATTCAGTTGTTGCAGGCGATCCGCTCGAACCAGATCGGTCACGTCATCGACCACGGCGACAAGTCCGCGGTCACCATCTGGGAAAGGCACGCCTGCCACCCCGATCCTCCACGTAACGTCGCTCCCCGCAACTGGTTGCACAGTTTTCGACGCCGACCCGCCGATACTGGCGTCTTCGACGACCGATCGGAGCTGTTTGAGGAACATCTCGCCGTACTGCTCCTGGAACTCGAGGGCGCTGGGATTGGCAAACCGCTCGGTCCCGTCGGGTTCGAGGACGACTACCGCCGGCTCGAGGGTCTTGAGAGTGATCCGCAGCAGCTCCTCCTGATGGCGCAAGCTGAGCTCGCGCTGCTGCACCTCTTCATTCATCGATCTCACGGCATCGAGGACCTCTGCCAGATCGGTCTCTCGTGGCCTGCGAATGGGCCCGACTGGCTCGCCGTCACGCAGCTTCCGCGCGAGGACCACGAGATCTCGCAGCGATGTGCTGAGCCGCTCTTCGATCCGCGTCGTCAGGAGGAGGGCCAGCAGAGCCGACAGGAGCGCGCCGGTCAGGAGCCAATCTACGGCCCCGAGATCGGCGCCCGAACGCACCGGATCAGAGCGGTAGAGGTGAAGCAAGAGTCGATGTCCCTGAAGATCGACCGGCCCGGCCGCGACCATCAGATCACGCCAGCGCAGGGTGACAGGATCATCGCGGCCGAGGAGGAACGGTGGGTAGGTGGCGGCGAGTGGAAGCTGTGGCAGAACGCCGCTGACCACAAGATCGGGCCGAGACGCCGCCACCGGGAGGTCGCCATCCCACAGACATACCTCGCCACCCCATCCAGCTGCCAACCACCGCGCGAGTTGATCATCGACGGCAAATCCACCGCCGAGGTGTACCGCCGTGTATCTCGCTGCCTGCAAGGCATCGAGGCTCCGGTTCTGCTCCAGACGCTGCTCCTGGCCGATAAAGCGTTGATGGAGGAACAACGTCAAAATTGCAAGAGGCAAAACGACGCCTCCGGTCACGAGCAGACGCAACCGGCCGCCAAAGGTCGAGAGGTGTTGGCGTTTGAGAGTCGGCGGCAACGCCAGGACCGTGCCGAAGAGCGCCCAAAGGAGCGCAATGATCGCTCGGACAACCCAGTCCGAGGCAGAGGGATGGTTGGCGATCGCGAGCACCAGCCACTGGCCCTCGCGCTGTACCCGCGCCAGACGGCGGACATCACCGACCTCGATCCGGGTCCAACCGCCGCCGGAGTGGAAAAGCTCGCCCGCACTCTCCGCATCGAGGCCCTCGATCTCGGGGTGCAAGCCTGCCGCGACCTCACCTGTTCGAGTAAGGACCGCGGACCAGACGGGCCCGCCACGCGCGTCCTCAATCGGACGCCCGGTTTGCCAGTCAGCGAGCAGGCTCCACGGTTCGACTGCAATCGCCAGTTCGAGAAAGTACCCCTCGGGGTTTTCGAGTAGCCAGGTCCTCAGTACTCGGACGTCACCTCCGGCCGGAGCGAGGTCTCCCCAACGTGAAACTTCAGTACCCATCTCGTCGATTAACAACAGTTCGGATGGAGTCTGCCACTCTCCAAGCTGCCATCGATCCGCAAGGACTGGCGCGAAATCGTTCAACCGACAAGCATCTGGTTCGGTAGGCAGGTCCGCCGCCAACTCGATCTCTCCTCGTGGTAGAACCACCTGACGACCGGATCCTATGGCTCCCGCGAGCTCCACCGGAACCCTCAGCATGTGCCATGAGAGACCGAAAAGGGCGAGCGCCGCCGCCGCTCGAAGCCTCCGTCCAAGCGAGAACCTGGCTCGACTGACACCCGGCCATCCGGATACCAACCATGCCAACGCCACCATCCAGACGCCGCCCCAGGCTGGTGCAAGCAGATGCTCCGGGAGCCACGAAAACCGATCTTCCGGGGAGGCAAAGATTGCGAGGATCGACGCCCCTATCAGCGAGATGGATACCATGACTCGTGACCAACGTCGTGTCATCACTCCGGCCAAACGGCCGAGCGCCGCCCCAGCCAGAAGCACGGTCGCCCCGGCCGCAATCTCAGATGATGTGCCCGGGGAAAACAGAAGCGAAGTCGCTCCCGTCGCCACCACGAGCACCGCCACCCTGGGTTGAAATACGACAGCCATGACCGCCAACAGCATCCAACCCAACCACCGGAGTTCGCTTGGAGATCGCCCGGAATCGTGTACCGAAATCACCGGCACCTCGACCCCCGGTGCGACCGATGGAGTCAGCATCTCGAATCCAACGCGGTGGATCCCCAGCGCCAACTCGCACCCTCTACCGGCTCGCATACCCCAGATGTGCCTGTTCTGAAGAGGCGTCCGATCGGCGACGATCACCGCACCAACCAGACGGCCATCTACCAGCAGCGGATCTCGGAGCCACAGATCGGCGCTACCGGAAGACCACGCTACTCCCCATTGCCTTTGCCCCAGGGGCCGAACATCAAACGGGAACGAAGTGTTGGCTCCTCCCCAGGCTACGATCTGCCCCCGGTCGTCGACAAGATAGATGGTGCGACCGGGCGCGCCACCGGCTTTGCGATCGAGCGCTGCGAACACCGCGGCTGGATCCACCGCCTCGCCCGCGGCTCCGAGCAGGCGCAGCAGAGTTGGATCGGTGGCCAGCTCCTCACCAGTCTCCAACATCTGCTGGCAGTGGCGGTCGAGTTGGCTCTCCCTCCCGCTTCGATCGTCGCCACCAGCTGTGGGCCACACGGCAACAATCAGCGCAACAGCGACTGCCAACCACGCGCCCCGAGCACGTCCAGAGGGGCGAGCGAGGGCGTACAGACCGGCACACACCACCAGCAGAGCCAGGGACGCGGGGCTCCACCCCGGCCAGGGGCCACACACTGCGACGGCCGCCAGCGCGAGAAGCCAGGATTTCAGCGACCGGGAGGCGGCCTCGGAATCAACCATTGATTGGAGTATATCGCCGCGGCCGGCTGAGCAGGAGCTGGATGGGGATCCGCTATCGATTCGTTGTTCCGGTCATCTCAGCAGAATATGGACGCAATGACCCCAAGAGGCAACAGCGGCTGGCATTGCATCTCTCTGTTGATACGGGCGCGGGGCGGGAACACCCCTGTCTCAATTCCCGGTTGGATGGACTTCCGCCGGCTGGAAGAGCCGGGTTGTCCACAGGTAAAGCGCCAACGTGAGCGCAAGTAACACGGCGCCGGTTGCTTGATGCGTGGTCGTGATGGTGACCTCGATGGTCGTCGGCGAGCCGACTGTCGCGCGGCCCTGGGTCACTGCGAGGGCGGTGATCCCGAGGAAGGCCTGAACGCAGGTGAATGTGATCAAAAGCTTGCCGAGAAACTCAACGGGCTGGGAGTCTCTGTAAAGACCCCAGGCACGCCCACCGACCATCACCGCCAACAAAACAACCACCGCTGCCAGACAAATGTGAACAATCAATAACGCTGCCAGATGTCGCTGTGCGGCGCCAAGCACCAGTTGCACAATCATGATGGCGATCAACCATCGCTGAAAAGTGCGGTCATCCTTGGCATATGGCCGCGATTCGGGTGATGGTGCCTCAAACCACAATCGGCTCGTGACGACTGCGATCACCACCATCACGCCGAGGAAGAGCTGACCCATCACACCGTGAATCAGAGCAAGTGTCAGACTCGGAGCCATGTCGATCTCGGAGGTCGAAAGTGTGAAACCACCGGTCACCCGCAGGCCTCCAAGGATGCCCTGCAGGATCACCAGGACCACCGCCGCCATGCCGAGACGTTTGAGCCACGTCCGGTTGTCGTACTGCCACAGCCGCACGGCCAGAGCAATGGTCGTCAGTCCCACCAGTGCACCGAAGAGTCTGTGGGCGTGCTCGTAATAGATCCCGCCGGTCATGCGGGCGAGTGGAAAGAGAAACATATTGGAGCCAAAGCTGTTGGGCCAGTCAACGACCGCAAGGCCGGCCTCGTTGCTTGTCACCAGCCCACCGGCCACAACCAACAGGAAGGTGGCCACAACCGCGACCTTCGAGAATAGCGCCGTCCAATCTGAGGCAGTCGCCTCGCTTGTGATCTTCCCCGATACGGCTGCAAATCCACCGGATATGAGAGCAATCGCCAGAATCGACCCCGGCACCCACCCCACGGCTGAGGGAAGGACCGAACCACCTTCAGCCGGAGTCAGGAGGCTGCCCAGGACCAGCAGATTGAGGATTGCCGCTACCCCTCCTACCAACAGTCCTCCAAGCCAGCCACCACCAGCTCGCGAACCGGTGACCCAACCCCACAGGGCGACCATGCCCATCATCATGCCGGCGACCAACCAGCTCGGCGCCATCACCGCTGGGAGGCGGCAGAAATAGGCAACCGCCCACATCGAGACAGTGGTCGCAAAAGCAATCGGCAGAATATAGCTGCGATCTACGGCGGTCGCTGTCATGGATCACCTCCAGAGCAAGGGGGCATGGCGGCTGCGTCGGTTATAATGCCCCGCGTCAGTCGCCGAAATTTGGTATCGAGCCGCAATATACACCCTTGGGCGGCCCAATTCGCAGGGAAAAGCCGAAGAAGGAGCGTCAGATCTCAGCTCAGAACACCTACTGCCCGAGCTCGGAGCCCGCAAACGACCGATCCCTGATCTCGGAATATCTCGAGCTCGCCAAGGCGCGCCTCGGTGCGCTGGTAGTACTGACGGCGTTCGTCGGCTATGTATTGGGGGCACGTGGTGAGGTGTCGCCGTGGGGTCTGACGGCGGCAGTCCTTGGTACCGCTCTCAGCGCCTTTGGCGCCAACATCCTCAACCAGTGGCGGGAGGCCGATCTCGACCGCCTCATGCTGCGGACCCGTCAGCGGCCCTTGCCCGCAGGACGCATCAGCTGCGGTTTGGCCGCAACCTGGGGCATTGTGACCGCTCTCATCGGTCTTTTCATTCTCGCCGTCGGCACCAATTGGCTCACAACCCTGCTCTCTCTCTTCGTGATCCTGGTCTATGTCCTCGTCTATACCCCACTCAAGGTCCGGACCCCCCTCAACACCATGATCGGCGCGGTCTGCGGTGCAATTCCACCGATGATGGGCTGGACCGCGGCGACCGGCAGGCTCGATGCCGGCGCCTGGATTCTCGGGGGGATTCTTTTTGCCTGGCAGATCCCCCACTTCCTGGCCCTCGCCTGGCTCTACCGCGAGGACTACGCTCGGGGCGGCTTTCGAATGCTGCCGGCGGTCGATCAGGAAGGACGCCTGACCGCCAGGCTGGCCTTCCTTTATGCCGCCGCGCTCCTTCCTATCACCGCGGCCCTCAGCGCCTTCGGCGTCACCGGCATCGCCTTTCTCGTCACCTCTCAGGCGATCGGCCTCGCCTTTGTCGGACTTGGCTGGGTTTTCCTGCGAGCGCGTAACCAGCCGGCGGCTCGACGCCTCTTTCTCGCCAGCATTATCTACCTGCCGCTTCTGCTGGGTTTGATGGTCGTAGACATGGATGATCGCGCGATGCGGGGTGGCGAAATCGTGATCGCGGCATCTGGTCCAGCGACCTCAGATACCGAGGTCGTCACCCACGTCCCCAAAGGACTCTGAGTCCATGCGTATACCGGCCATCATCCGGAGCGGTTGGTGGGTAGCCGCGGCTGCTTTGGTGGTCTCTATTCTCACTGCCGGTATCGTTCTCACACGCCAAAGGAAGGCTCCCGGTGGCGTTTGGGAGGCTGGGGACTTTGTCATCAGCGCGGCCACAGTGGACCGGGAACTCATCGTACGGGGGATGCCGACCAACGGGGTCCGAGTTCTCGTTCAACCGGCGACAATCTCGCCCCACGAGATCGACCGTTTCAACGAAGAGGAACGGGGCAAACTCCTTGTTGCCAGCGATCGCGTCATCGGCGTATCCATCGGCGGCGAGAGCCGAGCCTATCCCCTGCGTCTCATGCGGTGGCATGAGGTCGTCAACGACGTGGTGGGGGGAGAGCCCATCGCGGTGACGTACAGCCCGCTGTGTGACAGTGTCGTCGTATTCTCAACTGGGCCCCGAGGCGATGCGGTGGAACTGGGCGTTTCCGGTCTTCTCTTCAACTCCAATCCACTCCTCTACGACCGTCACAAAGATCCAAAGACCTCTTCACTATGGACACAACTGGATGGGCGACCGGTGGCCGGCCCCGATCCACGCCACGAAACGCCCCTGCCGCCACGAATGGCCGAATTGGTCACCTGGCAGGACTGGCGCGAACGCCATCCCGACACCAAGGTGATGGGGCAGCAAGAGGATATGCAGAGACTTTACAAGCGGGACCCATACCACTCGTACTTCGGATCGGATACGCTTCGATTCCCCGTCGCTCCCCTGCCCCCTGAAACAGGTCTCCGGCTCAAGGACCGAATCGTTGTCATTGAAATCGACGCCACTACGGCGGTCCTTCCGCTTGCTCGATTCGGAGCAATTCGGGGCACCAGTGAAATTACCGTTGCGGATGTTCCACTGCGAGTGACCTACGATGCAGAAATCGGGGTGGCGGCCGTTGAAGCACTCACCGACGCCGAACGTTTGAAATCCGTGCGCTACTCTTTCTGGTTTGCGTGGTATGCACTGAAAAGAACGATTCCTGATAATATTCGCGCCGACAAATCGGGCGACAGTCTCTTCAAGAGCGACCCGACGACAACACAATCTCCCGGAGGAGCTTGATGACCGTCCAGATCGAGAAGTTCTCATACGACGACGCGATTGTCCGCCAATTCACGCTGATGACCTTCATTTGGGGCGTGGTCGGCATGCTGGTGGGCGTTATCGTTGCCCTGCAATTGGCGGCACCAGTGTTCAACTTCGAGCTGCCGTGGCTGTCCTTTGGTCGTTTGCGACCACTGCACACGAACGCCGTCATCTTTGCCTTTGCGGGCAACGCCATCTTCGCCGGCATTTACTACTCGATGCAGCGGCTCCTCAAGACAGCAATGTTTTCCAAGGCGCTGGGCGCGATTCACTTCTGGGGTTGGCAGGCAATCATCGTCGCCGCCGCCGTGACCCTCCCCCTCGGCATTACCCAGGGCAAGGAGTACGCCGAGCTGCAGTGGCCGATCGACATCGCCATCGCGGTCATCTGGGTGGTCTTTGCGATCAACGCATTCGGCACCATTGCCATCCGCCGCGAACGTCACATCTACGTGGCAATCTGGTTCTATATCGCGACCATCGTCACCATTGCTCTCCTCCATATCTTCAACAACCTCGTAGTTCCGGCTGGACTGTGGCGCAGCTACCCGATTTACGCTGGGGTCCAGGACGCCTTCATGCAGTGGTGGTACGGCCACAACGCGGTCGGCTTTCTCCTGACGACGCCGTTCCTCGGTCTGATGTACTACTTCCTTCCCAAGGCCGCCAACCGCCCGGTCTTTTCCTACCGTCTATCGATCATCCACTTCTGGTCCCTGGTCTTCCTCTACATCTGGGCCGGGCCGCACCACCTCCACTACACCGCACTTCCGGCGTGGGCCTCGACCCTGGGCATGCTCTTCTCGCTCATGCTGTGGATGCCGTCGTGGGGAGGAATGCTGAACGGTCTCCTCACCCTCCGCGGGGCGTGGGACAAGGTCGCCTCGGACCCGGTGCTCAAGTTCTTTGTCGTCGCGATTACGTTCTACGGCATGTCAACCTTCGAAGGCCCGCTGCTGTCGGTGAAAATGGTCAACCTCCTCTCGCACTACACCGACTGGACCATTGCACACGTCCACGCGGGAGCGTTGGGTTGGGTCGGATTTCTGACCTTTGGAATGATTTACTGGCTTTTGCCGAGGCTCTTCCAGACCGAGCTGTGGAGCCGCAAGCTGGCCGAAGCGCACTTCTGGCTCGGTACCATCGGCATTCTCTTGTACGTCGTCGCCATCTACGCGGCCGGCCTCACCCAGGGGCTGATGTGGCTCGCCTTCGACGACGAGGGCTACCTCAAGTACGGCGACTTCGTCGAGACCACCCTGCGCCTGATCCCAATGTACTGGGTACGGGTAATCGGCGGCCTCGCCTACCTGGCCGGCGCTCTCATGCTTGGTGTCAACTTCTTCATGACGTGGAAGAGTCGTCCATCCGCCTATGAGGTCCAGGTGCACGAGGCCCCGGCACTTTCAAAGGACTACACCGACCGGCCGGAGCCGCCAACCTCGCTCGAGAAGAGCGGCGTTCATGTCGTCGATCTCGCCTACAAAATCGACCGATTCTTTTCCACTACCTGGCACCGCCGCTGGGAGCGATTGCCACTCAAATTCACCGTCGCTGTGGTCATCACGGTCGTGGTTGCTTCCCTCTTCGAGATCATTCCAACCTTCCTCATCAAATCCAACGTCCCGACGATCGCGACCGTGACGCCCTACACACCGCTCGAGCTCGCCGGACGCGACATCTACCTCAACGAAGGTTGTTACAACTGTCATTCACAGATGATCCGTCCGATTCGTGCGGAAACCGAGCGTTACGGCGAGTACTCCAAACCGGGCGAGTTCGTGTGGGACCACCCCTTCCAGTGGGGCTCCCGGCGCATCGGGCCCGATCTGCAGCGGGTCGGTGGGAAGTACCCCGATCTGTGGCACGTCCGTCACATGGACGATCCGCGGGCGATCACCGCCGGGTCGATCATGCCCGCCTACCCGTGGATGCTGAATACTCCGATCGATTTCGAATCGATTGAAGCAGTGATGAATGCCCACCGCATCGTTGGTGTGCCCTACAGCGAAGACGAGGTCGCCAACGGAGAGACGGCAGCGCGCGCGCAAGCACAGGCAATTGCCGACGAGATCGTCATCCAGGGAGGACCGGAGGGCCTGGCCGACAAGCAGATTGTCGCTATCATTGCTTACCTCCAGCGCCTCGGAACCGATATCACCAAACCGGAACCGCTCGCGGTCGAAGAAGAGATTGGTGTCATCGAAGCCGAGGCTGAGGCGGAGGAGACCGTGGCCACGGCCTCCTCGGTCGAGGAGGCGTCATGAGCCTCACGGATGTGATGTCCGCGGCCGGTCTTTCTTCCTGGACAGAACTCGCGCTGATTCTCTGTTTCATCATCTTTGCGGCCATCGTTCTGTGGGTCTTCGTCATGCGCAGCAAGCGCTCATACGACCACATGCGGAACCTACCACTCGAGGAGACCAGCGCCGGCCGTATCCGGCCAGCCGTGAAAGGAGGGGACCGCCCGTGAGCACCGAGCATCACGATTACGATCCGGCAACCGCCGACGGCGACCATGTGCTGGACCACAGCTACGACGGTATTCAGGAGTACGACAACCCGCTGCCGAGGTGGTGGCTGGCGATTTTCTGGGCAACCATCATCTTCACACCGCTCTACATCCTGTATTTCCACTTCGGCGGCGGCATGCTCGCCGCTGATCGATACGATCAGGAGATGATTGCCTTTTACGACAAGCAGGCAGAGCAGCTCCTGGCGCTCGGGGAGATCCGCGAGGGCACTCTGGTCGATCTGATGGCCGACCCGAGCATGATGAATGGCGGCAAAAAGATCTTTCAATCAAAATGCGCCACCTGTCACGGCATGTTCGGCGAAGGCGGCATCGGACCCAACCTCACCGACGAGCACTGGTTGCACGGTGGACAGTTGATGGACATATATAAGACGGTCCTGGAGGGCGTACCCGCCAAGGGAATGCTGGCATGGGAACGCCAGCTTCGGCCAGCCGAGCTGATGGCGGTGAGCTCCTACGTCGGCACGATGCTGGGCAGCGAACCCCCCAACCCCAAAGAGCCGCAGGGCGACCGTGTCGTCCGTCAGGAGCCTGCACCCGCCGACGAGGTCGAGGTTGATACCGATGAGGCGGCGGTCGAAGCCGAGGCCGAACCGGCGGCCTCGTAGGTCCAAGAGGCGTTGTGACCATCACATCCAATGCGCCTGAGGCTCAAGAGAGGGTCCTCTCGACCCTCAACCGGGATGGCTCACGCCGCTGGATCCGACCGAAGCTGTCGCGCGGTCGTTACTACCGGAGACGATTCTTGACCGCCTGGGGTTTGATCGGCATATTCACCCTCATCCCGATCGTCAAGCTGGGCGGCAAGCCGCTCATGCTCTTCGACATCCCCAAGCGGGAGTTCACTTTCTTCGGTGCGACATTTTTGCCGACCGATACGTTCCTTCTGATGCTTCTCCTGTTCAGCATCTTCATCGGCATCTTTCTGATCACCGCAGTCCTCGGCCGCGTGTGGTGCGGTTGGGCCTGTCCGCAAACCGTTTACATGGAGTTTCTCTACCGGCCGATCGAGGTCCTCATCGAGGGCGGCCGCAACCGCCAGCTCAGGCTTGACGCCGAGGGCGCCAATGCCCGCCGACTGATGAAGAACCTCGTCTTTCTGTTGGTCTCCGCCTTCCTCGCGAACACTTTTCTCGCCTATTTCGTTGGTTGGGATCAGCTTCTGGGCTGGATGACGAGCTCGCCTACCCGGCACCCGGCCGCATTTGCCCTGATGCTCGGTACGACCCTCCTGATGTTCTTTGATTTCGCCTATTTCCGCGAGCAGACTTGCATCGTCGCCTGCCCCTATGGGCGCTTCCAGTCGGTGCTCCTCGACCGGCAGTCGCTGATCGTCGGCTACGACGCGGGTCGAGGCGAGCCCCGAGCAAAGTGGCGTAAAAACGAAAAACGCACCGCGGGGGATTGCATTGATTGCAGCCTCTGCGTGAGCACATGCCCCACGGGCATCGATATCCGTGAGGGGCTGCAGATGGAATGCATCGCCTGCACCCAGTGCATCGACGCCTGTGACGAGGTCATGGACCGCATCGGCCTCGAGCGCGGCCTTATCCGCTATACCTCTCAGGCCGAACTGGAGAGCGGCAGACGCTCCTTTCTGCGGCCGCGCCTGGTCGTCTACTCGGCAATTCTCCTGGTGATGCTCGGCACCTTTGCCTTTTCGCTGGTCGGGAAACAAACCGCTGACGTGACCCTGTTGCGCGGGCTCGGCGCGCCGTTCACCATTCTCCCGAGCGGCGAGGTCTCGAACCAGATCCGGATCAAGGTCGCCAATCGCTCGCCAGAGGAACGTTCCTATTGGATCGAGCTTGGCGCCGCCGAGGATTTGACGATGATCGCACCCGAAAATCCACTGATCGTTTCCCCAGGGCAAACCGAGATGACCGGCGCCTTCATCACTGCGCCGCCATCGGCGTTTGCGGAAGGAGAGGTTGCCGTCACCCTCACCATCAGCGACGGCGTCGATTTCTCCAAACAGCTTCAGCATCGGCTGCTCGGCCCCGAAGGCGGAGGCAACTGAAATGAAACCAGGTTCGTGGTGGCCCCCGATGATCGCCGGCGCGCTGGCCTTTCACGTCATCTCGTCGCTCGTTGTCGTTTACGTGGCCACCTCCGACCCGTCGTACGCGGTCGAAGATGACTATTACCAGAAAGCCGTCGCCTGGGACGAGAAACGGGCCCAGGATCGGACCGAACGAAGATCTGGATGGTGCTCGAATTCAAGGTCACGCCTCCGGAAAAACCCGGCGACCAGCCAACCCTCGATTTGACGCTCCTCGATGCAGAGGCGAAGACCTCTGGCAGGCGCAACAGTTTCGGTCGAGGCCTTCCACAACGCCCGCGGCGACGACATCGTGCGAGAGCGGCTGACCGACGTCGGCAACGGCGTTTACAGCGCGAAACCGCAGATGAATCGCAACGGCCGCTGGGAGCTGCGCTTCACGGTTGATCGCGGCGCAGAACATTTCACCCACACCGAGTCCCGGCACCTTTTCGTTGAGGGAAGCTGGAAATGAATTCGGAATTCGGAATTCGGAATTCGGAATTTCCACGCACCGAGTCGGGAAATGGGTGGCGGTCGGAGAACTCTAAATTTAAAACTCAAAACTCAAAACTCAGGAAGTCACTGCGATGACAGCCCTTCTGCTGACGGTGTTTGTTGCGAGTCTGGTCGGAAGCCTGCATTGCATTGGGATGTGCGGTCCATTCGTGGCTTTCTACTCGGGGGCGGACGGGTCGGGTGGTGCACGCCGTTTGTTGAGTCACGCGGCATACTCGGGCGGCCGGCTGCTGACCTACGCGGCCTTCGGGCTCGCAGCCGGAGCGGTCGGCGCCGCCCTCGATGTCGCCGGTTCGCTCGCGGGATTCCAGCGCATCGCCGCCATCGTGGCCGGCGCTACGATGATCCTCTGGGGAGTGTTCGCCCTGCTCCAGATCCGCGGGGTTCGGATCTTCAAGCACAGCTCCGGCGGGAGACGCATCGCCGGCATGTTCCGACGCGGTCTCTCCCTGGTCAGCGACAAACCTCCGATCATTCGAGCAGGCTTCATCGGTCTCCTTTCAGGATTCTTGCCGTGCGGCTGGCTTTGGGCCTTCGTGGTCACCGCAGCGGGAACCGGCAGTTCGCTGAAGGGTGTGGCGGTGATGACCGCCTTCTGGGCCGGGACAGTGCCCGCACTGTTGGCGGTCGGTCTCGGCGCGCAGCTCGTGAGCGCACCGTTGCGGAGGCACGTACCAGCCGTGACCGCGATTCTGTTGGTTGTCCTGGGTCTCTACGCCATCCTCGGCCGCCCGGCCTCGGTCAGCGCCGCGATCCACAAGCACGAGAATATGCAGCAGTCCGAGGTGCCATCGCCGGAGGACGCAGCCGAAACCTGTTGCGACGCTGAGGAGGGTGGCGACGGATGAGGGGATCATCGGTCAAGTTCGACGCAACTTCCGCCCCGGATATGTCTCAGACCTCCGTGATCAACTTTGAAACCGCAAAGACGCGAAGAGCGCAAAGATCTCTTTTCGACCCGATGATCAAAAATCTCTGCGCCGTCTTTGCGAACTTTGCGTCTTTGCGTTATCAACGTCCTCGAAGACACTCATTGCATGCCGAACGCGGACGGACGCTCACTCCCCCACCTTGATGACCGCTTCGCCCTCCAGGACCACTTCGTCGTTCTGATTGGTGCAGACCGTGGAAAGGGTGACGATCGGTTTGTCGGGGCGAACTGAGAGGACCTCGACGGTTGCGGTCACGGTGTCTCCCGGGAAAACCGGCATGATGAACTTCAAGGTCTGGCCCAGATAAATCGATCCCGGTCCCGGCAGGTCGTTGGCAAGAGTGGCCGAGATCAACCCGGCAGCGATCATCCCGTGTGCGACGCGTCGCCCGAAACGCGATCCGGCCGCATATTCATCGTCGAGATGAACCGGGTTGTTGTCTCCCGTTACCTCGGCAAACGCACGGATGGTGTCATCGCTGATTGTCAGGGATCGAGAGGCTTTGTCGCCGGTTTCAACTGTGGACATGTGATCCTCCTGGCGTGCTCAGATAGTGGGCTCCCGGAGCCTTTCAGATCCATCGACGATGTCATCGATCTCGGTCAGATTCGCGATCGTGAAGGTCGGTTTCGGTCCGCCGTCCAGG
This sequence comes from Candidatus Sulfomarinibacteraceae bacterium, assembly GCA_963776765.1. GTDB lineage: Bacteria > Acidobacteriota > Thermoanaerobaculia > Thermoanaerobaculales > Sulfomarinibacteraceae > Sulfomarinibacter. The sequence continues at coordinate 314,707 of CAVZOK010000014.1, forward strand.
TCGAGACCCTTCGGATTGAACCAGCAGGTATCGATCCCGAAATTCACCCCACCAGCGATATCCGAGCTCAGGCTATCGCCGATCATCAAGACCTCTGATTTCTGCGGCTCGCCCATTCTGATGAACGCCTCGGCCATGAAACCAATCTGCGGCTTTGCGACCCCAATCTCATCCGAAATCACCACGTCCTCAAAGAATTTGCGGATTGATGAATTTGCAAAGCGCGGCCGCTGAACCACTGCGATGCCGTTGGTCGCCAGCAGGAGTTGGAAACGCGAAGAGAGATCTCGAACGGTCGCCTCGGCACCTGGTAACAGTTGCGTCTGTTGCCCGAGATTCTTCATGAAATCTGTGTTGAAGGACTCGGGTCCAGCATCGATTCCGAGTTCGGAGAAGAGACGCTCGAACCTCGTGACTCGGAGATCCTTCAGGGTGACCTCGGCCCGCTCGAACTGCCCCCAGAGCTCGGCACTGATCGTGTTGTACACATGGTGGAGGTGTGACGAGTACTCGATCCCATGCTCTTGCGTCGTCAGCTGCAGGGCTATCGTTTCACCGAGGTGAAAGTCGAAAAGAGTCCCGTCAGCGTCGAAGATCAGCCACTGATAGCGGGGTCGAGCCACTTGTATTCCCCTGCCGGTATCTCTGTTTTCTTTTCGAAGCCGAGGACCTCGTTATAGAACCGGAGCGCATGCTCCTGGTCTTGAACAATGACACTGTTGAGCTTGATCTTCACGAGATCCTCCTTTGACTCAGACGCGCCCTAAAGCTCAGCGAGGCCCAGCTGTGAACCACTTGAATCCGAGGTATCCGCCGAGGACCAGTGCGACACCGACGAACCACCACACGTGGTCTCGCACGAATGAAGACAGCTACGCCCCAACAATCATGCCAAATAGGACACAGTAGATCTTCAGGATCCCGATATCCCAGATGTTGAGCGATTTTGTTCGTTGTTCTGCCCACGTGATCACACCCACGATTGCCTCCATCCTCATTCCACCGAAATCTCACACCTCATGAATAGAGAGCAGTCCCCGGATCATCGTCCGACATCTTGACCATCCTCTCGAATTTCATTCCCAGCTTTTCCAACGCTCTGATCGAGGCGGTATTTTCTTTCGAAGTCAGCCCGACGATTTTTTTCAGCCCGAGGGTCGATCGCCCATACTCCATCACCGCGCACGCGGCCTCGTAAGCTATCCCTTGCCTCCAGTACGCCGGCAGGAAGGCACACCCGATGTCCGACACATCGAGGGCTTCTCTGTAGAGCAGCCCGCAGACGCCGACCGGGTCGCCGCTCTCCTTCAGCTCGACCAGAAACTGGCCGTAGCCCTGCTCCCGGTGGCTCGCCCACGAACCTTCGAGGATGAACTTCCGAGCGTCCTCCAGATTCCTCACCCCCTTGTCCCCGATGTTTTCGAGAAAGGAGGGTTCATTCACCAGACCGAAAATGAACTCCGCATCATCAACCGTCAACGCGCGGATTCGCAGGCGAGGGGTTTCAACAATCACCGCAGCAGCTCCTCTCCTCGGGCTTCTCCTGAAGGCCCATGCGTGCAGCAAGCTCATAGTTGAATACCCCCAGTGTCTGACCCACGAGCATCAATACGATCGACGCCGCGAGAAAAACAACCAGGATCCAGAATCCTGGAGAACGCCCGTTTTTCAACATCGTCTTTCCCCTTCGCCCAGCGTGATGATCAGGTGGAACTGTATCCCCGTTTCCGACGGATGGACTGAACCACCTCGTCGAGCTGCTGAAGAAACCTGGATCGATCGCGCTTCTGCAGCGGTGGAGGGCCCCCTGTGATTTCTCCCGCCCCACGAAGGTCCGACAGCAGCTCCCGTGTCGCGAGAGCGGAACCGATGTTGTCCTCGGTGAACGGCTTTCCGGTTGAACCGATGACCCGTGCGCCATTTTTGAGGCAGCGGCTCGCCAGCGGTATGTCGGCAGTGATCACGATGTCGTCAGGTTGGACGTGCTCGACGATCCAGTCATCGGCCTCGTCGAAACCCTCCCCCACCACCTCGAGCGTGAGCCAGCGTTCATCCGGGACCCGCATCCAGGAGTTGGCCACCAGAGTGACCTCGAGTTGATATCTCTTTGCGACGCGGTACACCTCCTGTTTGACCGGACACGCATCGGCATCGACATAAATGTGCAGCAAATGAAATCCCTTTCGATCAACCCGGGCCTGGTCCGAGATGAACCTAGCGTACCCCCATTTTGCGAACCAGCCCATACGCTGCGCAGGCTCAACGATAGTCAGGCCTCGTGCCGATCGATCACGCTCAGCTCCAAAATGACACGGCCCCAGCCACCGCATTGAACCCCAACGTCAAAACAACCGGCGCGCTTGAATCGCATTTCATTGGGATCCACACCGGCATAGACGAGTTCGTTGGAGGCGAAGATCAGGCCCGAGGCAGCGTTCAGCGCGTAGATGCACACCTTACTTGGACACCGCTTGGTGAGAAGATTGCCTGCGCCGTCAAAATAGAATTTGTCGCCCACATCGTGTTGGCTGTTGCAGCCATGAGACTCGACCACCTCAACGACGATGGTCTTGCCCATGAGTGTCGGCACTTTTTCGAGGATGTCCTCGTTTCTCGGATTCTCTCGAAAGACTTGCATTTCCTCCTTCGTGTAGCCGAGATGTTTTTTCATGATCATCCACTTGGATGTCTTCCACACGGCATCCTTGATTCCCATCGCTACCTCCCGTTCAATTTCAAGAACTGTTGGGTCCATATTACTCGTGGCGAGGGCGAGTAACCCCGGGGAGAAAACGTTTCGATCATATGACACCAGGTTGAGATCGCTGTGGTACCGCAAAGACTCGAAGCAGAAGGTTTTCCTGGAAAAACCCTTTGCGCCCTCGATGCGCCCTTTGCGTCTTTGCGTTTCCAAATCGCGTTGAAGACGCGAGGGCCATACACTGAGCAGACACATTTCGAAATCCAAAATCTCGCTCGTGAGAGAATCCCATGGATGTCCGTTGAATGCGACCACTGCTCCCTTCCAGTCCCTGTCGGGCTGGTGGAGCCCGATGCCGACCTGCAATTCTGCTGCAGCGGCTGCCGGGTCGCCTACGAGGTCATTCACGAGCACGGGCTCAACGGCTATTACGACATCAAGTCGCGTATCGAAGCCCCCGAACAACCGGCAAAGCGTTCGGGCAGGGGCTTCACCGAGTTCGATGATCCAGCCTTTCATCGGCTCTATTGCCGCACACTGCCCTCTGGTCTGACGACGGTCGAGCTCTATCTGGAGGGCGTCCATTGCGCCGCCTGCGTGTGGTTGGTAGAAAAACTGACGGTGGTTGTCGACGGCGTCGCCGAGGTGCGACTCGATCTCGGGCGTTCACTCGCCACCGTAACCTGGAACCGCGAGACCACTCCCCTTTCGCAGGTGGCGCGTTTCCTCGACTCGATTGGTTACGCGCCCCACCCGTTCCGCGGAGTCGAGGCACGGGACATGGCGCGACGGGAGGAACGGGCACTGCTGATCCGAATCGCGGTTGCGGGCGCGATTGCAGGCAACGTGATGCTGATCGCCTTTGCGCTTTACGGTGGCCGTTTCCACGGCATCACCGACGAGTTCAGAACCCTCTTCCGTTGGTTCAGCCTGGCCCTGGCCGTGCCTTCGGTGGTGTGGTGCGCCTCGGTCTTTTATCGCGGCGCGTGGGGAGCGCTCAAAACCCGCACCCTGCACATGGATCTACCGATCGCGATCGGCATCCTTGCCGGTTTCATCCAGGGCACGATCAACACCGTCCGGGGTTCCGGAGAGATCTACTTCGATTCGGTGACCGCGCTGATCTTCTTCCTCCTGGTGGGCCGTTTCCTGCAACGACGACAGCAAAGACGTGCGGCGAGTTCTACCGAGCTTCTGTTCTCGATTGCGCCGGCTGTTGCGCGTTTGGTCGGATCAGAGGGGGTGCGCGAGGTGCCCGTCGAGGCCCTCAGCACAGGCGCCACAGTCGAAGTCAGGGCCGGCGACTCGATCCCGGCCGACGGCACGGTTGTCGAGGGCTCTTCGACCCTCGACCGCTCGCTGCTCACCGGCGAATCATTGCCCGAACCGGTAGTGGTGGGCGATCCGGTCCATGCCGGCACCGTCAACCTCGGTGGCCGACTGTTGGTGGAGGTCCGCGTTACCGGCGAGGACACCCGAGTCGGGCGCCTGATGCGGCTGGTCGAAGAAGGCGCGATGCGCCGCGCGCCGGTGGTTCTCCTGGCCGACCGAATTTCCGGTTGGTTCGTAGCGATCGTGTTGGCCCTGGCAGCCATTACCCTCGTCGTCTGGCTCAAGCTCGACCCCGAGCACGCGGTCGGGCACGCCGTGGCGCTGCTGATAGTCAGCTGCCCGTGCGCACTCGGTCTCGCTACCCCTCTGGCCGTCAGTGCTGCGATCGGTCGTGCCGCGCGCAAGAAAATCCTGATCAAGGGCGGCGATGCCCTCGAGAATCTCGCCCGTCCGGGACGCATGCTTCTCGACAAGACCGGCACCCTCACCGAAGGGCGCCTTGGAGTCCTTCGCTGGTGGGGGGATGAGAGTGTCAAACCGATGGTCGCGGCGATCGAACGGCACTCGGCTCACCCGGTGGCTCGGGCCCTCAGTGGAGCTTCAACTGAAAGTGAGGTGGCGGAGGCCACCGAGGTTCAAGAGATCACTGGCGCCGGAATCAGCGGCTTCTGCGACGGACGGCGCGTCATCGTCGCCTCAACGTCCTACATGACGCGGGAGCTCCGTGGGCTCCCCCCAGATGCCACAGCAACGGCAGACAGCTTTGCAGATGATGGCCTCAGCCCGGTCGCAGTCGCCATCGATGGGCAGGTCGTGGCCATCGCCGGGATCGGCGATCCGCTGCGCCCCGACAGCGCAGACGCGGTGGCCGCCATCCGCGATCGGGGGTGGCAGGTCGAGATTCTCTCGGGCGATCATCCGGCGGTCGTCCGTTCTATCGCAGACCAGGTCGGCATCGAGCAAACCGCCGCGCGTGGCGCAACGACCCCCGAGGACAAACTCGAAGCGGTGCGCGCGGCAGCAGGGGACGCGACAGTGGCGATGGTCGGGGACGGCGTCAACGACGCCGCGGCGCTGGCTGCGGCGACAGTCGGAATCGGTGTCCACGGCGGTGCCGAGGCGGCCCTGGCTGCGGCCGATGTATATCTGGGTCGGCCCGGCCTCGTGCCTGTGGTGGAACTCCTGCGCGGTTCCCGCCGCACCCTCGGTGTGATCCGCCGCAACCTCGTGTTTTCACTGACCTACAACGTGGTCGCGGTCACCTTCGCGATCACTGGCCACATGAGCCCTCTCCTGGCGGCGATCTTGATGCCGCTCAGCTCGATGACGGTGGTGCTGAGCTCGTATCGCGCCCGGACGTTTTAATACTGGATGCTCGATGCTCGATATTCGATGCTCGATACTCGATACTCGATGCTCGATGCTCGATTCTCGATAGGGACAATCCGTTGAACTTCAACGGGGTGGGGTCAAGTCCTGACGAAAAGGGCTCATGCGACCACGAGCCGCGGAGCGGCGACAGATACATAGCCTGGGGCGTGAGCCCCAGGATACGGATGAGAAAAACGACAGGAAGCCGCGGAGCGGCGACAGATATATCGCGGTGACGCCTGCTGCTCACGCCACAACAAAGATCTGTCGCCCCCTTCGGGGGCTTCCCTTCTTTTGCCCTGTTCACCCTGGGGCTCACGCCCCAGGCTAAGAACCTGTCGCACCTCCGGCGCTTCTCTTCATCTCTTTCATTGGATGAGGCGGCGGTCGATTCTCAGATGTCAACCTATCGCAGGACGCGACCCGATCGAGTATCTAGCATCGAGCATCCAGCAACTGGCGAATGGGCGGTAGAATGTCGCTATGTCTGCGGTGTACATCGCCCTCCCGTTCGCGCTGCTGCTCGCGCTGATATTCCTCGGGGCCTTCATCTGGTCGGTGAGGTCCGGACAGATGGACGACCTCGAAACCCCGGCGCACCGGATCCTCAGCGAGGATGAAGAGCGGAAGCCGCCGGCCGAGAGTCGTAAAAACAGTCCTGAAAACTGAACCTCTTTGATGCCCACTCGTAGATCTCTGTAACCAGTTCCTCTGGCTCAACAAAACAGTGAAGCAGGAGGTCTACGTCAAGTGGCATCAGAGTTCCGTTCCCCGGAGAATCGATCACGGCTGCCCCGCCGCGGTCTCGGGACGATGGGCCCTTCCTACCACAAGAATCAGCCCCAACCGATTCATCCGCAAAACGAACATCCCAACAAAATCACCCACCCTATCGGCCGTGACGGCGTCCGGGCGCCGTGGCGGTCCTTCCTTGGCGTTGCTTTGGGATCGGGCAACGAGATTCGACGCTCCAATGGAACGAATTGCCAACGCAAAGAAGTCAAGGGTGAAGAGTCAAGAGTAAAGTTTTCGCGTCTGCGTGATCGCTGCAGTACAACGAGCCCGGCTTAACTCTTAACACTTAACTCTTAACCCTTTACTTGATCAGCATTGCATCGCCGTAAGAGAAAAACCGATACCGCTCAGAGATCGCCTCAGCGTAGGCTGACATGATCCTTTCGCGGCCGGCAAGCGCACTGACCAGCATCAACAGGGTGGAGCGTGGGAGGTGGAAGTTGGTCAACATGGCACCGACTCCCCGGAAAGGAAAACCCGGCGTAATGAACAGCCTGGTCCATCCTTCGCCCGTCTTGACTCGGCCGTCACCGGCGGAGAGCGCACCTTCGAGTGCCCGGACCGAGGTTGTGCCGACACAGACGATTCGGCGATCCTCATCAAGGGCCTTGTTCACCGCGGCCGCCGTGTCTTTTGAAAGGCGGTACCACTCCTCGTGCATCTCGTGGTCGGCGATTTCATCCACAGAGACCGGACGGAATGTGCCCAGCCCCACGTGAAGGGTCAGATAGGCGGTTTCGATCCCGGCGACTTGAATCTCATCCAACAACGCCTGGGTGAAATGGAGGCCCGCGGTCGGTGCCGCCACCGCGCCGGGGTTTGTCGCGTAGACGGTCTGGTAATCGAGGCGGTCCTCAGATACGCCACCCTCCGGACGCCCGATGTATGGCGGCAGCGGCATCTCTCCAATGAGGTCAAGGCGTTCGAGATCGAGCGGCGGATCGAAGCGAACCGTCCAGCGACCCTCGCGGGGCCGGCCCTCCGGAATCGCCGCGCCTCCATCAGCCAGGAGCAACGTTTCTCCGGATCGGGCGCGGACAGACGGTCGCAGCAGCGCTTCCCAGAGATCATCCTCCACCTTCCGCAGAAGCATGATTTCGAACTTCCGGCCCGTCGGCCGATGTGCGAAAAGACGCGCCGGAATCACACGAGTGTCGTTCAAGAGCAAAAGGTCACCGGTGCGAAGGTAGGTGACCAGGTCCCCGATCTCTCGGTGGACCAACCTGTCGGTTTCTCGGTCAAGAACCAACATGCGTGACGTACCGCGTGACGCGGGTGTCTGGGCAATCAGTTCCGGCGGCAGCTCGAATTCGAAGTCGTCCGTTCTCATCCGGCGCATGATAACCCGCCCACCCTCCCAGTATTCAGCGATCAGTAAACAGTCCTCAGCTCCTCACCCGCGATTCCTTGGGGAAAAAGTTCCTTGAGCCGCGGAGCGGCGACAGATGTCCGCGCAGGAGGGTTGTGGTTTCGGTCGCAGCCGAAAATCTGTCGCCCCTCTGGGGCTCTCCGTTATTTGTTGCCTATCCCCTGGGGCTCACGCCCCAGGCTACGTATCTGTCGCGCCTCCGGCGCTCGGTTCAGTCATCAATTTCCGCCTGAGATATCTCGAGAGACGACGAGGAATACTCATGAGTGGTTACTGATTTCTTACGCCCGAAAATCGCCGTTGCTTCAGCGCATGGTATTAAAGTCTTTGATATGAAGAGCTCTTCCGGACACAAACTCGGCCGTCGCGCAGAGTGGGCAGCCCTGTTCCTGCTGATAGCCAAGGGTTACCGCCCTCGCCATCGCAATTGGCGCGGAGCCGGCGGTGAGCTCGACCTGGTCATGCGAAAGGGCGACGAGACCGTCTTTGTTGAGGTCAAGGCAAGATCCGGAAGCGATTTCGGCGGCGCGGCCGCAGCTCTGAATGCGAAGAAACAAAAGGTTCTGACGCGGACTGCAACGGCCTACCTCAGCCGGTTTGGATTGTGGGATCGCCCGTGCCGATATGATCTCGTGACCGTCGAACGGTCAGGCGGTGTGTTTCCCTGGCGGATTCGCCACTATCAGAATGTCTTCCAACCGAACCTCGGGCGACAATTTTGAATTCTCAATTTTGAATTTTCAACTCCCACCCACCTTCCCCAGAGACTGAGGTTTGTGGACGGAAATTAATAATTCAAAATTCAAAATTCAAAATTTAGAATTCCTAATTCCTAATTCCTAATTCGCCTTCTGCTGCTGGGACCTGCCGGCTCACCCGGACCTCCTCGGTTGTCGCACCGAAGAAAGCCTTCATGTCCTCGAGGATGCGGTAGAGGGTCGGGACCAGAATCAACGTGATCGCGGTTGCGAACACGATGCCATAGCCCAGGCTGACCGCCATTGGAATCAGGAACTTGGCCTGCATGCTGGTCTCGAAAATCATCGGTGTCAGACCGAGGAAGGTCGTCGCCGTCGTGAGCAGGATCGGCCTGAAGCGGCGTTCACCTGCTTCTCGAATCGCCTGGTCAACCGACGCACCATCGGCTCGCATGCGGTTGACGAGGTCGACGAGGATCAGTGAATCGTTGACCACCACCCCGGTCAGCGCCACCATTCCGAACATCGACAACATGGTCAGATCGAGGCCCATGACCATGTGGCCGAAGACGGCGCCCACGAGTCCGAAGGGAATGGCGGACATGATGATGAGGGGCTGTGAGTAGGATTTGAAGGGAATCGCAAGCAGTGCAAAGATTGCCAGCTGCGCGACCAGGAAATTCACCTTCATGCTGTCCAGCGACTCCTGCTGTTGGCGCTGCTCGCCTTCGAAGTCAAAGGTCAGACCGGGATACTCTTTGACCAGCACCGGTAGGACCTCGTTCCGGAGGCTGCTCGAGATTTCGTTGGCGTTGGCGACGGACTCTTCCACGTCGGAGCTGACGGTCACAACCCTACGGCGGTCGGTGCGGTTGATGACCGCATAACCCCGGCCCTCGTCAACCAATGCGACCGTCGTGAAGGGCACCTCGGCACCGCCGGGTAATCGCACCCGCATCTCGTCAATGTCACCTCGCGAGCGCCGCTCGGCCTCCGGGTAGCGGACCATGACCCGGATATCATCTCGGCCACGCTGGATCCTCTGAATCTCCTGGCCGTAGAAGCCGGCCCGAACCTGCCGCGCGAGGTCTGCAAGCGTCAGACCTGCGGCTCGCCCCTCGGGCGTCAGAGAGAGCTTGAGTTCCTTCTTCCCGGGGAGGAACGAGTCTGCAACATCCTTGGTGCCGGGGTACTCGGCGATGATCACCTTGAGCCGGTCGACTGCCGCCAGCAGAGTGTCGAAGTCGCGATGCGCCAGTTGGACGCTAACCGGGTCGCCGGCCGAGAACATATTCGCCTTGAAGGTCAGCGACACCGCTCCCGGCACCTCGCCAACGATCTCTCGCCACCGGCTGACGAGCTCGGCAGATCCCACATCGCGGTCCTCGGCGCCAAGCAGCTCGACGTTGACCTCTCCGAGGTGTGAAGAATCGCCACCCGAGGACCTTTGAGCCATCGGACCGCCGCCACTGGCTGAAGGTTGCTGGCCGACGGTGGTCGAGATATGGCGAATGATCGACGGCAACCCGTCAGGCTGTCCCTCATCGTGGTCCCGCGCAATCGCCTGGGCCCCCGCCTCGATACGTGCCAAAATCGCTTCGGTCTGGTCGACCGGTGTCCCCTGCGGCATGGTGAGTGACGCGATCATATTGTCCGAGTCAACCCGCGGCATGAAGCTGAACTTGAGGAAACCGCCGGCAACCAGCGACACGCTGACGAAAAGGAAGACCAGAGCCACCGCAATTGTCAGGTATCGCCACTCGAGGGCGAAGCCGAGAGACCTTCGATACGGCACCCGAATGAACCACTGGAGCCCCGCCTGGACTTTGTCTTGAACCCGCTCGATCGGACCGAGAAAACGACCCATAACCCGGTTGAAGATCTTTCCGTCGCCCGACAGGTGGGCCGGGAGAATGAGCAGCGCCTCCACCAGGGACATCAACAGGACCGCAATCACCACGATCGGAATCTGGCGCATGACCTTGCCCATGGTTCCGGCGACGAAGAGCAAAGGCGCAAAGGCGGCCACCGTGGTGATGATGGCAAAAGTCACCGGCATCGCCATCTCACGGACACCGACAATGGCTGCATCCAGCGGTTTCATGCCTTTTTGGAGATAGTTGAAAATGTTCTCCCCGACAACGATGGCGTCGTCAACGACGATGCCGAGGACGACGATGAAGGCAAAGAGCGAGATCATGTTGATTGTGACATCGGCGTAGGGAATCAACCAGAAGCCACCGAGGAACGAAATCGGGATGCCCATGGTGGTCCAGAAGGCGAGTCTGGTGTTGAGGAACAAAGCCAGACAGATAAAGACCAGAATGAGCCCGAGCCGGGCATTCCGGAGCAACAGCCCGATGCGCTGTTTGAGAATGATGGAATCGTCGTCCCAGGTGTCGACCGAAACGCCTGCCGGAAGCTCCGGTGCGAGATCAGCGAGGTATTCCTTGGTGGTCCGGGCCACGTCCAAAGCGCCCTCATCACCAACCCGGTAAACCTGGATCAACGCCGCCCGCTTCCCGTCAAAACGCGTCGCGGTGTCGGTGTCCTCGAAACCATCAACCACTGTGGCCACGTCGGAGAGATAGACACGGGTGCCGTCAGATCTGGTCACGACCACGATGTCCTCGAACTCGGCACCGCGATAGAGCTGGCCCTTGGTGCGCAAGAGGATCTCGCCGCCCTGGGTCTTGACCGCGCCGCCCGGAAGATCGAGCGACGACATGGAGACTGCGCCCGCCACCTGTTCGAAACTGAGACCGAATCGACGCAACGCCTCTTCGGAAACCTCAATGGAGATTTCGTAGTTGCGGACGCCGGCGATCTCAACCTGTGAAATGCCTTCGAGAGCTGTCACTTCATCGCGAACCCGCTCGGCCAACGCCTTCAGGGTTTTCTCCGGGGCCTCCCCGTAGAGGACAATGGTGATGACCCGCCGCCGGGTGTCGACCTCGGAGACTACCGGTTTCTCGGTCTCGACCGGAAAGGTCTCGATGCGATCAACCGCCGCCTTGATATCGTCGAGCACCTTGGTGTCGTCGGCATCCTCTTCCAGCTCTGCGATAACGGTACCGAGGTTTTCCTGTGCAGTTGAACGGACCCGTTTGATGCCTTCGATGGAAGCGATCGCCTCCTCGACACGGATGCACACACCCTCCTCGGCTTCGGCCGGAGACGCACCGCGGTAGGGCACCCTCACCGTCACGGTGTCGGTCTCGATCTCGGGGAAAACCTCGATGACGACCGTCAGAAGAGACAATGCACCCGACACCAGGATGAAGATCATCAGGATGTTCGAGGCCACATGGTTGGCGGCAAACCAGGCCAGGGGACCCTTGCGGCTATCGTTCATGCCACCCCTCCCGTTTCGCCATCGGCAGGTCGAACGGTCATGCCGTCGGTCACTGCGTCAAGTGAACTGACGATGACCAGGTCACCTTCTTCGAGACCCGAGGAGATCAGAGTCTGTTGACGATCTGCACGAAGAACCTCGACCTCACGGACACGAAGAGTTCCATCTTCGAATACCCAGACGGAGCGACCATCGCGAATGGCGTAGCGGGGAACCGGGACGACGTTGTTCAAGGTTCGTCCGAAGATGCTCACGTCCACAAAAGTACCCGGCAGCAAGGCTGGACGATCGGCCGATGTTTCGTATGGATCCGGAACCTCGACAACGACATGGACCATTCTCGACACCTGGTCCACCTGCGCCTCCATCCGGGTCACTCGTCCTTCCCACCTGACGCTGCGACCCCCGTGCACGACACTCACCTCCACTCGCGGTCCGGTCTTGCCACGGCCGGATGGCACCTCAAACCATGCCAGCTCACGGCTGTCGAGGGGCACCCGAACCTCGACGACGTCGGTTCCATACACGGTCGCCAACCGGCTGCCGTTACCGACGAACTGGCCGACATCTACACTTTCGGAAACGACAACCCCATCAAAGGGCAGCGTGAGGCGCGTCCGCTCGAGGTTGAGCTTGGCGACGTTGAGGTCCGCTACTGCGGCCGCATATTCGGCTTCGGCCTGACGAATCTGGGGCTCGCGGATGACGAGACCGGTCGGTTCCTCGCCCGGATGAAGCCCGTCCCACTCCTGGCGCGCAACCTCAGCCTCCGCCTGTTCGCGCTCGAGCGTGACCTTAGCGCGTGCCACCGCTGCCTGGGCCCGCTCTACCGCGAGATCGTAGTCTCTGGGGTCGATTTCCACCAGAACTTCGCCGGCCTTGAAGAATCCGCCGGCTGCGAGCGAACGGTGGATTCTGACCACTTGACCCGCCGCCTGAGGAATGAGGTCCACGGCCACCCTGGGCACGACCTCCCCGTGACCGGTAACGACTACCGGCACATCGACAACCTCAGTCTGTATAACCTCGACCAGCGGGCCGAGTGGCGGACGGTCAACACGTGGAGGAGCCTTGCGTGCGGAGGCAATCAACGCCGCCGCGGCGGCGCCGGCAATGAGAACGACAATCGGGATGATGAGCTTGAGGGATTTGGCAGACATCACAGCACCTCTTTGGAATTAGGAATTAGGAATGAGGAATGAGGAATTTCGGACATGGCCTGAGATTCGAGGTCTTCTGGAGTTTCGTCTTCTGTCTGCGGAAGGTCGGTGCCCCAGTCGCCGCCGAGGGCCAGGAAGAGATCGATGCGCGCATTCCACACATCCGCCGTGTTGACGATAATCGCTTGCTCTGCCAACCGCAGGCGTCGCTCGGTCTCGAGGACCGTCAGAAGGGTCTCGACACCTCGCTGGTACCGTTCTTTTGCCAAACGGTCCGCCGAACGAGCCTCGGCAACTCGGTTGGTGGTCAGGTTGAAGCTCTCGACCGTGTATTCCCCCATCACCAGCGCATCCTCCACCTCGCGCAGGGCATTGAGCACGGACCCGGCGTAAACCGCGCCAGCCTGCTCAGCACGGGCTTTCGCGGCATCCACGTCGGCGCGACGTTGGCCGCCGGAGAAAAGCGGCCCGGTCAGATTGCCGACGATGTTGTAGATCAGATTCGAGAAATCGAGATCATTCAATCGATCCGCGGACTCGCCGCCGGAAGCCGTCAGACTGAGATCGGGATAGAGGTTGGCGAGAGCAGCTCCAACGCCGAAGGTGGCGGCGGAGAGCTGCATTTCCGCCTGACGGAGGTCGGGCCTTCGGTCAAGCAGCGCTGCCGGCAACCCCAGCGGCACCGGATCGAGCGACGGAAGCTGTGGCATCGTTCTCGGGAGAATCTGGGCCGAACCGGGCCGACGCCCGACCAGCACGTCCAACACGAGTCGTGCCTGTTCGAGCTGACCCGCGATGGTCGCTTCGGATGCGCGGGCCGAAGCCAGGTTCTCTCGCGCCAGATGGAGATCGACCGCCCCCGCAATTCCTGCGCGATAGCGCCGCTCCACCGTTCGCGTCGTCGCTTCCCAACTCGAGGTGATCTGCCTGGTGATGTCGAGGGCCCACTGCGCGGTCGCCACCAGAACACGCGCGCGCACCACGGCGGCGACTACCGAGTGGACGACTGCTTCCTGAGCTGCCTGTTCGGCCAGCATGCTTGACCATGCCGACTGCTGAGTCCTCTTGAGGCGGCCGAAGAGATCGGCCTGCCAGGACACATTGAAGGAGTAGGAGTAGGTGGTGGATTCGATGGTCCGGCGGCCGATCTCCGGCAGCACAAAGGAGTTTTTCTGCTGCGAAGCACTGGCACCGTAACCGACCTGCGGAAGCCTCGCACCACCGGCACGGCGGAGGTTGGCTTCAGCCTCCAGAACACGAGCTGCCGCCGCATGGAGGTCGTAATTATTCTCCAGGGCAAGCTCCACCAGTTCGGTGGTCGTCTCGTCACCGAAGGTCCGCCACCATGGACTCACCTCCGGCGGCGTCGCGGCTTCCTCCTCCGGGGCATAGACGTAGGAATCGGACACATCTGCCGCGGTTGTAGGACGTTCAGGGTCGGGCCCGAGAGTGCAACCGACTGCCAACACCAGCCCGGCAACGACTCCGGTCACACGAAGGAAGATTCGAAGACTCATGAGAGGACCTCCGGGGCGATTTTGTCGGGTATTTCGATAGCGTTCGGTTCCGCGCAGGCGCGAATGCCGCCCACCGAAAAACGGACAAAGTGGGCCATCTGCTCCGAGTGATGCATCGGCATCACGTCAGAACGACCGAGATCGGAGAGCAGGTGGTGTGCCTTGAGAGAGTGGAGCAGCTGGCCGACGAGCGACATCACGCACAGCCGAGCTGACGCCGCGTCGAGTGGTGGGCCAACCCGCGCGAGTGCGGCGGTTGCACGTTCCATCATCGGTTCGAAGAACTCCTCGAGCAGCACGCCGTGCGGCAGCCTGGGCGCGATCATCTCCCGCGAAACGAGATTGAGGAACATCCGACCGCGGCTGTCCCCCACCAATGGCTCGATCATGATGTCCGCGAAAGTTTCCACAAATTCTTCGAGAGAGGGGGATGGTTCGCGCGCCTTCAGTTCATCCATCAACTCGAGTCGGCGGTCACGAAGTACGGTGAGCATCGATCGAAAGGTTTCGAGATAGAGATTGTCCTTGCCGCCGAAGTGGTAGTTGACCGAGGCCACGTTGCAGCCCGCTTCGCTCGTGATATCGCGCACCGAAGTGGCATCGAAACCCTCGCCGGCAAAGAGCTTCTGAGCCGCCGAGAGAATCCGATCGTGGGTGTCCTCGCAGTCGTGCGGTTCACATTGATGTTCGATCGTCGCGTCCATATCGACCTCCAACATCTGTTTCAAACGCATATATTAAACATTTGTTTCAAATAGTCAAGAGTCCCCTGATCCGTTCGCAGGCATCAGCCGTTAGCTTTCAGCGAGTTTCCCCACCCATCCTATGAACCGCAAAGAACGCAAAGGGCGCAGAGAAATTCTTATGTCCGCGATACGCCAAAGGTCTTCTTGCGATGTCTTTGCGTGCTTGGCGGCCTTAGCGGTTCAATCGCGCATTCAATCCTCGGTCCGCGCCGCGTTGAGAATCGCTGTAGGCGGGTCGTTTACGGCCCGCCAACGGGTCGGTCCATTTTGTCCTGGAGTCGAATCCGCTCGATTCATCGCGCTCTGGCGGGCCCTCGAACCCGCCGGCGGCAGCGATATGTGGACGAGGTCGGGGATCGCCGACCATCGGCCACTCGCTGGTGACGGTGCGTCACGACCCCGAAGGGCGTCAGTAAGGACCCGCCTACAAAAGAACTATGCGGCCACGCGGCTTTACGGCTCTGAGAACGTAAATTCTTCGCGCCGTCTATCCGTATAGCCGTATAGCCGTCTGCCCGGGGAATGGGCGGGCGGTGCCTGTATGATTCCCGCCATGGAAAACGAACTCTCATCGCGGCGATGGCTGATTCTCGCCTCGACAGTTGTGAGCTTCTTTGCCGTCGGTGTGACCTTCTTTGCGGTGCCGCCGTTGATCCCCGAGCTGGTGACTCGATTCGGGCTCAGCCATCTCGCAATCGGCGTCCTGATGGGTGCCATCTCGGTGCCGGCGGTTCTGTTTTCGATTCCGGTCGGTGCGGCTGTCGATCGCTGGCCGGCACGCGCAGCCGGCAACCTTGCGCTGTCTCTGATGGGGCTCGGCGCACTGATCTTCGCCCTCGCTCCAAATTACGCCGCTCTCTTCGCCGGCAGACTCCTCTTCGGTGTCGGCGGCCTGGTCATCAACTTGCTGCTAGCCCGCCTCGTCACCACAGCCTTTGCCGGCCGAGAGCTCGCTCTGGCGATGGGGATTTTCAACGCGGTCTATCCGGCAAGCATGATTGCCATGTTCACGTTGCACCCCAAGCTCCTCGCCGCCTTCGGTTGGCGCGGTGAACTGTTGGTGTTGGCGGCTCTGGTCGCGGTGGCAGTCCCGCTCCATAACCTCGCGGTTCCCAGAGAGTTGCGCGGCGAAGCCGAAACGCAGGAGCAGAGTGTGGAGCGCCGGATCAGCGCACCTCTGGTCGCGCTCGCCGTATCGTGGTTGCTCTTCTTTGCCGCCTACGCTTCGATTTTCACTTTCGCCCCCGAGTGGGCCGGTGGCGGCGGATCAGCTCTGTTGACCGTCAGCCTGATCCCATGGGTCGCCCTCTTCCTGGCCCCCCTCGCGGGGGCGATCATCGACCGGACCGGCCGGGCCGCGCCCTGGCTCCTCGCCGGTCAACTCATCTTGTGCGGTGTCCTCGTTGGAATGGCGCTGAGAGTCATTCCTCCGATCCCGGCGATGCTTCTGGTTGGTGTGACATTCGCAACGGTGGCAACAGCCACCTATAGCCTGCCTGCGGTTCTGGTCTCGGCAGCACGAATCGGGTTTGCATTTGGCTTCATCACCGCCTTTTCAAACCTCGGCAACATCGCCGGGCCCGCGGCAGCGGGTGCCATTCGCGATCATCTCGGAGGATGGGCCGTCGCCTGGGGCGTACTCGCGGCCGCGGCGCTGGTGGGCGCGATCGCGGCCTGGCGCCTCGTGGTCACAGAAAATCGAGCTGCGGAACTTTCGGAATGAGGCGCTCCTCGAAGGCGCGGTCGAGAAAAGTCCTCATCGCCTTCTGTCCCCTCTCGCCGTAATCGACCGTGAGGTCGTTGACATACATCCCGACAAAACGGTCGGCCTTGTCGCGGTCGAGACCGCGGCCGTAGTCGAGGGCGTAGTCGAGCGCTTCCTCGCGGTGCTCGAGCGAGTACTGGATCGACTGCTTGAGCAAGGCAGCGACCCGCGAGCACATCTCATCGCCAAGATCGCGCCGGATGACGTTGCCGCCGAGCGGCAGCGGGAGTCCGTCAGTTTCCTCCGCCCACCACACACCGAGATCCACGATCTTGTGGAAACCCTCGTCCTGCCAGGTGAGCTGGCCCTCGTGGATCACCACTCCCGCGTCGACCTCTCCCGAGCTCACCGCCGGCATGATCTCGTCGAAGGGCAGGGTCACCGTCTGCAGCGCCGGGTTCCACATTTTGAGGGCCAGCGACGCCGATGTCAGCCGTCCGGGGATGGCGACCTTCATCTCCCGAAGCTCGTCCTGGTCAACCGCCTCGCGTGCCACCAGCACCGGACCGTATCCGTCGCCCATCGACGCACCGGATCCGAGCAGGGCGTAGCGGTCGTCGAGATGCGCATAGGCGTGAATTGATACCGCGGTCACTTCGTAAGTTCCCTCGAAGGCCTCACGGTTGAGACTTTCGATATCTGAAAGCACGTGTTCGAAGCGCAGATCGCCTGTATCGATGAGTTCCTTGGCCAATGCGTAAAACATGAAAGCGTCGTCCGAGTCCGGCGAGTGCGCAACGCGAATGAGAGTCATCAATCCTCCGATTCCCTGAACGGGAGCCCGCATTCTAACCCGGTCGGACGAATCACCACAGGGGCTCGAATTCGGAATTCGGAATGCCTGTCGTTCTGCCGACAATCTTCAGCATCGCAACACGGGTTCAGCATCGCTCTCTCTGCGTCTCTGCGCCTTTGCGTCTCTGAGTTCTTTTTTCGAGTGGGTGGATCTGCGTTGATCTGCGTTATCTGCGGTTTATCCGATTGCACGCATCTGTACTCATCTGGGTTATCTGGGTGATCTGTGGGCAACTCTCTGTGTCCTCTGTGTCTCCGTGGTTCAGTCGCCATCCTGGCGGGCAGCGAAGCGTTCCATCAACGCTCGCGTTGAAGCGTCATGGTGCGAGAGATCGGCATCCCCATTCGTGAACAGGTCCTTGGTTTCACCGAGGATCTTCCCCGCCAGGACCTTACCTAGCTCCACCCCCCACTGGTCAAAGCTATTGACCCGCCACACCACGCCCTGAACGAAAAACTCGTGCTCGTAGAGAGCCACGAGCATGCCAAGCGATCGCGGCGTCACACGGTCAAGGAGGATCGTGTTGGTCGGGCGGTTACCCTCGAAGATCTTGTGCGGCGCGAGCGCCCGGACCTCCTCTTTGTCGAGGCCGCGAACGAGAAGCTCTTGGATCACCTCGGCGGCAGTCCGCCCCAGCATCAAGGCCTCGCTCTGAGCGAAACAGTTGGCGATCAGCTTTCGATGGTGGTCGCCGATCGGGTTGTGAGAGTTGATAACCCCGATGAAATCGCACGGCACGAGTTCGGTTCCCTGATGGATCAACTGATAGAAGGCGTGCTGGCCGTTGGTACCCGGCTCGCCCCACACCACGGCGCCGGTTTGGTAGTTGACCGGGTTCCCCTCGCGGTCAACCGACTTGCCGTTCGACTCCATATCCCCCTGCTGGAGGTATGCCGGGAACCGACGGAGGTACTGGTCATACGGCAGCACCGCCCTCGTCGAAGTACCGAAAAAATTCCGATACCAGACGCCGAGCATCGCCATGAGGACTGGGATGTTCTCCTCGAGCGGAGCCTCGATAAAGTGCCGATCGACCGTATGGGCGCCCTCGAGGAGCTCCGTGAACCGATCGAATCCTACCGCCAGCGCCACCGTCAGACCGATCGCCGACCAGCTCGAGTAGCGGCCTCCCACCCAATCCCAGAACTCGAAAATGCAATCAGGATCTATCCCGAACGCCTCTACCGCATCGTGATTGGTGGAGAGCGCCACAAAATGGCGCGCTACCGCGGCATCGTCACCGAGAGCATCGACCAGCCAGCGACGCGCGGTATTCGCGTTGGTCATGGTTTCTTGTGTCGTAAAAGTCTTTGATGCAACGACAAAGAGGGTCTCAGAGGGGTCGAGACCGCGGGTCTTTTCGACAAAATCGGTCGCATCGACGTTGGATATGAACCGGACCTGTGGGCCGTCGCAGTATGGCGTCAACGCCTCGCAGATCATGGCTGGTCCCAAATCCGAACCGCCAATGCCGATGTTGACAACCGATGTGATCGGTCGGCCGGTAAAGCCGAGCCACTGGCCCGAGCGAACCGCCTCCGAAAATCCTCTCATCTTCTGGAGGACTGCGTTCACCTTGGGCATGACGTCCTCACCGTCAATCTCGATCGGCGCGCCGGTGCGGTTGCGCAGCGCTACATGGAGCACTGCTCTGTCTTCCGTCCAGTTGATCTTTTCGCCCGCGAACATCGCGTGCGCCGCTTCCGGCACACCGCTCGCTCGCGCGAGGTCAACCAGAAGGGCCACCGTAGTTTCGTTGATTCGGTTTTTCGAGTAGTCGAAGAGCAGCCCGTCGAAGTCGAGAGAAAAACGATCAAAGCGGCCCGGATCAGCTGAGAAAAGCTCCCTCATCTGCACTTCGCCTATCTCGCGGTGGTGCTTCTGGAGCGCTGTCCACGGTTCCGTCTTGGTCAACGGCGTGCCGGAACGGATCGCACGGTCGATTTCGGAATCAAACAGCATCGCATTTCCTCCTCGGGACGCCACGAGAATAGCGTAGAAGAACTGTGAGGGTTGGTGGAGGTGACCGCATGAAGAAATAGATTGGTTGAGCTCCCGCTTGAGGCAAAGTCAAACCAACGTAATCAACTTTGGAACCGAAGACGCAAAGAACTCAAAGATTTCATTTAGAGATGGTTTTGGCATTCTCCGGTGCGACGCGTCCTTTGCGCTCGGCGATTTACAACATAATTCGAATCAGTCGACCACACCCTCGATCGTTCGCCATTTCCAGCGCGTCACGGCGGGTCAAAGAGATTAAGTGGCGAGTCCGGAGAGTGCCGAAGGTCCGTATAGCCGTCTACCCGAATAGTCTCGGCCGTCAGGCTCTAGACTTGCCCACTCCAGCGCTCGCGCCGGGTCCTCGGCAAGGAGCTCCAACACTTCATCCGTCGGCATGCGACCACGCGCTGTGTAATGCTCGAGATATGCCTCGACGGCTGCGATTTCATCGTTTTCGATGTATCCAGATGGCAGCGCTCGCGCGCCAGCAAGACCAATTTCCCACAGTTTGCAGGCCAGATCCCTCAACTCAGGATCTCTGACACCGTCGATCGCCGCCCTCCCCCATATTTCCGGCAGCTCCACTCGGTGGTCGAGCAACAGATCGAGTGCCGCTGTCCGGGCGCCGTCGTCATAAAGCAGGGCCGCGGTCAGGGCTACCGGCACAACACGCCACCGGTCTGGCAATGCCTCGCCTGCTCGAAGTTCGAGGAATCCTCGAGGCCGAACCTCGAAGAAGAGCGTCGTGAGGTGGTACTCGAGATCATCGATCGTCGGCCAGCCCCAGCGCGGGTGGCCGTTGAGAATCCACTTCTCGAAGCTGCAACCAACACAACCGGGTTCGAAGTGGTCGCTATCGACGCGATAAATCATCACATCGGCCTCGAGCGCGGCCTGGCCCCACTCGCGACGCGGGTCGTCTCCGGGACCCTCCACCAGGAGGCGTGGGAAGCCACTCCTGGTCGGATCAAGCTCCTGCCAGGCTCGGGCGCGGCTGCAGACCGCACCGAGACCCGGACTCGAGGCAAAGGTGGCGGTCATCAACGGGCTTACCAGATTGGCCAACAACCACCGCTCCTGCCACACGCCCTCGGGTCCGAGGTCGAGGTTGATCTGGAGGCTCGCGGTGTGCCGCATCATCACCGCACCCCAGTGACCCCGCTGTCGGTAGTAGGCGGCCTGTGCGGTGTACCTCCCGGCCCGAAGTTGCTGAGGAACCGTCTCGACATCATTCCAGACGTCGACACCAATGGCCGCGAGAGAGACATCGTGGCGCCCAAAAGCGACGCGTAAACGACCGAGGACATCTTTCACGTCAGAGCACACGCTGGCAACGCTTGGGAAAACAGCCGTCGAATGCTCCACCTGACCGCCCGGCTCGAATGTCAAACGTCCCCCGCCCTCGACCGGGTACTCCACAGGACCGGGCGGCCCGCCACGGCGGGAATCAATGCGGTCATCGGACGCGGCGAGTTCGTCAACCACCTCGAGCACCCCGTTACCGTCGGCCTGGGTCAACACGAGACGCTTCTGAGGGCGTCCCATTGCATCTCGGACAATTGGGAAGAACTCGGGCTCAAGCCCGACGCCGCCCAGGCGACCAGGGCGGACGTTTTCAGGAAATGCATTCAGCCCAGCACGATGTCGCGCCTCGTCGAGCGATATGGCAGCCGATCGATCCTGGGTGGGCATAAGCCTCCTATGGCGTCACGAAACGATACACGGCGAGAAGCGCGTTGCCAAGCACGGACCCAGGGCTATACGGCTATACGGCTATTACGGCTTTACGGCTTTACGGCGAGACGACCCGGATCGGCGAGGGCATTGTCAACAGTATGTGCCGAATAGCCGTCTACCCGAATAGCCGTACAGCCCGGGTGGGCAGATCGAGCATCTAGCATCCAGTATCTCAGGTTTGCGGACGAGCAAAAAAAAGCGCGGCCGAAGCCGCGCTTGAACGAAACTATTGAACCCGACGCTTATTCGCCCGGGGGGTTTTTGAACTCGTGGATCGCATCCTTGTTGTCGAGGTTGTCGGCCAAAACGATTTTTTTGGCGTGATCGTCACCCGTATGACAACCATCGCAGGTCGCCTGGGTCGGAACCACGAGGCCGTTCGCAATCGCGGCGTCGCGATCCTTCATGATGCTCATCTTTTTGAAATCAGCACCCGGTCCATGGCAGGCTTCGCACTGGACACCCGCGAACTCCTCGCTGGCATTGGTGGCGTGGCATTTCGCGCAGTCCGCGCTCCACTCACGTTCGGTTCCGGCCTTGGCCGTCTCGGTTGCCTTGGCGTGCTTTGTGCCTTCCCACGACGCGTACTGCACCTTGTGGCACATCTTGCACTTCGCGGCCCCAACATACTCATGATCTCCAGCAAAGGCGCTGGACGAAACCGCTACCGCTGCCAGAACAATTGCGATCCAAAGAATCTGTCTCTTCATCTCTATCCTCCAAGTTCTCCGGATCAGCCCGACAGGACATCCGGCGCCTGCCGAATCTACCACCGTCACAAGGACTGATCAAGATCGACATTCCTGTGACATATACGATTCACAGGTCCGGTTCATTCCACCCGGCACTAATTCCGCACCACCAAATGGTGCCGGATAACTCGTCAAGTTATTAAGAAATAGCAAGTTAAACATCTCGATGAGGAGAAAGAACCTACCAGCGATCGGGGTCGAGGCCGTCGAAAACCAGCAATCCGCTGAGGGTTGTTCGCCGGTTCATGACCAGGTCGCCAGATATCGGATTCACCGTCAGCGGAAGGTGTTCGAGATGCGACGCTGCCGGGAATCCAAGATCGAGAGTAGATCGATGGGTCCAGGTCCAGACCCCGGGCACCGATTCCCATAGCTCGATCCTGTCGCCGGCACGGCGAAGCTGCCAAAGGAAGCGGCCACTGCGGCTCCAGATCAGCCGCGTCGGTTCGTCGCCCACTTTTCGCGGTGCACCGCCGTCGGCAGGCACCACCCAGGCTCCCTGATCTGGATCAGAGTCCTGGCTCCAGACCGAGTAGGCGATCCAACGCCCGTCCGGGCTCCACTGCGGGTAATCACCTCCCGACGGGGTGACCTCCTGTGGTTCACCGCCCGCGGCCGAGACCACCCACACTCGGATCGGCGAACCGGCGGCGAAGGTCAGATAGCGTCCGTCCGGCGACCAGCTCGGATATTCCGAAGCTTCGACATCTGTGGCGAGGGTCACCGGTTGGCCGCCACTTCGCGACACCACCCTGAGGGCGGCGCCCTCATCCTGATCCTGTGCCAGATAAGCCAATCGAGCGCCATCGGGTGAAACCGAGGGACACGATGCATCTTCGCCCGGTTTGGTGAGCGCCACCTCGGACCCCGAGGGGTCACGTAGAAACAGGGTCGCACTTCCGGCGACATAGCGTCGGTAGACAACGGAACCGCCGGAATCCACGCTCCCCCACCCGCTGTTCGAGACCCCGCAGAGCAAGCAATTCCAACCTTTGCCGTTCGGGTCCACCGCAACCAGATCGTTGGTGGTGTTGCGGCGAACGACAGCCAGACTTCTTCCGTCGGGTGACAAGGAGGGATACCACAGGCGATCCACCCGCGGGACCACCGGTGAAGCACCATCTTCGTCAACCCGAACGAGGTGGCCATTCACCGATGCCACGAGTGAGCGGCCCGAGTTGGTCCAGTCGATTCCGTAAATCTGCTCTCCAGGAGCCAACCAGCTGCGAGCCTGGTCCGAAAGACTACTGGCCACGAAAAGACTGTTTGGTTGCCCGGCAGGACCTTCCAGGATGGCGAATCCACCACCGGGTCGAGCGAGGGCCCGATACCACGAAAGATCAGATTCGGAATCCCGAACCCGGACCGCCTCTCGCCGGCCGACCGAGAACCGGTAAAGGCTGAAACCAGTATCCACGTCCTCGCGCGAAAAGAGAAAACTGTCGGAGTCCAACCAGCTCCCACCTCCCGAGTTGACGACCTCGGTTATCGGCGGACCGCCGACTGTTGGAACGACCCGCAACAACGATTCACCAGCCGCCACGGCCTCGATCAACAGTGCCTTGCCGTCGGGAGAGTATTGAGGCAATCCGAGCCCTGTCCCGGGATCTCCCGTGAGTACGCTCCGCGTGATACCTGTGGCGGCCTCAACCGCAATCACTTCGCTATTGCCGGCATGGTTTCGGGCGATGACGATCTCATCCCCCGCCGGGCTCCAGTCAGGGTCGTTCAGATTTCCCACCGTATCCATCAGAGAGCGGACCTGCCACCGTCCCGGGTCCGGGCGTCTCGCCTCAGTGCCGACACGTCCGATAAGGGCGCCAACGGCAATTCCGACAGCAGCCGCCACCGCGGCTATCCCTGTGACGCGAATGGCGAGCCTCCGCCGGCGCGCAGACACGGCCTCCAGCCTGCCGGAGCTGATAGTCAGTGTCGGCGCCTCTGCGAGGCTCACATCGTCGGTGCCCTGGAAGATCGCAAGGTCTCTGGCAAGATCAGCGCATGAGCGATAGCGACGCTCAGGTTCACGTTCCAGACACCGGTCGACAACCGCCACCAAATCCTGGGGCGTTTGCGGCGCTACCTCGGAGAGAGGGCGATACTCCGAACGCACGACTGCCTGCAGCACCTCGAGTGGCGTCTGCCCTTCGAACGTACGGACTCCGGACAACGATTCGTAGAGAACGGTGCCACATGAAAAAACGTCGGATACCGGGGATACGCCCTTTCCCAGTGCCTGTTCCGGTGCCATGTAGGGGCACGAGCCGAGGACCATCCCGGGCGACGTCAGGGATTCGATCGGAGTTTCGCCCTCACGCTGCATCAGACGAGCAAGCCCGAAATCGAGGACGGTCACGTGGCCGCCGTCCGAGACCATGATGTTGGAGGGCTTGAGATCGCGGTGGACCACGCCAACCTCGTGCGCGGCAGCGAGCGCAAGACTCGCTTGCTCGATGACGCGTGCAGCCTTTCTCGCTGGCATCGGGCCGTCGGCTATCAGCTCGTTGAGCGAGCGCCCGCGGATCAGCTCCATTACGAGATAGGGCAGTTCCTCCCCAACACCCGGGTCAAAGGTGCCGAGATCGAAAATACTGACCACGTTCGGATGCTGCAGCCTGGCCATGGCGAGCGCTTCGCGCTTGAATCGTGCCTCCGCCGCCGGTTCCGTCACCAGAATCCTGGGAAGCAACTTGAGCGCGACCTCACGATCGAGCCGCTCGTCCCACGCAGCCCATACCGACCCCATGCCGCCGTGTGCGAGCTGCCGCCGAAGACGGAAGCGCCACACGTTCATCCCAGGTTTGAGGTCGGTGATCATATCCATCCCATCATACGACGAATGCGAGCTAGCTTGAAGCGTTGCGTTCCACGACCAGGATTGTCAGGTCGTCGGCCGCTGGGACGCCATCCGAGTGCTCCGCCAAGGCGTCGAGGATGGTCTTTGTCAATCTGGAGCCCGAGAGGCCCGCAGCGGCCTTAACAACCTCTTCGAGGCGGTCGTAGCCAAACGGCTCGCCAGCGGGCGAGACAGCCTCCACCAGCCCGTCGGAGTAAAGGACGAGGCGGCTGCCAACTGAGAAAGTACTTTCCAACGATTCGGGAAGGCAGAGGCGGCTGCCCATCGGCGGAGAACCCGCAAGGAGTTCTTGCAACCTTCCGTCCGGGTGGATGAGGAGGGGTGGACAATGGCCGGCATTGGCGAGTACCAACCGCCCCTCGTCGAGCTCGATCTCGACCACCGCCAGCGTAACCATTGTTCGACCCCGGCCGTGCTCCGTCAACAGGTGGTTGACCTTGGCGATGAGGTCCGTCCCGCCGTAGCCCTCGTGAACCAACGCCGCCACCGAGGACTTGAGGCTTGCCATCAGGAGGCCGGTGGAGAGTCCATGGCCGGCGACGTCTCCAATCGCCACCACCAACTTGTCTTCTGAAATGGGAAAGACGTCGAAATAATCGCCGCCCACCTCGGTCGCGGGCTGGAAGGTGGCGCGCACACTGATCGGCCCAACCTCGAGATGACTGGCCGGCAGGAGGCTCTCCTGGATCTCGCGCGCCAGCTCGAGTTCCCGCGCGAGACGTTCCTTCTCCGCCACGTCGGACAGCATCGACTGCACCGAGTCCGACATATGATTGAAGGTCCGTGCGAGGTCGCCCAATTGATCGTGCCTCTTCACCGGCACCCGGTAGTCGAGATCGCCGCGTTCGATCGCACGGGCCCCAACCGTCAGCCTCGACGTCGATCGGGTGATCGAAAGGATCATGGCCGCCGAAGTGGCCATCGCAAGGCCGTAGCAGAAGAGGAAGAAGAGACCAAGCGCCGCAACCGCGCCCCACAGCTCGGTGGCGAGCTCGTATCTCGACAGGGTGAAGTCATCCCAAACGTTGCGCGGTGACGTGCGCAGCAAGGCGACTTGGTTCGTACCTTCGAGGGCCTCACCCGAATCGAGAGAGACCAGATCGACCACGACCCGGAACCAGACCACATACGGTTGAGAAAAGAACCCCTTTCCACCTTCTGTCCACTGTGGCCAGAGCTCGTCATTGGAAACCCGATTACCGTCGATCGAAATATTGAGTGCACTGTCGCTCGAGGTATCAGAGGGTTCATCGCTCGTTTCGTCCTCCCCACCCTCCGCCACGCTCACGCGGGCTTCATCGAGGCCGAGGAAGGCTACGTCAAACCACCATTTCGAGCTCAGATCGGAGGCGGTGAGATCGTCGAAGGGTATGAGAGCGGCCACCCGGTCACCCGAAGGCGATCGGAACGCCGTCACCGAGTATGTGGTCTCTCCCTGGCTGGCCATCGGCCAGGAGGAGCCCTCCGGCAGCCATTCGAATTCAAGATTTTCCAGGTCACCGCCGACCGTCTTCGTCCGGTCTCCGATTCGAGCCCACCAGAAGACCCTCGACAACGGGTCCGGGGGATCAGAAGCGAGCTCGTCGATTGCCGAGAATGCCGCTTCAGAGCCCGAGTCGGAGGCGATTTCAATCACGTCTTCACAATCGTCCAGCAACGACCAACCGAAGCGGTCAAACTCGGAACCGACCCGAACCGAGGTGTACTGTCCCATCTCAATGTACAGGCCGATGGCCGCAAAGGCTGTCGCGAAGAACAGTGGCAGCACTCCAACCAGGAGATAGGTAATGAAGAGGCGAACGCCGACCCGGTAGGTCATCCAGCGCCACAATCGCCAAGCCAGGAGGCACAGGGTGATCGCAAACCAGATCCAGGCGACAACTGTCAGAAAGACACCGAAACCTGATTCGGGAAAGATGGCTGAAATCGCGACCGCGATAGCGATGAGAATCGCGCCCGTAATCCACCACGATCGAAGGCCGAGACGTGGTTTCAGCGTCAAACCTTCTGCTCCTCGCCGGCTGGCGGGATGAGCCAGGGCTCGCTCGCGGGCGGTGCCCCATCCGGCTCGTGACAGCGCCGGCATCGGGCCTCGTAGGCCCCCGTCGCGCCAACCACGACCAGCTCGTCGCTTTCGATCAACCGCTGGGTATAGGCTGCCGGCGACCCGCAGCTCGTGCAGATGGCGTGGATTTTGTGCACCTCTTCGGCCACCGCCAACAGCTCGGGCATCGGCCCGAAGGGTTTCCCCCGGTAATCCATGTCGAGACCGGCAGCGATCACCCTCTTGCCGAGGTTGGCCAGGTGTCCGCATACCCCCGGCAGCTCATCGTCGAAGAACTGCGCCTCATCGATACCCACGACCTCCGTCCGGGGGTCGAGGCGCGGCATGATCTCCTCGGCCCGATCCACGAGCTCACAGGGCACCCGCATCTGCGAGTGGGAGACCACATCGCCCTCTGAGTAGCGGTTGTCGAGCTTGGGTTTGAAAACCTGGACCCGCTGCCTGGCGATCATCGCCCTTTTGAGAAGCCGAATCAGTTCCTCCGACTTGCCAGAAAACATCGGGCCGGCGATCACCTCAATCCAGCCCGCACCCGGTCGCGTGGGATTCATGAAGACGCTCCCTTCGAGGATGACAGATTAGCAGGGAATCAATTCGGAATTCGGAATTCGGAATTCGGAAATAGCGCTCATCCACCCGTGAATATTCCGGATCTCGGATTTCTGTCCACAGACCCAAGTCTCACACCCTGGGGGCGGTTGGAAAATCCGAAATTCGAAATCCGAAATCCGAAATGAGCGCCGAAGGCGCTACTTGTTCACCATGTGGACGGCCTGCCCGAGCGCACCCTCGATCGCTTCCTGTAGCGCTTCCGACATCGTCGGGTGGGGATGAATGGTCAGCGCCACGTCCTCGAGGAAGGCGCCCATTTCGAGTGCGAGGGTCGCCTCACCGATAAACTCGCTGACCCCACGCCCGACGGCGATGACACCGAGCAGCTGTTTGGTATCCGCATCGGCGATCGCCTTGACGAAGCCGTCGGTCGAATCGAGAGACATGGCTCGGCCCGAGGCCTTGAATGGGAACGTACCGGTGACCACGTTGTAGCCCTCCGCGGTCGCCTCCACCTCTCCGAGACCGACCCACGCTACCTCAGGATCGGTGTACATCACCGCCGGCACCACGTTGTCGAAGGCCGCCGGTTCGCCCGCGATGACATCGGCCGCGACCTTGGCCTCTTGATAGGCCTTGTGGGCCAGCAGGGCGCCGCCGACCACATCGCCGATGGCGTAGATGCCCGGAGCGTTGGTCTGCATGCGATCGTTGGCGACGATGAAACCCTTTTCGTCGGTCGTGACACCCGCCGCTTCGAGTCCGAGGCCCTCGATGTTGGGCACCCGGCCCACACTCATCATCACCACGTCGGCCTCGAGCCGCAATTCCTCGCCCTCCGAGCCACGAGCGACCACGATCGATGGGTCGCCGGGTTCGAAGGTCTCGGCTCGGTGGCTGAGATAGAGCTTGACCTTGAGTTTTTTCAACTGGCGGGTGAGGGCCTTGCCGACTTCCGGATCGAGATCCGGCGCCACCTTGGGCAGAAACTCGATTATGGACACATCGGAACCGAGCTTCGCATAGACAGTGCCAAGTTCGAGACCGATATAGCCTGCGCCGATGATCACGAGCCGTTGGGGTACTTCCTGCAACGAAAGAGCCTCTGTCGAGCCGATGATCTTTTTGCCATCATGCGGAAAACCATCGAGTGCCATCGGTCGTGAACCGGTGGCGATCACCGCCTGTTCGAACTCGATCTCGACCCGATCCTCCTCCGAGGCCACTACGAGCGTACGGTCGGAGACGAATTCGGCAGCGCCGTGCACCACCTCGACGCCGTTTTGCTTGCACAGAAAAGCGACACCCGAGGTGAGACGCTCGACAATGCCGTCTTTCCACTCCACCATCTTCGGCAGATCGACTGTTACGTCTTTGACCGAAAGGCCCATGTTCTCAGCGTGCTGGACCTCGTAGGCGAGCTCCGAGACGTGGATCAAAGCCTTGGAAGGGATGCAACCGACGTTGAGGCAGACCCCTCCGAGGGTCTGGTTTTTCTCAACCAGAATCACGTCTTTGCCGAGTTGGGCGAGCCGGATCGCTGCCACATAGCCGCCGGGACCGGCGCCGATCACCACCACCTGACAACCGCGGGAAACAGAACCAACAACCATTACAACCTCGCCATCAGCACCATCGGCTCGGAGACCAGGCGCACCATGTCGCTCATGAATCTCGCCGCTTCGGCGCCATCGATATACCTGTGGTCAAAAGAGATACTGAGATACATCATCTTGCGGATCGCGATTTCGCCGTCCACCACTTCAGGCCTTTCCTTGATCGCGTGCAGCCCGACGATCGCCAGTTCCGGCTGGTTGATGATCGGCGTTGCGAAGACCCCACCCAGCGGTCCAATGTTGGTGAGGGTGCAGCTGCCGCCCCTGATCTCGTCGAGCGCGAGTTGCCGCGAACGGGCGCGTTCGGCTTTGTCGGCCACCTCGGCCGCCAGCTCGACCATGTCCTTGCGGTCGGCGTCACGAATCACCGGCACGATCAGACCTTCCGGGGTGTCGACCGCAACACCGATGTTGTAGTACTTCTTGAACAAGATCTCCTGCTGCTCTTCATCGACCGAAGCATTGAAGATCGGGTACTTCTGGAGCGTCGCGACCAGCGCCTTGATAAAGAAGGGCAGAAGGGTGAAACGAACGCCGGTTCTCTCCTCGATCACCGGCTTGGCACGACGATAGTGGGCCATGAGATCGGTGACGTCAGCTTCGTCGACATGGGTGACGTGAGCGGCGTTGTGCTTGGACGCGCGCATCGCGTTGGCGATGATCTTCCGCAAATGGGTGATCGGAACGCGCTCCACCTCGCCATCGGCAGTCGCCGCCACGACTCCAACCGGTGCCACCGGTTGAGATTGGGCCGCACCTCCGCCATCAGCGACACGCTGAACGTCCTCGTCGGTGATCCGACCTCCCGAACCGGAACCGACGATCTGCGAGAGCTCTACGCCCAGCTTGCGCGCCAGGGTGCGAGTACGCGGGGTTGCCAGCGGACGTCGGGCCGCGACTGCATGCGTTGCCGAAGCCTCTGTTTCGACCGCCACGGGAGCAGGTGCAGGAGCGGAATGACTTTCGACCACCGACGTATCGTCCTCGGGCAGCTCCTCGTCGGGCGAACCTATGGTCACCAAGGCGTCGCCAACGAATATCGCGGTATCGGCAGCGGCGTGCAACCTTAGGACGGTGCCGGTGCGAGGCGACGGCAGCTCGACCACTGCCTTGTCGGTCTCGACTTTGAGCATCGCCTGGTCCTCGGCGACCGTGTCGCCCTCTGCAACCAGCCACTCCACAACCCGTCCTTCGTGGATCCCCTCGCCCACATCGGGGAAGTTGAAAACGAACGCCATCTCTCAGCCTCTTTTCTGGATTTTTTCGTCCGGCTTCGGCCCATATGGTAGCCGATTCAGCCTTGATATCAGAAGGTGAGGACCTTCTCGACCGCCTTGACCACTCGCTGACGCGATGGCAGGTAGTGCTTCTCGTTCTGCGCAAGCGGGAAGACTACATCGAAGCCGGTGACCCGCTCGATCGGAGCCTCGAGCTGAAGCAATGCGTGCTCGCTGATCTGGGCCACGATCTCGGCCCCGAATCCGCCTGTGCGCACCGCCTCGTGAACGACCACGGCGCGCCCGGTCTTGACTACGCTTTCAATCATCGTTTCGCGATCGAGCGGATTAAGGGTGCGCAGGTCAACCACCTCGGCGCTGACATCTTCGCGGGCGAGCACTTCGGAGGCGTCGAGACAAACCCGGACCATCGCGCCCCACGCGATCAACGTCACGTCGGTGCCCTCGCGGGCGATGTCGGCCTTACCGAGTGGCACTGTGAAGCTCTCCGAGGGCACCGCCTCGCGAAAAGCCCGATAGATCCGCTTCGGCTCCATAAAGAGCACCGGGTCATCGTCGCGGATCGCGGAAACCAGCAGCCCCTTGGCGTCATAGGGGTTCGACGGCACCACAACCTTAAAGCCTGGTGTGTTGAGGAATAGTGCCTCGTAACTTTCAGAATGATGTTCGGGAGGGTGGATACCACCGCCGTACGGCATACGAACCACCATTGGGCAGCTCAGCCGTCCGCGAGTGCGGTTTCGCATCCGTGCGGCGTGGCCAAAGAGCTGGTTGATGGCCGGGTAGACAAAGCCCATGAACTGGATCTCGGCGATTGGCCGGAACCCGGTCGCAGCGAGCCCGACCGACATGCCGATGATTGCGCTCTCGGCGAGCGGCGTATCGATCACCCGCTCCGTGCCAAAGCGTTCGATCAGACCCTCGGTCGCCCGGAACACTCCGCCGTCGACACCAACATCCTCGCCGAGAACAATGACCCGGTCGTTGTTTTCCATCTCCTCGAGCATTGCGTCGCGAACCGCCTGCGCAATCGTCAACTTCTCGGTCGCCACCTCTGGGACCGCGTGCAACGCTCGACCTTCTGCGTTCTGCGCGCTCACGACTGCACCTCCTCGATCAGCGACTGCATTTGTTCAACCACGTGTGGTGGCATGGCCGCATACATCGAGGTGAAGATCTCTTCGGGGGCCTGCGGTTCCATTTCCTCGAGAATTTTGACCTGACCATCGACCCAGCCCGTCGCCTCCTCGAGCAGTACCGTCTCCTGATCGTCATCCCAGAGTCCCTGTTCATTCAGATAGCGACGGAGGCGGAGGATCGGGTCACGACCTTCCCATTTTTCGAGTTCCTCGTCCGGACGGTAACGGCTGGCGTCATCGGCGGTCGTATGGTCGCCGAGTCTGTAGGTGACCGCCTCGATCAGGTACGGCCCATCACCGCGCCTCGTCCTCTCGATGGCCTCGGAGGCCGCGGCATAGACCGCAAAAACATCGTTGCCGTCGACCTGGATCCCGGGGATACCGTAGGCGTGCGCCTTCTGTGCGAGGGTCTCGGCCGCGGTCTGTTTGTGCAGGGGTACCGAGATCGCCCACTGGTTGTTTTGAATCACAAAGACCGTCTTGGTTCCGAAGACCCCGGCGCAGTTGACCGCCTCATGGAAATCGCCCTCGGAGGTTGACCCATCACCACCAAAGGTCACAGCCACTGCGTCCTCTTCCCGCAATTTGAGAGAAAGCCCAACACCGGTGCCGTGCTGCCACTGGCTTCCTACAGGAACCGCGACCGGGAAACAACGGACGTCTTCGGGATACGAAGAACCGCGCTCGTCCCCCGCCCAGTAGGCGAAAACGAGGTGGAGAGGAACTCCGCGCAGGACCATGATCCCGTGCTCGCGGAAGGCCGGAATCAGCCAATCGTTGTCACCCATTGCGAGCGCTACGCCGGCTTGAATCGCTTCCTGGCCCTTGATCGGTGGCCAGGTGCCCATCCGTCCCTGTCGTTGCAGCTTGAGTGCCTTGGAATCGAAGGTGCGCATCAACACCATGTCGCGGTACAGATCCCGGACGCGACTGGGATCCATCTCGGGCATCAGGTCTGTGTCCACCCTGCCCTCGGTATCGAGGATCTCCAGCCGCTCCGTCACCGCTTCATACACCTTCGTTCGAGGCATATAGCTCCCCCTCCAAATTCTCGATTCATCTATGGCAACAATTTAGGGTATCAGGGTATTTCGGTCCAGCCCGAGCCCGTGCCCGCGCCCGAACCTGAATTCGGATTTCGGATTTCGGATTTTGGATTTCGGATTTCCATCCACCCGCGATGCGGACTGCGAGGCAAGGGCGCGATCACCGGAGGTGCCTGGCATCCCGATTCACGGAAGTGCGTTGTTTCGGCTCCAACCCGTAACAGCGAATCGGCGTGCCTGGCATCCTCTCGGGAAGGGTGTTTGCAGAAGACCGCCTCGAAGCAGTTATCACTCTCCCAACAACACCGGCGACCATCGGGATGTCCTGTACGGCTCGAGATATCGACCTGGAAGCGGTTCAAGGGAACGCATCCGGGCCTCGAGGCCAAGGGCGTCGCTGAGACCGCTGACCACGGCATCGCCCACCTGACGCCAATCGGCACCCGGTAGTGCCGGAGAGAGTCCCGACCGAATCTCGTCCTCATCCACACCGAAAACACGAGCGTAGAGCCCCGGGTCGAGACCGAGCTGAATCGCAGCGTGGATCAGGACCGCGCCACCGCGCCGTGTCTGGGCACAACCAACAGCCTTCTTTCCGTCAACCACCAGGGTGTCCGAAAGCTGATCGAGAAAGCAGATCGGCGAGCGCACCCGGCTCGCCCGAGTTGGATTGGAAAGCCGCGTCGCCTCAGAACCCAACGTTCGCAGCGCCGGCTCAAGGACCTCCAGGAATCGTCCGTACAGGCCGACGATTCCCTTTGCCCACGGATGCTGCATCGGCAACGCCAGACCAACGCCGAGATCGCCACAGTGGATCACGCCGGTACCTCCGGTCAGACGCCTCAGCACCGGCACGCCTTGACCACGGCACCACTCGAGATCGGCCTCCTCGG
This sequence comes from Candidatus Sulfomarinibacteraceae bacterium, assembly GCA_963776765.1. Taxonomy (GTDB): domain Bacteria; phylum Acidobacteriota; class Thermoanaerobaculia; order Thermoanaerobaculales; family Sulfomarinibacteraceae; genus Sulfomarinibacter. The sequence goes on from CAVZOK010000014.1 coordinate 348,208, forward strand.
GCTTTTGTGCGTAACCGAGGACCACGACCGGCGCCTCCCACGAGGTCAGAAAGACCGAGATCCGGCCCTCGGCGGCCCGGTCCATCAGCCACGCCTCCCGCGCGAGGTCGTCGACCGGCGGACCGGTCGAGGCATAGATATCGAGGTACGAAGCACACGTCACGAGAAAGATTGAACCACATTCCGGCGGCCGTTGGACTCGCGCCGGAAGAGAAGGCATAATCCATACGCTATGTACTGCACCAACTCCAAGTGCCCCGACTTCATCGCCACCGGAACCCACGGAGAGTATGTTGCGGGTGTCACGACCTGCCCGGTGTGCGGTGAGTATCTCGTAGACACACTGCCACCGACCGCCGATCTGCCTCGCGACCAGAGCCATTACACCGAGGTCGAGCCAGTCTTCGAAACCGCCGATCCCACCGAGGTAGTGGTTGTCAAAGGACTCCTCGAGAGCGAGGGCATCCCCTACGTCACGACCGGGGCGGAGAAATTCGACGCTTTCCGCGGCGCCCTCTCGCCGATGCGCATAAACCCCTCAGCTGGAATCGCTATCTTTCTCGTACCGACACCTCTTGCGGATACGGTACGTCAGTTGCTCGAGGATTTTGAAAATGATAAATCAAGTTTTTGATCTTAAAATTCTAAAATAAATACTGGAAAATTATTCAATGATTCCATATTTTGTAGTCCACTCATTTACTCAAAAAATTTTTCACGGTAACCCTGCAGGTGTCTGCCCTTTATATCATTGGATTGACGACGATTTGATGCAGCGTATTGCAGCAGAAAACGAACTTTCGGAAACGGCTTTTTTTGTGCCGAAAGAGGATCACTACGAGCTTCGGTGGTTCACCCCAAAAGTCGAGGTCGACCTCTGTGGGCATGCAACCCTGGCGACCGCTCACGTGCTCTTCGACCACCTCGGCCAGGAGGGTGACACGATTGTTTTTCAGACCAAGAGTGGCGAACTCACGGTGTTCAAAGACGGCGATTTTCTGATCATGGATTTCCCGTCTCGACCAGCTGAACTTACGGAAATTCCAAATCATATGATTGCTGGACTCGAGTGTGATATCGAGAACGTCTTCAAAGCAAGAGACTATATGGTAGTCCTCGAAAGTGAGCAGAATGTCAGAGAACTCAGCCCGAATTTCTCTGAGCTCGAACTCATCGACAGTACCGGGATCATCGTCACTGCACCGGGAGACGAGGTGGACTTCGTGTCCCGGTTCTTCGCTCCTAAGGTGGGAGTGCCGGAGGACCCCGTAACCGGGTCGGCCCACTCGACGCTCATACCCTACTGGGCGGACCGCCTCGGCAAGAATCGGCTGACCGCGCGCCAGGTCTCCGAGCGCGGCGGCGATCTGTGGTGCCATCAAGCGGGCGACCGGGTTCAGATCGCTGGACACGCAGTTCTCTACGTCAAGGGGTTCCTCAATTGGAATGAGGAATGAGCGCCTCACTCAGGATTCGGCTTCGATGAGGCGTCGGGACAAAGAGATCACGACCCGCCCGGAGATCGATGCGATCATACGATCCGCGCTTGTCTGCCGAATCGCATCGGCGAGGGGCGACGAGCCGTACGTCGTGCCGGTCTCTTTCGGCTATGACGGTGAGGCCCTCTTCATCCACACTGCAAAGAGCGGCCGCAAAATCGACTTCTTCGAGGCCAATAGCAGGGTCTGTTTCGAGTTCGAGAACAACGTCTCGCTGCAGGTTGACGACGGTGACGCGTGCAAGTGGACCTTTGAGTTCGAAAGCGTCATCGGCTACGGCAGGGTCATTGAGTTGGAGACCTCCGAGGACAAGGCCCAGGGATTGAATCAGATTATGCTTCACTACTCGAGGCGCAACTGGGACATCGACGACGCTGCGACCGCCACCACCCGAGTCTGGAGAATCGACATCGATTCAGTGACCGGCAAGCGATCAGTGGAGAAGCCGATAGCGCCAGTCTGATGTCGTACCGCGGAGCGTCATCCTGAGCGAGGCCGCCCGGCGGCTGAGTCGAAGGATCCCCTGAAGTTCAGGGCGAAAATCCGTCCTCGGAGCGAGTCCCGGAGAAGTGAGGAGGTCCTTCGACTCCGCCCGGCACTCGTTCCCGAGTACCGGTCTCCGCTCAGGATGACGCTTCGCGGTGTGGCGCTACCCTCAATTCCGAATTCCGAATTCCGAATTCCGAATTCTTCTAGAACCGGTACCGCAAGGTCGCCCTGAAATTCCGTCCCGGTTCGGGCCGATTGTTGAAGGGCTCGTTATAGAGCTTGTCGGTGATGTTCTCCAGAGCAATCAGCACGCCGAGACCGAAGTTGAAGTCGTAGCCGCCACGCAGATCGTAGACCGTAAAGCCGGTGGTACCTGTATCGAAGAACGGGTCGTCTTCCGGAAGATCTGTCTGGCGATCGAGGAAACGCAGATTCGCCTCGGTCCACCACTGTGTACGCTGGTAGCGAACACCGAGGACAACCTTGAGCGGCGGAATCGTCGACAGCGGTTCGTTGGTAATGTCGTTGGTGCCCTCCATGTAGGCGAGGGACCCGAAAGCTGTCCACGAGTCGGCAAAGATGGCCTGGAGATCGAGCTCGGCGCCCCAGATGGTGGCGTTCGCGATGTTTTCAAACTGGGCCAGTTCAACGCCAAAGTCCGGATCCAAGACACCGAGGAATTCGAGGGTGATGAAATCGGTGAGATCGTTATAGAAGAAATGCATCCCGCCGCTGTATCGCTCGTACCGCACCTTGGTTCCGATCTCGTAGTTCCACGAGCTCTCGGAGCTGAGATCGGGGTTTTGGATGATATAGGCCTCGCCGTTGGTGGCGAGTCCAAAGAATGAACGCTCCTGGAGGTTCGGGGTGCGGAAGCCACGGGCGACCAACCCGGTGAAGTTGACGTTGTCGGTGACGCTCCAGGTGACACCCACATTCCCCGAGACTGCGGAATCCGTCACATCGAAGGGTTCGCCCGTGTAGTTGGGATCCTCCTTGCTGACAAAGCTGAAGGTGTCGCCACGGAGCCCGAGCTGAAGGGTAATCGCATCGCTGACCGCCCACCCGTCCTGGATGTATGCGCCCAGACCGGTCTGTTCACTCTTTGGCACCGCGACCTCGGTGCTCGGCGGCAGGCAAAAGGGCCCAAAACACGTGGTCGTCGAGGGCGGTGTCCTGCACGTTGTCGTCGTAGTAATCAAGACCGAATGTGAGGTGATGCTGGCCGGCGTCGGCGATCGACTGGGCGTTGAATCCGAACGAGTCGATCTCGGACTTGGTGTAGCTGTCGGAAAAGAAACCCGGGAAATCGAAGACGCTCGTGCTTTCTTTGTTCACGCCCTGGTAGTAGGTGCTCAGCGAGATGTCGGACAGACCCCAGACAGGGCCCGTGCTCCAGGAAACCCCGATCTTGTCGCGATCGAAGTTGGGGAAGGAGAACTCGATCCCCGAGCTCTCCAGTGAGAAACCAGGGAAACCGACATCCTTTGTCCGCACGACCTCGGCATCGACACGCAAGTACACCCTGTCGCCCGGTGAGAAATTTGAGCCCGCCGTTGAAATTGGTCTGCTCCATGCCGCTGTTGGGCACGGTGTTGTCCTCCAGCACGTAGTCTTCGATACCGAGGGTCGTCGGACGCACCATCGGCGGCGGTGTAGTCGTCAACTTGTTCGTACGACCCGCCCGCATAGAACGAGAAACCCGAGCCTGTCCCGGTAACCGATACCCGACCAGCCTGGGAATCGGAGATCGTTCCGTACTCGAGGGCCACGTCCCCGCTGACCTTGAATTCCTGCGCACCCAGGTTCGGTTGCCGGGTGATGATGTTGATCACCCCGCCAATCGCGTCCGAACCATACTGGACCGACGCCGGTCCCCTCAGGACCTCGATGCGCTCCACCTCAGAGAGGTTGACCAGCGCCGGCTGAATGCCGGCAAAGGTCGTGGATTCACGAGCGTTGTTGAGGCGCTGGCCGTCGACCAGGATCAAAACCCTGTTCGAGCTCAGACCACGGATGACGGGGAGACCGCGGAACGGCCCCTCGCCGTCGATCTCCACCCCCGGAATCTGTTTGAAGAGATCAGCCATTTTTTCGGGCTGGATCTTTTCGATGGTCTCGCGATCGAAGACCGTGATCGGCGCGGGCGCGTCGCCGGATGCCTGCTCCTGTCGACCAGGGGTGACCACGATCTGGTCCTTGAACACCCGGCCTTCTTCAGCCGCCTTTTCGGTCGTTTCCTCGGGTGGAGTTTCGGGCTCGGCATCCTGTGCAACGGCCGGTACCGCGACCGCAATCAACATCAGTATCAACAGGCCGTTCAGAATATTTCCAATCATCTTCAGTCTCCTTGCGAACTCTCGACGTAGCCTTTGGGGAAAGCCAACCGTCGGATTCTAAGGAAAGAAAAGGCGTTTGTGTGGTGATTCGCCGAGGTTTTACCCCGAGGTGACAAACCTCCACCCGATCACAAGATGCAGGATGCAGGATGCAGGATCACTCTTGTCCAAGACAGCGTCACGGGAAGCCGACTCAGATCTGACTGGCGGAGGCATTGCAGCGGCAGGTGCAGTGGCAGCCACCAGCGACAGCAATCAGCGTCAGCGATCAGAGGCCGCGGCAGCGACAGCATCCAGTCTGACTGGGATATATAACTGAAATCATGACCTTGGGTTGAGCAATCGCCAGGTCATGGCACGGACCTGATCGAAGGCCTTCATGACGTCACGGGCGGCTGTCTGACTGATCGCCCCGGCGTGCGCGAGGAGCTTCAAGTGGCTGTCGACCTCTTTGGCCGAGGCGTAGGCGATTCTCCAGTGGTTCGACCGGTCCCTTCCGACCCGGCCGTGCCCTTCTGCGAGGTTAGCTGGAACCGAGCTTGCCGACCGGATCACCTGATCGGCAATCGGCTTCAGAGGAGCGGGAACCCTCATCACCAGCTTGATCGCGATTCCTGCTGCTTCGAGGGCTATCGTATGGGCAATGAGGTTTGGCTTCGTGGCGGCGTTGGACATGGTCACCTCCGGGTCGTTACTGGCGCGCAGGGCGCGCCGTGACTCACCCTCACCAGCCAGTGGCCGTAAGCCAACCACCCTCACTCTCGAAGACCCCCATCGCAACGGCCACGGATGGCTGCTGAGGGCGAGTTCATCCCCTATTTGTCGACCCGAAGGTAATCTTGGCGGCTCATCGACCCGGAGGTGATCATGCCGGCGTCACGGGAAATCTGACGCCAGATCCGGGGTTGACACCCCGGGCTATCCATCTGTCGCCGCTCCGCGGCTCGGCGTTGTGCTGCCCCCGACGCGGTCGCTGATGGCTGGCGCTGTTTCCTGACGCTGCTCCCTGTCGCTGCCGCTGTCGCGAATCTGCCCCCTCCGGGGGCTTTCACGGAAAATCTGACGCCAGATCCGGGGTTGACACCCCGGGCTATCCATCTGTCGCCGCTTTGCGGCTCGGCGTTGTGCTGCACCGGACGCGGGCGCTGATGGCTGGCGCTGTTCCCTGCCACTGCCCCCTGATTGCTGCCGCTGCCGTCTGTGGATTTGTTTTGGACAGCAGTGATGCAGGATGCAGGATGCAGGATGCAGGATGGATCGATTGTCGAGGCAGTTTGTCAAGAGTGGGTGTGGTGGATCGAGTATCCAGTATCGAGAAACGAGTATCGACGAGGTAATCAGCGCTTCATGATCTCATCGAGGGTCCGGTACACGAGCGGCCAGCCATCCGGCAACATGGAACGAAAGGCGGCGGAGGCGAACCACTCCTCGTCGCCCGGGTAAGTGGGCACGACGAGGCGCGGGAACCGGTCAAAGATCTCCCGATCGGGGACGGTTCGCTGTTTGTCGAGTTCAACCCGACGTTCTTCTGCTCGTTCGATGCCGGAGAAAAAGCCCTCCGCCGCGCGCAGCTGCATCAGCAAATGGCCGTCCTCGAGGACCGGCGCCCCAACCTGCGGACCCAGGAGAAGCCTGGCCGCCAGGTGTCGCGCCGCTCCGATCACGCCGCGTTCCGGAGCCGTCGGCTCCACCTCTCCCTGCGCGAGGCGGGAACACCTGTTCGCCAAATGGGTCCGCCAGCTGCTTTGGCGAACTCCGGGTTACCTTTCGAAAAGGCCGTAATCCGGCGCAAGAAACGTCGCAAAGACCGCCGTTCCAAACGCGTCGCGGCATTCGTCGTCGGCGCACGAGAAGAAGGTGCGCAACGCGTTGCGCTCAAAAAGCACCCCTCGTCGGAAGTCGCCGAGACCGGCGGACGTCGCCGCGCCGCGGTGTCGAGCCACCGCCTCCGGCGCCGCAACCACTTCCCGACCCACTGCCCAAAGCCGCCAGCCGAGATTGACGTCTTCGAAATAGGCAAAGAGCTCGCGGTCGAAGCCGCCTCTCGACTCCCAGTCCTCGCGCCGAATCGCCATGTTGCCACCACATGCAAAGGGCAGCACCTCACCCGCCGCCGGTAACTCGATGCCGTCGACTGGAAATCCCTGGCCGAGCTGGAAGGCGTGACAATCAAAGGTCACCCCGCCACGGACAAAATCGTGTTGGTGTCCGTCCCAGCTCACGAGACGCCCTGCGCTGGCCGCCGCCCTCGGATTCGCGGCCAGGACGTCGAGATGCGCCTCAACAAACCCATCCGACGCGGCAGCGTCGTCGTTGAGGAGCACCAGTACGTCGCCACTCGCTACTTCGACGCCGCAGTGGACGCCACCAGCGAAGCCGAGGTTGAATTTGCTCCGAATAGATTTCACCCACGGCCAGCGTCGGGTCGCTTCGTCACTGCACCGATCGGCGGAGCCGTTGTCAACCAACACCACCTCAATGTCGGGGCTGTTCTCATAGGAACTCAGCGAGCCCAGACTATCTTCGAGGTGGTGTGCCCCGGCGTGCACGACCACTATTACCGACGCTTTCAACGACTGCTCCGTTTTCGGCGAATCGCCCGTTGGAGTCGCTGAAGAAGCGGCTCCTCGCCCGCAACCGGACCCGGCGCGAGCTCGGAGAATCGCTCGCGGTAACGATCGCGCCAGGGTTTGGCTGCAAATTCCAACAACGGCGCCGCAACGACGCTCCATCTGCGTTCGGACGCCCACATCCGGCCGGCATCGGAAGCCGTCTGCCGCCGTTCATCATCGTCGAGCAGATCGGTCACCGCCTGTGCGACGGCTCCCCCATCGCCCGCCGGCACCACCAAGCCTGCTCCAGTTTCCGCCACCACCCGCGCCATTGTTCCGCCTGCCGTCACCACCGCCGGCAAACCGAGCCACATCAGGTCGACCAGCCGCGTTCGCAGACTGAGATCGGTTTCGAGACCCGGGCGGTGGGTTACCACTGCAACGTCTGCGACCTGGGCAAGCTCGAAGCGGCGATCGTACTCCCGCCACGGTTCGAACCGGACCGTCGAACCCAACCACCCTCGCCGTTCAGCCAACGAACGTACCCGTTCCGCCTCTGCCAACGGTGTCGACTCAGGGTGGGGATGTTCCACGAAGACCAGCACCGTCCTCGGATCTCGTTCGAGCAGGGCAGGCATCGCATCCAGCACCGTCTCGGGTTCGTACCAATCGTAGATGCCGCCGAAATAGAGAATTGGCGCATCCTCTTCGACACCGGGAAGCACGTCAGATCTTGGAGGTGGATTCGGGGCATCTACCTCAGGCGTTCCGAATGGTAATTCGATGATCAGCTTCCGAAGCTGCGGGTCATCGTCGACATTTAAAGGATTGACCCGTCCAAGGGCGCTCAACCAGCCAAGATAGAAGAGCCGCTGTTCTTCCGAGGAGCACAGGAAGAGATCCCCCCGTCCCATCTGCAGCCGCCATGTTTCATGGTCGGTCGAAAACGGCGCGAAACCCAGGTCCCGGTGGTAATGGAGGTTTTCGATCAGAAACGGATCGTAAAGATCCACAACCAGCGGCAGATCGTCACGTTGGGTCAGGAAGTGGTTGCCCAGGTGAGCGTGCAGCAGCACCCAGTCATGGCCGTCGGCCTGTGAACCAAGAGTGTCGGGATCGGCCTGCACCACGTCGACACCATCGATGGCCGGTGACTCGGACGCTTCGTTCGGCACCGCCAGCGTAACCCCGTGACCGGCTTCCGCCAGGACCTGCGCCAGAGTGAGAAACCGAGTGCCAACGCCGGCGGTGATGGATCGAACCGGCTCGGGACAGATCAGGAAAGCACGGCTCATTTTTGCCGTGGGGGGCCCACCAGGCTGCGGATGAACTCCCTCAGCCTCCAGGTCCGCGAGTTGGTGATCATTTCGAGGAGCCCAGCGATCCTCTCATTCTCGGCCCTCAACTCGTCCCGTGAGGCTTCGATCTCAGTGAGCTGCTGCCTGAGCTCTTCGTTCTTGCTCGCTTCGGCACGTACCCGGTTCAACTCTGCCTCGCGTCCACTGCTGGTGCCACGAGCCTCCATCAGCTGCTCGTCGCAGATCCGCGCCTGTTCGGAGGCCCGGTCTCGAGCCGCGACCAACGACATTACCGCCGCTGCGAGCTTGGCGCCGTCCTCCAGGATGCCGTGGCGTCGCCAGATCCCTTCGAGAGCTGCAAGCTGACCGGGAGAGCCCGGAGGATTGGCCGCAGTAATCTCTCCCGATCCCTCAATCATGCGGTATTCACAGGTTACTTTCGGGATGTAAACGAACGGCGATCGCCCTACCAGTCGCAAGAGCAGATCCCAGTCCTCGTACAACTCGAGTTCGGGATCAAATCCCCCGAGCTCGAGGGCGAGTTCGCGTGGAATCGCCACGCACGGCAGCGGGATGTGATTGACGAGTTCGAAGGCCGATGGGTCGAAGGCCCCACCAAAAGTTCGATGACGAGAGATCTGCTCGAGGTCCCCACTGTCTGTCATCCTCCACAAGCCCTGCACCGCATCGACATAGGGTACGGAAATGCCGCGAGCCACCGCCCTCCCGAGGACCAGGAGATGATCCGGATACATCAGATCATCATCATCGAGAAATACGACGTGCGAGGTCGTGGCGCACTCGAGGCCCGCCTGCGCGGCGGCCGCACGTCCTCGAGAATCTGCAAACTCGACAAGCTCCAGGTCGAGATCGTTCTCGTCCGGCGAAACCACGTCCGCTATCGATTCTCCACCGTCGTTGACCACAATGACCTTTTGGGCGGGAAGAAGTTGGGCCCTGATCGAATCGAGGGCCTCGCGCAGGAGGTGGGGTCGATTCCGGGTGCGGACAACGACATCGAGTGCCGTTGCGTCGCCGACATTTTCGAGCCCCGAGCTCGGGCCCTGTGCCGCCGCCCACTCGGAAGCCGAATGGGTGCGAACGTAGCGCGGGTCAACGACATGGTATGCCTCGGCCCTGCGCACTCCAGCGGGCAGAGTCAAACATCGCGAACGTGCCATGCCGTCCATGACCTCGATATAGGGATGGGCCTCGAGTTGGGAAGTATAGGCCTCGGCAGCCGACAAGACGGTCTCCCATTCGGCACTGACATCGACCAGAAGATTCGGCCGCAGTGCCGCCGATACCTCGTAGGTTGCGATCCTGGTCGACTGCAGCGCATCATGGAGTTCACCACCGGCACTCGTTGACTGCAATAGGTTGTATATGAGCACCGCTACCGCGCGGTGGTCGGGATGGATCTCGGCCGGTGACGGCACCAGGATCAGCTGGGGAGCGAGTTCAATCATGAGAGCTCCCAAACGATCGGAGAGATTGCCATCATCCGGCCGCAGGGACCGGTCGGCGAGCTCCCAAAATTCGGGTTTCTCGAGACCGAGACGACGCGAAGCCTCGAGCGCCTCAGTCCTCCGAATACTCGGCTCACCCTGCGCCGCACCATCAGTGAGAATCACCAAACGCACCTCGGCACCCGCTCCGAGCAGCTGCACAATGGCGCCACCGCAGCCGAATACCTCATCATCGGGGTGTGGCGCCAGTACCAGTACCGGCGAACCCTCGAGACGTCCGTGCGAGTAAGGAATCAAGTCCGCTTCGGACCGCATCATGGGGCCATGTTAGCCCATCCGCGCGCCCTCCGGGCCGACGCAGGTTTAAGAGCAAGATACGGCTTCGACGGCACAACGCCACGGCCCTGCACATCACAGCGGAACGGGTGGGCGACCTTGAATCTTGTATCTTGGATCTTGTATCCCACAAAAAACCCCCGCCGTATGGGCGGGGGCCATTCCTAATTCCGAATTTAGAATTCCGAATTCCGAATTCCTAATCCTCTCAGGCGCCGTACTGCTTGATCGCTGCGTCGAGCTTCGGCAAAAGGACGTAAATGAAGCCGGCAACCATCAGAATTGCAGCTGCCAACACGACGAACATCATGGTCGACGGCTCGATGCCGCTGATGAAACCGGAGAGCTTGTTGCCGATCGAAGTCGACAGGAACCACCCACCCATCATCAGACCCACCAGCCGCTTCGGCGCCAGCTTCGTGACGAGCGATAGACCCATCGGCGACAGGCAGAGCTCGCCGATGGTAATGATCAAGTAGTAGACCACGAGCCACATCATCGCCGTCTTGATCGCGCCGTCCTGACCCAGATAGGACCCGAAGGCCATGACCAGGATCGAGACCGTGGTAATGACCATTCCGTAGAAGATCTTGCGCGCTGTGGAGATTTCTTTCCCGCGTCTCGCCAGCATGGCAAAGAACCACACCACGACTGGCGTCATGACGACCACGAAGACCGGGTTGAGAAGACCCAGTGATCATCTCGGCGTTCACGAGACGAACCCACTTCCCTGGCTCGAGTGTCGGCGTCGTCTCGTCGGTTCGTTGATACACGGCATCAAAGGTGTCCTCCGTCACCAGAATCACAGGGACATTCTGGCCCGCCAGCGGCCGGCCGAGAATCACGCTCTTCGAGGCTTTGGCGGTCTCGGGGCTCACCTTGACACTGGTCGTGCTCACACCATGAGCATCCTTCGAGGTCGTGATGCTGACATTTTGATCCGGATACACTCCACTTGCGAGGAACCGTTCGTCCTCACGGAAGCCGGATGGATCGAGTACCAGGACGTTTCGGTCAGGATTCTGTTCGAAGCTCTCAACAAGGGATTCGGCCATGATTCGCGCGCCGAACATCGACTCACCGTCGGCATCAACAAGCACCAGGGTCTCCGGGTCGGGTCGCGCAAGATCCGGGCTGGCATTCGAGAAGTAGGACGGCATGGCCTTCTGGGCGTAGAAGTCGGTTGCTTTCGGAATCCACTCCGCCTGCCGGTCCGTATTGTTTTCGGCAAAGACGGTCATCAGACCACCGCTGAGATGGAGCACCATGAAGAAAGCACCACCGGCCACATAGACCGGAATGAGGGCTGCGAGGCCTGGTTTCTCTTCAGGCGACGCCTTTTTCACCAGGAGAACAAAGTAGGCGCCGATCGGCAGCATGCCTACCAGAAACGCGAAAGTCACGGGCCCAATGGAGTTGACGACAAACGGCAGGTACTGGCCGACGAAATACCCGACTGCGCCGAAGACTGCGGCCGGCAACAGGATCGTCATCATGATCTGTTTCATGCTGACATCGTCCTCACTCGGCGCCGTCCGCGGCGGGTCAGCAACGGCCAGGACCTTCCATTTGACCACCAGGATCACTACCGAAACCAAAAGGCCGACTCCGGCGGCGGTGAAGGCGAGGTTGAAGCTCCACAAGTTCCGGAGAGGGGCCGCCAACAGCGCCGAGGCGGAGGCACCGATATTGATGCCCATATAGAAGATATTGAAACCGGCATCGCGCCGCGGATCACCCGGTTCATAGAGATTGCCAACCATGGCCGAAATATTCGGTTTGAAGAGGCCATTGCCGAGGCACAGCAGAATCAGACCTCCGTAGAAGGTCGGCATGCTGCGGACCCCGAGAGCGAAGTAGCCTGCCGCCATCAGCAGGCCACCGATGAAGACCGACTTCCGGAATCCAAGATACCGATCGGCGATCATGCCGCCGAGAAACGGCGTGAAGTAGACGAACGCCAGATATGTACCGTAGATCTCGCCGGCGTCCGCGTTGGACATCCCCAACCCGCCACGTTCGGTGTCGATGATGTAGAGGTACAAGATACCGACGATCAAATAGAAACCCAACCGTTCCCACATCTCGGTCAGGAACAGCGGTTTCAGACCCTTAGGGTGCTCTGTGGCCATTCATATCTCCCTCGTGTTCGATCCGGACCTGCGGCATCCTACAGTATTCGGTCGAGGCGACCAAGACCAAAAAGGCTTACAGATAGAGCTCGGCGCCAGGCCCAAGCGGCAAACCCAACAATAGCCAGACCACCAGCAGCACCATCCACGCAACCATGAATGCGATCGAATAGGGCAGCATGGTCGCGATCACGGTGCCGATGCCAGCCTTCGAGTCGTAGCGCTGGAGAAACGCCACGATCAGAGCGAAGAAGGACATCATCGGCGAGATCAGGTTGGTCGTGCTGTCGCCGATGCGGTAGACACCCTGCACGAGCTCCGGCGAGTAGCCCAGCAGCATGAACATCGGGATGAAAACCGGCGCCATGAAGGCCCATTTGGCCGACGCGCTGCCCATGCAGAGGTTGATGATCGCTGCGAGCACGATGAAGGACAGCATGAGCGGTATCGGTCCGAGCCCGGACGCCTTCAGGAGCTCCGCTCCTTTGATCGCGAAGATCATACCGAGGTTGGTGTACTTGAAATAGGCTACGAACTGGGCGGCAAAAAAGACCAGCACGATGTAGAGACCGAGGGACTCCATCGATTCCCTCATGCCTTTGATGACGTCGGCGTCGCTCTTGAAAGTACCGGAGGCAAAACCATAGGCGAGCCCGGCCAACAATCCGCCCAGGAAGATAAAGGTGACAATCCCGTGCATGAACGGTGAGTAGAGAACACTGCCGGTTTCAGCGTCGCGCAGAATTCCGTTCTCAGGAACGAGCCCGATCAGGACCAACACCAGCAGCAACAGACTGACGATGAATGCCCACCACAGACCGCTTTTTTCCGCCGCCGACAGCCCGCGCAGCTCCTCGCCCTCGGCCACCGCCTCGCCCTCGTAGGCGCCGAGACGCGGTTCGACGATCTTTTCTGTCACCCAGGTACCGACGGCCGCGACGACAAAAGTCGAAACGAACATGAAGTAGTAGTTACAGGCGGGTGTGACGGTGTAGGTCGGATCGATGATACGCGCCGCCTCCTGGCTGATCCCCGCCAATAGCGGATCGATCGTGCCGAGCAGGAGATTGGCGCTGAAACCGCCTGAAACACCTGCGAACGCCGCCGCCAGTCCAGCAATCGGGTGGCGGCCCACCGACAAGAAGATGATCGCTCCAAGCGGCACCAGCAGCACATAGCCGATGTCCGAGGCCATGTTCGACATCACCCCGGCAAAGACGATGACGAAGGTCAACAATCGACGGGGCGCGGCGTGGACCATCAACCTGATCGATGAGGCAATGAGGCCGCTCTTTTCGGCCACGCCGATTCCTAACATCGCCACCAGCACCGTACCCAGCGGTGCGAAGCTGGTGAAATTCCTGACGGTATGTTCCAGGATCCAGTGCAGACCGTCACGCGAAATCAGGTTGATCGGCAGCACCGCCACCCCATCCTTGGGGTTGATCGCAGCCAGCCCGAGCTTGCTGGTCAGCCACGAGAGCAGGATGAGGCCAAAGGCGAAGAGCGCGAACAGGGTCGCGGGGTGCGGCAGCGCGTTGCCGATGCGTTCAATCGCCGACAGAAACCTCGAGAGAATCGAGTTGCGCTTTGCAGCCTGGTTTTTTTCTTTCTTTGCCAAGGAACCCTCCGAGGGCCTGTCAGTCGATTCAGCGGCGCCGGTCGATTCTACATGGGAGACCGCTCTCCAGCGGCGAGTTGCTATCATCCGAGCTGGGGTACATCAAATGGTCCGCACCTTGCAGCTGACGATTCTGGCAATCCTCCTGATCCTACTCTGCTCGTTTCCGGGTTCGGCTCAGGAGGCCGAACACGCGGAGCACAACACACCGCCTGCGGAAGAGGCGCAGGAGGAAGAACACGCCGAGGAAGCAGGGCTCGAGGAGCACGGCGAAGCGGAAGGCCACGGTGCCAGACCCCATCACAAAAACGATTTCGGCGTTTTCCTCGGAGGTATCGATGAACACGGTCACCCCACCGAGTTCACTTGGGGGCTCGACTACAAACGTCGAGTCGCCAAACACTGGGCTGTCGGTGGACTCTTCGATTATGCAGGTGGTGGTCTTCGAAATGCGATCATTGCGGCCTCCGTGACCTGGTGGTCCGATGTCGGGCTCACGCTGACGGCAGCGCCAGGCATCGAGTTTCACAGGGGGCGCTCATCGAACGAAGACTGCGGCTGTGGCGGATCAACAAAGAGCGAGGAGACAGGAGAACACGGAGAAGCTGACGAAGACGCCACCTACTTCGTTTTTCGCCTCGGGGTCGGATGGGGCTTCCCAATCGGTGAGAGCTACGTTATCGAACCACAGATCAACCTCGACCTTGTCGAAGGTGAGAAGGTGTGGGTCTACGGCGTCAACTTCATTTATGCGTGGTGAACGCACGCCTTGACGTAGCCAGATATCGAGACTAGGTTCCAGGGGACAACTCTCTCAAGAAGGAGGGCACCATGGCCGATGCAACATGGATCGATGAAGCAAAGAAGAATTCTGGGTTATTGATATTTCTCGGCATCTTGACGGTGATCTTCGGAGTCGTGGCAATTGGCTCGCCACTCATCACCGGCGTCGCGGTCTCTGTGTTTGTCGGCTTCCTGCTGCTCGCCTCCGGAGTAGCACAGATTGTCCACGCCTTGAAATCGAAACAGTGGGGCACCGGATTCTGGGGAACAGTCATCGGTCTGCTCGGTGTGGTCGCGGGTCTGCTCATGATTTTCCGTCCGATGGTGGGCCTGGTGACCATGACTATTCTGCTGGCGATCTATTTCCTGGTCGACGGCATCTCCGAAATCATTGCCGCATTCAAAATCAAGCCGGACCAGGGCTGGGGCTGGCTCCTTTTCAACGGCATCGTAGCGGTCCTGCTCGGCGTCATGATCTGGCGCCAGTGGCCTGTCTCCGGCGCCTGGGCCATCGGGGTCCTGGTCGGGATACATATCCTGATCACCGGTTGGTCGATGATCATCCTCGGCACCGGCGCACGGCGCGTCGCCGGCGCCATCGAGGACGCGGTCGAAGACGTCGTCGACACCGCGGGAGACATCGCCGAGAAAGCCGGTGACGTGGTTGAAGACGCGGTCGATAAGGCCGAGGACACCTTCGGCGGCGAGAAGGACTGAATCCACGAGATCTTGTGGTGCAGGCGTCCCGCCCGCACGACTCCACTGTCATCGAAGAATTGCAGCCGAGACGGCTGCCCCACAATCCAACCCAATTCATGACGCCTCCATTTGTGGTGCGGGCGTCCCGCCCGCACATTGTGGGTGGAATCGTGCGGCCGAGATGGCCGCACCACAACGAGCCGCGGAGGGGCGACAGATTATCGGCCGCGGCGTGTGCCGCGGCCATCATTTTTTACCTGCTCCATTCCTGGGGCTCACGCCCCAGGCTCATCATCTGTCACCCCTTCGGGGTTCAGGATGCAGCCGGCCAAATCTTGGTCTACCATCCCTCCATGAACATGACGTCTATTTTACAGCGCGGGTGCGGTCGGGAATTCCGAGTTCCTCATTCCTCGTTCCTCAGGTCCTCGAGCCCTTATTCATGTAAACTCCGCCACCGTGATCGATCTGAAACACCCTTTTTTCGTTTCTCTTCTGGTGCTCATCGTTGCTCCGGCGTTGGCGCAGCAGACTGATCTCTTCGAAGACGAGACCAAGTTGCTCGAGACCCTCGACGATGAGAAGAAGAACGAGCTGGTCGTCGCGCCGATCCCAATCGTCAATCCGACCTTCGGCATCGGTCTCGCCGTCGGCGGGATGTACCTCTACCAGCTCGATGAGGAATCGCAGCCTTCGTTCACCGCGGCCGGCGCCGCATACACCGACTCTGAAAGCTATGCTTTCGGCATCGGACAGGCCGCTTACTTCAAGGACGACGCGTGGAAGATCAAGGCCGGCGCCGGTGTCTTCGATGTCAACCTCAGGTTCTACGGCATCGGAAGGCGCTCCGGAGATCAAGGATTCTCGATTCCGATCAACCAGGAAGGCTGGGCCGCAGGGGTTCGAGGATTGCGGAGAATCAAAGGCAATTGGTACGCCGGCCTCCAGTACTGGTTCCTGAGGATCACCTCGACGTTTGACACTTCAGATCTCGATATCGAACTTCCCCCGGCTATCCAGCTTGACAGCCAGGTTGCAGGTCTGGGTGCGATGATCGAGTACGACAGCCGCGACAACCGGTTCAACCCTTCTAACGGAAAGCTGTTCAATGCCACCTGGAGTAACTCGGAAGAGGCCATAGGCAGCGATTTCGACTTTTCGGCCGGCAAGAGCGACTTCAATTTCTATCACCAACTCAAGGAGGGGAAGGTCATCGCCGGCCGCGCCACCCTGTGCATGACTCCCGGCAACGCCCCCTTCTACGCGCTCTGCAAATTCGGCCAGGGGGTTGATCTTCGGGGTTATTTCGGCGGCCGCTTCCGCGACGAACGCATGGCAACCCTGCAGGCTGAATATCCGATGGAAGTTTTCCAAGAATGGGGAGTCGTAGCTTCGCGGGGTTCGGCGAGGTCGCACCATCGTGGGGCGATTTCAACCTCGACGACATTCTGCCGAGCGCAGGAGTCGGTGTTCGTTTCAAACTCTCCAAAACCACCGGTCTCAACCTGAGCGTCGACTACGCCGTCGGAAAGGACTCAGACGCGTGGTATTTCTATGTCGGGGAATCATTCTGAAGAAAAAGGAATTTGGAATCAGGAATTGGGAATTTCTGCCCGCCCTCCCCGGGACGCAATGAACAGTCGACCATAAGAACTAGGAGCCTTACATGAGAATCCAATCTTGGACCCAACGGTCATTCGACGTATTCGTCGCAGTAATGCTGGCGTCACCGTACGTGTTTGCTCAAACGAACGATCGAGATGTTCTTCGCGATCGGATCGACATGTTGGTGACGACCCAAGAGGCGACCGTCGAAGGCGTACCAATGGCCGCGAACGCTCTCGTCGCCGAGCTTTATGCGCGGCGTGACTACGAACCCGCCTGGTCCGATCCAGGGA
The DNA here is from genome assembly GCA_963776765.1 of Candidatus Sulfomarinibacteraceae bacterium. Lineage (GTDB taxonomy): Bacteria > Acidobacteriota > Thermoanaerobaculia > Thermoanaerobaculales > Sulfomarinibacteraceae > Sulfomarinibacter. The sequence continues at coordinate 365,323 of CAVZOK010000014.1, forward strand.
TGGTTCAGCAGCTCTTCGACCAGGTCCTGCGCTCGGTGGAGCACGGACTGAACCCAGACGACTTCCATGCCCGCCTGCTCGGAATGCGCCTCAACCCGGGGCCGATGGCCAACGATCCGATCTTCAAGGCGGACACCGAGATCCTGTGCACCGACGCCCTCGCTCGCCTGGCGATCACCCTGAATTTCGGCAAGCTCGACCCCGCGGATCTCGATCCAGCGTGGAACTTCAGCCGTCAGATCGCTCGGCAGGATCCTTTGGCGTACTTCAACATGGTGCTTGAGACGAAAACTGTGGCACTCACGCTGGCCACCCTGGGTCCCCAGAACCTTCACTACCGGTGGTTCCAGGAAGGGCTCAGAGAGTACCGGTCGATCAAGGCGGGCGGCGGATGGCTGAATGTATCCGCCGGATCCCTTCTCGAGGTCGGTTCCAGGGGTCCACGGGTGGCGGAGCTCCGTCAACGGCTGAGGACCTCGGGAGATCTCACGGGGTCAGATCCTGCCGACCCACAATATTTCGACATCGGACTCGAGGCCGCCGTCAAGACCTTCCAGGTGCGCCACGGCATCGACCCGGATGGCAAGGTCGGACCGCGCAGCATCGAGGAGCTCAACGTCCCGGTCGAGGCACGGATCAACCAGCTCCGCGCCAGTCTCGAGCGCATGCGCTGGGTCTTCCGCGATCTCCCCAGCCGCTATCTCATCGTCGACATCGCCGGCTTCCACGCCTACCTCACGGTGGACGGTAAGGACATCTGGGAGACTCGTGTTCAGGTCGGCAAGCCTTACCACGCCACCCCGATCTTCAAGGACACCATCCGCTACATCGATTTCAACCCAACGTGGACCATCCCGCCAGGGATCCTGCGCAAGGAGACCCTTCCCGCAATTCGAAGAGACCCGAGCTACCTCAGCCGCAACAATATGAGTGTCGTGACGACCTCGGGCAAAATCGTCGATCCATCAACTATTGACTGGGCTGCAACGACCAAGGGTTTTCCATACATGATTCGCCAGGAGCCCGGCCCGCACAACGCACTCGGCCGCGTCAAGTTCATGTTTCCCAACAAGTACATGGTCTATCTCCACGACACCCCCAGCAAAGGGCTCTTCGCTCGTACCGAGCGCGCCTTCAGCCATGGGTGCATCCGCACCCAAAACCCCTTCGACCTCGCGGAGCTCCTGCTCAAAGATCAGGGCTGGGACCGTGCACGAATTGACCAGGTCGTGGCTTCGAAGAAGAACACCAGGGTCAACCTCGAGAACCCCATCGCGGTAATGCTCCTCTATTGGACAGCCGAGGCCGACGAGGATGGAACCGTCTTCTTCCGCAAGGATGTCTACAACCGCGACGTACCGATCATCAAGGGTCTCGACGCGCCGTTCCGCGTCAGCCTTCCGGAGGGCGCACGGGAGGCCATCGGGTACCGGTAATCGGGCTTACGAATCCTCGGTCATCTCCTGGAATCGATCGCCCGCATACCGTGCAATCCCGATCCACACGAGGGCCAGCAGAATGGTGAAGAATGACAGCACCCGCACAGCTGTAAATTCTTCGACAACGGAACCCAGCAGCAGAGCCAAGCCGACGGCCACCACCTTTGCCGAGCGGTAGAGAAACATGTCGATGAAGGCCTTGGCCTTGTATTTCTCATCTCGACACAGCGGCGTGTACAGGGACTCTCGGGCGCTCTGATTGATCGAGTAGTTGAGGCCATTGTCGACGGTGTTGAGCGAGCTGCCCACCCACAGGATAGGTAGAACAACATAGAGACCAGAAGCCCCCAGGATCAACACCGGCATCACCAGCAGCGCCGCCTTGACCCCGAACCTGCTCATGACATTTGCGGTCACAAAGAGCTGCACGAAGAGCGCGACCATGTTGGTGATGGCGTAGACGGTCGAAAAGTGCTCGCCTGTCGCCCCCGGCACATAGTGCACCACGGTGGCGGTGAACTGGTAATCGAGCAGTTGCGAGACGACCTCGTAGATCCCGACCAGACCGAATATGGCCAACAGATACCGAGATCGAAAGACGAGCCGGGCACCCTCGAGCGCGATACCGGTCCGCGTCTGTTTCTCCTCGCAGTCCGGATCCACGATTTCGTTCGGGGCGCCCCGGCGGTCGACATAACGGCCTGCCGCCGCCGCAATCACGGCGACGACCACCATGATTCCAGCACAGATCAAGGTCCAGTCGGCAGGATCGAAGTTCTCGATCTGGGTCCGAACAAAGAAGGAGCTGAAGGCGCCTCCCGTCACACCACCGAGAATGATGGGACCGTAAAGCCGACGAGCGTCGAGCGGTGTAACGCTGTCATTGAGAAAGGCGAAAAAGGTCGCGACCATCAACGAGTTGTAGAGGTCGCCGAATATATAGAAGGTCCACACCGTCGCCTCGCCGGCATTCGGCAGCAGTGCGCGGTACATCAGCAGCACGACAAAGCTGAAGGCGGCAAAAACGTATGTCAGCTGTTGCCTGCGGAGGCTGCGGGCGAGCCAGGTGAAAACGAGGACCGCAATGAACACCGCTGCCAGATTGCCAATCTTGGCGATCAACTCGGCCTGGGGACCGGAGAGCTGCCAGCCGAAGAGGTCGAACGTGTGGCCGCCGACATTGTAGTAATCGATGAACAGCGCCTTCTTGATCGGTTTGAGAATCCAGAATGTGGTGATGACCGCGAAGAAGTAGAAAAACATCAGGGAGACAAACAACCATTCGCCCTTGTGCACCCTTGCGGAGAGTTTTCGTTTTGTCATTTATTTTTTGTTCGCGACTTCTACTCTAACGCGCTTTCGACGACTCAGGTTTCAATTTACCTCGAACCCGAGACTGGACCTGCTCGGAACAGAGAAAACGCTGTCACTTCTCGTCGAGGAATTCGGATTCTCCAAGCCATTCCTCGTGGGGATAATAAATCCACAACACCGAACCGTCCTTGATGGCGTCGATGAGGATCTTGGAGATCCCGGGCCGAACCGCCGGACAGCCCCAGCTGCGGCCCACCAGTCGATCCTTCGCCCGGCCCTCCGACACGTACTGAGCGCCGTGGAGGACAATCAGGCGGTCTCGGGCTTTGTCATTCACGCCCTCCTCGAGTCCGTCGAGCTTGAGTGAGTAGCCGTGACGGCCGATGTACGTCTCAGCGGTAATGAACAGACCCAGGCTCGATTTGAGCGTGCCCTTCTCGTTAGAGAAGCTCAGCGCCTCCTCCATCGTGCCGCCCGAGCCGCGCGGCGCGCCCATCCCATGCGCCACCCACTCCTGGTAGAGCACCCGGGGAACCTTCATGTCGATCACCCACAGCCGCTGCTGGTACGACGGAAGCTCATAATCGATGATCGTCAGCACCGGACGCCGAACGTGTCCGTCACCCTCCGCCTGTTCATAGGCTTCGAGAGCAAGCTCCAACACCTCCGGCCTAAGATTGTTCGTCTGCCCCAGGATCGCCTTCGGCTCGACTGCACCCACGAGTGTGCCGGCCATCGCGATCATGAACAGCGCGATCGATCTCATATAGAGATTGTAGGCGGGTCCTTCAGGGCGTTCCAGTGGCACACCATTTCCTCTTGTGGCAGGTCCATGCATGGCAGCTGCGAACCCTCCTTCGTCCTGTACGCGGGTCCTTACCTGGCAATCCCGGACCGCTCCTTCGTCTCGTAGGCGGGTCCTACTTGGCACCTCCGGGCCCTCCTTCGTCTTGTAGGCGGGTCCTTCAGGGCCCGCCCGAGCGCATCGAATCCAGTATCCTCAATATCGAACCGTTCACTCCTCTACTCTCAGCACATCACGCCATACGATTTCCTCTGGAGACGCGAAGGTGAAGAATTCAGGCCCCACCTCGCCCATCAAGGGCGCACCCAACCACCGGTAATCCCACCAATCATCGACCAAACCCGCACGCACCGGATTCAGCAGGATGTACCGCAACACCTTGTACAACCCCTCTCCCCTTCGAACAATATGATCCCAGTAACCCGGCATCCAAGCGTCAAGCTCGGGCTGTTTCTGCCGGACTTGTCGAGAGATGCGGCCCTTGAACGCATTCGTGATCTTCCCGAGCGTTGATCCCGAATTGCAGGACAACAGATGAATGTGGTCCGGCATGATGCAGAAGCCCAGAACCGGGTAGTCGTTATGGAGCTTCAAGATCTCATCACGGGCAATCGTTGCGAGTTCAGGGTCCCCCAACCAACGACCGCGGTTCGCTGTGCAGACAGTCAGTGACACAACGTGGTTTTGCCCGTCGAAGACTTCGTTAATCAGGTGGTGTTTCTTCCGGCGCTGCACGGGTGCATCGTACATGCTTGAGCGCATTCACTGTACTCATCGACCCGTTGGCAGGCCCTTTGGGCGTCGTTACGAACCGTCACCAGCGAGTCCGTTGATTTGTAGGCGCGTCCTTCAGGGCGCGCCCAAGCGCACTCCCAACAGCGACGGCAGTTGGCGATTCAACGACCCGTTGGCGGGCCCTGAAGGACCCGCCTACAAAGGGAAACTCACCCTTCGGAACGCTCCTGCGCCTCCTGGCGGAGGAGAGCAAAACCGACCGAGTTGAAGTTGTATCCGGCGACGTCGGCAAAGAGGATCGCGGCTTGATCGGCCTTGCCGGCGCCTTCCTCGGCCAGCGCCAGGTGGTAGCGGATGAACATGTCGTTCTCAAAGTCTGCCTGGCGCAGGTGCATCGCCGCTTTCGGATAGTCGCCCAGTTTCAGGTACGCCATCCCCATCACGAGGTGGTGCGGCTCCAGCTTTCTCGGATTGTCGTCGCCTTCCACAAGCACGGCGATCCTCTCGGCGTGCTCGAGCGCCGCGTCCAGGTCACCCGTGTAGGCGGCCAACAGTCCGTCCCACAATCTGCAATCGGCCTTTTGCAGGCGGTGGGCGTCGTCGGTACCGACTTCCTCCGCGATCTCCATCTGCAGCTGATTGCGTCGCCCGATGATTTCCGCCGCGCGCTCGTAGCGGCCGGCATGAAGTGCCGCCGTGGCCTCGCTCGTCAGCGCGAAAACCTGCTGGCCTTTGACCTGGTCCACAGGCGTTCCCATCGCCTCGACCTCGTCAGCCACGCTGTCGAGGAGATCGAGCGCGGTGTCGATATCACCGGCGTGGAGGTAGGTAAAGGCGCGGTATGTCGCATAGGTGGCCTTGGTTTCGGGCTCGACAACCGCAATCGCGGCATCGAACGCATCCAGGGCGGCCCCGTAGTTGCCGAGGAAGGAGATCACGTGACCCTTCTTGAACTGAGCCTGGGCCAGACCGGGATCTGTTTCGGTAGCCAGATCGTAAGCCTCGAGCGCCCCGTCGAGGTCGTTCTGCGCGCGTTTGATATCACCGACGAGTTCGTATCCCTTGGCCTCGTTGGGATAGGCGGCGGTCATCTTCAGCGCGCATTCCTCCGCCATCGCGAAATCCTTTGGCGTACGATAGAGGTAGCTTACCGCTGCACCCATGAGTGCTCCGGGCGAGTCCGGTTCGATCTCGAGGGCCCTGGAGTAAGAATCACGGGCGGCTTCGTTGTCGCCCGTAGCGCTCTGCATATTGCCGAGCGTCACCGCTGCTCTCGGGCTGTCGGGATATGTGTGAACGAGCTCGATCGCGAGCTGAACTCCCTGTTCGGTGTCGTTGGTCAATAATGTCCGGTTGATCTCGACCATTAGCCGCTCACCCTCGCTGACGGAGTCGATATTGACCTCCGCCATGTCGAGGGAGCTCTGGAGTTCCATGTAAGAACCTGCAACATTCGCTTGATCGACATGCGCACGTACAAAAGTCGGGTCCTCAGCGACGGCTGCCATGAACTTCTCGCGAGCCTGGACATTTCTGCCGACGTCCGACAGGTACTCACCCTCCTCACACAGCGTGCGAGCGACCTTGGATTCTGTTGTAAAAGGAATGCTTCCCGGCTCTGGAGGCGGCCTCCTGCTCCGCGGTAACCATCTCTTCCTTCTGGGCGCAACCCGCGGCGCCAAGCAACAGAACCAGTGCAGCGATGGTGCAAATGAGGTCACGAAGTCCGAGATGACGATTGAGCATGGCCCACCTCCTCGTCTTTTTGGGGCGACCCTCCCCACGGTCCATTTTCGGTCCGCAACTCAACAACGTATGCCTACGATCCAGCGTCGATTGCGGGGCTGCGGGCTGGAAATTCCAATCGCAAATCATCATAGCTGAACCTATCGAGTTTTGGGTGTCCGATATGCCACCTCAACACCAGGACTCCCGAGAGGACTCGGGCAAATTGACTACGTAGTCTTCGGATCCGGGCGAACCAGCCGCCAGGCGGCAAGGCTCCAGCCTGCGATGAGCATCACGCCCCCAAACGGAGTGATCGCGCCGAACCAGCGCGCACCGGTCAGCACCAGGAGGTAGAGGCTTCCAGAAAAGATCAACCGTCCCGCCAGTAGCAGCCACGCCGCCGGTACCAACCTCCGTCTCGGGCCAGTTGCTGATCGCCCACGCCAGGGCCAGCAGACCCAGCCCGTGGTACATCTGATAGCGGACACCTGTTTCAAAGGTCGCCAGCATCTCGGGGCTCAGGCTCGCCTTCAGCGCATGCGCGCCGAAAGCCCCGAAAACCACACCCAAACCGGCCAAAACCGACCCAACGGCGAATATTCGTCGATCCATTTCCCCTCCAATGGTCTGCCAGTGTATCGGTGCACCAGCCACCAACTCTCTTTGACCGGGAATTCTGTCGGAACATTGGTGATTCTCACTTTCGAGTGTTGAGATCCACATTACCAACCTGACAAACTAGGAGGTCCGATAATGCGCACGAAAACCGCCCTGATTCTCGCCCTGGCAGTGGCCACCGCAGGCATCGCCTCGGCCCAGGATCAACCCAACATCCTTGTCGTCTGGGGTGATGACATCGGCCAGTCCAACATCAGCGCCTACACCCGCGGCATGATGGGCTACGAAACGCCGAACATCGACCGCATCGCCAACGAAGGCATGATCTTCACCGACTATTACGGCGAGCAGAGCTGCACCGCCGGCCGTTCGTCCTTCATCACCGGCCAGAGCGTCTTCCGCACCGGTCTGTCCAAGGTCGGTCTCCCGGGCGCTGACCTGGGCCTTCGGGTCGAGGACCCGACGATCGCTGGCATGCTGAAGGCCCGCGGCTACGCCACCGGCCAATTCGGCAAGAACCACCTCGGTGACAAGGACGAGTTCCTGCCCACCAACCACGGCTTCGACGAGTTCTACGGCAACCTCTATCACCTCAATGCCGAGGAAGAGCCCGAGAACGAGGACTATCCCGGTGACATGGTGCTGGCCGACGGCTCGACCTTCATCGAGAAGTTTGGCCCGCGCGGCGTCATTCACAGCTACGCCGATGGCCGCATCGAGGATACGGGTCCTTTGACCAAGAAGCGCATGGAGACGGTAGACGACGACACCTCGGACGAGGCAATTCGGTTTATCAAGGAGGCGCACGCCGCCGGCAAGCCGTTCTTCGTCTGGTGGAGCGGCACGCGTATGCACTTCCGCACCCACGTCAAGGACGAGCTGCGAGGCATTTCCGGCCAGGATGAGTACTCCGACGGAATGGTCGAGCATGACATGCATATCGGCAAATTCCTCGAGTTGCTCGACGAGCTCGGCATTGCCGAAAACACCATCGTTTTCTACTCCACCGACAACGGTCCCCACTACAACACCTGGCCCGACGCCGCCTCGACCCCTTTCCGCGGTGAGAAGAACACCAACTGGGAAGGTGGCTGGCGGGTGCCGGCAATGGTCCGCTGGCCCGGCATGATCAAGCCTGGCTCGGTGACCAACGAGATCGTCCACCACATGGACTGGCTTCCCACTTTCGTAGCAGCGGCAGGTGATGACAACATCAAGGCCAAGCTCAAAAAGGGCGGTGTCCAGGCCATCGGCCGAAGCTACAAGGTCCATCTCGACGGCTACAACATCCTGCCGCTGTTGACCGGTGAATCGAAAAAGAGCCCGCGCCACGAGATCTTTTACTTCTCTGACGACGGCGACCTCACTGCCCTCCGGTACGACGACTGGAAGCTGATCTTCATGGAGCAGAAGACCGTCGGCACCTTCCGGGTGTGGATGGAGCCCTTCGTCCCGCTGCGGGTACCGCTCATTTTCAATTTGCGGCGCGATCCCTACGAACGGGCCGAGATCACCTCCAACACCTACTACGATTGGTTGCTCGATCGCGCCTACCTGCTGGTCCCGGCCCAGACCTACGTGGGCAATTTCCTGGCCACCTTCCAGGAGTTCCCGCCGCGCCAGAAGGCGGCCAGCTTCAGTCTTGACCAGGTGATGGAGAAGCTCAATCCAACTTCGCACTGACACAACGAACAATTTACTCCGGCGGGCCTTCGGGCCCGCCATCTTCCTGCATTGGAGCCGAACATGAGAATCGCAAACGCCGTAGCAACCACTGTGGTGTTAACCTTACTTCTGGCCTGCAGTCCTTCGGACAACGGCAACCAGACCGGCGCAGCGACGGACCCGCTGCCATCCTGGAACGACGGGGACGTCAAACAGTCAATCGTCGATTTCGTCGACCGGGTCACCAACCCGGCGAGTCCCGATTTCGTGCCGGAGGCCGAGCGTATCGCCACCTTCGACAACGACGGCACCCTATGGGCCGAGCAGCCGCTCTACTTCCAGCTTTTCTTTGCCATCGATCGAGTCAAAGCTCTGGCTCCGGAGCATCCTGAATGGGCCGAGCAGCAGCCGTTCAAAGCGGTCCTCGAAGACGATCTCGAAGCCCTGGCTGCCGGTGGCAAACGCGGCCTGCTGGAGCTCGTCATGGCCACTCACGCGGGGATGACGACCGAGGAGTTCGAGCAGATCGCAACCGCCTGGCTCGACACGACAAAGCACCCGACGAGCGGCAGGCCGTTTACCGAGATGGTCTACCAACCCATGCTCGAGGTGCTCGACTACCTGCGCGCCAACGGCTTCAAGACGTATATCGTCTCTGCCGGCGGCATCGAGTTCATGCGCCCGTGGACCGAGGATGTTTACGGCATTCCGCCCGAGCAGGTGGTTGGTTCGAGCATCAAGACTTCCTACGAGATGCGCGACAGCGGGCCCGCGCTCATGCGACTGCCCGAGATCGACTTCATCGACGACAAGGCGGCAAAACCGGTCGCCATCAACTCCCACATCGGCCGCCGGCCGATCGCCGCGTTCGGCAACTCCGACGGCGATTTCCAGATGCTCGAGTGGACCACCACCGGGCCCGGCGCCCGCCTGGGTGTTCTGGTCCACCACACCGACGCCGAGCGCGAGTGGGCCTACGACCGCGAATCCCACATCGGTCACCTGGACAGGGGTCTGGATGAGGCCGGGGAACGTGGATGGACGGTCGTCAGCATGCGCGAAGACTGGAACACGATTTTTCCACCAATTGACTGATCTGCGCTTTACAGACGGCCGCACGGTTTTGCGGTTGTGCGGCTTAACGGTGAGGAGATCGTACGTGCAGCGGGCCGTATAACCGTCTTGCCGTATAGCCGTGATCTTGTTTGCGGTTGACAGCATCGACGCCATTGACGCTCGTTACGGCTCTCGCCAGCGGTCGTGCAACCATAGCCAGCTGAACGGCCGCTCGCGGATGACATCTTCGTAGAAGCGCTGGATCGTCACAGAGTCGGTTTCGATGTCTCCCGTCATCGGCAGGGGGCCTGAAAACTTCGCCCGGTGTTTGCCGATGCCTTCCCGCCAATAGCTGAGGCCGTACACCGGAGCGCCACAGCGTTGGACTGCGACTGGGACCGCCGGTGAAGTCCACGCGGGTCGTCCAAAGAACTCGATCGGAATCCCCTTCCGATACCGTTGATCGAGAAGAAAGACCAGGACTCGCCCTTCGGCGAGCTCTTTGAGGATCGCTTCGAAGGAGTTCATCGATGGCAGAAGACCGAGGCCGAATTTGTGTCTGACGGTCGTCGACATATTCGGCCGCCGGCTTCCATCTCGGGTTCTTCACGACCACGGTGGCTGGCAAGGATTCCTGACGCCCAACCATCGGACCGCACAGATCCCAGGATCCGAAGTGCCCAGCAGCGAGGATGACTCCCTCCCCGGAGGCAAGGTGACGGTGAATCAGCTCGCTATTTTCGATTGTCAGTTGAATGCTGGGTCTGCGCTCTTCGTGGAAGAGTTCGATGTAGCCCATGACCAACCCAGCAGTCTCCCGACGAAGATTGGGGCCAACTGGGAGGTCAGCAAATGCATGGCGAAAACCGTCTACAGCCGTCGCCTTGCGCAGGGGAAGCACTGTCCACCACAACCACGCCAGCACCCACGACAGAAACCAGGCAATGCGCAAGGGTGTACGGGCACAAACCCAGACAAAGACCTTAAACGCTACGATACTTCCCCCCGAGCGACGATCTCCGCCTCAATCTACATCACAATTCCTGAAACAAGCGTGAAGACGGCGCCTTCGATCCGAAATCCACACTCGGAGGGAGCTTCGAAAAAGGATCGGTTTTGGCTTCGGCGTTGTCAAGGGGCCCGTGCCGAAATCCCGAAATGCCCCATGTCCGGAATGTTGCATCGTCGAAGCTGTTACGCGAAACCGACCGGACAGCGGAAGAGAAGTCTCTCATTTCGGGCGTCTACGACCTGTTCGAAGAAGGCTTCGACACCGCGGACCTCATCGACGCGATTGCATTGTTGGAATCACTCTGACTGCTTGTCATCCTGAGCAACGCCACGCCGCGAGGCGGCGCCTACTCATGGAAAGAACAAGGGATCGGCCCGGCAGAATCTCGAATTTAGTCAAATATTGACAACAAAAGAGTTACATTTATGGCTTGAAATTTGTTCTTTGGGAGCGAGGCCCGCCGCGGGCCGAGTCGAAGGACCCCCCTGTCATCCTGAGCACCGCCACGCCGCGAGGCGGCGCCTACTCATGGTAAGAACAAGGGATCGGCCCGGCAGAATTTCGAATTTGGTCAAATACTGATAACAAAAGAGTTACGTTTATGGCTTGAAATTTGTTCTTTGGGAGCGAGGTCCGCCGCGGGCCGAGTCGAAGGACCCCCCGACTTCTCCGGAGAGTGCTGAGCGGAGACAGCCTCAGGCTTACTGACGCCCTTCGGGCGTCGTGACGCACCGCCGCCAGCGAGTGGCCAATCTCCGAACCCAACCACCATAATGATTCGGTCGTTGGCCACGAGTCGCTGCCGGCGGCGGGTTCGGGGGATCCCTCGACTACGGCGTCGCTCCGCTCCACCTCCGCTCGGGATGACAGAAGCGCGGACTCGTCCGGGACGGCTGCCCCACAAAATGGAACTTCCTTGTGGTGCAGGCGTCCCGCCTGCACGATTCCACTGCCGTCGAAGAAGTGCGGGCGAGACGCCCGCACCACAATATCGCACAGGATGATGGCGAAGAGTTCAGTTCTTCGATTCGAGCAGGGCTACGACTTCGGTATGGCCGTTCTGCCGGGCAAAGGTCAGGGCGGTGTCGCCGTCCGTGTCCTCGATATCTCGATCTGCGCCGTGGTCGAGCAGCCGGCGTACGACCTCGACCTGGCCCTCCGCCGCGGCCGTCATCAGGGCCGTGAATCCTTCCAAGGTGCCTTGTACATCGACCTCCGCCCCTTTGATCAAAAGAAGATTCACCGTTTCTTCGAAGGGCCCGCTGGAGGCGTACAACAACGCAGTCCGGCCGTTGCTGTCCTTGGCGTCGATCTCGGCACCCGCATCGAGGAGGTATTCGGACACAGCGGTGTGCCCGTTGAACGCAGCCCACATCAATGGCGTGTGCCTCTCGGCATCAATCACGTCGACAGACGTACCGTCCATCACCAGCCGTCTCACCTCTTCGAGATTTCCTACGTAGGCGGACTCCAAGAGCGCATCCTCCTCGGGGGTCAGCTGGACCGGCGTCTGGGCCGCCAGCGGGGAAGAAACGATACACAACAGCGTCATCAGTGTGATGAGGGACTTCATGGCCTCAGCTTAACGGAAATCAAAGATGTGGGTGTGGAAAATCTGCTCGAAGCCGTCAGGACATGAGACCTTGGCCGTTTCGCCAACGAGAAGAGGTGAAGCCGCGCCGGCTACACCAAACGAGAAACCCCCGGAAGGCCATCAAAGTGGCGATCGAAGCTGAGGATCTGTTCGATGCCGTGCTCTCTCATGACGGCGAGGTGGATGGCGTCTCGTGCGGTTAAATTCGGATGGCCGATGACGATGTCTCGAGCACCATCGATGATCTCGAGATTCACCGGGAGCACCTCGTCGACAACCTCGAGCAAAACCTCAAAACACGGCTGGATGGCATCGCGGCGATCAATCGCGACATATCGGTGAAGAATCTCCTGCAAAACCTCGGCGTCGGTTACGAGCCGCCGCTTTTCGGCGATTGCCCGTTCGAGCAGTCGACGGGCGTCGACCTTGTGCGGATGCTCCCCGCCCACCAGGTACATCGGAACGTTGGAGTCCACCAGAATCATTCGCTTTCACCGTAACCGCTTTCTATTTCCCCAAGCATTTGGTCGATGTCGGCGGTGGGATACGCATGACGATCGGCGGCGCGTATCGCCGCGAGTTTTCTCTCCGTATCCCCAGAAGCAACCTTGCGGCGCGCTTCGCGAAGGGTCTCCCGAACAAACTCGGATACCGTCATTCCCCTCTCACGGGCGGCGGCGCGGATTGACTCCATTTCATCCTGGTCCATGACGACTTGTAACCTGGTACTCATAATATGAGTATAGCATGAGTATATCGTCGACCTATGGATCACTGCCTTGATCGAGTTCCTTGATCTGGCACCCAATCATTAGCTGTGGCAACTGAAATTCACTGCTAACATGTGCCGCCAACTATGATCTCGATCTCCGACCTCCGTTTCCGCTATCCCGAGGGCGAATTCGAGCTCAACGTCCCGTCGTTGAAGGTTGAGACCCGCGAAACAGTGGCGGTGATCGGGCCGTCGGGAACGGGCAAAACAACTCTTCTCCATCTGATGGCCGGGATTCGCCTCCCACAGGAGGGGACGGTCATCACGGACGAGGAATATGTAACTGACCTCGATGACGGCGCGCGGCGCGATTTCCGGATTCGTCGCATCGGCATGGTCTTTCAGGAGTTCGAGCTGCTGGAGTACCTGACGGTGCTCGACAACATCCTCCTCCCCTACCGGATCAATGGGTCGCTCAATCTCAACCGTGAGGTTCGTCAGCGTGCAGCGTCTATCGCCGAAAAAGTGGGGATTGCCGACAAGCTGAATCGCCTCTCGACCCGGCTGTCGCATGGCGAGAAACAGCGTGTCGCGGTGTGTCGCGCCCTGATTGCAGAACCAGTCTTGCTTCTCGCCGACGAACCCACGGGAAATCTCGATCCGACCAACACTCAGAAGGTGATCGATATCCTGCTCGACGCGGCCGAAGAAACCGGTGCAACCCTCGTCACCGTCACCCACGACCATGATTTGCTGTCACGCTTCGACCGCCACCTCAACGTTATGGACCTGCTGACCAGGCCGGAGAGACCGCAGAAAGACGTCGATGAGCAAGCCGGAAGCCCACAGATCACACAGATAGACCCAGAAAAGCAGGGAGGTCGTTGATGCTGGATGCTGGATGCTGGATGCTGGATCCGTCCACCCACCCTCAAAAGGCATCAACCTCAGTTGATTTGAATCGAGAGTCTTATATGGCCCAGATTAGATTGGGTCTCGACAAATGAGCTACAGGAATCTCGAAGTCTGGCAACTGGCGAGGGAAATGACAACTGAGATTCATCGAATGACAATGCAATCCCTACCCAGACACGAGTTGTATGAGGTGGGTTCGCAGATCCGCCGTTCAGCAAAATCCGTGAGATCGAACATTGTCGAAGGCTACGGTCGCAGACGATACAAGCTGGAATTCATCCGTTTTCTCACCTATGCACTTTCGTCGTGTGACGAAACAAGAGATCATCTCGAGGTCTTATACGAAACCGGATCTCTGGCTGACAAACAAACCTACGCTGCACTCGCCAAGAGTCTCGAGGAGCTGGGCAAAAAGCTCAATAATTTCATCGCTTCAGTCGAGCGCGGCCACCGATCCGTCCGAGAAAATGTACAGCCCTATTCTGATACTCATGAAGAGCATTCAGATCCTTGTGATGAATATCCAGCATCTAGCATCCAGCATCCAGCATCGGATGAAGAGACGCCACACTGATGAAGGACATCCTCTTCCTTGCGTGGCGGTATTTGGCGCATAATCGGGTGAAGACGGGTGTGCTGGTTGGGTCGATCATGCTGATCGTCTACCTCCCGGTGGCCTTGCGGGTCCTCGTGGGTCAGTCCGCCAGGGAGCTGACGTCTCGCGCTGAGGCAACCCCGCTGCTCGTCGGCGCCAAGGGCAGCCCTCTCGAGCTGTCTCTCAGCTCGCTCTACTTCGAATCGGACATGCCCGAGCTCACCACCTATTCCGAAGCGGAGCGAGTCGCCGACAGTGGTCTCGCGCAGGCGATTCCGCTCTATGTCCGTTTCAGAGTGCGTTCGCAGCCGATCGTCGGCACCTCGATCGAGTACTTCGATTTCCGTGATTTAGGTTTTGCACAAGGCCGCACCATGGCGACCCTTGGCGAGTGCGTGCTTGGCGCCAAGGCGGCGGATAACCTCGGGGTCAGCGCAGGTGACACGGTCATCACTTCACCCGAAAGCGTCTTCGACATCGCCGGGATCTATCCGTTGAAGATGCGGATCGTCGGAGTGCTCGAACCGGCCTACACCGCCGACGACATCGCGGTCTTTGTCGATCTCAAGACATCGTGGATCGTCCAGGGTCTGGTCCACGGTCACCAGGACATGGCTGCACCCGAGTCTGCATCCGGGGTGCTTTCGCGTGAGGGTGACAATATCGTCGCAAACGCCTCGGTGCTGCAATACACCGAGATCACCCCCGATAACATCGACTCCTTCCATTTCCACGGTTCGACCGAGGGCTATCCAATCTCTGCGGTGATCGCCAATCCCCACGACCAGAAGTCGGGGACGATATTGATGGGTCGGTACGAGTCGCCCGATGAATCGGTCCAGATTCTGCAGCCGACAACGGTCATCGACGAACTCCTGGGCACCATTTTCACGGTGCAGAACTTCGTCGTCGCGGGGATGCTGTTGGTCGGTCTCGCCGCACTCGCTACCGCCGTGCTGGTTTTTGTTCTGTCGCTTCGTCTCCGCAAACGCGAGATCGAAACCATGGCCAAGATCGGTGGGTCGAAGCTCCGGGTGGCAGGCGTATTGGTGACCGAAATCGCAGTCGTCGTGCTGGCAAGCGTGGTGCTCGCGGGCTTTCTGACGGCACTCACGACGCGTTTCGCCTCCACTGCGGTCCGGTTGCTTCTGTTGCAGTAGACTGACTCGAGATGCAAGTCCGCCTCAACGCTCTGCTGACAGCCGCCCTGATCCTCGTCGCCGGCACCGCCCTGGCGCAGAAAACCGACGAGCTGGTCCTCTGGAACGGCAACACGATCACCGGCGAAGTCAAAAGCCTCCAGCAAGGCAAACTGAAATTCAAGACCGACCACGCCGGCACCATTTACATCGAATGGGAGTTCACCAACTCCGTCACCTCCACCAACTTCTTCGAGGTGGAAAATCAACAGGGCGAATTCTTCTACGGGATGCTTTCGGTTGGATCGGAGGAGCGCCAGCTCGTCGTCGTCGGCCCGACCCAGGCCGTTGTCCTCGACATGGAGCGGGTCGTCGAAATCATGCCGATCAAGCAGACCTTTTGGGGGCAGGTCGACGGTTCCATCAATGTCGGGGCGAGCTTAACCTCGGCCGACAGCATCTTTCAGTACTCGGTCGAGTCCGACGCCACCTATCGGGTTCGAAAGTTCAGCGCAAAAGTAGCGTTAAGCATGATCGAGACCCGGCAGGACGAGAGAGACACTACGTTTAAAGACAGCCTCGACTTCACTTACACCAGGTATCGGAAGAACCGTTACTTCGGTTCTGGATTCATCAGTTTCAATCGCAGCTCCGAGCTCGGCATCGATTTCAGGGCTGAGCTCGGCGGGTTGTACGGGCGAAATTTCGTCCAGTCATCCCGAACCCGTCTATCCGGTGCGGCAGGTCTCACCGTCAGCCGCGAAACGCCGACCGGCGCGGAACCGAGTGACAACCTCTTGTCAGCGTTGATCCGTGGTCAGTATCACTTTTTTCTCTACAACTATCCAAAGACCGACATCTTCATCGACTTGGGTGTTCTGCCAAGCATCACGGAGTGGCCCCGGCTGAGGGTCGAATTCAACGCTGCTCTGAATAGAGAAATCGTCACCGACTTCACGGTCAACTTCTCGGTCTATGACAGCTACGACAGCGATCCACCCGGTGGTGCTCTCGCCAACCATGATTTCGGTGTGATTTTGTCCGTCGGCTGGACGTTTTAGGAGGGCGTGAGATATTGAGCGCTGTAGGAGATGATCAAACTGATTTTCAACTTGATTTGTAAACGCAAAGACGCAAAGAGCGCAAAGAAGATCATCTGATGGATATCGAGCAGATCGGCGCGGCGATCGTTGATTCCGCGATCAAGGTGCATCGGGCTCTCGGGCCCGGCCTGCTGGAATCGGCATATCAAGAGTGTTTGGCATACGAACTTCGGCAACGGCGTTTCAAGGTCTCGTGTGAGTTGATACTCCAGTCAAATATGAAGAGATCGAGATCGACGCCGGATACCGGATCGACATGCTAGTTGAGGACTCAGTCCTGATCGAAAACAAGACCGTTGAGTGCATTCTCCCGGTACATCGCGCCCAGGTCCTTACCTACCTCAAAATGAAGGACTGCCAACTCGGATATCTGTTGAACTGGTATGTCCCAAAAATGGTCGATGGCATTCGAAGGTACGTGAACCAACTGTGAATAAATCTTTGCGCTCTTTGCGTCTTTGCGTTTACAAAGCAGATCCAACAGGTTCTGTCGTACCGCCGCAGAACACCCTTCAATGAGGAGGCACCAAATGCGCTTTCAATTAGCTCTCGCAGTAACACTGGTCATCGGCTTCGCGGCGTGCGGGGGGGGGCCGGCGGGTGAGCAGTTTGCAGAGGCTCCGGAGTCGGTCGAAAAGCTTGTGATCTACACGGTGAACTATCCGCTCGCGTATTTCGCGGAGCGGATCGGAAATGACCTGGTAGAAGTTCATTTTCCGGCGCCCGCGGATGAGGACCCGGCGTTCTGGTCACCCGATGCCGAAACGATCGCGGCCTATCAGGGTGCCGATGTGATCCTTCTCAACGGTGCCGGCTACGCGAAGTGGGTCGACCGTGCAGCACTCCCATCTTCAAGGGTGGTCAATACCTCGGCGAGTTTTGTTGACCGGCTGCTGCCTATCGAGGGAACCGTCACCCACAGCCATGGGCCCGAGGGCGAGCACGAGCATGGCGAACTCGCCTTCACGACCTGGCTCGATCCGGAACTGGCCATCCAACAAGCGCAGGCCATCGAAGCAGCGATCTCCGTTCTGCGGCCGGAGGACGAGCCACAGATCAGACAGCGGATGGAAAATCTGAAGAGTGAAATGATTGATATCGACAGCCGCCTGGCGGCTGCCGCTAAGAATCTAGGCGACGAACCACTCCTCTTTTCGCACCCGGTCTACCAGTACCTGATCAACCGCTACGGTTTGAACGGATTCGAGGTCCACTGGGAGCCTGACGAGGCGCCCGATGGTCATGCTTGGGAACACCTCGAGGAAAAACTGCAAACGCATCCTGCGAAGTGGATGGTATGGGAGGGTGAACCGCTTCAATCGACGGTCGATGCCCTCGCCGAGCGTGGTATTTCGTCAATCGTCTTCGACCCGTGTGGAAACCGGCCCGACGAAGGTAACTATCTGTCGGTCATGGCGGGTAATGCGGTGGCGTTGGAGAATTTGGCCGTCGCGACAAATAGCAGTCCATGAAGCGCGGTTCGCCGCTTCGGCGACACAGGATGCTCGATGCTCGATGCTCGATGCTCGATGCTCGATGCTCGATGCTCGATGCTCGATGCTCGATGCTCGATGCTCGATGCTCGATGCTCGATGCTCGATGCTCGATGCGACAAATAGGTAAATTCCCGTGCCGTATTGTCAAGGTGTCGGTGAGTGGAAATTCGAAATAGGCGGGCGGATCGAGTATCGAGAATCTAGTATCGAGTATCGGGTGCGTGGGTGGATCCAACATCCAGTATCACTCTTGTCCAAGACAGCGTTTCGGGAAGCCGACTCAGATTTGACTGGCGGAGGCATTGCAGCGGAAGGTGCAGCGGCAGCCACCAGCGACAGCATCCAGTCTGACTGGGATAAATAACTGAAATCATGACCTTGGGTTGAGCAATCGCCAGGTCATGGCACGGACCTGATCGAAGGCCTTCATGACGTCACGGGCGGCTGTCTGATTGATCGCCCCGGCGTGTGCGAGGAGCTTCAAGTGGCTGTCGACCTCTTTGGCCGAGGCGTAGGCGATTCTCCAGTGGTTCGACCGGTCCCTTCCGACCCGGCCGTGCCCTTCTGCGAGGTTGGCTGGAACCGAGCTTGCCGACCGGATCACCTGATCGGCAATCGGCTTCAGAGGAGCGGGAACCCTCATCACCAGCTTGATCGCGATTCCTGCTGCTTCGAGGGCCTTCGTATGGGCAATGAGGTTTGGGCTCGTGGCGGCGTTGGACATGGTCACCTCCGGGTCGTTCATGCCTTCCCCAAAGCTGGCGAGTCGGCCGGTGTCAAGGGTTGCAAAGCAACCGGCCCCGGGCCGGCCCGCCCTTGACACCGGCCGACTCGGCAGCTATCTCGCCCGTTGAACGACCCGGAGGTGATCATGCCGGCGTCACGGGAAATCTGACGCCAGATCCGGGGTTGACACCCCGGGCTATCCATCTGTCGCCGCTCCGCGGCTCGGCGTTGTGCTGCCCCCGACGCGGTCGCTGATGGCTGGCGCTGTTTCCTGACGCTGCTTTCTGTCGCTGGCGCTGGATACTGCCGCTGTTACCTGTCGCGGTCGCCCGCGCCTTGGACAGCATCAGTTGGTTGAAGGGAACCTCGCCCTGGAAAGGCTGAAAACCGACCCGTTACCCTTGTGTTATCAGATGGGCAACGTCACCTGTGGATTTGTTTTGGACAGCAGTGATCCAGTATCGAGAATCGAGTATCGGGTGCGCGGTTGGCTGGATCCGCTAGAATGAACACGGAGTTTCGTTGTGAGGCGCTTCCGTAGAGCTGTGATCCGATGTTCCCGGCTGGCCGGCCCGGCCTTGGCGTTGGCTATTGCCGTCTGCATCGGCGGTTTCAGCATCCACGCCGTCCGCGATTGGCACCGCCACGGGGAGTTCGGCGCAGGCTTCTTCCACCTCCACTTTCACGTCGGTGAGCACGCCCACGAAAATCCAGCACACGACGATCACGATCATGAAACTCCGACTGACGAAAAACAGCAGCGTTCTGCGGTCCTCACAATCGCCCAGGCCCTTACCGACGATGCGTCGGCTGCCCAGACGGTTACCCTGTGGGGGCCCGCGCCCGATCGCACACCGAGCGACAGCGCCGTTCTGCCACGTTCAACCCGACCTTTTTCCCTTGCGAACCCCCGCGCACCACCCACCTGATCCCCACCGCCAAACCCGATCAACGATCACGCCTTACCGAGCCAACGGGCCGGTTTGCAGCTGCATGGGGGATTTCAATGATCAGATCGACATTCACGATCTTCGCGATGACTCTAATCTGTGCCATACCTTTACCAGCACAGGAGGTTGACGAACCAGCTCAAGAGCCTGAGGAGACGCCGGAGAAAAAGCCAGATCACACCCACGAGGACGACGAGGTCCATCGGCTCAAGTACTACGAGGACATCGACGTCACTGCTCGGGCCGACAACCTGATGGGAATCGCCGGTTCGTCTAACGAAGGCACCACCGGCCGGGAAGACCTCGAGCGTCGTCCGAAGCTGCGTTCCGGGGAGCTGGTGGAGACGGTGCCCGGAGCCATCGCCACCCAACACTCGGGCGGCGGCAAGGCCAACCAGTATTTCCTGCGCGGCTTCAACCTCGACCACGGCACCGACTTCGCCATCTCGGCCGGCAACATGCCGATCAACATGCCGACCCACGGCCATGGACAGGGCTACGCCGACCTCAACTTCCTCATCCCCGAACTCGTAGAACGAGCCCGCTATCGAAAGGGTCCCTACTTCGCCCAGATCGGCGATTTCTCGTCCGCCGGTGGCGTCGACTTCGATTTCGTGCGGTCGATACCGGAAGGCAATTTGACCCTGACCCTCGGCTCCTATGCCTATCAGCGAGCGCTGATCGCCGGGACCGCGTCTGTCGGAGGTGGTGACCTGACTGGCGCCCTCGAGTACTACCACTACGACGGCCCATGGGATCGGCCCGACGACTACGAGCGTTTCAACGGTTTCCTCGGCTATTCCCGGGGTGATTCGACCGGCGGTTGGTCGCTCACTGCAATGGGGTCTGACGGAGAGTGGCTCGCCTCCGACCAGCTGCCGCAACGGGCGGTCGACGAGGGTCTGGTCGACCGCTACGGGATCCTCGATCCCGGTCCGCGCGGAACCACCGCTCGTTACAGCCTCTCCGGCGAGGCCCATAGGGGCAGCGGCACCTCGCTGTCCACCGTTTCCGCCTATCTCGTCAAATACGACTTTGACCTCTTCTCCAATTTCACCTACTACCTCGACGATCCGGTCAACGGCGATCAGTTCGAGCAGGTCGACGATCGCTGGATTGTCGGTGTAGGTCTCGATCACCGATGGAGCGGACACCTCGGCTCGGCTCACGCCGAAAGCGCGGTGGGGCTCGACCTGCGTTACGACTCCATTGCCAACGGGCTCTACCGCACCACCGACCTGGTCCGTACATTTACCACACGCGAGGACGATGTGCGCCAGCTCGGTGGTGGCCTGTGGGGCGAGAGCTGGATTGTTTTTTCGCCCGAGCTTCGACTCAACCTTGGCCTTCGGGCTGACTACTATCGGGCGAAGGTGGAGGCATATCGCGAGCCCAACTCCGGTTCCGCCGATGACTGGATGCTCAACCCGAAGTTCAGTCTGGTTTGGAGGCCATGGCGATCCACCGAGCTGTCCTTCAACGCCGGTTCCGGTTTTCATTCCAACGACGCCCGCGGCGCAACCATCAGGATCGATCCGGTGACCGGAGAACTGGTCGACCCAGTCGACCCGCTGGTGCGAGCGACCGGTTTCGATGTTGGAGTCCGGACCTTTACCCGCAGTGGCTACCACGGCACCTTGACCGCTTTCTGGCTCGACCTCGACTCGGAACTGATATTCGTCGGCGACGGCGGCAGCACCGAGGCAAGCCGGCCGAGCCGGCGGATCGGTCTCGAGTGGACCAATTTCTGGCAATTGAGTCGTACAGTCGGGATAGACTTCGACGCTACCGGGACCAACGCCCGCTTTACGGATGACGACCCGGCTGGAGACGAGATTCCGGGCGCGATCATCGTGACAGTCGCTTCCGGTGTCACCGTTTCGAACCTCGGGCAATGGTTCGGAAGCTTACGGCTCCGGTATTTCTCGGGGGGTCCTCTGATCGAGGACGGCTCGGTGGAGTGGGGACCGACGGTGCTGGTCAATGGGCTCGTCGGTTACGACCTTTCGGATCACATCAGGCTCGCCATCGAGGGATTCAACCTGCTGAACCGCGAGGATGACGACATCGCCTATTTCTACGCTTCACGCCTTCCGGGCGAGCCGCTCGAAGGCGTCGAGGACGTTCATTTCCACCCGATGGAGAAACCGTCCGTACGGCTAACGATGACTTGGAGGTTCTGAGTTTGGGCACCGCCCATTAGGCGCGCTTTGCCGCTTCGGCGTCACAGGTGCCACTCTTCGCATTGTTTGCCCGAATGGGTTTTCTGAACTGGGCAGCGACGAATTCAAACAATGCGAAGGGTGGCACCTCCCTCGCCGCCCATCAGGGGCTCGTTACCGCGTCGGCACGAGGAGGGATTACACCCAGCGGTAGACGACGGAGTTGACATTCATGCCCGCGCCGACCGAGGCGAGGATGACGGTGTCACCGGGGTTGACCTTCTGTCCGTCCATTTCGCCGCGCGCCACAAGGTCGATCAGGGTCGGCACTGTTGCGACGGAGGAGTTGCCGAGCCAGGAAATGCTCATCGGCATAATGCCTTCAGGGATCTCGCTCACCTGATAGAGCTTGAACAGGCGTTTGAGAATGGCGTCATCCATCTTGGCGTTGGCCTGATGGAGGAAGACCTTCCGAACATCCGCGAGATCGAGACCGGCTCGATCGAGGCTCTTCTTGACCACGCCTGGCACATTCGTCAGCGCGTAGTTGTAGAGCTTGCGGCCGTACATCTTGAGGTAGAGAATCTCATCACCATTGCTCCGGTCGTACGACTCTCCCATCCACAGCAGCCGGGCGTGATCGATAGTGTCCGATCGTGTGGCGTGGCCGAGGACACCGATCTCTTCGTCGGTTTCCCGGGCCTCGAGGATCGTCGCGCCGGCACCATCGGAGTAAATCATGCTGTCCCGGTCGCGGGGATCTGAGATGCGGGAAAGTGTCTCGCCGCCGATGACCAACGCGCGGGTCGCATCGCCCGACCTCAGATAGTAGTCGGCCTGGATCACACCCTGGACCCAGCCCGGGCAGCCGAACGGTAGATCGTAGGCGATGCACTCGGGGTTGGCAATTTTGAGGTGTTGTTTCACTCTCGCTGCGAGACTCGGGCAGAAATCGCAACGGCGGTTATCGATGAGGACATCACCGAAGTTATGGGCGAAAATGATGTAATCGAGGTTCTCACGGTCGATGCCGGCGTTTTCGATCGCCTTCTCTGCCGCCAGAAAGCCGAGATCCGAGGCGACCTGGTCGTCCTCGGCAAAGCGCCGCTCGTCGATCTCGGTGATCTCCTGAAATTTCCCAATGGTCTTTTCATTGTCAGCCGTGTCGATTGGCTGGTCGTAATCCATGAAAAACCGGTTGTTCAGGAACTCGTCATTGCCCACCCGCCTGCTCGGGACGCAACTGCCGGTTCCGGTGATCACTGTCCGACGCATCGTTCCTCCTTTTTTCCGACCTTCAGTACCACCGAATCGATGTGACGAAAAGGCAGAACAAGGCGTTAGGGTACAGGTTTCGACGCCGACGTCAATCTCCCGACGCGTCACCCCTTACCCCGTTGGGCGCCCTTCAAATAGGACAACGATGGATGCCGGGGATACCATTCCCGAAAAAGCACTGTTCCAGTTGGTGCCATCGTTTCTTGGATCTGGTCTTGCTAGGATGCTCGCGTGGCACGAAAGAAACCTTCGACCCCAGGTCCTTCGAAATGGCCTTTCCGAGTTGCAGCCAGCGGCATATTTCTGGCAGAGATCGCTGTCCTTCGCGGCGCTGCCAGCCCATTTCGGATACCCAAGGACACGATCGCCCTCACTGCAATTTGTCTCGCGGTCGGTCTCGCTGTCGTAGCCGCGGCCCGCTGTAAGACGATCACCTTTCCCACCGGGAGGCTCGTCGCTGTCCTTCTCGCCCTCCCTGTTTTGCAGTCGCTCTCCGCGCTGTGGAGCGCGAGCCCGATCAGGGCCCTCGAGTCGGCCGCTTTCTCGCTGATCTGGGTTCTCGGCATCCTGTGGTTCGCAACCCTCGAATCCAGCTCACGGCTCAGGCTAGCGATGGCCGCCGCTGCCGGCGTAGTCGTTTCCGCAGCCGTGATGGTGCTCCAGATCGGTGGCGTTCAGATCTTCAACCTCAGCAGAATATCCGCAAATGGCAGGTTGGGTCTCACAGGCCTCACCGGGAACCCGGCCGACTTCGCAATGGCTGCGGTTCTGCTCCTACCACTGCTTCTGGTCAAGAGGGAAGGCTTGCCGCCGACGCGGCTCCAGATTGTTTTTGTATCGATCCTCTCTTTGGCGACGCTTCTCACCCGGACCCTCTCCGGCGTTGGAGCTCTGGTCCTGGTGTTCTTCGTCTTGCTCATCCGGCAGAAGTCACGTGCGCTGTGGGCGAAAGTGGCTATTGTGGGCGCGGTGTTTCTCGGACTGGCCCTTGTGGCCGGTCTCGACACACGATTGATCCGCGGCTACGAAAATCTTCGCCAAGGCAACTGGTACCATCTCCTGTCCGCTCGGGGAGATGGTTGGAGCGCCGCATCAGAAATGGTGCGAGAACGTCCATTCTCCGGGGTTGGCGCCGCCAACTACGACCACCTCTACTACCCGAGTCGGCTGAACTGGTTCCACCGCTACGGCGGTGTCGGTGGTCGCGGCGAGGTCGCTTCCCACTTCAGCGCCGCCCACAACGATCCGCTGCAGATTGTGGCTGAAATGGGTGTTTTCGGCCTCTTTTGGCTGACCGCGTTGCTGGTGACACTCGCCGGAGCGCGCAAGCGGGCGGGACCGCTGCTCTATCTCTCTGCGGCCGCATACATACCTTTTGCGATGCTCCATTACCCGACCCACCTGACGGTTGCTTTGATACCGATCACTCTCATCATGGGTGAGATCGTCGGCAAGGCGGAGACCATCCATCGGGTAGATTGGCTCAGCGCCCGCGTACCGATTGCTTCATTGTTGATGATCTTCGCGATTGTAGGTGCCGGGTGGCAGCTCCGGCGGGTGGCCGGCGATTTGTGGGCTGGGAGCCTCGAGACGATGCTCGCCATCTCCCAGCAAGCGCAACCCGAGGTCCGCGCCAGGAACACCGCTGTGGTCGAAGCCGCAGTTCTTCCACGAATCAACCGGATGCCCCGCCTCGCGCCCACCCTCTGGCGCACGGTCGGCCGGGCAAGATTGATGCGGAAGGATTTCTACGGAGCCGAGACTGCCTTTCGGACCGCCTACGCAGGTTGGCCCCACGAGGATGCCGACTTCTATCTTGGTCTGACCCTCGTCTCCCAGGGCCGGCGAACCGAGGGCCTGCAACACCTCGGGCGTGTGTGCCGCACCAACCAGGCGTTGGTTCGCCTTATCCGCGATCCCGATCTTCGTCGTTCGGTGGAGACCGTGCTGGAAGCTTTCGAGGAGAAGTGATCCAGGATCATAGAACAGCCAAAAACAAGGCCCCTCGGGGGGGGGGACCGAGGGGCCAGCGGAAGGAAGGAGGAGCTTCCGCACTCGGTCGATATATGCCGCGGCACTCGGAGGGGTTACAGCTCTATTATCGAGCTTTCTTGGCGGCCATTCGATTTCGCTCGCAGCGGTCCTGATTGACATAGTTGTTGGACCACTCGAAGCGGCAGTTGTGGCGAATGACGTTGAAGGATGCGGCATCGAGGCCGACACCGGGAGGGAACCGTCCGGCCATCGCATCGATCGCTGCGCGCTGTTCGGCGACACAGCCGTCAAATCCGCTTGATCCTGCTGAGTACTGTTTGCCACAAAACGCGGACATGACCTGATTCGCCTCGATCGGGTTGATCGAAGGAGCATCTTCCTCAGCGGCATCCGCCCGCCTCGCCGTCCCGAGTGCCGATTGAGCCTCTTCGAAAAGGCCCACAGCATCCTTCGACAGTGTCTTCGACTCCGAAAAAACCGGTCGATCCTCGGCTATAGCGCCCTGCAGGATCACAAGCGCATCACCCGCCATATACGCGCCACGACCGGCAAGGTCATATGCCTCCTGATAGCGGCCGCCGACCGTCACCAAACCCAGCTCCTCGAGCGCACCATCGAGTCGGGAACCAACCGCTTCGACCCGATCACGCCAAGGATCCCGGTAGAAAGTGGTGCCATCGCGGGTCTCCTCGACGAGGGCGTGCAGCGCCGTCGTTTCGGTGAGGCAGTCACCTACGATGTCAAGAAGCAGTTCAATGTCAGTCCCACCGGTCGTTCTTCGGCGGGATTGAGAGATGGAGTCGCGATCGATGACAACCGATTCGCCCTCCGGACGCTTGAGCTTGATCGAGCCCGCCACATCGCCCAGACTCTGTTGCGCAGTCGCCGGCGCCACCAGGGCCACGGTAACCGTCAGACCAATCGACAGTGTTGACCACTTCATCAGACGCCTCCCGTCGCGCACCAAAATGGGCTCATGTCTCTATGTTATCAACGGTCGGGGGCTTCTTCCCATAAAAAATGTCATCCAACCACAGCATCGCGCGACGGGCGGAGGCCGATTTTCGGATCGCGACCCGCACAAGATTGTGGGCAGAACTGTCCGGATGCGAGTACGGACAGACTCGCATGCACGTAGCGCAATCAGTGCCGACAACGTTCCAATAGCGGTAGCAGGTCTCCGAGTCGATCGCCCAGCGCAGACCGTCATCCACCGGTATCCGATCTCCGCTCGGGATCGCTCCCACGGGACAATTGGTGGCGCACTTCTTACAGACGGCACAGAAATCGATCACCGACAGATCATCGCCGGGAGGATCCGCGACCAGCGGCATATCGGTTGTCACCACTCCGAGCCGAACCCGCGGTCCGAGCCTCGGGGTCATCAGCAGACCCATGCGTCCGATCTCGCCGAGGCCCGCGTCCCGCGCTACCAGCGGCGCGATGACCCGGTAGTTGCCATCGGTGTGAGCGCGCGCCGGATAGCCGAGCCGGCGTGCCCAACTTGCGAGAATGAGGGCGATCTTCGCACCCTCCACGTACTGACGGGCCGACTCATCGACCACCGGCGCGCCAGGTGCGTGGGAGACCCGGCAATGATCCATTTCGATCGTAAAAGCCAGCGCCCAGCGGTGGTCGAGCTCTATCGGCTCACCATAAGTGCCGGTGCCTCGGCCGATATGGGTGTAGACGTGATACGGCTGCAGCTCGGTGACCCCGGCGGCAAGGGCTCCATGGGAAAGAGCGAGTTCCTTGATTGCTGCAGTCCAAACCTCGGGTGATCGTTCGACAGGCTCCGGCGCAACCTTCCCATCAACGTGCTCGCGGACGGCCTCGGTAAGGTCAAAGCTCGCCTTGGCGGAGGCGAATGCCAAAGGCTCGAAGAGCTGAGCTTCTTCTGACAACAGGCCCGGGAGCGCCCGGGTGTTGTCATCGCCACCTTGATTCTCCGGTCTCATCGCATAGTACAGCTCGTACTCCGGGCTGCCGGGAACGAGACGGCCACGGGCAAACATGATGTCTCTCTCGTCGACCCTTCTGGAGGGTCTTCCGCCGCTGCCCGGCCTCGCGCCTATTGGGATGAACCAGGCGACCGCACAGGCGATCAGCGCGAGGATCAACGCTGCCGCGCAAATCGCCGGAATCGGTGATGGGAGCATTGCCGCAATCACGAAAGCGATTGAATGGAGACCTGCCAGGGTGAATGCGACACGGCTCGCTCGCCGCTCGCCCTCGCGCACCGAAATAACTCCGAAGGCGGAAAAGGCGATCAGGGCAAGGACACCGATGCAGATCAGGAAAATTGGGGCGGCCGCATCCACGGACCCACCCTATCAGAGGAAAATCGAGGCGATGTATTTCGAAATCGGGAAATTTTTCAGGAAGCGACCTTACGCGCCGCACCAAGCTCAACCGCCTGATAGCGGACACCGTTGTCGCCTTCGTAGGGCAAAGTGTGATCGTGTTCGTTGAAAAGGAGTTTGACCGGGATGCCTGAGGGAAACGCCTTGCACTTGGTGGCATCGGGGCTGCGATGGGCGCAGAAGGTGCATTGGCTGACTTTCAGATCTCCGGGGTTGCCAACGATTGTGAATTTGACTGGTGCCATCTGCCTCTCCTCGCGCCCGACGTGACTGGTTGTTGTGAACTGGGCGATTTCAACACTCGCTGAGACATAAGGGCAATATCGATGCCAACTTTTGGTGTGATCTCGCCAGGTCGATGTCATTGAAATGCTGTATCAATCCACAACGAGGGTGCCAAAGTGATACAGATCACATTTTGCAGAAAAGGCGGAAACTGGGCCAAATTACTGAAATCCCAGGGGTTCACACCCCTGGCTAGAATCTGTCGCCCCTCCGGGGCTCCGAATTGGGGGGTGGCCGATAACCCTGGGGCTCACGCCCCAGGCTAACCATCTGTCGCGCCTCCGGCGCTCGGGAACACCTGTGCCTGACTTGTGGTGCGGTCGTCCCGGCCGCACATCGTCGATGGCAGTGGAATCGTGCGGGCGAGACGCCCGCACCACAAAGAACATCCTGTGGAAATCGATGGCCAATACCATCTTTCGCCGCTCCGCGGCTCATCAAGACAAGATCATATGAGCTGTAGGCGGGTCCTTCAGGGCCCGCCAACGGGTCGTTGAATCGCCGGATGCCGTTGCTGCTGGGAGTGCGCTCCGGCGCGCCCTGAAGGACGCGCCTACAGCAGGTCACACCTGAGCGCCGGAGGCGCGACAGATGGTTAGCCTGGGGCGTCAGTCCTAGGTTTGCTAACCAGATGTCGCGCCTCTGGCGCTCTGGAGCCTTGTGCCTGACTTGTGGTGCGGTCGTCCCGGCCGCACATCGTCGATGGCAGTGGAATCGTGCGGGCGAGACGCCCGCACCACAAAGAACATCCTGTGGAAATCGATGGCCAATACCATCTTTCGCCGCTCCGCGGCTTTGGTTGTCAGTGGCCGAGGTAAATGTCGGAGATGGATTTCGAGAGATTCGTGATGCTGCGATGGAGCGCCGGAGGCGCGGCATATGATTAGCCTGGGGCGTGAGCCCCAGGACCAAGGGTAAAAAAGACCCCGAGCCCCGGAGGGGCGACAGAAAAATCCTATTTCGCGAATCGCTCCGGGTGCCGTCGATGGAAGCCGGTTGCTTCCTGATAGGCTCGGGCTAGAGCGAGGATCTGGGGCTCGCCGAAGAGCCGCCCGTTGAAGGTCACACTGGTCGGCGTACCATTGCTCCGGAATCCATTCGGAACCACCACCGTCGGATGGCCGGTGAGGTTGGTCAGCAGAAGGTTCGAACCACCAAACGATGGCGACACCCAACAGTCGAGCCCATCGAGGATCCTCTCCATCTCCCGCATCACCAGCGTCCGCGCCCGATTCGCCTGGATGTACTCCACCGCCGGAATCGTCCGCGACTGTCTGAAGACGTTGGGCCAGGCGTTCTCGATCTGCCGGACTAGCTCGTCATCACGACCCGACCGGGTCAGCTCGTCGAACGCTGCCCCGGCCTCCGCTGAGAGGATGAACCCCAGGGCACTCACCGGAAGATCGGGGAGCTCCATCGGAATCAGCTCGACTCCGAGAGATTCCAGGATCTTCAATGTTCCGAGATCGAGAGCATGCCACTCTCGAGCACGAGCCCGGTCTTCTTCGGTGTCCTCGTCGTCAAATTCGAGCTCCCGCTCGAACGCAGACTTCAGATAACCGACTCGGAGGGAGCGAACATCAAGATCGGAATTCCACACGAAGGGATGGTCGACCGCGCTCGGATCAAGGCCATCGGCTCCATGGATCGCTTCGAAGACAAGCGCACAGTCCTCGACGCTGCGGCACATCGGGCCCAGCTTGTCCATGCTCCAAGACAGCGCCATCGCACCTGCGCGGCTGACCCGTCCAAATGTCGGCCTCAGCCCGCTGACCCCACACCGCGTCGCGGGCGACACGATCGAGCCCCAGGTCTCGGAGCCGATCGAAAAGCCCACCAGACCGGCAGCGGTCGCGGAGCCCGGCCCCGCCGACGAACCGCTCGAGCCCTGCTCGGTGTTCCACGGATTGCGGGTCATCTCGCCGTACCACACATCACCCCAGGCGAGAGCGCCGAGGGTCAGTTTGGCAACCAGCACTGCGCCTGCCTCGTCGAGCCGTTGGACGACCGTCGCATCCTCATCGATCACCTGGTCCTTGTAAGGCGCCGCGCCCCACGTTGTCGGATAACCGCTCACCGCCAGCAGGTCCTTGGCTCCCCACGGAATGCCGTGGAGGGGTCCCCGCCAGATACCTCGTGCGAGTTCGCGATCGGCACGCCGCGCCTGCGCCATCGCCCGATCTTCAGTCAACGTGATCACGCAGTGGAGTTCGGAATCGAAGCGCTTCAGCCGTTCGAGGTAGAGGGTCGTCAGCTCCTCGGACGAAACTGCTCCGATCCGCACGAGATGACCGAGATCCGTCGCGGGCAGGAACGCAAGCTCGGAATCATCGGAGGGACGCTCCTTGAGCTTCGAACGGCTGGCACGCCGCTTCGGCGGAACCTCCGGAAGCCTCATCCCAGGCAAAACCGGATCGAAGTGAAGAGCGGGCGCAACCGAATTGTCGATAGACATCTCGCGCAATCGCTCATAGTCCTTGCGTTGTTCTTCGAGCCCCGCGAGCATGAGCTCGCGCTCATCTTCGGTGAACTCGAGACCGGCAACCCGTTCGGCACCGATCAAGGCCTGCTTGCTGATACCCCCAGACGTTTCCGCTTCGGCCCAAAGCAGCCTCGGCAGCGCCGTTCCCGCGACACCGAAGCCTGCCAGAAACGCACTGAATTTCCTCCGGTCGAAGCCAATTCTCTTCTCGTTCATGAGTCACCCCGCTTCATGAAATCTCAGCTGCCCGACCGGGAAGCTCTTTGACGTAGACATCCTGTTTAGAGTACGGAATCTCGATTCCTGCCTGATTGAAGGCCTTGTAGACCCTGCTATTGAGAGCGTGAAGCACCCGGCCGCGGAAGACCGGCTTCTCGATCCATGCCATCAGCTCGAAGACCAGACCCGACGCCCCGAAAGAGCGGAATCGCACCCGAGGGCTGGGATCATCGACGACGTTTTCAACCCCTTGGACGCAAGCCATGAGAACCTCTTCGACCAGATCGATATCCGATCCATAGGCAGCCTCGACCTTGACCCGGACCCTCATTTTTTCATGCGGCCCCCCGGTCTGGTTGATGATTTGGTTGTTGCCGATCACCGCGTTGGGCACCGTGATTTCGATGTCGTCTCGGGTCAGCAGGCGCGTCGAACGCATGCCGATCTCGAGCACCTGACCCCGAATTGTGTTGTCGAGGACGACGAAATCTCCGACCTGGTACGGTGTGTCGGCAACAATGAAAATGCCGGAGAACAGATTTGATAATGTGTCCTTGGCTGCGAAACCGACGGCGATTCCGAGCACGCCGGCGGACGCCAACCACGAGGTCAGCGGGATCGACCATGCAAGGCAGAATGCATAGAGGAACCCACCAACGACGACAACCGTCAGGATCATGTGGAAGAGCGGCAGGGTCTTGGGCTCGACAAACTTGATTTTGTCGACCATTTCGCTCACCACCTCGAGCAGAATGCGACCAACCCTCATCAGGGCAACCGCCCACATCAGCGCTATCGCGGTCTGGACAATGCCGAGCACGAAATAGTTGACCTGTGGCGGAGCGCCGAACTCGAGATAGGACAGGATCGCTCCAACGAGAAGGATGGTCCAGACGACGGGCCCGCGAATCTCGCGGACCACCGAATCATCGACATCGGTCTTGGTCCTCCGGGTGAAGATCTTGATGACCTGCACGAAGACCATACGTACCGCCAGCGCGAGCACGACCGCACCGCCGATTATGGCCAGCTGGCGAAGCTGCGGGTTGTCTCGAACTGCCGAAAAAATTTGATTGAGATCCATCGCTGTACCCCCTAAGAACGAGTCTTCTTGAATGCTGGCAACGCCGCAGTATAGCCCGCCGCCCTACGGGTTACGCTACACTCAGCTCCGTGATTCAGTAGCGCAAGAACAAATACGAGGACCCTGTCGACGCACTAATGGAGGCACACGCGATGGAGTTCAGGGATTTCCAAAACGTCCACCAAATGCTCAAAGAAACGGTCGATCGGTTCGGCGATCGAATTGCCTATCGGTCCATCTTCGACGATGGTGGGATGGACGCCACCAGCTGGAACGATTTCTACGACGAAGTGCGACGGGCCGGCAAGAGCCTCATCGCCCTCGGGGTTGGCAAGGATGACAAGGCCAACATACTGAGTTACTCCAACTATCGCTGGGTTCTCACCGACCTCGCGGCGGCAAGTGTCGGCTCGTGTGCGGTCGGCATCTACCACTCGCTGCTCGCCAAAGACGTCTCCCACATCATCAGACATTCGGACGCCGTGCTGGTCTTTGCCGAGGATGAGAGTCAGATCGCGAAGCTGATGGAGATCCGCGCCGAGATCCCCGATGTTCGAAAGGTCATTCTCTTCTCCGGTGCAGCTTCGGCCGATGACTGGGTCATCACCTATGACGAGTTCCTCGAACTCGGAGCGGACGTCAGCGACGATGCGCTCGAAGCTCGGATCGCCGATGTCGAGCCCGGGGACGCCGCCACCATCGTCTACACCTCAGGAACCACCGGTGTGCCCAAGGGCGCCGTCCTCACCCACGACAATCTCACCTTCACGGCCCAGTCGGTTTATCACTCCGTTGAGTCCGGGGACGGCGACGTGACGCTGCTCTTCCTGCCTCTCGCCCACGTCTTCGCCCGCACCTGCGCCTTTACCGCTCTCTTCAGCGGTGCCACGACTGTCTTCGCGCGGCGCATGGATACCATCGCTGAAGACTTCCGCATCGCCAGGCCGCACTGGTTCCCGAGCGTGCCGCGAGTCTACGAGAAAGTCCACACCAAGATCATTTCCGGCGCCCAGGCCAAGGGCGGGCTGGCGCTCAAGATTTTCAATTGGGCCTGCCGGGTTGGTTTGCAGGTGAGCGATCTGAAGGTAGCCAAGAAACCGATCCCGCCGTTGCTCGGGTTGAAGTACGGTCTCGCCACCAAGCTCGTCTTTTCAAAGGTGCAGGAGGCTCTCGGTGGTCGGGTCCGGTGGTGCATCAGCGGCGCCGCACCGATCAACCCGGAAATCGCCAAGTTCTTCCACGGCGCGGGAGTGCTCATCGTCGAAGGCATCGGCATGACCGAGAACACCTCTTTCACCAACCTCAACCGCTACGACAACTACCGCTTCGGCTGGGTCGGACCGACCGGACCGGGCATCGAGCAGAAAACCCTGGAGGACGGAGAGGTCCTCTATCGCGGCCGCAACGTCATGCGCGAGTACTACAAGATGCCGGCCGAGACCGCCGAGACCTTGACCCCCGACGGTTGGCAGCACACCGGCGACCTCGGCGAGATCGACGACGAGGGTTTCCTGAAAATCACCGGCCGCAAGAAAGACCTGATCGTCACCGCCGGTGGAAAAAACGTCGCCCCCTCGGCCATCGAGGGCCTCATCGCCACCTCGAAGTACATCTCCCAGGTCTGCGTGATCGGCGACCGGCAGAAGTACCTGACGGCCCTGATCACGGTCGACGCCGACAACGTCAAGGCCTTCGCCGAAGAAAAAGGCATCGCGACCGACAAACTCGACGAGATGCTGAAGAACCAACAGGTCAAAGACCTCATCCGTTCGGTGGTCGAAGAAAAGAACACCGAGCTCGCGTCCTTCGAGACCATCAAGGACTTCCGTCTCCTCGATGAGTTCTCGATCGAGAACGGACTCCTGACGCCGACCCTCAAGGTCAAACGGAATGTTGCGATGGAGCGCTTTGCCGATGTGATCGCGGAGATGTACCGGGAAACCTAGGCCGACAGACCTGCCGTACGCAGCCCATCGATCAGGTCGTCGACGACGGCGTCGATCTTGATGCTGCGCCGGAACAGCTCTCGCGCGCGTCCGGCGAAATCGGGTTTCTGATCGATCACCCGGTCGACGTGGGTCCCCGCCTCGTCGATGCGGCCCAGCTTGCCGAGCTCGGCGGCCAGCATGACATCGTCCCAGAAGCTCATGAACGGAAGGTGGGTGCGGGTTTCGGCCAGCGCGGTCTCGTACTCGTGTTGGATG
>CAVZOK010000015.1:0-71782 GCA_963776765.1 Candidatus Sulfomarinibacteraceae bacterium
CGCGAAGAACCGGTGACGAGATATCGGGTTGGGATTACCCTCGATACGGCTGTGGGCGATCGATGATCCATCACAGTATCGGTATCCGGAGGACCTGGTCATTCCTGGAACCTCCTATTCTGCTGTAGAACTTGGATTTGGCCAGGGGGACAGCCCGAACGAGTTGTGCTATTTGTCGAAGGTATCAACCAAGGAGGAGGGCTTTCGTCTACGACCCAGCCGACGACGATTCAGGTCGAGGTGACGGCAGCTGATCAAAACCTTCGTGACGCGGTTGGGTTGACAGTTGTCGAGGTGAATCTGGGCGTGAACAACAGTAGTCATGATCCATTCGACGACGAGTTTACGAGCTTCGGCTCTCTGAGACCAGGAGTTCCCGATGTCGAATTCCTGATTGATCAGTACGACGAGATAGTTGAAGACCAGGGGGAAGGGTTCGCATTTTGGAGGCGCGCAAATCATTCCAAGAAACGCCGACCGATTGACTTAATTCCCGATCGCGATCGATGTTCCGGTGTCTCTCCTTGACAGCGGTTTCGAGTTCGTCTTACGGGTTGACGAT
Source organism: Candidatus Sulfomarinibacteraceae bacterium (assembly GCA_963776765.1). Taxonomy (GTDB): domain Bacteria; phylum Acidobacteriota; class Thermoanaerobaculia; order Thermoanaerobaculales; family Sulfomarinibacteraceae; genus Sulfomarinibacter. The sequence goes on from CAVZOK010000015.1 coordinate 563, forward strand.
GGGGAGCAAGAATTCACAGTCCAACAGAATCCCTCTTCAGAAGACAATCAAATTGAGTTCCTGAACAAATGGTTTAGTGAATATGGCGGCCAAGATTGAGATGGGATTGAATAGCGAAACGCTTTCGCGTTGGAGGTTGCCGAAAGCCAGGATCGGGGGGCGGCGAGTTATCTAGTGATGCCGGACTTCATCGGAGAGCTCTCTCGCGAGCACGTTGTTATTCTGAAGCTTGTGGGTCGGGACAGAAAGAAGAACGAGACGGTTCTCGATTCTTTAAAACTGACGTTCAAGCCAATGACATGGTCTGGAGGTCGGGCCATACAACGACGTGTTCTGGCTGGGTTCGGCTCGAGGGACGACCAAGCGGTTCGTACATCGTACCCGGCTGATATCGTAGGCGGGAACACGGTTTACCAGAATATTCCGATTTATCCGCAGTTTTTGTGGGAATCTGGACCCGATCCTGATGACCACAAGGAAAACTACATCGGTTATATTCACGGGTTTAACGTCAATCCTGACCAAGCGTTTCGAGATTCAGCAGAAATATATAAACGCCTGTGGTGGTCTGGATACCGCGGTAATTTCTTTGCGCTGACGTGGCACGGAGACGAATCGGACCCGTTCAATCATGTCTGCGATAGTCTGCCGGAAATGTACAGTCTGATGTGTGTGGCCCGATTTTATCCGAATATGGAAAACGCTCTGCAAACGAGTCCAAGGCTTCGACAATTCTTGTATGAAACCGTTCTAGGGGACTGGGAAGCCGAATCGGAAAACGTGCAACTCATGGTCCACAGCCTGGGGAACCTCCTGACTCTTGATGCTCTTCGGCTGCACGCGATCCAGAGTAACGACAAATTGATAGGGCACATGATCGCGGTCGAAGCCGCTGTATGGCAAGAAACCTCTGGGACCAGGGTCCCGTCACGTATAGCGCTGATTTGTCTTTTAGTGAAGCGGAACTGCAGCGGGGGTCGTGGGCCTTCTGGTTCAATCAGTATGAGAGCCCAGTCTCCGAATCGTTCGACATCATTTTTAATAGTTTCACTCGCAAAGATGAGGCCCTGGTGGCAATGAAGGTTAACGACTTTCTTCCGATTCTGGGCACTCAATGCACTTACCCGACAATTCCAGGTCCTCCCGTAGGTCCTTGCCCGCGAATCGAAAGAGGTCGAGGCCGTGGCTCCGGCGAGCGCTACAGGGTCCCTGTTGCAGACGATCTCCGGGTTGCGGATGCAAGCCGGGTTGCAGATCCCGAAAACCGACCTGATCTCGCTTTTGAAATTCCAGCGATGTTGAACCCTAATCTACCGGGCGACCGGGGTATCCGATTACCATGGAGTGATTTGACGAATCCTCTAGGATTGGAAGAAATACCGGCTAACTCAGCCATCAATATGGAAAACATCGACACATTGGACCTCGCTTGGCCTGATTCTGAGCATTCATGGTTTTTGGAGGGTGAATTCTGGCAGATCTGGCCGTGGTATGAGTATTTAAGACGAGGGAGGACGAACAGAATCGGATGATCATCCCGTCGGGAAAGGAGTGATAGCTGTGCGATTGCAGGTGTGTGTATGGTTGATTTTTCTGGTTGTCCCAACTTCCGCGTGCGCCCAAGAAGGTCAGGATCCGATGACTAAGGACCTTATGGATGCGGTTGATTCTCAGATCGGGAGCCTCGACATTCACGGACGCGTCATTTCGTCCGAGGGTCAGCCGCTGGAAGACGTCACGATTCTTTACTTCTTCAGGGATTTCGGCGACGTTCTCGCGAAACACAAGATCGATCAGAAGAGAAAACGTGTGGACGCCGAGTTCGAGATTAAGAAAAAGAACGTTTCATCTGTGAACCTCACCTTTTTGAAGGAGGGTTACTATTCAGAAAAGTGGTCGTTTTCATTTGACGAGAAAACACCTCGAACAAATTCCGGCGGCTATGAACAAATCGACCTAGAGATAGTTATGACGGAGCGGCCGGAACCCGCGAATCTGCGTCGCTTCGAGGGTGCTTTGAAAACGGACGTCGATGGTCTGGTCTCGGTGGTGGAGGTCAAACGACAAAACGGACGCGAAACATCCCTGCGGAGGAATGGCGAGCAGATCGACATCAAATGGCCATATCTTTTCCTGGAGGCAGAGATCTCGGCCGGGTCTGGATTTGAGAGGACCACGTTCTTGCCCGAGGGTAAACGGGCGCCGATAGATGTGATCGCTAGTGGGAAGATACGACCGAGCCAGTCGGATGTTGACGATGGATTTATCATCTATGATCCGGGCGATGTTCCCGTAAGGGTCGAGCTTGCACTTCGGAAAATGATCCAAGCGCCGGATGACGACTACAAACCGGAACTCGAAATTGCCGGACCGGAAAGCCCACGCTGGGTATATTTTTATTGCAGGTTGAATGGGCAATACGGAAAAGGCATGGTTAGCGGAAAGCCGGCAATTGTAGTCGAGGATGACCGCGAGGTGGTCATTGCACGCATTGTGGTGTACCTGAACCCCACAGGATCGCGCGACGTCGCTTCAGTGCACGATTGAATCGGCGGACAGGCGTTCATAGAAATCGGTAAGGGTGCCAGATGGCCTGAGTGGGCCTGTTTGGAGACCGGCCTACTCGTTCCATCTGACACTTTCATGAATTTGGGCCATTCCGCCAAGGCTGCAGCAATAATATGAAACTAAATCGCATTTAACTGCGCTTTGAAGTCACGCCTTTCTCACTTGATATCCCGGTGATGTGTATACTTTCCTGCAAATGAACGGAAAACCTGGACGGCGCTGTTACGGTGGTCAGCAGGAGTGATCAGGAATCTGTGTGTTGATGGATCTCGAGATCTAGATTGGAGAAATTCAATGTCTCGAACCAGCCCTGCCATTTCGTTGATCTCAATTCTCGCCATGTGCATTTCGAGTTTCGTGATGGCTTCGGACGAGGGTCCCTCCAAGCTGATTTCTGAAGGCGAGGCGGTCGAGTATTACGTCATTCCGGCGGCGGCCAGCCAGACCGGCGCCTACGACACCCGGTGGGAGTCGGATTTTCGTTTTTTCAACCCGTGTGGTGAGGACCTGGATGTACATCTGGAGTTTTTGCCGGAGAATACCGACAACGCAGGCGAGACGCTGGCTTCCCGCGAATTCCTCCTGTTGCCAGAGGCAACTCAGGTCTTCAATGGGTTGGCGGAAGTATTTCCAGATCTCGGAAACGGACGGTTGTCTGGGTCGGTCCGGGTTGAGTCGACGAGTGACAGTGGTTGCACGGTGTTGTTGGTGTCGCGTACTTTCAACGATACGCCGGAAGGAACTCTGGGTCTGTTTGTCCCGGCCCTGCCGGCCGAATCACTGGATGGGTCGTACCTGGATTTCCCGGGACTCATCCAGGACCAGAATTTCCGCACCAATCTGCGTCTCGTAAATTTTTCGGAACCGCCCGTCTGGGTACCGCTGACGATCTTCGACCGCGACGGCGTCCAGGTGGGGGAGAGCCGATCCGCGAAGATACTCGGTGAGAGCACCAAGCAGATCAACGAGGTGGCCGATTGGCTGGGTGTGACGGCTGATCTGGCTCCGTTCACGGTGAGGGCGGAGGTGAACGGCCGCGAGGTCCAGGCGGTTGCCACGGTGGTTGATAACCTCACCGGCGATTCGGTTCTCTATCTCTCCTCGTTCGCTGACACCGACCAGGCCTGGCTGGCCGGTGTGGCAAGTCTGGGGGGCGTCAACGATTCGCAGTGGCGTACCGATCTGTGGCTCTACAACCCGACCGGAAATCAGCTGGCCGGCGTATCGGAGTTCGTTGTTGGTGGCGACCCGAGCCGGGTCTACGACTTTGGGTGGCCCACGCTTGAATCGATCGGAACGCAAGAGTACCTGGACGTCGTCTCTGACGAACTCGGGCTCGAGGAAACGCGCGGATATATCGTGCTGAATGGAGACGGTGGTGAGGCGGTGCCGCAGGTGGCGGCCCGTACCTACAATCTCGATCCACTCGGTGGGACCTATGGGCTGAATCTCCGCGCCTACACCAGCGACGATCTCCTCCAACCGGGCGAGGCCGGGTACATCGTTGGAGTGTCCAACTCGTCGGACCAGCTGATCGGTTTCCGTACCAATCTGGGCATCCTGAACACAAAACCAGACAAATGGGCGTCGGTGCGCGTCACCATGTATGACCTTGACGGCGACCCTGTGGCTGATCCCTACGAGACGAACATCGCGCCCGGGAAGATGATTCAGTTCAACGTATTCAATAAACTCGGGCTTGGCGACATCACCATGACCGGCTCGGTGAGATTCGATGCGGTCACCGGCGGGGCTGTGGCGGTCTACGCAACCGAGATCGACAACAGGACCCAGGACTCGATCTTCATCCCCACGCAGCAGGCCTACTATGGCGATGGCTGCAGCTACATCGTTAATCCCGCCTCCGCCAATTTCGAATCGGATGGTGGAAACGGATCATTCACCGTCGTCACCAAAGCCGAGTGCGAGTGGCAGGTCCAGTCGTCTGAACCCTGGGTATCGATCACCAACGGCCTTTCTCATGTTGGGAGCGCGACAGTCAACTACACCGTTTACTCGAATTCGGGGCCCGCGCACGCAGGGACCATCAGGGCCGGCAGGGCAAAGTTCCTGATCACCCAGGATGAGATGCCCAGCGAAATCGCGGTCTCGCTTCCGGGCGATGTGCTGATGGAGCTGGCCTGCATCCCTCCGGGGACCTTCCAGATGGGGTCGCCGGATGATGAACGAGGGAGGAGGGCGAACGAAATGCTGCACGAGGTCACGTTGACCAAGGGTTATTGCATCGGCAAGCACGAGGTCACGCAGGCGCAGTGGGTCGCAATCATGGGCAGCAACCCCTCCATCGGAGGCGGAGTTGGGGACGATTATCCCGTTTTCTATGTCAAATGGGATGAGATCGCCGGCCCGAACGGGTTCATCGACAAGTTGAATGATCACCTGGAGAACACCGGCCAGTCCGGAGCCGGGCGTTTCAGATTGCCGACCGAGGCTGAATGGGAGATGGCGGCCCGAGGCGGCACCCAGACCCGATTCAGTTTTGGAGATGGGCTCGAGTGCGCGGATAGCGAGTGTGGTACGTGCGACCTCTTCGACCAGAACATGTGGTGGTGCGGAAATACTGACGACCACACCGAGCCCGTTGGATCAAAGCTGGCGAACGCCTTCGGCGTCTACGACATGCATGGCAACCTCTATGAGTGGGTCCAGGATATTTACCGGGAAGATCTCGGGGGAGGTCCGCAGACGGATCCGGTCGGACCGGGTGAAGGCGACAGACGTACGACCAAGGGCGGTTCGTATTGGAATGAGCCGAGATTCGACCGTTCCGCGGTCCGTGCCGGCGGGTATCCGAGCTCCTCTGGACGCACGACGGGATTCCGGATCGCGAGGTCGTTCACATCCCCAATCGCGATCACCAAATGCGGTCAGACCGTCGTGACAGATGCGGTCCTCGTCGTCGACCTGGTGTGTGACTTGGAAGAGTTTCCAGCCATCATGGTCGGCGCCTCGAACATCACCGTGGACCTCGGTGGACACGTGATATCGGCTCACCCTGACGGCGGGGGCGAGGAGGGCAAAGGCGTCGAAGCTATTAGAGTCGAAAGGGTGACCATCAAGAACGGCACCATTGAGAACTTTCTCGACGGGATGGGCATCTCAGGTACTCGAGGGGCGAGCGTCGAAAACCTGACCATCAGGAATCTGGTTTCTGATGATCCCGAGGTCTTTGTATCTGCATTGAACGCCGGACAGAATCAGGACATAGTCGTGAAGGATTCGTTCTTTGAGTTCCTTCCGGTGTACCACAAGAACGGGATCCAACTTTATAACTCCACGTTCACAGTAGACAATATCGAAATGGTCGGTGGCAATGTTGGTGTGGACATCAACGGCCTGGACTATCTGGGACCCGGCGGGAGTAACGGTTCGGTGGTCAACAGCCGTTTCGTCGGAACGGTAGTCTGCGGTGTCCTGGTTCAGGTCACGGATGGGGCGCGGGTTGCGGATAACGAGTTCCTCAACTGTGAAACGGGTGTTGTTGTTGACACACACGTCCCTGGTGGAACAACCGGCCTCACTATCGAGGGGAACTCCATGTATCGAGGGTTCCGAGGTATCCATTTCTGGGGGACATCCGAATGCAACATTCTGAACAATGTCATCCGCAGGACAGGGTTCGGCATCTTCTTGGATGTGAATATGGCGTGTCCTGATGAAGGGCCGACACCGGAATGCTTCTACGCAACCGGCAATGTGATCTCCGGAAATGTCGTTACGGATAATTACGTCGACCTCCAACACCATCCAGACGCCACGGGAAATACCTGGGAAAACAACACCTGCGAAACAAAGGAAGGCGCCGAGATTCCGGAGTGCACTGCCCGATAAGGATGCGTGGCGGCGCCATTCGGAAATCGGCACCTGGCACCGATATTCAACAAATGCGAACGTGGCACCCAATCGATCTCGTTAATGGCATGCTTTCATCAACGTCTTTCTCACCTCAGACCCCCGTGATGTGTATACTGCCGTGCAAATGATTGGAACAGTTGGGCCGGATCTCCGAGGCCGCGTCACTGGCGAAAAACGGGGATGATGTGTTGACGAAACCCGACTCTTGGATTGGAGAGGCCTCATGTCTCGATTCGGCACCGTCGCTTCACTGATTTCCTGTCTTGCGTTTTCGGGGTTTGTTTCGGCGATGGACAACCCTGCTATTGGGTCGCCATCAGGGCGTGGACAGGTGGTGATACCGGCTGCGATCAGCATGTCCGGTGCGTACGGCACCCAATGGGAGTCTGACTTCCGCTTTTTCAATCCGTGCAGTGATGCCCTCGATGTCCATGTGGAGTTTCAGCCGGAAAACACCGATAACGTGGGTGTGGCGCTGGTCTCCAGAAATTTCTACCTCGACAGACGGGCCACCACGGTGTTCAGCGACGTCTTCGAACTGTTGCCGGCACTCGGAGGAGGCGAGGTCTCGGGTTCGATCCGCGTCCAGTCGAGCAGCATTAATGGCTGCTCCGTCACAGTCGTGTCGCGCACGTTCAACGACACACCAGGCGGCACGCTCGGCCTGACCGTGCCGGCGATGCCGGTTGACGTTTCCGAGGACGAGTATCTCGAATACCCGGGGCTCATTCACAACGACGACTACCGCACAAATTTACGGCTGGTGAACTTTTCGGACGCCACGGTTTGGGTTGCGGTGACCGCCGTTGACGAGAGCGGCGTCCAGGTCGGCGACAGCCGGTCCGCCAAGGTCTTTGGCAAGAGCACCAAACAGATCAACGGAGTGGCTTCCTGGCTCGGCGCGTTGGAGGACCTGGCCCCATTCACGGTCCGCGTCGAGGCGGATGGTCGAGAGGTGCAGGCTGTGGCGACAGTTGTCGACAACATCACTGGCGATTCGGTGCTCTACACCTCGTCGTTTGCTGGCACCAGTCAGCTCTGGTTGGCGGGAGCTGCGAGCCTTTCAGGGGTTAACGAATCTCAGTGGCGGACAGATCTCTGGCTATATAACCCGACCTCCTCTTTGCTGGATGGCGAGTCAGAGTTCTTCGTAGGTGATGACCCGAACCAGTCCTATCCCTTCGGGTGGCCGGCGCTCGACACGCTGTCGACGCAGTCATACCTCGACGTCGTTTCGGATGAGCTCGGTCTCGAGGAAACACGAGGCTATATCGTGCTGACCGGTGACGAGGGTGGGCCCGCACCCCAGGTTGCGGCCCGCACCTACAATCTCGACCCGGTCGCAGGCACCTATGGGCTGAACCTTCGTGCCTATCGCGGCGAGGATCTGCTGTATCCCGGTGAAAGAGGACACATCGTCGGAGTTTCAAACTCGCCGGACCTTTCAGAGGGATATCGCACAAACCTCGGATTCCTGAACACCTCCTCCAAATGGACGACTGTTCGGGTCACGATGCTGAACCTCGATGGATGGTCCGCGGCTGATCCGTACGAGACCAACGTTCCCCCAGGAAAACTGCGTCAATTCAACGTTTACAACAGCCTCGGTCTCGGTGATGTCGACATGATCGGCACGGTCACGTTCGAAGTGATCAGTGGTGGAGCGGTCGCGGTCTACGCAACCGAGATCGACAACAGGACGCAGGACTCGATGTTCATCGTGGCACAACGCGCTGACTACGCCGATGGATGCAGATATTTCCTGGATCCGGCATCTGTTTCTTATGACGCGAGCGGTGGCGATGGGTCCTTCAGTGTCGTAACGGGCCCCGATTGTGAGTGGGAGATAGAGCCCTCGCAATTCACCTCGTCCTGGGTTTCCGTCACGAACGTAGGCCCTCGCCGAATTGGCAGTGGCACTGTGAACTACGCCGTCGCACCGAATTCCGGGTCTGTGCGAGAGGGGGTCATCAGAGTCGGCCATAGCAGATTCCACATTGCCCAGGCGGCCGCACCAAGCGAAATCATCGTCTCGCTTCCGGGTGGAGTCTCCATGGAGCTGGTTTACATTCCCCCGGGGACGTTTCAGATGGGTTCACCTACCGGCGAGCGTGGGCGGCGGTCGAACGAGAGCCTACATGACGTGACCCTCACCAGGGGCTACTTCATAGGCAAGCACGAGGTTACGCAAGCGCAGTGGGCTGCGCTCATGGGCAGCAACCCCTCAGTTGGAGGCGGGGTCGGAAACGAATACCCGGTTTTCTACGTCAAATGGGATGAGATCGCCGGTCCCGAAGGGTTCATCGAAAGACTGAACGAGCATTTGGAGAGTGCGGGTCAATCGGGTGCTGGAGCATTCAGATTACCGACCGAGGCTGAGTGGGAAATGGCGGCACGTGCCGGCACCCAGACACGGTTCAGCTATGGCGACGCGCTCGAATGCCCGGATACGGATTGCGAACCGTGTGAAATCTTCGACCAGAACATGTGGTGGTGCGGAAATACAGACGATCACACGGAACCCGTTGGGTCGAAGTTGCCGAACGCCTTCGGTATCTATGACATGCATGGCAATGTCTACGAGTGGGTTCAGGACATATACCAGGAAGATCTCGGCACGGATCCGCAGACCGATCCGGTCGGATCGAGTGAAGGAGAGAGACGTACGACAAAGGGCGGTTCGTATTGGAATGAGCCGAGATTCGACCGTGCCGCGGTCCGTGCCGGCGGATATCCGACCTCCAGTGGTCGTACGACGGGTTTCCGGGTCGCGAGGTCGTTGGCTCCCCCGGTCAAGATCACCTACTGCGGTCAGACTGTAGTAACAGACGCTTATCTTGACGAAGACCTGTCGTGCAACTCGAATGGACTCGAGGAGGTGGCGGTCCAGGTCGGTGCGTCGAACGTTACCGTGGATCTGGGAGGATACACGATATCCGGTCAACCAACCGCCGGTATTGCTTTTGCGGTGTGGGATGTTGGAGGGGTCACCATCAAGAACGGAATAATCGAGGACTTCAGGTGGGGAATCGACGTTCTTTGGAGTCACGACCTGGTCTTTGAAGACCTGACAATCAGGAACCTGAAGTCCGATCATCCGAGAGACTTCATCCTCGGGATCCAGACGTTTCGCAGCGACGTGGTCGTGAGAAATTCTGTCTTCGAGTTCCTCCCGGTGACCCACAAGGAGGCAATCCTCTTGTACGGCACCGAGTTTTCCATTGACTCCATCGAGACCTATAGCGGAGCTGGTGGGGTTCGATTGAGCTGCATCCCGAGCGACTCGCTAGAAGGAAACAGCGGTACGGTGACGAACAGCCTCTTCGATGGGGCGACAATCGAGGCGGTAGCTGTCCATTGCGCGCAGAATGTGAGCATCACGGACAACGAATTTACCGACAACGAAGTAAGCGTTTCTGTTGATCCTCCGCAGGTCAGTAGCCTCACCGGACTCACCGTCGAGGGAAACTCGATTGATGGTGGGTTCGTAGGTATCCATTTCTGGGGCAATTCTGATTCGACTGTTCGGGACAACGCCATTCACGACACCTGGCGCGGCATATTCCTGGATTCGAACATGTACTGTCCGGAGTTGGAGTGCTTCTATGCGACCGACAATCTGATCTCGAACAATGTGGTGACGGGTAACTTCATCGATCTGTTCCACCATCCAAACGCGACAGGAAACACTTGGGAAAACAACACCTGCGAAACAAAGGAAGGCGCCGAGATTCCGGAGTGCACTGCCCGTTAGGGTGATGGCGAGTGTGCTCGCGGACCTCGCGAGGCCACCATTCTTCGAATTGACGTGCTGTTACGGGCGGCCTCGTTTGTGAGGCGATTGATCACAGTGGCGGCCCGACGAAATCCTGATACGGAAACCGGCGCCTGGCGCCTTTTTCCTTTACGGGGACCGATCCGTCGCCCGGAGGGACGTGTGTCTCCGTAGCCTTCGGCCACATCTGAATGCTGGTGAGATCAGCAGGCTAGGGCATCTCTGCCTGATTTTTGTTGTCCGATCTCACGGCCATGACCCGGCCCGATGGACGCCTCGGGGCGGGCCTCCGTACGGCAGCTGATGTTGAAAAGAGATCGATACTCTCGAGGTTATTGGTGACCGAGAATCCGCGGTCAAGCAGCTTTTCCATCGAGCGGTCAAGATAGGTACGAAACGTGCTGCTGGGGTCTTCGGGGTCGGGGTTGGGGTTGGACCACGGTGGGGAATAGCCGTTAGCCAGAAAGGCCGGGACCAAAATGTTGGTGGTGGCCCAGATATCGGCGGCGACCGGATCGGTGGAGGCCACGAGTTGATCCGAACGTTCGACAGCGCCGGCCGCCGGTCCTTGAGACGGGTCGTCGCAGATCCAAATGCAGTCGAGAATGTTGAGATCGGGCGGGCCGATCTCGGCCATCACGGCACCCATCAAGCCGCCCGCGACGCCACTGTGGGATTTGGTGTTGAGCTCGGTGGTCACCACGCCCATGTAATTTTTGACGCAGGCGGTGACCCCATACACCGCACCGTGGGGCTTCAGCACCGGCAGGTTGATGACCTTGAGGCGAGGCCGGTTCCAGGCACCACCGTCAGAGTCCCAAATGCCGTTCTTGAGGCTGACGCAGGTTCCGTATTCGCTTTGAAACTTCGGGTACGAGATCCTACCATCCTGGCTATCGATGAGGACATAGCCCTGCCCCTGGTCGCACGGCACGCCCTCGTCCCTCTCGCGGCTGCGCAATGACGACCAGTCGCTGACACTGACCCGGAAGCCCTGGGCCTGGAACCCGACCACAACGTCACGCGGCGAGAGCGACCGGTCCCGAGCGTTGTTGTTTCCGCGGTCGAAGTTCATAACCGGCACGGACTGCGTGTTCTCACCGACGACGACCTCACCGGTGAACCCGTCCGGATGGTCGACCAGGGCGCGGATGAGGCCGCGGAGTAAGTCGGTGTTCGTTCCGCCCCGCCCGCTCCACTGGTAGTTGATCTTGATGACCACCACATCGTCGCTGGCGATGATGCCGTCCGGCCCAGAAAGCGGCGAAACGGTCGTGGAGCGGTAGATCTTGAGGTCATTTTCTCCCATCAGCCGCAGCAAGGAGTCAAGGCCGGGGAAATGATCACCAACCGGGTCCGGAGGGCAGTCGGTGACGTTGAATACCTCAGCCCGGTAGCCGGCAGGGGGCAAGAGACCGTAGGTGTTCGAATTGGTGATCGACGCGGAACTCCGAGCCAGGAAGCCCCAGAGTCCGATGGTTGCAAATAGCCCAACGGCCGCTGTCGCCAGGACGCGGCGGCTTCTTATCAACTTCCCGGCAAGACAGCGAGCCGCAATCAGGGCGCCCACCAACGGCGCACCGAATGCCAGCGAGGCGGTGGTGACGGCCGCCTGTTGGCACGGGTAGACGAGCCGGCTAGGCCTGGTGCCGCTGCGCAAAACCAACCAAAGAAGAGCAAAGAGCCCGGCGAGAAATATGTTGCCGGCAAACCACCTCTTCAAGAAACGCTGGATTCTGGGTTCGTGTGTGGACATATCCGTCCCTCCGAAGGCCTCAGGCAATCCAACCCCGGAAGTGCATGTCCACAGCCCCGGCTGTTGAATCTTATTCTTGGCAAAAGCCTAGCACGGGGAAGGGGTGGGCACACGGTGTCCAAGGCGAGCCGGACGTCTGGTTTACGACAAAGGTCTGACTATTCGCACCTAGTGTGGCGGGCACGAGGCGAAGCCTCGATCGCCACTGGAAGTTTTGGCTCTGCCGCGCTAACTTCTTGGGATCACACTCGAGGAGGAATCAGATGATTCGATCGGAAAAGGTACGGATCTTCGTCATGGGGTTCGTTGCGGCGGCGTTGTTGTTCACAGTTATGGCAGCCGCAACATCGAATGGCCCGGGCCCGGGCCGCTACCGTATCGAGACCCTCGAATCGCCCTATGCGGCGATCGTGGTCCTGGACACCCACACGGGCGAGGTCAGGTATACGGGGATCGGCGGCGCTGGAGGCGGGAAAGAGGTCGGTTCGCTGGAGATGTTCGCGGAGCCCATGAAATAGGCTTCGCCGATAAACGTCGAGCGGCTGCAGCTAGTCCTTTGCAAGCAGGCTGTCCTCGACGTCTTCCCAGTCGAATGCGAGGGTTTCGGGGGGATTGATGCGGTCGAGTGTCGACCACAGCTCCTCTGCGCGAGCCAGGTAGAGTTCGACGGCAATGCGGATGACCTCAGCTCGACTTCGGTTGATGGCCCGCGCAGTTTTGTCGATGCTTTGCACAAGATCATCGGGAAGACGTGCACTGACCACAGGCATAAGGCCCTCCATCGAGGGCATACTTATCAGCTTCGATCCAAATCGAGAAGTGATCGCCGTCACGGGCGTTGTCTCAATTAAAAGCCAATCGCTCGAGTGATGTCTGCGACGGGTTGGCAGAATCGCGTATAGTGCGCCTGCCGTGAAAAGCGACTCGCACCGTTTCCCCCTTGCTGGACTGCTCAGTCTCCTCGTTACCTACGTAGTGTGGGGCAGCACCTACCTCGCCATTCGGGTGGCGGTACGCGAAGGCGCGGGTTGGGGACCGTTCTGGTTGGGTGCGACGCGGGTGCTGGCGGCGGCGGCGGTCCTCTTCGCCTTGAATGCTCTCCGCGGCGCGCGCCTCAAACCGACCCGCGCAGAGCTCGGCATTCTGGCGGCGACCGGGATCCTGCTTTGGGTCGGGGGCAACGGCGCGGTCAACTGGGCCGAGCAGCGAATCGACTCGGGATTGGCGGCCCTGATCGTCGGCACGATGCCGATCTGGGTGGCTCTGATGGAAGGCCTGATCGATCGCCGGCGGCCTTCATTCCTCCTTTCGTTATCTCTTGTAGTGGGTTTCGCCGGGCTGGTGGTGCTGACCTTTCCGATGCTGGAAGATGGGGTCAGATCGGATCTGATCGGTGTTGTGGCGGTGGTATTCGCTGCCATCAGCTGGGGTTTCGGGTCGATCGTGGTCAACCGCCGGCCGTTGAAATTCGACCCGATCGTGATCGCGGGTTGGCAGCAACTGGCGGGCGGCGTTGGATTTGTTCTGATCGCCTTGATGGTTCACGAGCCGGCGCCACAACCAACGGCAGAGGCCTGGGCAGCATGGATCTACCTGGTGGTCTTTGGGTCGTTGCTTGCATACACCTGCTTTGTCTATGCCCTCAGGCTGCTGCCGACGACGGTGGTGATGACCTACGCCTACGTCAACCCGGTTATCGCCGTGCTGTTGGGGTGGGTGCTTCTTTCCGAGCCGATCACCGGCTATACGATCGTCGGGATGATCCTCATCGTCGGCGGGGTGTATGGCGTGTTCAGGGACAAAGGCAAGCGGCACATCTCGAATTAGGAGTTAGGAATGAGGAATTAGGAATGCCGCACACGTACGTCTGAACCGCTATCGAGTACGGTGAGGAGGGATGGAAATTCCGAATTCCTCATTCCTAATTCCTCATTCCCCAATGATCTTGATCATTACCCGCTTCTGACGGCGTCCGTCAAACTCTCCGTAGAAGATCTGCTCCCAGGGGCCGAAGTCGAGCCGCCCTTCGGTGATTGCCACGACCACTTCGCGGCCCATGATCTGCCGCTTGTGGTGGGCGTCTGCGTTGTCCTCGCCGGTGCGGTTGTGGTGGTAACGCTCGGGTGAGGCGTCGAACGGAGCGAGCTCTTCGAGCCAGCGTTTGTAGTCGCGGTGGAGTCCCGGTTCGTCGTCGTTGATGAAGACTGACGCCGTAATGTGCATGGCGTTAACCAGGCAAAGGCCTTCCTGGACGCCTGATTCCTGCACTGCGTCCTCGACCTGGGGAGTGATGTTGACGAACTCCATGCGTTCGGTGATGTTGAGAAGCAGTTTCTTGGTCAGGGATTTCATCTTTCCTCCAGGCAGCGACTCAGCGATTCGGTTATTCCGAATTCCGAATTCCGAACTCCGAATTCGCCTCACGATGACGGCGAGAATCTCCTCTTCACATCCACCCACTTGCACAGCGCTCGTACCGCACGATCTGCGGCGCGGAAGACCGGCAGGCCTCCGGCCCTGAGAACGGCAACAAGAGGATCGAAGGGAACCCCGGAATCGATGACGGCCACCACCGGTTTGTCACTGGCGGAAACAGCGCCTGGCAAAAGCTGGGCGATCGATCCAGGATCGTTGATGGACTCGCGGTGACCCTCGCCCGGTGCAAGGGTCTGCATCGCCGGAGTCAACGGAACGATGCCGACGACCGCCGCGTCAATACCGCGATCCTGGAGCACCTCGACGATCATGTCGGTGAAGACGGTGTCTCCGGCCATCGGCGTGACGTCAAACGGATTTTTGACGTCGACCAGACCGTCGAGCCGGTTGTCAGAGAGGATTTTTGTGAGCGCCTCTTCGGTTCGAGCCTCGAATGATGGCAGGATCAGTTTGGCTCCGTTCAGCTGGATGGAATCCGCCATGCCGACCGACTCGTAGCCGGCGTTGGAGACGGCCGCCAGGCGGTTGCCAGAAGCCTTCTTTCCACGCAGCGGAAGGGTCACCCGCAGGAAATCGCAGAACTCTCCAAAATCGGAGGCGACGAATGCTCCGGCCTGCGAGATCGCGTTTTCGCAGACCGCATAGTCTCCGGCCACCGATGCGGTGTGGCCGGCGGTCGCCGATCGCCCCTCTGAGGTCCGCCCGGCCTTGTAGAAGACCACGTCCTTGCCGAGCGCCACGGTTTCCTTGACCGCGGCTGCAAAGGTATGACCGTCGCAGGGCTGGAAGCCTTCCATGTAGACCGCGAAGACCTCGATCTCGGGATCGTCCTTGATGTAGGCCAGGAGGTCGCCGGCGGTCAGATCAATCTGGTTGCCGATGGAGAGGGCGTAGGCGGGGTCGAGCCACGGCATGCGGCTGAGAGTCGAGATGATGAACGCACCGGATTGGGAGATGAAGCACAGCTTGCGAGGACGCTTCCCGCGTGACTTCGGCAGCTTGGTGTCGGGGATGAACATGGTGTCGTAGTGCCCGGGGTGGGAAATCACGCCGAGCGAGTTGCCGCCGAGGAAGAGTGGCCCACCGCCATCCCGTTGATGGGCTTCGCGGATGCGGTCCCTGAGGTCGGCCTCGAGGTTTTCGCTGCCCTCTTTCTCACCGATACCACCGGGAATCAAAATGACGGCATTAGCGCGGTCGAACTCAACGAGATCGTTGATGACCCCCGCAACCTGATCGGCCCCGACCGCGACGACGAAGAGATCGACCTTGTCGGGCAGATCGGAAACAGTTGCAACGCATGGCACCCCGTCGATTTCATTTGCGGTTGGATGGACGATGTGGAGTTTGTCCGGGTCGAAGCCTGCGGAGACGATATTGCCGAGGATGATCCGACCCATGTTCTGGTTCCGCTCGGAGACGCCAATGACCGCCGCTGACTGCGGTTTGAGCAGACTGCCGATTTTGTCGGTCGATCGAGGTTCGTGGCGGCGCCTGGCGGGTCGGAAGCGGCATACACCGTCGAGAGGTGCCATTCGGCCACCGGAGGCCGAATAGGGATTGACCTCGACCTCCTCGAGATGAAAGGCCGCGTCGGGGTTCATCGCAGAAAAGTGATTGGCAAGGTCGATGTAGGCCTGGAAACACTCGATCAGAATGGTGTCGTCGAGCAGCCGCCGGGAACCACGCATGGCGCCGGAGAGGCGATCGTAGCTCAGGGTGCTGCGGAAGAGCTGGAAGAAATGCTCGCCGTCCATCGTGCTGGTGGGTGCAATGGCGACTGCGGCGCCCTTCCTGGTCTGGCGGGCGAGGAGTTCCATCTCGACCCCGCCGAGACCGGCGGATATGATCGGCCCGAACTCTTCGGTGGAACGGATACCGACAAAGAGCTCGGTGGCGAAGCCCTGCGAATCGGGTGGCATGAACGAGCACAGGAGGATGCCGACAATGCGGTCCGTAACGCGTTGCTCGAGGCCGTGGCCGCGGCGGCCGGCGAGACCGGGCGGGACCTCGCCCTCGTGGTTTTCTAGGTACGCCGCATAGGCTTCAGGAACTTCCCTGATCATCAGGTCGAACGCCGCCTCAACCGCTCCCAGTTCGCGGGCGACGATGCGCACGCCTTTGGCCTCGGTCTTGTGGGTGATGTCGGGCGACACCACCTTGAGAACGACCTTGTCACCCGTCAGGTGGTCAAGGTCCGCTGCTGTCGGGCGCTGCCCGATCGGAATCAGGCGACTGGCGGGAGCGGCCTCGGCGCCGATGGCCTCCTGCAGCCCGTAGGATTCGTGCTCGTAAAGACTGGTACGCCCCTCGGCGTGGGCCTTGGCGAGAATCTCTTGGATCTTGTTGGTGTCGATGGGCATTAGATTTCCCTCAGCAATTCGTTGGGTAGACGCGTTTTGGCGGAACGTTATCGCCTACCAATTGACTGATTTTTTGTAGCGGCGGGATATATCCCGCCCGAGCGTGCATGTTGTCTCGAACGGAAGATGTGGTTCAGATTCACAGCCTTACGCGAACGCGGCGGCGCGATCGCAAGCCACCGCTTCTTCTTCGGCGAGCACCGTTTCGAGCTTGGCATTGTCGTTGTCGATGACCTCGGCCCAGGCGCCGGCATGTGCTGCGTCGATGGTCTCCGGGTCGAGTTTGCCGATCAGGCTGAGGGCGGCCAGCCGCGGCATGCCGGCGTCGGCAAGGCCCCGGAAGAACAGGCCCGCAGCACGGCCGAAGTGGAAGGCGCGCTGGTTGACGGCGACGATCTTTTCGCCTTTGCGGGCAAAGAGCATCTCGACAAAGGCGAGCAGCCGATCCTCTTCGAAATCGAGCAACGGCGAGGCGGCGCCGACGGTGACCATGTTTTGGGCGCGGAGATTGCCGGCGGCTCGGGCAAAGTGCGCAGTGTCGACCATGACGATGTTCTCGAGCTCGGCGAGGTCGGCGAGGAGCGATTCGTGCTCTGGATAGTCGGGGATGTTGACGTAGGGGGTGGTACTGGTCACCACCCAGCCACCGGGTCGCAGATAGTGTCGGTAGCGCATGACCTCGAGTGGTTCGACCGAAAGCACCAGATCGGCCTTGCCGGTCGGGATGATGTCGGACCAGATCTTGGTGTCGCCATATCGGAGATTCGATTGCACGGCTCCGCCACGTTGGGCCATGCCGTGGACCTCGGCCTGCTTGAACTCGAAGCCGGCGTCGAGAGCGGCGTTGTCGATCACGAACGCGATGGACAGGATGCCCTGGCCACCGACCCCGGCGAGGATGATGTTCTTTTCCATCGTCTCTCCGTTCTCAGTTGGACCTGGTCTTGAGGGCTTCGATGCAGGCGCGGCGGGCAACAATCACACTGGGTCCGTCGAACGCCAGCTCTTCACGCATGACCTCCACGTTTTGCTCGTGGTTGCGTGGCGTGGGTTCAATGATCCGGAAATGATCCTCGGCAATACCGGTGCCGAGGATGATCTGGTCGAGCGTCGAGCCGGTGGACATGGAGCGTTGGGTGCCGGTCATGCCGACCGTGCTGTTGTCGACCACCAACACGTTGAGGTTGACGTTCTGCTGAACGGCGGACAACAGCGGCGTGATGCCTCCGTGAGAGAAGGTGCTGTCGCCGATTGCCGCCACCGCCGGCGAGTAGCCTGCGTGAGCCGCACCGGCGGCCATGCCGATCGATGCACCCATCGCGACGCAGCTGTGGACCGCCTCCAGGGGCGGCAGAGCGGCCAAGGTGTAGCAGCCGATGTCGGAAAAAACCTGCGGGTTGTCAAAGTTGTTGAGGGCCTCGTTGAGGGCTCGGAACGAGTCGGTGTGCGGGCATCCCTTGCAGAGTGCGGGTGGGCGGTTGGATATTTCGGAGGTCGACTCGTAGGCGGTGGGTAGGGGCTCCATGCCGAGTGCTTCGCGAACGATGTCGGGGTTGAGCTCACCGGTACGCGGGACCTCTCCGGTCATACGACCCGTGACGCGAACGTTTTGGAGACCAAAAAGGCCGCGCACCGTGCTCTCGACCAGAGGGTAGCCGTCTTCGAGGATCAGCAGATCATCGACGTGCTCGACAAGGGATCGCACCATGCCCGCCGGCAACGGGTACTGGCACATTGAAAGGACCGAGTAGTCGTGGTCGGACTCGAGATTTTCGAAGAGGTAGTTGCCGGCGAGTCCGCACGCGATGACGCCGCTCTTGCCGCGGAGCTCGAGCGAGTTGTGAGGACTGTCCTCGGCGCGGCGCAGCAGTTCCGGCTGCTTTTCGGTCAGCTTTTTGTACTGGACCCGGGCGTTGGACGGGAGAAGAGTCCACTTTTTGATCTTTTTGTCGGGATGGAGTTCATTCTGGGCGTGCTGCTCCTGAACGGCGACCCCGGCGCGGCTGTGGGCGATGCGGGTGACCAGCCGGATCATGACTGGGACCGACAGCTCCTCGGAGAGCTCGAAGGCCTCGAACATCATGTCGTAGCACTCCTGCTGATTACGTGGCTCGAAGCAGGGGATGAGCGCGAACTGGGCGAAGTAGCGGCTGTCCTGTTCGTTCTGCGAGGAGTGCATACCAGGATCGTCGGCGACGGCGAGGACGAGGCCTCCGTTGGTGCCGGTGACCGCTGAGTTCATGAAGGCATCCGCGGCGACATTCAAACCGACGTGCTTCATGCAGACCAGCGCCCGCTTGCCCGCCCAGCTCATGCCCAGCGCTTCCTCGTAGGCGACCTTTTCGTTGGTCGACCAGAAGGCGTGGACTTTGCCGTCCTTCTTCGTACGCCGCTCGACAAACTCGAAGATCTCTGTCGAGGGGGTGCCGGGGTAGCCGTAGACGCCGCTGATCCCGGCGTGAATTGCGCCGAGGCCGATGGCGTCGTCACCAAGGAGAATCTCTCTGTTCATTCATGCTCCCTTCGCAGGGTAAGTGACTATTCGCGAGGCGCTTTCAGTCACGCCTCCAGCGGAACTGAATTGTCTCATGCGCCCCAAGAGACGACAAGCGCGGTGGCGTGTCATTTTCCTCGCTCCCTCGCTCGGAGCCCTGACGCAAAGAAAATGAACAGGGGAATGGGGTTAGGGTGTGTGAAAAATCCGAAATCCGAACCCGCCGGCGGCTGCTGAGGCGGATCAGGCCTCATCTGAAAGAGGATGCCATGAGCCGCCCGCAGGCGACGGTGCGACGCGTCGGCCGGAGGCCGACAGCAAATCCAAAATCCAAAATTTGAGAAGCGGACAGTGCGAATTCCTCATTCCTCATTCCTAATTCCTAATTCCTCATTCCTATTTCGGTTATTATCCCCCGCATGGCGAAACCGCGCATTCTGGTCACCAACGACGACGGATACACCTCTGAGGGCATACAAGTCCTGGCCGACGCCCTTGAGGGACTCGGCGAAATTTGGGTCGTGGCGCCCAATCGGGAGCAATCAGCGGTATCTCACGCCCTGACCCTCGACCGGCCGCTACGGGTCGAACGCCTGGGCGAACGCCGGATGTCGGTTGACGGGACTCCCACCGACTGTGTCGCCATCGCGATTTCGAAATTGATGGGTGGCGATCTTCCCGACCTCGTGGTTTCGGGTATCAACTTCGGCTACAACATGGGAGCAGACGTTCACTACTCGGGCACGGTGTCGGCCGCATTCGAGGGAGTCATTCTCGGAGTGCCGGCGGTGGCGGTGTCGCTGGGGGTGGGGGAGGGCTTGAGCTTCCATCTCGCCGCCAAGTTCGCCTGCAAGGTCGCGGAGTGGGTCCTCGACAAAGGGCTTCCGCGCGAAACCCTGCTCAACGTCAATGTGCCGGTTGGAACGCCCCTCGGGGTCAAGCTGACCCGGCTCGGCGAGCGCCGTTATACCGAGGGCGTGATCGAAGAGACCGATCCTCGCGGGCGCACGATCTACTGGATCGGCGGCGGCCGGCCGGTGTGGGAACCGATCCCCGATACAGATTTCCACGAGGTGGCCTCCGGCTATGTCTCGGTGACGCCTCTCCACCTCGACATGACCGATCGCAGATCGCTCGAGCGGATGCGCGATCAAGCTCCATCCTGGGTTGATTCGGTCGGGTCCGAGGAGGGGTGAATTGCCGGCTCAAGACGCGTATGCCTATCGCCGCGCACAGATGCTGGAATCCCTCAAACAGGGAGGCATCACCGACGAACGCGTGATGGAGGCGATGGCGGAGATTCCCCGCCACTACTTCGTGCCGGAGGCATTCCGCCATCAGGCTTATGACGACGATGTGTCGATCACCATCGGCGAGGGCCAGACCATCTCGCAACCTCGGATCGTTGCCCTGATGACGGCATCGGCACGAATCGATCCGCAGGACCGTGTGCTCGAGGTCGGGACCGGCTCCGGCTACCAGGCGGCTGTGCTGTCAAAGCTCGCCCGTTTCGTCTTTACGGTCGAGAGGGTGGCGTCATTGGCCCGCCAGGCGAAGAGCGTGCTCGATCAGCTTGCTGTCGACAACGTCAGCATCAAGGTCATGGACGGCACCCTGGGGTGGCGGGCGCAGGCCCCGTTCGACGCGATCCTGGTCACGGCCGGCGCTCCCGGGGTGCCCGAGCCGCTCGTCGAACAGCTCGCTGACGGCGGCCGGCTGGTCGTTCCCGTTGGCCCCCGTGAAACCCAGGTGCTCAAGATTGTCGAGCGCCGCGGAGACAGGACCTTTGCCCACGAACTGAAGGGGGCCTGTTTCGTGCCCCTGATCGGCCGCCACGGTTGGGAAGAGAGACCCGAGTGAAAGAGAAGCTATTCGCCTGGATCGACTCATTGGCTTTGATGCCGCACCCCAGTCTGTGGCTCTTCCTGCTGGCCTTTGCTGAGAGCTCGTTCTTCCCGATCCCTCCGGATGTATTGCTCGTTACCCTTGGCGTCGCCAACCCCGAGAATGCCATCTGGTATGGGTTTATCTGCTCTCTCGGCAGCGTGCTCGGCGGAATGTTGGGCTATGGGATCGGGCTCTACGGAGGCCGGCCCCTGGTTTACAAGATCTTTTCCGAAAAGAAAATCCACGCGGTCGAGCGGCTGTATGACCGGTACAACGCATGGGCCACCGGGATCGCCGGGCTGACGCCGATTCCCTACAAGGTCTTCACAATCGCCGGCGGCGCGTTCAAGATCAATTTCAAGGTCTTTGTTCTTGCATCGATCGTGTCGCGGACCCTCCGATTCATGACAGAAGGGATCCTGCTCTTCTTCTACGGTGAGGCGATCCGGGTCTTCATCTTCAAGTGGTTCAACTGGATCTCCATCGGATTCGTGGTGCTTTTGGTTGGTGGCTTCTGGCTGGTCCACCGTTACGGGAAGCACGCCCACCGGGAGGCGCAGGCAGCCGAGGATTCATCGGAATCCTAAAGTAGTGACCGTTTGTTGAAGTCGGTGAGATATGCCGGGTAGAAGATTCCGAGTCATGGGTCGTGTCCAGGGAGTTGGCTTCAGGTACTTCGTGTTGCGCGAGGCGGAGGCTTTGGGCATTCACGGCTGGGTCCGGAACCGGGCCGACGGGACCGTCGAGGCTCTGGCCCGAGGTACGAAAGAGGAGCTCGATCGGTTGCAGGATAGCCTCCAGGAGGGTCCACGCTGGTCACGGGTGGTATCGGTATCGGTGACCGAGGAATCTGACGAGGATGTTGGGCAGGCCTTTGAAATTCGGAGAGACGGGGTGTGAATGGTTGATCTTTTTCCTTTGCCGTCCGAAGAGATCCGCAGCGGATTTTACAGCGTCATAGCCGGAGCAATTGCCGGCGGCAGTCCGGAGCCCTCATGGGTTGCCGTCGATGATGGAACCGATGCCTGGCTGGTCGAGATATCGAATCATTCTGCGTTTGATCGTGCGCGCGGGGTCGTCGTCGTGGCGAGCGAAGAAGGTCTGGTGAAGGCTCAACGACTCGGCATCGGTGGCGCCATGTGGCTGCCGCCGGCTTCGCTCGGCGCCATCGAGGCGTTCAACTCCGCCGCCTCCGCCAAGGCCCCGAGAGCACGAGATGTGGCGGCGCTCGAGCTGTTCGAACGAGGAAAACCTGTTCATGTGGTGACGCTCTCAGACCGCTTCTTTTGGCGGGCGCAGCTCGGTGATCACGAGCTCGGTGATCTATTGGCCGCCCTTGCCGTTTCTCTCGAGGTGCCCCTCGCAATTCTGCAGTGGCCTGCCCTGGTGGTGGCCGATCGGGACCCGGATGCGATCGTCAAAGCCTGGGAGAGGCTGATGGTGGAGCGCGAGACCCTGGGTCCGAGCCTGTCCGTGCTCCCCCCGCTGGTTATCGAGAAGGAAGTCCTCGTTGAAGCCTACTTGGCACTGACTGCAGAAAACGCGACAGATGGATCTTCGAATTCGGTGTCAGAGATGCCCGTTCACGAGCTGCCGCACGGCCACCGGGTCGGATCGTGGGGCCTCGATGTGAACAAAAAGCCCGAGGACGAGGGCTGGATCGCCGCACCCGCGGAAATTTCCTCGACCCGGTGCCGCTGGCAGCTCGAGTCGAATGAGACCTCGGGAATCGTCGTCGAGGTTCGTACCAGCGAAGAGATCGCGGACCTCGAGGATGTGCTGGCAGTCCGGGTGCCGGGATGGGCGTCGCGTGGCCTGCGCCCGGGAAGCCCGGCCGGATTGCTGGTCACCCGGATCGCCGAGGCGGCCTCGCGGCGGCGCCTCCCATTGTGGATCCCGAATGTCGACCAGGAGGGGCTGCGACTCGTGCTCGGCCTGCCCGGAACCATCTGGGTCGACGGCCCGGCCGTGCCGAAGTGAATTTTGAGTTCTAAGTTTTGAGTTTTGAATTCCCGATCGCCCCCAAGTAGCTGTAACCGATCCGAAAGCCTTCAACTCGAAACTCATAACTCATAACTCATAACTCGAAACTGATGGGAGAGGGACGCGGGCTCGGCTGAGATTGACACAAGCTGCGCTGCCCCTTAGCATCAGGATCCCCGAGCGGGGCTATAGCTCAGGTGGATAGAGCAGCGGATTCCTAATCCGGAGGTCAGAGGTTCGAGTCCTCTTAGCCCCGCCACTATAACCCGCAGATTTCAGAAGGTTTTTCATCTGTCGCCCCGCTAAAAATATTGTGCTCTGGCGGATTCGACGCTAAATTGATCCGCCCCTTTTTCCTGTACCAACTTCAGGTCGAGGATCGAGGTTTCTGACCACCTCGATAGAACAAAGTGAATCCAAACAAGACAGGGAAGCTTTGAGAAGTGACACCTAGGGATGGAGCTCATCTCAGTTGTTGCCAACCGCAAAAAGATGTTCTATATTGCTGGAAATCTGAGAAAAGGGAACGGCTTGAACTAGCGGATCGATACTCGGCGGCGGATTGGTCCGCGGGAACGTCGGAAGAAGGAGCGTGGCATGACCCTTGGAGCCCTCCAGTATCGGCGCGATAAATACTTCAACATCAGAACGAGTTCTTCCGGCATCCCCGTGGGAGGCTTGCTCGTTCTGTTCAGTCTTGCGATTCTGTCTGGCGTCCCAAGCCTCGAGGCAGCATCGCTGGAAGTTCACGTCAACTATGCGCACAATTGGATCGCCGGGACGACTGATTCCGGAGTTTCGGTCGATGTCGTGGTGAGAGATGAACAGGACGCGGTCAAGGGGGCAACCACCGTAACGGCTGACGGAGGTGGAGGGTTCTTCGTCGATTGTCCCGCTTACGATCCAGAGCCCTGCCCGGATATCAACCCCGGCGACACAATCATCGTAGATGTCGTGGGTTTGCAGCGGCGAATCGAGCCTGTGGGCTCAATCGAGGGTCATCCGGATGCCGACGCCGACACTATAAGTGGCACCCTCGATGCCGACTGGTTTACCGGCCCTCTCGATGTTCGTTGCGAGATATGGGGCCCTTCGGGTCCGCCGGCAGTTACCACGACCGCGAATACCGATGGGGGGACTTTTTCATGCAATTTCAGTGGAATTTGGGACCTCCATCGGGGAGATATGGTCGCTCTTTTCTACTTCGAGCCTGACGGAGACCGCGTCATCAACATCGTCGTGTGGCCGTGGATGAGGGTCAACTCCACGCACGATTGGGCGGGCGGCAACTACGCGGCCGGACACCCTGTCACGGTCACGGCCACAGAGAGTGATGGAACCACCGTGAAGGGGATCGCTCAGACCGAGACGAACTGGGGGGCCGGTTGGGGCGAAGACGGTTTCAACACCGAACCTCCGCACTGGTCGCCCGGACCCCCGGATATTCTCCCGGGAGACAAGGTCGAATTCGACATCCCAGAAACCGGCTACAACAACATCGTCACGGTCGGAGACATCGACGCGACCATCGATGTCGATGCGGATACTGTTGGAGGCACAGTTTCGGCAGCATGGATCACAGGACCCGTGCAGGTGGAATGCCACCCATGGGGGTCTCCTGTCCCTGTCGATGTCAAGGTGGACTCTGTCGAACCAAACGGGATCGCGACTTTCACCTGTAATTGGTCCGGCGAGTGGGACATCCTGCCCGGGCAGGAGGTCGGCGTAATGTACCTCGAACCCGGCGACGACGATCGAATCATCGAGATCGTGATCGAACCGGCCCCGCATCTGGTGATCGAAAAGTGGCCCTTGGGAGAACCTGGTGCAGGCGGCAACATGGTGTTCGGGATCCGGATTCGCAACGACGGTGATGCGCCGGCGGAAAACGTCACCATCACCGACAACATGGCGGTCAAGGTCGGCGAGAACTACGAGCCGGGCGGCTTGAGCTACTTGTCGGATACCTCGGGCGTGACAATCACCGGATCGGGAAGCGGTCCGATCGTGTGGGATTTCGGCACCGTAGATCCAGGTGCAGAAGTGGTATTCGATGTGTACGTCCAGGTCACGGCCGCGGCCGGAAGCTCCGTCAGAAACACAGCACAGATCGAGACGACAGTGTTCGACGCCGGGCCACCTGAACAGAAACTGGTCATGTGGGAGGGGCAGGTGGTTGCAAACGACACGCACCTCAATGTGAACAAGGGTGCCTGGACCAATGATCCGGCGCCGGGCGGCTCCGTGGTCTTTTCTCTCCACGCCTGTAACCACGGCCCGACCGGTAGCACCGAGGCTACGCTGACCGACACCTTGGGAACAGGACTCACATTGGACTCCTGGTGGACGCACCAACCCGGCTGGAGCGAGGTTTCCTCCAGCGCTAGCACCCTGGTGCTCTCGACGCCGTCGATACCAGGGCATCACTGTTCGGAAATCCTGGTGCAGGCGACCGTCGGTTCCGGCCTCTCGCCCGGCGATCCACTCACGAATATGGCTGTGATCTCCGCCGCCAACGACATTGAAATCGACGACAATATAACGTCATGGAATGGGTCTGTCGGCGCGCCGCACACCAACCTCTGGGTCACCAAACGATTAATCCGCGGCAGTCTGGTTCCCGGGGGCGAACTTTTCTATCGGATTTCCTATGGCAACAAAGGCAATCAGACGGTAGCTCCGGTCCGATTGGTAGACACGCTGCCCGTCGGAACCGAATTCACTGGCAGCTGGCACGAAGACCCATACGGGGGGTTTGACTTCAACCCGGTCGTGAACGAATCCGGCATCGTCGTGTGGGAGCTGACGGATCTGCAGAACGGCGCAACGGGCACTTTCGAGGTACGATTGATCGTCGATCCTGCGACGGCGGCAGGCACCCTGATTGCCAACGGGGTGGAAATCTGCGGTGCGGACGACCCACCGGAACCGTGTGCGCCGGTCCCGGGAGAGGATACCTACGACGACAACTTCAGCTCCTGGAACGAAATCCTCAATCCCTCGGGCCCCAACCTACGAATCAGGAAGTGGGGCCGATGGGAGCCTGGAGACTCGTTGCATTACACAATACGGTTCGACAACATTGGTGATCAAATCGTCAACAATGCCGAAATCGTCGACACCCTGGCTGCCGGTACCGACTGGGGAGGTTGGTGGGAGCTCGAGTTCGATCCTAATCGTCTCGATGGCGACATCGTCCACGAAAGCGGGACTCTCACGTGGAACTTCCACGAGATTCATGGCGGCGAAACCGGCAGGGTACGCTTCAATGCAGTTCTCGACGGATCTCAGGAACCCCTGCAGTGGTTCACCAACCTCGTGGCTGGGACTGTACCCGACGGAGATCCCACCCCTGACGACAACACAGACAGCGACAACAGATTGTGGGGAAATCACTGTGGTGGCTATCACGTGTGGTTGTTAAACGAGACGTACGGTGAGGACTTCTGGTGCTATGCACCTGGATCGATCACTGCAGAAAATGTGACCGTCACAGGTTCCGGCCAGGTCATACTGCGGGCGCCATCCGTGGTTCTCGGAAACAATTTCGCGGTGGAAGCCGGCGGCAGCGCCGCGATCGGCGGGGAATAGAACGGAGCTGAACCTGGCAATTTCGACGGGTTCATAATCAGCCCACAGTTGGTGAGCCAAACAATTGGTGCTGCTATGGGGGAGTGACCACAATCAGGTAGTCACGATGACCTGCTCCCTTGATCCTGTCTGAGGTATAGGGAGCGACTGGACTGCCTAGCGCCGGGGCCTACCTCCGCGGATCCCAACGACGACCACGAGGGTCTGCGGCTTGTTCGCGGTCTGCCGGTAACTGTCTGGGTCGACGGACCGGCGGTACCGAAGTGAGAAAATTCGGATTTCGGATTTCGGATTTTCACCCGCCCACCAACACCCCATTTGTTCCTGTGGCGTCTCTCGATTGACACAGACAATCCTGCGCCGTAGCATCAGGATCCCCGTGCGGGGCTATAGCTCAGGTCGATAGAGCAGGAGTTTCCTAAATTCAAGGTCGCAGGTTTGAGTCCTCCTAGCCCCGCTGAAGCTCATCGTGCATCGCGTAGCGTTCTCCGACCTTGGGGTCCTCGATTAGGCCGGCGAGCATGATCAACGTAGCATCACCAAGACCTTGATCGTTCCGGCGCCTTCCTGCAGCGGCTCCAGCGCCTTGCCGAGCACGGTGCCCGGGAGTGGGGCCTGTTGGGCCATGGCGTGGCCCGGAGTGGGGGAGGTCACCAACAGGTTCCCGGTCCACACAGCGCCATAGGACGCGTCCACCTTGCAGTCGACCACGCCGGAGAATGCGACCGGTACTTTGAGCTGGAAATCGGAATTCTGCTCGCGTTCAGCGGGCGCCTCGGTTTGGCCGATCTCGAGTTCGGAACCGAGGGCTACACCTGGCGCAGCGGCCACGATCCCCACAACGCCGTTGTCGGCGGCGCTCGAGCCACGACGCATCAACCCGCGGCGGTCTGTATCGATGACCAGCACGTCTCCACGCTCTACGGTCTCCGACACCCTTACCAGGCTCGCCAGGTCCTGGGACGAGGGTCGGAATGACGGCGCATAGACGTTGCCCTCATCATCAACCGGGATCGCTGCGCTGACAGCGGAATGGCCAGGTGCCAGCCGTCCGTCTTGATCAGCTCGGGCTACCTTGCCGCGTTCTTCGTCCTGCACCCCTTCCATGTGACCTTCATTTACCGCAGTAGCATCTTCCCCGTTCATCTCTTCCGGCCTTGGCGGCCACGGCAGCTCATGGATCGCAGGATCGAACTCGATGATGGCGTCCCGCAGGGCCTGAGCGCGGCTCAGGTCAAGCTTGGCCTTCGGGTCGATGGCGTGATGCATGCCCATGAAACGTTCAAGGGAGTTGAAACTCTTCAAGTCGGGACGCCGTTCGTAAAGCTGGCGGTGGCCGGCCATCGACGGGATATACGATTCCTGCTGCTTCTCCTGCACGATGCTCAACTCTTCGAAGCCGATCCGCAGGCCGTACACAAGGAAGTCGAAAGCACAGTCCTCTGGACGCCGTCTCGGCTGCGCACTGTGATTTCGTCTGTAGCCTTCTCGACGACGTACAAATCGCACCAGTTCACCCCGGAGTAAGGTAGGCGGTCAGCCCAAGATCGGGGTTGGTGACCCACTTGAAGGTCCCGCCCAGCGGTACCGTCGCCTCGCCGTCGACGAGCCTGGCCGTCCCCCGCGTGTAGGTGGCAGACCTCGTCTCCCTCGGGAGCGGCGTACACGATCACCGATGAAGGATCGTAAGGATGGTTCTGGACGAAGCTGACGGTGCCGACGCCGAGAATCTTGTACGTGCCGTAACCCGACGTAGCCAAAAGCTGAGGCGTTGGAGTCGTAGAAGCAAACCTCCATAGAAGCCGCCAAGCCCTGAATCCCGACATCCTCAGCCCCAACATACGCATAGCCGAGTCCGTTCGCATCCTAGAAGTATCCACCACTAGCCTTGCCAAGCGCCTGAATTCCAGAATCTCCATAACCTACATATACGTTGCCTGAGCCGTCACTGTCCCTGAAGTACCCGCCCGTGTAAGTGCCGTAGGCTCGAATCCCGTAGTCTCCGAACCCAGCCTACGCGTAGCCTGAACTGTCACTGTCCTTGAAGTACCCGCCCATTTCGCTACCAAGGGCGTGGATGCCGCGATCTCCATACCCGACATACGAGTATCCTGAGCTGTCACTGTCTCCGAAAAACCCGCCCGAAATCGTGCCGTAGGCCCCGAAGCCCGTATTTCCATACCCGACGTACGCATATCCGGACGAATCACTGTCCTTGAAGTACGCACCAAGAACCGTACCGGAGGCCTGAATTCCGTAATTCCCAACCCCAAGATACGCGTAACCAGAACCGGCGCTGTTCTCGAAGTACCCACCGGCGGTGGACCCGAAGCGCTTACGCCGTATCCATTCGTGCCGAGCCACGCCTCGGCCTCGGAGTCGGAGTCTCGGAAGATTCCGCCGCCGCCATCACCCTCGGACACGATGCCCCAGTGCGGTCGGCGGAGTCGGGATCGCCTTTGCGCCAACCGAAGTCGCCTCACTGAGTGAACTGGCCAGGGCTTGGCGCAACGCTGGCGGTACAGGCGCAGTCGAAGCGGTTGGCCGCTTCGGACTGCCTGGTCCTGGCTCGAGGGTGGGTCTTCGGCAAGAAGAACCGATCCGGGACAATCAACATCAGCGCGAAGATCCAGATTGCCATGTTCGAACACACCTTATTCATGACCAATCCTCCTTCAGTTTGGGGGCTTGAAAAGTGACTTTCTCCGCTGCCGAAAACCGATCGAACTGTTCTCTCGAGCGCATCGGCACCGGGAGAGAGCAGGACGGCGGGAGCTACTCTCGCCGAAATCTGTAACCGAGGGCGTGATACATCGCTGAGCCATGAGTTGTAGGTTGCTTCCCTGCAAAAGAAACCTACAGCATCCCGGGCCACGAAAACAACATCTGAACTTCAATTGAGGGACTATCTCAAATAAGGAGCTGTGGATGATCTGGGCATTTGGGGTATCTGCCCTGCCTCACCAAGCGATGGGTTGATGGCGAGGGAGATCGACGCGCCGTCGAGCCCGGCTGGAATCAACTTCGCGCCGGATCCCTCGGTGGGGATGGTGACCTTGGGCTTTGCTGACTATCCTCGATTGATCAAGACAGAAGAAGAACGAATCCAACGGCAACGGCGATCGAGATCTTGAATGCGTCAGAGACGACAGCGTATGTCGTATGCCGATTGGTGTGCTTGACGAGGATCTGCCTGCGGACGTCGTCGAGTTCTGTTCGATTTCGTGCTATCAGTCTTGAATACGCACATGGGTGATGGAGTACCGACCAAACAGCCTGAGCAGAGAGAAACCCCACGAACACCCAGCCCAGAGCCTTCAATTCCACCGATACCTCCCTATCGGAAGCGAATGAAGGCAACAAAAAAAGCCAACCCATTACAGGAGCCCCCAATCTCAAGTTGAGAGTTGGTAGGGAGAATAGCAGGAAATGCATTGAAATGCACGAATGAAATTGGATTTGGTTGACCTGCGAACGGAAAACACAGATACGGAGATCGGTGCACCCTTATGTGCTAGGGGAGGGCCCTCGACCATGCGGAGGTGTCGCCGTGCTCGAATCCGTCGCTGAAGATCGCGGGCAGAGCGATCTCGTCGGCGCCGACGTCTGGCTCGGCGTCTCGGGCCCGGCCGTCGATGTCCCACTCGCAGAGACCGGCTGCGAGCGAGGATCCGGCATCGACGGCGCTCGTTGCGTTCGCCGTCAGATGCAGATCGCCGACCGTGATATCGGTAAACCAATTGAGCGGAGCATAGTCGATGTTGCCATCAAGCGTGGCTGAGGCGCTGTCGCGCTGCATTAGGTTTTTTGTTACCAGGTTGTTGTAGATCTCGACAACGGAGTTCGGAAACCGCCACTCGATCGATGTAAACGGCGGTGAAGTCGAAGCTACGCTGTTGTGAACGATTTTCGCGCCGTAGGCCTGGGTGACGGCAATCCCGGTGTCGAAACCGTCGGGAGAAGCGAATATGTCGGCGTCCGCAGCGGCCACGAAGTTGTTGCGAATGATGCCGTCGATATGGTCCTTGAAGCCGGCTGTGGGGTAGGGGTCGTCCGGGTAGGTGCGGCAGCTTCCGGTTTGGCTGAGACCGAAGCCGATGCCGCGTGCGCAGTCGACGATGACATTTTCCTCGACCAGGGTGTCGCGGCAACACTGCCAGAAGTGGATGCCATGCTCGGACAAGCCGGAGTCGCACCAGAACCCTTCGATGCGATTGCGGCGTACCACCCATCCCTGTGCCTGATGGACATCGATGCCCCCGGTATAGCATCCACCCGGGCTCGGGTTGACGTTGGGGCGGCCGACATCGGTGAGCTCGATCGAGCAGCACTCGATGGTGCTGTTGTCGACATAGCCGTCGCCGACCGGATTGACCTTGATCGCCTGCTCACGCGGATCGACGATGCGCAGATTGTGGAGGAGGATGCCGCTGATCGGATTGCCCGAGAGGCCGAAGATGTGGATTGGATGATTGTATGCGCGCATCACGGTGAGGTCGGCGATTGTCACATCCGATGCCGAGATCGTGATGATTTCATTGGTTCCGTAGGCGCCGTCGAGGATGACATCGTCTCGATCCCCACTGAGTGACCGGAGTGTCACGTTCGCGGTGGAGAAGCTGAGGCGGGAAGAACCGTCACCGCCCGAGAGATCGTAAGTCCCGTTTTCGAGCAGAATCGTCGTCCCGGCAGCTGCAGTTGCAACGATTCCCCGGAGCTCGCCGGCCTGGCTTGGCGATACCTGGATGGTTGGTCCCGACGTGGACGGTAGGGCGCCGCAAGTCTGCTGAGCCTGGCCAGGTGTGGCGACGAAAATCGCACTTGACACGGCAAGAGCCATTGCTGCGATAAAGAACGCGGTGTGACGTGATGTGATGGTCACGGGCTAGTCCAGTGGTGTTGTCTTCCTCGATCGAGGTTACCACTGGTCGGGACGGTACTGTCGTTCTGAACCCGCCGGTTCAGTCATCGAATGACCTGACGCCTTAAGCGGCGCACCTTTTTCTACTTCGGCTTATTTCTCCCGCCGTTCTGTGGAACGAGGCAGATCTCGTTCGTGCCTTCGATCATTCTTCCGTCGGCGAGCTCGCCGGTCAATGTGGCTTCACCTTCCCCGGGCGTCCACAGATCAAGATCGTCGAGGAAATGACACACGAGATCGGGGTATCCGTCTGGCGTTCCCCCGGGATAGGTGAAATCGCCGCTGACGTCCTCGATGCTGCACTGTTCTCTTCCTCGTCCTTTCTTCGCCACTTCGAGGCCCGCGAATTTCAAGGTCGACCGGTCGATTGATGCGACATCGAAGTCGTTCTCACCGAGGACGGCGACCGGGATCTTCCCGTGGCCGTTCATGTTCAGGCAGTTCTCGGCACTCCCAGGCTTGACATCGATTCCGACCGTTCGGACCAGATACTCTTCACAGTCCGGATCGTCTGAGTTGTCCCAACAGAATTCTCGCAATGCGGGCAAAAGGTCGACACTGATAACTGGCTGACCGCCCTGATCAGAGATGACGGCATTTCTCAAAGTAGGGTAGAACGGCATGACGACACTGAAGTCGAAGTCGTTTGCGGGATCTCCCCAGGGGGCGCCGGGATCAGGGTGGACCTCGGTGGGGTCGTAGAGACCGAAGCGGTAGAGCTCATTCCCGATGTCATCCTGAAGAGACACGAAGTAACGACTCCCCTGAATTCGGTACTCCCGCGGTGTCCCATAGCCGACTCGAGACCGGAGGTGGGTCATTTCACTGTCGAGGAGGTGGAGGAAGACCTTGATCGTTTTTTCTTCTCCGATCGAATTCAACGCTGTCTTGGAAGGGAAGATGCTGGAATATTTCTCGAAAATCCAATCAATTCTTTTCTCGCACGCTCGTCCAAAACCGTTCTGGTTGTGGTGCATGATTTCCGGTTCTGGGTCGAGTTTCCACCACCCGTCGATGGTGGATGTGGATTTGGTGCAGCAGGTGTTGTTGTCACAGAAGTGGTTGCAGCCAGAAGGTTCCCATTTCGAGGAAATGGCATATTCCTCGCAGTTTTCGAGGGACGACCAGATGTTGGCCGGCCCCCCGTCGGAGTCGTTCTGTCGGTAATTCGTGCACTCTGTTAAATCAGCCTGGTCAGATCCTCGTACTCATCCTTGAGCTTGAAGACCGCGTGGCCGGACTCGTGGATGAACGTGCGCCTAGAGTTGTTACCCTTGGCAGTGAATTTCGTTCCATGCGTGCAATCCCGAATGCCGGTGTTGTGGAGGATTCCGACAGCGTCGGCGCGATCGCATTGCGGACTGGTGAACTCTACTGGGAGGGTGCCCCCGCAACCGGCGGCGTCGCCAACCTGGCCCTCTTGCTCCATGTAGTAAAAATTGAATTTGTCGAGGTTTGCGTCGATGGGCGCTGTGGTGCCGAAATCATCCAAGATCAAATGCTTCACTTCACTCAGAAACAAATCGATATCCCCACCGTAATCCTCTGCGGGCACCAACACGAGATCGATCTTGTTCCAGGGACTTCCTTGGATGATCAGCGGATAACACGGTCCGACGCAAAAACCGCCGCAAATTCCCCCGCAGTCGGCGCCATCTTCGTTTGCCCCGGTAAAGCCGTCGTCGCAGTCGCAGGCGTCGCCCACACCGTCCCCGTCCCAGTCGAGCTGATCAGTGTTGACGTGGTCGGGACAGTTGTCGCAGTCGGTTCCGACGCCGTCACCTTCCGGATCTGCGCTTCCAGTCAGCGGCGATGGATCCCGTTCATCCGGGCAGCCGTCGTTGTCGTCATCCGGATCACAGTCGTCGGCGATGCCGTCACCGTCGGTGTCGATGGTGCTTGGAGAGCGGGGGTTGGCGTCGTCGTCGTTCGGACACCCGTCACCGTCGACATCATCGTCGCATCCGTCCGGGATGCCGTCTTCATCGAGATCTGGACCCGGCACGAGTGGATCTGAGTCGCGCGTATTGCCGCAGCCATCCCCGTCGATGTCGCTGTCACATTCGTCCGCCTTGCCATCACCATCCAGGTCGGGTCCCGGCACGAGCGGGTCGGAGTCATCCGAGATCATAACACCCATCTCCATCGTCGTCGCTGTCACAATCGTTGCTGAGACCATCGCCGTCGATGTCGGGGCTCGCCACCAGGGGATCATCATCCTGAAGATCAAAACACCCATCACCATCGTCGTCCGAGTCGCAATCGTTGCCTTCTCCATCACCGTCCGTATCCGGGCTGAAGATGAGCGGGAATTCGTCATCATCGTCGGTGCACAGATCATTGTCGTCGTCAAGATCACAGATGTCACCGGCGCCATCACTGTCCGTGTCGAGCGGATCACCACCCCAATAGCTGGGACAGAAGTCGCAGGCATCGCCCAAACCGTCGCCAAACGGCGTCAACGGGTGACGGGCAAGTCCGTCGTCGTAGTGTGCTGCGATTTCCTCGCCTGAAAGCAAACCCTGGTATACGGCCATCTCGTCGAGGACTCCTTCAATAGATGGAGTACTCGCTGAGTCCGACCATTAATTTAAAGTTAGGCCCCCCTGCCTCCAGACCATCTGAAATGAATTCCTCGCCGTTGAAGTAGAACCGGATCCCAACCTCGGGCGTGAACACTGCTGCAACGTGCTGCCAGCTGTCGATGACGACCGGGAAACCGGTATCAACATTTAGAGAAGGCACACTGGAATTCGGGGCCACTTGCCATCGTCCGTTCAGGCCGCGCATGATGCCCCAAAATCCGACTGAAAGAAGGTGCCGATAAGCGATGTCCATGGCCCGGGGATAGACCCATACTTCGACAGTTACGCCCGGCGCATTCTCCGAGCAATCCAGCCCTGGTTTGTCAGAGTACAGTTGGGACTCTTGGTGGAGTTCGATTCCGCCTGCAATCATCCCCGAGGTCCGGTCCAGAGGGAATGGTCCCGGAAAGAGATGGTTCGAGTTTTCGGAATCGACGACCTTGTCGTCCGACTCTTCGTCCATGCGCCAGTAGGCCCAGATCTCGTTATCGCTCTGGTTCGGGTTGAAGACGTCCGGGCAGTTGTCGCAGGTGTCACCAATCAAATCTCCGTCTGAATCTTCCCCAACGTCATCGACGATGCCGTCACAGTTGTTGTCTCTTCCGTCGCAGATTTCCTCGGCGCCAGGGAAGATATCGGGATTGTCGTCGTCGCAGTCAACCAGGGCCGGGAAGTTGTCACCATCGTTGTCCTCGCAGACCGGGTCAATCGCGCAATCGGGATCGTCGCAGTCTGTCAGTCCGTCAAAATCGTCGTCGATCGCGTTCGTACAGATCTCCGCAGCGCAGTTCCAGATTTCGGTCAGGCAGTTATTGCTCTCGAACTCCTCATCGATCAGCGATTCGCTATCCGCACAGACTGTAACGACGTCGTCGGAAAGGGAACAGATCCAATCGACGGATGAAAAGCAGCGGTCGATTCCATTGTGCGGAGGTATGGCGACGTCAACCACATCGAGAGACACCTCAACACCGTCGATCTCGAGCGACGACGTGTGGCCGCTGCATGGCGCTGCCGTCCAATTTGTTTTCGATGGAGTAGCAGATATCGCCGAGACCCGATCTCACGTCGGTGATCACGAGGTCCGGCAGCAGGGGAGCGGGCTCGGGGACCAGGGGCAGCAGGTCGAGGTTGTTGGCTCCTGGAACCTCGTATTGGGTGTCTCCAAAACCGTCGCCGTCACTATCAGAACCGCCGTAATCGTCCCAGTAGTTGCCGCCGATCTCCGGCCCGCCGACGATGTTCGGCCCAGGCGCACGTGTGGTGCTCCAGATATTCGTATCCAGATCGAGGGCGTTCGACGTGTTCTCCAGGTAGTTGTCATAGATCTCGTTATCGTGGCTTGCCTCGACCGATATCCCGGCGTCGACGTTGTTCGTGATTGTGTTGCCGCGTACCACGTTCCACATGCCGCCGTAGATCTTGATGCCGACGCCACCGTTGCCGTCGAAGGTGTTGCCCTTGATCGTGCTCTCCATCGAGGCGCCGATGTAAAGGCCGAGTCCAATGTTGCCGCTGATTGTGTTGTCTTCGATGTTCAGTCCCGAGCTTGCCTCGGAGTGAATGCCTTCACCACCATTACCGATAATCTGGTTTTCTCGGATGGTGCTGCCGCTCATGGCGAGGTAGATCCCGTGCGACGCGTTGGTCTCGATGTGGTTGCCGGAAAGGGTGTTGGCGGAGGAGTCGAAATCGAGCCAGATACCCTCACCGCATCCGGTGACGGCGTTATCGCTGATGGTGTTGGCTCTTGCCGACTCGAGTGAGATGCACTTCTCCGCTCCGGACACTGTGTTGTTTGAGATGGTGTTAAAGTTGGCGTCGTAGTTGAGTGAGATGTGGCCGTCGTCGACGACGTTTCCGATCACGGTGTTGTTCCAACTCCCGAAGTCAACCAGAATTCCTTCACCCCCGTTGACGGTGAAACCGTCCACCGTGATGGGGCTGAAGTCCGTATTGTTCAGCGTGAAAGAGTAGGCTTCGAGACCGGCGGTCACGACGCACCCTGCTGCATCATCGTTACAGCGAACGGTGGTTTCGTGGTCGATGACGACCTCTTCGTAATATCTCCCTGGTTCGACCAGCACAACATCGGTCGCACCGGCCACGTCTACCGCAGCCTGGATCGACGAAAAATCACAGCCACTTGGACATACCGAAAATGTCTGGGCGTAGATATTGCTGGCTGAGACAAGAAATACGAGAAACGTCGACGCTGCAGCCGACCATCGAGGCCAAATCCGCTCCAAGTGTCCCGGCTTCAGACTGGGCCAGTTGTTATGCCGCGAAACAATTTCCCTCATCGTGAACATGAACACCTCCGGTGTTGCTTCGATTGATCGAGAACCCAACAACCGAGACCGGAGGAAAGGTTCTCCGGTCAACAGCAGGGCGCACGTGTACCCGGCGGATCGGCGATTGCTCCGGTCGGAAGCGGAGACAGGGTTGCCCTTGTGCTCGGTTTCTCATGCTTTTCTAGCCGCGTTACCGACAATATAGGGTAAAAATCCACCTGTCGCAACCACAGAGCCTTATGGAAATAGAGATTCTCAATCGGCATCTACGATTTCTGCTGAGGCGGCCTCGGTTCGTTCGCACGAAAATATTCAGAACCAACTCTCAACAAAACTCGCACGCACGAATCACTTCGCTAGGGTCGTCGGGAGACACAATCTTTGTTCAGTGTTTGTGTTGGAGTTCTTCTCGTCGCCCAGCTCGATCACTCCACATAGCACCACTCGAACCCCCTGGCGCCCTGGCCTGTGATGACGATCCCCGCGGGTTGTCCGCCGACCTGGTCGCACAGGCCATAGAGCTCTTCGTCCCACAAAGGCACGATGACGAGAGCGCCGGGGCGGTAGGTTTCGACCGTTGCGGTCGCGTTGCTGATGCTTTCCTCTCCGCGGCGTAAGTTTTCGCCTTCGACGGCTGGAATGAGAGCGCGATACGCCTGGTGATCGAAATCCTCGGGGTTGGAGAAGTTCGCAATCGTGGTCACGTTGCCGAGATCGGAGGCAACACGAATGATGCGATCTCGATTGCCGATACGGCTTTTTGGCGGGTAGCGGACAAAGGTCGTCTGGAGGTTCCACGAGGTAGAGCCCACAAAGATAGCGCCCAAGATCAGGGTCGCGGTCACCTTCAGCCATCTTCTATCGGCAATCCAGTTAACTCTCAGGAGACGGTCGATCAGAAGGGCCGGAAAGAGGAGAACGATGACCGTGATCCCGATCAGCCGAGGGGAGAAAACTGCATCAATGGTCAACAGGCCGCCTGCGATCAAGGTGCCGAGAAACCAGATCCAGAGCAGCTGGCCACCGGGCTTACGGATCAGGGCCAACGAGTAGGCAAGCCCGGCAAGAATGAACGGCAGCAGGTAGGGATCGAAGAACCGGTCCTGGAGACCGTATTGGGCAGAGCCGTCACCAGCGTGGCCGACCAGGAATCGCCCGATTCGAACGGCATTGAGCGTCAGAAGTTTGGTCGGGTCGGACGTTCCATAGGCGGCCTTCACATGAACCTGGTTCTTCTCTGAAAAGAGAAAGACCTGGCGTGTCCGGGAGGTCACTCCGTCAGGAAGGTGAACGTAGTAGGCGAGGAGCGGCGCCAGCGTCACGATGAAGAGCACCATGGCAACCACAAATCCCTTGATTGCGATCTTGCCCTGTTCGCGGTCGCTCAGCAGCCGGGCGACGGCCCATGCTCCGAGGATCAAAGGGGTGAGCCAGGCGGCGTAGTAGGTCTGGAACGCTATCCCCGTGACCACGCCGGACAATCCAAAAAACACCGGACTGCGCCGGTCGACTGCAATGGCGAAAAGGAGCACTGCGACCACCGTCAGGGACGCTGCCTGCATGTAGTGAAAGCCGGTACGGCTGAAGTGGAGGTGCCAATGGAAAGGAGTGGTCAGCAACAGCAGCAGCAACGCCGGCCGAATCCCAAAGAATCGCCTCACGAGCAGGTATGCAGCAATCAACGATACGAGGCCCAGGAAGACCGAACTCAAGCGCAAGGCCAACAACGATGGGCCGAGAATTCGCAGAAATATGCTGGTGAGGAAGAACCCCAGGTTCGGGCAGCCGAACCAACCGGTGCTGAAGAGCCCGGTTTCTGACTCGAGAAAGCCCCGTGCCTCGATCATGCAGCTCATTTCGTCGTTGTGGAGAGCAATTGGATAGTCTTCCAACGCCAACACCCGCAGTAACCCGGCGGCAATAATGATGATCACCACAGTGATGATTTCGGACTGACGCCACCTCGGTTGGTCGGGTCCCGGTCGGCCGAAGACTGGGCGGCCCTGCGATTCTTCCCAGCCGGCGATCGCAATCAGGGTGAAGAGCCAGCTGGCAATCCAGCCAACGAGAGCCTGGGGAAGGTGATCAGGAGAGGAATTGAATCGAATGGCGACGACGAACCCGACCACCGCAACGGTCAGTGGTGCGGCGATTTTCAAGGCGAGCGAAGGCCAGCGTTTTTGAACCAAATTCACCTTGCGGCTCCGCTCATCATGGTATCGCACGTGAGCTGAAGTGGCGCCCATCTGCCGAACGTGCTGCAATGGGCGAAATCAGCCGGAGGCGAGAGGTGAGTATTTCGAGTGTGACAACTAGCGTGTTCGCTGTTATCCAGATCGAGCCTTGGGAGGCGAGGGACCCCCTGCAGCCAGAGAATGCGCCGAGCTCAATACTCTCCGATGAAGTCGGGGGATCCTTCGACCCGGCCCAGCGAACCTCGCATCCAATTGCATCACCACCCATCCACCTGGCAGCCGGGACGGCTGCCCCACAAAAACCCACGTTTTATCACGCCACCTCTTGTGGAGCAGGCGTCTCGCCTGCTTGGCGGGGCGGCAGTCATGCCATTTGGTGGGTCAGCGCCGCAACCGGCGTAACGGTGCTCGGGATGACAGAGGATGGTGCTCGTTCGCGATGACGGCACGTCGTCTCGCCACAGCGCTCGCAATCTTCGCTACCATGATCCTGCTCATGGCTTTGTTTGAACGATCTCTGATTTTCTTTCCGACCCGCTACCCGGATGGGATGTGGGATACGGTAGCTGCAGCGCGCGGCAGCGCGTGTGTTATTGAAGACCATTACTTCACCGCTGGAGACGGGACGCGCCTCCACGGTTGGTGGTGCCGGCGACTCGACGCGAGGCCGGATGATCCGGTGCTGCTCTTCTTTCACGGCAATGCCGGCAATCTCAGTCATCGCGCGGATCTGTTGATCGAGCTTGCCACTCGGACCCCCGCGTCGGTCTTTGTCGTCGGCTACCGCGGTTACGGCCGCAGCGAAGGGCGGCCGAAAGAAGCGGGTCTCTACCTCGATGCGAGGGCGGCGTGGACCCATCTGACCGAAGTGAGCGGTGTTGGCGCTGACCGAATCGTCATATTCGGCAAGTCTCTCGGCGGTGGCGTGGCGGTCGATCTCGCCATGGAGGCACCGGCGGCTGGATTGATCATCGAGTCGAGCTTCACCTCGATTCCAGATATGGCGGGCGCCCACTATCCGTTCGTTCCCAAGTTCCTGGTCCGGACGCAGATGAACTCGGTGGTCAAGATTCCCTTTGTGTCGATGCCGAAGCTCTTCATCCACTCGCGCGACGA
This sequence comes from Candidatus Sulfomarinibacteraceae bacterium, assembly GCA_963776765.1. Classification (GTDB taxonomy): domain Bacteria; phylum Acidobacteriota; class Thermoanaerobaculia; order Thermoanaerobaculales; family Sulfomarinibacteraceae; genus Sulfomarinibacter. Next base: position 40,403 of record CAVZOK010000015.1, read on the forward strand.
TAGGGTGGTGCCTTTCCGGCTCGGCCGCGCGCTCTTTGAAGCGGCGTCAGGGCCGAAGCGCTTCCACGAGGTGGTGGGTGCCGGGCACAACGACACCTGGCTGGTCGGCGGCAATGAGTATTTCGGGGCGCTGAGTCAGTTCATTACGGACTCGACGCATCGATAGTCTTTTTTTCTTATTTTCTACTTTTTGTTTCTCATCTTGTGGAACTCTTTGCTCATCAAATTAAGCGCTTTCTCGATCGTCTTCTGGGCCTTGGCGGCGCTGGGGTTCTCGGGAACCACACCCTGTACTGCACCGCGCCACACGATATTCTCAGTCTTCGGGTCCCAGATATCGACGAGCAGAGTCCCCTGGGTGAATGACGAGACATCCAAACCGCTGCCCCACAGTGGGCTCCACCACCACCCGGCGCTATAGCTGTAGCTGTAAAGGGTTACGTTCATTCTCATCGCCTGGTCTGCATTGGTGTGATATGTGACGAGCACATCGGGATTTTCCTTGTCCCATTTCATGCCGCCATCCTGGAGTTTGCTGATGATCAAGAGCTTAATCATCTCGTGAACAGGCGGGGCCTGGTCGATTACCGACGTGTCCAAAGTATCTCGGTAGTCAAATGTTTTGATGGCTCCGAGGTCCACGTTTTTGTCGTATCCCACATGGGCCTTCATTTTTGCCGCGACTGCGGTGCCGACAACGAGCAGAATCATCACGGTTATCAACGGCTTGCGCATGAAATCTCCTTTTCGGGTCAGTTGGAGTGTAACCCGGCGATGCGGGCTCGCAATTCCTCAGTCTCGCGCTCGAGCAGAGGATTGACCTCGAGAGCCCGTCCCAGACCGGCCGACGCTTCGGCGGCGAGCGCGGCGCGACTGCGGGGATCCTCTTCGGTTTCGGCTTGAATCGTCTTCAATGTGCTCTCGGTGACCATGGCGGCAGCCAGACCAGGGTTGCGCTGCAACGCCTCTTCGATGAGGCGTTGCCCCTCGATGAGCTCTGCGCGAACCGAACGCCCCTGGCTGAGGCGCCATTCCGCCCTCCACCGCTGGACCTCGGCCGCACTTTGATAGGCGACCGCGTTCTGTGGGTTGGCGACCAGCGCCTTGTCTGCCGCGTCCGCGGCGGCATTGAGGTAGCGGCGCGGCGACTCACCGGACCTGAGAGCCCAGCGTGCTGCGATCAGCTCGACCGCGGACTGCACGGGATAGGCCCAGAAGATCTGTGGATTGAGCGACAGCGCTCGCTCGAAGTCGAACCGGGCACGAACCACGCTCTCGGTGGGATCCTCCCCGCTGGCGAGAGCGTAACCCGCGAGAGTCCGATCGGCAAGACCCCGATTAGCGTGGGCATACGCGTAGCCCGGGTTGCGCTCGATCGCGGCGTCAAATGAGGACACCGCGTCATCCAGCGTGGCGCTTGGGTCGGAGCCGGTACGCATTTCGTAGATGGCCCGCCGCCAGAGGGCGATTCCCGAGTTGTTGTAGGCGTTGGCATACGCAGGGTTGAGGTCGATTGCCCGCCCGAAAGCTCTCACCGCGCGATCGAGGGCCGGCCGCGGGTCAATGCCGACACCCATCTGGTAGCGGGCGAGGCGTTCCCAGGCGTAACCGAGTTCGTCGTGCGCCAACACTGCTCCGGGGTCGATCGCGATCGCGGCCTCAAAGCTTTCCACCGCCTCCTCGAGGCTGGATTGCGGGTCTTCACCGCGCGCAAGCTCGCCCAGGCCGGCAACGATGAGGGCGCCGCCTTTGGTGAAGAACGCCGCCACGCTCTCCGGGTCGAGCTCGATCGCGCGATCGGCGGCTGCGATCGATTCTTCGAGGAACGGATCCGGATCACCCCCGCGATCGTTGACCAGATCGGCCCACCGCCAGTAGAGGTGCGACAGGCGCTCGTGCACAGTGGCGCGATTAGGGTCGATGGACAACGAACGGTCACAGGCTGAAATCGCACGGTCGAAGGCTTCGAGGACCGGCGCACCGCGACGGCTTCTGATTTCGAGAATCTGGGTCCACCGGCCGCACTCGCCCTCGTGCACGCTGGGATCAGAACGAGCGATCTCGGCAGCCAGTGCGTAGGCGCCGCCCGCTTGGTCGAGCAAAACGAGAGCGGCATCGGCGTCACCACCGAGGACGCGCTCGGCGCCCATCTCGAGGAGGATGTCGCCCTCGAGCCGCTTCGCCTCGTAGAGCCATTCTTCATCCGCATATGCCTGACGTGTGGCGGCGAGTGCCTCGCTAAGGCTCCCTCCATAGAACTCGATCAACGCTTCGGCGTAGCCGGCGCCTTCGACCGACGAATCGCTGCCGGAGCGAAGGTGGGCCAGGGCGGGGTCTCGAAGATCGTGTTCGATCTCGGCGATGCGTGTGGTTCGCAGCTCCTCATTTTCGATCCGCCGTGCGAGATCGAGTTCGCGTTGGTAGATTCGCCCGAGCACCATTCCGAGGGCATACGAAACGCCCGGTCCAGAGTAGCCGCGGTCGATGGCGAGCTCCAGGTGGCGGCGCGCATTCTGCTCGTCGAGTAGGGTCAGATAGCCGCGCCCGAGCGCATAGTGGCCGGGACCATCGCTGATCGAGCCCAGCCGGGCCATTTCCTTCTCGATCGCGCTCATCCGTTCCCTGATGGCACTTCGTTCGGGCGTCCGGTCGTGCAGCGGCATCATCGCGGAGACACGCGCAAAGCCTTCGATTTCCTTCGCCTGTTCGGTCAGAGACTGTGCGATGGCCGCCTGGCGCCGGGTGCGGAGGTTGGTCCGCAAGCTGAGGGCGCCGAGTGCTGCAAACGACAGGGCCACGATCACCGCTGCGGTTACCACACCTGGATGCTTGCGAATTTTCTTGTTGAGCTTATAGATGATGCTGGCTCTTCGGGCCGTGATGGGCTCGCGGTTGAGGAACCGGCGAAGGTCCTCTGACACCTCACGAGCGGTCGAGTAGCGTCTCTCCTGCTCCTTCTCCAGGCACTTGAGGACGATCGTTTCAAGATCGACGGGAATCGTCGGCTCGATGCGGTGGGGAGGTACGGGCTCCCGTTCCGCGACGCCGGTGACCACCTCCGGGTAGGCCCCTGAGTAGGGAGACTGACCGGTAAGGAACCAATAGAGCGTAGCGCCGATCCCATAGACGTCTGTCCGCCGATCGAGCTTGGTGGTTTCCCCGCGAACCTGTTCCGGTGAGCAGAAGGCGGGGGTGCCGAGGATCATTCCAGAAACTGTGAGCTCGTGCGGTGTGTCGACCTCCCGCGCGATCCCGAAATCCACGACGAAAGGATGCCAGGCGCCTTCGGGCGTCAGTTCGACCAGGATGTTGGCGGGTTTGATGTCGCGGTGGATGAGACCTGCCTGGTGGGCTGCATGGAGCGCATCGGCCACGTCGACAATGATCTCCACCTTCTGGCGAAGGTCGACGAGGTCCCCGATATCCTTGATCGAGCCGCCGGCCACGTACTGCATGGCGATGTAGGGGTGGCCCATGGCGTCGCCGACCTCGTAGACCGGACACAGGTTTTCGTGCTCCACCTTGGCCTGGACTTTGGCTTCGCGAAGGAACCGCTGGACCTGATCGGGGTCGTCGCGGCGGAGAAACTTGAGGGCCACGAATCGGCCGAGGCGGGGATCGCGTGCCTTGAAGACATCGCCCATGCCGCCGCGGCCGATAAAGTCGATAAACTCGTACCGATCCCAGCCCGGAACCGGGAAGACCTCGAACGGATCGACCCCGGGGAGTTCGGTACCGTCGCCGGGATCCGAGGCGGACGGGTCGCTGGGTAACCAGTCCTCGTCCTGAAGACCGAGCTCGCGGGCGAGGCGGGCGAGAGTGTCGTCCTGGAGCAGGTGATCCGGAATCACCACCTCGAGCGAGGCGTCCTCGAGATCATAGAGCCCTGCCTTTTGAAGCCTTTCGCGCACCTCGATAATGGTCGACTCGGCCTGATTCTCGGTGATGTAGCCTTTTTCTGCCGCGAGGCGCAGAACCTGCTCCGCCGCTGCCGCCTTGCTCCGTTGTTCGTCGTCGTTTTTGGGTGTCATTGCTTCCGTCTCGGAAGACTATAGCGCGGCCACCCGCCCGTCCGATACTGGATGCTAGATCCTAGATGCTAGATCCGCCCACCCACCCCTTGACATCGGCGGTGGTGGGTCTCCGTTCCGGGTACATCCAGCATCCAGCATCCAGCATCCAGCATTGGCTCGATCGTCACTCGACGATCGAAGCCTTCGTTATGTAATCCAGTTCCGGGAATTCGGCCTCAAGATAAGCGTTTCCACCGCGGAAGAGCTTCGCCTGCGAAGGGCCTTTTCCATTCGGTTGCCCTTCGCCGTACCCGCTGTAGAGCGCCTTGACTGACTCCATCCCTTCGGCAACCTTTCCGAATGGGGCGAATCCACTGTCGTCGAGGTACGAGTTATCGCCATAGTTGACGAAGAACTGGGCGGTCCTCGTGTTGGGCCCTCCGGTGGCAAAGGTCACGGTGCCGGGATAATTGGACTGTTCGACGGGGTCGTCCTTGATGCGTGCGCTCAGCCACACCTTGGAGACTGCGGGATTTCCGTGGAAGCCTGCCTGCGCCATAAAGCCCGCGAGGACCCTGAAGAAAGCGACATTGTCGAAGTAGCCGATCTTGACGAGGTTGAAGAAACGGTCGGCTCCGAGGGGGGCCCACTCGCGATGGACCTCGATGATGAAGTCACCCGCGGTGGTCTGCATTTTGACCCGGTAGAGGTCGGGCGACTTTTCTGTGGCCAGGCTGGCGTCGAGAAGGGCCGGGTTGGGTTTGGCTGCGGCGGTTTCTTCCGCGAAGACCGTACCGGTCAACAACAGCGCGAAACAGAGTGTGGTCGTGGCGATGCAACGGAATGGAGTCATATTCTCTCTCCTCCTACGCGTGTATTCTAACGCGAGTGTGGCGAAGTGGTGAGGCATGGGAATACGAGGTACTCGCTCCGTCGGTATCGGGATCGCAATCGCTATCTACAATCGTCGCGCCCCCATAGCATTTCGATTCCGATAGCGATCCCGATAGCGATAGCGGACATTCACTGACACTGGCTTGATTATCCTGGGAGGAACAATGAGAGCATCAAAAATCGAAGTAGGAAAGAAGGCGCCGGCGTTCAAGCTGCAGGACCAGGATGAAGAAACGGTCTCACTTGCTGAGTTGAAGGGCCAATGGGTGGTCCTGTACTTCTATCCCAAAGACGACACGCCAGGCTGCACGATCGAAGCCTGTGAGTTCACCGACGGAATTGCCGACTTCGAGGGCTTGAACGCTGTTGTCATCGGCTGCAGCCCGGACTCGCCGGAGAAACACCGCGAATTCATCGCCAAGTACGAGCTCGGCGTCCGCCTGTTGAGCGATCCCGGACACAAAGTGATGGAGGCCTACGGCGCCTGGGGTGAAAAGAATATGTACGGCAGGGTCACGGTTGGCGTGATTCGTTCGACGGTGATCATCGACCCCGAGGGCCGTATTGCCCACCGGTGGAAGAGGGTCAAGTCAAAGGGACACGCCGGGAAAGTTCGGGAGCGGCTCGAGCATCTTCAGAGTTGAAACAAATTGTAAATTCTGATTTTCGAAATCGAGATCGCGCAACTTCCTCACTCAATCCACGTAAACAAGGGCGTGGATTAAATCAGATCACATCGGGTCCAACAGATACTCGAATGGGGTGGGGAAAATGAAGAAAAAACTAGTCATTGGGTTACCGATCATCGTCGTCCTGATTGCTGCGGGTCTCGCGATCGCGTCGCGAAATGGCGGCGTCGAGGGTGTCGCGGTCGAGGTGGAGAAGGCCGGACGCCGTCAGGTCGTGCAGACCGTCAACGCTACCGGCAAGATTCAGCCGATGATTCAGGTCAATATCTCGGCCGACGTCGGAGCCAAGATTACTCGCCTAGAAGTCGAGGAAGGGCAATGGGTCGAACAGGGCACGCTGCTGGTCGAGCTCGACCGGGAGCGATATCTCGCTGCCGTCGAGAGCGCACAGGCAAACTGGAGTGCCGCCCAGGCCAACGCCAATCTCGCCCGCGAGAACATGATCAAAGCCGAGAAGGACTACGAGCGGATGAAGGAGCTCTTCGACCGCAACCTCGAGTCGCAGTCGGTTCTCGATTCCGTCTATGCCGCGGCCGAGGTCGAGAAGGCGCGCCATCAATCGGCCCTGGATCAGGGAGAGCAGGCCAGGGCTTCTCTCAGGCAGGCAAAGGACGACCTCGCCAAAACCACCATCTTTGCGCCGATGACGGGCACCGTCAGCAAGCTCAACAAGGAGGTCGGCGAGATCGCACTCGGATCGCAGTTCCAGGAGGATGTGATTCTCGAGATCTCCAACCTCGAAGGGATGGAAGCGCTGGTTGACATCGACGAGAACGATATCGTTTCGGTGTCGATTGGTGACGAGGCTGAAATCGAGGTCGATGCGTTGCCGGATGTCAAACTCAAGGGGCGGGTCACCGAGATTGCCAACAGCGCCAAGTCCTCAGGCGCCGGCACCACCGATGAGAAAACTGAGTTCGAGGTCAAGGTGGCGATCATTGATCCTATCCCCGAGCTCCGGCCGGGAATGACCGCGTCAACCGAAATCGTCACCAAGGTCTGTGATGATTGCCTGAGTGTTCCGATCCAGAGCGTGGCGGTTCGTACCGTTGAGCAGCTCGGCGCAGAGCCGGGCGGCGAAGACGAGGGCGAAGAACCGCGGTTCTCGCCGGACTCGGAAGGGTTTGTCGAGATCGTGTGGGTTGTGGCAGATGGACGGGCTGAAGCCCGGCAGGTGACGACCGGCATCCAAAGCGAGACCCATATCGAGGTGAGAGACGGGCTGGGAGATGACGATGAAATTGTGATCGGCAACTATCGAGCCATCAGCCGGGATCTCCAGGACGGGACGATGGTCATGGTCGGCGACGAAAAGAAGGGATGAGGCAATGACCCTCGAGCTTCGTTCCGTTGAAAAAGTCTACGACATGAACTCGGTCGGAGTCCGTGCTCTTCGCGGCGTTTCCTTCGATATCGCCCGCAACGAGTACGTGGCGATCATGGGCCCCTCGGGATCTGGGAAATCGACGTTGATGAACATCATCGGGTGCCTCGATGTTCCGACCGCCGGGACCTACTTGCTCGACGGCGCCGATGTCAGTGGGTTCAGCGAAGACCGGTTGGCCGAGATCCGCAACGAGAAGATCGGCTTTGTCTTCCAGACCTTCAATCTGCTGGCGCGGTCGGATGTCTTCCACAACGTCGAGTTGCCGCTGATCTATGCAGGAATGCGACCCGCACAGCGTCGCCGGCTGGCAGAGGAGGCGATCGTAAAGGTCGGACTCGCCGACCGCATGACGCACCGGCCCAACGAGCTATCGGGCGGTCAGCGTCAGCGCGTTGCGATTGCGAGGTCGCTCGTCAACAAGCCTTCGATATTATTGGCCGACGAGCCGACGGGTAACCTCGACAGCAACACAGGAGCCGAGATCATGGAGGTCTTCGACACCCTTCACTCGGAAGGCAACACCATCATCCTGGTTACCCACGAGGACCATATCGCGAGGCACGCGCAGCGAGAAATACGGCTCTTCGACGGCGAGATTGCCAGCGACATGAGGCAGGCCGAGGCGGCATGAGAATCCAGGCTTCGTTCGAGGCGTTCAGGATAGCGGTCGCGGCGTTGCGGGCCAACACCGCCCGTGGGGTGCTCACCACCCTCGGAATCATCATTGGCATTGTCGCGGTGGTGACCACCATGACCGCCGCGAACGGGCTTGCCAACAACTTCCGAGAAAGTGTTTCGGTGCTGGGAACCGATGTGCTCTACGTATCGAGGGTCCCGTGGATTTTCCAGGGTCGCTTCTTTCAGTTCCGCAACCGCCCCAACCTGGAGCTCAAGGACAGCGATAAGCTGGCACGCCAGCTGGGCCCCTCAGTGGTGGTCAACCCTACCGACGACACGAGGCGTCCCGTCAAGTACCTGTCGGAAGTGATTCAGAACGCCACCATCATCGGCACCACCGACAGGCACATGCTGGTCTCGAGCGCGGTGCCCGAGTACGGGCGCTTCCTGACCGGCTACGACGTCAGGTTCAAACGGCCGGTGTGTGTGCTCGGGACGACAATGCGGGAACAGCTCTTCGGCGATGTCGACCCGATCAACAAAAAGATCAAGATCGGGCGGTCGGATTTCCGGGTGATTGGCGTGATGGAGAAGCAGGGCAGCGCCGGGTTTTTTGGCGGACCTGATTTCGACAGCCAGATTTTCATTCCGGTGACCTCCTTCGTCAAAGAGTTTGGGAGCCGTAACCGCAGCTTCGCGTTTGCAGTGAAAGCCCCTCCCGGCACCGATGTGACGGATTTCGAGTACGAGCTGGTGGGGGAGATGCGCAAGATCCGCCGCCTGGCGCCTAGCGAAGAGGACGACTTCGCCATCAACAAGATGGATTCGCTGCTCGACGCATTCAACAACGTCATGGGCGTCGTCCTGATGATCGGCATCGCGGTGACCGGAATCTCGCTTTTCGTCGGCGGTGTCGGTGTCATGAACATCATGTTCGTTTCGGTCACCGAACGGACCCGCGAGATTGGAATCCGCAAGGCTATCGGTGCCAAACGGAGAGCGATTCTCCAGCAGTTCCTATTCGAGGCATCGATGATCTGTTTGGTCGGCGGCACCATCGGCGTAGCTCTTTCCTTCGCCGTTGCCACCGCCATCGATCGATTCGTGCTGCCGGCGAGCGTCTCACTGCCTATCGTGTTTATCGCCCTGACGGTGTCGGTGGCGGTGGGGGTGATCTCGGGCTTTATCCCGGCCTGGCGTGCCTCACGCCTGCACCCGATCGATGCGTTGCATTACGAATAGGGGAGTTGGCAAATGACCTGGATCGATTCCTTCAAAATGGCCGTCTCGGCGATCGGGTCCCACAAGCTGCGCTCGATTCTGACCCTGATCGGGATCGTTGCCGGGGTCGCCGCGATCATCTCTGTGATGACCGGTGTTTCGGTCGTTCAGAGCCAGATGGAGGCCGAACTGAGTGTGCTGTCGAACCGCACGTTCCAGGTCATGAAATTCCCGCAGGGCGGATTTAACAACAACCGGAACCTGAATTTCCGCGAGATCGCCCGCTGGCCGCCGTTGACTATGGATCACGTTCACGCACTTCGGGCGCGAGTGAAATCCGTTGACCTCGTAGGCGCCGAGCTTTGGCACTACAACACGAGGGTCAGCTATCGGAGCGAAAGCACCGAAGCCAACAACATGGTCTGCGGAGGGACTCCGGAGTACCCGGAGAACAACACACACTACGTCGAGCTCGGGCGCAATCTGAGCGAGGAAGACGTGGTCGTCGGACGGAGGGTGGTGGTGCTCGGCCACGCCATCGCCAACGAGCTTTTCCCCTTCATTGACCCGATCGGCCAGACCGTCAAGGTGGACGGCCATAAGGTCACGGTTCAGGGCGTCTTCGCCGAAAGGAAGTCGGCGATGGGGGGCCAGTTCGATCAGTACGTCCTGATGCCGATCTCGGTTTGGAAGCAGCTCTACGGCAGCCGCGATGGAAGGGGCCGTCCCCGCTCGATCTTCATCACGGTTCGCTCGAGGATCGGTTATCCGCTGGAAGAGGCGATCGAGGAAACGAGGGCGGTACTGCGTGCCGAACGGGGGCTCAGCCCGCGCGACGGCGACACCTTCCACTGGTTCACCAGTGACTCACAGATCCGTGCCTTCAACGACGCGACCGCCGGACTCAAGACAGCGGCCTTCGTGCTCGGAATTGTGGCTTTGGTCGTGGCAGGCATCGGCATCATGAACATCATGCTGGTATCAGTCACCGAAAGGACCAAAGAGATCGGGATCCGCAAGGCGCTCGGTGCCAAACGTCCGGCCATTCTGCTCCAGTTCCTGATGGAGGCGATCGTCCTGTGCAACATCGGTGGCGTGATTGGGGTGCTGATCGGTTTTGGCCTCGGCAACATTGTCACGCTGTTTACCGATTTTGCGATCCACGTGCCGATGGAGTGGGCGGTTCGCGGGGTGATCTTCTGTTCAGTGGTTGGGCTGGTATTCGGCATGTGGCCGGCGTTCCGGGCGTCGCGGCTCGCTCCGATCGATGCTCTGCGCTACGAGTAGAGATAATTCTCTTTCAAATGTGAAGAGTTCATAGAACACATTCCGAATCTCAATCCAGTGCAGATTCCGCGTCTGAACTTTTTCTGCATTTTTCAGTAATCCGTGGGGGTTTCCGGGGGCCGTCAGCGGATCACAGATGGCACGTGGTAGAGGTTGGAGAAGGGCGTTGGATCAATCATTTGCTGCGGCTCCCGGGGACCCCCACGAATTGCTTGAAAAAGATTTCACAATCGCCAGGGATTTAGTATGATATCGGCGTTTGTAGGGGGAACGGTGTTCTTGCGATAGCGTCCGAAAATCAAAGGCTAATCTCAAGAATATCGTGACGAATCAGAGGCTCGAAAAAGGAGGAGAAGGTGGAACCTGTACATTTCATTTATCTGACACCGGCGGTGGCAATCGTTGCCCTGATCTATGCCTATATGCGCGCGGCGTGGGTCAAGAAACAGGACGCGGGTAACGACCGCATGAAGACGATCGGAAAGTGGATCGCGGATGGCGCGATGGCTTTTCTGTCGGCCGAGTACAGGGTGCTAGCGATCTTCGTGGTCGCGGTGGCCATCCTCCTTGGCGTCACGAACTCCATGGTGGGCGCGGAGCAGAATACCAATGGCCTGATCGCGCTGTCGTTTGTCCTTGGTGCTATCTGCTCGGGTCTGGCGGGCTATTTCGGAATGAAGACCGCGACCCAGGCCAATATCCGCACGGCGTCGGCGGCACGAAAGGGTCTGAACGAAGCCCTCCAGGTCGCTTTCAAGGGCGGATCGGTGATGGGGTTGTCGGTTGTTGGTCTGGCTCTTTTGGGTTTCGGATCCCTGTTCTTGATTTACACGAGAATGTACCCGCAGGCCTTGACCGAAACCGGCGCAATGATGCTGGTCCTCAATATCCTTTCCGGATTCTCTTTGGGCGCGTCTTCGATTGCGCTGTTCGCGCGCGTCGGTGGCGGGATCTACACCAAGGCCGCGGATGTGGGCGCTGACCTGGTTGGCAAGGTCGAAGCGGGCATTCCGGAGGATCACCCACTGAACCCTGCCACCATCGCAGACAACGTTGGCGACAACGTTGGTGACGTTGCAGGAATGGGAGCCGATCTCTTCGAGTCCTACATCGGCGCGATCATTTCTTCGATGATTCTTGGTGCCGCGTGGTTTGCGGGGCTCGAAGCGGCTCAGGCCGGCAGCGGTATGAACGCTGTCTACCTGCCGCTGTCGATTGCGGTTGTCGGGATCATCGCCTCGATCATAGGCTTCTTCTTTGTACGCACGAAGGAAGGTGGCAATCCCCAGACCGGTCTCAACATGGGGACCTTCGGCGCCGGCGCTTTGATGGTTGTCGGCACCCTCTTCGCCATCAGATGGCTGATGCCGGCCGGCGGCGTCACCGTCAACGACATCATCACCGGTGAACCTGCGACCTACACCTGGGTTGGGCTTTCGATCGCCGTCATCGCCGGACTGGCAGCCGGAATTGCGGTCGGCTTGTTGACCGAGTTCTACACGGCAACTGAAAAGAAGCCGGTAGAAAGCATTATCCAAGCCTCCAGGACCGGCCCTGCGACGACCATCATTCAGGGCATCGCGGTCGGCATGAACTCGACGACGTTCCCGGTGCTGGTGATCGGCGTTGCGATCATCGTTGCATACAGGTTCGCCGGTCTCTACGGCATCGCCCTGGCAGCGCTCGGTATGCTGAGCACGACTGCTATCCAGCTCGCCACCGATGCTTACGGTCCTGTTGCTGATAACGCAGGTGGCATTGCAGAAATGGCGCAGCTCGGTCGCGACATTCGCGCCCGCACCGACAAGCTCGATGCGGTGGGCAACACTACCGCCGCGATCGGCAAGGGATTTGCGATTGGCTCGGCCGCGCTCACGGCGCTGGCTCTGACCGCCGCATTCCTGACCAAGATGCAGGGACAGGTCAACATCGATGCCGCCAACCCCTACGTGCTCGTTGGTCTCCTGATCGGCTGCATGCTGCCCTTCCGTTTCTCGGCCATGGCCATGGTTGCGGTGGGCCAGGCGGCCCAGGACATGATCCAGGAGGTTCGTCGTCAGTTCCGCGATATTCCGGAGCTGCGCCCGGCCCTCGAAGCCGCGCAGAAGGCCGAGACCGAAGAGCGCGAGCCGAATGCCGAGGAGGCTGCGATCATCGCTGCGGCGGATGGTAAGGCTGAGTACACCCAGTGCGTGGAGATCTCCACCAAGGCCGCGATCAGGAAGATGATCGCCCCCGGTCTGATGGCGGTGACCGTACCGGTCCTCGTCGGGCTCTACTCGGTTGACATGCTCGGTGGTTTGCTCATCGGTGTGACCATCTCGGGTGTCTGCCTGGCGATATTCCAGGCCAATGCCGGTGGAGCGTGGGACAACTCGAAGAAGCAGGTCAAAGACGAAGGCCACGCCAAGTGGGGCGACGACTTCGACGAGATGCACAAGGCGACCGTCACCGGCGACACCGTCGGCGATCCCTTCAAAGACACTTCGGGCCCGTCGCTCAACATCCTGATCAAGCTGATCTCGGTCGTCGCGATGATCATTGCGCCGATCCTCTACGCAATTCACTTCGGATAGAAGAGCACTTCAATTGCTCAAGCGCCGGGGTTCGCCCCGGCGCTTTTTTTTCCGATACCGATCCCGATTGGGCGCTGAGTTCTCTGTGGCGCCACTGAGTATGAGGAGCCACCTTTAGCATTGTTGGCCTCAACAGTAGATTCGCTTCGTCGATTGGCCACCAACAATGCAAAAGATGGCACCTGGCGCTGCGTGTCTGAACGCGCTGTTCTCGATACGCGCGTATCTGAACAACGTTGTGGGGCAGCCGTCCCGGCTGCCGGGCGGGTCGAGCCCCGGGTCTCGAGCCCCGAGCCATTTCGGGAGCGGGAACTCGAAAATCAAAACTCAAAACTGGCTGATTGCGGTACCGTATCTCTGGTTGGAGGTCGCTGATGCGTCGTTTGATGATCCCGGTGATGCTCATATCTATCGGTTGTGGAGGCGCTCCTGAATCACCACCGGTAGAAGAACCCATTGAAATCGAAACAGGAATCGTCCGCTTCGGTCAGAGTGAGATCTACTACGAGATCGCTGGAGAGGGAGAGCCAACCGTCGTCCTGATGCACGGTGGGATGCTCGACCGTCACATGTGGGACGAGCAGTTCGAGCTGCTGGCGAAGACCCACCGGGTACTTCGTTATGACGCCAGTGCCCACGGCAACTCGACGCTGCCACCGGACGTCTACTGGGATCACGCCGATCTTCGCGAGCTCATGAACCACCTCGAGATCGAGCGCGCGGTGCTGGTCGGACTCTCGCTTGGCGGCAAGACCGCGATCAACCTCGCCCTCGAAGATCCGCAACGAGTCGAGGCCATCGTCGCCGTGTCCTCTGGCCTCAGCGGGTATCGTTTCGAGTCCGAGTTCTACCTCGAGCAACGGGACATCATGATTCAAGCGTGGCGGGCAGGCGAATTCGATGCGGTCGTGGAGTCATTCCAGCGTTGCTGGACAGATGGGCCGCATCGCGGTCCCGAGGACGTCGATCCGGAGGTTCGGGAAAAGGTTCGTGCAATGGCCCGCAACGGTCTCGAGCACGCAATGGAGGGCCGGACGATTGATCCCCCTGCGATCGAACGTCTCGACGATCTCGAGCTGCCGATGTTGATGGTCGTCGGCGAGCTGGATATGCCCGGGATCCTCGAGATCGCGGGCATGGTCGTCGCGGCCAACCCCAACGCGGAACTTGTGGCGATTCCCGACGTCGCCCACATGGTGAACATGGAAGCGCCTGAGCGCTTCAACGAGCTGTTATTGGAATACCTGTCGCGTTTTTAGGCGATTAACCCGACCGGTAAAACTTTGAAACCGCAAAGACGCAAAGAGCGCAAAGAAGGTCCTTTTTGTATCTTCGCGCTCTTGGCGTCTTCGCGGTAACAACACCGATGAATCGAGCACCGCCAGGTGCCAGTTTTCGCATTGTCTGGATTAACTCGCCGAAATGACTTCGTTGTAGGGGCAGACAATGCGAAGGCTGGCTCCTCATACTCGGTCGCGTTAACGAACAGTCGGGCACGGGCACGGAAACGGAAACAGGCACGGACAAAAAAAGCGCCCCGCGGTGACCCGCGGGGCGAAATGCTTTAAGAACGTATTGCGATGAAGCTTAGCTTTCTTGACTCTGGTAGAAGCCCATGAGGATCTTGGCGACCTCGGGCCGTGCGAACTCAGGCGGCAGATCTTCGCCGGCGGACAGCATGGCGCGGACCTTGGTACCGGACAGAAAGACGAAGGACTCTTTCTTGTGACCTTCGGGGGCCTCGCGCATCATGATGACCTTGCCGAGCTCTCGCGAGTACGCGGTGTGGTCGGCCTCGAAGATGGCGATATCGAGGGCGCCCTCGGGGACTTCGTCGTGGAAGATCGTCTGGGCGTCGAAGGGGCCGTAGTAGTCGCCGACGCCGGCGTGATCGCGACCGACGATGAGGTGGGTGGCGCCCATGTTTTGGCGGAAGACGGCGTGCAGCACGCCCTCGCGCGGACCGGCGTAGAGCATGTCATAGCCGTAACCGGTGATCTCGACGCTGTTGGGCGGGAAGTAGAGCTCAGCCATCTTGCGGATGGCGGCGTCGCGGACGTCGGCCGGGATGTCGCCGGGCTTGAGCTTGCCGAGCAGCATGTGGATCACGGCGCCATCGGCGTTCTCGCGCTCCATCGCCATCCGAACCAGCTCCTCGTGGGCGCGGTGCATGGGGTTGCGTGTCTGGAAGGCTACAACCTTGGACCAGCCGTTCTTCTCGATGAGCTCGCGAATCTGCGTGGCGGTGCGGAAGGTCTCGGGAAACTCGACGTCGAAGTACGAGTAGTTGAGGACCTCAATCGGGCCCGAGATGAAGGTCTTGCCCACACTGTTGAAAGCTTTGACGCCGGGGTGCTCCATGTCGTCGGTGCGGTAGACCTTGTCGGTCATGAAGGCCATCTGCTCGTCGGTGGCGGTCTCAACGGCCTCGACGGTCTGGATGGCGAGCACCGGGTTGCCGTCCACGTTGGGGTCCTTGAGAGCAATCCGCGTACCGGGCTCGATGCCGGACCCGTCCTCGACGACGTTGACGATCGGCACCGGGAAGAAGAGACCACCGGTGGTCTTCATCTTCTCCGCGACGGACATCGAGTCCGCGAGGTTCATGAAACCGGTCAGCGGGTTGAAGTAGCCGGAGCCCATCATTACCGCGTTGGCGGCCGCCTGCGAGCAGACGAGGATCGAGGGCAGGCCCTCGGCCTCCGCCTGAAGGGCTGCGCGCTTGTCGTCGTCCGCCACGTACAGCGGGTTCAGTGTGTCGGATCCGTGTGGTTTGATCATTCTGCTATCTCCTCTTGTATTGTTCACGCCTCTGCCGAGGCTTGTTTCACGCTTCCAATCAACCGGTGGTCAACCGCTCGTGGGCCATCGCCAACGTGCGGTAGAGGATATGTGCGAACTTCGAGTAGGGGAGGGTCAGGAACAGGGTCAAGACGATCGCCAGGTGGATCAGGTAGACCGCGCAGGCGAGGATCGGCGGTACCGCGATGAAGCGGAAGACCTCGGTGAAGACGCCGGTCGCAATCACCGCCAGCACGACCCACAGGAAGAAGCGGTCGAATGCTGTGGTGACTCCCACCAGCTTGTCTTCGGTCTTGCGGCGGTTGAGCCACAGCAGCAGACCACCCAGGACCAGCGCGACTGCCGAGATGTTGCCGAGCCACTTGACCCAGTGCGTGATGGGTACCGGGTAGCTGTAGCCGAGTTTCAACCACGAGAAGAACACCGTCTCCCGGTAGAGGTAGACGACCGCGAAACCGGACGTGATCGCGGCGCCGACAAAGCCCCACATGACCAGGAAATGCCCCCATCTTCGTTTGGGAACGCCCCGATCGCAGGTCGCGAACTTCTTGTGGGTGCCGATGTCGATAAAGGCCGGGATCAGAGCTCCGATCAACGACCCCTTGCGTTCCTGGTTTGCGCCCAGCAGCTTCCAGTATTTGCTCCCCGATATGAAGAGCATCAACGCCACGAAGCCCGTCGCCGCGAAGTAGGTGATGTAGATCAGGGAGTGGGGTACGAAGTGCTCGTAGTGGAAACGGCCGTCCGCGGCGGAGAGGGCGTCGTCGACCGCCGGAACGTGAACCCCTGTGATGGCAAGCAGGATCAGCCAGTAGATGAGCGGGCCAAAAATGAGTAACGGCCAGGTCTTCTTGACGCCGCCGACGAGCTTGCCGAGGAAGGCCGGTGTCGCCATCTTTTCGACCACCATCGCGCGGACCGATGCCATGATGTCGCCGGGGTTGACCTCGCGTGGGCAGCGGACCGAGCAATCGTTGCACTGGTGGCACAGCCACGGCCCGGCGTCGCCCATCAGGCGATCCTCCATGCCCCACTGCGCCCACAGGATCTGGCGCCGCGGGAAGGGCGCGTTGGCCGGCGCCAGCTCGCAGACGCTCGAGCAGGTGGCGCACTGGTAGCAGCGGGCCGCGTTCTCGCCGCCGTGCGCGTAGAACGTCTCGCGGAACTCCGATGACGTGTTGATGACCGGAATCGAGGCCATACCTCCTCCTTCTCCTGAGACCTAGAAGCCCTTGAGCGGGTTCGGGCCCATTTCGTCGAGCTCTTCGGCGAACTCGTCGAGAATCGTCGGAATACGATCGAACTCGTCGTGTGACAGCTCGACCAGCTTGACGCGCTCGGGCTCGAGGGCGAGCCTTTCGAGCGTCTCACCGACGTTGTCGAGGCGGGTGTTGGCGAGCTCGGAACCGCGGATGTAGTGGCACTGGTAGTCGTCACCGAACTTGCATCCGATGAGGATGACGCCGTCAATGCCTCGAGACAAAGCCTCTGCGAGCCAGACGATGTTCATGGAGCCGAGGCACCGGACCGGGATGATCCGCGTCCACGGGTTCCAGGTCGCGCCGTTGGCGGCCGCTGTTTCGAGAGCGGGGAGAGCGTCGTTCTCGCACATCAGGGCGAGGATGCGTGGCTTTTCCTCGTAGTCCTCCGGGATCTCGAAGGCCTTGATCATTTCGGCCACCATGAGGACCGAGTAGTCCTGGAAGTTGATGATCCGCTCCGGGCAGGCGCCCATGCAGATGCCACAGCGGCGGCAGCGCAGGGGGAAGAACTCCGGCGTGCCCTTTTCGTCCTCGTTGATGGTGCCGAAGGGGCATTCCTCGGTGCAGCGTTTGCACTGCGTGCAACGCTGCAGGAAGAAATCGGGGTAGGAGGTGTCGCCGGCGCGCGGGTGGACCGCCTCGCCGCGTTTGGCCATCTCGATGCACTGGACCGCTTTCATAGCCGCGCCGCAACCGTCCTCAGCCGCCTGTACCGAATCCATCGGCGCGTGCACCGTCCCGGCGGCATAGATGCCTGTACGGCGGGACTCATAGGGGAAGCAGATGAAGTGCGAATCCGGGAAGCCGTACTTGAGCGCCGGCAGGTCCGGGCCCTGGCGGTAGTCAAGGTGAAGGATCTCGGTGCCCTCGTGGCCGGCGAGCTCTTCGGCGCGCGCCGCCGAGGTCTCGCGGACCTGCGAGCTCTCCGAGGTCTCAGCCTGGTGGCGCGAGTCGATCAACTCGCGAATCAGCTCTCCGTCGGCGGAGGCCGGAACCATCCCGACCGCCAACACGACGATGTCAGCGTCGATTTCGACATTGTCCCCAAGCATGCTGTTGGCCACGTGCACCTTGAGCTGGCCGTTGGCGGTGATCTTCTCTACGTCACCGCGGGTCATCATCCCCGCCGCCTCCTTCTGGGCGGAGAGGAAGAAGTACTCCATGTGGCCGGGTGAGCGGATGTCTTTGTAGATCACAGCGTTTTCGATCGATTTGTCGATCTTTGCGACCTCCATCATCTGCCGTAGCGTGTTATTGCAGCACTCGGACGAGCAGTATTCGAGATGATTTCCATCGCGAGAGCCGGCGCACTGGATGTAGGCGATCCTCTTCGGTGTACGGCCGTCGGACGGGCAGGCGATCTTGCCGGCGACCAGCATTTTCTCGAACTCATACGAAGTAACGACGTCGGGCGACGCCCCATAGCCGAGGTGCCCGAGCTTGGAAGCGTCATACGGCGTGGCGCCGGTCGCCTGGACGATCGAGCCGATGGTCATCTCGAGACCTGAGGAGCCGTTGAGTTGGACCTTGAACTGGCCGGGCTGACCGTCGATCTTGACGATGTTGGTCGTCGTCAGGACCTTGATATGGTCGCTGGCCTCGATCTCTTCGATCAGCTTCGGCACCGGATTCGCTTCCGGCTGCTCGTAGGGGGGTTCTTCGGGAGGGATCGACTTCTGTTCGGCGAGTAACCCGCCGAGCTTGTCGTCCTTCTCGACCAGGACCACCGGGTGGTCAAGGCCGGCAGCAGTCAAAGCGGCTTCGAGGCCGGCGCGGCCGCTGCCCACCACCATGACGGTGTCGCTGATCTCTTCCGACAGCGGCTCGATGGCCTTGACTCCGTCGAGCCGGGCGAGGCCCATCTGCACCATGTCTTTGGCGCAGGCTGTCTTGTCTTCGTCCTCCTCAGCGTCCTTGAGCGGCCACGCGCAATACTCGCGGATCGCCGTTCTGAACATCGAAGGACCGTCGACGGTCAGGGCAGCGAACTCCTTGTTCTTCGCCCGCTCGCTGCAGGCGGCGACCAGGATGCCGTCGAGTTCGTTCTCGGCGACCGTGCTCTTGATGGCTGCCAGGCCCTCGTCACCGCAGAAGCACTCGTGGGTCAGAGTGCACGCACAACCCTGTTCATCAGCTGCCGCGATGACCTCGTCGACGTCGATCGCTTCACCGATTCCACAGCCCGTACACAGGAAAACGCCGAGCTTATCCATTACGCCCTCCTTCCGGCTGCCACGAGAGCCCGGGCTGCAGCCCCGGTTGCGTCTCGCACAGATGCGGCAACGTCCTCCGGGCGTCTCGCGACGCCGGCGACCGTAACGTTTGAACCGACATCGTCGAGGATGAAGCCGTCATCATCCTTGCGGGTAAAGACAGCCAGGTCGTCGTCGACAGCGTTCGGCACCATCCCGGTGGCGAGCACGACAAGGTCGTGCTCCGCTTCGAGGATCGTTTCGTTTTCGACGTCTTCGACCTTGAGCCTGAGGCCCCCGCCGTTTTCCTCGACCTTGCCAACCTTGCCCTTGACGAGCTTGACGCCTTCGAGGGCGGTCGCCTTGAGGAGAAAGTCCTCGTTGCGCCCGGGTGTGCGGCGGTCGATGTAGTACATGGTGACCTTAGCTTCGGGCAGCTGTTCCATGACGTACCGCGCCTGCTTGAGGCTCGCCAGGCAGCACACGCCCGAGCAGTAGTTGAGGTGGTTGACGTCGCGCGAACCGGCGCATTGGACGAAGGCCACGTTGGTCGGCGCCTCGCCGTTCGACGGTCTCTGGATCTTTCCGCCGGTGGGACCGGAGGGCGCCGCCATCCGCTCCATCTGGACGTTGGCAATGACGTCTGAGAAGCCACCGCCGAGCTCTTCGAGATTCTCGAGCGGGTAGGGCTTCCACCCGGTCGCGACCACGACCGCGTTGACTTCCACCGTTTCGGTGGACTCCGCGGCATCGAGATCGATGGCGCCGTAGGTGCAGGCTTCGGCGATCTTCTTCGCCTCGTCATCGGCAACGGCGGTTCGGTCAAAGACGTAGCGGTTCGGCCACGCGTTGGGGTGGGGGAGCCTGATCGCCTTGGCCTTCGACATGCCCAGGTTGTGGGGGTCGTCGACCTCGGTCGTGCAGGCCTTCTCGCAGTCTCCGCACGCTGTGCAATTGGTCTTCACATACGCCGGATCGCTGGTGATCTCCACCGCCCAACCGCCGTCCTTCTGTTCGGCGCCGGTGACCCGGGCCGCGGTCAGGACTCGAATCCGCGGGTTGCGCTCGAGGCGGCGGGTGTTGATCTCCATTCCGCATGACGGTGGGCACATCTTGGGGAAATAGTTATTGGTGCGCATGACGCGGCCACCGACCGCCGCCTCGCGTTCCACCAGGATGACCTCGGCCCCGACTTCGGCCGCTTCGAGGGCGGCGCTGATTCCTGCGATGCCGGCACCGATGACGAGCAGACTCTTGGCTTCGCTCATTATTTACTCCGATCGACCACTTCCTCGCGCACCTTCAAGGTCGGTTCCGCGAACATCGCGAAACGGAGCCATCTGAAGGCGAAGCTGAGGAGGGCCTCGTCATTTGTTTTGAGCTCTTCGAGCACCTCGGGCTCGATCTCGAATTTTTCGCAGAACGAGGACTCGAATACGAAGTCTCGGAAAGTGTCGAGGTCGTAGCAGGCGGTGTAGAACATATGCATCCGTTTGGGATCGAGGGTGCGGCCGCCGATGAACCACGGGTGGCTGACCAGATCGCGGAACCCGGCCTCGAGGGTCTCGCGCTCCTCTATGCCCTGGTCGTCGCGCCAGCTCTTCGCCGTCCACTCCTTGCAGTCCGGTTCATGGCGTCCCTTGCAGTGGTCGTCCTCGAATACAAAAAAGATGGGGTCAGGCTCCTCGCCGGCACGCGCCGGTGGGATTGCCATGCCCAGTGGATACATTCGGCATGCCCACGGGCGGTCTTCGTAGACCGTACAACCCTGCTCACCTACGAACGGGCAGGGTTTGTTTTCCTCGGAAGTCATCCTCAACATGACGATCGGAAGTTGGAGGTCCTTTGTGATCGGGTTCGAGGTGTGGGTCTCGAGGAATTCGCGGGTATTCATGTCTAATCTGCGCGCCAGATGAAGGACGTCAATCGGAGTCAGGATGATGTTGACGTCGGCGCAGCAGGAATTGAAACAGGGAACGCCAGGGTGGCAGGCAAAACCGAATGTCTCGCCCTCCGCGAGCTGCCGCTTGTCCACAAGGAACTGGGGCAGACTCGCGTTTTCGGTGCTCATGTCGAGCCTCCATTCTCGTCGCCGTTATCAGCGACGTCGGGATCGGCTTTCTGACCGATCGCGGCGTCGATGATTCGGTCCTTGAGGGCGTCGGCTGACCACACCGCCAGGGGCGATATCTGACCGGTGAAGGGGTCGAAGCGATAGCGATACGACGCATTGACGGCGTAGTTCGACTTCATGTGCTCCCATCCCCGCACAAAGTAGGGACACTCATCGCTGAAGCACGCGAGTTGGAATTCGCTGTCCCAACCGGCGGCTTCTGGGAGCTCGAAAGCCTGCAGCGGCTCGTTACAGTGCGGACAGACGGGGTGTTCTTGAGTAGTCAAATTGGGCCTCTGGAAAAAGGGCCCCAGGCGCCGGAGCGCCTGGGGCCGGAGTAGAGATCGGAATCAGCTCATCGGGAGAATGTCTCGTTTGAGCATCTCCCACTCTTCTGTTTCCGGATCCATTTTGCAGTTGACGAAGCAAAGCCAGTTGTCGTTGTCCAGCTTGGGGAAGTCGGCGCGGAAGTAGTATCCCGGCCAACGGGTTTCCTCGCGGAACAAGATCGTGCGGACGTGTGCTTCGGCCTGATACATGCGATGCACGTTTTCCCAGCACCGCATCAGCTCGTGAAGATCTTCAGCACCGAGGAACTCGGAGTCTTCCTTGAGCAGTCCGAGGAGCTCGAGGCCGCGCTCGCAGAGCATCTTCGAGGTTGTGAACTGGGAGCCCACACCACCGGCGTACTCGTCCATGAGCTTCTGCAGACGGAACATGAACATCTTCGGAATGATGTAGTTCGGGTTGACGTCCGTCTGCGAGGTGAAGCCCTTGTGCTCCTCGAAAAGGTCGAGGGGCTTGAGGGTCTTCGCCTTCAAGGCTTCGACGGTGGCGTCTTCGACGGTCGGCATCGCCGGGTTCTCTTTGACGATGTAACGGACCGCGGCCTTACCCGCGATACGACCCTCGGCGTGGGAACCGGAGGAGAACTTGTGCGACGAGGCGCCGGTGGCGTCGCCAGCGGCAAAGATGCCCTTGGTGGTGCACATGTTCTCGTAGCCCCAGAAGTACTCGGGCGGTGCCAGATCCTCGGGACCGCTGACCCAGGCGCCGGAGGCACCGGAGTGCGAACCGATGAAGTACGGCTCGGCGGCGGCGATCTCGGAGGACTTCTCTTCAGGCTGGACGTCACTCGCGGCCCACAGAATGGCCTGCGAGATGGTCATGTCGAGGAAGTCTTCCCAGGCCTCGCTCTCGAGCTCTTTCATCTTCTTCTTGTAGGCTTTCGGATCGTCCTTGTACTGGTCGGCGATCTTCTGGAGTGCCTCTTCCGTCCGCATGTAGATCGGGCCCTTGCCTTCCATGACGTCAAGCATGCCGAGCCAGTTGCGGAGGTTTGCCGGAATCGGTTTCACCAGACCGTAGGGCTGCCAGTTCTGGAGCTCGTCGCGCCGCTCGACCATGTACTCGCCACCAAAGGCGTTGGTCGCACGGGACTTGAAGAGCAGGAACCAGGCGCCGACTGGCCCGTAGGCGTCTTTGAAGCGAACCGGGATGAAGCGAACTTCCTGGCAGGTCATCTCGGCACCGGCCTTCAAAGTGAAGTACGTGGATGAACCGGAGTTCCAGGGCGGATACCAGGCGCGGCCGAGGCCTTCACCGGAGGAGCGTGGTTTGAAGACATGGACGGCGCCGCCCATGGCGACAAAAACGGCCTTCGCGAGGAACACGTAGAATTTATTCTCGCGAACCGAGAATCCATACGCACCCTTGCACTCGCCACCTTCCATGATCGGGCCGACGATGAAGACGCGCTCGATGATGTTGTCGGTGCCGAGGTGGTTCTTGGCGGCCTCAGCGACGATGACCTTGTAGGACTCGCCGTTGATCATGAGCTGCCAGCGACCCTCGTGCACGTATCCGCCGCCCTCTGCCTTCCAAATGGGGAGGCCCCACTTCTCGAAGAGGTGGACCGAGCCGTCAACGTGACGTGCGATCGAGGCCACGAGGTCGTCGCGAGCGACGCCCATGAGGTCCTGCTTCACGTAGTTGACGTAGTCTTCGACGGTGTTATCGCCCTCTTTCAGACCAACGTACTGGTTGATGGCGGAGAGGCCCATGGCCACCGCGCCGGAGCGGTCCACCGCAGCCTTGTCGACCATGGTGACCTTGAGGTTGTTCTTTTTGGCCCAGTGGGCGGCTTCAACCGCGGCGCCGCAGGACGCCATGCCGCCACCGAGGATCAGAAGATCAGTTTCGACTTTGACAGTTTCAAAATTAGCCATGATCCCCCCTACTTCGTCCACACGTCGCAGCCGAGGGAGTCCGGCTCGGTGAAGAGAACTGGACCTTCGAGGTCCGGGTCGGTGTTCCAACCGCCAGTGGGCTCAGCCTGGCCTTCCGGGGTTGTGCGGATCGGAAACTTGAACCGCTTCACCTGGCCACTGCGGAACTTGACGGTCCACATGATGGAGTCGGTAGAGCGCAGCGGCACCACCGACGCACCCATGGGCACGAAGTCCGCGTAACCACGGACGTCGACGGCCTGGGTCGGGCAGATTTTTACGCAGTTGTAGCACTCCCAACACATTTCGGGTTCACGGTTATACGCCTTCATGCTCTCCTTATCGAGAACCATCAGGTCGTTTGGACAGATGTGCTGGCACGCGGTCTTATCGAGCGCCTTACACCCATCACACTTTTCCACATTCACGAAACTCGGCATACAGCGTTCCTCCTTTCGATCTCGAAAAATTTGTAAGCCGGAATAGATACACATTTCCTCATCGGGGGCATCCCAAGCAAGAGCTGTGCCTGTTTTCACAATCGATTTTGAGATGTTGTCTATTTTAAAAGGAAAGTCTTGTTTTGCAGACATTTGAAGAGCACTTTACGAGTGTCGTGGGGGCTAAACGATTGAATGCTCCGTCAATTGTTATTGCTTTGTTGGGTAGGGCAGATGGAGGTCGATTTTCGACTGACCAAAGCAAGGGGTGCTGAAAACAGGCGTAAGTCTTGGTGCTGGAGACATTACGGGAGTAATAATCAATCTCGATTCAGGTTCTGTGAAAATTTTCACTTGCAATAGCGAGAATGACTTGCGGCGCTTTGAGACCCCGGGGTGTTACCAGTGCGTTACGCGAAGGAAACGTTTTGATCCTAAAAGCCTGCGGCTATGTGTTTTCCGGGATTTGTGGAGCTGTTACCCGACTGGAACAGCTCTACCCTTTCGGCGGCATTCGTAACCCGATTGGGTGGTGGAGGAAACGTGCAGATTCGGGGCCTGATGAAGCGACGGACGTTTGTGCGGCGTTAGGATCGAAACCCGATGTGGTGGAAAATGCGATGGCTCAGTGTTTTCCGGGTCAGTTTCGTTGAGCAGAACCGAATATTTCAGCTCGCTGAGGCCCTCCGACTCGCGAGAGAAACCCGGCATTGAATCGTGCAAAGCCGCGTGAGCATATCAACGCGGTTCGCCGCGGCTCAGGAGGCACTGCATGCGATTGATTCTTCTCGGACCACCGGGAGCCGGTAAAGGGACCCAGGCCAGGTACATCTGCGAGCGATACGGAATCCCCCAAATCTCGACCGGCGATATGCTGCGGGCTGCGGTGGCGGCCGGCACCGAGCTTGGAAAACAGGCCAAGGTCGTGATGGACAGCGGAGGGCTGGTCTCCGACGACATCATCATCGGTCTCGTCAAGGAGCGGATCACCGCGCCCGATTGCGAGCCGGGATTCCTGTTCGACGGGTTTCCGCGGACCGTGGCGCAGGCCGAGGCGATGCTCGAGGCTGGGGTGGTCATCGATGCCGTGGTCGAGATTGCGGTTCCCGACGACGATATCGTTGCCAGGCTTTCAGGACGGCGTTCCCACCCGGGATCGGGAAGGGTTTATCACGTGACCTTCAACCCGCCGAAGGTGGAAGGGATCGACGACGAGACCGGAGAACCCCTGGTTCACCGCGATGATGACCAGGAGGACACCATCCGCAACCGATTGGCCACGTACCACGCCCAGACCGAGGTCCTGACTTCGTTTTACGGCGATCTGGACTCAAAGGGCGAAGCCGGAGCAGCGAAGCTGATTACCGTCGACGGTACTCAGGCCATCGACGCCGTACGGGACGAGGCGTTGGCGGAGTTGGGGAAGATCTGAACCCGCCCATCCAGAGCGCTCGGCCGCTTCGACGAGACAGGTACCGCCAATCAAGAGCGCTAGACCGCTTCGACGACACCGGTGCCACATGTCGCATTGTTCGCTCCCAAAATGAGGGGCGCGTAGAGGAGTCGACGACACAGGTGCCACACGTCGCATTGTTCGCTCCAAACGCGTATCCGGGTGAGATGCGACGACTTCGAACAATGCGACATGTGGCACCTTGCACGTCGAAGCGAGAAGCGCTCCTCATGGGTTCGCCGAAGCGAGAGGCGCTCCTAATCTTCGGCGTACAACTCAAACGGAACATCCACGCGACTTTCTTCCTGCTCGATGATCAGCCTCCAACGCCCCGACTGGATTCCGCCGATGACCTTGAACACCAATGGCCCCGAGCACAACTGGAAAGTGTTGACCGGGACCTCGTCGTAGGCGAAGCCCCCGAAAGGGCCGACGAGAAACCAGCGATCGCAGGGCATTTGACTGCGATCGTAACGGCCGAGGATGGGCAGGGATCTGAGGGAGCGCTCGAGAGCAACCCGGATCTCTCCATATCTCTCCCGAAACTCCTCCTGGCTGACGAGGGCAAGGCGGCGTCCGTCTGGAGTGATGGCAAAGATATCCGAATGGTTGACGATGGCTCTCCCGCTTCCATCCGCGGCGGTGAGCTCGACGGCGAGGATCAGCCACTCGTCGCCGATGCTCCTGGTGGCATAGTGGAATCCCAGCGCCACGGCCAGCTCGGGCCCCTCGTGAATCACGGCATATCTGCTGACCTCGCGTGTTCCCTGTTCCGCGGTACCCGGTCCCGACGAGGTTGCGCACCCGGTGATGCAGATCAGGGCTAGAAGAGCGATTGACCTCATCGTTATCGTTGTCAACGTAAACCTCCAGAGCGTCCCGTGGCGCTGCCATTCTGTCATTTCGATCGGGCGGGGGTAAACCCCGCATCCGCAATTCCGAGGATCTTCGTAGGGGAGGGGTTCACCCCCTCCCGCCCTTCAGCCAGGGCTTGGTTTTGGAGATTCCGCGACCGGTATCTGCCGGGCGAGTTCCTGAAGCAAGTAAAGGTTCTTCCCATTCGATGCCTCGGCGATCGCAGCAATTCTCGCCGTTTCCTCCTCGGTCAGCAAACCGCTCTTCGTCAGCCTCTTGAGAATGCGTGCGAGGGAGTGCTCGACGAGGTAGCGGCCGAACCGAAGGCTGAGGGTGTGGAGCCGATCGCTGTGGCGGTCGCGGATATAGATCAACTCCAGATTGAGGTAAGCAGGCTCACCGGCGAAGAAATGGTTGTTGAGATCCTGGTAGACGGACCGCAGTCTGGAAATCATCTCGGCGTCGAACTCCGAGCCGTTTCCGGCCGTCACGTCGAGAACGAGCCGCTCCTGGTTCTCCAGCCGGAGCTGGATCTGGTTCGAGCTTTTCGGAGCGAGAGGTCGATCGACGATCACATACGGGCTCCCGACAATCGAGGCCGATTCCCGCCGAAGAAGCAAGTCCCCTTCGGCGAGACGCTGTGCGCCGCTCGAGATTTCCTGATCAACGGTCGCGATCACGATGTCGATAAATGTATCGGCCTCGGACGGTTTGGCGAACCGCTCTTCATCCGTCTTGCGCCGGTTGAGAAATATGTCCGAGGTTCGGCGTGCGGTCGTTCCTTCGAGTCTGATTGTCGGTTTCACCGGATAGAGCAGCATGCGGTCGTTGAACTGGACGTAGGCCGCCTTTTCTTTTTCGATTGCCGTGGTTCCCGCGAGCGTTGGATCGGCCACAAACCAGTGCAGTTCGCCGCTTCGCGTTGGCAGCGCCACTTCGACCCAGGCGTGGGCGGAGAGCGTGTCGAACTCGTAGAGCCGGCCCGTGGCGCGGCGTGCCGGGATCCCCATCGCGCGGAGAAGCGCCACCATGACCGTGGTGTATTCACCGCAATCGCCGGTGCGGTCCTCGAGAGCCTCGACAGCAGAACGGGTCACCGGGCTCTCCTGATACTGCAACTGGCTACTGACCCAGCTGTTGACAATGGTCACCCGCCCGTAGGAGGTTGGCGATTTAGAGGCAAGGAGCTTTGCGATTTCGTTCAGTTGCTCCTGCTCAGCCCTGCCGGCAACGTCCCGCCCCACTTCCAACCGTGCGAGTCCGGCGATTTCCGGGTCCATCTCGTACGCCCCGAGATCGGTAAATCTGCCGGCCGCAACCCATCGGTACGACCCAAGCCTGAGTTCACCCTGAACGATCACCTCCACCGGGCTCGCGAGGTTGGAGGGTGGCTCTCGCTCGGCATTCGCAAGAGGGACCCGAACCGTGATCATCGTTTCCTCGAAAGACCTCTCGACCGCAGTCTGCGTCGGGTTGGGCCCGACCCACGCCTGGACGCGGTCGAGCCGAGGCTTGAAGATCGGCGGCGCCGGGAAGGCAAGGATGATCGCAGCGTTATCCGGGATTGCACGTTCGGGAGTGACGACGACCCGGACCAGGAACGGGATCACCTGTTCATCATCGATGGATCGGATCTTGAGCACCGGAGTCTCGAGGGGATCGTAGACATGGTCGCGGTAGGAGAACACCTTGCCACCAACTACAGTTAGCGGGGGTGAGGGAAGCTCCTCGTGGATCCAGATCGCGGTGCCCCTGGTCAACACCGGGTCAATTGTCCTTGCGTGCTCGGCGTCTGAGGTGAATGGCGGGCTCTGTTGTGTTGCCCTGGTGCCGAGAATTTCGTCCGCCAGCCGGTGCGCCGCCGTCTCGACGTCAACTGGTCGGGGGTTTGTGCGATCCTGACCGATCGCCGGAGCAACCGTTGCCGCAAGGATGACGGCGAACGCGATCAAACGGCCCTTTTTGCACGCATCCTGGAACATATCGAGACTGTACCATCCGGCGCAAAATCGGTGACCAAGAGTCTCGCGAGATTTTGAATTGCGCGGGGGCCGTGGCGCTGAGATACTCGCTGGCGAGAGCAACACATCAATACTGATGAACAGGAGGTCGGAAGGCCATGAATACACGACGCGGTGTCGCCACGATCATCTTCGTTGGAGCCGTCATTCTGGCGTTTTCCTCCACCGCTGCGGTCGCCGCCTCGGGCGGTTTGACAGTCGGCGACCAGGCGCCCGATTTCGAGCTCCGGGGCAGCGACGGCGAGACTCATCGTCTCACCAACTTCAGGGGTGACAAGGTCGTCGTCCTGGCCTGGTTTCCCAAGGCCTTTACCGGTGGTTGAACCCGCGAGTGCAACTCGCTGCGTGCCAGCGGGCGTTCCGAACCTTTCATCGTCGAGCTCGAAAGCGGCAAGGAAGTGAACCTCCCGGCTACGGCCGACTCCGGACTCGGTCGTTTCGATATCGTCCTCTTTGCCGCGAGCTGTGATTCGGCGGCGACTAACGCGCGTTTCGCCAAGGCCCTCGACCTCGATTATCCGGTGCTGAGCGATCCCGACAAACAGGTTGCGACGGCGTACGGTGTCGTTCACGAGGGTCGGTCGTACCCCGAGCGCTGGACCTTCATCATCAGCTCCGACGGCACCATCCTCGACATTCTGACGAAGGTCGACACGGGCTCACACGGCGCCGAGATTGCAGCACGGCTCGAGGAACTGGGTGTGGATCGGCGTTGAAAATCAGGGTTGACTTTACGACCGGCCCGCCTCGCGAGCCACACTGTTCAGGAGATGAAGAAGTTCAAACGGCTGGTGGATGATGTGGTCAGCGCCCGCTTCGAGTAGTTCCTGAGCATCTCGGAAGCCCCAGGTAACGCCAACCGTCCGCGTCCCGGCGTTGGCACCCGTTTCGATGTCGACAGGAGTATCGCCGACGAAGACGGTCTGTTCGGGTGACACTTTCGCGCCAGAAATGATCTCGAGCGTCGAGGTCGGGTCCGGTTTGAGTGGCACACCTTCACGCGCTCCATGAACGACCTCGAACGGCTTGTCCGGGAAGAGCTCTCCGACAATCTCGCGGGTTGGGGCATCGGGCTTGTTCGAAAGAACCGTGGTTCGAACCTCCCGTGCGTGGAGCTCGATGACGAGCTCCGGAATGTCGGGGAACGGACGGGTCGTCGCAGTCCAGCGGGTCGAGTACTCGTCCCGCATCTGCTGCACGACCTCTGGGATATCTGTTGATTCGACCACCTCGGGTGGGAGCGCACGGCGAACCAGAATTTCGATGCCGTCGCCGACCAGGAATCGATAATCCGGCCTCGGATGAACGGGATGGCCGAGATTCTGGAGCACCGTGTTCATTGCATCGGCGAGATCGCCGATGCTGTCGATGAGGGTGCCGTCGAGGTCGAATATGGCCAGGCGAGTCAGCATCTGGTGGACCTCTTCCCTACATCGCCTGCTCGGAAGGCAGCACCATCATCCGGGGAATCGACACGTGTGGCGGTTGCTCGAGCATGAATCGAACGCATCGGGCGATATCTTCAGGTTCCAGCGGCTGCTCCATGGCGAGCATGTCACGCGGGTGGACCTCGAAGTGGTCCTGGAGCTCGGTGTTGACCAGTCCAGGCTCGATGCAACCTACCCGTACGCCGGAGCCCGCTACTTCCATCCGGAGCGCCTCGGTCAGCGCCTCGACGCCGTACTTGCTTCCCGCGTAGACCCCAGCGGTTGACCGGACCTTGGTGCCGAGGATGGAAGAAGTCGTGATCAGGTGTCCGCTCCCCTGGTTTTTGAAGTGTCGAAGTGCAGTGTAGGCCATCCGAACCGCGCCTTCGAAATTGACGCGAACGTTTGCGCAGAGTTTCTCGATGTCGGCAGAGTCGATTGGTGCAGTGTCCATGATGCCGGCGTTGTTGAAAACCACATCGAGCTTTCCAAAGCGATCAACGGCGGCGTCGACCAGCCGCTGCGGCAACGACTGGTCTGTGAGGTCCCCCGAAACTGGCTCCGCTTCGCGCAACTCGCCGGCGAGTTCCTCGAGGCGTTCAACCCGCCGCGCGTTGACGACTATTTTCATACCGGCTCGGTCGAGTTCGATCGCCACTCCGCGGCCGATGCCGCTGGATGCGCCGGTGATGATTGCGACCTTTCCCTGAAGGCTCATTTCGGACTCCTTTCGAGAGCTGTGACGATAGCAAAACTATTGGATCGATTTTTTGGGTTGAACCAATGTAGGATACACGGCGAAAGTTGAGGGTGGTCATGAAATCGAATCGATTCAGTCAGGTGTCGGTCGTCATCGGAGCAATCGTCTTGGTGTTTTCCTCGACCATCGCCAGTGGTGGATCGTCGGTTACGATCCGCGGTACTGTCACCGATTTCGAGGGAAACCCGCTGCCCGGTGTCGAAGTGTCGGCGATTGGCGAAGAAAGCGAGATCGTCGTCTCGGCGAGTTCGAAGAAAAACGGAAAATTCTCGATCAAGGGACTTGACTCCGACGTCATCTACAACCTGACCTTCGAGAAGGAGGGTTATGTCGTCGCCACGGCCAGCCTCCGTCCGGATCCCGACGACCCGCAGACGATAACGGTGACGCTTCCAACCGTCGGCGGAGCTTCTCCTGAGGAGCCTGCGCCCGCAACAACGGCCACGGCCAACGTTTCTGGGTCCCCCGATCCGGCGCAGGATATCTCCGAGGCGCGGATAGCGGCTATCCCGGTCTTTAACGAAGGCGTCGCCGCCCTCGAGGCTGAAGATCTACCGACTGCTTTGGAATACTTTTCGAAAGCTGCCGAGATCGATCCGGACTTCCCGCAGGCATGGAACGCGACCGCGGCGATTGCGCTGGAGCTGAAGGATTTCCAGGCTGCGGCCGACGCCGCTGAGGAGATCCTCCGACTCCAGCCGGACAACCTGGACGCAAAGGGCACCGCGTATTTTGCGGAGCTCATGATTGCCGACATCGACAGGTTGATTCCTTCGGCGGAAAGACTCGCCGACGTGAGTCCAGAGATGGTTTCCAATGAAATGTTGCAGCACGCCCGGGTTCTTTTCGATACCAATGAGCTGGTAGGTTCGCGGGCGCTGCTCGACGTAATCCTCGAACGAGAGCCGGAACTCGCCCCGGCGTATTACCAACTCGGCCTGACCTGCAACATGCAGGGTGATGTGGAGTGCGCGAAAGAGGCGTTGGGCAAGTTCCTCGAGCTTGCCCCCGATGATCCGGAAGCCGCTACTGCGCAATCTCTGATCGACTATCTGTAGCCCGCAGATGATCCAGGAGCTTGTCTCAGGGATGAGCGACGACTCATCGAAAGGGGGGACCAACTCATGGCAGAGAGAATCGGC
>CAVZOK010000016.1:0-169620 GCA_963776765.1 Candidatus Sulfomarinibacteraceae bacterium
TCCGGACCTCTCTCTCCGGGCACGTATGCGGTCAGCGAGGTCAACCTCCCGGCAGGCTGGAGCTTGACCAGCGCCACCTGTGACGACGGCAGCGATCCGAGCGCCATCGGTCTGGAAGCGGACGAGACGGTCACCTGTGTATTCAACAACTCTGCTCTCGACAGCGATGGAGACCGCATCTTGGACATCGACGAGGGACTGCTGGGCGAAGATCGAGACGGCGACGGTGTACCGAACTATCTGGATTTTGACCCGAGTGGATATCTCTACGACGAAGCGACCGGTGAGATTCTCATCGGTGGTTCGATCTCTGTGTCTGGCCCCGGCGTGATCACTGTAATTGATGATGGTTCAGCGACAGGCCAGTACTCCTGGATTCATGACGGCACACCGGGCGACTACACGGTGACCGTGACCTATCCTGCGGGCTATATGGCCAGCGTGGTGTGCGTAGATCTCGGTATTCTGAATCCTGACGCAAACCCCGACCCGTTGAGTCTCGGTGCCGGCGAAAACGGCAGCACCGGTTTTCTGACGAGTTGGGATTGCGGCAGCAATAGCTACTACTCGGTCCTTCGGGTCGATGCCACGAACCCGGCCAACATCATCAACAACAACATCCCGATGGCGCTCCTCACGGCTATCCCCATGCTCAGCGACCGTGGCGCGATGATGCTGCTTCTGCTCTTACTCGTTTCTGGGACGCTGATTCTGCGGCGGAGGTTTTGAGCAGGGGCGCCACGTTCCGAATTGTTGAATTGATCACCAAGGCGCTTGTTTGGTGGCCACGCTTCATATCAATGCATCCGTGCCAGGTCCGGTTTAGACGATCTTGGGCTCAAATCGTCGGAATCTTCTGACCTGGCACGAGTGGTGTACTTGCGGAACTCCGAACCTGGCACCGCCGATCACAAATACCTGGTGTCGGTGGTAGCATCGCGGATCGAACCGCGCACGATCACGACCGAAGAACGGGGGTGTCCGTGGACTCGAGAAATCGCCGGATCCGACTTGCAACCTGTCTTTTAATCGCTTTCGTGCTGGTGCTGTCGGCCGGCATCCCGCAGGGCACGGCGATGGCGCAGGAGGCCGGTTCTGCGGTCGAGGTGTCACCGACCGCCGCGCCGGCGCCGGTGCCTGATGCCTTCAGCTCTCCGCGCGCGACGATGGAGACCTTTCTCACGTCGTTCTACGGCGACGAGGGTCCGGATCTCGACCGCGCCGTGGAGTGTCTCGATCTGTCGGGGCTCTCACCGGCGGTGCGGTCGCTTCAGGGCCGTGAGCTCGCCGGCCTGCTCAAACGGGTGATCGACCGAAGCCGGTTGGTCGATTTCGACACCATCCCGGACGACCCGGAGGGTGGCCCGTGGGTCTTCGAACGGTACGACTCGGGATCAGTGGTGGTCTCGCGGGCCGATAGTCGCCGGTGGCTCTTCAGCCGGGAAACGGTCTCCGCGCTGTGGGAGATCCACGACGAGATCTCGGCTCGCGAGGTCGTTTCCGGCATCGAGGAGTCACATGACATTGTGACCCCGGCTATGTGGGTGCGCAGCATGGTTCCGGAGCCGCTCCGCACGCGGGTGGTTCTCCTCGAAGGTTGGCAGTGGATCGGCGTGCTCGTCGTAATCCTGGTCGGCGTCATCACCGCCAGGGTCTTTACCGCCGTGGCGGCGGCAGCAGTGGACCGCGCGATCGCCCGTCGGTTTCACCAGATTGATAAGAGGCTGCTGACCGCTACTATTCGCCCGGCATCGGTGCTGCTGATGGTGGTGCTGTGGGGCATCGGAGCCCTGTGGCTCGGGCTGCCCACCGTGGTCTTCAAAGTATATGTCGAGGGCATCGTCGTGGTGGCGGTGGTCGCCCTCATCGTCATGGCGTACCGTTTCATCGACGTCGCCAGCGCGGTGGCAGAGCGACGGACGGAACGGACCGAGAGCGGCTTCGACGATCTCCTCGTCCCCTTGATCCGCAAGAGCCTCAAGGTGCTCGTCGTGGCCATCGGCCTGGTGACCGTCGCCGGAAGCGTCGGGATCGAGGTCGCGGGGCTCCTGGCCGGCCTCGGCCTGGGAGGCCTGGCGTTTGCTCTCGCCGCCCAGGACACGGTGTCCAATCTCTTCGGCTCGGTCACCGTTCTGTTCGATCGTCCTTTTCAGGTCGGCGACTGGATCGTCGTCGGCGATGTCGAGGGCACCGTCGAGGAGATGGGCTTTCGATCAACCCGCATACGGACCTTCTACAACTCGCTCATCACGCTGCCGAACTCCAACCTGATCAAGGTGTCGGTAGACAACCTCGGTTCCAGGAGCTACCGGCGGTGGAGCACGCGGCTCGGCATCGCTTACGACACGCCGCCGGAGAAGGTCGACGCCTTCTGCGACGGCATTCGGGAGCTCATCGAGCGGCACCCGTACACGCGCAAGGACTACTACCACGTCTACTTCAACGAATTCGGCGCCGCCAGCCTGGAGATCATGCTGTACGTTTTTTTTGTCACACCGGACTGGGCGACGGAGCTCCGCGAACGCCACCGGCTGGCGGTCGACATCCTGCGCCTGGCGAAGGAGATGGACGTCGAGTTCGCCTTCCCCACCCAGACTGTCTACCTCCGCCAGGAGGACTGGGCCGCGCCCGAGCCCGCCGGCGCAAGCTACCCCGACGCCAGCCGAGCCGAAGGAAAGAGGGCGCGGGCGGCGGCGCGGAGGCTGGTCGACGACGCGCTCGGTGGCGAGGCTCCTCCACCGGTCGAGTTCAAGGCACCTCCCGCTCAGGACGGCGGCGACGCGGGCGAGTGATCGTCCCCGGGCGACAAATGCCTACGGGTGCCGCATCCATGGGTGCCATGGGTTTCACGTACCGCATTGTTGCGTTGTCGTTGGTTGCGAAGCGTTGGCTCGGGCGGGGGTAAACCCCGCCCCTACGAACTCTTCCCAATCCCTGTAGGGGCGGCACCTGTGCCGCCCTTGCGTGATCAAAGGGGCATCGTCGGTCAAGGGCGGGATATATCCCGCCCCTACGTGCGCCTGCAAGCGTGCACTATCAGTGGGGTGGAAGTCCCCGTCAGGCCTGCGCCACGGGCCTGAAACCGAACGTAACTGCGTCGCAGTGATGCGGGGTGGGGAGCAACGGGAGGTGAACGACCAGTCTGCAGGATGACGAACTCGATTCGGCCGGGCGCTGACGACGAGCCAGCGTAGGAATGGCGAAGTCCAGACCACGAAAGTGGAAGGTCTGTCGAGCTGATGTGGCGTGACAAAGCAACGACAGAGGGGCTGCTCGGTGTTTGGGGGTTGAATGGTCGGAAGGCAGTGCACGTGAAGCAGGGAGACCTGTGCGGAGAGGAGAACCGTACAGGAGTCAGAGCCCTCGTAGTAGTAATGAAGCGTCGTAATGGGCGTGGAGCAAAGGAGGGCAGGAAGGTGGATGCGTGAAGGACGAGGGCAAGGAAGTGAAACCGGCGGAAGTGCCTAAGAAGGCTAAACAAGTCGGAGAGACCCGGGCCAGATGGTCGTGGGTCGAACCTTGTGTTTGGACTGATCGCATGCTGACGGCCCTCGAACGGGGGGTGAAAGGAGGCATGTGGTTCAGCTTGATAGACAAGGTCTACAGACCGAGCAACCTCGAGGCGGCCTTTGACAAGGTCACGAAGAATCGGGGGAGTGCGGGAGTGGACCACCAGACGATCGCGATGTTTGCGGACCGGCTGGAGCAGAACCTGGAGTGGATATCGGAAGCACTTGCGGAAGACAGGTATGAGCCCCAAGGAGTTCGTCGGGTGTGGATACCCAAACCTGACAAGAAGGGTCAGACGAGGCCGTTAGGGATACCGACAGTGAGAGATCGCGTGGTGCAGACAGCACTTCGCAATGTGATGGAACCGATCTACGAGCGAGACTTCGCCGAACACAGCTACGGATTTCGACCCGGACGAGGGTGCAAGGATGCACTGCGTCGAGTCGACGCGTTGCTGAAGCGGGAGTACACGTGGGTAGTTGATGCGGATCTGAAGAGCTACTTCGACACCATCCCTCACGAGCAGCTGCTGGCTCGGGTAGGCGAAAAGATCAGTGACAGTCGAGTGCTAACACTGGTCGAGTCCTACCTGAATCAGGACATTATGGAGACCACGCGGAACTGGGCGCCCGAAACTGGGACTCCCCAGGGAGCGGTGATCAGCCCACTACTGTCAAACATCTACCTTGACCCGTTGGACCAACTCATGGCACAGCAGGGATTCGAAATGACGCGATACGCCGATGATTTCATCGTGCAATGTCGCTCAGAACGAGAGGCCCAGCTGGTGCTCGAGCTGATCCAGGAATGGGTGGATGGGGCAGGGCTGACACTTCACCCTGAGAAGACCCGGCTGGTGGATGCAAGCCAGCGCGGCGGATTCGACTTCTTGGGATACCACTTCGAGCGCGGCTACCGTTGGCCGAGCGACAAGAGCCTGAAGCGACTCAAGGATAACGTGCGCAGCAAAACCCGACGTAACAACGGACACAGCTTGGAAGCAATCATCGTGAATCTGAACCGATCCACCCGTGGCTGGTTTGAGTATTTCAAACACAGCCATCGGACCACGTTTCCCCGACTCGACCAGTGGATCCGAATGCGCCTGCGGAGCATTCTCCGTAGACGTCGGCACCGGAAAGGCCGGGGACGTGGCTCGGATCATCAACGCTGGCCCAACGCCTTCTTTGCCAAGCATGGGGTGTTCTCATTTGTCGCAGCCCATGCAGCGGCCAGTCAGTCCTCTCGGAGGTGAACCGCCGACTGGAGAGCCGTGTGCGGGAGAACCGCACGCACGGTTCGGAGGGAGGGGTCCCCGGGCAACCGGGGATCCCTACCCCTATAATGTCTATTTGGCGCCCTTGTTCGACGCATTCTCCTTTTAATCCTGGAGTTCATCCCAGAAACGGCGAACCTCATCGTCCAGGCCTGTCAGCTCCCAGCGGATGAGGGAGATTGGGATCATGCCGGCGGCAAGGAACTGGTCGTGGAACTCCTTCAAGCTGAACCGGTCGCCGAGCTGCAACGCCCGATCGGCGAGAAGCTGTTCGATCTGGATTTTTCCCATCTGGTAGCTGATGCCGTACGCCGGCTCACGCAGGTAGATCTCTGCATCGACTCGCGCGACGTTGTCATCCATCATCGGTGTGCCATCAGTGCCAGGTCCGCAGTTCCGCAGTAACGGTTCGATAACCGCAGAACCGCGGACCTGGCACTCGTGCGAGATCGATAGGTTGGGAAGGCCGCCGGTGAGTGTTAACGTGCTGGTCGAATATGAATGAGAAAACTGTTGTGGAATTCCCGGTTCGGTACGAAGCTGAGATCGCTCTTGCGGAGCGCTCCTCCGACCTCCTGGCAGAGCGGCTGGCCACAGGAGAGTTGCCTGAAGGCGCGGTTCCAAGGGGTGATGTCTCAGCGCTGATCGATGCTGTAGGCGAGCTGCTTCACCTCGACGCTCTGGAAAACGCTGGTCGGTCGATCTCTGAAAAGAAATTCTTGCAGGTCGTGGAGGCGCTGGAAACGGCGGCGAAGAAGATCTCATCGTGGCCCCCGGTCCCTCGGGCGTTGGCCATTGCTCCGCTTTCGGAGATGCTTGAGGAGTTCGAGGTTGAGTGGATCGCGCTCGAGCTGCTGATATCGGTGCCGGCGCCCGACTTCATGTCGCCGGAGGAATGGATGGTGATCGAGCCCGCGATTCGCAGGATTGTTCCCATTCAGATCCGGATCACATTCGCCAACGATGGCTGGACGCCGGAGTTCGAAGATCTGCTGAGCTACCTTCGCGACATGGTACGTGACGACCCCGACGACGAGGAGTTGCACGGCACGCTGACCCGTGGGCTGATTTTTCACGCCGTTCACGGACGCGAGGCGCTGGCGGCGGAGCATCGGCGGGTTCTGGTTGCGGCCAACCCCCTGCCCGTCGATCTCGGGGCGGCGCTTGCGGAGTTTGCCGACGAGGCGTCCGAAAAGGAGATTTTCACCCTCAGCCTTCACCTGGTCCTGGCGGACGCGATCGCGGCCGGTCTCGTGCCCGAAGGGGTGTCGCCGCGTCACGTGGCCGCGGCAGCCCTTGTCGCCCTGGTCCGCCGCGACGACTCAGATGAACGGGTCGATGTTCGTTACGTCGCGCGTTGGGCAAAGGCCTCTCCGCGCCAGCTCGAGAGCCTGGCACGCCGGCTGGACCCGGTTTTCGAGTGGGCGCCTGCGAATTTCGAGGGCCCGGTCGAGTCGCGCCAGCAGGAGCGCTGGCGGATTGCGTCGTCGAACATCGAGTTCATGCCGGCGCGGTGGGCGCCCGCCGCAGACGCGGTTCGGCCTCCCTACAGCGAAGCCGCGGCTCGCGTACGGCTCGAAAAGCTGCGCGATGTTCTGTGGTTGATGGTCGACCCACTCGAGGCCGTTCGGTTCGTTTCCGAGAGCTTCGAGTACGGCGGAGAGGCGCCCGAGGAAATGGATGTGGAGATCGTCCGCGAAATCATCGGTCTGTGGAAGAAGGAACGACTGGTGAGCGCCGTCGTGGTGGACGACGAAGAGGGGTTCGAAGACGACTGGTACGAGGAGGACGACTGGGAGGACGAGTCGCCGGAAGGCCCCGGTGGACTTCCGGCCCTGGTGACCACCGACGGTGAGCCCCTGGTTTTCTCGACGGCGGAGTACGAGGTCGCCGAGGGGCGGGCGGCCGAGGTCGTGCGGCGGCTCGACGCGATGGAGGAGTTGCACCGCGAGCAGGACGACGGCGCCGAGCGCTGGGTGTGGCTCGAAACGCGGGATGGCCGCGATCTGGTGATCGCGAGCCTGTCCGTCGAAGATCGCCTGCTGAAGGTCGAAACCCAGTCGGTCACGAGGGCGGCAAGAACAGGTGCCGGGTTGGCCGAAACGCTCGGCGATCTGGTCGTGCTGCTCGACCTTCACACGCAAGAATTGACCGCTGAGATGATGATGCGGAAGGTGGCCGCGTCGAGAGGTGGCGCGGATTCATCGGAGATTCCGCCCGAGGAACAGCGTCGAGTGGTTCTCGAAATGCTCGGGAGGCATTATCGCAGTTGGCCTGACGAGGAGGTTCCAGCCCTTGGAAACGTGACGCCGCGGGAGGCGGTCGCCGATCCTGAGCTGCGCCCGGACGTGATCCGACTGTTGCTCGATTTCGAAGAGCGAAACCGCTTCGCGCCGGGGCCGATGAAGGAATTCGATTTCGGTTTCCTTTGGGACGAGCTGGGCCTTGATCGGAACGAGGAATGCTGAACGGTCGTGGGCGCCACTGACCACATCCTCACGACCCCGGGCCCTGGCCGCTGTACTTTGTTGGCTTGTGATCAGTGACACCTCTGTGTGAACGTCGACGCACTTTACAGGCAATAATTTGCCTCTTATAAAGAAAATTCTGCATTAAAGGGTAGCTTTTTGCCTATTACAATTTGACTTTTAACAGGCAAGATATTACCCTTTGGATAAGAGAAGGGGCAATATTAGGCATTGTATTGCCCATTAACTAAAGACGGGGAGAAGGGTGGACCGAAATCGTGACCCTCGAACAATTGACCGACAGCGAGCTGATTGCGGAGATTGGCGATCGGATTCGAAGGTACCGCCTGCAGCAGAACCTCATGCAGGAGGACGTGGCGCGGAAAGCCGGTGTCTCTCCGAGGACCGTGAGAAACATGGAGGGCGGCGGCGACGTACGCCTGTCGACGATCATTGCCGTCCTTCGGGCTCTGGGCAGAACCGACGCCGTCGATGCATTCCTTCCGCGCCCCAAGGTGTCGCCGATGGAACTGCTCGAGGCTGGAGGCAGTGAGCGTCGCCGGGCGAGGGGGCGTGACCGTGGCTGAGGGCGCCTGTCTCGCCGAGGTGCTGCTGTGGGGTCGGAGGGTGGGCGCCGTTGCCGAAACGGAGGATGGGCAGGTCGTCTTCGAGTACGACCCGGAGTTTCGGCGATCGGGTTTGGAGGTTTCTCCGCGGCGGCTTCCATTGAGGACCGAAGGTCCTCAGGCATTCCCGGCGCTGTCGAGGCTCGAGGCCTTCGAGGGCCTTCCCGGCGTTCTCGCCGATTCTCTGCCTGACCGATTCGGCAACGCCATTATCGAGAAGTACTTCGCGGAACGCGGCCGTGTCGGCGAGCGGCTGGGCCCGGTGCAGAAGCTGTTGTATGTGGGTTCGCGCGCCATGGGAGCGTTGGAGTACCAGCCGGCCGAGAGGATCCCCCGCAAAGCACGAGAAGACGAGGCGTTGGAGGTCGCGGGCCTGGTCGAAGCGGCGCGGCGAGTCGTCGAAGGTCGCACCGAGGTGGCGATCCCGGAGATCATGCGATTGGGCTCGTCGGCTGGCGGTGCGCGGGCGAAAGCGATAATTCTGTGGAATCCACAATCCGAAAACGTCCGCTCGGCCTTCGCACCACAGCAGGCGGGTGACGAGGAGTGGCTGATCAAGTTCGACGGCGTTGGCGAGATCGGGAACCCCAATCCGGAACCGCAGGCCTTCAACCGAATCGAGTATGCATACTCACAACTGGCCGTGGAGGCAGGCATCGAGATGGCCGAGACCTGGCTTCTGGAGGAACGGAATTTCGCGCACTTCATGACGCGGCGATTCGACCGGACTGATGACGGGGGCCGGCTCCATCTGCATACGCTCGGTGGGATAGAGCACATCGACTACAACGTACCGGGGCTCTATTCCTACGAGCAGTACTTCCGCCTCGTCCTCGCGCTTGGTCTCGGTTACCCGGCGCTCGAACAGGCCTATCGTCGAGCCTGCTTCAACCTGCTGGCTGTGAACCAGGATGACCACGTCAAGAACTTCAGCTTTCTGATGGACGACCGCGGCCAATGGCGGCTCTCGCCGGCCTACGATCTGACGTTTGTTCGCGGCCGGAACTTTACTCGGGACCACCAGATGAGCTTTGCAGGCAAGCGAAACGACTTTTCGCCCAGAGATCTGGTCGAAGTGGGGGCCAGGTTCGATCTCAATCGAGATGGACGCGATATCGTCGAGGAAGTCGCCGGGGCTCTTCAGCAATGGCCGGATTTCGCACGTGCGGCGGGTGTTCCCGACGGCAAGATCACGGCGATAGGCGAGCAGTTCAGGATCGCTTAGCTGATTCGGTCAATTGCGATCACTTCGAATTGACGCGATTCAAGGTTTCTCGTACCAGGTTCCTTTACCCTGGCCGCGTCGCCTCAATCGGCCTCCTTCGACGAGGCGCTTGAGGTGGTCTTTGATCGTGTTGCGGTTGGCGCCGGTCAGGTTCGCGGCCTCGCCCATGGGGTAGAGGCCCGACATCACCATTGCACCATTGTGGCCTCACATGTATGGGTGCCACGTGTGCGCCAGGCGAAGCCTGGGGAAGGGGGAAGAGATGACGTGAGTCAGAGATGACAGCGGAGTCTTGGAAACCTTTCGAACGGACCTTGCGGGTATGAGTCCCGTCCGGCCAAGGGTGGCCGCCAGCCGGAAGCGAGTCTTGCGCCTCTAGGGTAACCGAAGGGGTGAAGCGTAGACAGCGAGATCGTAGGCTGTGTAGAGAGCTCCGAAATCACCTTTCGTGGACGCCGACCCTGTACGTGGAGTGGGAAGGCAACATCGCCGATGCCGCAACGGCCTGGCATGGCGGGTCCACCGGAGTCGTTGAAGCAGGGCATGCGATCGAAGGTTCGCCAGGAACCTGGGAGACCCCATCGTCTCCATCCTGAGAATGCCGGTAGGGGAGCCGGGAGACCAAAACCCTGGTCTGTCATGGGGAGTGCTTACCGATGGCGGGAGCGAAACAAGGAGCACGGGATGGTACCGCTGGGCGAGGAAACGAGCCTACCGGGACGGATGGTGGGGAGTCGGAGCGACCCATAGTACCGATGAAGCCGGGGAACCGAGCTCGAAGGGACCCGGTGGAGGGAAGGGGTCGCCGGGGAAGCGGAACTGAGTGGGGGAAAGATGTCGGGGACACCGAGCCTGTACGGCACCTCAACGCAACCCGTTCAGATAGCAGACCGAGGGCGCATGTTGTGCGCAGCGAATCCGCGGTCCCGAGGAGCCGGATGCGGTAGTCCCGCACGTCCGGATCTGTGGGGGGCCTGGGCGGGCAACCGCCCGGGCCTACCTGACATCACTTTATGACGTTAGATTGGCCACTGTGACAATGTGATCCGTGGTACCGAAGCCGATGGGCCCTCGCACCAAAACGGTTGATTCCTCGGCGCAAGCCGCGTATGGTCCGAAGCGACGAACAAAACTTTGGACCAGTCCACGCACCGGGGAGGAAAATCACGATGAGCGGATTGAGGCTACGCATCTGGAGCGCGGTGGCGGTCGCGGTCACGATCTCGGTGGCGGCCACGGCGGGCACGGGAGCGATCAAGCAGCGGCAAGAGGCGATGGAAGCAGTTCGCGACGGGATGATGACTCTCGGCTCCATCGCCAAGAAGGAGCAGCCGTTTAACGCCGAGGTTGTAAAGGCCAGCGCCGCTTCAATCGCGGACCACCTGGCGAAGGCCGCGGAGCTGTTCCCGGAGGGCAGTGGCGAGGGCGAGGTCCAGACCTGGGCCAAGCCGGAGATCTGGACCGACCGCGCGCACTTTGACGAGAGCTTGGAGAGCACGCACCAGGCGGCGGTCGAGCTGCAG
Organism: Candidatus Sulfomarinibacteraceae bacterium; assembly: GCA_963776765.1. Classification (GTDB taxonomy): domain Bacteria; phylum Acidobacteriota; class Thermoanaerobaculia; order Thermoanaerobaculales; family Sulfomarinibacteraceae; genus Sulfomarinibacter. Next base: position 10,629 of record CAVZOK010000016.1, read on the forward strand.
TCCGTGACGGAGGCGAGTGCGTTCCCACCCGCGCTGGGCAAGCTCGGGAACGGCTGCAAGACCTGTCACGACATGTACCGCCTGCCCAAGAATTGAGGTTGTTCTCCCGCGCGAAGGGAATCGCAGCGGTCCTGGCGATCGCCGCCGCGGCGGGCGCCGCGGTCCTGATCGTTCTCACCGCGGCCCGTCCGAGCGGACGACCCCTGCCGCCTCATGATCCCGACCCGGCCCGGGGCGAGGCGCTGTATCACGTCGGCGGGTGCATCTCGTGCCACAAGGCGTCGGCCACCGCAGGCGTGACGGGTCCGCCCACCGGAGGCGCCCCGTTCGCGACGCCAGTGGGGACGTTCTGGCCCGGGAACCTCACGCCCGACACGGAGACCGGCCTCGGGGCCTGGACGGCCGGGGAGTTCGTCGACGCCATGACGCGTGGGATCTCGCCCGATCGCCGGCACTACTTCCCGGCCTTTCCCTACACGTCGTACCGCAATATCCGGGTCGAGGATCTGCTCGACCTCTGGGCGTACTTGAAGGGGCTCGAACCGGTGCATTCGCCGGCGCAAGCTCCCGACATCCCGATGCCCGGCCTCGGCCGGCGCGCGGTCGGGCTGTGGAAGTGGCTCGCCCTGGGCGAGGCGGGGTTCAGTTCGGACCCGGAGCGGAGCGAGGCGCGGAACCGCGGCGCCTACCTGGTGAACGGCCCCGGGCACTGCGGCGAGTGCCACACCCCGCGCAATGCCCTGATGATCCCTGACCAGAGCCGCGCGTTCGCGGGCGGCCCGCACCCGCGCGGTGACGAGGGAGAAGTCCCGAGCCTGCTCGACCTCGAAGGCCGCGGACGATACACCGGAGTCTCGGACCTCACGCTGGCGCTGCAGTATGGCGAGACGCTGGGCTACGAAAAGCTCTCGAGCGGCGGAATGGCCGATGTCCAGATGAACCTCGCCTTGCTGCCCGAAGACGATCTGCGCGCGATCGCAGAGTACCTGCTCAGTCTCGAGTAACCTCACGGGTGCCACGTTCACCATTGTTGCATTGTGCATCGCACCTGTACTTTCGACCAGTGAACCATGGGGCGTACCCGACGAGGCCTCCCCTCAATCCTGAGGTTCATCCCAGAAACGGCGAACCTCATCGTCGAGGCCTGTCATCTCCCAGCGGATGAGGGAGATTGGGATCATGCCGGCGGCAAGGAACTGGTCGTGGAACTCCTTCAAACTGAACCGGTCGCCGAGCTGCAACGCCCGATCGGCGAGAAGCTGTTCGATCTGGATTTTTCCCATCTGGTAGCTGATGCCGTACGCCGGCTCACGCAGGTAGATCTCTGCATCGACTCGCGCGACGTTGTCATCCATCATCGGTGTGCGGTCGATCATGTAACGCGCGGCATCCTGGATGGTGAACTCGTTGTTGTGCAACCCGACGTCGGCTCGGTTTCTCACGGCCCGCGCGATCTGGAAGATGTAGAAGAGTTCCCGCGTCCTCGGCAGGTCGTCCAGAAGACCGGCTTGTAGGAACATTTCCTCCAGGTACGTTGCCCAACCCTCGATGCGTCCGCTGTCGTAGTACGGTCCGCGGATGGGCCGCGTGTCGTGTTCTTTGACCAACATGTCAAAACGGTGGCCGGGTATGACTGCGTGGACGTGGTCGGGACGTGGGTCGCGATACTGAACCTGCTCCCAGAAGTTTCTTCGTCCATCGGGTCGTTCGATCCAGGGGACGTTGTGACCGAACTCTCCGACGTAGTCGGGGATGGTCAGAATGCCCTCCTCACGGATGAAACGGCGGATCTGCTCATCAGCCTCTTGGATCCGTTGTTGGTAGTCTTCCGCGCTCGAAGCAGGCTCGAGGATCGGGAGGTCGCGGTTCTTGTTGTGCTCCAGCTCGAGGAAGGCCCAACCCCGATGGAGCTCCCGGTCCCCGATGGCGGCGATGTCCTCCATGGTGAAGGGCATGTACAGGACGTTCTGGAGGTACCACTCATAGTTCTCCCGCCCGATGCCCGCCGGTGCATCCATCCGGCTTTTCTGGAGCCAGTCCCTGAATTCGATAATCGCCTCGAGGGCCGCCTGGGCTTTGGGCACCGCGTCCGGGTGGTGTTCCTCGAGCCGCTGATTCAGGTCTCGGTACCAACCAATGGCTCCCTCTGGAGGAACCTCCCGGTAAGGATGTCCATGGCCGACGCCGTCTGGCTGTTGGAGATCTCTCAGCGCCATCATGCGGAACTCACGGGCGCCTTCGGTGAGGCTGCCCTTGGCCTGGTCAAGGAAGGCGGGCACCGACTCCAACCGGTTTTCGAACTCTGACAGCTCTTCTTTGCTCGCGGGAAGCTCTTGAAACGCCACCCGCTGTATGGCGCTGACGTAGACACCGGGGTCCCGTGCCCATGGCTTCAGCACTCGGTGCTTGAAGTCGAGTTCGTTGAGCTGGGCCCGAACCAGGAGGTAGTCCACCTTTTCAGGGATCGTCCATCCGCCGGGGTCGATGGCTTCGAGTCGGCCGAAGAAACCGCGCAGGCCCGTTATTTGGGCTTCCATCACCTCCGGGCTGTAGTCGGGCAGACCGTCAGCGGACGCCGGCTTGCGAAACTCGAGAAACTCATCGTTCAACTTGACGAGTGCCTGATAGTCACCGGCCTCCGCCCCGCGTCCGCATGCAACGAAACACAGGACAAACCAAGAGGCTGCCGCCACGCCAATCATTCCTCTTTTCATTGTGATCTCCCTTCCGGAATCACGTGCCTGTCGACACACATTCCGCCCGGCCACGAGCATAACGGGTGCCACTGATTACGTCCTCTCCATGGGTGGCACCCTTCACTTCTTCTTCTTTGGGGCACCATAGCGTGGCACCGATCTGGTGAACGTGGTTGCGGTTCCGATGCGACATCACGCCTTGCACTCGATTCCGGCAAGACGTACATTGAGTCGAGAAAGATACAAGAAGATTCATGAGATAACCGTTGAGGATGCTCGGCGAAGTTCGGAACCGAAAATCAGCTCCACTTCTTCGCGACTGGATCAGAGGAAGGCTCGATCATGCGTTCTGCTCGTTTTACGGCTCTGGCGTTCGCGGTGGTTTGTCTGGCACCTCTCGCTGAGGGGCAGAATCTGGTGTCGAATTCTGGTTTTGACACCGACGTCACGGGATGGTCGCCGTTCCTGATGGCATCGATCGCGTGGAGTTCCCTCGATGCTACCGCCGCCCCGTCGTCCGGTTCGGCGTTTCTGACCAATTCCTCCACGACCGCCATCGACGGGACCGGAGCGCGCCAGTGCATTGACGGCCTCGGGGAGAGGACTGAGATACCGCATTTCTGCCGACATCCTTGTACGTTGACAACGTTAGAGTTCATAGAACACATCTTCAGTGACGGGTTTGAGTCGCGGCGACACCACGTGCAGCCTGGACAGCGCCGTGTGGTCTCCACCATGGCCTACATCAACTGGTGACGAGCGACAACATGTGTTCTGTGGCGCTTGGCCCGTGTTCCAGGTGCCGGGCGAAACGATCTATACGAAGTTTGACTGCTCAGCGGCGAGCTTCGACTGGTACTGGGACGCACAGTGCACGAACCACCGCGCGAACGGTTGCCCACCGGGTGTTTGCTGTGTGGCACCGTTCGCCGCAACGTTCGAAGCGCTCGTGTACTCCTGTTTTTGATGGTGGTTGCCGATAATGGGAGCCGCGTGAGCCTCCCGCAAGACTCCGATTCTCGACAATTCGTGATCTGTGGTCTTCTCGCCGGCGGGTGCCCATGGGTGCCACGTCATGGGCATGGGTGCCACGTTCCGCATTGTTGCATTATCGCTAGCTGCGATGCGTTGGCTCGGGCGGGGGTAAAAAACCCCGCCCCTACATTGCTCTATTCGACGCCCTGCCCACGTGGTACCGCGGGGAAGACTTCAGCCGGCGTTCGAAACAATGCGTCAATGCGGTACGTGGCACCGTAGTGGCACCGTAGCCTGGCGCCTTGAAGGTCAGGAATCTCCGAGCCGCCGGATGAGCGCCTCGGCGCAGCGCATTCCGTCGATGGCCGCCGACATGATTCCACCGGCGTGGCCGGCGCCCTCGCCCATGGGGTAGAGGCCCGAGGCGTGAGGCGACTCCAGCCTCAACCGGTCGCGGACGATCCGCACCGGACACGAGCTGCGAGATTCCGGTCCGACGATGATCGCCTCGGGATGGCGGAGGATGGGGAGTCGTGTGCAGAGGTCATCGAGCCCGCGGCGAAGTGCGTCGAGGACCCGCGCCGGCAGGAACTCCTCGAAGGGGGCGGCGGTGAGAGACAGTGGGTAGGACGAATCGGGCAGGGCGGCGGAGAGGCGGCGCTCGAGAAAGTCGATCAATCGAAGCGCCGGGGCCCCGAAGGGCTGCTCGGCAAGTGCGGCGGCGCGGCTCTCGATCTGCTCCTGCAGCTCGATGCCTGCGAGTGGGCCCCCGTCACCGAACTCGGTCGGGTCAAGACTGACCACGAAGCCAGAGTTGGCGAAGCGGCCGCGGCGCCCCAGGCGAGAGGCCCCGTTGACACAGATGTAACCGGGCTTTTCAGTGGCCGGGAGGATCTCGCCACCGGGACACATGCAGAAGCTGAAGACGTCACCGCCCGGGATCTTGGCAACCAGCCGGTAGTCGGCGGGAGGCAACCGTGAGTGGGCGCCGAAATCGGGACCGTACTGCATGCGGTTGATCACGTGCTGCGGGTGCTCGATTCTCACTCCGAGCTGAAAGGGCTTTCGCTCCATGGCCACGCCCAGATCGTGGAGCGTGCGGATCGTGTCGCGCGCCGAGTGGCCGAGACCGAGGAACACACGATCGGCATCGATTGTCCCCCCCGGCTCGATCTCCACGCCGGACACCCGCCCGTGTTCGATGCGGAGCCCGGTCATGCGGGTGGAGAAGCGAAACACCGCGCCGCGGTCGCGAAGGGTGTTGCGCAGGCGACGGACCACCGACGGCAGGAGGTTGCTGCCGATGTGCGGCTTGGCGTCGAAGAGGATCTCCCGCGGCGCGCCGTGGTCGACCAGGATCTCGAGCACCTCGCCTACTCGTGGGTCGTTGATCCGGGTGAAGAGCTTGCCGTCGGAGTAGGCGCCGGCGCCCCCTTCACCGAAGAGGAGATTGCTCTCCGGGTCGAACATCTCACCCTTGAGGAAACGGTTCCACTGTCGCGTGCGTTCGGTGACCTCGAGCCCCCGCTCCACGATGGTGGGTTCGAGCCCCGCCTGGACCAATCTGTAGGCCGCGAAGAGGCCCGCAGGACCGGAGCCCACGACCACAGGCGGTGTGGAACCGATAGGCCGCCGCAACGTCCCGATCTCCACCCGATCGGCCGCACGATATGGCTCGACCCGGGGCGGGTCCTCGGCGAGCAGGGATCTTTCGACCTCCGGGGTGACGTCGATGGCGAGGGTGTAGAGGAAACGCGGACGGCGGCGGTGTCGGGCGTCGAGGGACTTCTTGACGATGGAGCGAATCTCGACCCGGGCGGCGTCGAGTCGGAGGAACCCGGCAGCCGTCGGCGCGAGGTCGCTCTCGTCGTGTTCGAGGGCGAGCGGCAGGTTGCGGAGCAGGATGGTCATCTTTGCTCTCGGGTCACGGTTTCATGCTAGCCCACATATCTCACCACGTCGCGTAGCGAGACCGGCGCACGGGTGCCACACTTCGCATTAACGCATTGTTTCCATCTATATGGGTGCCACTGATCACAACCTTACAATGTGAATGAAAACCGCGACCTGCAATGAGGTACGTGGCACCCTAGCTCGACCCAAGCTCACTACAACGGAATGTCGAATTTCACCACGGAGCCCGGCTCGTCACTGTTCCCGGCGGCGTTGTGAAGGGTTCCTGTCAAAGTCCTACGGTTTTCTCTGTAGGTCGCTTCCCAGGCCGTTATCTGGAGCCGGAACGGGACGGGTCCCTGCCAGCCTTTGGCACCGTAGTAGTGGACCGCGACTTTGTAGACTCCCGTGAGAGGCACCTCGACGGTGTAGGTCTCCATGCCTGGGCCCTGGGTGTCATCCACATCGAGGTTCCGTCCTTCGGCGGCTCTCTTCTTGCGGTAGTTCGTTACCACCTGCTGCGGATCGGTCACCCAGAGATCGATGTCCGGCCCCTGGGCTTCCCAACTCAGCACGATCTTGAGCGTCGCAGCCCGGATGTGGGCGGTGCCCCAGACGTTGGCCTCGCCGGTTGCTCCGTCTTTTTCGGCAACGACACGGATTTCGTTGCGGCCGGGGCGGAGCACGGTCTTGGCGGAGAATTCGCCATCATTGAGCTTGATGGGGACCTCCTCGCCATTGGTGATCATCCGGGCCTGGGAGAGGTTCCGATCGGAGCAGGTACCGGACACGACGAGGACCTTCTCATCCACCTCGAATCCCGGCTGGGGAGAGGTGATGGTCACTTTCAGGTCCTCTCCAATTTTGAACAAGGTCCCCGGGGAAAGGTAACCGACCTCGTTGTACAAGACGAGTCCCTGGAGATCGTAGATTCCGTTGGCAGCCCACATGGGGATCGACCCGACATGGCGGGTTTGTGCATGCGCTGAAGGAGTGGGAACGTCTGGGCCGTAGGTCATCGAGCTGAGCTCCTGGGACTCGGCGCCATACAGGCTGCAATTGAACTCACTGGAAAACTCGTCGCCAGGTCGAACATCGACGAACTCGTACTGCATAAACCACTCGTAGCGGTCACCATTTTGGAATTGGGCTTTGAGCTCGGGAGGATCCATTCCGTCTCGGGTCCAGATCCCTGTGAACCGGACCGGATAGACGATCTGAAAGCTCTGTTGCAGCCTCATTATCTGCTCATGTCCACCGTCAAGGGTCACCACGGCGGTGTAGGTGCCCTCCTGGATCTTTTTGGGAACCTCCCGCCGCGCACCCATCCTGTAGGGACCTCGCTTGAGACCTCTGTCGCCCTCGATGTCGAGGGCGCGAATCTCGTTATCCGGTCCCGTGAACTGCACAGAGACGTGCATGGTCCGGTCGGGGTTGGAGCTGTTGCAGATCAGATCGGCGACGGCGAAGAACTCATCTCCGGGCCGGAAGCTCTGGACGTTTTCCTTACCTTCGGCGAAATCCGAAATGAAGATCTTCGGCTTTTCGAACAGCGGTACGACCTCGAACGAGGTGCTGCGACTGGTGATGATCTGCTCGCCCACACTGGCCTCAACGTCCAACCGATAGGGTCCCAACGGAGTCCTCGCGTTGGTCCCGATTTCGGCGGTCAGCGTGGTGGTAGCACCGGTTGTCCCCGTTGTCGAAGTGGATGTTGCGCCCGGTTCCAGGTTCTTTGTCCGGCCATCCGGGTAGGTGAGCACCCACTTCCCGCGAACCGTTGCCTCCCCATCGGAGGGGCCGGCGCCAACCCCGATCGTGGCATGGATCGGATCACCGGGCGCGAACTTCCGCTCAGGAGATCCTCCCGGGGTTGGGGAAACGACTAACTCTCCCACATCGAGTCGAGACTCTTCGATCACGAAGATCGCCTCACCGGTGTCGGCGCCCAGGCCGCCCCATCGGATCCGGCCCGTTACGCGGCAGACGCCTGGCGAGACATCCTCCGGGAGTACGAATCGGGTCGTCGCGCGATACCCATCCTCCTGCTCTGGACGCACGGGCACGTTCAGGGTCTGGAAGGGGACTTCCCGACCACCGGGCAATACGGCCTTCAGATTGACGGACGTGACATCGGATCTGCTCAGGCGGGTCACGCCGAAGCTGGTGTGGATGAAGAGCTCCTGACCGGCAACGGCTTTCGACACCCGATCCTGCCCGGCCTCGTCCCGGCTCACGAAGAGACCACCCGGGAGGATGCGTACCGAGTTCTCGCGATCGCAATCCGCGGGCGAGCTCAACCCGGCGAGTTCCGTCCGGATCACATCCTGGTTGACCTCTTTACAAATTCCGCTCTCGATCAGATATATGGGGTTGCTATCGATGTCTACCATCAAGGCCGATGACCTTGCTTCTGCGGATGAGGTGTCACATGCGGCGAATGCCTCTCTGATCCGGTCGAGTTCAGCCCACCATCCCTGTGATCTGACGCGCCCGCTATTGTTGAACTGCATGGGTATGTCGCCGGGCTGATCAATCCTCGTGTTGGCCTCCGCAAACAGCTTGTCGCGGCACTCCTGGGTTAGACCGTTGGTGATCGAATCGAGCTTCTGAACCGATTCGAGGATGGAGTGACACGCCTCTTCGCCGCCCCCGGCATCGACCCTGGAGAGGGCTGAGTTGTAGGCGCTTTCATAGGCCGATCGGGCGAAGTCAAAGTCGCCGCGCTTCACCCGAAGCGTCCTACGCAAACCCTCGATTTCGTGAAACGTCTCCGTGAAATCGGCCAGATGTTCCCGCTTCCGGGAGAACCACCTTTCCAAATTGGGATATTGGTCCTGCTGTGGGTTGCGCTCGAATCGGCCATCGAATAGAGCGTTGTTTTGTCCCAGAGAAATTCGATTCTGGTAGATGAATGAGCGAAACTCTACCTCTGCCAGGCGGTATTCCATGCCGTGGCCACGGCATTCTTCCTGGGCGGCCTCGTGCGCTTCCTTCAGAATGTCCGCGGCCTCGTCAAAACGGCAATCGCGAATCGCTTGCTCGGCTTCGGTCATGAGGTTGTTCGCTCTCCCGTACACGAGGTCGGAGATCTCCGTCGTCGCCCACACCTGGAGCTCGCCCGCCATGTCCGCAACGCCTGCTGCTGCTCCTGATGCTGTGTCTGCTAAACCTGCTGCGGAGGCTGACGCCGATCCATCTGATACCGCGACTACAAAGTCCCAGGCGTCTTTCGTTCGATCAAAAGCAGACGCCCCGGCCTCGACCGCGGATTTCAGTTTCAGCAGGTCGGCTCGTTTCTGAAGCTCCGGTATCTTTTCGTAGACCGTGCTCACATTCTTTGCGAAATCCTTCCAGTCATTCAGAGTGAAACCGGCTTCTATCAATGACTTAACGGATATCTTATCCGCGTCTTCCATTTCGCTGGAGGCGTTGACAAAAGCCTTGAGTACGCATTTCATGCCATCTGTGGAAAGCTCGCTCACCGCGTACCCGGCAGCGGCGGGTGCCGCCGGCCCCCCAAATACCGATCCAAGGCCCAATGCGCTGTACTTGAATACCTGGGCAAGGGTCATATTCTCGTTGCCGCATTCCGTTATCAGACCTTCAGCGAGGCGGTATCCGTAGGGGTATTGGACGAGGGGCAGCGGATCCGGAAGACAGGCTTCGTCGACCCGTCTGATTCTGTCCTCGAATCTGTCGTTGTCTGGGAACCTGTCGTCAAGATCAAAACCCTGGCTGTGTGCGGTGTCTACAGAAAATACAGAAAGAGTTACGGCAACGCAAAGCGCACCGCTGAGCCAGGCAGAATTCGTTCTCATCGTCGTCATTTCCGGGTTCCTTTTGTCGCGTCAGCTTCGTGGAGAATTATTGTTGTCGTTTGTAGGCGGGTCCTTCAGGGCCCGCCAACGGATACTTCAATGCGCTTCTCGCGCGCCCTAAAGGACGCGCCTACAACCATTAACACGGCACTTTTCCGTTCCCGCCCGTGATCTACTGCAGTGAGATGTCGAGAAATGTGGGATTTGCATGAGACTTGCGTGGCACCCATGTGGGTGAAAGCAGCGGTAAATTTCCTCCAGGCCCCGTTCACGTCGTTCGCCAGAAGAGTCTCGGTACCCGAGAAGACCTCATCTCTCAACTATATCAAACTGAAACTATGAGATTACTGGCGCTCCCACCGCTCTTGCAGGCGGCTCAGTTTCTATCTTCCCAGGCCTCAATTCCCGCTGCAGCGCATTGGGCGACGGCAGGATCGGGGTCGCTCCGGTGCGCCTCGAGCGCCTCCAGGGCGATGGGGTTGACGCTCTCGCAGAGCAGCCGGCAGATCCATACCCTCCGCTCCGTCTCAGGGTGCTCGGATGCGTATTCGCCGAGGGCCTCGACGAGGCTTGGAACGGCCTCGGAACCGAGCCTGCGCAGCCCTTCGGTCGCCGCCTCCAGCGTCTCCGAATCCTCGCCGGGATCCAGAGCCGAGATCAGGGTGGGGACGACCCGGCTATCGAGAATACCTGCCAGTGCCATGATGGCTTCGTCACGGGTGTCGCCACGCCACGCAGCAGCGGTGAGCGCGGGTATGGCGGAGGGGCTGCCAATTTTGCCGAGCGCGCTGGCGGACATCTCTCGCCCGAGCCAGTCGTCGTCCGGGATCGTGAGCGTCTCGATCAGCACCGGGACCGCAGCCTCATCCCGCTGGGCCCCCAGAGCAGGGATGATCCAGGCCCACCGCCCGGTCCGCTCTTCCACATCCCGCTTCAACGCGGCGATCAACGGGACGACCGCCCGCCGGTCGTCGGAGTTGCACAGGATCTCAACGCCTTCGGCGTACTCTTCGGGGTCGGCGGACCGCACGAGTTGGAGCGCACGGGTGACCATGCACTCCTCCCTGCAAAGGCGTTCGAGCTCCTCGTACCCAACGGCTGCCTGCTGGTTCTCCCGGATACACTCCTGGATACACTCCGGGTCGAATCCGCCCGTCGCAATCCGTGGAATGAACATTCCCGCCAGAACGATCCCGATCAGCGCCGTCGATCTCATGTATGCCTCCCAGAATGGCTGCCACGTGCACATCTACACATTTGCCATGAGTATGAGTGCCACAGTTCGCATGAATGCATTGTAGATGGTGGCACCAGGGTGCACCAACACGGGTGCCACGTTTGAAGGCGACACATGGGTGCCGCCCCGCATCCTACTTCCTTCGCACGTGCTGGTAGATGATCTCCCCCTCGACATTCACGAAGGTGATGATCAGCTCGTTCTCCTTCACGGTGCAAAGGGTGAAGCCAGGGTCCGGGCTGCCGAAGAGCGCACCTTCGAAGTGGACCACTTCCCGAGTCTCTGACGCCGAGGTGTTCACGAAATAGTCCACGCCCGAGTCCGCCACCCGGATGTGCTGAAAATTGTGGATGTGCCCGCTGACGGCAATGTCCACCTCGTGCCTGTCGAGCAGGGGCTGCAGCCGCTCCTGGAGGTCCCGGCGCTCACACTCGTCTTTCGTGGTCCCCGCATACACCGGATGGTGGCCCATGACGACCTTCCATTTGGCATCGGAAGCGCCCAGGGTGGTATCAATCCACTTCAGCTGCCGATCCATGGACTGCCTGCCGGCGTCCGGATGTTCCTCGTGACCGTCACGGTATTTGTCGATCAAGGGCGGGGTGTCGATGAAGAGCAGCAGCACGTCGACGCTATCTGACACCGACTCCGTCATGGCGTAGTACCGGTCGGGCATCTCCCAGCGGCGGCTCACCGAAGAGTAGTCGAGCACAGCCTCGGTGGAACCCTCGTACTCGTGGTTGCCCATTACCGGATGCCACGCGATCATCAATTCTGGGTGCTTGTAGATCCACTCGAAGTTGGTCAGCCAGAGCGGGTCCTGAACCGAACGGACGCCCTGAAAATGGTGCACGTCGCCGAGCACGGCAATGAATTCCGGGTCCGCGATTGCGGCGACCTCACCCATCATTTCCGCAACCGCCTTCTGGTCGTAGTACCCGTTCCGGCCCAGGTCGGAGGAGATCAGAAAGGTGAAGTCGTCGTCCAGCACCGCCAGAGCCTGCGCATCCCTTGGAATGACAGCAGTGCTCTGGCCGAACAGGAGCGGCTGGTGGGTTGCGGCGAGAACGAAGATCAGAGCCGTGAGGAACAGGGGACGCCTTTTCGCGGATATCATTCCAACTCCTTCAGCATGGACTCGGGGGCGACACTTCGCATTACCGTATTCAATTTTCGCATGGGTGCCACCTTCACAGTTGTTGAATTGTGAGTTGCGCCCGCAAGCCCCGTCGAGTTGTTCGCGAGACCTACGCCATTCGAACGAATGGATTCCTTCGTCATCAGAAGATGAGCCGTCGAAAACGGTGCTGATACGGGAACTTGATGCGGTTCACGAAGTGATGACTGAGGCACTTGTTAGGACCTCGGGAGGTGAGGTTCCGAAGTTGATTCGGGCGGGTGTAAACCCCCGTCCCTACGAAGCCTCCCCAATCCCTGTAGGGGCGGCACTTGTGCCGCCCTCGCTCGATCAGGCGGACGTCGGCGAACAAGGGCGGGACAGGTCCCGCCCCTACAAAAAGGGATTGGAATCGTAGGGGAGGGGTTTATCCCCTCCCGAGCTTTACTGCTGCAAGGGTGCCACGTGTGCGCCAGGCGAAGCCTGGGGAAGGGGGAAGAGATGACGTGAGTCAGAGATGACAGCGGAGTCTTGGAAACCTTTCGAACGGACCTTGCGGGTATGAGTCCCGTCCGGCCAAGGGTGGCCGCCAGCCGGAAGCGAGTCTTGCGCCTCTAGGGTAACCGAAGGGGTGAAGCGTAGACAGCGAGATCGTAGGCTGTGTAGAGAGCTCCGAAATCACCTTTCGTGGACGCCGACCCTGTACGTGGAGTGGGAAGGCAACATCGCCGATGCCGCAACGGCCTGGCATGGCGGGTCCACCGGAGTCGTTGAAGCAGGGCATGCGATCGAAGGTTCGCCAGGAACCTGGGAGACCCCATCGTCTCCATCCTGAGAATGCCGGTAGGGGAGCCGGGAGACCAAAACCCTGGTCTGTCATGGGGAGTGCTTCACCGATGGCGGGAGCGAAACAAGGAGCACGGGATGGTACCGCTGGGCGAGGAAACGAGCCTACCGGGACGGATGGTGGGGAGTCGGAGCGACCCATAGTACCGATGAAGCCGGGGAACCGAGCTCGAAGGGACCCGGTGGAGGGAAGGGGTCGCCGGGGAAGCGGAACTGAGTGGGGGAAAGATGTCGGGGACACCGAGCCTGTACGGCACCTCAACGCAACCCGTTCAGATAGCAGACCGAGGGCGCATGTTGTGCGCAGCGAATCCGCGGTCCCGAGGAGCCGGATGCGGTAGTCCCGCACGTCCGGATCTGTGGGGGGCCTGGGCGGGCAACCGCCCGGGCCTACCTGACACACACTTCCACACTTGTTGATTTGGACCGCTTGGGTGTCATGGCACCCCTGGAAGACTTCAGTCGGCGTTCGAAACAATGCGTCAATGCGGTACGTGGCACCGCGGTGACATTGTGACTTTCCATGGGTGCCGTTGGTCCAAACCGCAAGATGTCGATCTGTGGTTTCGCCCGCGATGTGAGGACGTGACGGGCGCTGCCCGCAAGTCCGCGCTAAGGTGTGTGTGACGAACCCCGGGAGAATGCCATGAAGAAGAAGATCGTTCTCACGCTCGCCGTCGTGGCGGTGGTGCTCGTACTGGCCGTCGTGATCCTGTTATTCGTGGTCGACGTCAACAGCTTTCGTGGATATATCGAAACCAGGGCCGAGGAGAGCCTCGGTCGCGATGTTCGACTCGGCACGATCGGGCTGTCGGTGGTGCCCGTTTTCGGACTTCAGATCGACGATGTGGCCGTCGCCGCGCGGCCCGGCGAGGGTGACGGCGATCTTCTTACCCTGCGCAGCCTCCGCATTGGCGCCCGCCTTATGCCGCTGCTCCAGAAACGGCTGGAGGTCACGTCGATCGTGCTCGTGGAACCCACGATCAACCTCGTTCGCGACGCCGAGGGCAACTGGAATTTCGATCTCGGAGCCGGCGACGACGTGTCCGAAGAACAGGGCCAGACAGTTGAGCCCGGCACCGCCCCCGAGGTGACCATCGACACGATCCGCGCGACCGGCGGTCGTGTCAGTTTTCGCGACGCGTCGAGATCCCCGGCGCGGCCCCTCGAGGTGGCGCTCACCGATCTCAACTTCGATGTGTCGGGATTCGGGAGCGACGAGTTCCGCATCGCGGTCAAAAGCGGCCGGGTGGAGGTGTCTGATTCCGCGCTCGGCCCTGATCCGCTGCACCTGGAGGTCGGTGCCGTCGATGTCGCCGTTCGCGGCGGCGGTGATTCGGTCGAACTGACACATGTCGAGCTCATCGTGGGCAAGGCCACCGTTACCCTCACCGGTGCAGTCGAGGCGCAGCCTGACGGTCGGAGGATCGATATCGATCTGAAGCCGACCAGCGTCGATGTCGATGACATCTCGTCGCTGCTCGCAAAGGCAGGCGGCGATTTCGGCGTGTCCATCACGGGCAGGACACCGGTCGAGCTCGAAGCGGGTGTCCACGGCGTGCTGGCTGAGAACCGATTGCCCGAAGTGAACCTCCAGGCAAACCTGAGCGCCATCACCATCGACGCCAAAACGTTGACCCGGCCGATCACTGACATCAGCGCCGTGGCAACGCTGCGAGGCACGAAGGTCGCAGTCAGCGGTTTGAGTGCCCAGGTCGGCGACAGCGACATCGCCGGCACACTCCTGCTCACGGTTGGGAAGCGGCCGACGCTCGAGTTCACCCTCGAATCGCAACGCGCCGATCTCGGCCAGCTGCTTGGCCTGCTGGGAGGCGGGGAGGAAGAAGGGTCCGACAAGGCCACCCCGCCCGATCCGGACAGCTTTGTGGTCCGCGGCGTCGCCGACGGCTCGCTGAGGGTGTCCGAGGGATCGTGGATGAACCTTCACTTTCGCGACTTCAACGCCAGGTTGCGGCTCGAAAACGGTGTCACCACCCTCGAGCCGGTGTCGATGGAGCTCTATGACGGCCGCTTCAGTGGCCGGCTGGCGAGCGACCTGACGCGGATGCCACAGTCGTTCGAGTTCTCCGGCGAGGCAGAGAATATCGATATGGATCCCTTTGTCGCCGATCAGTTCGGGATGAGCGGCATCCTCATGGGACGGTTCACTGGCCGCGTGGCCGGACAGGGCGCGGGAACCGATCCGACGACCGTGATTCGCTCTCTCGAGGGCGAGGGCGTAGCCCGGATCATCGATGGCCAGGTGGGCCAGCTCGACGTGCTGCGCTCGGTCGGTCAGGTGGCCGGTGTTCTCGGACAGCGCACCCTCGCCAATCTCGCCTCCGAGTCGGCGACCGGCGCGACAAAGTTCAGCCAGCTCGTCGGCGACTTCCGCATCGGCGGCGGTGCACTGAGCTTCGACAGCGTGCTGCTCCAGTCGGCCGCCTTCGATCTCACCGGTACGGGATCCGTGGACATGATTTCGAGCGTGATGAACGGTGCGTTCCAGATCCAGTTCTCTCCCCAGGTCAGCGCCTGGATGAAGCAGGAGAGCAGCCGCGCCGCCGAGCTTTTCTGGGATTCTGGGAGCGACCAGGTCGTGTTGCCGCTCGGGTTGAGCGGTCCGCTCGACGGCGCACGGGCGAGCGTCGACTGGGGGGCGGCCGCCGAGGGCATCGCTCGCCGGACGATCGAACGCGAGCTCAACGATGTGCTCGGCAACCTCCTCGGCGGTTCGCGCGATGACCCACCGGACGAGGCAGCTGCCACCTCATCGGACGCGGCGGCTGTGGCTCCGGCGGGGCAGGCGCCGAACGTCGTCCCGAGCCGCGCCCGTCGCGCGGAGGCTCCCTCAGGACGATTCGCCCTCGAGGTAACCAAGACCGGATGGGGCGGCTCGTTCTTCGCGCAGGACTACAAGATCCAGGGCAGGGTGACCGGCACCGGCGTCGAGAGAGTGGTGATGACGGCGGTCGATGTGGGTGGCCGTGAGGTCAACAAGAAGACCGTCGACCTCGGGGCCCGCCTCGCGGACACCGGCGAAGCTTCGTTCGAGGTCCGGGTGGAGGGAAAGAAGCTGGTGCTCGCGGGATACCCTGTGACCGTCACCCTGACAGCGTCCGCTGCGGACGGTGAAATCGGCGAGTTGGTCCTCGAGATCGAGCAGGCGGGGCGGTGATCACTGCCATAGGTGCCACGCACCGCATTGTTAGTTCAACCCTGCGGCATCGGTGACGGGGACCGAATTCCACATTTGTCACGTGGCACCCTAGCGTGAGCGTGGGCTTGTGGAACCCTCACCCGTAACTTTGATCACGATGACCGCCATGTCATCGCTCAGGCGATGACTGCCGCAGAACCGGTGCACGTCCTCCACGATCGCGTCCTTGATCTGCGAGGCTTCCAGATCCGAGGTATTCAGCCGCAAAAGCAGCTCTCTCGGGGCGTCGTAACCGTAGAGATCTCCCGCCCGGTTGCGGGCTTCGGGGACGCCGTCAGAAAACAGCACGACGACATCTCCCGGCGCCAGGCTCAGGGTCCTGCTCTCAAAGGCCGCGTCTCTGACGACCCCGAGTGGGAATCTGGCGCCTGGTGACACGAGGTACTCGACCGATCCGGATGCCTTGTGCAGCGGCTCGCACAGGCCGGCGTTGGAAAAGGTGAGGGTGCGAGTCTCGGGGTCGAGCACGATCAGGCACAGGGCCGTGAACATCCGCTTTCCAACCTTGTGGTGGACCGATCTGTTCAGACTGCACATGATCTCCTCGACCGAACCCCCCTGCCTCGCCCGGGAGAAGACCATGCCGTCGGACATCACAGCGTTCATGGCCGCCGACATCGCCTTGCCGGCCACATCCCCGACGACGACGCACAGCCTCCTGGGCTCCGATTCGAGCCAGAAGTAGTCGAAAAAGTCGCCGCCGACCTCGTGGGCCGGAATGCACACACCGCAGATGTCAAAGCCGGCGATCTCGGGGGTTGTCTGCGGCATGATTGCCATCTGCGCATCGTGAGCGGCGACCAGCTCGGTTTTCATGCGGACGCCCCGTAACCGGCTCCTAATGACGACCACTGCGATCGCAACCAGGAGGACTGCCAACAACCCACGGAACCACCAGGTTGCCCAGAACGGAGGCGTGACGACGATCCGCAGGGAGGCGGGGTCGTCGTTCCAGACGCCGTCGCTGTTGGCACCGCGCACGCTGAAAAGGTACTCGCCGGCGGTGAGGCCGGTAAAGGTGGCAAAACGCCGGTCGGCGCTGACCGGGATCCAGGCATCGCTGAAGCCCGCCATGCGGTACACGTAGCTGTTTTTGCCCGGAGCGCTGTAGTGCAGGGCGGCGAACTCGAGGGTGAAGACGTTGTCCCGGTACGAGAGCTCGATCTCTTCGGTGTAAGTGATCGGTTTCTCGAGCAGGACTCTCCCGCCGATCGTCTCACCGACGGTGATCGAGCGGTTGAAGAGCTGGAGGTCGGTGATGACGACGACCGGGACTTCCGCGTTGATGCCGATCTCCTCGGGGTAGAACGAGTTGAAGCCGTTGATGCCGCCGAAGAACATTTCCCCGCTCGGGCTGCGATAGGCGGAGCCGCCGTTGAACTCGTTGCCCTGCAGGCCGTCGCGAACATCATAGTTGCTGAAGGACTCGGTCCGCGGTTCAAACCGCGACAGACCGTTGGTGGTGCTGACCCACAGCCTGCCCTTCTCGTCGTCGAGCATCGCGTAAACGGAATCCGCTGCGAGTCCGTCTTCCACCCGGTAGCGCCGGAAGCTGCCGGTATCCCGGTCGAACCGGTTGATGCCGCCACCGAAGTTGCCGAACCACAGTGTGCCGTCTCTGCCCTCATGGATGGCGAACACGTGGTCGGAGCTGATGCTGGAAGGATCCTCCGGATCGTGCCGGTAATGAGTGAACGCACCGGTTTCAGGATCGAGGCGGTTGAGGCCGCCGCCCTGCGTCCCGACCCACAGCACCCCCTCGCGATCCTCGTAGGCGAGGCGGATGAATTCGTGGCTGATGCTGGAGGGATCCTCGGGATCATGCCGGTAGTGGGTGAAGACACCGGTCGAAGGGTCCAGGCGATCGAGCCCACCACCGAAGGTGCCAAACCAGAGCGCGCCGGACCGGTCCTGATAGATCGACCGTAGCGCGTCGTGGCTCAGCGAGTTCGGGTCGTCGGGGTCGTGCCGGTAGTGGGTGATCCGTCCGGTTTTTCGGTCGAGTCGGTTGACGCCGCCGCCGTTCGTGCCGATCCAAAGCGCGCCGTCGCGGTCGCCGAAAACCGCGCGCACCGTGTTGTGGCTGAGGCTCGAGGGATCACCGGGCCGGTGCAGGTAGTGGCGCCATCGCCCGGTTCGGCGATCGAACCGATTCAAACCGCCGCTGTCGGTTCCGATCCACAGAATGCCGTCCTCGTCCTCAAAAAACGACCACACGATGTTGTGGCTGAGCGAGTTCAAGTTGTCGGGATCGTTCTGGTAGCGGCGGAACTTCTTCCTCGAGACGTCGAACTTACAGAGACCGCCGCCGTAGGTGCCGACCCACAGAACGCGCGACCGGTCCTGGTGCACCGAGTAGACCCGATCGGTGCTGAGGCTGTAGGGATCGATCGGATCGTGGCGGTGGCTGGCGAAGGTACCGCTGTCGCGGTCGAATCGGTTGAGTCCGCCACCGTCGGTCCCAATCCACAGGGTTCCTTCGTGATCCTCGAACAGTGCCTTGATGAGGTTGTTGCTGAGGGCGGTCGGGTCGTCGGGGTCGGCACGGTAATGGGTGAACCGACCCGTGGCCCGGTCCAAGGTGTCGAGGCCACCGCCGTAGGTGCCGACCCATAGGGTGCCGGTGTGGTCCTCGAGGATCGTGAACACGTGGTCGTCGCTCAAACTGTGGGGGTCTTGCGGGTCGTGCATGAAGTGGGTGAAGTCTCCGGACTCCGGATCGAACCGGTCGAGGCCGCCACCGTTGGTTCCGATCCACAGGATGCCTTCCCGGTCTTCGAAGATCGCCCGCACATCGTCGTATCCGGCGGCGGCCGGTGCGCCCCGGTGCTTCAGGTAGTGGTGGAATGTGCCCGTCTCGCGGTCGAGACGGTCCAGCCCGCCGCCCTGGGTGCCGACCCACAGCCGGCCGGACCGGTCCTCGAAGATGCAGCGGACGGTGTCGGCGCTCAGGCTGGTGGGATCATCTTCGTCATGGCGGTACCTCACGACCTCTTCCGTCGAAGGGTCAAAGCTGTTGAGGCCGTTCTCGAATATCCCCACCCAGAGGATCCCGTCGCGGTCTTCGTACAGCGCCTTCAGTTCGTTGTAACTGAGGGTGTTGGGATTGCCGGGCACGTTCTTGTAAACGGTGAACCGGTACCCGTCGAAGCGATTGAGGCCATTTTCGGTGGCGAACCACATGAACCCTTTTCGGTCCTGAACCATCTGCTCAATGATGCTCTGCGACAGCCCCTGCTCGAGCGAAAGGCGGTCGAAATCGATGCGGTCCTGACCAGCTAATGCCACAACGGTGACACTCGAGACGACGATGAGCGACGCCCATCGCAGAACATTCGAGGCCCTGATTGACAAGCTCATATGTTGATAGATTCTATCAGCCCCTGATCTGCCGCGGGGGTACTACGTTTCTGATTGATTCGATGGGTGCGATGGGTGCTACGTACCGCATTGTTGCATTGTGAGGATGCATTCGTTCCACGTAGGTGGCACCCTCTGCACCGACTTGGCACCCAGGTAAGGTTGTGATCAGTGGAACCCGTGAAGTGTGCCTACTGGCACAGCGCGGCCCGTACTTCGCTAAGGTTGGCCTCGATCCCGGAAATCTCACGACCCATCGCCGCCCTGCGGCGCGCTAGCGCCGTCACTCCGTCGGCGTCGCCGAGCCTTTCCAGCTCGGCTTCCATCCCAACCAGATCGGCGATGTTGCTGCGCAGGGTGGCGAGCCGTCCCAGCGCCTCCGCGAATCCGCTGGCGAGCTGGTCGATCTCATCGGCGCGCCCGGCATCGCCCGCCGCCCGGTAATGGCGGGCGGCCTCGGGCAGCTCCAGTCGACAGGCCAGCAGCTGGCCGAGCTGGACATGGATGCGCACAGCAAGCTTGTCGTCGGGGGCGGCGCCAAGCGCCGCGCGCAGTTGGGTGGTTGCTTCATCGTTGTGGCCGAAGTCGGCGAGAGTGCGACCGAGGTAGAAGCGAGCGATCGGTTCCTGCGGCTGATCTTTGACCGCCGCGGCGAACCAGCCGGCGGCGGCCTCGAGCTGGCCGGCCCCGAGAGCCGCTTCACCGGCGAGCAGAGCGTGCTCGTAATCCGGTGCGACGGTTGCCAACTTTGCCGCCACCTCGAAACCGCGGCTGTAATAAGCCGCCGCCAGGTCGTCGTCAGCCGCCGCCGCCAGGGCCAGAGCGGTGGTGGCTGCGGAGTGGCCGCTCACACGGTCGTCGGGATCGAGCTCGAAGGCACGTTCGAAGTGGTCGAGGGCGGCCGCGCGATCGCCGGCAGCCTGATAGGCGCCGGCGATGGCTTGGTGCAAGGCGGCCCTGTCAGGGTCGTCAATCAGGCGTTCCTGCAGCACCGCCACCGCGTCGGCGGTGCGATCTTCGACGAGCAGGCAGCGCGCCCGCATGCGCACCACCTCCGCCTTCCAGTCCGGGCTCAGTTTTTCGAGATCGATCCCTTCTAGCACCACGCGGGCATCGGTGTCGCGGTCCACCGCCATCAGCGCACGGCTCAGGGTTGCGACGTTGGCGGGGTCGTCGGGCCCCAGCTCAGCGGCCTTCTGGAGGTTTTCGAGGGCCTCGTCGTACTGTTCCAGGGCGAGCTGGCAGCGGCCGAGCATGAGATAGCCTCCCGGCCAGTGAGGATTTGACGTGACCGTCGCCCTGAAGTGCTCGGCGGCGTCCGCGAATCGGCCCTGGGTGTAGAGCTCGAGACCGGCACTCCAATCGGCGGTGGCAGGTCCGGCTGCCGATACGACTATCAAAGCCGCGGAGGCGGCGATGACGACGAGTCTGCACGACGGTTTCATGTGTTCTCCTCGCGCGAGGCGCCGCTCACCGCGGCGCAGTCGAACTCAGTGGCGGCGTCCAAATGAATGAGACCCCACTCGGCCCGGAAGTTCCATCAGCCTGTATTTTTCGTGGTCGATCGTGACTCCCAGTATGGCACCCGGGGATTTGGCGCGCAAGGTGTCAACTAAGATAAGTGCCACATGGGTGTCGCGTATCATGGCTACCGCCCTTCGCATTGCCTCATTGTCGCGCAATGAGGAATGTGGCGCCTCTGCTGAAGGTGAGGTGCGACGGTGGCGGGCCCGCCGATCCCGAGAGATCTTCTGGAATGCAAACGCCAGAGAACCCTGTTGTGCGTTTGAGCCCTCGAGCGAAGGGTTCGAGGAGGAAAAGTGCGCACATCTGCCAAGAAAGCCGTTTCGAACATCGCCGGTCTGCTGGCGATGGTGTTGCTGACTTCGGGGGTGGCGATGGCCATTGAAGAACCTGAATACGAAATCGTGGCCGACCACGGCGACTTTGAAATCCGCCGCTATGCACCGATGATCCTCGCCGAAACGCGCGTCGACTCGGACTTCGAGAAGGCCGGCAACGAGGCCTTCCGGCGTCTCTTCGGATACATCTCCGGTGACAACTCTGCGCGGGCGAAGATCGAGATGACGGCTCCGGTCGTCCAGGAATCGTCGTCGGAAAAGATCGCGATGACCGCCCCGGTCGTGCAACAGTCTGACGACTCCGGATGGCGCGTTGCTTTCGTTGTGCCGGCCGAGTATTCGTGGGAGACGGCGCCCGAACCGACCGACCCCCGCGTGTCGCTGCGCCTGGTTCCAGAGCGGCTGGTGGCTGCGGTGAGGTTTTCCGGCACCTGGGGCGAAGAACGATTTACCGGCCACGAGGGCGAGCTCAGAGAGCGGCTGACGGAGCACGGTTTTCGGCCTCTCGGCGAAGCGGTATACGCGCGCTACAATCCGCCGTTCACCCCGTGGTTCATGCGCCGTAACGAGGTGATGATTCCGGTCGCCCTCAGCGGCGAATGACGTTTCCCCCAAAAGACCGGGCATACTGGCGCATCTGAAAGGAGTCATGATGACCGACAGGATCAACCGACAGTGGCGCCTGGCCGCCAGACCAGACGGGCTTATCAAGGAATCCGACTTCGAGTGGATAGAGGAACCGGTCGGGGATCTCGGGGAAGCCCAGGTGTTGGTGCGCACCATCTATCTCTCGTTGGATCCCGCCAATCGCGGCTGGGTGCGGCAGGGGCCGTCCTACGTCGAGCCGGTGGAGGTCGGCGAGGTCATGCGGGGCTTGACTGTGGGTGTCGTCGAGGCCTCCCGTGACGATCGATTCACCGAGGGCGACATCGTCTCCGGGTCGATCGGATGGCAGGACTACGGCATCGTGGACGGATCCGACCTGCGGCCGATTCCTCCCGGGCCGCTGCCGCTGACCGCCCACCTGGGCCTGTTCGGAATCGTCGGTCTCACCGCCTACTTCGGTCTCCTCGACGTCGGCCGACCCAAGGCCGGCGAGACGCTGGTCGTCTCCGGCGCCGCCGGGGCGGTTGGGTCGATCGTCGGCCAGATCGGCAAGATCGTCGGTTGCCGGGTGGTGGGCATCGCGGGCAGTGACGCCAAGTGCGCCTGGCTGACCGATGAGTTGGGCTTCGATGCTGCCGTCAACTACAAGACCGAGAATGTGGCCCGCCGGCTCCACCGGCTCTGCCCGGACGGCATCGATGTGATCTTCGAGAACGTGGGTGGCGAGATCCTCGACGCCGAGCTGATGTGGATCAACGATTTCGCGCGGGTCGTCATTTGCGGGCTGATCTCCGGCTACAACGCGACCGAGCCGGTTCCGGGACCCTACTCGTTCCCGATGGTCCTGATTCGGCGGGCGCGGGTCGAGGGATTCATCGTCATCGATTACATGGACCGCGCCGCCGAAGCCGTCCAAAAAATGAGCGAGTGGCACGCAGAGGGTCGGCTGAGCTACCGGGTCGATGTCTACGACGGCCTCGAGACCGCACCCCGCAACATCAACCGGCTGTTCGACGGCTCCCACAGCGGCAAGCTGATCATCAAGGTGGGGGAGGAGCCGTGAGGGTATCGGTGCCTCTCGGTTTCAGGCTTTAGAATCTTCGCGAGCTAGAAAGGCTTGTAAACCGCGAGCCAAGCGGCGATTCCGCCGAGCAGCGGAAACAGGAGAAAGAACCATGCCGCGAACTCGGACTTGCGTCGCAGCGGCAGCACGGCCAGCGCCAGCGTCAGCCAGATGCCGAGCTTGATCCAGATCCAGGCCGGAAATCCGCCGAACATCTCGAGCCGCGCCAACAGCCCGAAACCGGCGATCAGGATCACCGCGACCGCCACCCCGTGCATGATGGCGGCGAACTTGCGCAACCTGTCGTCGGTCCTGTCGCCGATGACAGCCAGGGCGCCGAGCGAAGTTAACAACAGGACGATTCCGATAATGTGCAGCACCCGATAGAGCTCGTAGCTCATCCTTGCCTCCCTCGGGGTTCACCCCGATCGCGTTCCGAGATTTCAACCGACAGCTCGAGGATCATACCAATGATCGCAACCGGAAGGAGCTGGTTGGGCCCGTACTGCTGATGCTGGCTGCCGGTACCCCCGCACCGCCTGCCGAGCGGGTTTCGGCGAAGGGAGAGGTGTTCTCTCGGATGCAGCAGCTCATTGTCCTGTCCTTTGTCTGTTCCGACGCAAGGACGTCGACCGTCTGTACGAGGAGTCTCGAGAGCAGGGGCTGGAGCCACCGCGGGGCATCCCTCGCTACTCGATCAATCACTTCTTCGCCCGCGACCCCGACGGCCGGCTGATCGAGTTGCAGGTCTTCATGTCGGGCGGTGGCTGGATTTCTGTCGCCCGGGGCTGACGCCGGCGGCCCATTCGTAGTACAAAAAGGGTGCCGACCAGGCCGAGGGCGATGATGAAACCCCCCAGCACTGGACGCAGTTCGGCGCCGAGGTTGACGGTCACAACGCTTGCGGTGATGGCGATCCACATGATGACAAGCGTGGTCACCACCGTGCGGCGGGGCATGGCCGCGCCGTCGTCCAGATAGCCAAGAAACGGGCGGAAGAGCGGCACTCGGATCAATCGCTCCTCGAGCCAGGGGCAGCTGCGGGCGAAGCACCAGGACGCGCCGAGGAGGAAGATGGTCGTGGGCAGGCCGGGCAGGAAAACGCCTACGGCACCGACGCCCACCAAAAAGATGCCGAGACCTGCCAGGAGCCAGCGCTGCGGGCGACGATCTCCGGAGCGGGTTTTTTCGAGAGTTTCCATAGCTGTGTCAGTCGAGCTCAGTTTACCTGGGCGCCACGTATCACGATATGACATGAGGTACTCTCATGTGACAATGTGATGCGGGCACCGCTGGCGAGGTACGTGGCACCCTCATGCTCACGTAGCACCCGAAGCGAACCCCTGGGACAGCCTGGGAGCACCTCGCCCGGTTCAACGGCACCATTGCTCGACGATTTCGGGAGAGCCGTACCAGGGCGTGCCGAAAACCGGCGCGTGGTGCACGCCATCGAGGACGACCTCGTCGGCGCCTTCGAGAAGCGCCGCTGCCACCGGCACCAGTCCGTCGCCCCATTGCTCGCGGCGCCCGGAGAGGTGGTCGTAGAACCAGCCGGCGCGTCGCTGCCTCAAGCTACCGTCGCGAAACCCCGCGACGGCTCGACCCGCAACCGCGACGTAGCGCACCGCCGGCGAGTAGAACGCTCCCGGCAGCCGCTCCTCGACATGCCGCCGCAACCGCGCCCTTTCCGGATTGTGGTGGGGGCTGCCGAGCGTGATGAGGGTGGAAATGCAATCGAGCCCGGCGTAGGTCCGCCCATGAAATGGATCGGGGCTCAAGTAGAGCCTGCCGATGACCCCGCCGGCGCTGTGACCGACCAGCACCACCTTTCCGGTCGGCGAACGCGGCGCCAGTGTCGTCACGGCCTCGTGCAGCAGGTCGAGGATCCGGGACCAACCGCGGGCGGACACCGCCGCCGCCCAGTGCCAGATCCAGACGTCCGCAGTTTCGACCGCGCAATTCCGGAGTTTTTGGATCGCTCCACACATCTCGTGGTAGAAACCGGGCGAGCTGAGGAAGCCGCCGAGCACAACGACTGGCTCGATGCCGGTTTCCGGATCAGTCGCCAACGGCGTGTCAGCGGCCACGATCGTCGGCCGGGGGAGTCATTCGCCGTCTTCGGAAGGCTCGGGCGCGCTCTCCTCGGCGACCTTGACGACGCCCAGCTTCTTGGCCATCTTCAAGATCCCGCGACCCATCCCGGAGAGCTGGATGACCTCGGCCGGGTCGTTCCACTTGTCTTCCTTGCGGATCCTCATCCACTGGCGCAGCTCGGGGATCGCCGAAACCGTGAACACGATGTTGGAGATGATCGCCCAGGCCAAGATTGCCGGGTCGTGGGTGCGGAACCACACCCACGGCATGATGAACCACGGTCCGGCCATGTAGGCCACCGCCACCGACCGCACGATGAACAAGCCGAAGATCATTCCCAAGATGGAGGTCACGAAGAGCCCCGGCCAGTCGATGACCAGCAGTGCCCCGTAGATCGCCGATAAGCCGCGGCCGCCCTTGAAACCGTGGAAGACCGGCCACACGTGGCCGACCACCCCGGTGGTCGCGAGGATGAGGTAGTACGGCTCGCCCGGGAAGTAGTGCCGGACCAACACCATCGGCACCACGATTTTGAGCATGTCGAGCACGTAGGTGAGAAAGCCGTAGGACGACCCGAGGCGCACCGAGACCGAGGTTGCGCTGACCGTCTCCAAAGTGAGCGTGGCATCGCTGCCCTCGAGCGACAGCTTGGTGCCGTCGGCCAGCTTCTCGTTCGAGCGCGCCAGCCGCGCGACCAGCCGTGCCGATGAGATCGATCCGACCACGTAGCCCAGGACCGCGAAGGCGATCATCAGCCATTCATTCATGAGGGCCTCCACTCGTTCGCTCGTCGTTCGTCGAAGCAGACGCGGCCGCGGTCGCCGTCCACCGTGATGGTTTCGCCGCTGGTGATCAGCGAGGTGGCGCGCTCCACGTTGACCACCGCCGGCAGGCCGTACTCGCGCGCAATGATCGAGGTATGCGACAGGATGCCGCCGCTCTCGGCGACCACGCCGCCCACCCGCGACAGCAGGGGCGTCCAGCCGACATCGGTGAAGGGCACGATCAGGATGTGTTCCCGGCTCAGCTCGGCGGGGGCGGCGGACGGGTCGCGGAGCACGCAGGCGCGGCCGCTAGCCTGTCCGGGGCTCGATCCGATGCCGGAGAGGCAGTCCGGCGGCGGCTCTTCGACCGGCCGGTCCCGGACCCCCACAAGCCCGCAGATCGTGTCCTCGACCTCCCAGGCCGAGTCGCTCTCGAGCTCGTCGAGCCGTTCCTGCACCAGGTCCAACGCCTCGGAGGTATCCATGGTGCGATCACAGACCTGCCGGACCTCGTCCCAGTAGAGGAGGAAGATCTCCTCGGGCCGGTCCAACACGCCCTCCGCTTCGAGCCGGCGTCCGACGGTCAGGAAGAGCCGTCGCAGGCGGTGGGCGCTTTCCGCCAGATGGAGTCCGAGCCGTTCCCTGAGATCCAGATAGCGCGAGGTCGACCGCCACACCCGTCCGAAGACGGCCCGCTGCAAGGGACCGAGCCGATCGAAAGCCTGGCCTCGCACCTCGCCCCTGGTGGTCGCAAGACCGCGGGCCGGGTCGATCTTCGGCGACACCGCCAGCCGCCCAACGGTGGCCCACACGAGCGACGGCTGCTCGCGCCAGCAGGGGCTCGAGAGGTCGGTCGCGTCGGAGCTGAAGTACCCGTAGCGATCGAGGAATCTGTCCATGCTGGCCGCGAGCTCCCGCCCGGCCTCTGACTGTGCGAGCTGCTCGCGGATGTCGGGGTCGTCGCCCCCGATCATGACCCGTGCAGAATCCCCCCCCAGCTCCCGCGCCTCGTCAGCGATCGCTTCGAGCTCCAGGTTCCAGCCCGAGCCTGCCTTGCGGTCGCCGCCGAGCAGGTCTCGAGGGTCGATCTCGGGCACCCACCGCGCCGCCAATAGGCGCAGCAGCTTCGAGCGCACCATCAGATTTACCGCTCCGAGCACCGTGCCCCACTGCAGCTGACCGTGCACCTCCAGCAGAGTGCTGATCTCGTCGAGCAGCTCTTCGGGGGTCAGCTCCTCGAAATCCTTGTCGCTCAGCCGGTCGAGCTCGTGACGGCTGTCGCTCAGGCAGGCGTTGGCTTTGCGCGCCATCCGCAGCCAACGCACAGCGCACCACGCGATGCGGGGGGATCGGGCGGCGAAGCGCAGGGTCGGCCGCGGCCGGATGTGAGCCGCCCGTTCGTCCCGCGACAGCACCTCGAAGAAGTTGACCGGTAGGCCGGCTTTCGCGAGCAATTCGCCGAGCAGGGTCACGTCGGAGTAGGTCCGTGACCGCAACCGGGTGATCAGGCGGGTGGGGTCGATGTCGCGGCGGCCAAGGAGCTCGCTGAAGATCGTGCCGAAAACGTGGCGCACCATGCTGCGGGTGGTGGTCGACCATTGCAACGGCGTCACCAGACCGGGCGACATGTCGGCCAACAGGCGCCGCGAATAGATGTGGCGTCCGGCCAGCGACGTGATCGGCCGGCTCTGGAGTACGTGAAAGTTTTCTCCGTCCCAGACCCATTCCACGTCCTGTGGGCCGCTCAGCGCGGCTTCGATCCGCCTCACGAGTGCGGCGAGCTCGAGCACCCGGTCCGGTTCGAGCACAGGCTCACCGCCGCCGGCCTCGACCCGTGTCAGGACGCCACGCGCGTCGACGACGTAGCGCTGCGGGGTCACGACGCCTTCTGCCACCCGGTCGCCGAGCCCGGCCGTCGACTCGATGATTACCGTGCGCCGGCCACTGACCGGATCGGAGCTGAACGCCACACCACCGGCCGCCGGTTCGAGCATTTGCTGCACAAGAACCGACATCGCGCCGCCGGCGGAGGTCGGCCCACGCCCGCGGGCGCGCCGATAGCTCGCGAGCTGGCACCGGAACCCAGAGGCGTAAACCCGTTTTACGGCGTCGACGAACTCGTCCTCCCCGGCGACACCAAGCACCGACTCGAGCTGCCCGGCGTAGGAGTCTTCCAAGCCGTCCTCGCCGACGTACGATGAGCGCACTGCAACCGGCCCTCCGAACCGACGATAGATTTCGCGCAGGGTGCGGCGCTCGGCCTCTGACAGCGGGCATTCGAGCAATCGTTGGTGGAGGGCTTCCTGGGCTTCGGGTTCTCGCTCGCAGTCTTGGCTCGTGCCCTCGGGGGCGCAGCGGCGCTCGAGCCCGTCAAACATCGATGCCGAGATCACGATGCCCGGAGGCACCGCGAACCCGAGCCGCGCCAATCGCGCCAGGGTCGCCGCCTTGCCGCCGCTGTGCTCGATGCGCAGCGCTCGCCGGCCGTCGAGCGGAAAGACGTGGCGAGACATCAGCCGTGTCCCGGCTTCCCGATTCGATCGACCAGCCGCCGCGTTGCGATCACCGAAACCTCCCGGGCTACTTCCTCAGAATCGCCTTGGTAAAAACATACTCGGGGATTTCCTCATCGAAATCGATCGTATCGACGATGAACGTGGTCCCGCTGCCGCTTTTGAGAGCGTCTTTGAACTCGATCGTCTTTCCGAGCCAGCGCCCGTCGATCTCAGCCACCTCGGTGACGTCGGTGGTCTTCAGGAGTTTGCCACTCTTGGCGAAACGGTGCTCGCGCAGAATGACGAAGCGCTCCTTGTCGACCCACATCTTCCGCGAGTCGTAGGCCAGGTCGTCGCGCTTCGCCGTCAGGTGCAGCACCCAGCACGGCCGTTCCAGCACGACCTCCTCGCCCTCCACCTCCGGGTCATAGAGACCGCTCAAGAGCGGGTCCTCCATCAGGTCCTCGTACGACAGGTCGGATCCCATGACCGACTGCCTGAGCATGTGTCCCGAGATTTTGATGGTGCGATCGGTTGCCGGGTAGTAGGCCCACAGCTGATCGCCGAGCTTGAGCATCTTGACCCCCCGTTCGCGAGGCGGCTCGAGGTACTCGGTCGACGACTCCTCCATGCCCCGGATCCAGGACTTGAATGCCACGGTGCGGCTCCCGCGCCGTCCTTCGATGATCATGCGCGCCGTCGTAACCTTGGTATCGGAGCCGATATTGCGGTCCACGGCTGCGAGGATCGCGTCGCCTTCGGGCGTCTCGCCCGAGGCCGTGATCGCCCAGCCGAGCAGCGCCACGATCCACCAACGATGCTTCATGCTTCCAGCTCCTTGGTCAGTTGCGAGCTCTGCCTGCGGTAGATGCCGAGGCCGGAGATCGAGGTCCCCAGGATCGTCGCCAGCAGCCCCGGCACGAAGCCGATGAACAGGCTGGTGGTGGTCACGCGGGCCCGCATGACGTTGAAGATCATCATCGAGGCGTTCTTGAGGAAGGGCTCGATGTTGACGCCCTTCTCCTGGAGGTACCACGCGCAGGCGACCCCGATCGCGGTCCCGACTACCGAGCCGATGAGCCCGATCGCCACCGACTCGAGAATCAGCGTGCGGTAGATGTGGCCCTTCGGTTCGCCCAGAGCCAGCCGCAGGCCCATCTCACCGTAGCGCCTGAGCGCCCCGATCAAACCCGCATTCCACAGCACGATCGACATCACGACCACGAAGATGGTGATCAGGGCGAAGGACACCGCGCCGGCGAGGTCGAGGGTCGTCGCGAGCCCGCTCTGCCGGCGCAAATTGCCCATCAACGGCTCGAACTCGTCGCCGCCCGTGCCGATCCACGCGTTGAACTCGTCCGCCGCCTGCGCCGTGCGCTCCTCATCGTACATTCCGGCCGTGAGGAAGCCGAGGATCTCGCCAGCCGCGTCATCCATGTCGAGCGCCAACCGTACGTCCTCGAGGTCCGCCAAGATGGCCCCGCGGTCGAGCGCCGTCACCCCGAACTCGACCGTACCGACCACCGTGAAGTTGATGGTCGCCATGCTGCCGTACATCGTCGACGAAATCAGCGTCGCGGTTTCTCCAGGCTCGAGCTCGAGCCGGCTGTACAGCTCGTCGCTGACCACGATCTCACCGGGCGCGGTGGGCAGCCGCCCTTGCACCAGCGCGTTGTCGAGGTTGAGGACCTCGCGCTCGATCGAGCCTTCATCGAGCAGCTGCACGGCCAGTCCGATCACCGGCGCCTGGGCCCGCGTCTCTCCCGTGGCGTCGGGGATGTCGAGCAGACCCCCGAAGCGGATTCTCGACACCCAGTCGAAGTCCGGGAACCGTTGCCCGAGCTGGGAGCTGAGCTCATCGGCCCCGAGCAGGGCGAGGTCGTTGGGTGTGCGGTCCACCTCGGCCGTGTAGGCGCGCGTCATGACCCGCACGTGGCCGGTGTTGAAGTTGGCGTTGGCGCGGATGATGTCCGCTTCGGTGCCGCGGATCCAGCTGTACATGACCACGGTCAGGGCCGTGCCCGCGATCACCGTGAGCGTCGGGAAGAGGCTCCGCGAGCGGTCCCGGAGCAGCCCCTTGATCAAGAACCGGATCACAGCAGCTTCCCCCGCAGGGCCTCGGTGGCCCGGTACCTCAGGATTCGGCGCGCCGGGAGGTAGCTGACCCCTGTGGTGACGGCCAGCAGGATCACCGTCGTCGCCGCCACCAGCACAGGCCCGTAGTAGGGGTAGAGCACCTCGCCGACCGCGAAGCCGTAGCTGTCGGTGGTCTCGGGCAGGCGCCAGCCGACCTGCGACAGCCACCACAGGGCGGGCCCGCCGTAGAGGAACGCCAGCATCGCGGCGAAGACGCCGATCAGCGAGCCTTCGAGGGTGAACAGCACGGTCACCTGGCGCCGCGTCAAACCCATCGCCATCAGAGTGCCGATCTCCTTGCGGCGGTGGAAGATGGAGAGGATCTGGGAGTCGAAGACCGCCAGCATGGCGAGGAAGAGCAGGATCACGTAGACGATCATCGACCCGAGGGTCTTCGACATGATCAGGTTGTGGATGTCGGTGAGCAGGAAGTCGACCGTCTTGAACGACCATCCCTCGACCGTGGGCAGCTCCGTCTCGCCCTGCCGCACCACCACAAGCGTCGCCTCATCGTAGCGGCCGGTCAGCTCCCGCAGGACCTGAATCGGCACCCAGATCTGGCCCTTGTCGATGCTCTGCACGGTGGTCTTCATGACCTCTTCGATGCTCACGTCGCGTGCGTCGAAGGTGCCGTTACGGTCGCGCCACTGCAACGTCACCGAGTCGCCCGCCGCGAGGCCCGTGCTGCGCGCCATCCGCTCGCCGATCAGCGCAGGGATCTCGGCGCTGCTGTCGCCCAGCACGTGCGCCGGAAGCTCGAGCAGCTCCTGGCCGGGGTCGATGCCGCGGATGAGCACCGGGAAGACACGTCCTTCCGGGTAGACCGTTCCCTGGACGATGAGCTGCTCGACCGCCGCCCCCCGTTCCGCCAGCCCCTGAAGCTCCGGCGGCACCGGCTCCTGGGCCTGGCTGTAGCTCAGCGGGTCGTAGGGATCGAAGTCCGGTGACCAGTACTGGCCGCCGCCGTACTCGGCGTCGACCATCGCCCGCGAGGCCTGCCGGTTCATCCCCTCGAGCAGTCCCTGGGTCGTGACGATGGCCACGAAGACCAGCGACAGCACGGCCACGTTGAGCGCGGTCCGCAGCCCTGCGCCGCTGAGGTTCTTCAGCGCGAAGCGCAGCAGCATCACGGCTCAAAGCTCCGGGTCTCGTCGGACGCCACGCGGCCGTCGGCCAGGGTGATGGTGCGCCGCAGATAACCAATGACCTTTTCGTCGTGGGTCGAGAAGAGGAAGGTCGTCCCGAGATCGCGGTTGAGGTCCTCCATGATCCGGATGACGTTGTGCGAGTTCTCGGCGTCGAGGTTGGCGGTCGGCTCGTCGGCGAGCACGATCTGCGGGCTCTTGACGATGGCGCGGGCGATCGCCACCCTCTGGCACTGGCCGCCCGACAGCTGGTGCGGCCGCGACGCCGCGCGGTCCGCGAGACCGACCCGCTCGAGAGCTTCAGTCACGGCCCGCTTTCGCTGTTCTGCAGGTTGACGGAGGAGCAGCAGCGGAAACTCCACATTCTCGAAAACCGAATACACGGGCAGCAGGTTGAAGGTCTGGAAGATAAAGCCGATGTGCAGGTTGCGCAGCCGCGCGGCCCGTTTCTCGTCGAGCATCGCAATGTCCTCGCCGAGTACAACCGCCCGTCCCGAGGTCGGTTCGTCGAGCGAGCCGACGATGTTCAAGAGCGTGGTCTTGCCCGATCCACTGGGTCCCACCAGACCGGAAAATTCACCGGATCGCAGCCCGAGGCTCACGTCGTCGAGGGCGACGATGTGCCCCTCGCCCATGGGGTAGGTCTTGGTGACGCCGGTGAGCTCGATGAGTTGGCCGTTGGGGCTCGCGTGCTGGTTCATGTCATTCCAATCCCGCCTCAGTGATTCAAGACGACCACCACCTGGAGGCCGTTGCCCGAGTAGAGGGCGTCGGTCGGAGGCCCGCCGAGCACCGCCCCCCCTTCGGGCGTTGCAAAGCCGATCAGGTGGAGTCGCCAGCGATCCCAGGTCCTTCGCCACTCGAAGAAGAACGAGCTTTCATCGCCCTCCCACTCGTGCGATGCGATGAACGAGAGCTGGTCGACGATGCTCGTCCGGTAGGTCATCGAGAGCGCGGTGATCTGCACCGTTTCCCCGCGGCCGAAAAGGTCATTGGACTCCTGCAGCCGGAAGTGCTCGCCGAGTGCGGTCAGCCCGGTGCCCAGATTGAAGGTGTAGTCGGCGCCCACCGTCAGCATGTGGCGGTAGCGGTAGGGGAGAAGCTGGGTTTCGCGCTCGATCACCGTTCCCTCGAACCACAGGCCGATGCCCACGTCCCACTTGCCGTCGAGCCCGACCCGGTGCTCCGGCGGCGTTGCCGGCTCGGGCGGGATGACCGGCAAAACTTCGGAGAAATCGAGCTGGCGGTGGTGGTAGCTGAGCCCGAGCTCGCCCTTGAACAGGGGGAACTGGATCCTGCCGCCGTACTCGACCTCGTCCGGGTCCGACGGCACCACGTCCCATCCGCGCACTTCGTCGTTGCCGTAGAGCACCCACATCGAGAGGTTCGTGTTGTTGAGCGCGGTGTAGCGAAAGAGCCCAGCGCGAACACCGTCGGTCAGCTGCAGCGGGTCTCTCGGATCGAGCTCGTCGAACCACTGCAGCGGCCGCAGCAAGGTCGCTGATCCGAAGGCGATCTTCTGCAGCCCGACCCGGAACTCCACCCGCGGTGAGGCCAGCCGCGCCCACAGCCGGTAGAGCTCCGCCTCCGAGTCGGTGAGCCACTCGTCGGCGACCGTCCTGGTGGCCGTCGCCGTCAAGTTCACCGAGCCGAGGAACGCAAGCCCGGTTCGGCCCTTGATGCGGGCCTCGGCGAGCAACTCGGGGAGGTAGCGAAGCGAGGCGAGGCCCCTGGCTTCCTCCGAGCCTTCCTCACCGGGAGCGGCATCGCTGTCGGCGTCGGTCCCGACCAGGCTTCCCACCAGCTCGCCGCGGAAATCGACCTGGGCGAGTGCCGCGCCGTGGGGGACGAGCACGAGAAGGGCCCAGAAGAGGGCGGGTAGGCCGGGACGTGCACTGCCGCGGATTGCCGCTATCACGCAGCGCACCCCAAATCGGGGCGCGTTGCGGTGTCGGATCCCCCGTGACGATTGATTGGGTCCATCCCGCCTACTCCCTCGATTTCGACAAGGGCAGGGTAACACGCGCATGCGGAGCCGCTTCTTTTGTATGTCGGGTCATCATGGGTGCCATCATGGGTGCCACGTCATGGGTGCCTCTATAAGAAGTCAAGTGTGAATTCCCCATCGTAGAGCCTGTGAGTCTGTGGGAAACCCATCCGACACCGTTATTGAGAGGCCGACTTTGGTACATTCTTCCGGAGGACATCGGAGACAGATTCTATTGAAGGAGGCATGAGATGAGGCGCAGAGCTTTGCCGATCTTGGTCATGTTTGTTGCGGCTGTGTTCGTGTCAAACCCCGGTTACACCCAGGAAGATCGTGAGGGGTGCGAGGATCATCCGTTAGTCAACCGACTGGAAGGCTTCTACATCGATAGATGCGTGGACGAGGAGTTCTCGAGCTACAAGTTCAATACGCCCGAAGGAAAAAAGTCGGTCGAGGGACATCTGATTACCGTCTCGTATCGCCGGCCCAATAGCGCCCTCGAGATGTCGGGCCTCGAGATGATTCGTAACTACACCAATGCCGTTAAGGCGATTGGCGGCGAGGTGATATATGAAGGCAAATTCTCTGCATCGATGAGGGTCACCATCGATGACCGGGTGGTCTGGCTCGAAGTGAGGCCGGGTGGCAAGCGTGCTTACCGGTTGGACTTCGTCGAAAAACAGATGATGACCCAGCAAGTGTTTGCCGACGCCGCTGCCTTGCTCACCAACCTCGACCGCGCAGGTCACACCGTATTGCACGGCGTCTTCTTTGATACGGACAAGGCCGTGGTGAAGCCGGAGTCCCAGGCTGCGCTGGCCGAAATCGCCAAGCTCTTGAAGGGCAACCCCGAGATGACGGCATTCGTTGTCGGCCACTCCGACATGGCGGGGACCCTTGAACACAACCTCGATCTTTCGAGTGGACGTGCGGCTGCGGTGATCGATGCGCTGGTCGCCGACCACGGTGTATCAGTTGAGCGGCTGACGCCTCGCGGGGTCGGGCCGCTCGCCCCGATTGCATCCAACGACACCGAGACCGGGAGGGCTCTGAATCGTAGGGTCGAGCTCGTAAAAAGATAGGGCCGCCGGGTTGGAAAGGCGCCACACTCCAGATATGGAGCGTGGGTGCCACACCTCGCAAGAACGCATTGTTGCGATCAACATACGGGTGGCGCCTTGCTATGATTGGCCCATCATCAGGCTTCTGATCTCATTTCTTGGGGGTCAACAATGTTCAGGATCTCAAGTCTCGGCCGCAAGGCGCTTCGCCCGGGAGTCAGCCTTCTCGTTACATTTCTACTGATCCCGGTCGCGGTTCTGGCGGCCGACGACCAGCAGCCGAAAAAGACAATGCCGATCCAGGTCACGGTGAGCGTGAACTGGGACATTGAAGGCGGTGGGACGCGCAACGAGGGGGCGATGACCATGCGATTGCGTGGTACGGCAAACCTCGCCGAGGAGGTGAGTGTCATGGATCCGAAGGCGCCGGGGGCCATGATCACTTACAACGCGGCCGGCGTGAGCGGCAACTTCAGTTACTCGGAGACGGTGACCCAGGAAAACCCGCCGGAGGGCTGTCCGGCATTGTTGGCCGAGTACGGGGGCAACGGCGGCTTCACACTGGAGGAGGTCACCAGCGCCATGACCTCGGGCCTCAACATCCGCAAGGTCGGCAGCATGGTCCCCAAGGAGATGCTCCAGTTCGTGCCGGCGCAGGCGCAGGAGATGCTGATCGACTATTACGATTTCTTCGCGGTGGCCAAAAAGCAGAAGGTGACGGGCCGGAAGCGAGGCTGGAACGACTGCAATTTCGTCGACGGCGAGAAGGAGATCAACCCATCGGCGCTGACCATCCGTTTCCGCATCACCGAGGACGACGAGATGTCCGGAAGGCGGCGCTGGTCGGTGGAGAATAACTCCGGCCCTTCGTTTGGCATCCGTATCTCCGACCTGCCGGAGTCCATGGAGCGACGGCAGCTGGTGCCGGAGCCGGGCGATGGCGGGAACGTCACCTACGCGGTGAACTGGAACTTCGGCGAGGTGGACCCCTATGTCGAGATCCAGCGCCGAGAGGGCGAGTTCTGGGTCCCTCTGTCCGGCGACGAGCCGGTGGAGGTCATCGCCGGTGAAAAGATGGAGCTGCGCGGCGTCGTCCACCCCGAGGAGAAGGACACGAAGAAGGGTGAGTGGACGATCAGCGGCGAGGGCGGCTCGGGCGGGAAGATGTATATCAAGAAATATCACGGCAGCCAGGACAGGGGCGAGGTGGAGTATCTCGACCCGAAAAATGACCTCAAGAAATCGGAGGTGCTGTTCTTCTGGGTGGACGAGGGAACTGGCACCGTTGAATACAAAACCAAGGCCGGCACAGAAGAGCTGAAGGAAACAGTCGAGTTCGAGATCAAGAAACCGCAGTTCGCGTTCTACACCGAGGCCAAGCCCCGCAACGACTTCGGGGTCATGAACCTGGGAACCGGCCATCCGGCTGGCGAGTGCTGCGTGCGGGAGCTAAGCGCCGACGAGCAGAAAAAAATCGACGATCTCATGGCCGAGTGCAAGCGGCTGGAGGACGCGCTCGCGAGCCTCGATCCGGAAAACGCCCTGGACCAGACCACGGAAAAACCGAAGCTCCTCCAGGAATGGGACGCTCTCGGCTGCACGCTCGAGGGTATCCAGTATCAGGGCATTTCCTTCATCGCCGAACCGCAGGACGACATCACCGGCGAGGTGCAGTTTGTGCAGCTCCTCTCACGTTCGAAGATGCTGGAATTCGAAGGGGAGGAGACCACCTACGACAGGATCAGCGATGTGCTCGACGGCTGCTATCCCTTTCCGAAGAACATCTCGTACTACGCCACTCTCGACGCGCCGGCATTCAACGCAAAGGGTGGGACCTCCCTCGAGGTGCGGCAGCTCGATTTCGAGATGTACCTGATGTTCAGGCCGGATGGCGAGGGCAACGAGTGGATCCCGCTCAAACGAGTGGTCTGGATCTGGGCCGGTGCTATTCGCTGCGACATCGGGACGTGCTGGGAGGAGAAAACAGAGGCGTTGATTCCGACCTCCGAGCAGGTGCCCGATCACTCGGAATACCCGGAATGGACCCAGTGCTCCCTGCCCTAGACCGCATCGTTCATTAGGTTTCCGCCGCGTGTTGCTTGGAGCCACGTGGGTGCCATGGGTGCGACGTTTCGCATTGTTGCTACCTGGGATGCGTTGGCTCGGGCGGGGGTAAAACCCGCCCCTACGTGCGCCTGCAAGCGTGCACTATCAGTGGGGTGGAAGTCCCCGTCAGGCCTGCGCCACGGGCCTGAAACCGAACGTAACTGCGTCGCAGTGATGCGGGGTGGGGAGCAACGGGAGGTGAACGACCAGTCTGCAGGATGACGAACTCGATTCGGCCGGGCGCTGACGACGAGCCAGCGTAGGAATGGCGAAGTCCAGACCACGAAAGTGGAAGGTCTGTCGAGCTGATGTGGCGTGACAAAGCAACGACAGAGGGGCTGCTCGGTGTTTGGGGGTTGAATGGTCGGAAGGCAGTGCACGTGAAGCAGGGAGACCTGTGCGGAGAGGAGAACCGTACAGGAGTCAGAGCCCTCGTAGTAGTAATGAAGCGTCGTAATGGGCGTGGAGCAAAGGAGGGCAGGAAGGTGGATGCGTGAAGGACGAGGGCAAGGAAGTGAAACCGGCGGAAGTGCCTAAGAAGGCTAAACAAGTCGGAGAGACCCGGGCCAGATGGTCGTGGGTCGAACCTTGTGTTTGGACTGATCGCATGCTGACGGCCCTCGAACGGGGGGTGAAAGGAGGCATGTGGTTCAGCTTGATAGACAAGGTCTACAGACCGAGCAACCTCGAGGCGGCCTTTGACAAGGTCACGAAGAATCGGGGGAGTGCGGGAGTGGACCACCAGACGATCGCGATGTTTGCGGACCGGCTGGAGCAGAACCTGGAGTGGATATCGGAAGCACTTGCGGAAGACAGGTATGAGCCCCAAGGAGTTCGTCGGGTGTGGATACCCAAACCTGGCAAGAAGGGTCAGACGAGGCCGTTAGGGATACCGACAGTGAGAGATCGCGTGGTGCAGACAGCACTTCGCAATGTGATGGAACCGATCTACGAGCGAGACTTCGCCGAACACAGCTACGGATTTCGACCCGGACGAGGGTGCAAGGATGCACTGCGTCGAGTCGACGCGTTGCTGAAGCGGGAGTACACGTGGGTAGTTGATGCGGATCTGAAGAGCTACTTCGACACCATCCCTCACGAGCAGCTGCTGGCTCGGGTAGGCGAAAAGATCAGTGACAGTCGAGTGCTAACACTGGTCGAGTCCTACCTGAATCAGGACATTATGGAGACCACGCGGAACTGGGCGCCCGAAACTGGGACTCCCCAGGGAGCGGTGATCAGCCCACTACTGTCAAACATCTACCTTGACCCGTTGGACCAACTCATGGCACAGCAGGGATTCGAAATGACGCGATACGCCGATGATTTCATCGTGCAATGTCGCTCAGAACGAGAGGCCCAGCTGGTGCTCGAGCTGATCCAGGAATGGGTGGATGGGGCAGGGCTGACACTTCACCCTGAGAAGACCCGGCTGGTGGATGCAAGCCAGCGCGGCGGATTCGACTTCTTGGGATACCACTTCGAGCGCGGCTACCGTTGGCCGAGCGACAAGAGCCTGAAGCGACTCAAGGATAACGTGCGCAGCAAAACCCGACGTAACAACGGACACAGCTTGGAAGCAATCATCGTGAATCTGAACCGATCCACCCGTGGCTGGTTTGAGTATTTCAAACACAGCCATCGGACCACGTTTCCCCGACTCGACCAGTGGATCCGAATGCGCCTGCGGAGCATTCTCCGTAGACGTCGGCACCGGAAAGGCCGGGGACGTGGCTCGGATCATCAACGCTGGCCCAACGCCTTCTTTGCCAAGCATGGGGTGTTCTCATTTGTCGCAGCCCATGCAGCGGCCAGTCAGTCCTCTCGGAGGTGAACCGCCGACTGGAGAGCCGTGTGCGGGAGAACCGCACGCACGGTTCGGAGGGAGGGGTCCCCGGGTAACCGGGGATCCCTACCCCTATAATGTTCCTTTCGACACCCTTCCCTGAAGCTACGGCCGGATGTTGACGAGATGTGAAATCGGAGACCGGCGCCAAACACGCACGGCTTCATTTCGTACCCCTTACCATGAGGCCCGGCGGGCATCGAGGCAGGATCACTCGAGGAGGTGGTGCGATGGCGAGAATGCCTGTGCGCTTTTCAGCCGCGCTCGTGGGCCTCGTGGCGTGCTTGACTGCGGCCATTGCCCCGTCTTTTGACCGGGACGCAGATCGCGAGAGCTGGCAGCCCCCGGAGCAGATCATGGATGCGGCTGGCGTCCGCGCAGGGATGAAGATCGGAGAGGCCGGCGCTGGGGAGG
Organism: Candidatus Sulfomarinibacteraceae bacterium; assembly: GCA_963776765.1. Classification (GTDB taxonomy): domain Bacteria; phylum Acidobacteriota; class Thermoanaerobaculia; order Thermoanaerobaculales; family Sulfomarinibacteraceae; genus Sulfomarinibacter. The sequence continues at coordinate 49,373 of CAVZOK010000016.1, forward strand.
GGTATCTCACCTTCCACCTCGCAAAAAGAGTCGGGGAGCACGGCATCGTCTACGCCAACGAAATCTCGGTGGGTGACCTCGAGACCATCAGCCATAGGGCCCGGCGCGAAGGTGTGGGAAATATCGTCACAGTGCTGGGTGAGACCGAGGATCCTCTGTTCCCGGAGAAAAACCTCGACATGGTGATCATGGTCTACGTGCTGCATCACCTCGATCGGCCGATCGAGTTCCTCGAGAATCTCGAGGCCTATTTGAAGCCGGGCGCCCCGGTGGTGATAATGGGTGCCACGTTCCGCATTGTTGCATTGAGGTGACCTGTTATGCGCTCGCTCGGGAGGGGATAAACCCCGCCCCTACAATGTTCTATTCGAGGCCCTTTCCAAAACGGGTGCACGGGTGCGACGTTTCGCATTGATGCATTGTGATCAGTGGAACCTCGTCGGATCCTTTGCGTGGTGAGTTATTGAGCCAGCTGATCTTTCAATTCGAGCTGGACCACTCGTCTTCCGGAATCTGAATCGATTGCGAGCTCGAAGACGGTGCCCGGTGCTTGACGGCGGAATTTCTCGCGAAGGGCCGGCAGGCTCAGGTCGGTCGGTGTCTTGCCGTTGCAGGCGACGATACGATCTCCGACTCGGATTCCGGCGTCATCTGCGGCGCCTCCGGTGATCACATCGACAACCTTGAAAGCGTCGCCATCGATGTTGATCCACATTCCGGATTTGTCGAATGGGTCGGGTTTGTCGAACAAGGCGTTGGGCTCGAGGATCATGATCTTCTCGCCGTAGTCGAAGGTCACGGTGAACCGTTTGAGGACGCCGGCGCCGAGGTTCCCGGCGGTATATCTGTCCGCGTAAGCTCCCTCTTCCTGCTGGCTGAAGGCAACGATCACGTCGGTCAGTTCGACGTCGCCGAGCTGCAGGGTGGCACCCGGCGCGACCTTCGAGCGTACGCCGCCGCCCACTCCCCAGCCGGTGATTCCCTCGAGGCGGGGCTCGAGGATGTTCTCGAGATCCTGGGCGGCAACAAACGGACCGTAGAGGTCGAGGGTTGTGCGGCTGCCCGTATCGATCGAGAAGGTGGCCGGAATGGAGGCGATGGCGCCATCGACGACTGGAGTGCGATCGTCGAACTTGAATGGGATAGGGACTCCCTTGCCGGCGTACTCGAAGGCGTCAGGTCGGGTCAGGGTCATAACTTTCCTGAAATAGTCGATTTCGACAACGAAGCGTTTGAAGACCTCGAAACCGATCAGACCGTCGAAGTCGACACCTTCTGCTGCCATTATCGGGCCCAGAGGGAAGACAAAAAAGGTCGGGTCGTCAAGTGTCACCGCGCCGATGGTGAACGAATCGAGGCTGGCGATGGCGACGTCGACGGTGTCCTCGCCGACACCACGCCCCTGGATCGATCCCTCGGACTCGATTCCGAACCTGGCGGCGGCACTCTCGGTCAGGAGATTGACGCCTCCAGTGTCGACCAGGAAGCGGCCGGGATGTTTGCCGTTGACGGTTGCCTCGACATAGATGTGATTGTTGAGGAGCTCGAAGGGAATCGTGGTTGAGGTGGCCCCGTCGGCGATTTCGAAGTCATCGAGGGTGACGCTTGGGATGTTGAAGTGGCCCTCTGAGAGCTGCGGGTTGATCTGGACGGAGGTGACCTCGATCTTGACGTCGTACTGGGTGTCGCCGTTACTCGTGCGGATACGGTGGGGGAGCATGAGGTTGCCGACGGCGCGATAGTCGGACAGATAGGTGGTCTCCACCGGGTTGGCGTCCTCTTCGACGATCCTGGCCGCGAGTTTGGTTTCGGCGTCAAACCAGATCTGGAGCCGGCTGCCTCCTTCCGGCACGATCTCGAGGACTTCGTACGTGCGGCCATCGATTTCCTGCGGGTTGCCCGAATCAATTTGCGCGGTCCATCGATCGGGGTACCAGTACGCCCTCGCGGAAAGAAACGCCTCGTTGTGGGCGCTCCGAAGATCGTTTTCGGAACCCTGTTCAGTGACGTCGCCCGAAGGGTCCTGATTCCAAGGGGTGGTCCCGTCAAAGCCGTTGGCCACCGCCAGGACGCCGAGGTCGACTCGGGTTACGACGCGACCGCGGACCAGACCCTCCCACGATTCGATGGTGCCTTCGAAACCGCTGGTCGCAATTGATCCCTCCAGGTGAAGAGAGGTAACGCCATCCCAGGCGACGCCACCGGATGTGGCCTTTGCCGCCGCCAGTATCTCTTGAGCGCTGTCGATGGCCGAAACGGGGACCGAAACCAGGGTCAAGAGGAGCCAGGAACAAACGGTGACTTTCGCTCTTCTCATCGTCAGCCTCCTTTGGCTTACGATTGTGTTAACGTTGAAATATGAAGAAAAGTTTCAACAAATCTCGTTCGAGAGAAAAAGATGGCGGCGATCAGTATTTCACGATTCGTCGGACTGACCAGATTCGTTGTCTGATGTCTCAGGTGCGTCAGGAGATCGTCGACACGGTCGAAGCTGTCGGGACCTGCTCGATTGGGGACATTGCGGAGCACCTGGGGCGATCGGCGGATGGCCTCTATTACCACGTACGCGCACTTCTCGACGTAGATCTCCTCGAGCAGCGTGGTTTTCGTGACGGCGGCCGGCAGCCGGAGGCGATGTATGCAATCAAACCAGGTGGCACATCGCTCAGGCTGCACTACGATCCCGCTGATCCTGAGAACGTCGCCGCCGTCAGCGGGGTTGTGAGCAGCATGCTACGGGTTGCCGAACGTGACTTTGAGAGCGCCTTTGTAGCCGATGTTGCCGTGTGTGACGGGCCGGCGCGGAATCTCTGGGCGTCGCGGCGCAGGGGTTGGCTTTCGGACGAAGATCTGCGTGAGGCCAACTGCCTGCTCGAACGCCTCGGCGAGCTGCTCGGGCAGGGCAGGGCACCGGGCAGGCAACGTCTTCATGCGCTGACCTTCGTAATTGCGCCGGTCGAAGCGCGAGGAAAGAGGCGGCAGAGGAAGGAGGAGTGACAGGGTGCCATGGGTGCCGCGTTCCGCATTGTTGCGTTGTAGCTCGCTGCGAAGCGGCGGCTCGGGCGGGGATAAACCCCGCCCCTACGAATTCTCCCCAGTCTCTGTAGGGGCGGCACCTGTGCCGCCCTTGCCTGATCAAAGGGGCATCGACGGACAAGGGCGGGATAGATCCCGCCCTACAGTGTTCTTTTCGACGCCTCCGGAGGCTCACTTTCGTTTGCCCCGGGGCCGGCTGAGCCGGCCCGCGTCCTGGAGAGCCCGCCGCAGCAGGAACTCCACCTGGGCATTCGCGCTTCGCAGGTCGTCCGCGGCCCACCGGCGCAGGGCGTCCAGGACCTTGGGGTCGAGGCGCAGGAGAAAAGCCTCTCGTTTGCTCACGTGTAGAGCGTGCCGGTGTTGACGACGGGTTGGGTGTGGCGGTCGCTGCACAGCACCACCAGCAGATTCGACACCATGGCCGCGCGGCGTTCGTCGTCAAGCTCGATAATGTTCTTCCTGGACAGGTCCTCGAGCGCCATCTCCACCATCCCAACCGCACCCTCGACGATTTTGGTGCGCGCCGCGACGACCGCCTGTGCCTGCTGTCGCTGGAGCATGGCGGCGGCGATCTCGGGCGAGTAGGCGAGGTGGCTGATGCGGGCTTCGATCACGTCGACGCCGGCCTTGTCGAGGCGTTCCTGGATGTCGGCCTCGAGCTGCTTGCAGATCTCGTCGGTGCTGCCGCGAAGGGAGACCTCGTTGTCGCTGCTGTCGTAGGGGTGCCTGCTGGCCATGTTTCGGAGTGCCGCCTCGCTCTGCACTGCGACGAAGTCTTCGAAGTCATCGACCTCGAAGAGGGCTTCGGCGGTGTTGACCACCCGCCAGACGACCACTGCAGATATGTCGATCGGGTTGCCATCGCGGTCGTTGACCTTGGACGGCCGGCCGCCGGTCCTGCTCTTCGCCTGGATGACCTGTCCCTGGGCGGATTTCTGCTCGGGAGTGTGGATCGATCCGGTCTCGAAGTTGCGGATGCGGAGGGAGATCTTTTTCTTCGAGAAGAACGGGTTGACCCAGAAGAAACCGCTTTTCAAAGCGGAGCCCTTGTACTTGCCGAAGAGGAGGAGGACCCGCGCCTGGTTGGGTTGGATGGCCATGAAGCCGAAGATGTTGATGACTGCGAGAATGGTGACGATGATCCCGCCCAACATCGGCAGGAGGTTCTGGCTCCCCCCGTAGGAACCGAGGGCGATGGCCTTCGAAATGATCAGCCACGGCCCTCCGACGATCATGATCAGGTTCACGAAGAGCGGGAACCAGCCGTTTATGGGTGAGTAGGTTTTTTCTGCGACCATTTTGGACCTCCTTCTATATCAATATGATATCACTCTGCAATCACTACGCAAGAGAACCAGGGTTATTCCCCCTGGGCATGGTTGGCACCCTGGCGACGTGGAATACCTGTGCCGGTGGCAGAGGCGATTCTCGACGAACAGCACTTCATCTTTTGCATGGAAACTATTGTTTTTTCGCGTATCAATATAGGAGACAGCACTTGGGTGCCGCCTGATGCGAGGCGACGGCCGGGTGACAGTGTTCAATTGGTGTGTGGAGACCGATACTGATAATGATGAAACGTCAAATGCTCACGGTGCTGGTCGCGGTTGGAATCGTGGCTGGCGGTTGCACTCAGACCGAGATCGGGAGGGATGCGTCGGGCTCGGTTCCGTTGGGTGCGGGGTCCGGGTGTTCGGCCATTTCGGTGACAGCCGGTGGGAGCCTGCTATTCGGTGCAAACCTCGACTTTCGGCGCCACACCAGGGGGCAGCTCTTTATCAACCCACGAGGCGTCCGCAAGACCGGGATCATTCCAAGCGCAACCGGTGTCAATGCCGAGTGGGTTTCGGCCTATGCGAGCGTCACCTTCAACTTTGTCGGGTATCACTACCCCTGGGGTGGGATGAACGAGGAAGGGCTGGTCATGAGCACCATGGCCTTGCCGCAGTCGGTCAGTCAACCACCCGACCACCGGCCGGTGGTCGATTCCGGGTTCTGGCTGCAGTACATCCTCGACACATGCGAAACCGTCGCCGATGTCATCGCATCGGACGATCTGGTACGCAATATCACCGTTGATCATTATCTGATCGCCGACCGATTCGGCGCCTCGGCGGTCATCGAGTACATCGACGGCGAGCTCGTTGTGTACACCGGTGAAGACCTCCCGGTGAGGGCATCGACTAACTGGTTCTATGACGGGTGTTTGCGCATGTGGAACGTTTATGGAGGCTCCGGAGACTATTCGTGGATGGATAATTCGGATCAGCGATTCTGTATTGCGGCGGATCGGCTGTCGAGCTTTGACGGGACAACCGTCGACGAGGGTATCGAGTTTGCCTTCGATACCCTCGAAGCCATCGCCGGGCAGCATTTCTCCGAACACGCGTCGCAGTGGAGCATAGTCTTTGATACGGGCGCGGGACGGGTCCACTTCAAGACCTTCGCAAACCCGGATCTCAGATACGTCGATTTGAAGGATTTTTCTCCCTGGTGTGATGGACCGGTTCAGATGTTGGAAATTCACGAGCCACTTTTCGGAGACGTCGGTCCCTGGTTCAAAGACTATTCGCATGCGGAGGCACTCGATCACTTCCTGTGGTTTATCAACGTCTGGGAAACCACGGCAACGCCCGCGTGGGTGGGCCAGGTGCTCCGACATTTCGAGAGCTACACATGCGAGCCGCGGCTGCGGCTTCGACGCGCGACCCGGCGCACCCGCCCTGGAGTTGCCCAGCCCCGATAGCGGATTTGGCGCCACGTTCCGCATTGATGCATTGTCGCTAGCTGTGATGCGGTGGCTCGGGCGGGGATAAACCCCGCCCCTACGAATTTTTTCCAAATCTCTGTAGGGGCGGCATACATGCCGCCCTTGCTCGATCAAGCGGATGTCAGCGAACAAGGGCGGGACAGGTCCCGCCCCTACGGCGCCTGCAAGCGTGCCTATCAGTGGGGTGGAAGTCCCCGTCAGGCCTGCGCCACGGGCCTGAAACCGAACGTAACTGCGTCGCAGTGATGCGGGGTGGGGAGCAACGGGAGGTGAACGACAGTCTGCAGGATGACGAACTCGATTCGGCGGGCGCTGACGACGAGCAGCGTAGGAATGGCGAAGTCCAGACCACGAAAGTGGAAGGTCTGTCGAGCTGATGTGGCGTGACAAAGCAACGACAGAGGGGCTGCTCGGTGTTTGGGGGTTGAATGGTCGGAAGGCAGGCACGTGAAGCAGGGAGACCTGTGCGGAGAGGAGAACCGTACAGGAGTCAGAGCCCTCGTAGTAGTAATGAAGCGTCGTAATGGGCGTGGAGCAAAGGAGGGCAGGAAGGTGGATGCGTGAAGGACGAGGGCAAGGAAGTGAAATCGGCGGAAGTGCCTAAGAAGGCTAAACAAGTCGGAGAGACCCGGGCCAGATGGTCGTGGGTCGAACCTTGTGTTTGGACTGATCGCATGCTGACGGCCCTCGAACGGGGGGTGAAAGGAGGCATGTGGTTCAGCTTGATAGACAAGGTCTACAGACCGAGCAACCTCGAGGCGGCCTTTGACAAGGTCACGAAGAATCGGGGGAGTGCGGGAGTGGACCACCAGACGATCGCGATGTTTGCGGACCGGCTGGAGCAGAACCTGGAGTGGATATCGGAAGCACTTGCGGAAGACAGGTATGAGCCCCAAGGAGTTCGTCGGGTGTGGATACCCAAACCTGGCAAGAAGGGTCAGACGAGGCCGTTAGGGATACCGACAGTGAGAGATCGCGTGGTGCAGACAGCACTTCGCAATGTGATGGAACCGATCTACGAGCGAGACTTCGCCGAACACAGCTACGGATTTCGACCGGACGAGGGTGCAAGGATGCACTGCGTCGAGTCGACGCGTTGCTGAAGCGGGAGTACACGTGGGTAGTTGATGCGGATCTGAAGAGCTACTTCGACACCATCCCTCACGAGCAGCTGCTGGCTCGGGTAGGCGAAAAGATCAGTGACAGTCGAGTGCTAACACTGGTCGAGTCCTACCTGAATCAGGACATTATGGAGACCACGCGGAACTGGGCGCCCGAAACTGGGACTCCCCAGGGAGCGGTGATCAGCCCACTACTGTCAAACATCTACCTTGACCCGTTGGACCAACTCATGGCACAGCAGGGATTCGAAATGACGCGATACGCCGATGATTTCATCGTGCAATGTCGCTCAGAACGAGAGGCCCAGCTGGTGCTCGAGCTGATCCAGGAATGGGTGGATGGGGCAGGGCTGACACTGCACCCTGAGAAGACCCGGCTGGTGGATGCAAGCCAGCGCGGCGGATTCGACTTCTTGGGATACCACTTCGAGCGCGGCTACCGTTGGCCGAGCGACAAGAGCCTGAAGCGACTCAAGGATAACGTGCGCAGCAAAACCCGACGTAACAACGGACACAGCTTGGAAGCAATCATCGTGAATCTGAACCGATCCACCCGTGGCTGGTTTGAGTATTTCAAACACAGCCATCGGACCACGTTCCCCGACTCGACCAGTGGATCCGAATGCGCCTGCGGAGCATTCTCCGTAGACGTCGGCACCGGAAAGGCCGGGGACGTGGCTCGGATCATCAACGCTGGCCCAACGCCTTCTTTGCCAAGCATGGGGTGTTCTCATTTGTCGCAGCCCATGCAGCGGCCAGTCAGTCCTCTCGGAGGTGAACCGCCGACTGGAGAGCCGTGTGCGGGAGAACCGCACGCACGGTTCGGAGGGAGGGGTCCCCGGGTAACCGGGGATCCCTACCCCTATAATGGTCAATTCGACGCCCTTCCCTGCGAATTCTTCCCAATCTCTGTAGGGGCGGCATACATGCCGCCCTTGCTCGATCAAGCGGATGTCAGCGAACAAGGGCGGGACAGGTCCCGCCCGTTCATGTTCTATTCGACGCCATTTCCAGAATTGTAGGGGAGGGGTTTATCCCCTCCCGAGCATAATTTAGAGAAAGAGAAGCGCGCTGCCGCAGACCGCGACCGCTGCCCCGACCGCAGCCGGCCACGCTACGTGCTCGCGGTAGAAGATCACGGACACCGGGATGATCAAGACCGGAGTAAGGGCCATCAGGGTGGCGGCGACGCCGGCTTCGGTGTACTGCACTGCGATGAGTGACAGCGACACGCCGATGAACGGGCCGAAGAAGGCGCCGATGCCGGTGCTGGTCATGGCCCGCCGGTCCCCGAGCGCGGCGCGGACCCGCGGCCACCGGCCGGTTGCCGTGAAGACGACCGAGAACCCGATGATTCCTGCGATCACCCGAATCTGGGTGGAGGCGAAGGCGTCGTAACTGCCCATGCCGTACTTTGCAAGGACCAGGCCGAGCGACTGTCCGACGGCGCCGCAAAGAGCCAAGAGGACTCCGGTCAGCGGGAGGCGCTCGGTCTTGCCGTTTGCGTCCCGGCGTCTTTCCAAAACCACCGACGACACCCCGGCGATGGTGAGCGCCATGCCGGCGAACTGCTTCGGGGTTAAAACCTCGTGCATGACCAGGAAGCCGAATATCGTGGTGAAGAGCGGTACCGTTGTCATCATCAGCATGGAAATCCGCGCCCCGACCAGGACGAACGCACGAAACAGGCACAGATCTCCGATCGTGAAACCCGCCAGGCCCGACAGCGCCAGCCACACCCAGACGTGAGGGGATGCATCCATCGGCAGCGGCGTGCCTCTGGTAACCCAGGTGAACGCGCCCAGGAGAAAAACCGCCATGACCAGGCGGATCAGATTGACCGGCAGCGAGCCGACGCGACGGCCGGCAGTCTGGAAGGCTAGGGCGCTGACGGTCCAACAGAAGGCGGTCGCCAGCGCTGCCAACTCTCCGGTGTGAGAAAAAGGCGTCTCCATAGCCGGATGATTCTAACCGGATGGGGGCCAGGGGAGGGAGTGGAGAAGCTGAGCGAGTGCAGCGGATTGGCCTTTCGGTGGTTGAGGGGTGGGGGGGAGGGAGGGGGGGGAGGAGAAGGAGGGGTGAGGCGCGGGAGGATGTGGGAGTGGGAAGGACCGGAGCGGAGGGGACGGCGGGGGAGGAGAAGCAGGGCGCGATCGAGAGTCTGCCGGCCTGGGAGATCTGTTCAGAACAGCCGGAGGGGAGCCGAGAGACAAAACCCTGGTCCATCACGGGTAGTGCTTGCAGATGTAGAGAGCGAAGAAAGGAGAAAGGGATGGTAAAGATGGCCTACACATTTACACATTCGTACAAGAACAAATGTGCCTACCGGCCACAACCTCTCGATCGAACCCGGTCAGGTAGAAGTCCAATCGGCGTGAGGTCGCCGTCCAGTGATTACTAGGACGCTGTCCGCACCTCGTCGATCGGGATGCAGAAAGCATCTCCGAGGATGGTCTCAAGCCGGTTTTGGCTGTCGCCGGCGAAAGAGAGGAATTGAGCCCCGATGCCCTCGATACCTTCGCGATCCGGATCGGTCTTGCGCACGATCTCAGCCTTGGCCGCGACGGGCTCCAATTGAGGACCGACGTCGATCGAGATGATGACATGCTGGCCCGGTTCGAGGTCGGCCTCGGTCTCCAGGAGCAGACCCGCCGCTGAAATGTTAACGACGGCGCCCAGCGCCTCCGCGAAGCCGTCCTCTACCTCGACCAGCATCCTCGAGCTCAACCGCAAACTCGCGCGCGGGGCGATTTCGAGAAGCTCGGCCACCTGGAGGGAGACGAGTTTCGGGGGATCGACCGTCAGCATGACCCGGTTGACGCCGTGGCCGATGAGTTGGCGGACGTTGTCCTCGGATTGGGGTTTGGCCATCACGAGGAGTGATGCATTTCTGGAGGCCGAGGACTGCGACCGGATCTTCTCGATGACCTCTTCGAGGTCCATCGGGGTCGGCTCGGTCCCGAGGATGATCAACTCGACCCGAGCCGAGCGGGCATACATCACCGCATCCTCGATGGACGGGACCTGAATGACCGTGAGCTTTTGACGGTCGAGCACCGGCGTAAGCTCTCCAAATGAACTCTGCGGGACACCGGCCACCAGAACCACGGATCTCATGGTGGGTATTCCTCCTTAACCAATCCGTTGAACTCCTACTAGCCATCTTACCGGATCGGATGGGGATTATTGCCACATGCCTCGTTGAGGCAGGAGCTATAGGGGCGGCATACATGCCGCCCTTGCGCGTTCCTTGAGGCACATCGTTGTTGTGCGGGCGTCCCGCCCGCACAGTGCAGCCGAGACGGCCGCACCACAAATGGGGCGGGATAGATCACGCCCGCACCTACACATTTACACATTCGTACAAGAACAAATGTGCCTACCGGCCACAACCTCTCGATCGAACCCGGTCAGGTAGAAGTCCAATCGGCGTGAGGTCGCCGTCCAGTGATTACTAGGACGCTGTCCGCACCTCGTCGATCGGGATGCAGAAAGCATCTCCGAGGATGGTCTCAAGCCGGTTTTGGCTGTCGCCGGCGAAAGAGAGGAATTGAGCCCCGATGCCCTCGATACCTTCGCGATCCGGATCGGTCTTGCGCACGATCTCAGCCTTGGCCGCGACGGGCTCCAATTGAGGACCGACGTCGATCGAGATGATGACATGCTGGCCCGGTTCGAGGTCGGCCTCGGTCTCCAGGAGCAGACCCGCCGCTGAAATGTTAACGACGGCGCCCAGCGCCTCCGCGAAGCCGTCCTCTACCTCGACCAGCATCCTCGAGCTCAACCGCAAACTCGCGCGCGGGGCGATTTCGAGAAGCTCGGCCACCTGGAGGGAGACGAGTTTCGGGGGATCGACCGTCAGCATGACCCGGTTGACGCCGTGGCCGATGAGTTGGCGGACGTTGTCCTCGGATTGGGGTTCGGCCATCACGAGGAGTGATGCATTTCTGGAGGCCGAGGACTGCGACCGGATCTTCTCGATGACCTCTTCGAGGTCCATCGGGGTCGGCTCGGTCCCGAGGATGATCAACTCGACCCGAGCCGAGCGGGCATACATCACCGCATCCTCGATGGACGGGACCTGAATGACCGTGAGCTTTTGACGGTCGAGCACCGGCGTAAGCTCTCCAAATGAACTCTGCGGGACACCGGCCACCAGAACCACGGATCTCATGGTGGGTATTCCTCCTTAACCAATCCGTTGAACTCCTACTAGCCATCTTACCGGATCGGATGGGGATTATTGCCACATGTTTCGTTGGGGCAGGAGATCTAGGGGTGGCATCCATGCCGCCCTTGCGCGTTCCTTGAGGCACATCGTTGTTGTGCGGGCGTCCCGCCCGCACAGTGCAGCCGAGACGGCCGCACCACAAATGGGGCGGGATAGATCACGCCCGTACAACACCGATGATGAACGGGTGCCGCGCTTCCAAAAATAAGAGCCCGGAGTTGCCTCCGGGCTCCCGATCGAGATCACTCCGCCGCTCCGGGGCGGAGTTGTTTACGCGTTGATCGGCTCAGTCCTGCACCTCCTCGATCCAGGTCTCCATGACCCCGATGCTGCAGCCGAACTTCTCGTGTCCCTTGCCGAGGTGGAGCTCGTCGATGATCTGCTCGCACGAGCAGCCTGCGGTGTCTTCGATGGTAAAGGACCGGTCGAGGCCCCTGCCTCTTCCATTGGGCTTTGTGGTGTCGAAGACACCATCACCATCGACCAGTGCCCATCGATTGGTGCCCAGTCGCTTGGTTGGCACGCCCTCGGGGATCGAGGTGCCGAGACAGGCGTCCTCGGCGTCGGGTATGCCGTCGTGGTCCTCGTCCTTGAACAGGTAGAGCACCAGGCCGTCGTGGTCGGAGGCCCGCAATGGTAGCGGTGCCAGAGTGCCATCGTCATCGAGCAACACCTCGGCAGCATCAGCGTTGCCGCGGCCGTACTCGAAGCCCTGTACCAGGTCACCGAGACCGGCGGAGGTCATGGCGTGATCGAGGATCTGGGCGTCACCTCGAGAGCCTTCAGGGTTGAACTTGTCGCGGAAGATGAACGAGTAGCGCTCAGCCGCCGGGATCAGGAGAATCTCGTCGGTCAGATCAGGATCAACCAGGTCGGTGCACGAATTGAAATCGCACACCAGGCTGTCCGAGGGCTCGTAGTCGCCCTTGATAATCCCTGCCAGGTCGACATAGCCATCGGTGAATTCAAACGCGTTGAAATCACCCACCACAGCCAGATGAACGTCCGGGTCTACGTCCTGGATGTCCTGCACCATTTGCGCGACCGATTCGGCCTGCTCGAAGCGCTTCTGCTGTGTGCGCTCAGACTCGATGCCGTTAAGGGAACGCATATGGACCACCATGACCTTGATCGGGAAGGCGTCGCAGATTGCCTCGAGCAGTAGTGGCGGCCGATCGTGCAGGAGCGACGCCGGGTCGTCGTAGTAGAAAAGCTCGTCCGCACCGAGCTGGATCACGTTCGAAACCGTGACGCCCTGGCGAACCAGGAATCCGACGTCGATGCCGCCGACATCGTTACCCTCCGCGAGATAGGCGGTGTAGTCCACAGCACCCGAGGTGTCGGTGTAGATCTGGTCGGCGAGATCTTGGAGCACGCTGAGGGTGTCCACCTCCTGAACCGCCAAGATGTCCGGCGAGCGCAGGGCCTCGTGGATGTATGACGAGAGCTTCGTCAGTGCCAGGGTGTCATCGGCGAACAGACGGAAGAGATTGAGTGAGCCGACAGTCAGCTCGTTCGGTTCGGCCGGACGCACCGGATCAGGTAGCGCCGCCGTCTCGTTGATGGTGAGCTCGGTGGGCCACAGCTCGTAGTGGTTGAACTCGAAAGAGATCACACCCAGAGCACTGAATGTCGAACCCGCCGGGATGAAATCGAACAGTAGACCGAGCTTGTCGGCGTCGAGCTCGAAGACCTCGGGGTTGCCGTCCCAAACTGGGAGATCGACGAGGCCCGGAAACTCTATGCCCGGCTCACGGAATGCCCGCCCGCTACGTGCGACGACGTGGATCTCTGCGAACGGGTCGGAGGAGCCGAACGCCTGGTTGGAGGCGGCGACGGTGCCAGTGGCGACTTCGACCAGCATTCCTTCATAGCACTCGTACTCGATAGCGCATGAGGGGAATAGTGGATCCGGCGATGGGACAAGAGCACCGAAGGATACGGGTGCCGGCACTGATCCGGTTCCGTCGATCGTGACGATAGGCGATCCGGCGATCTCGGTCATTCCGTAGAATTCCTGCACGGTGCCTGTGACTTCGACCTGATCGCCGACTGCCACGGTGACGCTCCCTCCGGTGTATACGAGGATCCCGTCGGAGGTATCGATGTCTCCATCGGTTCTGTCTGTTGGCGTCTGCATGAAGAAGCCGTTCGGTGCCACCGCGGTGACGACATTTTCGACCGTTGTTACGAGAACCCCGTCGAACGGGCTCGCCGCGCCGGCGCCCTGGATCTCGAAGATCTCGAGCGCCACGGGTAGGGCACCGCATACGTTTTCGGCGGCGGGTGTTGGTGGCCTTGGGAGATAGGTCTCGGTATTGAGGGCGACCGCCCTCGCCGTTGGGGCAGCGCTGGTTGGAGTGGCCGTCCTTGTTGCCGGCCTCGCCCTCGTTGACCTGAGGTTGGCCCGGGTTGAGAAGGACCAGCAGTTCGGCGTCGTCACCGTCGTTGGTGTCGTAGACGATGGCATCAATCAGATCTGTCGTCGTCACTGCGAGTGCCATTGGGGAAGTCTGTGGCGTCGCCCAGGTAAAGGGCGACTGCGTCTGCGCCGTTTTGCAGGCCGTTGCCCGGAAACACGATCCCCGGGGGCGGGGAAACCGAAGAATTCCCGAGGACGAAGAAACCGTTGATGTCGGTTGTGTATCCGTCGAGATCGAAGGCGTTGTACGAAGTGTCGCCATTGCCGTTATAGAAGACAACGGTCAGACCATCGAGTGGCACGTTACCCAGTACCACCGTCATAGAGCTCGACGAACTCGAGGGTGTCGGTTCCGGCAGTGTCGGCGTCAGTTTCGTTGATGATGATGGGGGAGGTTGGTGGGCCGCCTCCGCCTCGGATGATGATGTTCTGGAATGCGAACGCTTCGGAGCCGCCGTCGGTGTAGGCGGTCAGAACCAGGGTGAGTTGGTTGCCCGTACCGGCAATCGGTGCTGTGAATGTCTGCAGGTCATTGGTGAGGATTGTCCCCTGCATGAGCATCGGATCGTCGAGCGTGAAGCTCGCTCCACCTTCGAGGGTGTAGGTGTGGGAACCGGCTTCGTCGACGGCGTTTTCAAATGCTGGTGCCGCTGCCGACCCGTCGATACTGTAGGTCCAGCTGAAGTGGTCGTTCGACTCGAAGTCGCCCATTGCCCCCATGTCGATCGACAGCTCGAGACCGCTCGCTCCGCTGATATCAAAGACCCAGGTCGCGACCACCCCTCCACTGTTGTCTGGGTTCACGGTGTCCGTGACGCCGAAGAAGATATCAGTGTTGCCCTCCTTGATGATTCCGAGGTTGTCGCCGGTATAAATGCTCAGGCTGTCGTCGAGCACACCGTAGGGGATCGATGGCGAAACGCCGCGCTGGTACTTCTGGAAACCGTCACTTCCTGACGCGAAAGCGTCGGTCCACGGATTGGTGTAGCTGGTCAGGTTCTGGCTCGCACTGCCTACCATGTCATAGGCGATTTCCGTTGGGACGCTTCCGGTGATGACGATGTTCTGGAATGCGAATGTTTCCGAGCCGCCGTCGGTGCTGGCGGTCAGCGTCAAGGTGAGTTGGTTGCCCGTACCGGTAATCGGTGCTGTGAATGTCTGCAGGTCATTGGTGAGGATTGTCCCCTGCATGAGCATCGGATCGTCGAGCGTGAAGCTCGCTCCACCTTCGAGGGTGTAGGTTTGGGAACCGGCTTCGTCGACGGCGTTTTCAAATGCTGGTGCCGCTGCCGACCCGTCGATACTGTAGGTCCAGCTGAAGTGGTCGTTCGACTCGAAGTCGCCCATTGCCCCCATGTCGATCGACAGCTCGAGACCGCTCGCTCCGCTGATATCAAAGACCCAGGTCGCGACCACCCCTCCACTGTTGTTTGGGTTCACAGTGTCCGTGACGCCGAAGAAGATATCAGTGTTGCCCTCCTTGATGATTCCGAGGTTGTCGCCGGTATAAATGCTCAGGCTGTCGTCGAGCACACCGTAGGGGATGGATGGCGAAACGCCGCGCTGGTACTTCTGGAAACCGTCACTTCCTGACGCGAAAGCGTCGGTCCACGGATTGGTGTAGCTGGTCAGGTTCTGGCTCGCACTGCCTACCATGTCGTAGGCGATGACCTGGCCGAACACCGCTTGCGGTAGGAGGGTCAACACGAACGCGACCGCCAAACCTATGATCCATTGGGTCTCTTTGGTATTCCTTGCGTACGATTTGCAGCGCGATTCGAACATAGCTCCCCCCTTTGAAGCGGATCTCGGGCACAAAACCCGGCTCATGTATGGATATTCCACAATGATCAACATGTACGTTTCGGGAAAATGGTACTCGCACCCTGTTGCGAGATCAAGGGCTCGCAGATGCCCAGGCCTTAGGCCTCGGCAAACATTCAAGCGGCCGCTACCGTTCGCGTTGCCTCGTTATGAGGTCGTGATCAGTGGCACCTTTGCTGATTTTTTGTTTGATTTATGAGAGGTCTTCGTGGCCCATGTCGTCGGCAACGTCGTCTTTCGAGCGGAGCATCAACGATCGTCTTTTTTCGATACTGCTCAGCCACAGGGGAACGAAAGTCGCCAGATCTCGAAGCTCGTCCTCGACGACTCGCAGGCAGGTGATGATTCGCGAGCACAGAACACGTTCGACATCCGCGGCCACGCAACTGGGCGTCTGGCTTTCGTCCCCGATGGTATGGAGGACGACCTCGGCTGTGGCATAAAGTTCGGCGACGACGCGACAGGATTCGGGAAGATCGCGCGTGTGTGCCTGCAGGGTCTCGAGCTCTCCGAAGCGAATCGCGTGAAGGCCCACAATGCTCTGGAGCTTTGGTGCGAAATCGGACTCGAGCGCGTCGAGAAACGCCGCCAGACTCTGCCACACCTCGGGTGACGGGAGTTGGCCCGTCTTGGCCACAGACTCGATGACGGATCCGAGGTCGGGGTGCCTTCGGGCGTTCAGCTGCGAGAGATCGGTTTCGAGGCGACGCACTGAGGTTTCCAGCCACTCCGATTCCTCGACATCGCGGGGAAATTTGCGAGCAAGAAAGTAGTCGACGTCGTGCTGGCTCCGCGGGTCGGCGGCGAGGATTTCGCCGAGGGTGTTGACCAGGAACCCGTGTAGCTTGCCGATGGTGATGCACAGGATTTTCCGCAGCTCGTCGTATTGGTGTTCTTCGGGACGATCTGGAAAGCGGTCGATGTGGGAGAAAACCTCACTGTCGAGAAAGGTGATCGTGTCGCGAGCGTTTCGTACCGCCTCGTCGAGGCCCGGCAGCACCGAGGGCATCTCCATCAACCGGGTGACCTTGGTCTGCACAACCAGGCATACGGCGCGAACCGTGTCCCAGATCTCCAGGAGTCGGGTGGGCGAGCAGTGGAGAATGGCGAAGTTGCTCTCGAGCACACCGTCGAGACTCTTCACGGACCCCAGGAGAGTCCGGATGCGCGGGTTCTGCCACCTTACCTTTTCGATGGCCCACTCGAGCGGGGTGATCTTTCTACTGTCTTCCACGATATTTATTGTTGCATGGGCGAGACGGTTGCCACATTACGGATTCCATTACGGGTGCCACAAACCGCATTCAGGATGTTGTACGCACCTCATCGACTGGAATGTGGAAAGCTCTGCCGAGCATGGTTTCAAGCCGCTTTTGACTGTCGCCTGCGAACGTGAGGAAACGGACGCCAACGCCCTCCACACCATCGCGATTGGGGTCGGCCTTACGGGTGATTTCGGCCTTTGCCGAAACAGGTTCGTCCTGGCCGTCGATATCGATGGAAAGGACGACGTGTTGCCCCGGCTCGAGATCAGCGTCCGTTTCCAGCAACAGACCGGACGCCGACAGGTTGATGACTGCACCCAGCGACTCCTCCGAGCCGTCGGCAAATCTAATGAACAGCTGGGTGGTCAACCGCAAGGTCGTCCGCGAGGCAATCGCGAGAAGGTCAGCGACCCCTTGGGCGATGAGTTTGGGATGGTCAATGCCCAGCATGACCCGGTTGACGCCGCGGCCGATGAACTGGCGGGCCTCGTCTTCGTTGCCGGGTTTGGACAGCACGAGCAGCGACGCCTTTTTGGATGCCGACGACGCTGCGCGGATCGTTCGAATTACTTTCTCGAGGCTCATCGTAGTGGGTTCAATTGCAAGAACTACGAGTTCGACTCGCTCTGAGTGCGCAAACATCATCGCATCTTCAGCTGACGGTGCCTGAACAACCGTGAGCTTGTGGCGGTCCAGCACCGGGGCGAGTTCCTCGAAAGAACTCCGCGGGACTCCGGCCACCAGTACCAAGGGTTTTATGGGGGGCACGTTTTACCCTTTTGTTCAGGTTAATTAATTGCTACTTCTCATCTTACCAGATAATGAGCGCGGCTGATTCCGATTCTCCATTCCCCGCGTGCACGGGTGCCCATGGGCACCTCAGCGCCCGCATTGGGCTGCAGAACCTACCTGCCACCGCCGGCCGTCAGCCGTTGAAGCTCCTCGAACCAGCCACTGACGACGTGAACGGTCGATGAACCGGAATCCTGTTCGGTCCGGCGAGGGAAGACGACGAACCGTTCGCCGTCGGCGCTGACGTCGTAGTCATAGAAGAGGTAGCCTGGCACCTGCACCCCTGCTGGTCCACCGAATATGTCCCCGAAGAGGAACTCGGGACGACCCACGCGGAACTCATCACCGTCGGCCTCGACCTCGACCGCGTTCAGTCCTTCGCGGCTGCGGAAGAACAAAGTTTTCCCATCACCCGACCACAGCGGCTGCCAGCCACCTCCGTCCGAGACCTGCCATTTCCCCGGACCCTGCGTCGAGCGCACGTAGATCTCCGCGCCTCCAGTCTCGTTGGAGAGGTAGGCGATCCATCGCCCATCCGGCGAAAAGTGTCCGTCACTCTCGTCAAAGGGCGAAGCAAGGTAGGGCTCCGGTTCGCCGCCTTCCGCAGGGAGGAGCCAGAGATCATCCGAACCGTTCGGTCCCGGGGATAACAACATCAGATGAGTGCCATCGGGTGACCAGCTGAGCGGTGCCGGGAACTCGAGCTTGCCCGGCTCGATCAAACGCTCTGCCTCGCCGGTGCCGTCGCTGCGCGTGCGGTAGGTCGCCATTTGACCTTCGTCGCGATCGGAGGCGAAGGCGACATAACGCCCGTCGGGAGACCACACCGGATCGGCATCGTAGCCGCTTTCGAATGTGAGACGGGTTGCAACTTCTCGCTCGATATCGTAGACCCAGACGTCCCAGTCGTCCCCGCGCTGGACCGAGACCACAAGTCGGCGGCCGTCGGGGGAGAGTCGGGGCGAGCCGTAGATGCCCTCGTCGTCCCACAGGCTCTCGAGTCGCCCGGAGCGGTCAGCCCAGGAGATCGAGAAGGGATCCAATTCGTCGGAACCAGGCCGGTAGACGAGCAGTCCGGTGTCCGAGACGTGATATTGCGCTTGACCTCCGGGCGGAAACGAAGCGACTCCCTCGAGAACCGGCATCGGTGAACCTGTCCGTTCGAGTCGATCGACGTCGAAGGGCATCGCGAAGACCGCATCTCCGTCGACGAAAAGCACGTGGCCCGTTGGAATGTAGCGGCCATAGAAACCGCCCTCGTGGAGCACTCGACGCTCTCCGCTCCCGACCTCGACGATTTCGAGACGGGTTCCTGACGCATCGACGGAGGTGAAGAGCACTGCCCGGTCACCGGGCAGCCACTGCGGATAGCGGTGGCTCTGAAAGCCCTCCTCTTCCGGAATCGTGGTCAACGGCTCGACCTCGCCGCCAGCCGCCGGCACGATCGACAGTCCAACGCCGGATTCCGGTGCGAAGACAATCCGCCCGTCTGTGCTCCAGCTGCCGCCGCGCGGCATGTCGGTTTCGGCCAGGGTGATGGGTGAGCCTCCGGTCACAGGCATTTTCTTGAGCTCGGCGACAGTGAAGAATGCCAACCATTGGCTGTCGGGTGAGAAGAAGGCGTTGTGCGGCCACTCACGGGACTGTCCGGTGGCCACCTGCAGACTCTCGAGTTGATCGAGAGGACGCAAGTACATCGAGCCGCCCCCGTCAATCGCCGTCGCGTATGCGAGATAGCGGCCATCGGGCGAGGGAACCGCAGCGGCACCCCGGCCCCCGAACAGCGGCTCATCCGCGAGCTCGACAGCGAATCGCTGCACCAGCGGAGGCTCTTGCTCATTCGAACCCAGGAGGAAGCTTCCCAGCGCGAGACCAATTAACCCTGCAACTGCAGCCGCGGCCCAAGGCAACCAGCCGGGCCGAGTACTGGCGGCTTCGACCGCTGGTTCTTCGGGGTTTTCCAGCCACTCCTGGAGGGCGATCCGCGCATCGCCGATCGACTGCAGGCGGCGGGACGAATCCTTCTGCAGGCAGCGCTCGAGCAGGCGCCGGATGCGGGTCGGGACTTTCGACGACAGCTCGTCGAGGTCCGGCTCTTTGTGGACCACTGCGCCGATCACATCGGTGGCCGTTTCACCGGTGAACAGCCGCTGGCCGGTCAGCATCTCATACAAAACGCAGCCGAAGGCCCAGATGTCCGCCCGGCGGTCCACCGGCTTGCCCCGGGCCTGCTCAGGGCTCATGTATCCGGCAGTGCCCAGCAGCATCCCCATCCCTGTCATCGCCTTCGTCATTGTCGGCGACAGTGACAGGTCCTGATCCATGGAATCGCCGGACATTGGGTCACCGGTCAGCGCCTTGGCGAGACCGAAGTCCAGCACCTTGATGTTCCCATCCGGGGTGATATTTACGTTCGCGGGCTTCAGATCCCGGTGCACCACGCCCTTCTCGTGCGCCGCCTCCACAGCATCCGCAATCTGCTTGGCGATGCGCACCACCTCTTCTATCGGCATGGGTCCTTGCTGAATGCGCTCCGCCAGAGTCTCTCCTTCTACCAGCTCCATCACCAGGAAGCGCTTGCCGTCGACTTCTTCGAGACCGTGGATGCCGGCAATGTTCGGGTGGGAGAGCGATGCCAGTACCCGGGCTTCGCGCTCGAAACGGGCCAGGCGGTCCGGATCCTTTGCGAAGACTTCGGGCAGCATTTTGAGGGCCACGTCCCGACCGAGAGTTGTGTCCTCGGCGCGCCACACTTCCCCCATGCCTCCCTCTCCGAGCTTCGACGTCACCTTATACTGCGAGATACTTCTGCCGATCATTCCCACTCCTCCAGCTCACCACCGACGTCGGTGGCACAGATATGTCAATTGTTTGAACTCACCCCAACTCAAGTTCTAAACCCTCGAGAGCCGAAAGAATTCCTGTTTGGGGGTGCATTGGGTTGCATGAACTCATTTTTGCCGCTTGCAATGCGTTGGCTCGGGCGGGGATAAACCCCGCCCCTACGAACCCAAAAACCAGTCGTAGGTGTTGGATTCAATTGTGGGGTAGGCGTCCCGCCTGCCGGATGGGCGGGCAGGAAACGCTGAATCGACAGAGATTTCGTAGGTGAGGGGTTCATCCCTTCCTGCGGGGCTGCCTCCGCGGCGCTTTACTCTTGAATCCCTACCGGTTTGCCATGCTCGGCCGGCCATTCGGTATCGAGAAACTCGGTCATCGAACCGACGAAGAACCCCGAGGAACGACCACCGCCCTCGCTTCCGAAGTCCAGAAACTGGCGATGGCTGAACTCGCCCCAGATATCACCCACCCGTGAAAGCGGCGCCAGACCACCGGCCGTTCGTCTGTAGTAGCCGCGATGGAGGAATCCCTCGTCGTCGGGGGCAGGCGCCGAGGTATCGAGTCGACCGGTGGTGGGGTACTCCAGAATTACAGCGCCGTCTTCTTCTACGAGCGGTGGAGCGCCCTCCACCGCGTAGTGGACGACGGCCCACCCCTTGAAGGTCTCGGGCACAACGTGGCGTTCAGGCGCCGCCGCGTCAAGACCGACTGCTGTCTGCATGCGGTACAGGCCTTCAGAGGCAATCCCCGACCGGAAGAAGAGAAAAACAGCGGCGCCCACGACCAGCACAATGGCCGCGATCACACCAATCAAACGTCCAATGTTCGCCATCTTTCCTCCAGGAATATACGGAATTCGGACGGAGAAGATGCACCACCGTTTCCGCGGGATAGCGGTTACGTCGAGGTGTCACATAGAGGACGGCTCAACACACTCGAAATTTCAATTTGAGAGGAGGGGTTCACCCTCCCGAGCATGGCCTCAGCCGAGGAGGCTGACGATCCGACGGACACCGGTCTCCACGGTTTCCGGTGGCTGCCCGGCATAGCAGAGCCTGAAGAACCCGGGCTCGCCGATGTGGCACGCAGCGCCGGGTGTGAGGTTGACTCTAGCCTGCCCGAGAATTTCGAGCCACAGTGCGTGCTCGGCCTCCCACGTTGGTGCCGTCAGGTGCGACCGGAGATCGAGCAGGACGAAGACGCCGGCCTCGGCCGGCAGGTGGCGAATACCGCCGGCATCCAATGCGGCCACGAGGCGGGCGTGGGCACCGCGCAGTAGTTCCCTCATGGAACCGATGTACGAATCGACCCAGCTCTCGTCGGAAATAATGTCGCCAAGCAGGTACTGGGTGTGTCCGGAGCAACACGCCCAGTAGGCGAGCGCGCCGACGGCGGCGTTGACGGCCTTGTTCTCGCTGATGAACACGCCGCAACGCAGCCCCGAAGCGCCGAAGTCCTTGGAGAAGGCCCAGACGATGTGGACCCGTTCGCCGAGCGACGGTATGAGCTCGGCGCAGCTGGTGAAATTGCTTTCGCCGAAGACCGACAGGGCGTAGATCTCGTCGAAGACCACGTGCAGGTCGCGGTCGTCCGCCCACTCCAGGACCCGGCTGATCTCGTCGGGTGACGCGACAGTACCCAGAGGGTTGTCGGGCGAGGTGAAGAGCAGGGCCTTGATGGGTCGTCCGGCGGCGGCTACGGCGCGGTCGAGCAACTCGGGGGTCAGCTGAAAGTCGTCGCTCGAACGGTGAACAGGGACGATTGTGAGCCCGGCGCGCAGCTCGAGATCCATCCAGAACCCGGCATAGCTTGGCGTGGGGACCAGAACGCCATCTCCCGGGTCGCCAATGGCATGGAACAGGAATTCAAGCGCGCTTCCGGCACCCGCGAGGACGGAGATCTGCTCTGGGCCGAACTCGCGACCGAGAAAGGTCCGGCCCATGAATTTCCCGAGTTGCTCGCGAAACCGTACCGAACCAGTCATGGCGTCATATCCGAGCACGGTGCCCGGCACCCTCGGCACTCGATCGAGGCGATCGGCCACCATCTCCGCCACCAGCCGATTTTCGGCTTCGCACAGACCGATGTACCCGTCGGGGTTGGCTACCGGGTCGAAGGTGTCGCTCAGACCCTCGGAGTGTCGCTGAAGATATTCGGGGATCGACCCGGGGGCCAACAGGCTCTGTGCTCGGTGGGACAGACGACGAGTGTCAAAGTTCATGGCCGGTTATTGTACCGAGGGGTGCGCAAGCGTGCTATGACCAAAAGACGCAGTTCATCCGCGCACATGGGCGGTTCTGGTCGCAATGATGTGCTGTGGTCGCGTAGCTACTGGTGTCCCAGAAGAGTCGCCGCTCAGTGCGATGCCGACATGAGCCTGTCGATCTTCGAGGAGTAAGTGCCTTTCAACGGGTCGTTCTCTGCCAATTTCTCGGCCCGGGTCATCCATTTCAGTGATTTTTCCTTATCACCCGTCTGGAGATAAACCAGGCCGAGCAGAGCGCAGAAGCGATCTTCTCTTCTGTCTTTGCGCACGGCATATTTGAGATGGTCGATTGCCAGGTCGTAGTCCTTGGAATGGTAAGCAAGCCGGGCCAGCTGAAATCGATAATACGGATTCCGCTTGCGGTGTGAGTTGACCTTGTTCCGGTAGCGCACGGCCAGGTCCGGTTCACCACGCCGATCGTACAGGGCGGTCAAATTATTCATCGCGGTGAGGTCCGACCTGTCGATCTCGAGGGCTTGCAGAAACGCAGCTTCCGCATGGTAGGGAAGACCCTCCCTGCCGTACAAGGTGCCAAGGCTATCCCATGCCGGGGCGAAGCTCGGGTCATTTTCGGCGATGGCTCTGCGGAAGGCGTAAAACGCCTGCCTCGTATCGCCCTGCTGCATGAGCTCGGCACCCAGGTTGTTGAAAAAGTGTGCCAATGCCCTCTCATCAGAAACGATGTGCATGTCGTAGTCGGTCTTGAAGTCCGCGATGTTGAAGTCAACTACCCTCGTTGTGAGCATCCCGAGATCAACATAAATGTTGACGTGACGGTTCAAGATGTAGGTATCTTCGGCGAACGACCATTCGGGCGGGATTTCGACCTCCTGAAAGCGCGCGTCGATGCCCACCCCACGAGCCAAGACCACGAACATGAGGGTGAACGACAGGCAGTTGCCCCGTGAGGATCTGAAGGTTTCCGCTGCGGTAGTCGTGGCCTCACCGTACTCGAGACCGAATGTGCGCTCGCTGAAGACCGCACCGGACAGCTGTTTGAGCTTGACTGAGTCTGCTGCCTGTTTGCTGACATGGTTCGCAAGAAACTCGCGCATCTCGTCGCTCAGCGCCATGACCTCGTCACTACTGACGATAAGAGGCGGATCGGGGCCCAGGCCGAGCGCGGTGCCTGCGAGGAGCTCATCAGGCGAAATGTTCCGTTCGTCGGTTTCCGCCAGCGCAGTTGAACCCGCAAGAAGAAGGATCGCAAAACACAACAGAGCGCGGTAACCCATGTGTCGCCACCTCCGACCAAACCCTGCAATACGAAATGAAACGTCTTATGTGTTGTTACGGCGAACGGGCGCTCAGGGTTTTGATTGGGCGTGAGTTGTCTCGATCGGGGGTCCGGCTTCCTCTCCCGCAGGCGTAGGCCTCTCGACCGTGCGGCGGAAGTCTCATTGGTGCCACCCACCAGTTTGCTACACCTGTGATTGGGTGGCCTCGGCCAGAAAAAGATTTAGCGCGCCATTGTCCCAGTGACGGTTGCGGGGAGTTCGCCGCCGGCCAGACTTTCGAGGGACAGGGTCACGGTGTCACCCTCGAATGTGAGATCCCACTGCCAGAGATTGATGAGCCCGAGCTCGTCCATCGTTGCGGAGAAGTGGTTGTCAGACAACCATCCGCCCTTGGAGGAGGTCATGACGCCATGCCTTCCCGGGCTGAACCGGCTGACGTTGTCAAGGCCGATCTGGAGGGTGATCACCGGACCCCCGGCCATCTCCGGCATGCTGATTTCGAGGGTCGCCGTATCTCCCCCCGGGCACGTGAGACGCATCGAGCTCAGACCGTAGACATTGGCACTAAGGCTATAGGTCTGTCCAGAGACGCTCTGGGCAATGGCGGGCAACGGTGGGACGGCTTGCGGTGGCCCCTCATTCGATGCTGCCGCCTGGCTGACCCTCGAGGCGAGCTGGGCGACGCCGTCGGGGTTGGGAGGCAGCGGGTCGTCTGACTCGATGGCGCCAAAGACCCACCTCCCCGAAGTCTGACGCCGTATGCGGCGGCTACCGGTTTTGCTTGAAGATCGACCGTTTGTCGGTGTAGGCGAGGCGGTTCTGAATGAACTCCTTGTGGCTGAAGCCGAGTTCGTTGGCGATCTGGCGAATTTGCGATTCTTCGTCCCCGGTGATCGTTTCGTCGGCGGCCGATACTGCGAAGAGGCAATCCAGCAGGTCGCGCCGCTGCTCGTCGGTAGCGATGTCCCGAAATTCCCGGGTCACGAGATAGTCCTCGGTGCTGCCGAAGAGACGGTTCTGGTTCTTGGCGATGGCAACGACGAGGATCGCCTGCTCCTCGGGTACGTGCCCCAGGCGTTGGACGATCTCGACCATCTTTTCCGTTTCAACGTCGCTGATGTCCAAGTCGGCTGCGGCTACGCGGCTGAGGACATACGCGAACGCTGCGAGGAATCGCGCCTGGGTTTGATCCAGGCGATCCAGCTCGCCGACGATTCTCCGGACGGTGTCGGTGTCGCCGTGATCTGATTCGGGCGCCGCATTCGAAGACGCGCCCGGACTTCCAAACTTCAGCAGATCGAGGATTCCCATAGCAGATCGAATTCTAACCCAGACTCATCGGTTGGATGGGTGCCAGGTGCCTCAGTTTGGCGGGTGGGCGTCGAGGTGGCGAATCGTTATCGGTGGGAACCGGCCCGCAGTCAGTTGTAGGCATTACTCGGATTCGACGGAGGCGTCTTCAACCAGGACCGGGTAGACGTAGCCTGCACCGAAATCCTCGTCCACTGCCACAGTGCCGATGATTGTCACCACATCTCCTACAGCGGCGATTCCGTCACTGGTTACGGTCAGGTCGTGAGTGCCCAGGGTCTTGTCACCGGTGCCGTCCTGGATGTGCATCCAGTTGCGGCCGAGGATGCCTCCGTTAAACTTCACGACTCTTCCGCGAACCGTCACCATCGAGCCGGCGAGTTCGGCTTTGCCATTCCAGATTTCGGCCACTGTGACGCCACCCTCGGCGGCTTTGACAGGTTGGACTGTGGCCGACTCCGTTGCGGGTGAAGTGCCGGTGATTGGAGGGTGACCGGCGGGCATCGTCGAATCGGCCTGGGCAGCCTCGCCATCTCTCAGAATACTGGTGGCGAAGTAGATGATAGGGAAATCGCGGTTGAGGGCGTCGCTGTGGAAGTTTTCCATCGGAGTGTCGAGGGGCACCGTCACCCGATCGCCAACCTCGACCTCGAAGCGTCCGCTGGCGGCCCAGAATTCATCATCGCCAGTTTTGACCCTGACGTATGTATAGGACGCGGCGTCCATTGTTTCCTCAACGGTGCCGGTCACGTTCATCAATCCGGCGGTGTCAAAGGCCTTTGGTGCCGTCTCCTGCCCGGCTGACTTTTCTTCGTTGGCGGGAGGCTGGGCGGCGCAGCCGGCGGTGAAGCTGAACAGGATGGTGGCGGCCATCGCGGTGGCAATTTTGGATTTCATTGACTCATCTCCAACAGTTCATTCGGGGGGGCGTGACAGCCGGAACAGGGGCTCGTCTGTGGTGAGCGGTCACCTTAACACGTACTGGGTTGCCGTCCGAAACCCACGGCGTTCTTCTCCCGGCAGCGCCGATGATGCGGAACTTCATAACGTTTTACGTCAGTACCTGATTGATCATGAGTGGCTTATCGGGCGTTGAGGTTTCGCTATGTGCGATCATCATAGGTCGGGAAATCCGTGTATCCCTTTGCTCCGTGTCCGCCCGAGTACCAGGTACTCATATCTAAATCTTCGTCGAGAGGCCATTCATTGGCGAAGCGTTCAGGAAGGTCCGGGTTGTTGATGAACGGTCGGCCGAAGGCAACCAGATCGGCAGCACCTCGACTGACGGCAGCCTCTGCAGTCTCGTGGGTATAGCCGCAGCTGGCTATGAGCGTTCCGGGGTAAACCTCACGAGCCTCGTCAAGGGTGATTGGCTCGCCGAGCTGATGGAAGCCGAAGGCCAGACCGTCGACCACATGCAAGTAGGCCAGATCCAGAGTATGCAGCTGTTTCGCAGCGTAGAAGAAGGTTTCTCGATAATCCGGTGAGCCCATATCGTTGAATGATCCGTTGGGGGAGAGACGTACGCCCACCCGGTCCGGCGCCCAGGCGCTGCTCGCAGCTTCGACGACCTCTCCGAGGAGCCGATATCGGTTCTCGAGATTGCCTCCGTAGCGGTCCGTACGCTGATTGGACTTGGGCTCGAGGAACTGATTGAGCAGGTAGCCGTTGGCGGAATGGACCTCTACGCCGTCAAAACCAGCAGTTTTGGCGAGCTCGGTGGCTCGCGCGAAATCGGCGACAATGGCGGGGATCTCATCGGTCTCCAGGGCCCTGGGTGTTTCGTAAGGCTTCGGGCCTTCAGGCGTGTGCACGTGATCCCCTTCGAGCTTGATGGCGGAGGGAGCGACCGCTGGCTGACCACCGTGAAACGCGCTGTGTGACGCTCGACCGCAGTGCCAGAGTTGGAGAATGATCGGTGCGCCTTTCGCGTGCACGGCGTCGGTCACCAGTTTCCAGCCCTCGACCTGGGCCTCGGTGTAAATGCCGGGCGAATCGACCCAGCCGATTCCCTGTTCGGAAACAACGGTCGCCTCGGTGATGAGAAGGCCGGCGCCGGCGCGCTGGGCGTAGTACTCCGCCATGAGCTGGTTGGGAACCCTTCCCTCGTCTGCCCTGGCTCGGGTCATTGGCGCGAGCACCACGCGATTTTTCAGGTTCAGTCCGCTCATTTCAAAAGGGGTCAAGAGCTGTTTTTCGGTCATATGGTCTCCGTTGTGTTTATTGCCCAGGCAATCTCTTATCGTGTCCGGGTCCAACAGAGTAACGGAGGTGGGGATGGCGCTATTCCACGCGCAACGACGGCTTTGCGCAGCCTCCACGAGGGACATTCGCGCGGGTGTCATCAGAGGTTGCCACGTTCGGAAATGGCTGTCATTCCGAGCGAGGCCGAAGGCCGAGCCGAGGAATTTGTGAAGTGGTCAGTGAGGCGCTCTCACTCATGCCCGCAGATCCCTCCGCTCGCTTCGCTGGGTCGGGGATAAACACCGCCCCTACGAAAAGGGAATTCTGCCAGATGTAGGGGCGGCATATATGCCGCCCTTGCCCCTTCAATAGGCGTTCGACGGACATGGGCGGGATATATCCCGCCCCGACAAATCTGGGCGAGGCGCTGGTTACAGCATTGTAGGGGAGGGGTTTATCCCCTCCCGAGCGATATCGTGTCGAGCAGAAATCGCATCATCATTACCTTGCGGCCGCGAGAATCGCAGCGACGTGGATTCTGGTGGTGTCGAGCACCTGAATCGGAAGATCGTCGCTCGAGATCACGAGCGGAAGCTCGGTGCAGCCGAGGATCACTGAGTCGATGCCGTCTGATTCGATGTGCCTCGAGCACATGCCGTGATAACGGTTCCGTACCTCGGGAGTGACACGGCCAATCGCCAACTCGTTGTAGATCGTGTCCTCGAGGAACTCGCGGTCCTCGCCGTTTGGCAGGACCATTCGGATTCCGGCTTCGGCAAATTCGCGCGGGTACATCTCCGCCTCGAGAGTGGTCTTTGTCCCGAGCAGAAGGGCGTTTTTGAGCCCCAGATCGGCGGTGGCGTCACGCGTTGCTGTGACGATGCTGACCAGCGGGAGTTTGGTCTCGGTTCGAATTTCGTCGAGATAGGCGTGGGGCGTGTTGGCAGTCAGGGCGCCGATTTCGGCGCCGGCCACTCGAAGGCGTTCGAGAGTGGCGGCGAGATATCCGGCCACCCTCCGCCGGTCACCGGTGCGCTGAATCTGAACGAGTTCGGTCAGGTTGAGGCTGTAAATAATGACCTCTGGGTTGCGGAGGGGATCGCCGCCCGGCTGTCTGGCGCCATGGATCAACAGTTCGTAGTAGACCTTGGTGGATTCAGGCGTCATCCCTCCGACAAGACCGATCGTTTTCATTGCTATTCCCTTTCATCGCGCCCTGCTCCGAGGCCTGCCTCCTGGATTCTACGCGGCGTCTTCACTATCCCACAGAAGTACCGCGGCATTGTGGCTGGCCAAGAAGTTCCCATATCGGGGTTGAGCTCCTGGAGTCTCACACCACATGGGTGCGATTCATCGCCGGCCGCAGCAGAAAGCTGGTGAGATATGCGGGCTCGAGCCTGACACCTCTTGGAACCGAGTCTATTTACAGTGAATCGAGTAGAATCAGCGGGAGGTAGATTCCCGTGAGGTATAGCCGGATCGAAAGCTGAAGGTGCGAGGCATAGACGCCGTCATGGCGGCTCCCCCTCAGGTGGACGAACCAATCCGCGCCGAGATCTTCGGCATGGAGCGCCTGGAGCAGCACGCCGAGAGCCTGGCCGCCGCCCAGCGCACGACTGAGAAGCCCTCCAGAGGAAAAAACCTCCTCGCCCGGATCGACGAGGACGCAAGGGTCCTTCTGGCCGCATACCGGGACATTGCCGAGACGGTGCAGGATAGGAGGGAGATCACACCGGCCGCGGAGTGGCTCCTCGATAACTTCCATATCGTCGACGAACAGATCCGGGACATCCGGGACCACCTCCCGAAGGGCTACTACCGTCTGTTGCCCAAGATCGCGGAGGGCCACCTCGTGGGACACCCGCGCGTCTATGGGCTGGCCTGGGCCTACGTTGCCCATACCGACAGCCGGTTCCAGCTGAGGACGCTGCAGCAGTTTGTTCGGGCCTACCAGCGCGTCCAGCCGCTCACCATCGGCGAGGGGTGGGCGATCGCCATCCACCTCCGCGTGGCTCTGGTGGAAAACCTGCGGCGGTTGGCGCAGCTCATCGTCCGCTCCCGCCAGGCGAGGGCCAGGGCCGACGAGCTGGCGGACCGACTCCTGGGTCTGAGCGGTTGGCGGGTGGAGCAAGCAGAGGATGTTCTGCGGCGCATGGGCGATGGCCCCCTGGTCGATGCGTTCGCGATGCAGCTCTTCCAGCGGCTTCGTGACCAGGACGCCTCGGTCTTGCCCGTCCTGGACTGGCTCAACGAGAAGCTGAGCGCCCAGGGGACGTCAGCCGATGAGGTGGTCGCCCGGGAGCAACGTGCCCAGGGCGCAGCCAACGTCACTGTCTGCAACATCATCACCAGCATGCAGTGGATGTCCTCCGTCGATTGGATCGATTTTTTCGAGGCCGTCAGCCTGGTGGACGGGGTCCTGCGTGCCGTTCCCGGGTTCGCGGAGATGGATTCCGAGACGCGGAGCCTGTGCCGGATCCAGATCGAGATGCTCTCCCGAGGTTCGAGGCACTCGGAACTCGAGGTGGCACGGAAGGCCGTGCGCCTGGCGCGCGACGCAGGCCAAGACAAAACGCAGGGGGCTTGCCCGGGTGCCGGAGGGGTGGATCGAACCGCACCCGCGCCCCCGGAAAACCTCTCGGAACTACCCGGGGTTCCCGGGCGTGCCGAGGAGCATCCGGCGTACTACCTCCTTTCCCGGGGAAGGGTGGCTTTCGAGAAGCGTCTGGGCTTTCGTGTCCCCTGGCGTTCCAGACTCCGCCGCTTCTATCGCGCCCATGCGGCTGGCGAATACCTGGGAGCGATTACCGGCATCACCGCCGTCCTGGTGTCCGGCCTTTTGTTCCTCACCTGGACTGCCGGGGCAAGTCTCTCGGTCCTCGTCTTGCTGGGACTCCTGGCTCTCGCTCCCGCCTCGGAGATTGCGGTATCCCTGGTCCATCGCCTGGTGACGTTTCTCGTTTCACCGAGGTTGAACGCCAAGCTCGAGCTCCCCCAGGGGGTGCCTCCGGAGTTTCGAACCATGGTCGTCGTACCCACGTTTCTCACCAGCGAGGCGGAGATCGAGGAGCAGGTCGAGCGGCTCGAGGTGCACTACCTGGCGAATTCCGGGGGGCATCTACACTTTGCCCTCCTCTCCGATTGGAGGGACGCCTGCCATGAGCAGATGCCCGGAGACGATCAGCTCCTTGCCGCCCTGATCGACGGCATCGCGCGCCTCAATGAAAAGTACGAGGGTCCCTCTGGGGGGGGGCAGCGGTTCCTTGTCCTGCACCGCCGGCGTCTCTGGAACGAGGGGGAGGGCAAGTGGATCGGATGGGAAAGGAAGCGAGGAAAGCTCCATGAGCTGAACCGTCTCCTTCGCGGCGCCACGGACACCACGTTCATCTCGATCAACGGACAGCCGCCCACGGTGCCGCATGGGGTTCGATACGTCATCACCCTTGATGCCGACACCCGGCTTCCCAAAGGAGCCGCATATCGGTTGGTCGGGGCGATTGCGCACCCGTTCAACCGGACACGATTCGACCCACGGGAGGGACGCGTCGTCGAGGGCTACGGGATCTTGCAGCCGCGGATCACGCCCTCCTTGCCGACCGGCCCCCGAAGCACGACGTATCAGCGGATCGTTTCAGGCCCGGGAGGCGTGGACCCCTACGCGGCGGCGGTGTCCGATGTCTATCAGGACCTTTTCGAGGGAGGGTCCTACACGGGGAAGGGAATCTACGACGTCGACATCTTCGAGGCGGCGCTGGAGGAGAAGGTCCCGGAGAGCACACTCCTCAGCCACGATCTTTTCGAGGGCGTGTTCGCGCGCGCAGGGCTGTTGACCGATGTGGATCTCTTCGAGGAGTTCCCCACCAACTACCAGGTGGCGGCCCGCCGCCGCCATCGGTGGGTGCGGGGCGATTGGCAGCTCCTGCCGTGGATCCTGGGCTACGCGCGTGACGCCTCGGGGCGAAAGCAGAGGGCTCGCATACCGACCGAAGGCCGATGGAAGATGATCGACAATCTCCGCCGCAGCCTGGTTGCACCTTTGTCTCTTCTCGTGCTGGTAGCTTCCTGGATCCTTGCCGCCGTTCCTCCGCTCCTCTGGGCCGGCCTGATCATCGGATCGATCGCGGTGCCCGCCTTCATTCCGGTTCTCGACAACATCGCTCCACGGCGCTCGCGGATCTCCAAGCGAAGCCACCTGCGCGCTGTGGGCCGTGACATTTGGGTGGCGTCGTCGCAGACCTTCCTCGGCATCACCATGCTCGCCGATCAGGCGTGGCTGATGGCGGATGCCATTGGGCGCACGCTCGGCAGGCTCTACCTGACGAGGCGGAACCTTCTCGAGTGGATGACGGCGGCGCAGGCGGACTACGGGGCCAACGTGACGCCGAGGGCTTTTTACAGGGATCTTCGCTGGGGTGTGGTGGTCGCCCTTGCAGCCGGCTCGCTCTGCGCGGTGCTCAAGCCACAAGCCTGGCCCGTGGCGTTGCCGTTCGTTCTCCTCTGGGTGCTGGCACCTGCAGTCGCTTGGCGAATCAGCACACCCTCAGAGGTCGTGACGGCACAGGACCTATCTGCCGAGGAGACGCGTTCACTGCGCCTCATCGCTCGCCGGACCTGGCGCTTCTTCGAGACGTTTGTGGACGAGGAAGAGCATGCCCTGCCGCCGGACAACTTTCAAGAAGACCCTGAGCCTGTCCGAGCCCACCGCACCTCGCCGACCAATCTGGGTCTCTATCTACTCAGTACGATAGCTGCCCATGATTTCGGTTGGATCGGGATTCTTGAAACCGCGGAACGGCTCGAGGCCACGCTGCAGACTATGGACACACTGCACCGCGTCCGCGGTCACTTCTGCAATTGGTACGACACCCGGCACCTGCGGCCGCTGGAGCCGATATACGTTTCCACCGTGGACAGCGGCAATCTCGCCGGGCACCTGATCGCTCTGGCTCAATCGTGCCGCGAGCTCATGCACCGCCCTCGCTTCGGCCCGCAGGTCCTGGAGGGAATCAGGGACGCTCTCGATCTGGTTCTCGAGTCGGCGGAAAAGGCCGAGCATCCGCAGCGCACGCAGACGGTTACGGCGGTACAGCTGCGAGAGGTCGCTGAAGGAATGTTGGCCGTTGTGGAGGATCCCCCGGCTGTTCTTTCCGAATGGGTCCAACGTCTCGAGGAGCTCGGGACGCAGGCGGAGCAGCTGCTGGATATCGCTCGGACCCTCTCCGCCAGGGTCGACGACGGCCCCTCGCCGGAGGTCCGCGTCTGGGCGAGGGCCGTTCGGGACACGATCCGGAGCCACGCTCGGGACATCGAAACCGACCTGCTGTTCGAGAGGCTGGACGCACCAGAGAGGGCGGAGACCAGCTTCGGGCGCCGCCTCTCCGACCTCGCGCTCCGCGCCGAAGCGATGGTCGAGGCGATGGACTTCCAGTTTCTCTTCAATTCCTCGCGCAAGATCTTCTCTATTGGCTATCGTGTGGATGACGACATGCTCGATCCCAGTTGCTACGACCTCCTGGCCTCCGAGGCCAGGCTGGCGAGCTTTGTAGCCATCGCCAAGGGCGACGTGTCGCCCCGGCACTGGTTCCGTCTCGGCCGGGCCCTCACGCCGGTGGGTCGTGGGGCTGCCCTCGTTTCCTGGTCGGGATCCATGTTCGAGTACCTCATGCCGCTCCTGGTGATGCGGCAGCCCGCCCACAGCCTTCTCGACCTCACCTGCCGGCTGGTGGTGGGGTATCAGATCCGGTACGGTGCCGACCGGAAGGTCCCGTGGGGGGTCTCCGAGTCTGCCTACAACGTTCGCGACGTGCACCTCACCTATCAGTACTCGGACTTCGGCGTGCCCGGCCTGGGTTTCAAGCGCGGGCTGGGCGAGGACGTGGTCGTGGCTCCCTACGCCACCGCCCTCGCGGCCATGGTCGACCCGAGTGCCGCCGTGAAGAATTTCGCCCGCCTCGAGGAGATCGGAGCCCGCGGCGCTTACGGCCTCTACGAAGCGCTGGACTACACCCCTTCGAGGCTGCCGGAGGGGGATCAGGTGGCCGTGGTCCGGGCATATATGGCCCATCACCAGGGCATGACCATCGTAGCCCTGGGGAACGTGGTTCACGACGGCGAGACTCGGAGGCGGTTTCACGCCCATCCCCTGGTCCAGGCGGCGGAGCTCCTCCTGCAGGAACGGACGCCGCGCGCGGTGGCGGTGGCGCGGCCCAGGGCCGAGGAGGTGCGGACAACCGCGGTCGTCCGCGATCTTGTTCCCCCAACCCTGCGCCGCTTTGAATCGCCGCACGACATCACGCCCCGCACCCATCTCCTGTCCAATGGCCGCTACACGGTGATGGTTACGGCCGCGGGCGCCGGCTTCAGTCGGTGGGGGGACCTTGCCGTCACCCGCTGGCGGGAGGATGCGACGTGTGACGACTGGGGCTCGTTCATCTTCCTCCGGGACGCGAAGACGGGTGACCTCTGGTCCGCCGGGTTCCAGCCCAGCGGGACCGAAGCGGACGCCTACGACGTCGTTTACTCCGAGGACCGGGCCAAGATCATGCAGCGGCACCGGTCGGTGTCGACCACTCTCGAGATCGTGGTTTCCCCTGAAGACGACGCCGAGCTTCGCCGGCTGACGGTCACCAATCTCGAGGACAGGGACCGTGAGATCGACGTCACGTCCTATGCCGAGGTCGTGTTGGCTCCGCAGGGCGTCGACGAGGCTCATCCCGCGTTTTCAAAGCTCTTCGTTGAGACGGAATTCGTCCCCGAACTCGGGACTCTCCTGGCTTCACGTCGCCCGCGGTCGGCGGACGAGCCCCGGGTCTGGCTCGCTCATCTGCTCGCGCTCGATGGGGGGACGGACGACACGTTGCAGTACGAGAGCGATCGCGCAAGATTTCTGGGCCGCGGCCGCGGGATTCGAACGCCGCTGTCCGTCATCGACGGGGCGCCGCTTTCGAATAGGGCCGGGATTGTTTTGGACCCCATCATGAGCTTGCGGCAGCGCGTGGCGATTCCCAGTCGCGGGACAGCCCATCTCGTATTCACGACGCTCGTCGCACATTCTCGGCAAGAGGTCCTCGTGGCGGCTGAGAAATACCGCCAGCGGGAAACCTTCGAGCGAGAGAGCTCGCTCGCCTGGACCCAGGCCCAGGCCCAGCTGCATCACCTCCGGATCACCCAGGACGAGGCGCATCTCTTCCAGCGCCTGGCCAATCGTCTGCTCTACATCGATCCCACGTTGCGTGTGGCGCCTCAGGAGCTGGCCAAAAACCGCGGCAGCCAGCCCGGGCTCTGGGCCTACGGAATCTCCGGCGATCTTCCGATCGCTCTGGTGGAGATCGAGACGGAGGAGGAACGGGAGGTCGCGAGGCAGCTCCTGCGGGCGCACGAATATTGGTACCGGAAGGGGATTGCCGCCGACCTGGTGATCCTGAATGCGCAGGGCACCTCCTACGCTCCGGGTCTCCAGGAGTCCCTCGAAGGCATGGTGCGAGCGAGCCAGTCCGCAGCCGGCCACGAGGGCCATCCAGAACATGGGGGCGTGTTCCTGCTCAGGGCCGATCTCGTGCCGGCGACGGACCAGGTCCTGCTGCGCGCCGCGGCGCGAGTCGTGATTCTGGCGCGCCGGGGCTCATTGGCAGAGCAGGTGGTTCGGTTGGGGCGGTCGAGGCCGGGGCCGATTCCGCTTCGGCTCCGAGCGCCACCCGAGCCGACCAAGACCGTTTCCCCTCCCACCATGAATCTCGAGTTCTTCAATGGCTTGGGCGGATTCACAGCGGACGGCCGCGAATACGTCACTGCTCTGGGAAAAGGGCAATGGACACCTGCTCCCTGGATCAATGTGGTGGCCAACCCAGATTTCGGTTTTCAGACCTCCGAGTCGGGTTCGGGCTTTACCTGGTCTGTCAACAGCCGGGAGAACAAGCTCACGCCGTGGTCGAACGATCCCATCAGCGACCCACCGGGCGAGACGTTTTATGTTCGGGATGAGGACAGCGGTGTCGTCTGGGCACCGACCAGTCTCCCGATCCGCGAAGAAACCCGGCCATATATCATTCGCCACGGCCAGGGATACAGTCGCTTCGAGCACTTATCCCACGGCATCGCAATGGACCTCCTGCAGTTCGTGCCTCCGCGGGACCCCGTCAAGATCTCCCGCCTCACCCTGGAGAATCGGTCCCACCGCAAGCGACGGCTCTCGGTCACGGCGTATGCAGAGTGGGTGCTGGGGGTCGGTCGGGGTGGCTCCGCGCCTTTCGTGGTCACTGAAATCGATCCCACGACCGGAGCCATGTTCGCGCGCAACGCCTGGAACGGGGAATTCGCGGGGCGGGTCGCTTTTGCAGACCTTGGCGGGCGTCAGACCACCTGCACAGGCGACCGCCTCGAGTTTCTGGGCCGGAACGCCGGCCTCGATCATCCCGCGTCGCTGGAACGGGGGCGGGAGCTCTCGGGAAAGACTGGAGCGGGCCTGGACCCCTGCGCCGCTCTGCAGGCGAAGGTGGAGCTCGAACCGGGAGAACGCACCGAAATCGTATTCATGTTGGGTCAGGAGGAAAGCAGCGAGAAAGCCCGATCCCTGGTCGAACGCTATCGCAAAAAGGATTGCATCGCGGCTCTACTCGAGGTCTCAGAAGGCTGGGACCGGGTGCTGGGAGCTGTGCAGGTCAAGACGCCCGACCCCTCGATGGACCTTCTCCTCAACCGCTGGCTTCTTTATCAGACGCTCTCCTGCCGGATCTGGTCCCGTTCTGCCTTCTACCAGTCTGGCGGGGCGTACGGGTTCCGCGACCAGCTCCAGGATGTCTTGGCCCTGGTGGTTGCGCGACCCGATATCGTGCGCGAACACCTCCTCCGCGCCGCCGCTCGGCAGTTCCATGAAGGTGATGTCCAGCACTGGTGGCATCCCCCGACGGGTCGCGGAGTGCGGACCAGAATCTCTGATGACCGCCTCTGGCTGCCGTATGCGGCAGTCCGTTATCTCCGGACGACCGAAGACTGGGCCGTGCTCGACGAGGAGGTTCCATGGCTCGAGGGGCCAGCCCTGGCGGAGGGCGAACAGGAGGCTTACTTCGAGCCCAAGCAGTCAGAAGATCAGGCGACGCTGTATGAACACTGCGCGCGGGCCCTGGACTGCAGCCTCGAAGTGGGCAGCCATGGCCTTCCCTTGATCGGGGCCGGGGATTGGAACGACGGCATGAACCGCGTCGGCCATGAGGGCCGGGGAGAAAGCGTCTGGCTTGGTTGGTTTCTCATCATGAATTTGAGGGAATTCGCCGGCGTCGCCGACCTCCGCGGCGAAGAGGAGCGTGCGGCACGGTGGCGGAGCAGCGTCGCTTCTCTCGAGGCCTCGCTGGAGGAGGAGGCCTGGGACGGAGAGTGGTACAGGCGTGCTTTCTTCGATGACGGGACGCCGCTCGGATCGGCGAAAAACGAAGAGTGCCAGATCGATTCCATAGCCCAGTCGTGGGCGGTCATATCCGGTGCCGGCGACATGGAGCGGGCACGCCAGGCCATGGAGTCCGTAGAGCAGCGACTCGTCCGACGCGACGACCGCCTGATCATGCTCTTCACGCCGCCATTCGACCAAACACCCCTGGACCCCGGATACGTCAAGGGGTATCTGCCCGGCGTCCGCGAAAACGGTGGGCAGTACACCCATGGGGCGATCTGGTCAGCTGTGGCTTTCGCCATGCTTGGCGAGGGAGACAAAGCCGTCGATCTATTCAAATTGCTGAGTCCCATCCACCATGCCAGCGACCGCACAAAGGTTGACGTGTACAAGGTGGAGCCGTACGCCGTCGTCGCAGATGTCTATTCCGAACCGCCTCACGTCGGGCGGGGAGGATGGACCTGGTACACCGGTGCTGCCGGCTGGCTCTACCGCCTCGGCCTGGAGTGGATTCTCGGATTCCAGAAGCGAGGTTCCGCCCTCTGTATCGATCCGTCCATTCCCAAGGAGTGGAAAAGCTTCGAGATCGCCTACCGTCATGGCGACACGCTCTACCGGATCACCGTCGAGAACCCGAATGGAGTCTGCCAGGGAGTATCCAGCCTCAGCCTTGACGGGACCCCGCTTGCGGATGGAGCGCTGGTTCCGTTGGTTGACGACGCTCGCGAGCACCAAGTCCACATTGTGCTCGGATAGACAGGTACCCCCCTTTGCATTGATGCATTCTGGGTTTAGCTGTCGGGACGGATGTCAAACCTGGAGACCGTTACGTCTGAAGGTTGGACTGGGTTTCCCGTTGCGAGGCGCCGGGGGCTGCCGGATGCGCGAGCGCCAGTCATCACAACCTTACAACTGGCCTCCTTTTGCCCTATCTTTGTGGAAGCGGTATTGGTAGCCATTGGAGAGCAGGAAGGAGATCGGTCCTGATGGAGTGGAGCAACAAGGACCTACAGGACCTCGAGAATGCCGTGGAGCTGCTCGAGAGCCCAGGATTCATCGCCAAGGTTTCGGGCATCGTGGGCATGCCGATCGAGTATGCGCTCGACAGGCTTCCGAAGAGCGCCGGCGACAAAATCACGAATGCCGTGCAGGTGTCCCTGCGCGCCGCCGTCAATACCGCGGCGATAACGCTTGGCAATCGGGGAGGTGGCAGGCCGTGGCTGAAGAGCCACATGGCGGCGGCCGGATTGTCTGGAGGAGTTGGCGGGGTCTTTGGTTTGGCCGCGCTGCCGATCGAGCTGCCGATCACAACCACCATCATTTTGCGATCCATCGCCGACGTTGCGCGCAGCGAGGGGGAAGATCTCCTGGCTCCGGAGGCAAGGCTGGCATGTCTCGAGGTGTTCGCCATGGGCGGAACCTCTTCGAGCGACGACGCGACCGAGTCCGGCTACTTCGCTGTTCGGGCGGCGCTGGCCCGTGCCGTCAGTGAAGCCGCGAAGTACGTGGCGGGGCGAACCGTGGTCGAGGACGGTGCACCGGTCATCGTCCGCCTGCTGGCGCAGATCGCCGCCCGGTTCAACACTGTCGTCGGCGAGAAGATCATCGCCCAGGGCGTGCCGGTGTTGGGTGCTCTCGGCGGGGCCACCATCAATGTCCTGTTCATCGATCACTTCCAGGATATGGCGCGCGGACACTTCATCGTCCGCCGCCTCGAGCGAAAGTACGATCAGGAAGAGGTCAGACAAGATACGACGGGCTGTTGGCTGACCGGGTGTAGCGAAACAACGTTTTTTCGCGCTGAGGGTGTCACATTCGACATCGAAGAACCGCGGCACAGCGCCGCGGTGCCGATAGAAACCGAGCCCGAATATCTATTCGTTCTGTTCTACGGTACGGTGCGCGCCCAGGCCGATGTGTTACCGGTCTCGAATCCATCGGCAAAGATACGACCTTGATCGATACCGCCCCAGGTCAGCGAACCTGTGTCGCCGGGATCGAGCCAATCAGATAAACGGGTCGCAGACGTACCGTCACCAGTCCAGTGTGCGTGGACCCACCCGAACCAGTCGGGCTCGTCGTTGCCACATGCGGCGAACCCTCCCGAGAGTGTTCCGACGCATCGTTTGGACGCACTGTCGAAGAGGCAGCTTCCGGAGGAACCTCCCTCGGTTGTGCCGAGGTCCCAGTCCGCAACGCGTAAGTACCCGCCGTTGCCGGGCGATGCGGTGCCGCCGAGGGAGGTAACGGTTGGAGGGTCGTCATCGAAACTGATCGACTTCTCGTCCCCTTCGGGGTGATGGATGACGGTCGTCGAAGATGGAAGCTGGTTGCGCGCGTCCCAGCCCGAGTAGTAGACGTTGAAGCTCGGTTGCGGTTGATCGTCGAGCTCGAGCAGCGTGAAGTCCGAGCCGGTTTCGAACACCGAGGATGAAATAAAGGTAGAACCACTTTGGTTCTGGCTCAGATTTCCGCCGGCCAAGTCGTTGCATTCGGGGCTTTGGTAGTTCCAGTAGGCGACCACCGACGGCGCATCGCTCGACTGTTCAACGCAGTGTTGAGCGGTCAGTAAGTACGGGGTGAAATCTTCGGCCGTATTGTTGACCAGCTGGGCTGTACAGAGGTACATCCCCGAGATCGAAATTCCCGCGACCGAACGGATCTGATCTCGCCACGGATCGCCCTCCGGACAGACGACGTTGACATTGCAGGCGCCGCGCTTGGTCGGAATCAAAGCCTCACGTTCGCCAAGAAACCGGTAACCGTGGTTCACCGAATTTATTTCGATGGTCGCTTTTTCGCCCTTCGGAACTCGCAACTCAACGACGATCTCCTCGCCGATGACCGCCGCGGTCCAAAGTCCACCATTGCCATTCTGGTTGGTTGTTGTGTATGGCCCCTGCGCTCCGGAACCGTCGGGGGCAAAAATCAAGAACTCCGCACCGGTGGGTAGCTCGAAGCGCTCGAGACCGAGGTTGAGGCTGAGGGCGCCAGGGGAAACAAGGCGCAGGCGCCAACGGCGCGAACCGTCGTTCAGGGTCTCCCAGGTCCCGCTGTTGTCGAGGGTGTAGGTGACCTGAAGATTCTTAGCGAAGCGGGGAGCGAACGGTGTGCCGGAGCTTCCCGGACCAGGTCCTCGGCCTCGAGCGCTGCGATGTCGACCATCGGCATCACCCGCGTCTCAACCGCGGAGATCGGCAACCTGCCAGGTTCCATGGCGGTTGGTAGAGGCCGTACTGCTCCGGTTGTCTGGGCACAGACCAGAGTACAAAATGCGAAGACGGCAACCGGCGCCACTAGCCAGATCGATGTGCGGAAACTCACGACTCTTCTCCTTGTTGTGGCCGCTTCCCATAAGTGTACCGATTCCCGGGAATGTAGCCATGCGTTCAGCTCCAGGAATATGACACCCAACAAGCGGACGTGGGATGGATCACATGATGTGGTGATTCCATCGCTTGCGAAGTGGCCCCAGGTGATAGCCTGAAATGTGGAGGTCACGAAGTGATCCACACAGTCTGTCGGTGGAGCTTGATACCCGCCCTCCTCTTGGGCGCCGCTCCAGGAATCGCCCAGGACCCGGTCTTTGCAGACGGGTTCGAGTGGGGCGATGTCGGAGAATGGACAAGATCGGTGCCGGCTCGCTGCGATGTGATCCAGACTTTTGATCGAGGGTTGGAACCGACGGTCGAGCTCCACGTGGGGGTGTCTGGAAACAACACGACGGGCGATGGTTCTCCCGAGTCACCATTTGCCACAATCGGCCGTGCGGTCAGCGAAGCTGGGCCGGGGACAGCGATTCGGGTCCACGCCGGAACATACAGCGGCGGCACCTACATCTCGAACCTTTCCGGAGAACCCGCCGCGCCGATCTGGATTGGCGGGGCTCCCGGTGAAGCGAAACCGCTGATCCAAAGCGGTGGTGAGGGTCTGCATCTGACAAAAGTGAGCTACCTCGTCATCCATGATCTCGAGGTGGCGTCCTCAACCTCGAACGGCATCAACTGCGATGACGGAGGCGATTACGCCAACCAGGAAGCCGCCCACCACGTCGTCTTTCGCAATCTCGATATCCACGACATTGGCGGGACAGGGAACCAGGACTGCCTCAAACTCTCGGGCCTCTATGACTACTGGGTCATGGATTCGTCTTTTGCGCGCTGCGGAGGCGGGACCTCCGGCAGCGGCGTCGACCTTGTCGGTTGCCACCGTGGGCTTCTGGCAAGAAACCTGTTCCAGGAACATTCAGGCAATGCGGTCCAATCGAAGGGTGGCAGCGAGGATATCGAGATCCGCTGGAACCGGTTCTCGGATTCCGGCCAACGCAGCCTCAACCTCGGCGGCAGTACGGGCTTTGACTACTTCAGGCCGCCTCTTTCGATCATCACCCCCAACGCCGAGGCGCGAAACATCCGGTTGGTCGCAAACCTCATCGAGGGCTCCGTGGCGCCGGTGGCATATGTCGGCTGCGTCAGCTGCGTGGTGGCCAACAACACGATCGTGGACCCTGGGAACTGGATCCTGCGCATTCTGCAGGAGACCACTTCCTCGAGCCCATACACATTCGAAGACTGCAGCTTCGGGATTTTCGTCAACAACCTGGTCTACTTCGACCGCAGCTCTCTCTCGACCTATGTCAACATTGGACCGAACACCGCATCCGAGACTTTCACCTTTGCCAATAACGTCTGGTATGCCTACGACAACCCGTCCCAGTCGCAGCCGACCCTGCCCGTGACCGAGATTGATGGCATCTACGGATTCGATCCGCTTTTCACCACCGACTACCGGGTATCAGGCGCGAGTCCTGCGGTGGCAGCCGGAGCGACCACCGCGTGGACCTGGGGTGACCTCTGTGGCGCGTGCTTTGCCGATCAACCAACGATCGGCGCGTACGAAGTCCGCTGATGCGTGCGCAAATGTGGCAATCTCGAAGCAATAACGCGAAACGCGGCGCCTTGCACCTGGAAAAGATACCTGTGATCTTCATTCTCATGGCCGGCATCGCATACGCTACAGAGCCTTTCTGCCTGCGCAATCCGGTGGTCTTTTGTAACGATTTCGACCTCGGGTCGTGGGATGGCATGGAGCACGAAGGCGACGCAAACCTCGTTGCCGCCGGTCAGCCCGGGCAACACGTGTTCCAGGGGGACGGCGCGGTCGAGGCAATCCTCGATACGGACGGAGTTGGCGCGAGCTTTGGTTATCGATTCCCAAATCAGGACCTCGTCTACGTCCGTTTCTACATGCGTTTCGACGGTAACTGGGACCAGGTGATGCACCACTTTTTCGCGATCCACGGTGATAAGAGTGACGACCCGTGGTCGTGCCACGGAACCGCGGGCTGCCGTCCAAATGGCCTGTTGTGTCTCAACGGGACAACTGTCGACAGTCGCGAGGTTGAGGATGGTGAGGTCCCCGGCGAGCCGTTCTTCTACACCTACACCCCAGACATGAGCTGCGACCCCGGCGAAACGTGCGCGAGATATGCCGACCCGGATGCCATCTGCAGCCAGTGCGCCGCTCGCGGATTGCCGTGTACCGGCGGCTCGGAGTGCTGTTGGGGGAATCACTTCAATCTGAATCAGGGGATTCCCGTTTCGATGAACCAGGATCGATGGTATGCGGTGGAAACAATGGTGCGGGCGAACACGGTCGTTGGCACCCTCGGGCAACACGACGGGGAAATGGCCCTTTGGATCGACGGAATTCTCGTTGCTCACCACACCGGTATGTTGTGGAGGCACACCAACGATCTCCACCTCAACCATTTCATCGTCTGGAACTACTTTCCCGAAGCGACCACAAGCTACCGGATCTGGTTTGACAATCTCGTCATTGCCACCGTTCCCATCGGTCTGGTGGGTGATCAGATTTTTGCCGACGGCTTTGATTCTGGCGATACCGCGGAGTGGTCCGTGGTAGCGCAGTGATCGTCCTCATCATGGAAAGCTGTTCCCTGTTGGATTTGTGACCGCCTGTTGCACCGCGAAAACGGTGGAATAACCTGGTGTCGACCGAATCTCATCAGGGAGCTTCGTCCGACCAACCCGAGGTGTTGCCCCATTCGAAACCGTCGAAGAACACAAGTGACGACACGTCCGCCGAGGTGACATTGATCTGGCCGAGATCATTGGTGGCGTCGTATCCAGCCGCCAGGATCGCGCTCATCGACCGGTCGAGGTATGTTCGAAAATCACTACTCGGGTCGTCAGGGGTGGCATCGGGTGAAGGCCATGGTGGTGTGTAGC
This sequence comes from Candidatus Sulfomarinibacteraceae bacterium, assembly GCA_963776765.1. GTDB lineage: Bacteria > Acidobacteriota > Thermoanaerobaculia > Thermoanaerobaculales > Sulfomarinibacteraceae > Sulfomarinibacter. The sequence goes on from CAVZOK010000016.1 coordinate 92,307, forward strand.
CGTTATCGAGGAAGGCCGGGATCAGGATGTTGGTGACCGCCCATATATCGGTGGCAACCGGGTCGGTGCTCGCCACGAGTTCGTCTCGGCGTGTGGCTCCTGCGTAGGTGGTTCCTGGGCCGGTGTGGGGGTCGGCGTTAATCCAAATGCAATCCAGAATATTGAGGTCCGGTGGTCTGATCTCGCCCATCACGGCGCCAAGCAGCCCGTAACGAATGGCGCTGTGGGAGTTCGTGCTGAGCTCTCTCGTTACCAGTCCCATGAAGTTCTTGACGCACGCAGTCACACCGTACGTGGCATGGTGAGATTTGAGCACCGGGAGGTTGATGACCTTGAGCCGATCGCGGTCATAGGTGCTTTGGCCGGGATCCCAGATCCCGTCTCTCAGGCTGATGTACGTCCCGTAGTCAGTCTGAAACTTGGGGTATGAAACCCGCCCTTGAAGCGCGGAATCGTAGTCGTACACAACGTACCCGTTGATGAAATTTCCGGACGAGTACTCCGTCACCGAGGAATATCGTATCGCGGTCCAGTCGGCTAGAGAAACGGCATTTCCCAGGGCCGAAAAATGACCTGCAACGTCCCGCGGTGAGAGCCCGGTGTCCTGGGCGTTGTTGTGAGTCCTGTCGAAGTTCTCGGCGCCCGCAAACTGGGTGTTTTCGGCGATCACGATTTCTCCCGTGAAACCGTCCCGATGGTCGACAATGAGCCGGATCAGACCACGCAGCAAATCTGTGTTCGTCCCTCCACGTTCGGCCCATTGGTAGTTGATCTTGATCAGTACCACGTCGTTGGCGCCGATGATTCCGCCTGGGCCCGAGATCGGAGAAGGCACTGAAGATCTGTGGAACTTGAGGCCCCGGCGGCCCATCAGATCGACCAGAGTATCGAGCCCCGGGAACCGGTCCCCAATAGGGTCCTGTGGACAGCCTTCGACGTGGAAGAGCTGTGCGCTATAGGTGGAGGAGGGGCTGATCAGCGGAGCCTGTTTCGCATCGACTCCCACGAGCACGCCGGAAACCCCAAGGCCGCCCAGGATGACGCTGACGACAATCGCGACGCCAACTGGTGTTTGCAAGCCTGCGGCGATGTGGCGGCGGGCGGCGATGAGCGAGGAAACGACCGGCACACCAAAGGCCAGCGATGCAGCGGAGAAAGCGGCTTGCTGGCAGGGGTAGGCAAAACGACTCGGCTTTGGCCCGCTGCGGAGAACGAGCCAGGCAATCGCAAACAGACCCGCCAGAAAGGTGTTTGTGAGAAAAAACCGATGCATGAATCCGTGCATCGTTAGCCGACCGTGCAATGTCCCGCACGTTCTACCTTTGGCCGAATCGTCGTTGGGGCTCATGCAGGCACCTCCGCGACTCTCTGGTCCACATCATAGTCGCATCGCTGTCAGTCGTTGGAGGTGAGGACCGTCACAGGGAGTCTCCGGGCTAGGTATTCACTGGGCATTGGTACTGCGATTGGGTTCGGACTGTTCAGGTCAGGCGTCCCGCCCGCGCGATTCCACCGGCATCGAAGAAGTGCAGCCGGGACGGCCGCACCACAAAGGCAGCTCGGGGCTGCGTTTTTTGCTGCCCGCGGCCGACTACCGGGTCCTTTTCATGTTCCTGGTCTTCTGTTGATTGGCCGCTAGTCGCTGTCTTGATTCCCGCCGATGAACTTGTAGCAGATGCCGCCCAGGATTCCGCCGGCGATTGGGGCGAGCCAGAACAGCCATAGCTGCTTGATGGCCCAGCCACCGACAAACAGGGCCGGGCCGGTGCTGCGCGCCGGGTTGACCGAGGTATTGGTGACCGGAATGCTGATCAGGTGGATCAGCGTGAGGCAGAGACCGATGGCGACTGGTGCGAGGGCCGCCGGCGCACGTTTGTCGGTTGCCCCCATGATGACGAAGAGGAACATCATCGTCATCACAACCTCGGTCAAAAACGCCGCGCCGAGTGCGTACCCTCCCGGCGAGTGGGCGCCATAGCCGTTGCTGGCGAATCCCCCGGCCAGGTCGAAGCCGGCCGCCCCGCTGGCAATGTGGTACAGGACAAAGGCTCCCGCAATCCCGCCGAGCACCTGTGCTGCGATGTACGGCGCGAGATCTTTGGCGGGGAAACGTCCGCCGGCCCAAAGGCCGAAAGAGACTGCAGGGTTGAGATGGCAGCCCGAGATATGCCCGATGGCATAGGCCATTGTCAGAACTGTCAGGCCGAAGGCGAACGCGACACCCAGCAGGCCGATTCCAACATTCGGAAATGCAGCTGCCAGCACGGCGCTGCCGCAACCCCCCAATACCAGCCAAAAGGTTCCTATGAACTCCGCACCGAGTCGATTCGTCAGTGGCATCTTCTTCCTCTCCTCTCCATTTTCCAATTCAAAAACTGGCTCGTTGATTTCGGATAGGGTAACGGATCGCGAAAATCGGCGCCACTCTTCACGTAGATGAATTTCGATTGGCTCCAGTGCTATCTGGCGAGCTCTTTGTGACACCTGATCAGTACACCGGGCGGCTCAGATGATGTGTCGAACCGAGGTATTTCCTGGCATTCAACTTGCTCCAACTCGGGTGATCCGAACTTCCGGCTCATGGCCACGCAAGGGGAAGACATGAGAAGGCTCATCAGATACGTCGCTCTGCTCTCCGTTATGGCGTTGTTGTCACCGGAATATGGCTATGGCAGAGCAACCGCCGGGGAAGATTGCGGCCGCTGCGGGAGCGCCGAGCCCTGTGGCGTGGGCAGCCCGTGCGCCCCACATTCCTCGGATGCCCGCGAGGCCGAGTGAAATCGTTCCGACGATCGAGGCCCGCGGCGAGGCGCCAGGGGACCTCAGCGAAGAGCGGCCCGGGATTTCGGAAATCAAACAAGAGGGTGGGGCCAGCACCGAGGTTTTGGTCGATGAGGGAGCGTTCTTGCTGCCGACCTGGAATCGCGGTTTCTGGGTCATGCCCCCTGGTGGACTGACGAGGTTCCTGATGCCGCCTCGGGGGTTCATCAATCCTGAAGAGACCTTGCCGCTGGTTCCCTCTGGCGTGAGCTCTGGTTATGCCTTTTCCTCGAGTTCCGCCCAACGGAGGTAAAGATTGGCAACCTTCTCGCGCGCTTTCTCGGCTTCGAGGAAGGCGCGATGGGCTGCGTCGGCGTCTGACGCCACCTGTGGGTCGGCGAGGTGCTCCTCGGCCGACTCGAGCTCAGCCTCGGCTTCGAGGATGTTCGCCTCCATTGCTTCGTACTCACGTTTCTCGAGGTACTTGAGCCCTGAGCGTTTGGGCACCTTACGATGACGATCGGGCCGCACCTGACGTGGCGCTGTCGCTTCGGGTTTGCGGTGAGCGAGCCACTGTTCAATATCGGCGAATGGGGTGGCGATGCCGGAGCCGTCGAGACCGAGCAGTAAGGTGCTCACGCGGTCGAGCAGATAACGATCATGGGAGACCATCACCAGGGCTCCAGGAAAGTCGAGCAGGCTCTCTTCAAGCACTTCGAGCGTTGAAATGTCGAGGTCGTTGGTCGGCTCGTCGAGCAACAGGAGGTCTGCCGGTCGCAGCATGAGTCGTGCGATGTGGACTCGCGCCTGTTCACCGCCCGAAAGCTCGCTCACCGGTTGGTCGAGTTGGTCGTCGCGAAACTGGAAGCGGCGGGCCCAGCTCACCACGTGCACTGCGCGGTTTCGGTAAACCACCGTGTCTCCATCTGGAGCCAGCGCGCTTCGTAACGGCAGTGTCTGGTCGAGGTGAGCCCGAGCCTGATCGAAGTACACAACCTTCAGGTTCTCGGCGCGCCGAATGACGCCGCTGTCCGGCTCGAGTTCACCGGCTAGCAGCTTGAGCAGGGTGCTCTTGCCGCTGCCGTTGGCACCGACGACGCCCAGACGCTGGCCGGGCTGCAGGAGGAGATCGAGACCCCGCAACAGCTGATGATCGCCGAGAGTCTTGTCGACCCCGGACGCCACCAGCAGCCGCTTGGTGCGGCGGCCCGAGCCGGTCATTTCGATGCCCGCCTTCGAGGTCGTCAACTCGGCCTGGACCTGGGCGAGATCAGTCGTCAGGCGCTCGGCCTCGTCGATCCTCGATTGGGCCTTGGTGGTTCGTGCCTTGGGTCCTCGTGCCAGCCATTCGAGTTCCCGTCGCACCCTGTTGGCGAGGCTGTCACGATATTGGGCGCGCGCCTGCAGGTACTGGGCACGACGTTCCAGAAATGCCGTATAGTTGCCTGCGGCGATGAACGTACCGCCAGGATATTGAGGCGCCACCTCGAGCACTCGATTCGCCACGCGTTCCAGGAACGTGCGGTCATGGCTGATGACCACGTAGGCGAGCAGCCGTTTCGAACAGAGCAACTTCTCGAGCCACAGGATGCCGTCCAGATCGAGATGGTTGGTGGGCTCGTCGAGGAGCAGCACCTCGGGGTCGGTGGCGAGTGCCGCGGCGATCGCCAGCCGCTTGCGCCACCCGCCCGACAGCTCGGAGACGGGCTGCTCGGGCGACTGGAAGCCCAGCTGTTCGAGGGTGATCGCGACGCGAACCTGTCGTTCGGTCTCGTCCTCGATCCTTGTCGCGTCGAGCGCCGTGGCGCGCGTCACCACCTCGGCGACCGTGGCCCCTGATTCGAAGACGTCCTCCTGCGTAACCATCGCGACCCGCAGCATGCGGCGGCGGTGGATCTCGCCGTCGTCGAAATCCTCGGCACCGGACAGGATGCGCAGCATCGTGGTCTTCCCGGCGCCGTTGGGTCCGATGACTCCAATGCGGTCGCCCTCTGATATGGTCAGACTCAATCCATCGAACAGGGTTCGGTGACCGAACGATCGGGTCAGCTCGCGAGCGGTGATGAGTGGCGCCATGCAGGCGAGAGTATACGGACTCCACCGGCCAGCGTGGTTCGAGGGCTGAGTTCGGGCCTGCCTCGAAAAACTCGCTTATCGCTCGACGAGCTCCACTCTGCGGTTCATGGATCGCCCGTCTTCAGTCTTGTTGGTGGAAGCGGGTACCAACGGGCCCACGCCGTGGGGCTCGAGTCTGGCTTTGTCGATACCGTGCTTGGAAATGAGGACTTCAACGACCGCCGCAGCTCTTCGCTGGGAAAGCCCCATGTTGTAATCCAGTTCGCCAACGCTGTCGGTGTGCCCTACGACGTAGATTTTCATGTCCGAGTTCTTTTGAAGGAGCTTGACGATCTCGGCGAGCGCCGGACCGGACTCGGGCTTGACCACGGCCTTGCCCGTATCGAAGTAGATTCCGTAGACAGCGACCTTGCCAGTCAGGTCGATCTCCTTTGCCAGGGCCTCGGCGTCGGCGACAATGACCTGGTCCATCTGTGATTCTTCGATGATGGCCAGCGCGATCCCCTGCCCGCCGTTCCACGGGTTGACGTGGACCCAGGTCACCTTCCCGCCCTTCTCCAGTCTCATGTAGGCGTTGTAACGGTCCTCGTAAAGGACAACACCGCCGATCTCGGTGAGTGCGTTTTTGAAATTCCTGATGATGAACGCTTCGGTCCGGTACTCGGTGCCTTCGTCGAAGTAATAGTTGATGTAGTACTTGTAGCCCTCGACCGTCTTGTAACCGCCGTCTTCTCCGACAAACCGGTCGTAGGTATCGAACTCGGACTCTTCGTACTTGTCGATGTGGTAGTCGGGTAGGCGGTTGAACAGCGGGTGGTCCTTGGCCCCCTCCACATCCTGTGCTCCCGCACCGCTGGGTGACAAGATGATCGCCACGATCGCGAACGCGAAAAAGAAAATCCGAGATCTGTTCATCATTTCTCCCTTCATCGATCTTGATCCACAACCGGTTCTGATTGCTGATTCTCGTACAGTCTCCTGATCTGGTGCCGCGCCCGTTTAGGTGATATCTGGATCTATATCATTCCGGTGCGTTGGTGATGATCACATCTTCGAACGGTGATCCGTCCTTCCACGACTCGACTGATTGGTCCGCTGTGACCAGAAACCGTCGGCCTCCCGTCGCGCTCCGAATCATGACCGAACCCTTGAAGACCTCGACCACGACCTTTTCCTCAGGGATTGTTTCGACAGAGAAAACGGTGTTTGCTACGCGGGTCCCCAGTGACGGGAAATCTTCGGGAAGGGTGGCCGCCTCGGCGGCCTTGGCCGTCGGCAGCAGACCGGTCAGGAAGGCCATGATGTTGAGTTCGGACATCGGGAGTCGCACCGCGAACACCAGCCGCCACTGGTGCCGCGTTCGTACTTCGAAGTTGATTTCATTCCCTACAAGCTTGTTGACGATTGCGTAGGCTTTTCCGCCCAATATACGCATGCGGACACCTTTTGTCCCCTCTGCGCTAGAAGAGGCTACAGGGATCGATTTCCAGTCTGGTATCTCGAACCGAGCATCGATCATGCTGTTATCGCCTAAGCCGGATTTTCAGTCTGGGACTTTTGCCCGGTCTGGATCACGTCTCCTTTGGCGAGGTTGAATCGTCCCTTCGCTGGCGGGTCGTCCGTTGATCGTCACGTCTCCTTTGAAACGTGTGATCTTGCTGTCGCAGGGTGAGCCCTTGCGGTCGAAGCTCCACTGCACATCCTCCCATTCCTCGAAGCTGCAGCTGTCGATGTTGGGTCTTCTCAAGATCCTTTCGCATTCGTCCGAATGTTCCTCCACCTTGATGTCTCTTCTGATCTCCCCTTCGACACTCCAGGTGTCTTTCAGAGGTCTGTCTTCGAGTAAAAGATGCCTGTTGAATGCCTGCGGCACGCTTATTGTGAACGTCTCTGGGGGGTGGAATGTCTCCTGGTCGGATGTGTAGACATAACCCATGCCGACGAACAGATTCAGCGTGTAGGAGCAGCTTTTCCCGGGCACTTTGTGCCCCTCCGGGCAATCCAGGATCAGCGTGCCTCTCATTGCGCTCTGTTGGCCTTCTTCCGAGCTCGTGTTGTTTTGCCTTTGGCCGGCCACGCCATCACTGTCGCGGTGGGTCCGCTGATCCAGCCAGGTGTCCGTCGCTGAGAAGGTAACCTCTTGTTGCATCGCTTCGCCATCGAAGATCCCGGTGTTGCCGAGCATGGTCCCGCCGAGGCAGACGTAGAACTCACTGGACATGACCTTCTTTTCCTCTTTGTCCTGAATGTGGCGATGCCCCTGTTTGTCGGTGTAGTCCATGTTCCACTTTAGATGTCTGGTGTATTCATAGGAGACAGGGCCGCAGTAGGAGATTTGGGCATCCACTTGGCCGGGGGAGACCAGGAGAGACCCGGCGGCAATTGAAATCGCCAGCGGATACCGCAATCTTAGACCGAAAGATTTTCATGTGAGTCCGACAACTCACCATTGGCTGATGTTCCGATCAGAACGGCAATCAAAAAGACGAAGCTCCGCCCTTTCCGCATTACAGCCCCTTCCAGAGCTATCGCAGGGTGGTACGTATTCATTTTGGAGCAAACTCTGGAAACGGTTATCTCGTAAGCGTCTCTGGTTGTCAAGATACTACAGGGGATGCGCTCGGATCGTCCCTCACAGCCGACGAGAGGTGGATGTCGAGAGGGCCACCGCTTCGATGATCAGCGACCGATCTTTTCAGCCAATGCCGCGGCAGCTGTTCTGCCGGTATCCAGATCCTGCATGCCGATGGCGCCACCGAGGCGATGATCGAGCTGAAAGACCACCGTCTTTGATGGACCGTCAACGATCAGCATTGCGGGATCCTCTGCGGTGTCCACGATCACGTCCGCCTGATTCCGCCCGCGATAGAAATCTTCGAGGCGGTTAAAGTGAGACTCTGCCTCTTCAGATGATCCGGTCTCCACGAGGAAGAGTTGGACGTCGTAAGTGTCGCGGGTGTAATCGACGCGGTAGGCGTTTGTCAGATATGGCTGGCCGAGGAAGTTCTTGGGGATGAATCGCTCGCTCGCCTCGATGCGGCCGTCTTCGGGGAAGAGGAGCAACGTCTCCAGTTCGCGCGCCTGGCTTGGAATGCGCGAGGAAATCTCCTCTGCCAGACGATCAGCAACCGCTCGACTTCTGGTCCTTCATCAAAGCTCGTGAGCTTGACATACTGCTCTGCCTGCCAGAAGCCGAGGACGTTGGCGCCCAGGTACGCCTGCGCTCCGATCTCGAGCGGCCGGTCGTCCCGGGTGCGTTCGGCGGCGAAAATGCCAAACGCCTCCTGGGGCCGGCCCATCTGATAGACCTCCAACACCACCGAACTCGACTCCTGGTCGTTTTGATACTCCGCGGTATCCACCCGTACGAAGCCGTAGTCGATGAAAAAGTCGGCCTGGCCGTTGATGTACTCCCACAGGTTGTCAGCCTCGTAGTGCTCCGGATTCGGTCACCCGGGCCCAGCCGGGTATTTCGCCGTCGGCCGGCAGATCGAAGGCTGTAACTGGCTGTCGAGCCGTGCTCGACCTGCGATGGGTCGCCGTTGCCGCAGGCCGCACAGGCCACCACCATCAAGCTGATCGCGGCGAGGCGGATCGTTCGATCGGTAGAAAGCGTCATTCGCGATTTTCCTTAGGCCAACGACCAATTGGCGCCGGCCAGCTCCCGCACCCGGTCGGCAATCGGCAAATCGCGACGGCACCGCGCTTGACACGAGTTGCAATCGGCACAGACGCGCAAACCGCGGTCTTGCGGCAGGCTGCCGATCGTTTCCTCCGCCTGGATGGTATTGCCGTACGCCTCGGCGTACATATAGGCCCGCATCAGGGAGGGAATCTCGACACGCTCTGGACAGGTCGGCACGCACTCCCGGCAGCTCTGGCAGAAGTAGGTCCCAGGCAACAGAGAGGCCAGCTTGAGCTCGCGCTCATCGGCTTCGCTGAGCTCGAGATGGCTCATCACCGAGAAGTTCGAATCCATCTGATCGAAGGTCGTCATGCCGGGAATCGCGGTGCAGACATGAGGATTGGCAAAGACCCATTTGAGGGCTGCCTGGTGGTTGATCTCGACCCCCTCCTTCTGGTTGAGGCGTTTGCCGCCCTGGGTTTTCATGGCGACGACCCCGACACCCTTGCCGGCCGCGTAGGCGATCGCGTCGCCGACGGCATCCTTGTGGTCTTGCAGATAGTTGTAGGACGTTAGAACGACATCGTAGATCCCGGTATCCACCGCCGCACGAATCACGTTCGGCTCATCGCTATGCGTCGAGACGCCGATGAACCTTGCCTTGCCCTGCTCCTTCGCCTTCACCAACGCCGACATCAGGGGCTCGTAGGTGGCCATCGCGGGGCTGTAGCAGCTGTGGAGGTAGAGGATGTCGATGTAGTCGGTGCGGAGCCTCTCGAGGCTGGTTTCGAGCTGTTGAAAGAGGTTCTCCTCGGTCGGCGCCGGCTCCCGCGCGGTTCCCTCGTTGGTGAAAACGAGACGTTCGCGATCTCTGGCGAATCGCATCTTGGTGGCGACGTAGACTGAATCGCGGTTACCTCGCCCCTCGATGACCTCCCCGATCACCCTCTCGCTGTTGCCGCGCAGGTACCGGTGGGCGGTGTCGAGGTGGTTGAGACCGAGGTCGAAGGCCCGGCGCAGCAGGTCGGGGTTGTCGGAGTTCATCACCCCGAAGCTGATCAGCGGAATCTTCAGACCAGTGCGCCCGAGGACACGGTACGAGATCTCCTGGGCCGGCGTCTCGTGCTCGGCTGCTTCCGCTTCCTGTGGGACGGCCCGTGAGCATCCGGACAGCTCGAGCCCGGCCCCCACCACGCCGGTCGCCGCACCACCGATGAACCAACGTCTGCTGACACCCTTGTTCTTCATCTTGCGGCCTCCCTCTCGGAATGCGTTTGCTGCGATCGGGGCTCTTCAATTGTCTCAAGCAAGTTTACAGGGAAGGCGTATGAATGCGTGTCAAAGGTTGTAAAAGAAGAGGGTGGATGGCGCCATCGCTACGCTGCCGCCCCTCCACCGGGACACCGTGTCCTCCCGGGTGGACTCTCGACTTCCGGCGGAGCCCAAACCGCACCCCCATCGTTGGCACGGGACTTGCGCTACCAAGGTTGGTGATCGCCTCGAGTGATCACCGGGAAAGGCAGGGGCAGCAATGGAATCCCGGAGAATCCCTTTGGTTGCGGTGCTCATGGTCGCCACCGCGTGTTCAGCGGTCAACTTCGAATCCCCGCAGTTCGCCGAGCGGGCCCAGCACCACCAGGTCATCGCCGTGTTGCCATTCGAAATGATCCTTGCCGGAGACCCGCCCGGCAATCTCACAGCCCGCCAGATTGCCCAGATCGAAGAGGCGGAGAGCGTCGCCTTTCAGGAGGCTTACTACTACCGCCTTCTGCACCAGGCGAGCGTGCACCGGAAGCACCCGATCACGATCGACATCCAACCGGTCGAGACCACCAACCGCCTTCTGGCGGCGGCCGGCATTGGGGTCCGCGAGTCGTGGGGTATGTCCGCCAAGTCCCTGGCCAGCGTACTCAGGGTGGATGCTGTGATCAGCACTTCAGTGCAAAAGACCCGATATCTGTCCGATGGCGAGTCGTTTGGTGTCGATCTAGGTCTCCAGGTCGTCAACGAGGTCACGGAAGGGAGGCTCGCTCCGATTCTCCCGTGGGGCCTGATCAAAACCCATGACATCTGGGGCAACTGCGAGCTGATCGATAGCCTTGACGGAGCCGTGATCTGGCAGACGGATTTCACACAGTCCACTGACTGGCAGTACCCGGCCAACGAGGTGATCGCCGGTTTCACCGAGGAGCTGGCCAAGAAGTTCCCTTATCGGGGTTGAACTCCCGGACGTTTCACTCCACGAACGTGAGACCGTCGGTGTTTTCGAAGGCCGCCTGTACACCCCAGCCGCCGAAGCTCTCGGAGACCGCAAGCCACAATTCGTTTTTGCCCTTCTGGAGGGGCAGGGTGACGGCGTCGAAGTAGCCGATGGTCCCCAAGTATCTGTAGTCGCGGCTTCGGAAGCCGTTGTTGCCGGTGTAGAGCAGGCGATCGTTAAAAAACAGGCGGAGGCGGTCGCTGTATCCAAAGGCGAGCGTCTTCGTCTGTGCGCGGTCGGAGACCACGGTGACTCTGGCGAAGACGGTGTTGGTCTCCCGACTCAGCACACTCACCCTGGAGAGGTTGGCGAGGCCGGTGGGCTCGGAATCCAGTACGGTCCACGAAAGATCGTTCCTGTGGCTCGAGCTCACCTCGAGAGAATCCTCGATTGCCTTTTCGGCGAAGGTGTTTGAGACCTGCCACTTCATGACGGCGCCGGCCGGCGCGGTCCTGGTCCGCTCGACCCGACCCTTGAGCTCCGGGGCGGTGATGCTTTCGAAGCGGAAATCTGCGTATCGGACCGCACCAAAGTTTGGAACCGCAAGCCCGACCGCGCCGGATGTGGTCTCTCGTTTAAGGTCATCGACAAAAAGGGCCGGGGTTTCGAGGTCGCCAATGTAGACCTCGGCCTGGTCACCCGAGACTACGATCTTGACCGGGAACCAGGTGTCGAATTCGTAGGCGACGGGGACGCCGTAGCCCTCCCCGTGGTAGAGCTGCCACGCCGACAGGCCGTTGAACACAGGGGTGTACTGGTTGGCGTCAGGGTTTCCGGATTGATGGGGCCGGATGTAGAACTCCTCGCGATTGGCGGCGTTCTGGACTCGCCACGTTGCGCCCACGAAGGCGCGGGCGTCTGGGAAGGCACAGAAGTACTCGATCACTCCGTCCGTGAACTCGGCGTCAGTAACCAGCGCGAGGCCTCCGCGCAGCACCAGGCTGGTCTTTCCCTTGTACTCCTCGATCCGGTTTTCCTCGGCCTCGATCTGCCACCGCGGCGAGTCGAACGGGATCGGTTCGGAAGCGGCGACAATTGACGCACACAGTGTGAGTGCGGCCAGCCCTGCGAGTGATCTCATCATTCCCCCTGTCCAGATTGTTGTCGAACCTGAAGACTGGTACGTCTGAGGATGGCCCGGGTTTTCCTGCCCGAGCTAGGAACGCCTTTGTCTCGGTGCAGTCGCCAGGTGACTCATAACTTATCTCGGGCCTCTCGGAGCAGGGGGCATGGAGAGGTAAATCGGGTAAAGGACACCGAGCTCGATCGGGAGGTGGCGGTCAAGGTGCTCGATTTCGGGCTGGCGGAATCGCCTGCCGAACAGCAGTAGCCTGCGAGATCAACGCTCGTGACTCTACTGCGGAGCTCCGCCCTCAGTTGTAGTTGACGACAGCAGCTCGTCCAGGTCCGCCGCCGCCTGCTGATAGTCGGGGTCGGTTTCGCCCCAGCCTTCTACCATCAGATCGATGCCGCGGCGAAAGTTGGTTTCGGCCTCCTCGAGACGGCCCGTATCTTGGTAGACCCTCGCCAGTTCGGCGGCGATGAGACCGAGATAGGGATCATCCGGCGAGTCTGCCTCAAGGACTGCGATGGCTTGGATGTATGCAGCCTCGGCTTCATCGAAGCGACGTTGCCTCACCCGCAGTTCACCGAGAATCGACAACGCAGGTGGCAGCTCGCTGGTGATGGATGCGGACTCCATGATCTCGATCTGATCTGCGAGCTCGCTGTCGGCCTCTTCATATCGCTCCTGGGCGATCAGGGTGCACGCTAGGCTCCGCCGCATCCACAGTACCTCGCCAAAGGTCGGGCCCTTGGCGGCCTCCATGATCGACACGGCGCGTCGGATCAGAGATTCCGCCTCGGAAGCCCGGCCGGTTTCCCGGTAGATGTCGCCGAGTGTGTTCAGACTGAGCGCGACATGTGGGTGATCGGGACCGAGTACCTTTTCGCGGATGGCGAGGGACCGCTGTTCGAGTTCGAGGGCTTCGTCGTAGCGTTGCTGGTCCGAGCAGACGATCGCCAGGGTGTGGAGGCTGGTGGCGAGGTTCCAGTCCCAGGGTCCGTGGGCGGCCTCTTCGATTTCCGCGGAACGCCGCCACAGCCTTTCCGCTTCGGCGAGATCGCCGGCGAAATAGCGGAGCGCACCGAGGTTGTGCATGCTCTGGCCAATGTCGGAGTGGTTCGGTGGCAGGATCCGTTGGCGCAGCTCGAGCGCCCGCCGGTGGATCACCTCGGCCTCGTCGAGCCGTCCCTGGTGCCAGAGCACGTTGCCGAGGGTGTTGAGGCTGAATCCGAGATCCGCGTGGTCGCCGAGCCGGCGCTCCCGGATCTCGACCGCGAGCTGGATCGGTTCTTCGGCTTCCTCGTAGCGCCCGCGCTGGTCGAGCAGGACGGACTGGTGATGAAGTGCCTGGGCAAGGGCGAGCTCGTCGGCGCCGGCCGCAGATTGGCGAATGTCGACCGCACGGTCAAGGAGAGATTCGGCACGCTCGAACTCACCGAGAACTGTGAAGACCCGGCCCATGGTCTCCAAAAAGGCCGCCTGGGTCTGGGGCTGGTTATCGAGCGCCTCGATCCGGCCGGCGCCGCTGTCGAGCAGCTGGCGGGCGGTGAGATCTTCGCCTTGTGCGAGGGTCGGGTCAGATCGGTCGAAGAGCCCAATCAGAAAGTCCGACACCTCGCGGGCGGTTGCCGCCTCACGATTGGCGCGCTCGGCCTCGCTACGAATGCGCCCGGCCTGAACGGTCATCACCACGGCGAAGGCCGCGAGCATCAGGAGCGCCAGGGCCGCGCCTCCGACTAGGACCCGGTTGCGGGCCGCAAACTTGCGGATCTGGTACAACGCGCTCGGCGGCCGCGCCAGAATCGGCTGCGACGCGAGGAGGCGCTCGATGTCTTCCGCCAACGCGGCGGCCGAGACGTAGCGGCGTTCGGCTTTCTTTTCGAGGGCTTTACCGACGATCGTCTCGAGATCGACATCGAGCCGGCGCACGCCGCTCCAGCTGTCGCGCAGCGGCGTTGGTGGATCCTCGCAGATGATGCGAATGGCTTCGACCACCGCCCCGCGGGTGACCTCGTACGGCAGCCGACCGGTCAATATTTCGTAAAGGATGACGCCGAGGGCGTAGACGTCGGTGCGGGTGTCGATGGATTCCATGTCACCGCGAGCCTGTTCGGGACTCATGTACTGCAGTGTGCCCTTGATGGTGCCGATCTCGGAGACCATGGTCGCGGCGATGTCGGCGTCGGTGAGCCGGGCGAGGCCGAAGTCGAGGATCTTGATCGTCGCCTTCGATGTGCCGGAGACCGTACCGGCGAAGGACGTGGCGTCCTCGGTGACGATGATGTTGGCGGGCTTGATGTCGCGGTGAATGACGCCGCGCTGGTGGGCGTAGTGGACTGCGTCGCACATCGCGCGGAAGAGCTGCAGCCGCAGCTCGAGTTCATCGGTATCGACGTGATCGGCCCGGGCTTCGAGCCACCGATCAAGGGTCTCGCCCCGCACCAGCTCCATCGCAAAATAGTCGTCGCCGTCCTCTGTGGTGCCGGATTCGTAGATAGCGGCGATGTTGGGATGCTTGAGGCGGGCCAAAGTCTCGACCTCGCGCCGGAACATGTGGGCGTGATAGTCGTCGATCGTGTGATCCCGCCGCAGGACTTTGAGGGCGACGCGTCGCTTGGGATTTTCCTGTTCCGCTTCCCACACCACGCCCATGCCACCCTGGCCGAGCTTGCCGAGGATCCGGTAGCCGGCGATGCTGACGGGTCGGTCGCTCACCGGCGGCCGATGCCCCACATCGTCCTCGCGGGCCAACGTTACCTCGTCGTCCGTGGACGGCGCCCCGGACGAGGAAATCGTCAGCTCGTTTTCTGGATCCCTCGAGTTTTTCGGATCATCTGCCATCTGCGGTGCTCCTCGGGTTGTGTCGGAATGCCCGTGGGTGAAAACCGTGAACTCGGTGCAGCGCATTCCGGAACGGTGAAAGGCTGCGGCTCACTCCGCGGGGAAATCTGTCGCCCCGGGGCTTCCACCCTTTTTAAATTCCGTTTCTGGGGCTACTGACGGCCTTCGGCCGTCGTGACGCACCGTCGCCAGCGAGTGGCCGATGGCCGGCGATCCCCGACCTCGTCGACAAATCGCTGCCGCCGGCGGGTTCACGCCCCAGGCTTTGCATCTGCCGCGCCTCCGGCGCTCATCACAGCCATCCTGTTCCTCGGCCGCTCCCTTATCGAGGATCTCACGGGCGGTCACGGTGTTGTCGCGGGCGTCGCCGGGACAGGTATATGCTGCCTGGAGCGATGCTGCGACGCACAGCTGTTGGCGGAGTATTATGATCCGGGAAACGGCGAGACACGAGAACGAACCGGCTGAAATCATGGGATTGTGAGAGGTGGTTTCTATGAATACAGATCCCGATATTCTCGAGTTCAAGAACGAGCGCAAACCCTGGGTCGGTCTGCTGCTCACCGTCTTTGGCCTGGCGGCGTTCATCGTGCCGAGCGTTGTTTCGGGTCTCGACGATGTGCCGGTGTGGGTACAGCTTCTCACCGGCGTGATCTGTCTGATTCCCGGTCTGTGGATGCTCTTCGGGTTGTCGGAGCATCGCTTCGACCGAAGGCGAGGAACGGTGACAAGCGCGTGGGGTTTGCTGGTTCCCTTCAAGAGTAGCGAGAGGCCGACCGGTGAATTCAAGACGGTCGTGATCAGCAAGGAGAGGCAAACGGATTCCCGCAAAAGGGGAACGCACACCTCCACCGTGCACAATGAAACCCGAACATATTTCATCTATCCAGTGAAACTCATATGCGAGAACGATCCGCCCGAGAGGGCTCTCGTCAACCTCATCGACGACAGTGATGGCGTAGCCGATACTGTCAAGAATCTTCG
The DNA here is from genome assembly GCA_963776765.1 of Candidatus Sulfomarinibacteraceae bacterium. Taxonomy (GTDB): domain Bacteria; phylum Acidobacteriota; class Thermoanaerobaculia; order Thermoanaerobaculales; family Sulfomarinibacteraceae; genus Sulfomarinibacter. The sequence continues at coordinate 107,919 of CAVZOK010000016.1, forward strand.
CGAGTTCGGCATGAAGATGCATGACCTGGAAGAGGGACGAAAGGCGAGCGGGCGTGCGTCCCTGACGCTCGGAAAACCCAGCAACCACACCCGCGCCCTCGAGATGGCACAGAGCGTCGCCGATTTTCTTGATCTCAAGCTCTGTGATCTGGGCGCGCGAAAGTAGGGTTCAGACGGATCCCCATGCGGGAGCATGGGTGGCACCTCGAGTCACAATGAAAGGCGTCCCGATGTCACGGCGCAGATTTACTTGTGACGGTGGAATCCCCCGGGGCGGGGCTGAATGGGGATCAGTAAAGCGCTCGAGGTGCGGTGCTGAGTGCACCGAGTGGCAGTGGTAGGATCTCTGCTCACCATGACGTATACGCACGACCCTGAAATCGGGACCCTCGGCTACCCGTCGTTCTACCAGCGGCGTGTCGGTGTGCTCGGCAAGGTGCTGACGATCGTTTGGTTGGTCGGCAACTGCCTTTCCGCTTCGATCTACGTGTCGATGGGATGGTGGCGCGAATATTTCACCCTCGGAAATGCGCTCTCGTGGTCCGCCCTGCTGATCTGCTTCGCGGTCTGGATGGTCTGCCGCCGTGGGGTGCATTCGCCTCGGTTCGCCAGGGCGATTGAGAGTGCGTCGATGATCGGGTCGGCGATGGCCGTTTCACTCATGGGGCGGTATATCGCCCCGCAGGCCCTTGCGCTCAACGCCGAAGCCGAAGGATTCGATCTCGCTCTACTGGACGGGAAGGCACACGCGCTGATGGCCGGGCTGCAGCTGGAACAGATCCTGGTTGCGCTCATGCTGGGTTTGGCCTTTGGCTACGTTTTAAGGGCCGCTTTGGTGCCAAGCACGGTGCGGCGCACAGTGTGGATCACGGTGCTGGCCATCGTGCCTCTTCTCGCGCTGTACGTGTTTGATTGGCTGCCGTTGGCTGCCGACCGGTCGTTGCGCGAAGCCGTCGGGCCGTATCAAGTCGCCTCGCTGGTAGTCAATGTCTTCATTTGGTGGACGCTGGTGACCATCGTGTGTGTGGCGATCTCACGCATCATCCACAATTTGCGCCGCGAGATCCGCGAGGCGATGCGACTCGGCCAGTACACTCTCGAGCGGAAGCTCGGAGAGGGCGGAATGGGCCTGGTCTACTGCGCGAGTCACGCGATGATGCGCCGGCCGACAGCCGTCAAGCTTTTACCGCTCGAGAAGATGGGTAAGGCGAGCCTGGCGCGCTTCGAACGCGAGGTCCAACAGACGGCGCGCCTGACCCACCCCAACACGATTACCATCTACGACTACGGTCGGACGCCCGATGGTGTCTTCTACTACGCGATGGAGTTGCTCGACGGAGCCTCGTTGGAGGCGGTGGTCGAGCGCGATGGTCCCCAGCCGCCCGGGCGCGTGGTGCGCGTGATGGAGATGGTCGCCGGCGGTCTGGCCGAAGCGCACAAGCTTGGGATCATTCACCGCGACATCAAACCGGCGAATATCTTCCTGTGCCGTCAAGGGGGCGAGTTCGATATCGCAAAGGTGCTGGATTTCGGCCTCGTCAAGGTGGTTGAGGGATCAGAGGACGCGAACGTGACGCGTGATGGGGTGGTGACGGGCACGCCGCAGTACCTGGCGCCCGAGGCACTGACCGATCCGGACAACATCGATGGTCGCAGCGATCTCTACGCTCTGGGGGCGGTGGGTTATTTCTTGTTGACGGGTGAGCAGGTCTTCACCGGCAACATCGTCGAAATCTGCGGCCACCACCTGCACACCGAGCCGGTCCCGCCGTCCGAGCGGCTCGGGCGTGAGCTGCCATTCGAGCTCGAAGCATTGGTAATGGAGTGCCTGGCCAAGAATCCCGACGATCGGCCGCAGAGCGCCGGCGAAATCCGAACCCGGCTGGCGGCATCCCTCGAAGTCCCACGTTGGCGCCAGGTCGACGCCGAGACGTGGTGGCAAGAGCACGGGGAGGCTCTTCAGCCCGAGGCGGACAACGTTTCACACAGCGATGTCACCAGGACCCTCGCCGTGGATATGGGTCGCATGCGGTAGGGACACCTCCAAAACCAACCTGAGGAGCACAGGTTTTCAGTCATCAACCAATGTCGCGATGTGATACGCGGCACGCTCCAAAAATCTTCCGGTTCATAAAATTTAGGGTGTGTCATCCGGGTTTTCTGAATCTTGACGTCCGGATGGCGTCGCATTCGGAGGGCGAAGGAAAGGGGTCCCATGCAGTTGAGGAAGATGCATCTGACTACGGCGATCCTGGTGATTCTGTTGGTGGCCTCGACAACCATCGCCGGTCCAATCGAGTCGCGAATCTCGGCTTGGACCCTCACTCTGCCCCAGTCTCTCGAGGCGAATTCAACCAGCTGGTGCACCTGGACGAGCTGCAGCATCGGCCCGCGCCTCTACCTGGCTCCCCGTTCCGACGGGAGCTTTCTGGTCGGCTGGACGGACAACTACGGCAACGGACACGTGAGCACGGTCTCCAAATCATCGATCAGCGCAACACACAACTTCGCGGGAAGCCGCGTCCGTGGTCTCGTGGCTCACACCGATGGCAGCTACGCCGTTCTCCTCAAAAACGGCGTCATTCTCAGCCTGTCGAAACGAGCGGCCAACGGCTCCGTGACGTGGACGACCGTTCTCAACTCGACACTCGCCGAGGATTCGTCGACCCTCGGCGGTCATCGGTTGGCCTATGGCGGCGGCCGATATGCTGCGTACTGGGCGGTCCACGGAATTTCCAGCTTCGCCGATGGGCACGAGGGCGACCAGCTCACGCTTGTCAACGATTCAGGAGTCAAACAGAGTGGAGGCTGGACCTGGGGTTGCTCACATTCGATGGCCGAGCTTGTCGGCTACCATTCGAATGACGCCGGCTTCACCGCCTTTTGCTCGACAGACTGTTACCCCGATCCTCCCGGGCTGACGGTGAACAGGAGCACGTCGATCTACGAAGGGGATGGCAACTGCCGGGGTCTGGGATCGGTGCAGCTCGGCCAGATGGCGGAGGCGAATACCGGGTGGAAAATCCTCTTCAACGCCCAGGATACGGCGAATTCGGTTGCGTTTGGAGTTGGTCTCGCAACAGTGGTCAGCGGGCAATCGCCGAGTGTCGTCTGGCTCACCGCGACCTCGGGCACCGACGAGCGCGACCCGTCGATGGCGCGGATCGGCTCGGGGACGCCAGAGCAGTACCTGGTGGGATGGAGGACCCAGAGCAACGGTGCGTTCCACCTCGGGGTGATCAACGCCTCCGGCGTCTTTCTCGAAGGACCCGAGCAGATGAGTTCCTCGGGCCCCGGCTGGGGCAAGCGTGATGACTCGTTCCAGGGGACACCCAAGGGAGATGTCGCATGGGTCGAGGGCAACGCCGGCTCCACGACCCTCACTCTGTATCGCTACTCCGACGCTGGAATTTTTACAGATGGGTTCGAATCTGGCGACAACGATCTCTGGAGTGCGACAGCGCCGTGAATTCAGACGCCGTTCAGGGTTCCGTGGCCTCCGGTGTGCAGAAGGTGAAATCGCGAGGTTGCCACGCCGTTGTGACTCAGGGTCCAGGGCTCCAGTCTGACCAGGGTGTAAAGCCCCACTCGAAACTGTCGCGAAACAGGCATGGCTCGGGGCACACGACGCATGGCTCGAGGCTGAGATCGAGTCCCCACAATTCACTTCCGTGGGTGGGATCATATGCGGAGAACAAAAGAACATCATCGATAACGGTGAGGTGACTGGGGTAAGAATCACCGGTAGGATTGAGGTCGGCGACCATCGTGGTGCCTGCGAAGGTACCATCTGACCTCCACAGCTCGAAACCGTTGACGCCATCGTCGGCCGAAAAAAAGATTCCGCCGCAAAAGGTGACGATTTCGCTGTTGACACCGTTCATACCATCGCCCGATTCGTTGATGTTTTTGACCATCCAGGTGCCGCTCTCGGTGCCATCGGAACGCCACAGCTCCGATCCATTGATCGTGTCGTCGGCGATGAAATAAAACTCGCTGCCGTCAAAGTCGGTGATCAACGCAATATAGGCGGGCGTCGTGCCTGGGGCGATTTCCTTGACCTTCCAGGCGTCGGTGCCATCGGAACACCACAGCTCGGCCCCGGTCGTGGTCGTACCGTCCCCCAAAGACCGAAAACAGGCACCCCTGCCGACCCTGGCGATCCCACCGGTGCCGCCGCTATCGACTCCCGGGCGGATATCGATCACGGTCGGAATCCCGCCTTCGACCATCCACAGCTCGGCGCCGTGGAACCCATCAACGGCCCCTAGAAAAAGCCGGTCGCCAGCCTGTGTCAGTTCAATCGGCGAAGATGGATACAATCCCGTTCTCTGAACCAAAAAGGTCCCGGGCGCGCTACCGTTGGATCTCCACAGCCGAGTGCCATAGGTGGCGTCGTAGGCCGAAAAGTAGAGCGTATTGCCAACCGCAACCAGGTTTTCGGGGTAGGACGCCGCGGATCCCGGATTGATGTCCTTGACCCTCGCCGTTCCAGCCGGGGTCCCATCGCTCCACCAGAGCTCCTTGTCGCCACCCAGCGGCCCGACCTCGGAGGCGGAGAAAAACATGAAACCGCCCGCCGAGGCCATTGGCGACGTCGACGCCCAAAGAACGAAACTCTCCTTTACAAGGACGATATCGTTCGGCTCGCCTCTGGTCCTGAATATCCCTGGTCCGGTGCTGTTCGAGGCTGCAAAAAACATGTCGAGGCCAAGCTTGCTGAAGAAAGCTGGCAACGAACTATTGGAGCCTGTTCTGAGCTCCTGGATCATGATGGTGCCGGTTCTCGTACCGTCGGAACGCCAGGGCTCATAGCCGTGACCGGCGGAATAGGCTCTGAAGAAGAGGAGGCCATTGTCCGCGCGGACATTGGAAATGTAACTGTCGCCTGAGCCCGGGTTGATATCTTGTACCAGATATGGATCGGCGGACCAACACGGCGACGCCGTCAGCCACAGAGTCACGACGAACAGGATCCAGGGAATGCTTCGTGAGTGACGGGTGGTGAAACTCATTGTTGGAACCTCCGCATACTTGCGATCGGATCGGCCTTTTCAGGTGACGGCTGCTATGGACAATATGATCTTCCGAATCTCAGATGTCAATTCCAGCAGATTCCGTCTCAAGATGGAGGGCTAGGAAGTTTCTTTCGTCCCGTTTCGGCGCTGACCCTCAGACTTCAATGGTCCGCCTGCCACTCCCGTACAGCGGCCAGATCTTCTTCTCCGCGCTCTCCAAGGGCGATCAGCTCCTGTTCAGCCTCGGAAACATTGCGACGACCGTTCTCTCGCTGACCGGCCTCCCACAGTGCGCGGCCGAGGTTGAACCGGGTGACGGCGATCAACCCCGGATCTGTGCCGGCCGCGATTCTGATCGCGAGGGCCTTTTCGAGGTGGACCACCCCCTGAGCCGCCTGCCCGGTTTCCATGAGGAACACCCCTGTGTTGTTAGCGGCATAGGCGTAAAGCGGGTGCTCCGTGCCGAAGCTGGCGGTCAGGATCTCACCGGCCCTCTGCGAGGCGTCGAGTGCGGCCTCGAAATCTCCGGCCTGTTTTTCCAGGCTCGAAAGATTGAGGAGGCTGATGGCGATCTGAAAATGTTGCGGCCCCCAGGATTGTGAAACGATTTCGATCGATCGTTCGTGAATGGCCCGGGCTTCGTCGAATTGCTCGAGCCCTTCGAGGCTATAGGCGAGGTTGTTGAGGGCGACGGCAAGCTGCGGATCGTCCGCGCCAAACGCCTTTTCGAGGTTGGCGAGCGCCTTTCGCGACATATCGGCCGCCTTGTCGTATTCGCTGAGCCCCGCGTATGCCTGCGAGAGACTGGTGGCGGTGAAACCGACGGTCGGATGGTCGGGACCTACGAGTGATTCCTTGAGTGCAAGTGAATCTTCGTAGTATTCGACGGCAGCTTCGTAATCCCCGATCGAAGAAAGGGCGTGACCCATGGTCGACATGCCCATCGCCGCATCCAGGCTTTCCGGTCCGCTGATCTTGGAGATCAGCTCGAGGGCCTGCTTCTGAACCTCGATGGCCTCGCGGTGCCGGCCGGCCTGGATCAGCACGCTCGCACGGTTGTCCGCGTAGTCCGCTGCGACCGGATCGTCGCCGCCGAGGCGCTCGATTTTCGCCGCCGCGAGGTCGCTCCAGCGATCGGCCTCTTCGAAGCGGCCCTGGAGGTATCCCGTGACCCACATCAGATTGCTGGCCGCGACGGCTCCAGCCTGGTCATCACGGCCCTGTTCGGCTGCACCGAAGGCCTCTCGCAGTGATCTTTCGGAGTCGTCCGCAAGACCCAGCGCGCTCTCTACATAACCTTTAAGGATCATGACTTCCGCGAGTGTGGGAGGGTAGCCCAGCTCGCGGGCCTGGGGGGCCATTTCGTTGAGCCTCTCCAGCGCGGTCTGATAATCGCCAGCCAGCTTTTCTGCGGCCGCTGCCGCCAGCCGTTCCTCCAATTCGGCGAGGGCCTCTCGGGTTGCCTCGTCGTCTGGTAGGGGAAGGCGCTCGACGAGGGCTGTCGAGGCTGCACATACCTCCGGCATGTCGAGACCTACGACAGCGTCGAGGGCGGAGGTCACGAGGTCACGATCGCCGGCTGCCAGGAGTGCGAGCAGGTGATCCGTTTCGCTCAGACGGCGGCGAAGACACGCCATCTGGCGGTCGAGGAGGCCCTCGGAATGCTCTCCCCGAATCCGGGTCGCCTCGCATGCCTCGAGGTAGACGATTGCCCAGCGATCTGTGTATTCGTCGAGGCGGGATGCCACGGCAGAAACTGCTTCGTGTCCGAGTCCCTCAGCGACGCTGAGGAAGTGCTCCTCGAGCTCAGCTTGACGATCTGCATTCCAGACCGCTGCAACCTGCGATTCGCTTCCCCCGCACAACTGTCTCCGATAGGCGGAATAACTGAAGATACCGATAATGACCGCTGCCGCCGCGATGCCTGCAGCCCAGACAAGGAACTTCTTCCGTCTTTGTTCCGGATCATGGCGCAGGGTGTCGAGGAGTGGGACCATGTCCGGGAAGCGGTTCTCCGGAGATCTACTGAGACCCTGCATTATGGCGGCCACGATGGGATCGGGAACCGAGTGGTCCGCTGGCGGTGGGCTGACACCGCCGGTCTCGAGCTGGTAAACGAACCCTGGGACGCCCGAAAATTCGCCTAATGGATGCTGCTCGAACAAAGCGGCGTATAGGGAGACACAGAAGGCGTACTGGTCGGAGCGATGATCGGCGCGGCCTTCGAGTGCCTGCTCCGGGGCCATATAAGTTAGGGTGCCGAGCACGGTGCCGGCTTGTGTCAGGGGCGTCTCGAGTGGCGAGGAGGACTCCGCGTTGGCGATCGGCACTGCGAGCGATCCTGGCGATGTCTCCCGGGAGTCAGAATCGTCCGCCTCCGCAGCGCGGGCAAGGCCGAAGTCGGTCACCCGGACGCGACCGTCGTTTCCGACCATGACGTTGCCAGGTTTGAAATCGCGGTGAACCAGACCGGCGGCGTGAGCGGCAGCCAGCCCGTCGCCGGCCGCCACGAATTGATCGACAATCTCGCGCCAGCTTCGCTCCTCCCTCCGTAGCCACGTTCGAAGGTCGTAGCCCTCGACGAACTCCATCGCAACATACGGACGGCCGTCCTTCATCCCTGCGTCGTGGACGGTGACGACGTTGGGGTGGCTGAGGCGGGCCATGGCTTGAGCCTCGCGTAGGAGTCTCTGCTCGGCGTCGGCGTTCTCCACCCTGTCGTGGAGCACCTTGAGAGCGACCGTTCGATCCAAAGTTGGGTCGAAAGCCGAATACACCGTTCCCATGCCACCGCTGCCGATTCGGTGGACAATCCTGTATCGACCGAACTCCATCCCTTTGGTTAGGGACGCCATCGAAACGGTTTCCTGGCTGCCGAAGGAGTCAGCCGTTTTTTCGTCGTCGTTTTCGGGCCGTGTTTTTTCGTTGTCACTCATGGCAATGTCTGATTATGCCATTACAAGGGTTGCCGTCGAAAACAAACTCAGAATCTGACAATTTCTCGACTCCGCAGTGGCGTAGCGGTGAGGGGTGCTTTCGTATGGCTGAGGGTGGTACCCTGACGCCATGCCCGGGGACAACGAGGATCGGCCAGTTTCGCGAGACGAGGAGCCGACGATCTCGACCATCGGTTCGTCGGAATCCGACCCGCGTGGCACGTCGTCGGACGGTGGAGAGTTCCCTGCCGGAACGCTGATCGCCGGGCGGTTCCGCATCGTCGGGCGCATCGGCAGCGGTGGCATGGGCGATGTCTACCGCGCTGACGACCACGAACTCGGCACATCGGTGGCGCTGAAGTTCTTGCCTTTCGAGTTGGCTGGCGATACCGTTCGGCTCGCCCGTTTACGCAATGAGGTTCGCGTCGCGCGGCAGGTCGCCCACCCGAACGTGTGCCGTGTTTACGACATTGGTGATGCCGGCGGGCGACCGTTTCTGAGTATGGAGTTCATCGATGGCGAGGATCTGGCCTCGCTGTTGCGAAGGATCGGCCGGTTGCCGAAGGACAAGGCGATCGAGCTTGCCCGCGAGATTTGCGCCGGGGTTGGTGCTGCGCATGAGCTGGGTGTCGTCCACCGCGATCTCAAACCCGCCAATGTCATGATCGATGGACGGGGAAGGGCCCGGGTCGCTGACTTCGGGCTGGCTGGCGCGATTGACGAACTCGGCGGCGGCCGCGATGCGATGGCCGGCACGCCGGCCTACATGGCCCCCGAACAACTCCAGGGAGCTGGCGCAACCAGACAGACAGATATTTTCGCCCTCGGTCTGGTGCTCTACGAGCTCTTCACCGGCAAACGGGTTCACGACGTGAACAGCATCGCAGGGTTGAAGGAACGATATTCGTCCTCAGCTCCGCCAACCAGCCCGTCGGATCTGGTTGAAGGAATGGACCCCGCAGTGGAACGGGCGATCATGCACTGTCTCGAAATGGACCCGGAGGATCGACCGGCGAGCGCGTTGGCGGTGATGGCGGCGCTTCCGGGCGGCGACCCACTCGCTGCCATGCTGAAGGCGGGTGAAATGCCGTCGCCGGAGCTGGTTGCGGCATCGGGACGCCGGGGAACCCTGACCCCGATCCGGGCGTTCCAGCTGGGTGCGATCGTCGTCCTTGGTGTGGCTCTTTCCATCTGGAGTCTGGGAGCGCCGACGTTTGGCGACAGCCTGGGCGAGATTCTGGCGCCCGAAATTCTCATGCATCGGGCCGATGGGCTTCTTGCAGATCTCGGTCACCACATCGAAAGGACCGATTTAGGGTGGGGATTTGATCTCGATTGGGCTGTCGCGTCGCGACTCGGATCGGTCTCAAATGATGAGCTCCGGCTTCTTCTGCAGTCGAAGGATCGCCCGATAGTCCGTTTCTGGTATCGCTCGAGCCCGTCTCCCATGGTGCCGTGGCACGCCTCTCTTCCAGGGCTCTATATCGGCAATGTCGTGACTCCCGAGGATCCCCCGCTTACCGAATCCGGGATGGCCTTCGTTCGATTGGGTATTGGTGGGGAGTTGCTCGAGCTGAGGGTCGCGCCAGGGTCTACATCGCAGGACTCAGCCAAGACTGTAGACGAAATCGTCGACGTGATCACCGAGGCAGCGGGACTGGACCCGTCGCAGATTGAGCGAATCGCCTGGTCGGGGACTCCGCCGATGCCGGGTGATGCAACGTTCGCGTGGCGGGCCGGTGGCGGCCAACCCGAGGAGGGTCCTCGAGAGATCGTCGTAACTTTGGAGGGTGGTCAACCGACCTGGGTGAGCGTCGTTCCGCCGGCAGTGGATGGTGGCGAAGAACGGCCAACGCGAGCGCAGGATCGGGTGATCCTGGTGTTTTTTGCGTTCTTTGTTGCGGGCGCTTTGATCGCCGGGCTCAATGTGCGGGCCGGACGGTGGGATCGACACGGCGCAGAGAGGCTCGCGATCGTTGCATTCGTGATCTGTTTCGCGAGTGCCATTATTGGATCACACCACCCTCTGAGCACAGCCGGAGAGGTGCGTGGGTTCTTCGGGTCGGTCGCATACGCTGCGACCCGAGCTCTGATGACCTGGCTGCTCTACGTTGCAATCGAGCCGTTCATTCGCAGGTTGCACCCGAGCTCATTGATTTCGTGGAGCCGACTTCTTGCGGGTCGATTCTCTGATCCGGCGGTCGGGCGCGACGTGCTGTTGGGTATGACGCTGTTCGGACTCCAGAGCGTCGCCCTCGCCATTTCGATCTGGGCGCTCGGGTTCAGGGCGACCGGAGTACCGGTTTTTTCGTTTGTCGGCGGTGAAAACCCACTGTCAACAGCCTCCTATCTTTCAAGCATCGTCCGATATCCGATAGTTACGCTCGGATCGAACCTCGGCTTCCTGTTGATATACGTCGTCGCGAGATGGATGCTCGGACGCTTCTATCACGTTGCGCCATTCGTCCTCTGGGCTGCCCTTTTTTTGTTCAGTTTCGGGGTTTACAGCGCATCCGGATACCCGGCCCTTGCCTTGGCCACCTATGCGGCCATATACGCGACTGCGTCCGCCTATCTTGCGGTTCGACACGGTCTCCTCGCCTTTGTGACATTCTCATTCGTTTCCCAGATGGCGCTGGCGACGATCGTGACCCTCGATCCGACCGACTGGTATTTCCCGCCGACGGCGATCTTCCTGTTTGTGGTCGCTACGTTGACCGTGTTCGGAATCAAGACTTCGACCGATGAGAAGATGTTACCGTCCCGGTCTTAGCGGAGATTTGTGGTGCAGGCGTCCCGCCTGCACGATTCCACGGCCGCCGAAGAAGTGCGGCCGAGACGGCCGCACCACAAAACGCAGCAGTTCTACCCCGTCGCTGATCCGGATTTCTCCGCGTAGACGATTCGTTCAATGGCCATATGTTGAAGATCCCGACCGGTCGGCTTCACGTATCGTTCATCGAGCTCGTCGTAGCCGAGGTGCTCGAGCACCTGCCAGCCGTATTCGCCGAGAAAGTCGCTGACGTTCGCGGGATCGAGTCCGAAGAGCCAGATCTTGTCCTTCAGCAACATTTTCTTGTAGAGGTATTCCTGGCCGTAGAACGCCTCTCCCTCGATGAAGTCCTTCGGAGTGTAAGTGAAGACGAGCCGACTCCCCGAAGGCGCATTGGACAGGAAATCAAAGGTCGATAGAATCCCGCTCTCGGTCACGTACTGAGTGACCCCTTCCCAGATGAAGAAGGTCCTCTTTCCGGGATCATAGCCGTGCGAGGCAAGCACGGTCGCCAGGTCCTCATGATCGAAGTCGATCGGGACCAGGGTGACGTGAGCGGGAATCTTGACGAACAGTCTTTCCAGGCGCGTCTTCTTGGCGCCGATGTTCTGCGGTTGATCGACCTCCCAGACCGGAACCTCAGTCAGGGCGCGAAGACGGAAAGCCCGGGTGTCGAAGCCTGCCCCCAGGTTCACGACCGCCTCGATCTGATCTTCGGCAGCTTTGGAGACGATGTCATCGATGTAGGCCTTGCGGGCCATGATGCCACCCCAGAGCCCGGGAACCTTCTCCTCTGTTTTCTTGATCAACCACTCCTTGAGTCGCGTGGATATCCAGACGTTGATCCTAAAGGTGATCGGCAAGATGCGATACGCCAGGTCATCGTCGATGATGCGTTCGCCCTCGGGGAACGCCTGTTCGATGGCGACCAGGACCATCGCTCCCGGTCCGGTCTGAGCTGCTTTGCGTGACATGCGTGACCTCCGCATCTAACGCGCGAATCCGAAGATCACGCTTTGAATCGGTTTCGTGACGATCTCGCCCTGTCGCAACGTCAGATAGATGCCTCTGGGCACCGGGTTCTCCGAGCGGTGGGTGCGGGCCTCTTCTTCTGACCAGAAGAAGACACTCTTCATTCAGAAGTCATCGACGATGCACGGCGCCTCCAGGTTGAGCAGGTCGATCATGGGAATGAAGAACACTGGCTTCTCGGCCGGCGGTTGAACGCGATACCGCAGCTCACTGTCAAGCTCGAAGACGATGGGACGGTTGCTGATCGCACACTCGGTTTGGACGGTGCAGCTCAGGTCCTTTTCCAGCAGTCGCCCTTGCACGAAGGGCGTCGCCACGGCGTCGGCCGCTCAAGCGGCCGAGAACGCGGCGCCTCCGTCTATTCGGACCCGGTGGGGCGTTTCCTCGGAGGTCACCGGGTAGGCCCAGTTCACGTCGTCGCCACCCCTGCGGCAGAGGAAGGTCATGCCGCGTTCGAGTTCGTCGAGGATCTGGTTCACCTCGTCGAGCGGCAGCTTGAGCTCCCTGGCAAAGACCTCGGGCGTGATCGCTTCGCGCCGACGTGGGATCTCCCGCACTGCGAAGTGCTGGACCCGCCGTTGGTCTGGCTCGAGGTTTGGGCGTTTGGCGAGTTTCTTCGCGTCGCGCCGGACCATCGGGCGAAACAGAGCTTCGGGCACCGGCACCATGCGCTGACCCAATCCGAGAAGGATCCGTTCGAACATTTTCGACCTCCTATTGAGCGACCCTGCCTTCAAACATCGAATAGGTGAAATAGGCGTAATAATCCGATGCATCCAGGATGAAATCCGGAGAGGCCGGTTCGGTCAGCCGTAGGTACTCTTCGCGGTCCGCGTCGTTCATCCTTGACTGCATCTCACCCCACAGCATCCCGAACAGCGAGATCAGGGCTCGGCGGGCCCCGTCCTCGATGGGCGCGTGTACCGTACCAACGACCGTCCGGACGATCGGCTCCTCGAGACCCGCCTCCTGGAACCACCCCAACGCACGGGAGAATTGGGCCTCCGGTGCCTTGCCCTCAGCGAGAGTTGTCGTCGCGGATGCCGATAACGTTGAGCCGCGCCTCGAGCATCGGATGGCCCGGCAGCAGCATCTGGGACGAGTATCCGAGCAGAGCGACCCGCCCTCCCGGCCGCACCACTCGAGCCAGCTCCCGTAGCCCGTCCTAGGGGCTTCCCAATAGAGATCTGTCCGACGCAGTCGACGCTCCATGCCCAGTCGAAGGACGCGTCGTCGAATGGCAGTTCATTCACATTGCCCTGCCTGAAAGTCACCCGATCTGAAAGGCCCGATCGCTTCGCCCGATCCCGGGCATGCGTCACGAACTCCGCGAAGAGGTCGAGACCTGTGACGTGTCCGCCGGGACCCACCGCTTCGGCGAGCAACAGGGTGTGGCTGCCGATCCCACAACCCGCATCCAGGCCTTGGCTCCCCTCCGGTAGATCGAGCATCCGGATCGCCTGGCGGATCGCCGGATCGCGAAGTGGGATCGAGAGCTCCTGCTTTTCGAAATGCGTTTCCACGCCCCGGCTCCTTACCCGCGAGATCCCGCCGGATGCCCTGGCGGTATTTGTATTTCGGGTCAGGCGAACTTGTTCGCCGGGAAGTTGTACTTCTCGACGACCGTCTTCTTTTCGTCATCTGGGAGCGACTTCATGTAGGCCTTCCACCCGGGGCAGAAGTTGGCGTGCCACCTCCACACCCGTCCCAGGAAGGATTTGGGTTTCTCGTCATACTTGGCGCGGAAGGAACACGTCGCACATCCGGGTTCGCTCATCGTTTCCTCCTCAGTTTTCACTCCGCTATATTGACCACTGGGGGGTCGATAGAACAGAATTACCCGCCTCGGGCTCGAACTACGTGTCGGCTCTGTTATCAGAAAGAGTAGCACTTTTCGGAGGGTGCGATACGGAAGGTTTCTTTCAGTGGGTTGCAACCTCCGCGGGTTTGAGCTTCGTGCTCTGAGAGCCTTTCCAAATACGCTGCAGCCAATTGGAGACGCCCTCGGTGCCGAGGGTGATGTAGGGCAGGACCAGCAGGGTGAGCACGGCCGAGGAGATGAGGCCTCCCATGACGGTGCGGGCCATCGGGAAGTAAAGCAGACCCGAGACGTTGACGCCGCCGATGGCCAGGGGCAGCAGGCCGATGATGGTGGTTGCGGCGGTCATGAGGATCGGCCGCAGGCGGTCGCGGCCGGCGCGAAGAATGGCCTCTTCGGCTGAGAACCCCTCGCGGCGGAAGTGGTTCATGTGATCGACCAGCACGATGCCGTTGTTGACCACGATGCCCATCAGGATGAGGAGGCCGATCTGCGCCATGAGATTGAAGGGGGTGCCTGTCGCGGCCAGCATCCAGGCAACGCCGGGCAGTGCGAACAAGATGGCGAAGAGAATGGCAAAGGGCTGGGTTAGGGACTCGAAGAGGGACGCCATGACCAGGTAGACCAGAACCAGAGCGAGCAGGAAATTGACTCCCATCTCGGCATCCTCTGTGGCCTGCTCGACGATGCGGTCGTTCCAGCTCCACGAGTAGCCCGCGGGCAGGTTGAAGGCATTCATCGTCTTTTCGATCGCTTCCTTCGTGCCGCCCCAATCCTCGCCTTCGTAGGTGCCGCGCACTGCCACAGTGACCTTGCGGTTTTCGCGCTCGATCTCGCGTGGCCTCTCGATGATCTCGAATGTCGCGATGTCGCCGAGCAGCACCGGCCGGCCGCCTGCATCGGCGATCGGAATCTGGCGCAGGTCTTCGAGGCGTTCCCGGTCCTCCATGCGCAGCGCGAGCCAGGTGATGATCTCGCGGTCGCCGGCGTTGAATCGGTCGAGGCGTACGCCGCCGAGTGTGAAACCGAGGACCTGGGAGACGTCAGCGGCGGTGCGCCCGAGCTCCGCGGCTCGCGTGCGGTCGAGGCTCACCTGGATCTCGCGGCGGCCCGAGGATCGCGGTCTCGAAACATCCTCCACGTTGTCCATGGTTTCGAGGCGACGTGCCGCCTCGTCCGCAAGCCGATACAAGGTCGTGCTGTCCTGGCCGAAGAGCTTGACTGCGAAATAGGTGGAGGAACCTCCCGAATCGGCGTCCTCTTCGAAGACAATGCGCACACCTGGCATCTCGGGTAAGCCGTCACGGATGGCGGTCCGTAACTCCTTCATCTGGTCGTCGCTGAGGTCCTCGCGATTGAGGCTGATGGTGGTTCCGGCTTCGTTCTCGGTGTAGTAGGAGTACACGGTCTCCGCCATGAACTCCTCGGCATTCGCTTCGAGATACGCCTCGACTTGGTTCACCGCCTCCTCCGATTTTGATTTGTAGGAGAAATCGTCGAACTCGTAATCGAGGTAGAGCCGCGAGTTGACGGTGCCCGAGAATATTGCCGAGTCCACCCAGCCGACAAAGAAGGGGAGGAAGCCCACAACCACGCCGACCACCAATAGACCGAAGGTCTTGATGCGGTGCTTGAGGGTCCAACCGAGCAGACGGACGTAACGTTCCTCGAGCCACTCGACGGGCCGGTTGCGGCCGTTTTTCCTCACCTTCAAAAGGTGGGCCGATACCAGAGGGATCAAGGTCAGCGAGGAAAATAGCGAGCACGCGAGCGCTATGGAGATGGTCAGCCCCACTTCCTTGAGCCAGGTGGTGAGCTCGGTGCCGGCTCCCAGGACGAGGGGGAGAAAGACAATCAGGGTGGTGATGGTCGAGGCGGTGACCGCCATCAGCACCTGGCCGGCACCCTCGAGGGCAGCCTTCTTGCGGTCCTGTTCCTCGCGCATTTTGCGGTCCACGGACTCCAAAACCACGATCGCGTTGTCGACCAGCATGCCCACGGCAAGCATCAGACCCATCATCGACAGAATATTGAGCGTCGAACCCATGAAGTACATCACCCCGCAGGTGGCGATGATGGAAAAGGGGATCGACATGGCGACAATCACCGTCGAGTCCGTGCGCCTCAGAAAGAAGTACAGACTCAGGGTCGCGAGCAGGGCGCCGGTGAGGCCGGCCTTTTTGAGGCCGTTTATGCCTGAGGTGATCTCCTCGCCCTGGTCCTGCCAGACCCATAGCTGGATGCCCTTGAGCAGCGGGTCATTGTTGATGTCCTCCTCGACCACCCTGGTGACCTCGCGGACCACCTCCACCGTGTTGGCGGTGGATTCCTTGTAGACGTCGAGAGCGACGGCATATTTGCCATCGAGGTGGCGGCCGAAGGTGAGCGGAGGCTCTTCGTAGGTGATCTCGGCCACCTCACCGAGGCGCAGACCGCGTTCGTTGATGACCAGATTGGCGAGGGACTCGATGGATTCGAATGCACCCAGGGAACGGACTGTGTAGCGCAACCCGCCCGACTCGGCGCGGCCGAGTACGAGATTGGAGGAGACGCTCTGGAGCAGTTGTGCCAGACCACCGACGTCGACCGAGTGCTCCTTGATCTTGTCGAGGATGAGGTCCACGAAGAGCTCGCGAGGCTCGACCCCGTTGAGGTCAACGCGGGCCACTCCATTCACTCGTCGTAACGGGTTGAGGATGCGCGCCTCGAGCAGTTCGTAGTTCTGCGATAGATCAACGCCCTCGGCGGCGATACGCCCCTGCACGACCGGGATGTCGTTGGTGTTGAAGGAGAAGATGAGAATCGGGCCGATGTCGGGCGGCAGCGTTGGCTCCACCTGATCCATCTTCTCGGAGACCTTCATGCGGATGACATCGATTTCCTGGCCCCAGGTGAACTCCATAAAGAAGTTTGCGCCGTCTGCATCGGTGGTGGAGTTGAGTTTTTTGACTCCCGAAAGAGTGGAGAGTATCTCCTCTACGGGTTTCGTGATCTCCTTCTCGATCTGTGACGGATGGGAGTTCGGGTATGGGATTTGAACGAACATGAATGGTGCGTCCACCGTCGGCAGGAAGGCCAAAGGAAGACGATAGAAGGCGATCGCTCCCACCAGGAGCACACTCACCAGGATCATGGCGGTGGTGATCGGCCGGCGAACGGCGAGGGTTGGAAGATTCATCGTATCCTCCCGTTCCTCACGACCCGGCGCCGCCGGGGATGCGCACCCTCTCCACGGCCACTTGCACCAGGCGCATCGGTCCGCCCGCTACCACCTCGGGCGACTCGGCGGTTTGGGCCATCCGCTCACCGGCAAGCAGCGAGTAGACTACCGGGATTACGATCAGAGTCAGGGCCGTGGCCACGGCGAGACCGCCGATTACCGTGACTGCCAGCGGCGCCCGCAGTTCGGCACCCTCGCCGAGCCCGATCGCCATCGGCAGGAGACCGAAAATCGTCGTCGCCGACGTCATGAGGATCGGACGCAGCCGGGCCAGACCGGCGTCGGTAAGTGCGTCCACTACGGGGGCCCCGGCGCGACGGCGCTGGTTGACGGCGTCGATGAGCACGATGGCGTTGTTGACCACGATGCCGGCGAGCATCACGGCGCCGATGATCGCCACAACGTTGATGGTGTGGCCGGTGATCGCCAACGCCAGGATGACACCGATCGCACCCAGGGGCAGGGTGAAGATGATAACGAATGGATGGAGGAAGGACTCGAACTGGGAAGCCATGACCAGGTAGACCAGGAAGATCGCCAGGCCCATCGCCAGGGCCAACGACCGGAATGAATGCTGCAGCTCTTCTTCCTGGCCGCTCAGGGCCGCGGTCACGCTGATCGGAAGGACCACCGTTTTGAGTCTCGCGCGAACGTCCTCCGCCACCGCTCCCATGTCGCGGCCCGAGAGGTTGCCGCCCACCACAGCGGCCCGCTTCTGACCGATGCGCCGGATTTCAGTTGGTCCTTCGGTCAGCTCGATGCGGGCCACCGACTTCAAGAAGATCGGCCGGCTGCCGACGTGGCCGACAATCAGGTCGGGGATGTCCTCGACCTTGGCGTCGCCCTGTTCGAGGGCGCGAAGACGAATGTCGATCTCACGGTCACCCTCGGTGAAACGGGTCGCCACCTCGCCCTGAACCTTGGTGCGCACGGTCTGGGCAACCGTGGCCAGGTCGAGACCGAGGCGGGCCAGCTGTTCGCGGTCGAAACGAACCTGCACCTCGGGGTTGCCCATTTCGGCTGAGGAACGCAAATCGACCAGGCCCGGGACATCGGCCAGGGCTTGTGCCACCAAACGGGTGGCCTCGTGCAGCTCTTCGATGGAGTCTGAGTACACCTCGACCTCCACCGGTGTGCGGAAGGAGAAAAAGGTGGCACGCTCGAAATCGAAACGGAGCTCCTGTGTTTCCGCCAACCTGGACCGTAGGCGCGCGATCACCGCCTCTTCCTGGAGAGGTTTAGAACCAGGTTTCATCCGCACCTGGATGCGAGCGGTATTTTCCCCCTCGGTCCCGGTGGCCGCCAGCGACAATCCGGCCCCGCCCGCTATCGAGGAGAAGGACTCCACGGTCTCATCCTTTTCGAGTTGATCGGAGAGCGAAGCCACGAACCGATCGGTAACTTCCAGGGGTGTGCCCTCGGGCAGCTGCACCTTGAAGGAGAACTCACCCTGCGAGAAGGGGGGAATCAAGTCAACGCCGAGGCTCGGAACCAGGGCGAGGGACGCTGCGAATGCGGCGGCAGCGGTGGCGAGCACTAGCAGCCGGTGGCGCAGGGCGCTTTGAAGCAGTCCGGGATAGGCGCCGGTGACAGCTGCCATAGCGCGGTCAAAAACGGCGGTGATGGGGCGGGTCATCAGCGCGAGGATCTTGAGCACGCCACCGAGCAGCCAGCGCAGGGCGCGGACAAAAAATGCGGGGATGGTGACAAAGACGAATCGTCCGGCGCGGCGAATCCGGCCGCCGGTTACAACCTTCTCAGGAAAACCATCGATCTGCTTGCGACCTGAAATGGCCACCATCATCGGGATCAGGGTCAGGGACACGGCCAGGGCTGCCAGCAGCGAGAAGGACACAGTCAGGGCCTGATCGCGAAAGAGCTGTGCCGCCACGCCCTCGAGAAATACCACCGGCAGAAAGACCGCTACCGTGGTGAGGGTTGAGGCAATCACAGCGGGACCCACCTCGGAGGCGCCCTCGCGGGCCGCGGTGGTGTCGTCCTCGCCCGCTTCGCGGCGTTTCACGATGGCCTCGAGCACCACAATTGCGGAGTCCACTAGCATGCCCACGCCCAGGGCGAGGCCTCCCAGGGACATGATGTTGAGGGTCGTGCCGGTGCGGTACATGAGGAAGAAGGTGGCGACTACCGAGATCGGGATGGAGATGCCGATAATCAAGGTCGTTCGAAGGTCTTTGAGGAAAAGCAGCAGCACGAGGACAGCGACAATGCCTCCGAGGAAGGCGTTGGAGAGCACTTCGCGGATCGAGGCCTCGATGAACCGGCTCTGGTCGGTGCCCGAGGCGATTTCCACGTTTTCCGGCAACTCTTCGGATGTGGCCTCGAGCCTCGCGCGCACCGAGCGCGCCACCTTCACTGTATTGGCATCGCCCTCTTTGTAAACCGCCAGCTCGACTGCCTCGGCGCCGCCGAAACGGGTGATCACCTCACGCTGCCGATGGGTCCGAATGACCTCGGCCACGTCACCAACGGTGACGTTGCGGCCGCCCTGGCTAAGCAGTACGGTCTCGCGGATATCGTCGAGGTCCCGGAATTCGTTGCGGGCGCGCACCAGGTAGCGGGCTTCGGACTCGTAGAGGCTGCCACCGGCCTGATTGAGGTTTTCCGCGAGCAAGCGACTGTTGACTTCGTTGACGGAGAGGCCGAGCAGGGCCAGACGGCCCTCGTCGATTCGAACCTGGATCTCCTCCTCGTATCCGCCGTGCACCTTGATGGCGGCCACACCTTCGGTGGACTCGAGGTCTTTCTTGATCAGTTCCTCGGCCACGTAGCGCAGCTGGTAGAGACTGTCGCCACCGGTAAGGTAGAGTCGGATCACGGGATCGTTGGCCGGGTCGAAACGCAGCAGGACCGGGCGTTCTGCCGAGCGCGGCAGGGCCACCAGGTCGATCTTCTGGCGCACGTCGAGGGCCGCGAAGTCCATGTCGCGGCCCCACCCAAACTCCAGAGTTACCTGCGAGATGCCTGGGCGTGACACCGAGGTCAGACGCTGCACCCCACCGGCAATGCCCACGAGCTCCTCGATGGGTCTCGTGATCAGAGCCTCGACCTCACCCGGAGCGGCTCCCGGCAGACGTGTTTCTACCGTCAAGCTGGGATAGGAAAGATCCGGCATCAAGTTCAATGGCAGACGGGTGAACGCCACGGTTCCAAATAGAAGTAGCGCCACAGCAGCCATGGAAACCGTCACCCGGCGGCGGAGTGAAAAATCAACGATGCGCATGCCTTCCCCCTATGAGCAGCTTTCAGTCAGCAGCAATAATCTCTTATCGCGATGAAGCGGTGTTTTTTTGAGTTATTGAATTGAGTGCGGTGCGCCGCTGTCCTCAATTCCTAATTCCTAATTCTCAATTCCTAATTCGTCAGAGCGTCTTGATCTTCTGCCCATCGTCGAGTGCACCCTGTCCGGCGACCACGACGTTGTCGCCTGCGGCGACCCCGGAAATCACTTCGACCAGATCGCCCTCCTCGAGGCCGAGTTCGACCGCCTTCTTGATGGCGGTTCCATCCTCGGAGATAAAGACATGGGCGGCGCGCAGCTCCCGGATCACCGACTCACGGGGAAGGAGCAGGGCTGCAGGATGTTGTTCGCGCACGATGCCGATGCTGACGAAGGCCCCGGGTCGCACCCCGGCCGGCGGTTTCACCGCTTCGACGGTCACCTTGACGGTGCCGGTGGCGGTGTCCACAACCGGAGCGATCTGGCGGATCCGGCCGGTGAAGTTGAGGTTCGCGTTGGCGGCAAGAGCGATGCGGACTTGTCGGCCTTCCTCGAGCTCGATGACATCGCTTTCAGGCAGGTATATGCGGGCCACCAGTGGATCATAGTCGGCCACGGTGAAGAGTTCGTCGCCCGGGCGCAGGTGCTGGCCCTGAGTGATGAAACGTTCGGTGACGCAGGCGGAGAAGGGGGCCCGAATCACAGTCTTTGCCAGGAGCCACTCGGCCTCCGCCACTTCCTGGCGAGCGACCTCGTATTCCATCGTCAGCTTGTCGTAGGCCTCAGCCGAGATCAAGCCCTGCTCGTGGGTGTCCTTGGCGCGATCGAGCGCTGCTTTGGCGTTGGTAGCTTTGAGCTCGACCTTGCTCAAGGCGATCTTGGCCTCGTCCTGGACGAGAACCGCGAGCACCTGGCCCCTGGAAACCATGTCGCCCTCTTCCACCAGCAGTCGCTCGATGCGGCCCTCGGCTTCTGAAAGGACCTTGACCTGGTCTTCGGCGACCAGGTTGGCGGTGGCGGAAATATAGGAGGTGATCGCGCCGGTGGTGACCTCGGCCACCTCTACCGGCACCGCGACCTCTTCATCTTCTTCAGCTTCGGCCTCGTTTTCGGTCTCGTTCCCGGCCTCCTGCTCGTCCGCTTCGGTCGAGGTCTGTTCGGTCGCTTCGCTCTCGGTCGCCTCTTCGGTGGACTGGGCGCTGACCCAAAGAACCGTGCCGGTGGCAATGGCGAGCACTGCAACCAAACTGATGATGCGGAATCGTGTGCGGGTTTTCTGTGTCATGAGGCCTCCTGCCGTTTTCCTGTTCACTCTATAAAACGCAACAGAGTCAAAAAGGTTAACGGGAGGCTCCGAAATAAGTTCTGACAGGTAGGTTAGGTATATGATTCGGCCCTTTTTCCTGGACAAAAGATGCAATATGCAACATGGATTTTCGATCCAGGCGTCTGATTGGGTGTTGGAACGTGATGCCGAAGGCCATCAGCAACCGTGTTCTGTCGACGCAATATGTCTGCTGTCGCTCCGCGGTTTTTCTCCTTGTATTGAATTGGGCGGCATATATGCCGCCCTGACTCTGTATTCTTTTGGTGCCCAGGACCTTCGGTGGATGATTCGAACTCCGGAGGAGCGACAGATGGATAGCCTGGGGCGTGAGCCCCAGGTTTTCGGTTAATAATAATAATCAAGCCGCGGAGCGGCGACAGACTCCGATATGTCCGCGCTTGTCTGCCACACAGCCGGCCGCTGTGTTCACTGTGGGAAGGTTGAAAATCCGAATTCCGAAATCCGAAATCCGAAATTTCTTGCTCTACAACCGAAGAAATTTTGTCTGGTGATTCATTCGCAATCAACTATGAGGAACCTGGGGCTGGAGATTTCCACAAAGATGTTGAAATTCGATTCACGCCCAGAGAAGTCGAATATTCAAAAAATGGCAGCGTCAGGTAGGGCGGCAGCGTGATGGGACCGCTGCGGTAGAGTGGCTTTCTCGTGAAATTTCCGGATCATTTTTCCGGCGTCGCGGAGGACTACGCGGCCTTCCGACCGCAGTATCCGGTGGAGCTCTTCGAATGGTTGGCGTCGGTTTGCCCGCGAAATGATGTTGCGTGGGATTGCGCCTGTGGCAGCGGTCAGGCGTCGGGGTCGCTGGCTTCGTTCTTTGACTGGGTCGTTGGCACGGACGCCAGCCTGAGTCAGATCGCTCTTGCGGAAGCAACTGCGATGACCCAGTTCGCGGTCGCGGCTGCCGAGCAGGCGCCCCTGAGAACAGGCACCGCAGATCTGGTTGCGGTCGGGGCCGCCCTCCACTGGTTTGCAGATGAGCCGTTCTTTGCCGAGGTCCGTCGAGTGCTTCGCCCCGGCGGAGTATTTGCGGCGTGGTCCTACGGCATGCCGAACGTCGATTCTGATGATGTCGAAAGAGTGGTCTACGGGTTCATCGACGGGCTCCTCGGGCCCTACTGGCCTCCGGAGATCCGCATGGTGCTCGACGGCTACGCCTCGATCAACCTGCCGTTTGAAGAGCTGGAGTCACCTGCCTTCGAGCTGAAAACCCAGTGGCCGCTCGAACGTTTTCTGGGATTCGCGCGCACCTGGTCGGCGGTCGGCCGGTATGTCGAAGAACATCGTGAGGATCCGGTTTTGAAGCTTGCGGCCGAGCTCGAGGAAGTTTGGCAAGCCGAGGATGGTCTCCTCCCGGTCAGCTATCGGCTCGATCTGCGAGCCGGGAGGGTGTGAATCCCGGAGTCGCTACAATCTATCCGAGGGAGGCGACATGAGCTCAGGGGACATTCCGGTTCTGAATATTGTTGGCGACACGATTCCTCGCGCATACGAGAGAGCGATTAAAGAGGTCTGGGAAAAAGGCGCGAGCGTTCGAACCGAATACGATCGCCCCGAGGATCCACCGAGCCGCGATGCAACCGTGATGATCACGGTCGAGGACCCGTTCGCACAGCCCCGATTCCACCGCTCCTTCGCCGATGGCTTGGGAGGGCTTTCGGAGTATGTGATGGAGGTGGTCCACGGCGCTCACGACTATTGGATCAAACCGCGGGAGGAGATCCTCAAGGGCACCGAGAGTACGGACACCCGTTGGACCTACACCTATCATCGGCGGCTCGCCGAGTACGAGATGGAAGATCGCGTCATTGACCAGATCGATTACATGGTCAAGAAGCTCTCCGAGACCGGGTTCAGCCGGCGTGCTCAGGGCATTACCTGGAACGCGGTGCTCGATCCCCCGACCGATCATCCTCCATGCCTGCAGCGGGTCTGGGGAAGGCTGCTGGAAGACGAATCTGGAGACCTGGTCTTCAACATGAATACCCACTGGCGGAGCCGGGATCTGTACAAGGCGTGGTTCGAGAATGTCATCGCTCTGACCACACTGATGCGCACGATTGCCGCACGGATCTCTGACGAAACATCCCGGCTGGTTCGGGTTGGTCGCTATGTCGACATCAGTGACTCTCTCCACATCTACGGCTCCTACTTCAGGGAGATCGAAGGAGATGAGGAAAGAGGCGTCAAGAGTTTCTTCGAGAGGCTAGAGAGCAGGTCATTCGAGGAGAGGACCTGGACCTCCGCCTTCATCCGACCCCTATTCATCGACGATGGTCTTGGCAAGGGACTCAAGCCCATGCTGGAACGCGAGAAGGACATGCCGGAAAAGGTTCGGGCGGCTATCGCAGAAGAGCTCCAGGCGATGGAGATGGACGACTACGTCGTCTGACCGGCTTTCCTGATCACGGTGTCACCTCAGTTGTCTGGCCGCTCTCCGCACGACGCTTGATCCCCAACATGCACTTCCGCATCATGATGATCTCGCCGAGGTCGAGAAATACCCGTGCGCGGACACCCTTGGGGTCAGCGCGGAGCCGTGTCACGAGACGGGTGTGCGAGGCGTCCTCAGGGAAAAGTCCCCAAACCCACGTGGCGTTGGACCAGGTTCCCTCGACTTCGAATAGAAGGACCATGGATTTCGGCGGGTCGAGTGCGGTCACCCTCACGTTGGCCGATTTCGAAAGTGGGATGAGATCGTTGACCTTCAGATTCTGGTATTCGGGAAGAATCCGCTCCGCGCTCGGGATGCCTTCGTTATCGAGCTGGTCGTAGCTGTAGAACCCTGCGCGTCGGTACCCGACCTGGACGATCCAGGGCCATATCTCCTCGGGCGTTGCCTCGATCGTGACGGCTCGGGTCGCGTTGAATGTCGGCCGCTCGAGGACCTCGTCCCCCGGCATGACCCGAACGATTTCCTCGTCCGTCGATCCCCAAGTCAGCGCCCACGGCCGGTAGAGGAACCACAGCGCCGCGGCGGACAGGATAGCGAGCATGAGGCATGTGATAGCAGTGCGGATGCGAGATTTTCTTTTCACGGGATGGCCCTCGTCCCTGAAGAAGGAACGGGCTGACCGAGATGAAATTAGCGGGGACCACAGCTCCGTCTCGGAAAAGCGGCGGGAATGCCTCCCGAAGGTCATTACGGCTCGCGCCGAAGCCCGAGCTGAATCGACACTGCCCGATCGATTTCTCCAAGCTCGGTGGAGGAGAGGCGCCCAAGGCGTTTCACGATGCGATGCTTGGCGACAGTCCGGATCTGATTGGCGACGGCGCGTGAGGGTTTTGCGAGTCCGCTCGGTTCGGTCTCGATGCGGGCCTCGTATGGTCGGAGAGGTCGATCGGGAAGAGCCGTGATGGGCACGACCTGAACAACCGAATCGAATCGACATGCCGCGTTGTTGCAGAGAATCACTGCGGGGCGGGTCTTGCGGATCTCGCTCCCTTCGCCGGGGTCGAGGCGCACACGAACGATATCGCCTCGCGTGATTGGGACCTTCAATCGTCGACCTCGGCGTCGGCCGGCTCCCATTCAGTGGCGATGTCGGCGTTTTCGGTGGCATCATCACGATAGGCGGCCTCGAGTTCCTTCTCGAGCTGTCTCGCACGGTAGTCCCGCACCGCCTCAGAGACGACTGCGCTGGTATTCGGGACCTCGTAGAGAAATTCGGCGATGTCCTCGTCAACCGTTACGGTGATGCGTTTCTTGGCCACTGCTGTTCCCCCGATAAGAGAGAATAGCATATCTTTTATCATATCTTTTGTAATTTATTACATGTCTGTCGATTATATATCTCGAAAATTTCCAGGTATTTTTCAATTTTCTAGAAAAAACCTGGAATCTTCTTTTCCCCGAGTCGGTTTACCCTTGTGATTGTTGAAACAGCGCGTTCGAGGACGCGCACGAACCAGAGGAAAGGGGATCGAAATGTTTGAGGAAATCAAGAATCGTAAAGCTGGTCTCGGATATGTCTGGATCCGTTCGGAGAGTGGAAATACCTATCTGTGCCCCGCGGCCGCCGCATCAATGATCCACTCGGCGACCGACGACGAACTCCAGGCGATTGGTGTCGACGAGTCCTTCAACCCGCACAACGACTGAATACAAGAGAGTGGAGGCAGGTTTCGCCTGCCGCCCTCGACCCCCCACGAATCCGCGTGCTCAGCACGCGGGTTTTTTCGTGCCCGTATCGTCGACAGTCAGGCTTCGATCGCAATAGTTGACGCCCGGTGACGGTCGATCCAGAACGCCCAGATCACCAGGAGCCACTGCGTCTGTCCGACCCACGCTAAAGCGGTCACGTTCGGTGGGGGAGGGCCGAACAGGTTGCTGAAGTAGATGACCAGCAGAAACCCGACCAGCGCCCCCAGCGCAATTGTCCCGGTGCGATCGAGGGGACGCGTCGATCGAGTGTAAAGCCAGACGCCGATCGCGAAAATGCCGAGCTCGACGATAAGCGTGGCTGGCAGAGAGTTCCACAACCCGAGGCCGACCCGCGTGGCCCCTCCCGGCAACAGCGGAAGATCCGGCCGATGGGTCAGGAGATCCAGCACCCAGTGGCTGAGCACGGCGGCACCGCATACCCACGCGCCTTTCGGGTATTTCCGGAGGAGATAGTAGGCGGCGCCGAAGAGCACAGCCCAAACCAATGAGAGGAGCAGACTGTGGGTGATCGGATAGTCCGTGAAGTCGAGTGGGGTGACTCGCGTGTTACCGGGAGCGATCACCACCTTTTCGAGACCGATCAGGAGCAAGGTGGGCCACAAAAGATCGACGAACTGCGCCGCGAGGAACAGGGTGCCGAGCGAAACCCTCGGCGCGGCCGCCTTGGCTCCGAATCCGATTCCGAAGTGACCTAAGAACACAGTCGGATCCTCCCGTCAGCTCGTTCTGCCCATTTTATGCGTGCCCCGTCCAACAATGTACAGGAGTCAGCAATTCCCGCCGCGCATCGCCCTCGGCCTGGGTAGCTGAACGTTCAGGATGAGTGCCTACACGGCGTGGAGGCCTCATTTTTGCCGGCCTGCCGAAGAGTCATGAGCCGCAGAGCGGCGGCATATATATAGCCTGGGGCGTGAGCCCCAGGGTTTTTCGGCCCCCAACAAAAACCAACCGCGGAGCGGCGATAGATGAAATCGAAGCAATGAGATATCTGTCGCCCCTCCGGGGCTTGGCTAGAGGGACGCACTCGATTCCTGGGGCTCACGCCCCAGGCTAAGCATCTTTCGCGCCTCCGGCGCTCTGCGTCTCGAACCGATTCCCGGTTGTTCGGGCGGCATAGCTTGTCCCGGCGAAGCCGGATGCCCCGTGTCATTGGAACTGATCGAGAGATTTCCGACCTAGGGTCGGACCCTTCTGGAGACCCGGCGTGGTGCGCCGCAGGGTTCGAGGTCCGCGATAAATGCCCCTCTGCCGTAGGTGAATGCGACCAGAGTGTGGGCATCCATGAAATCGAGCGACTCCACCACCGTTCGGGGGAGGCCTTGGTTCGACGGGTGCCAGGTATCGCCGGTGTCGTTGCTGACAAAGACACCGAGCTCGGTGCCCACCCAGAGCTGTTTCGACATGCACGGTCGGACCGCGATCCAGTGGACCGAGATGTCCGGAATCCCTGTGTCCCCCTGACCGTCGATGGAGGTCCAGGTCAGCCCCCCGTCGTCGGTGCGAAAAATGTGCGGCACACCAAAGGTCGAAAACGTGCAGTAGGCAACGTCGGGTTCGGCAGGGTCAACGGCGAGGCTGCTGATGTAAGCGCGAGGCAGGCCTTCCGAGTGCCCCTCCCACGACGGGTTCGCATTGAGGCCGTTGCCGGTTCGCGCCACTTCGCCGTTCGCGTGACCGAGATACACCACATCGCTGTCCGACGGTGCGACAGCTATGGCGGAAACGAACCAGCCAGTGCCTTCCATGCCGCCGGCCTTCGCCCACCTCGCGCTTTGCCGCGAATATCGCCACGGGCTTCGGCCTCCGGTCCAGACGATGTCCGGATTTGTTGGGTCCATTGCGAGCGGGGCGAGAAACAAATCGGTCTGTTCTGTGATGCCCGTGGTTTCGAGGCGGAAGCTGTGCCCGCCATCGTCTGTTCTGTAGATGCTTGGAAACCCCTGCATCTCGACGTAGAAGACGTCGCTGTCCCGCGGGTCGATGGCGACATAACCACCGTCGCCCAGGAACACGGTTCGCCAGTCGTTGAAGGATTCAAATCCTCTCGTGAGATTGGTGCCGTTGTCATGTGATCCGCCAACGAAGAGCTCACCTCCCGCCGCGCTGTCGCCGTGGTAGAACTGAGTCGTCGCATAGTCGTTGTTGAGGTTCGTCCACTCGATATCTCCCACGAGCGCGCAAAAACTCGAACTGGTCCGTCCGCGGGCGTCGTTTGATCGTGCGATTCCGCCGTCGCTGGTCACGAACACCGTCTGATTGAGCGCTCCGTCAAATTCCGGATGGAAGACGATCGCGTGGTTGTCAGGGTGGTTGAGATGATAGAAAGCTCTCGGGCCGCCGAGGGGCCCGTCTGCATAAGCAAAGCTCCGCCCACCATTGTCCGATCTGAAGAGATAAACGCCGCCCAGCCACAAAATGGAGGGATCGAGCGGATCGACGGTGATGGTGTTTGCGTATTGGCCCATGTGGTACATCGGATAATTCATGCATCCTTCGGCCCCGGCCGAGAAACTCAGCAGCCAGGGCCCGAGGGCTGAAGCCATGTCGACACGGGCCGACCAGGTTTCACCGCCGTCATTCGAGCGGAATATGTTTTCGAGCTTGGCATACGTACCGGAGCGATTCTGTGCCATCGAAACGTAGATCACGTTGTTGTTGGAAGGCGAGATGGCGATGGACATCCGTCCCTGTCGTGACGATGTCGGAGTAATTTCCTCCCAGGTCTCTCCGCCATCCGTCGATCGATAGAGGCCGCCCTGGTCCCAACTCCCAAACGCGGCGAAAATGACATCGGGCACAGAATCTCCGCGAATCGCAAGCTCGGTTGCACCGATGGCGCAGGCAAGGCTTTCGTGCTCCGCACGCAGGTGTCGAGGGTTGGCCAGCACGACCGACCAGGTCTCTCCTCCGTCCTCGCTTCGCCACACCCCGAATCGGGTTGCTGCGTATACCCGGTGCGGGTCTGTGGGGCTGACGACAATGTCATTGACCCACTCGAATGCGCCTTCCGGGACCTCCTCGACGGTGCTTTTCAAATGCTCCCAGGTGAGGCCGCGATCGAACGAGCGATAGACCCCCAGGCCTCGAATCATGAAATCGACCATGACGAAACCCTCGCCGGTGCCGGCGTAGACGACAGCCGGATCAGATGGGGCCATGGCGATTGTAGAAACGGACTGGTTCGGGAGCAGGTCGGTGACGGAAGCCCAACTCGCGCCACCGTTGGCGGTTCTCCAGACACCTCCACCAACACCACCTGCCAACATCACATCCGGATTCGTCGGGTCAATTACGAGAGCTCGGGTTCGCCCGCCGGTGTTTCCCGGACCCAGGGCGACCCAGCTCGCGAGACGCTTTGTTGGTCCGCGTGACATCGCCCTCGATTTCTCCAAACGGGCCTCTCGAATATCGAGGTCAGCTTCAACGACACGAAGGTGATCTAGGGGGTATCGATCGTGACCGGACGGCAGACGTTGCAGCATGAAGAACCGGTGGGCCTCGCTGGGTTGGTCGGGCATCGCTCCGGGTTCGAGGGCCACCCCAGCTGGCCGCTTTGCGCGTTCTCCACAGCCGGCGGCCACCAGGCCCAGGCTGAGAATCAGCGCGATCAGCGAGAGAAGATATTTACGGTCCATTTCCACTTTCGATTGTATTCCCACCGCCAGGTCTCACCCGGCGCGGAGCCCGTCGCGTTTGGGGCTCGGTGGTGGTCTTGAATATGGAGCGACCGTAGGTCCCAGCCACCAGCATCCTGGTCGGCGGGTGGTAGTCGAGATCGGTGACGACGTTGATCGGCATGCCGCCGCCAAAGGTCGTCCAATGGGCACCGAGGTCGTTCGACCGGAAGACCCCGACGTCGGTCCCGACGTAAAGGGTCTGCGTGCGGAACGGGTCGATGATGATGTCGTTGACCGGAGCCTCCGGCAGGTTGGAGCTGATGTCGGTCCAGATCTCGCCGAAGTCGGTGGTGCGGTAGATGTATGGGGTGGTAATCGCGGTCATCTCATACCCCGACAATGTCACATAGGCGACGCCGGCGTCGTTCGGGTCAACGGCGACACGGGTGACCCAACGGTTCGGAAGCGGGGCATCGATCCAGTTCCAGTACCCGCCACCGTCGGTGGTGACCCAGACCTCGCCGGAGGCTCCACCTGCGTAGACGACCTGGTTGTCGCTCTCCGCGAGACCGATGGCGGTGAGAAACGACCAGCCCTGGGTCAGAGTGGAGCTGATCGGCCGCCAGGACTCGGCGCCGTTCACCGTTTTGTAGACGCGATTGGTGCCGTAGTAGAGCACCCTCGGATTGTTGGCGTCCATCTCGAGCGGGACGACCTCGAGGTTAGTACTGTCCGACCGGTCGATACCGTTCATGACCTCGCGAAAGCTGGCGCCGCCGTTTGTGCTCTTGTATATCGGGAAGCCGAACCAGGTGACGTAGACGATGTCGGAGTTTGTGTAGTCGACGATCGCAGGACCACCGTCGCCGTTCTGGATCATGTGCCAGTCGTCCAGCGAACCGGTGGGCGAGACGATGGTGCCGTTGTCCTGCGACCCGCCATAGATCCGCCAAGGATTCAGATAGTCGATTTCGATCCGGTAGAACTGAGTATTCGCAAGATCGTCGAGGGCCTCCCAGGAATCGCCCTGATCCTCGGTGTACCAGACCCCTCCATCGCAGCCGAGATAGAAGACGTCGTCGTCGGTGTCGAGGAAGCGAAGGTCGTGGTGGTCGATGTGGGGCAACCCCGTGTTCATTCCAACAGCGCCGTAGATGTCATCCCAGGACGACCCGCCGTTACGGCTGCGCCACAGACTGACTCCCTGGACAAAAACGACCTCCGGGTCGTTCGGCGAAACCTGAACCCCCCCGAAGTAGCTGCCGGACGAGTACGGCCAGTGGGAGTGGGAGTAGGCCGTATCGAGCTCGCCGCGATCGACACGCCGCCAGGTGACACCGAGATCGTCGCTTCGCCAGAGACCAGCGAATCGGCCCGTGCCCAGCGAGTTTCGGCCGCAGTAGGCAGCGTATGCCGTGGTGTGGCTCGAACCCATCGTCACGGTAATCTTGCGGTGCTGGGTGGAGCGGGCGGGCAACCCACCGGTGCCGGAGATATGGGTCCACGTCTCGCCGCGGTCCTCACTGCGCCAGATACCACTGTCATCACCCCAACGATACTCCCAGGCGCCGGCCAGCATCACACCCGATTGGCTGTGAAAGGCGAGGTCGGCGATGCCGGTGTCGGGGTTGATATAGAGTACCCTCTCCCAGGTGGCGCCTCCGTCATCGGATCGATAGAGGCCGCGCGAGTCGTCCGGGCCTTTCATGAGGCGGCCGGCCGCAGCGACAAAGACGCGCTTCGAGTCCTGCGGGTCGACGATGATGCGGCCGACGGTACCGCTCTCGGCCAGTCCGATATGGTTCCAGGTTTCGCCGCCATCGGTCGACTTGTAGACCCCGTTGCCGAGCAGGAAGTAGTGGAGGGGGCCGGCCTCTCCGGTACCGACATAGATCGTCTCGGGGTCGTTTGGATCGATTTCGATCGCTCCGATCGGAAGGATACCGACGTCGTCGAAGATGGGCGTCCAGGATCGCCCGCGATCGGTTGATTTGTGGACCCCACCCATCGCCGATCCGACATAGATCGTGTCAGGGTCAGAGTGGTGAACGTCGACCGCCAGGACCCGTCCGGGCACATTCGTCGGCCCGACCTGGGTCCAGCGCGGCTGGGCCGGGCCGCTGGACTTTGCCAGCTCCGCCCTCCGCATCTCTTGCGCGGTTTCGATGGCCCTGGTGACGCGATTCATTGGAATCGAGCCGTTGGGGTAGGCCCTCTGTTTGCCGAACCAGTTGTTGGGCCGCTCGGTGTCGGTTCTCTGATGTCGGACGAGATGCTCTGAACTGAAATCTACGTTCAGGGCGACAAAAATCAAGACAACGATCAACAGCAAGAACCCGGCGCCGTTGAATGTCTTTCTCATGGCATGGACTCCCGTCGTTGCGTCACTCTTCAAAATGGGTCCTGAAGACCACATTTCTTACTCCATCAATACGCGGCGGGTATGACGTCCGTCGCGATGAGCCGGAAGATTGCGCCCTCGGTGTTCCAGGAGTTGTTGGTGAAATCACCGAGGAAGTTGTCCGCGTCCATCTCCTGTTCCTCGGGGGTCGAGGCGGGTAGCCGGCTCGGGGCCGTTCTCGCCGCCGGCCGTCTCGGGTGCGCCCCCTCCAACCTGGGCACGCAGGAAAAGAGGTATGCGAAGAGGATGACGAACATACATGCGGCAGACTGTCAGGGAAAGACTCCGTGGCCGGTCCTCGAATGATGGTGTCGGTTTCATCCGAACGTCCATACCCTACTGATCCTTGCCACCCTCGAAAAGGAGAGTTGGGAAGGATCCGTTGCAGCCCTCGTCGACTCCGGAGAAATTCGAGCCGACTGCATCCACCGCACCGGAGAATCCGAGGTTGCCGTCGTTGGTGAACGTCACGGTCCAAGCGATCTCACCGCCGTCGGGGTAGGTATCGGTGAACTCCACACCCTCGGCGAAGGACTCCACCGCGGTCGGCGTCAGATCGAAGCCCCACTGGAAGATCAGCGGGCATTCGACTTCACCCTGGTCATCGGTTTTGTCGAAATTGGAGTAGGTCCCGTTGATGGCAGCGACAGTGCCGTCCTCGATCACCAGGTTCCCGCCCGAAGCAAATGCCAGGCTGTCGTAGAGGGCGAATTGATACGTGCCTTCGAGAGACCCGGCCCCAACGCCGAATGCCTGCTCGACGGTGGTCGGATCTTTGCTGACACGATCGACCTTGGAACCGAGCATCGTCATTGAGCCCGCACGTACATGGACCAGCGCTGTTCCATTTTCGAACGACGCGACGTTCCACAGGTTTTCAACCGACGAGAACCAAGGGGCATAGGCGGCAAGCACCACCTGCTCGGTATCGAGCAGAATGCCGTCGGGGTCAAGGAGGTCGATGTCCATGGTGACCCCGTTCGAACCCGCGAGCGCGAATAGGTTGGTGTAGAAGTCGTCGGTCAACACCAAGCCTGCGAGCGTGGTAGACCCCCCGGCAGAGGTAGCTGACGATGCCGGGATGCCCTCGAATCCGGAGCCATAGGTGCCATTGTCGCTGCCGACGCCGGTAAAGACGATGAGGTTGGCAGTCACTTCGCCGCCGGTCGTCGTGATACGGAACGCGCCCTCAGCCCTGTTCAGACCGAATTCATTCAGGAGGACATCGTCGAGAATCAGCGTTTCGTCCCCGTCGAGGTTATATGCCTCCGGGTCCGGATTGGTGAGGCCTGGATCACGGTTGAGCCACCACACCTCCACCGTGACACCAGTCGAGCCCGGATTATTGATGTAGAGATCGGCCGTCCAACGATTGGTCCGCGCCGCTCCCGCGATCAGCAAATCGTCGCTCGGTGTGATGGCAGACGACGGAGTTGCCGATATCAGCAGGAAGAAAACAACGAGATGAACTGCCCAGGAATTCACGCGGGACCTCCCTCGAATCGGACGTTCGATTCCAGCGCGCAAACACGCGCCCTTCAATAACAGCCGCGGAAAATCGGCCGCCAACCTGCAATTTATCAATCTGTATGTGAGACGTTAAAGGCCACGGAGGGAGTACTCTCTTGCTGGGTTGGCGGAGCGCAGCTAGTCCGCCTGGCGGCGGCGAACCTCACGAACGATCTCCTCGAACCGGGGATTACCACGCAACGCGTCAAGGTCTGGGTCGTCGAAGACCAGGGGATTTGCAAAACCGGCATCGAGCGACAATTGCAGCGTTTCGAGTGCGCGATCTTTGTATCCTTCGAGGGCCAAGATGCACGCTAGGTTGTAGCGGGTCGTGGCGAGACCCGGGTGGTTCTCCGGGAGGACATTTTGGCGAATCGCCAGGCTGGTTTCGTACGATTGGCGCGATTCCGGGTAGCGTTCGAGCTTGTACTCCACATACCCGATCAAGAAATGGCTTCGAGCGCACTCCAGGTGCCCCTTACCGTAGGCCGCTTCGGATATCCGCAGGGACTCCCGGGCGATCGCCTCGGCCTCAGCGAAATTCCCCATTCGCAGATAGACGCCCGCCAGACCGCGGGTGATCCACGACAAATTGGTGTGGTCCGGTCCGAAGAGTTCCTTCAGGATTGCCGCGGCTCTTTCGTAGTGCCGGATGGCTCCCTCGTAGTCCTCCAGGCTCCTCAGCGTCATTCCCTGAGCACCCAGGGTGTGCGCCAGCGCGGGGTGATCGGGCCCATAGGTCCTCTCGAAGATTTCGATAGCGGATTCCAGCAGTCGTCTGGACTCTTCCAGCTGCCCCTTGGCGCGTAAATAACGTGCGAGGTTGGAGATCGCAAACGCGTACTGTTGGTGGTCCTCCCCGAAGACGACCCGCCGGATCGAAACCGCCCGTTCCCACTCCTGGCCGGCTTCTTCAACTCGCCCGGCGTCAAAGTGCAGATTTCCGGAAAACAGGAGGACGTCCGCCACCGCCGCGGAGTCGCGGCCGAAGACGGCCTCACCGGCTTCGAGCGCGTTGTCGAGGGCTTCTCTCGCTTCTTCGACGTCTCCAACCAAACTCATGAGAAAGCCCGCCGCGGTGCGGGCCGTCAGCGGGAGCTGATCTTGCGGGTTCGCCGTCTGTTCGAGAATGGTCGCGGCTTCTTCGAATGAGACGAGGGAACGGTCCAGGTCTCCCTGCCAGAAGGCCAGCCAGCCGATCGTGAACAAGGTGCGGCCGACTTCCGGGTGGTCGTTTCCGAGCGATTTCGCGCTGCACGGCCAGCGCTTCGGTCAGGAGCGGTTCGGACATTTCGAAATAGCCGAGGCTGACGCCGACTCCGCCGATTGTCGCCATGAGGTGTGCGCGGACCACAGGTTGATCGCGGAGTGAGTCGTCGATTCTTTCGGCGCTGTGTTGCAGCACGTCCCGCGCCGCCAGAACCTGGCCGGCCTGAGAACCGGGATTCATCACGTTGAAAATATCTTCGAGAATAGCCGATACCCTTCGTGCCGCGTCGGCTTGCGCGATAGCCTCTCGTTCGGAGCTCTTCGCGCGCAGGAAGCCCACCGTCGCCAGACCCAGACCCATGAACAACGCGACAGCACAAAAGCCCGCCGCCATCACGCCGATCCGATGCCTGCGGACAAACTTCCGCACGCGGTAGATGCCGCTCGGTGGACCGGCCGTGACCGGTTCATCTCTGAGGTGACGATCGATGTCGGCCAGCAAATCCGAGGGGGAGCTATAGCGGCGGTCACGGTCCTTTTCGAGGGCTCTCATCGTGATCCAGTCGAGATCACCTTCGAGCGCCCGCGCCAAGGCCGATCGAAGACATCTGTCGATCGCTGGCGATGGTCGTTTCGGTCGGATCGCTGGACCGAGCTCGAGTGCTCGGGCGAAGCGGTTCCTCTTCGCGGATTTTACGTCGCATTTCGTCGAAGCCTGCAGAGCGGAGTTCACCTCCACCCAGGGGCTGGGCTCCGACCAGCAATTCGTATAGAATGACGCCCAGCGAATACACGTCGGTTCGCGTATCGATGTCCTGGTTTGAAATGGAGGCCTGTTCGGGGCTCATGTACTCCGGGGTGCCGATCCATTGGCCGACCTCGGTGAAGACCGATTCCTCTGTGAGCCGCTGCTCTATCGCCTTTGCGATTCCGAAGTCGATTATTTTCGGCAGGGGGCGGCCTTCACTCTCCATCACCAGGATGTTGGCCGGTTTGAGGTCCCTGTGTATGACCCCCTTCTGGTGGGCGTGCTGGACCCCCCGGCAGACCTCGGAAAAGAGCTCGAGGCGCCGGTCCACGCTCAGTTGGTGCTTGTCGCAATAGTCGGTGATCGGAATGCCCTCGACAAGTTCCATCGCAAAGAAAGGTCGCCCCTGTTCTGTCGAGCCGGCGTCATAGACCTTTGCGATGGCAGGGTGTTCCATCAGCGCGAGAGACTGCCGCTCCGATTCGAAGCGGCGCACCACGCTTTCCGTGTCCATGCCCCACCGGATGAGCTTGAGGGCGACTCTGCGCTGAATCGGTTCCTCCTGGTCCGCTTCCCAAACCTCACCCATGCCGCCATCGCCGATCATTCGGACCAGGCGATACCCTTCGATGCTTTGAGGAGGTCTTCGCTCCGAGCTGCGACCGTTCGCGATTGGAGGGTCGAGAATCGGGTTTGCCTCAGCGGCCAGCAACGCCTCCAGACGCGCGCGAAGGTGGGTATCGGAACCACAGGCCTCGTCAAGAAAACGCGCTCGTTCTTTGCCGGCCTTCAAGCAGGCACGATGAAAGAGTTCTCGTTCCTGCTCGAAATCACTCTGCTCGTTCATATCTATTCCCGCGAAATTTCGACCTGCAACCACGCACGAGCGTGGCGCCAGTCCCGCGCCACGGTTCCCATTGACACTCCGGTCACGTCAGCAATCTCTTCCACAGTGAGCCCGCCGAAGAATCGCAAGGTCACAATCAGTGCTTGCCGTTGATCGAATTCGGCCAGCTGCTCGAGGGCGCTGTTGACGCTCAGTATCTGATCGAGATTGAGTTCGTGGTCGGCAGCCGAATCGAGGACGTCCATGAGGTCGAGATTCTTCTGTTTGGATCCTCTTTTCGCCGCGCCTCGTTTGCGGGCGTGATCAACCAGCAGACGACGCATCGCTTGTGCGCCCACCGCGATCACATGGGTGCGGCTCTTGACATCGGCACGTTTCTGATCGACCAGCTTGAGATACGCTTCGTGGACCAGCGCAGTCGGTTGCAGCGTATGGCCTACCGATTCCCTGACAAAGAGCCGTCGGGCGATTTCCCGAAGCTCCCTGTAGACGAGAGGGAACATATCTTCGAACGAGTGCGCATTGCCAGCCCCGCCGCTCTTGCCGGTGTTTTCGGCCGCCGTCGCCGGGTCTTCGATGTCAGCGCACATGATCCACCTGGGCCCCCGATGATTTTCATCCTACGCCGAAACAAGAGATCTCGTCTGGCGGTATCAAGAAACCACTCGTCGCAGGATACCGCGATTCACGGACCAGAAGAGCTGGTTCTCCGAAGGCGCCGATCGCCTGTCGACCTCGGCAACTATGTCGATTCCGCACCTTGAATCTGCGCGAGGACGTCCCTGCCGCTGGTGTTCTCAGGATTGAGGGCGAGCGACTTCTCATACATCGCTGCCGCTTCGTCGGTGCTACCCGCACGGAGCAGTGCCTCGCCAAGGCTGTCGTAGACATTCCACGATTCTGGGAAGAGCCCGACGTTGATTTCAAACATCTTGACGGCCTCGTCCACCATGTCCCGCTGCAGAAATACGTAACCGTACGCATTCAGCTCGGACTCGAGGAAGAAGTAATCGGGTGACTCGACATTGTGCTCGGCGAGAACATCGGCGATGCTGGCCGTGTCGGCCTCCTCTTCGAGAAGCCGGTACAAGGTGCGGGCGGCCGATGCCTGCCCGGAGACCTCACGCCAGAGCTCGGCGATGGACGAGAAGTTCCCGTTTTCGGAGAATCCCGGACTCTCGGCCAGTTCAGGGAAGCGGGCTGCGAGCGTGTACTCGGTTAACACGTACTCGATGTTTTTGTTTTCCCTGGCGGCCACGAGGATCCCATCCCAGAGGGTACGGACATACTCAACCCGTGCCTTGGCGCCATCGTAGGAGAGTTCACCGTTCCAGTGCGCCGGCATCAATGTTTCGATCTGGTCTTTTTGGGCCAGCAATCGATCCCAGTTCGCGAGGAACCGTGGGAAATCGTGTGGCATCCGGTCCCGGACCAGGAAGCTGCCGAGACAGCCCGGGGCGTCGGTCAGCCAGACGTCGGCCATGAGGTCGCCGGTCAGAAGAAGGTGGTGTTCAGGCACGAAGATCGCGGTGTCACTCGCGGTGTGCATGCCACCGATATAGGACAGCTCGAAGGTGGTGTCGCCAAGGTCGAGGGTCATGCGGTCAGAGAACGTCTGGGTCGGTGGTACCAAGTCCTGGTTCTTCTCGACGGCCTCGAAAAAGAGGCGGTTGTAAATGAGATTTTCCTCGAGCGCCGCAGTCCTGGGATCACCGGCGTCAAGGCCCCGGATTTCCTCCTCCAGCTCGGCGATGTGCCCGGGGTACCACTGGAGCTGAAAATCTCGAAGTCCGGCGGTTTTCAGCCTGACCCTCTGCGATCAACTCGTGGCCGACGATCGTGCAGTCGTCGTAGGCCGAGTTACCGCCGGTGTGGTCTCTGTGTTCGTGGGTGTTGATGAGGAAGGCAAAGTCGCTGCGCCCAAGCTCTCGAGCGATGACCTCGCGCAGCTGCGCATCGATCTCGGGGACGCCAAAGGTGTCGACGACAACGATTCCCTTCTCGGTGGCGAATGCCACGACCGTGGTTGTCGAGGCGTGGTCTCCAAGCCAGACGCGGATCGCGCCGTTTCCTAGTTTTTCGGAATGCAGGGGTAGGCCCGCAATCTCCTCCGCTCCTGTCCACGAGACGGCAAGCAATGCGGCGACGACGGCCATCAGTATCTTTGTTCTCATTGGTCTCTCCTTGATCGTGCGTGGTGAAGAAGGTCCGGTCGTATCAAATACCGGCCAAGTGCAGCGAAAATGTCTTGGGTCACACTGTTCATACGATGGAAGAAGGGAGTGGTTTCGTACGGTCTGTTCAGGCGGGACTCCAACCGATCTGGCTGAAATTCGTATGAAGACTCAGCCGAGCAGAGAGCGAGGTCGCCACACCTCGAAGGGAGAGATCCGAGATGAGGATGCTGCATTGGGTGATGTTGCTTTGTTTGATGGTTACTCCGCTCCAGGCCGCTGACCCGGAACCGACCGACCACCCGGACTACGAAACTGTCAAAGCCGTGATCGAGGACTCGATCGGCTGGGCCATCGACAAGGATTTGGACCGGCTTTTCCAGATCTTCGCCGATGACGACGATCTCCTAATCTGGTGGGTCGGCTCCAACGGCGGTGCCGACGGCATTGACGATCTGAGAACGACGGCAGAGTCGGTCTGGATGAAGCCTGACTTCAAGGCCACAAAGTTCGAGTTTCGTGATGTGAGGATCAGATTCTCGAAGGACGGAACAATGGCCTGGTATGCCTGCCACCTGGATGACTGTGGGATCTGGAAGGGCGAAGAGTTCTGCGTCTCAGACGTGCGCAAAACGGGTGTCCTCGAAAAACGGGGAGATCAGTGGACCATCGTTCAAAGTCACGCCTCCTGGCCGGTCGACAAGATCCCTGAGGACACGTGGCGGCGACTCGTGAAGGCTCGACAGAGTAGCGATCAGGAAGACCGAGCGCCTGACCTCGGGGAATAGCCCATCATGCTGTAAGATTCTCCGGTTGGGGCTGGGGAAACAGCACCCTATCGGAGATTCAAATGAGAGCACTTCCACGACGCGGCGTCGGCATTTTGACTGCGCTTGCAATCATCGCCGTGCTGGCGGTGCCGAAGCTGTTGGAGCTGCGCAAAGCGTCAACTTCATCTTCGGTCGAGCCTGCGAAGAAAACCCTACGGGTCCGGGCTCATCGGGTCGTCCCGATTCAGCTTACCGAGCGCCTCGCAACAACCGGAACTGTGCGCGCCAATGAAGAGGTCGATATTGTCAGCGAGATCTCCGGAAAGATTTCCAATATCTACTTCGAAGAGGGGAGTCGGGTAGCCGCTGGGGTGTTGCTCTTGAAGATCGACGACTCCGAGCTTGTCGCCGACCGGCAGCGTGCGCTCTATCGCGTCGAGCTCGCCGAGCGTGCCGAAGCCAGGCAGCAGCAGCTCCTCGACGACGGCGTGATCTCGAGTGAGACCTACGATGTCGCGCTCGGCGAACTCAACGTCCTCAGGGCCGAGCTCCAGCTCATCGAGGCTCAGCTTCTGAAGACCGAGATTCGGGCACCGTTCAGTGGCGTCATCGGTCTGAGATGGGTGAGTCCGGGAAGTTATCTTTCGTCACAGACCCGTATTGCCTCGTTGAACGACCTCGATCCCGTCAAGTTGGATTTCTCCGTGCCGGAGAAGTACTCCTCCCTGATGAGGGCGGGCGACGCGATTTCTTTCGCCGTCGAAGGCTTCGAACGCACCTTCCCGGGAACGATCTACGCCGTCGAACCGAGCGTTGACGCCACCACCCGGTCGCTGCGGGTACGCGCCCGTTGCCCCAATGGTGATGGGGCGCTCATCCCGGGGGTCTTTGCAAACGTCGACCTCGTCCTGCGTTCGATTTCGGGTGCGCTGACGGTGCCGTCGATCGCGGTCATTCCGGAGCTCGGTGGCAAGAAGGTCTTTGTCTTCGAGGACGGCGCGGCGCAGCCGCGCACGGTAGAGACCGGCATTCGATCGGAATCGGTTGTTCAAATCACGAGCGGAGTCGCCGAAGGCGATGTCGTTATCATCTCCGGGCTCATGCAGCTCCAACCCGGTCTCGAGGTCGAGATTGAGGAGATCCCGGCGGAAGCCGGTTCGGCCTCATGACGCTCTACACCCTCAGCATCCGGCGGCCGGTGCTGGCGATCGTGCTGTCGATCACGATCGTCCTCTTCGGGCTGCTCGGGTTCTCTTTCCTCGGTGTGAGAGAGTTCCCGTCCCTCGATCCGCCGAACATCAGCGTCTCGACCTCCTACCGGGGCGCATCTGCCGACGTCATCGAGTCCCAGATCACGGAACCGCTGGAGTCGGCGATCAATGCTGTGGACGGAATCCGCACCCTGACCTCGACCAGTCGAGACGGCCGCAGCACCATCCAGACGGAGTTCGACCTCGGGACCGACCTCGAGCGCGCTGCCAACGATATCCGCGACCAGGTATCCCGCGCCCAGCGCAATCTGCCGCCGGACGCCGAACCTCCGATCATTCGGAAGGCGGACGCAGACGCGCGACCGATCGCCGGGATTTCGGTGCGCAGCGAAAAGCGCAACCTCCTCGAGCTCAGCCGCCTCGCTCAGGACGCCTTCGTCGAGCGTTTACAGACCATTCCGAACGTCGCCAGCGTCAACATCTGGGGTGAGAAGACGTACTCGATGCGGTTGTGGATCGATCCCAACAAGCTGGCCGCCTACCGTTTGTCGCCACTCGATGTTCGGGACGCTGTAGCGCGGGAAAATGTCGAGCTGCCGTCGGGCCGAATCGAGGGTATGGAGGTCGAGCTCCCGGTACGCACCATGAGCCGCCTCGACACTCCGGAGGATTTCAACGACCTGATCCTGAAGAGTGAAGGCGATCGAATCATCCGCCTGAGGGATGTCGGCCGCGCAGAACTCGGTCCCCGCAACGAACGGACGGTGCTGAAACGGGATGGTATCCCGATGGTGCTGGTCGTTGCCAGCCCGCAGCCGGGTGCAAACTACATCGCGATTGCGGACGAGTTCAAACGCCGGGTGGAGATGATCAAAAAATCTCTGCCCGAGGATGTCGAGGTTTCGTGGGCCTTCGACGCCAGTCGTTACATCCGCAAATCGGTGGCTGAAGTGCGGCAGACCATCCTCATCGCCTTCGGCCTGGTGATGTTCGTGATCTTCCTCTTTCTCCGCGACTGGCGAACCACTCTGATTCCGGTCGTGGTGATCCCGGTCTCCCTGATCGGTTCGTGCTTCGTCATGTATCTGGCGGGCTTCTCTCTCAATGTTCTGACGCTCTTGGCGTTGGTTCTGGCGATCGGACTGGTGGTCGACGATGCCATCGTCGTCGTCGAGGTCATCTATGCCAAGATCGAGGCGGGTCTCGACCCGCAGCAAGCCGGTGTCGAGGGGACGAGAGAGATCTTCTTCGCGGTGGTGGCGACAACCGTGGCCCTGGTCGCGGTCTTCATGCCGATCTTGTTCCTCGGTGGATTGGTTGGCCGACTCTTCCGTGAGTTCGGCGTGACTCTCGCCGGCGCGGTTATCATCTCGTCCTTTGTAGCCCTGACGTTGACACCGATGCTGGCGACCCGCCTTTTGAAGAAGCGCGCAAGACAGCCCTGGCTCTACCGAACCACGGAGCCGTTTTTCAGCGCCCTTGTGGCTGACTATCGAGAGCGGTTGACGAAGCTCCTGCAGCGGCGTTGGCTGGCGGTGCCGATCGTCCTCGTTTGCCTCGGCCTCGTTGCTCTGTTCCTCAACGTTCTGCCGCGGGAGCTGGCGCCGATCGAAGACCGGGGTCAGATCAGCCTCAACGCCCGCGGTCCGGAAGGGGCAACCTTTGCGTACATGGATCGGTTCATGGACCGGCTCAACACCGTCATTGCCGAAGAGGTTCCCGAAACGGACAATACCATCACGGTCACAGCGCCTGGTTTTGGCGCCTCATCTTCGGTCAACTCGGGTTTTGGGCGGATCAGCCTGGTCGAACCCGACCAGCGCCAGCGAACTCAAGCTGAGATCGCGAATGCGCTGGCCGTCAAGGTCAGTCAACTGACCGATGCACAGACCTACATTTCACAGCCGCCAACCATTGCGGTCGGCCGGCGCCGGGGGCTTCCGGTCCAGTTCGTGATTCAGGCGCCGAATATGGAGAAATTGCAGGAAGTATTGCCTCCATTCCTCGCTGCTGCGGCGGCTGACCCGACCTTTGCTTACGTCGATACCAACCTCAAATTCGACAAGCCGGAGCTCCGGGTTTCGATCGATCGCGAGCGTGCGCAGGACCTTGGCGTGTCCGCGCTTCGCATCGCCCAGACCTTGCAGCTCGCCCTGAGCGAGCAGCGATTGGGTTTTTTCGTGATGGACGGCAAGCAATATGAGGTGATTGGGCAGGTGCAGCGAGGGTCTCGCGACGAGACCATTGATCTGCGGAACCTCTACGTCACGATCGAGGGCCGGCCGCCGGTCATGCTGGACAAACTGGTCACAGTCACTGAGACAAGCAGCCCACCGCAGATCTTCCGCTTCGATCGCTATGAGTCGGCCACCGTGTCTGCCGCGCTGGTGCCCGGAAAAACGATCGGCGAAGGCATCGAGGCAATGGAACGGATCGCAGAGGAGGTGTTGGACGACAACTTCGCGACCAGCCTCGCCGGCGAGTCGAGGGACTTTGTCGAGAGCTCCACCAGCCTCCTCTTCGTCTTCGTGCTGGCTCTGGTCCTGGTCTACCTTGTCCTGGCTGCGCAGTTCGAGAGCTTCAGAGATCCGCTGATCATCATGTTCACCGTTCCACTGGCTTTGGCGGGAGCGCTGTTTTCACTCTGGTACTTCAATCAGACCATCAACATCTTCAGCCAGATCGGCATGATTATGCTGATCGGCCTGGTGACCAAGAACGGCATCCTGATCGTCGAGTTCGCCAACCAGCGGAAGGCGGCCGGCGTGCCGGTGACCGAGGCTATCATCCAAGGGGCGACGGCGCGTTTCCGGCCGGTTCTGATGACCAGCTTTTCGACCGTGCTTGGCATCCTGCCGATCGCGCTCGGCCTCGGGGCGGGCGCGGAGAGCCGAATCCCGATGGGCGTGGCGGTCATCGGAGGCCTCTTTGTTGGCACGCTGCTGACGCTCTTCGTGGTTCCGGCAATGTGCTCGTTCTTGACCGGCAAGACGGGCCGGGTGCAACGGTTTGCCGAGGAAATTCAAGAATCCGCCGCCACTTAAGGGCGGAAAATAGACTGCCAAGGAGCTTGATTCCGTTCGAATCATCCTGATCACGAATTTGAGCTGAACTCTGCTGACCGGACGCCGTATACTCGTCCAGCGTGACCCTCTGGCGTCAGCCCGGGGCATCAACAACACTAAGGGAGAAACAAAATGAAATTACGTTTCGTGGGAGGCCTTCTGTGCCTTCTGCTGGTGGCCGCCGTTGTCCAGGCCGAAGAGGGAACGAAGCTACTGCGGTTCCCGGATATCCATGGAGACCAGGTTGTCTTCAGCTATGGCGGTGATCTGTGGCTGGCGTCTACCGATGGCGGAACGGCTCGAAGGCTGACTGCGCATCCGGGCCAGGAACTCTTCGCGAGATTCTCGCCGGACGGCGAGTGGGTCGCGTTCACCGGTCAGTATGACGGTGACGAGCAGGTCTATGTCGTGCCGACCGCAGGCGGTGAGCCGACACGACTCACCTGGTATCCGGCTGTGGGACCGCTGCCGCCGCGTTGGGGCTATGACCAGCAGGTCTATGGCTGGTCGCCCGATGGTGAGCAGGTGCTGTTCCGCTCGCTTCGCGACGCGGGTGGTGGTGTCGAAACAAAGGTCTACACGGTGCCTCGCACGGGTGGGTTGCCAAAGGCCCTGCCGATGCCCAACTCTGGGGCCGCCGACTTCTCGCCCGACGGATCAAAGATGGTCTATTCGCCGCTTTTTCGCGACTTCCGTCACTGGAAGCGTTACCAGGGTGGTTGGGCGCAAGATCTCTTTATCTTCGATCTCGCAAGTTACGAGGTCGAACCCGTATCCCATTCGGTCCGCACCGAGCGCGACCCGATGTGGATCGGGGACAAGATTTACTTCGCATCCGACCGCGATGATCGACTGAATCTGTATAGCTTCGATCCGGACAGCGGAGCGGTTGATCAGATCACGAACTCTGATCTGTGGGACGTGCGCTGGCCGAGCACCGACAATCAGAGCCGGATCGTCTACGAACTTGACGGACAGCTCCACATCCTCGATGTCAACACGGGCGATGATCAGGCGATCGTCGTGACGGTGCCGGACGACGGTCTGTGGAAGCGGCCGCGGCGGATTTCGGTGGCCGACGACATCAGGGGCTTCGACGTCTCGCCAAAGGGTGAGCGTGCAGTCCTCGTCGCCCGTGGTGAAGTCTTCACGGTGCCGATTGAAAAGGGCCCGACCCGCAACCTCACCCGCAGCTCGGGCGCAAATGATCGCGCCGCCGCCTGGTCGCCGGATGGTAAGAACATCGCCTACATCTCCGACGCGAGTGGGGAGGACGAGATCTGGATCACCGATCAGGCTGGAAAGGGCGAAGCAAAAAAGGTCAGCAGCGGCCATGAGGCGCAGCTCCGCAACCCTCTCTGGTCTCCAGATAGCAAGCGCATCGCCTTCTCGGATAAAGACGGCAAGCTCTTCGTAGTCGCGGTTGCCGATGGCGCCGAGGTCGAGGTGGCAGACGACAGCTATGGTCAGATGTTTGGTTATGAGTGGTCGCCCGACAGCGGCCACCTGGCTTTCAATCTCAACAATGAGACCGGGGTTTTCCGGATC
Source organism: Candidatus Sulfomarinibacteraceae bacterium (assembly GCA_963776765.1). Classification (GTDB taxonomy): domain Bacteria; phylum Acidobacteriota; class Thermoanaerobaculia; order Thermoanaerobaculales; family Sulfomarinibacteraceae; genus Sulfomarinibacter. The sequence continues at coordinate 152,564 of CAVZOK010000016.1, forward strand.
TTCATCTGGAGCGGTCCCGGCAGTGAGCCTCGCCAGGTCACCTCGGATCTCTTCAACTCGTATGCTCCGGTCTGGGGCACTGAGGGCGACTATCTTTTCTTCATTTCCGAGCGTCATTACGCGCCGCAGATCTCCAACCTCGAGTGGAACTATGCCGGCAATCAGCGCGACGGAATCTATGTCCTCGCTCTGCGGAAGGACGTAAAACCGCTCTTCCCACCGGAGAGTGATGAGGTCGCTTTTGAGGAGGAGAAAGCGGACGAGGCCGAAGAAAAGAAGGGCGACAAGAAGGGCAAGAAGGGCGACAAGGACGATAAGGCCGAGAAGAAAGAAGAGATGAAACCGGTTGTTATCGACTTCGACGGTCTCGGTGATCGCCTCATGCGGGTCCCGGTGGAGCCGGACAATTACACGGCAATCGCTGCCATCAAGGGTCACCTGCTTTTCAGCACTACAGGGCCGAATTTCTATGGTCGGTCGAATATCAAGACCCGCAAGCTCCACATCTACTCGCTTGAAGACCGCAAGGCTTCGCAGATCGTCAAATCCGGCCTCCGCGGGTGGCTGGTCTCCGCCGATGGGAAAAAAGTCCTGGTGCGCTCTCAGAAGGGCTTCGAGCTCTACGACGCGAAGATGAAGGGTGGAGAGTCCAAGACCGTTTCCACCGGGGGCCTCGAGATGGACCTGGTGCCGACCGAGGAGTGGGAAGAGATCTTCGAGGAGGCGTGGCGCCGTTTCAGGGACTTCTTCTATGCCGAAAACATGCATGGCTACGACTGGGTCGCGATCCGCGAACAGTACCGTCCGCAGCTCGAGCACGTTGCCCATCGCTCCGACCTCAACTATGTGCTCACCGAGATGGTGTCCGAGCTCAACTCCGGCCACACCTATGTCTCCGGTGGTGACTTCGAGATCCCCGACCGTGCGCCGGTCGGTCTGCCGGGAGCCCTCTTCGAGTTCGATACGGAGGCTGGTCTTTACCGGATCGCCTCCATCTACCGCGGCCACAACGCGGAGACGAAGTACCGCTCGCCGCTCACCGAGGTAGGTGTCGACGCCAAAATCGGTGACTACGTGCTGGCGATCGACGGCATCGAGCTGAAGGGCGGAGGACAACCCGTATCGCCTGCTGCAGCACAAGACGGATCCGGTGACCCTCACCCTCAACACGACGCCGAGCATGACAGGCGCCCGCGAGACCACCTATGAGCCGCTTCGCAGCGAGGCTTCGTTGCGCTACCTGGGTTGGGTGCTTGGCAATTACGACAAGGTGACCGAGATGACCGACGGCAAGGTCGGCTATCTCCATATCCCCGACATGGGATCCGACGGCATCGCCGAGTGGATCAAGTGGTTCTACCCGCAGATGCGCAAAGGCGGTCTGGTAGTCGACGCCCGCGGAAATGGCGGCGGCAACGTCTCGCAGTGGATCATCGAGCGTCTCGACTCGAAACTGCTCGGGACCCGCTTCGGCCGTACCTACGATCCGCCGCAAACCTATCCCGGAACCGTCTTCCACGGCCACATGGCCTGTCTCCTGTCGGAGACCTCGGCCTCTGACGGCGATATATTCCCCCACTACTTCCGTGAGTCCGGCCTCGGTCCGCTCATCGGTAAGCGTTCGTGGGGCGGGGTCGTTGGCAGCAGCTACACCCAGCTGATCGACGGCGGCAGCGTCTTCGTGCCGCGTTCGGCAACCAACGACGCCGAAGGCAATTACATCATCGAGGGCTACGGCGTCGAACCCGACATCGAGGTCGAGAACGATCCCAAGTCCGTCATCGAGGGCAAGGACCCGCAGCTCGAGAGGGCGGTCGCAGAAATCCTCGATGCCATGGAACGGGATCCGAAGGTCTATCCGACCCGTCCGGCGGACCCGGTGAAGACTCCGGGCAGCTAGGCGTCGTCTTCAGTCAACGAACAACACGGCCGGCGGGTAACCGCCGGCCGTTTTTCTTTGTGGTGCGGCCGTCCGATGCGCCGGTCAAAACCGGTAAGGAGTAGGGGATGAAAGAGCCCCACAGTGAAGACCCAGCCAGTCACACTGGCCCCGAGTCATGCGGGTGCGTCCGTAAGGACGTACGCGAAGCGTTGACAGGGGGAAACGCAGGCCGAGTATTGAGCCTCGAAAACGCACTCTTCGGGAGCGCCGACGCGGTGGACGTGGTCGGAAGGCAATACTGTGATGCGCGGGATGGCGAGTGCATCACGGGCTCCCCGTGGTCGAAGACCTCGAGCATGCGTGGACACTTCTTACGCGGGAACCGGGAGGCCCAACACCTGCCTGCGGGAGATGGCCCGACAGGACGCGGCGGGAACTCTGAGGAGGCAATCCGTCGATGAACGGGGGTAGGGAGTCGGACAGGGTCGTAGTACCTGGGAAGCTGCCGAACAAAGGGGAGGGCGCAGAGGCGACCGAGCCTGCGGAGGCAGTGGAGGGAAGGACCCTGACCAAGGAGAACTCGCAACGGCAAAACACGTACCGGGCGCAGGACCGGGAGCGCGTGCAAAGTGCGCTGGGGCGAGTACGTCGAGCAGCGAGAGAGGATCGAGGGAGGCGATTCACAACGCTGCTGCATCACGTGTACGCGGTCGACACTTTGAGGGAGGCGTACCTGAGCTTGAAGCGAGGGGCGGCTCCTGGAGTCGATGGCGTCACGTGGCGGGAGTACGGAGAGGGACTGGAGGAACGCCTCCAGGACCTGTCAGGGCGGCTGCAACGAGGGGCCTACCGAGCCCGGCCGGTGAAGCGGAGGTATATTCCGAAATCGGACGGACGGCAGCGGCCATTGGGCATCACCACAGTGGAGGACAAGGTCGTCCAGACGGCGATGACGATGGTGCTGAACGAAGTCTACGAAGTGGACTTCATGGGCTTTTCGTACGGATTCCGGCCGGGTCGCAGCCAGCACGATGCGCTGGATGCACTATGCGTCGGGATCGAGAGCAGACACGTCAGATGGGTGCTTGACGCAGACATCCGTGGATTTTTCGATGCCATCGACCACGAGAGTTTGATCAAAATCGTCGAGCGCCGGATCGCGGACCGGCGCGTGATCCGCCTGATCCGGAAGTGGCTCAAGGCGGGCGTGCTGGAAGATGGGAAGCGGGTACGAAGTGAAGAAGGTACGCCGCAAGGGGGATCTATATCGCCCTTGCTGGCGAACGTTTATCTGCACTACGTGCTCGACAAGTGGGTCCAAGAGTGGCGAAAGAGGAGGTGCAAAGGCGATGTGATCATCGTCCGATACGCCGACGACTTCGTCATGGGCTTCAAACATCGACACGAGGCCGAAGCATGTCTCGAAGCGCTGAGGAAGCGCCTCGGGGAATACGGTCTCGAGCTTCATCCGGACAAGACCAGGCTCATTGAGTTTGGTCGTCACACCATTGAGGATGACTCGGATGGGGGGCCGGGAAAACCCGGGACCTTTGACTTCCTCGGTTTCACGCATATCTGTGCACGAGGCCGAAGCGGGAGGTTTCGGGTGGAACGGCGGACGATGAAGAAGCGGATGAGAACCAAACTTGCTGAGATTAAGCATGAGCTGCGACGACGAATGCACGACCCGGTGCCCGAGATCGGGAAGTGGCTCAAGAGCGTGGTCGAGGGACACATGAGGTACTACGGCGTGCCGCTCAACGCGAAAGCGCTGAGCAACTTCCGCTGGCGTATCGCCTGGCTTTGGCAACGCTCGCTCAATCGCCGCAGTCACAAGGCTCACATCACCTGGGACCGTATGAAGCGGTACGTCGACCGCTGGCTTCCCCAACCGCGAATCTGTCACCCATTTCCCATCAAGCGACTCGGCGTCAGAATCCAAGGTAGGAGCCCAGTGCGGTAGTCCCGCACGCTGGGATCTGTGCGGGGGGCGGGCCGTGAGGCCCGTCCCTACCGCGACCGGCCGCACGTGTGCAGGCGAGACGCCCGCACCACAAATGGAGGCGTCATCAATTGGGATAGATTGTGGGGCAGCCGTCCCGGCCGAACGATTCCACAATCGATGATGTGCAGGCGAGACGCCTGCACCACAAATGGAGGCGTCATCAATTGGGATAGATTGTGGGGCAGCCGTCCCGGCTGAACGATTCCACAGTCGATGATGTGCAGGCGAGACGCCTGCACCACAAATGGTGGCGTCATCAATTGGGATGGATTGTGGGGCAGCCGTCCCGGCTGCCGGGCGGGCGTAAACCCCGCCCCTACGAATATCGTCGGTGCGTTGACGCGGTCGTCGTAGGGGAGGGGATTTTCCTTTCCCTTGGTCGATTCGTGTCATCTGCTGTAGGGGCGGCATCTGATGCCGCCCTTGTGCAATGAAAAACGGGCCGCTCCGAAGAGCGGCCCGTGATTATCGAAATGGAAAGGCGATCAGTTGACCTGCGTAGGTTCCGACGTTGATCCGGCCTTTGCCGTAGAACGGATCGGTTCCCTTCTGGCCGAGATCGTCAGCTGTCTGCTGGATTTTTGCCCGGATCTGACCAGGGTTCCTACCAACGTCCTCTGCCACGAGTGCGGCCAACCCGGTGACATGCGGTGCAGCCATGGAAGTTCCAGTCATCCCAAGGACATAAGCGCCGGTTTGACAGATCGTATAGATTAAGCTGGTCTGAGAGCAGGCTGCCCAAACGTATCCGGCGCCCGTGCCTCCGGGTGCAGCGACATTGACCGCGGATCGGCCGTAGTTCGTGTAATCGGCTGGGGCGTCTACGTTAGTCCATGGGCCATCGGTGCCTTCGGAGGCAGTTGGCCCAGTCGCTGAAACGCAGATCGTGTTGGGAGTACTGCAATAGGTTTTGTAGAAATTCCCGTCGTGATCGAGGTCGATGGCATTCGTTGCCAGCGGACACAACGATTGTCATGCCTTTGCTGTGGGCGTAGTTGAATATCTTGTTGAGAAATCCTACGTAGCCCTTGGATTGTGCTTTAGAGAAACCGCCTCCAAGGCTCATGTTGGCGACATCCGCACCATTGTCCGCTGCGTGAAGGATCCCGGCGAAGATCGCAGAACCACGGCAATATCCGAGGGCTACGCTGCAGACTTTGACGCCCATCAGGGTGGTTTGTGAGGTAACACCGGCAGCCACAAGACCATTGCTGGCAACAGTCGCTGCGACATGGGTCCCGTGGTAGCCGATGTCTGTCACGTAATTCTTCCCCGGAAAATAGTAGGCTACGTAAGCATCGTCTTCCGGTACGAACGATACCGATCGATCGAGAGTCGACCAACCCATCAAGATCCGGATAGGTGTAGTCAATTCCGGTGTCGAGGATCGCGACCGTTACATCGGACGACCCGAGCCGTCCTGCGGCCCACGCAGCGTCAGCTTCGATCGCACGCATGTTCCACTGCCTCGGGTAGAAGTAGGCCGTTTCTGGGAACATGGGCGACTGAGGAACAGATGCGTTCCACTGCTTCAAGATTGCCGCCGATGCCCGGATCGAGAGGGAATGCAACGTCAGGCTCGACCGCACTCACCTTCTTGTTTGCGCCGAGTTCTGCGGCCGCTTCGTCGGTAAGGCCCTGGACGATGCCAATGCCAACCTTGTGGGTAAACACGACGCTCCCCCCGAGCGCCTCGACATCCTCGGTGAAGCCCTTCGGGACGCCGTTGCCCTTGAACAACACCAGGTGCCGATCGAGTCCTGTTTGCGCGGTGGCCTCGGGCGTGCCGAACACGCCCGCAGCCAGTACGAAAGCGATCGCTGTGAGAACAAAAACTCTACTCTTCATGACCCACTCCTCCTCCTTTGATTGCGGCTAAGCCGCAGTTGGTAGATGGGCGCAATAGCTTTGCGCCAATTTTGCGCAGTATTGGGCCGATAGTCGGCTTTCTGCGATCCCCCAAACGTTTCGACGCTGAGAACTCAAGGATGCAAGAAAAAGCTTTGCTCAACGGTTGCACTCATCCTTCATGAATTTTTCGCTCGCTGTTAAGAAAGGATCCTAGAACTGATCTCACCTGATGTCAAATGGAAAAATCGGGCACGGAGACGGAGACGGGGCAAGCCCTCACCCAACCCTCAACAAACCCTCATCGCACCATCAAGCGCGGCGGCCATGTGGTCCCATCTTGGTGATTGACCGTTGAAATCCACGAGTGAGGGAGACCAAGTATGTTTTTACGATGCAATCTGCGTTGGGCCCTGTTGATGGTTGTTGTTGCCGGTTTGCCGATGGCGCCGGCCGTGCCGGCGACGGCCGATGATGGAGAAACCGGCGGAGCCTGTGGCGGCTTCTGAAGAGGAGCCGGCCGAGCCCGCAAAGATCAAAAAGCGAGATTGGCGGGTGCGATTCACGGGAGCGGTTGCCGCCGATGACAACGGCATCATCGCCACGTCTTGGACGGGTTCCAACCACAGCGTGTCGGTAGGCGGTGGGGCCGGTGTCGGCGTCAATTTCGAGTACCGCTACTCACCACGGATGGGTTTCGAGATGGGCGCGATGGCGCTCGGTGGCGCGGTCCATGTCGGCGTTCGAAAGGATTATCGCTACTACCCGGGAGTCGAGGTCGGGGGGTACGTGCCGCTCACTTTCGCCCTCAACTATCACCCGATCAAGGACAGCGAGATCTTCGATTTCTATGTCGGGCCCATGGTGGCCTCGACCATCGTCGGCGGCGTCTGGATCGGTGGAGACGTCAATGTCGGGTCGAGGGTGGACCTCGGTCTGGGTGCGAACCTCGGCTTCGATATCAACCTCGGCAAGAGGAGCCGCTGGTCGCTCAACAGCGGGCTCAAGTACATCGCCAATGTCACCGGGAGTGAAAGCGATGCTCGGATCGCCTTCGATCCCCTGATTTGGACATTTGGTTTCGGCGTCAAGTTCTGATGGATTACTCTCAGAAACTGTAGACGATCGACAGGGATCCTATGGCCGTGTCGTCGGAGAGGTCGGCCCCCATGTCGATCTGAAAGCGTTTGAACGCCAGCCCGAAGCCAAATGCGAAATGGGTGCGAGCATCCGTCGTGGTGGTGTCCGAGACATCGGGCTCGATATTCAGATGCCGATCGCGCGCCGGTTCGTGCCAGAGGCCGACCCGGAAGGCGACCACGGGCTTCCACCGCAACACCGCGTACTCGGCGCCGAAGTGAAACTCGGAGCCTCCTTCGGAGACCACGTATCCAACGGGAAGAGGGTCAGTTGCCTCGCCGACCTGGTCCCATTCGAAGCCGATAGTCAGAGCACCGGCGTTGGGCTGAAAGGCCGCACCGAGGCCGTACACGTCCGGAAACGTGAGCTGTGTCGGGTCCGAGCGGGAATCAAAGTCAGGGCCCTGCCTGTAGAACCCCGCGAGATTCCAGTCCGATGACGGGCTCCACAAGATGCCCGCGTTGAGGCCCCAGTCGGCGTCCGAAATCTCCGCCGGGCCGGTTCCGGTGCTGCGATCGCCGTCGAAGTAGCTCAGGCCAGCGCCAAAACTGAGGTTTTCACTGACCTGAAAGGCGGCGGCGCCCGAGTAGCTTCTGACTGTGAATTCACGAGTCTGTGGGAAGGGGCCGTTGAATGTGAAGTCGAGACTCCCCAACTGGTGGGAGTAAAGGGCAAACGCCCATTCCCCGGCAGGGAAGACAAACGAGAAGAAGCCGAGACCGGAGACGCCCCCTTCAATTGTGAACTCGGCGTCGAAGGGCCCGGACGAACCTGTGCCGCGGATCTCGGCCGAAATCTCGGGGCGTAGGATTTGGACGAGACCCGCTGGGTTGGCAAATGCTGCCGTCGCGTCATCGGCGATCGCGGCGAAGGCGCCTCCGAGGCCGAGGCTCCGGGCTCCCGGGTTGGTGAACACGGTGTCGGAGATCGTCGTGTCCTGAGCCCAGCACGGGCTCGTAGCCGTGAAAGCAGCGGTCAAGACAATAGCTATGAATGTGTGGTGTCGCACTGCAGGAATCCTATCACCCGTTCAGAGCATCGGAGGAGATGCGCCACTTTCGAACGGTACGACGCATACTGCGATTGGTTTCATTGCCAGGGGACGACCACCGAAGGCAGGGTTACGGTTTCGCCGACGGCCGGAGGTTTGAACGGAGCGTAGGCGCCGTTATTCCATTGCAGCCAGCGCAACGACGGTGTCCTCGAGGTCGACATCGAAATGAACTCTCACCTCGATCGGGCGGCCGTCTTCGGTCGCCTCTGCAATCTCAACCAAGGCGCCGCCGTAATCGATGAAATCGCCGACCCGAAACGGCGTCGCGTCGCGGTAGAGGTGGTCCAGCATCTGGTGGAAGTAGGCGGGATGAAAGGCGGGCTGGGTTCCCTCCTGGCCCGGCTGTGGGCTCCCGGCGGGGACCAGATACCCGCCAGACGGGCGGATCGCGAGAACCTTTGGGGCTGGTCGGGAAATTGTGGTGGGATAAATGCCCGAACCGAGAGTCAACGTACGGTTGGGAATGGCGTGGCCTTCCAGTCCCTGCATCAACGGGCCATAGATCGAGAAGAAGACAGATGGCGTGTTGACGATGAGGGCGGTCTGCTCCCTGACTCCGGGGTCTGAAGGCAGGCTATCCGCGGCCCGCGAGATGATGGTGCCGAAGATCCTGATCTTGTTGGCGGTTGTCGCCAACGCGAGCGGGGAGAAGACGAGGTGGATGACCACGAACGCCCAGCAGGCGACAGAGAGCGGCAACCTCCGCATGCGCGAAGCCGGAACCCAGTCGACACGCCGCCAGACCGCCGTCATGAAGAGCGCCAGCAGACCCATCCCGCCGAACCCTGCGAAGTAAAGGAGGCGGTCGTCAGGGAAGGTCGCGCACGCCGGCAACAGCGACAGCACCATCCCCAGGGCGAAGAAGCGTGCTGTCGGATCCCGTTTGAGTATGGGTAGCAGGAGAATCGCGATCATTCCCATGAGCCCGACGGTTAGCAACCACAGAACGTGAGTGGCGGATTGCGAGAGCATCAGTCCAAGACCAGACGGCAGCGCCCACAGGCCGGAGAAGAGCATCGGAGCGCGCTCGATCACCGCCTGCGCGAATGCGACCGGGCTGGCGCCAGGGTCGATGTAGACTCCCGAACCGGTGGCGCCATATCCCAGCAACCGGTAGGCGATCCACCATACCGCCCCGGCGACTCCGCCCGGGACCAAGTTGAGATGAGTCGTTTCGTCCACGAGCCCCGATCGAGGAAGACGGCGTAGGCAAGGAGGTATCCGCCTGCTGCCAGAGCGATCTCGCCGGCCATGAGACCCAGGAGGAGTGCAAGCGGCGCAATCAACGCGCCAGGGCGCCATCCGTCGCGGCGCCAGCGATCGTGAGCGATGAGGGCCGTCAACCCGAAGAAACACACCGATGCTTGCGTTGCGATTGGCTAACCACACTGCCGGCATCCCGTGCGCGTCATCGATGGCGAATAGGAGTCCCGCCAAACCCGCGACCCAGGTTGGGAGAAGGAGCCGCCGATAGAGCTTTGCCGCTGCGAAGATTGCTCCTGCAAACCAGAGCAGAGACTGGAGATGCATGAGCCACGGTTGACTGGGCCAGAATTGGAAATCGATCCAGTGGGTGAAACTTGTGACCGGACGGAGAAACGCGAGTTTTAGCCGTGGATGCGTCCACCATGGGAGCCGGCCTCTTACGACAGCGTTTCGAATGAGCTCCTCATCTCCGTTAATGAAGGTGAAGGCATCGGTCGACGAGCGGGTCCACTCGGGATCGAGTGGCGGGTCCGACAGCACCAGGCGGAGGATGTAATCGTCATTCTGCAGCCCGAGCCACAGCGATGAGATGCACAAAAGAACGCCAAGAGCCGCTACCAAAAGCGGTATACGGCGATGGCTCAGAATGCCGCGGATCACTTCACTCGAGCTCATTGTAGGTTTGTAGGCGGGTCCCTTTAGATTTTGATCGCTCTACATTCAGCGGCTGGAGCCTCAGGTGGGTCAACGAGCGCCAGAACCCCTCGAATGGACCGACGCGAAAGCGTCAACCATGTACTGAGGTTCAACACTTCAGGGCCCGCCAGAGCTCTTTCCAATCAGATTCTCAACTTGGTCGAGCGTCTCCTTGAAAGTCTTCATTGCGGCGTCGAGCGCGTCCGGTTTGGTGAGGTCCACTCCCGCCCCGGCCAGCAGCTCGAGCGGTGGCGCCGAGCCGCCTCCGGCCAGCATGTTGAGGAAGGCGTCGGCCGCGGGCTCGCCGAGGGTCTTGACCCGATCGGCGATCGCGATACCGCTCGTAAGCCCGGTCGCATACGAGTAGACGTAGTACTTGTAGTAGAAGTGGGGGATATAGGCCCACTCCATCCCGTCATTTTCGTCGAAGGTGTATGCAGGGCCGTAATAGCGCTGCACCAGGTCGCTATACGTTTCATCGAGGAGGGCGGCAGTGATCGGGGTTCCCTCTTCAACATAGCCGTGGACCCGGCGCTCGAACTCCGCGAACATGGTCTGGCGGAAGATCGTGCCGCGAATCGTTTCGAGCCGCTCGACCAACAGATAGGCCTTTTCCGCCGGGTCGGTCGCGTTGCCAACCAGGTATTCGGATAAGAGGGACTCGTTGCAGGTCGAGGCAACCTCGGCCAGGAAAGGGACGTAGCGGAATCCTGCGTAGGGCTGGGCCTTCATTGCCAGGTCAGAGTGGAGGGCGTGGCCGAACTCGTGTGCCAGCGTCGACATGTCATCGAGCGAATCCTGGTAGTTCATGAAAACGTAGGGGTGAGGGCCGTACACACTGGCCGAGAATGCGCCGCTGCCCTTGTCGCGATGCGGGTAGAGGTCCATCCAGCCGTTGGCCGGGTCGAGGCCCTCGGCAAGGGCCGCGCCGTAGTCGGCTCCAAGCGGTTCGAGAGCTGCGATGATGTTGCTGCGGGCTTCGGCGAAGGGCACATCGACCGCGACGCCTTCGACGATCGGGATGTACAGGTCGTAGAGGTGAATGTCCTCGAGCCCGAGCGCCTTCTTGCGCAGGTCGACATAGCGATGGAGCAACGGTAGGTTGGCATTGATGGTCGAAACCAGGTTGTCGTAGACCTTGATGTCGATGCCATCCTTGTCCATGTAGGCCTCGAGGGCGGTGTCGTATCCGCGGGCGCGGGCGTAGTCGACATCGAGCTGAAACTGGCCGGCGAGAGTCGCGGCGAGGGCGTGCTCGTATTGGCGGAGGGTGCCGAAGAGAGCTGCGACCGCCCCGCGACGGACCTCTCGGTTGTCGGAGGCGCGATATCGCCCGTAGTTCGCCAGGTTGAGCCGGACTTTCTGGCCCTCCTCGTCGGTGATCTCGGGCCACGGGATGTCGGTCAGCAGAGCGCCGAACGCGGTCTCCAGCGGAGATGGGATCTCGTTGAGGTCGATCTCGGCCCACAAATTGTCGCCAAGCAGGGCCAGAACACGTTCCGCCTCTGGGGACAGCAGCCGGTTGGCACGGCGGCGCAGGTTGTCGAGGTACGAACGATATTCAGTCAACCCGGGCTCGGTGGAGTAGGCAGTTTCGAGGTTCTCGGCCGACAGGGTCAACACCTCGCGTCGGATGAATGCAGCGGCCTGCATCAACTCATCCATCGCGGCCAGGCTGCGCTGGACCATGGCGTTGGCGGTTTCGTCCGACTGAGCGGTGCTCTGGCGGAGGTTGGCATAGAGAGTGACAAAGTTGCCGTCGGAGTGAAGCCGGAAGTAAAGCTCGAGACAAGCCCGCAACGCGGCAGGATCGGTCAGCTTACCGTCGTAGGCCTCGAGGTTGGGGATGTCTTTCAGCAGCTTCAGCCGTGCGGCATCCCACGCCTCGTCAGAGGCGAAGAGCGGTGCAAGATCCCATTTGAAGAACTCCGGGATAGCGGAACGGGCGGCGTTCGAATCCGGTGTGAAGGCTGGCGGTTCAGCGGCAAAATCTGCGGCAACCGCGTTGGGGATGGCCGGCCAAAGCGGCACAGTCAAGAGTGTCCAGATGAAAATTGTCTTCCAGGCTGGTCGATCAACACAACGCATGAGTTACCCCCTGTCAAGAATCGGCATCGGTGCGACTGAGACGATTCGGATGTCTCAGCTGGGCCTGTTCTATCCTACGCCTCCCGAAACTGGAGGTTGCGCAGGACGTAGGTTTCACTGCCGGCTGCGCCGGTCTGAGGCTACAATATAAGGGAGCACTACCCGTAGGAGAAAATTTGGAACAGGACCGCCGACTTCTGGATATGACTGACGAGAACCGTGCGCTCCGAGAGCGGATCGCAGAGCTCGAGAGAAGGCTCAGTCGATTTCGTGTCGGCGAGTCCTCGAATCCGCCCCCGAGTTCAAATGTGTCGGCCGCGGAGAGGGCCGTAGCGGGGTTTTTCGAGCAACCCCTGGTCATGCTCTTCATTGCCGACCTCGTTGAGGGCCGATACCTCAGAGTCAACAGCAAGGTCTGCGAGGTCCTTGGGTACTCCGAGAAAGAAATATTGGAGACTTCGTTTCTGGATCGTGTCCATCCCGACGATCACTCACGGACGATGAAAGAGATGGAAAGGCTCGTTGCCGACACTGATCCTAGAGACAGATGCCGCCCGGAGTGGAGATCCGGTGAGAAGGGCGGGTTGGACGACGAGTTAACGTCTCGCCCCGAGCGCGGTGCCCTGGCGGCGCGGATCGCCGGCGCCGGCAAAACTCCGTCGCACGGAGTCGAAAACTACCGCATTGACCGCGCCGGTGTTGATGAAGTCTCTTCTCGTGGCAGGATACTCGACCATTTTCACGATTCGATATCCACGGGCTTCGAGAGTCGCGACGTGCTCGCGAGTGGTGGGAGGGAAGACTTCAATGAGGATGCCGCCTTGAGAATCTGATTCCCATAGAATCCTGGGGGCCAATATTGCTTCGCGCACGCTCAGCTCGCGATCGGCGACGTTACTGATGACTTGTGCGACGACTCCCGGGATTCTCCAGCTTCCGGAGGTTCCCAACGCGATGACCAGGCGCCCATCCTCGAGGACGATCGTGGGGGACATGTCTGTTGGACAGGCGTTGCGCGGCTGCAACGCCGAGGGATGGCTGAAATCGTAACCTTCGAGGAAGCTGTTATAGACAATTCCGAGCCCGGGGGTCGTCGCTACTGCACCAAAAAATCGTCCCAAGGTCTGAGTCAATGAGACAACATTCCCAAAGCGGTCGGCGACCGTGACCTGGGTAGTACCCCCCGGTGGCCGATAGAACCGCGAATCCTGCTCCAACGCCTCTTCCGGCAGAGCGCGGTCAAAGCTGATAAGAGCTGCTCTCTCAGCCGCGAAGGGTTTGCCGATGTAAGTTGTGTCAGGAGGACTGCCAGAAATGCTGGACTGATCGGTGTATCGGACGTGATCCTCGATGGCGATGTGAAAAGCGTCCGCATATGTCTGCAGGGAGTTCACCGATGTCTCGCGAAAAAATTCGGATGGAAAATTCTCGAGCACATTCAGGGCTTCGATGACGGCGCCGCCGGAGCCGGGCCAAGGATGGGAAAACACGTCTGCGCCGCGGTAGGTCCCGTGCAAAGGTAGCTGTTCGATCACGCGATAGATGCCGAGATCCGCCCGCGTGAGGTATCCACCCCTCTTTTCCATGTCGGCTGCGATCAGTTGGGCAATCTTTCCGCGGTAGAAGTCTTCAGCGCCGACGGCGGAGAGTCGTCGCATCGTATTGGCCAGCCCCGGCTGGCTGATTCGGGTCCCGACATCGGGTGGGTCCCAACCTTCTTTGAGGAGCATCCGCCGCAGAGACTCGTCTTCGCGGATGTTGTCGATGTATTTGGTGATGGCTGCACGTTTGGAACTGGTTACCAGGAATCCTCGGTCAGCGAGCGCGATTGCAGGCGCCATGGTCTCGGCCAGAGATCTCGTTCCGTATCGCGCCAACGCGTGGTCGAGCGCCGCGAGCGTCCCGGGAACGGCTGCTACCTTGATTCCGTGCAGCCGGTCCTCTGCACGAAGCTCGGCGAGTTCTTCCATTGATATGTTCAACGGAACTCGCGCCGTACCGTCGATCGCTATATTTCTCCCGTCCGCGAGATGGAGCACGATATAGGTGGTGCCGAAAAGGCCGGAGGAACCCGGGGCGGAGGCGGTCGCAGCCAACGCGGCGGTGATGGCGGCGTCGATGGCGTTACCGCCGTCCTCGAGCATCAGCACGCCCGCCTCGGTCGCTTCCGCGAAACCGCTCGCGACGACCCCGTAGGGGGAGTGGGTCTCCTTTGTGTCGAGTGAGGTAATCGGAGGGAGCTTCGCCGTCGACGGCGCGGTGCAGGATGCCAACGGTACAGCCAATGCCACCATTCCCAGACCGATACCCATCAACCGCAGCCGGCGGGATCCCAAAGCGGTGCGGTGGGACGTTGTGCCCTGCCTCCTCGGCATCAATTCAGAAATCATATCGGACGCCGAGGCGCACCGACCGGGGATTTTGGTACTTGATGCGTCGGCCGAAATCCGGGTTATCGACACGGAACCTGATCTCGGTGTTCTGGTCGTAGTCGATTGCATCCTGAGAGTTGAAGATGTTAAAGATATCGGCGACCAGGATCAACCGCCCCGCTCCGAGGGCGAAACCGTAGTCGGCGTGGATATCGAATGACCAGTTCGATGGTGTCCGGGTCATGAAACCGTCTTCAGTTTCGATTCCCGTGCCGCGTGGCGCTTCGGGGATGTCGCCTGCCCGGCCCAGGACGGGGTCTGCCGCGAAGGGAGTCAGCGGACGCCCTGAAGAGGCCCAGAAGCCTGCGCCAAGATTCAGCGAATTTGTAACGCTGTAGCTGCCCCAGAGCTTGAGTTGGTGGGGACGATCGTTGGGAAGGGGCCCGGCTCCGAGTGCGCCAAGATACCGGATGTCGCCGCGGAAGCCATAGACCGGCACGCCGATCTCGGTGTAGCTGGGATCGTTCGACGGATAGTCGAACATTGACGAGATCGCCGGGTTCGGTTGGTTATTGTCATTGCGGAAGAACCCCTCGTAAGTCCCCTCGAGCTTCGAGTAACGGTACGAGCCGACAAGCGACCAGCGCCCCGAAAAGCGCTTGTGAGCCGTGATCTCGAGCGACTGATACTCGTGAATCGGATCTTCGAAGGAGCCGACGTCGAGCACGGTTTCGGGAGATCCTTCCCGGGGGTTGCCGATATAGCGCACGGCATCGCCGGAGTCGCCGGTGAAGTAGAGCACCGCGGCCGCATTGGCGACGTCCTCGAGAACGCGAGGCATATCGCGGTAGAGATACTGGACTCCGAGTGTGAGCTGTGGCAATGCCTCAAACTCGAAACCGAGGATTCCTTCCTGGATGTAGGTCGATTTGGCATCGGGAGCGACAGTCGCAGGACCTCCTGATGAGATCACGAGATGGGCCCTGGTGCCGAGCGCTTCCACTCCGTCAGGAATCGGCTCGGTGAGCTCCGGGTCGAAGTAATCAGCCCAGATCACGCGACCGCCGCCGCCAAAGGTCAGCAGAGCCAGATCGTTCGGTATTCTCGCGTAATACAGTCCATAGCTGCCGAAAACCTTCATCTTCCCCGAACCGGACGGGTCCCAGGTAACGGCGAGACGGGGCGCCCAGTTGTCGTCGAAGGTGACGCTGTTGCCAGTTCCAATGAGCTCTTGCCGTTCGTAGCGCAGGCCTGCCGAGATCGTCAGACGATCGTTGACAAAGAACTTGTCCTGCGCGTAGACGGCGCTGTAACGCTGGTCGCTGTAACGCTCCCTGGTGAGGCCGGCGCGCGAGATGCGATAGACGGTCCCGAAATTTGGATCGGCCAGACCACTGATTCTCACACCGGAACCAGTCTGTTCACCGTTTCTCAGCGTGTGCCGCGGACCGGTTGATGCAAAAACGGAGGCCCACGTCACATCTTCGTAGCTCACTCCGTAGCGGATGTCATGCCTGCCGATGATGTTGCTGGATTTGACGTTGAATTGGAGATTTTCTCCTTCGTGCTCGCCGTCGTATCTCCCCATGCCGCCCGAGTACTCGGGCGGTTGGTCTGTGTAGTCGATGAGCTGCCACTCGTTGACTGAGGGCTGCTCCGAGTAGTCGTGGGCGGCTCTGGCGACGGATGCCTCGAGCAGCCAGCTGTTTGTCAGAACTCCGTGATAGCGGAGCGACTGGTAGTTGCCGCCGATGCTCAGTGAGCTGAAGGCTGCGGTGTTCGGATATAACAGGGCTTCCCCGGACTGTGGGCCTTCCAACCCCTTCCCGGGATCGCCGAAAATCGAAAGGTCGAGGCGATGGCTGGCAGCGGCGTTGTAAGTGATCTTGCCCGCGTAGGAGGTGTACCTGCGGTCCTGGTCGACCTCACCGAGGCTGGCGAGAGGATATCCTTCTGGCGCAACCATGGTTGTCGTGTGGCTGACGTAGTCGAACGCCGCAAAGAAAAAGGCCTTGTCACGAACGATCGCGCCACCGAGACTGAAGCCAATGTCACTGGAGGCCTCGCCAGTTACATTGGCGTTGCCGGCCGTGAGATCAATCATGCGGCGGTCGCTTTCGAGCCCCGCCGGACTCGCGTACGCAAAACCGGATCCGTGGAGCTCATTCGAGCCGCTCTTGGTGATCACGTTGACCGCGCCCCCCGTTGCCTGGGCGTACTCCGCCTCCGCGCCTCCGGTTCGCACCTGAACGGTTTCGATGAACTCGTAGGTCACGCCGGTGCCAAGCGAGCCATAGAGGGAAGAGTAGGTTCCGAGGCCGCCGAAGCGCGGGTCAGCGATATTGACTCCATCGACGACGTACTGATTTTCGAGCCCGCTCGCTCCGGAGATCGAGGGGTTGGCCTGGCCTGCTCCGCCGCTGCCGGAAACCCCTGGCGCGAGATAGGGGACGTCACTGAGCTGGCGGCCGACCGGGATCTGGTTCAACATGGAGCTTTCGACGGCGAGCCCGGTGGAAGCGGTGGCAAGGTCAACCACTTGCGAGGTGCTGACCACTTCGATGCTCTCCTCGAAGGTGCCTGTGGCCAGCGTGAAATGTAGCTCGAACCTCTGCCCAAGAGACACATTGATGTTGCTTTGTTCGACGGTTTGGTATCCGTTCAGACCGACGGAAACATCGTAAATGGTCGGGGTGAGGTGGGGAATCAGGAATCGTCCCTTTGAGTCTGTCTGTGTGCTCTTCGTTCCCTGGTTCGACGTCACTG
>CAVZOK010000017.1:0-125606 GCA_963776765.1 Candidatus Sulfomarinibacteraceae bacterium
GCGAATAGGTGTCGACTCGATCCGAGAAATCGGCCGCGAGATCTATCTGGAATGAGGTGAAAGCCAGACCCAACCCCAACGCCAGATGGACCTCGTCCTCTCCGGGCTGAAACAGAGCCTGGTGCTCGGGGTCGTCGATGATGCTGTGAAATCGATGGTCGGGATCGAGCCAGACGCCGGCGCGGAGGGCAAGCACCGGGTTGAGATCCAGAATTGCATACTCGGCGCCAAGGCGAAACTCATCACCGTCGTCCGCAGCCAACGCGACTTCCGAATCGAAATCGGGATCAATGGCCTCGATCACTACCGGGTCGAAACTTGAAAAAATCGAGGAGTACTCGACACGGTCCCACTCGAAACCGACCGAGAACTTGCCGTCCCGCGATCGATAGGCGGCAGCGAGGCCGTAGACGTCAGGGAATTGCATCGGAGATGCGACCACAAAAACCGTTTCTCCGGGATCGAGATCCGGCCGCACCACCTGCACGCCAGCGCCTGCATACCCGTCAAAGCGCATCTCGAACTCAGGACCCTGACGATAGAACGCACCGAAACTCCACTTTTCGTCAGGGGCCCAGAGAAAACCCGCATTGAGCCCCCAATCGGAGTCGTCGATCGCCATCTCACCGTTGACGAGCTGCCGTTCCGGCAGGTAGGAGTTCAGACCGAAGATGCCCTGCACGGTATTGTCATCCGGCAGAGCCCACTCATAGGGGGCGTCGAGCTGGCCTTCGAAGTAGACGAGGCCGAGACCGATGCTGATTCGATCGTTGATCTTGTAAGCGGCGGCAGCACCGTAGCTGACGATATCAAGTTCCGTTGTCCACCGACGGTCGAAGGAACGGAAATTTTGTCCTTCGATGGTGTGGAAAAAACCCTGGGTCTCGGTCTGCGAACGAAAGTTCGCGAGTTGGTGCCCGTAGACTGCAAAAGACCAGTTTCCTTTCGGGTAGACAAATGACAGGAAGGAAAGACCGGTCAGCTGCTCGTTCGAGGTCGCAGTCCGCAAACCGTCGCCGGTGTCGAGCCCGATGCCGGTGGGCTCTCCATTGAGGCGCCCACCCTCGATGTACGGCGTCGAGTATCGCCAGTGGCGAAGCTCCGCGGATACCTCGAGCGAAGCGAGTTGGACCAAACCGGCGGGGTTGGCAAAGGCTGCCGTGGCGTCGTCCGCGAGAGCCGCAAATGCACCACCCAGACCGAGGCTGCGCGCCCCCGGGTTTGAAAAGCTGAACTCAAACGTGGACGGGGTCTGTTGCTGGGCGCCAGCACTCAGGGCTACCAATAGGGCACCGACCGCAACAACGATAGTGAGTTTTTGCATTCTCATTTTTCGCTTCGAAACCCGCGCCATTCCGGTACGGGCTTCGCTCGCGAAGGGTAGCACGGAGAAAACCCTCACCAGACCCTCATCGCTTCCTCAAGTCTCGGCGAAGGCAACGCCATAGCTTTGAAAAGGAAGGGAGGTTTCGATGAAACCCACAACACTCAATCAGGCCTTAGCCGCGGTGATGATCACCATGTTCATTGCCCTCGCGACCCTACCGGGAACCGCCTCCGCCGACGATGATCCGTGGAAATTCCGGTTTGCCATCGTATCGATGAATCCTACCGGAGATATCTTCGACGTCCCCGAGACCGGTGAATCGTTTTCATACCAGAGCAACAGCGGGGTGGGTATTGCGCTCGATTTCGAGTACCGTGCGTCGCGGCGGCTCGGTATCGATTTCGGCGTGATCTCTGCGTCGCCCGGTTTCACCGTCACCGCTGATGCCGAGCCTGTGAGCGTCAGTGCGAAGAGTGATATCAGGGTGACTCCGATCTACGCTGCGCTGAACATTCACCTGATACCGGAGGGTCGCTTCGATCTCTATATCGGACCCCTGGTGGCCTATGTTACCTATGACCGCTTCGAGCTTGTCGCGGGACCAGAGATGCGCGAAGGATTCAGCGCCGAGGAGGGCTTTGGCTACGGCGCCGTACTGGGTCTCGATATCGGACTCGGGAGCGGTCGATGGTCGATCGTCACAGCTATCAGATACCTCAAGAGCACTCTCGAGGCTTCGCCGGATGACGGAGACGTCGGGAAAACCGACCTCAACCCGACGATCTTCAGCATCGGTTTCGGCTACCGGTTTTGACCACCTGGACCAGAGATTCATCGGGGCCCGGCAGAGTGCCGGGCCCCGACCCATCACCCTTCGGTTCGTCACAACGGCGCAAGCTCGAGGATTTAAGGTCGTGAATGTTCTTCGTACGCCCGTGCGGGCCCTGGCCCGCTGTTTGCGCCAGCTCGGCGAGTACATCTCCGTGGGGGGCGGTACACGCCACCCTGCGACCGGCGACCTCGAAACGGCAGAATTCGAGCGTTTGGTCCGCCGCATCCTGAGCTCGATCCACACCAACAGCATTCTCCTGAGCGGCGAAAAGGGGACAGGGAAGACCCCGATACTCCTCTACCTCAAGGGACGTCTCACGGCCGACCAGGACCTTGCCCTCGACTTCTATCCCGTCTACATCGACCTCCGCGGGGTGTCAGAAAATCTTCTCTTCGCCACTGTCGCGGACGCTGTGTTGGGTCAGCTCGCATTTTCACCGCCGAGCAAGGTCGCTCGCTTCGGCTCGGACTACGACCATCGGGACCTCGCCAGAGATTTCCGCGCCGTGGTCCACACGCTTGGTGAGCGCGGCCGCAAACCGGCCAGATTGGTTTTGCTGGTCGACGGCATCGACGAGCTGAACCACTACGATCCACGGACGACCCAGAGAGTTCGAAGCCTATTCATGGCGAGCCTCGCCGAGAGCCTCGTGATGGTAGCGTCGGCGGTGGAGATCGACAAGCACTGGGAGCAGGAAGGAAGCCCCTGGTACAACTTCTTCGAGGAGATCGAAATCTCCTCCCGATCCATCGTCAACCGGGAGGTCCGGGATAGAATGCCTCGAGATGGATAGCTCGGACACACAAGAACGGCCTGTCGCAGCCGATTTTCGGATTGCCGGATGGCTCGTCCAACCGAGTCTCAACCGGCTTTCGCTCGACGACCGGGTGGAGCAGCTCGAGCCCAAGCTCATGGACGTCCTCGTCTATCTGGCGGACAACGCCGGCCAGGTGATGTCGAAGATCGATATCACCGATGCCGTGTGGACCGATGTCTTCATCACCGAGTCGGTCATCACCCGATCGATTGCCGGCCTGCGACGCGCATTCGGAGACGACGTCAAGAACCCGAGGTTCATCGAGACCATCTCGAAGCGCGGCTATCGTCTGATCGCCAAGGTTGAACGAATGCCGATCGGGGGTGAAGAGCGGTCTCGCCTTCGAGCACCTGGGTCGACGCAGACGTCCAGCGTCGCGAGGACAACCGTACCCGTTCGTCGTCGGACAATGGGTGCGCCGAGAGGACTTCTACGGCCGGGCGGCGATCATCGACGAGGTGCTCGGCGGCAACCGCAATTGGCTGTGGCTCCTTGGCACCCGGAGGATCGGCAAAACATCGGTCCTCAAACAGCTCGAATACCTCGCCCAGAACTCCCCCGAACTCGGTTACCTGCCGGTCTTCTGGGATCTCCAGGGCGCCGATCGACCGGAGGAGCTCCACCTCGATTTCGCCGATGCCCTGCTCGACGCCGAGGATCGCCTCGAAGAGGTCGGCATTTCACTGGCGGATGTCCGTGCCGATGATTGTTTCGAATCGCTGGGACGTCTCCGACGCAAGCTGCTTTCAAAGGATCTCCGACTTTGCTCCTGTGCGACGAGGTAGAAGAGCTGATTCAACTCAATCGACAGGACCCATCCATCCTCCGCAAGCTGCGCCGGGCCTTCCATTCGAGGGATGGCATCCGATCGGTACTAGCATCGAGCAGCAGGCTCTGGCAGTTGGCCCAGACGGACGAGGACACCTCGCCGTTTCTCGACGGATTCACACCACCCCTTGCCATCGGTCCCCTCGAGGACGAGGCGGCTCGGCAGCTCATCCGCCAGACCCAGCTTCCGGAAACGGCACACCCGAGCTTCAGCGACGACGAGGTCGAGCAAATTCGCCGCCAGTGCGGCAACCATCCCTATCAGATCCAGCTTCTCTGTCGGCGGACCCTTGACCGGGGAGATCTCGACGAAGCCATCGAAGAAGTGGCGCACGACCGGGCGGTCAGCTTCTTTTTCTCGGTCGACTACGAGCTGCGAAGCGACACGGAACGGGCCATCCTCTGGTTCCTCGCTAATAAGCCCGGCGCATCGCTGGCAGAGATCAGCAGCTACGCCGAGACGTCATCCGACTCCGTCGCGACCAGCCTTTCAGCACTCCAGGAACTAGGCCTCGTCAACAGGGATCCCGACGGCCGGCATGAGATCGCAAGCGATTTCTGACCGTCGCTGGCTGTCTGGGGGGAGCGGCCGCTCGCCATAGAAGATTCTTAGCTCTCTATTTGACTTCTGTCCCAAGCGCTGGCGAGGTGAACGTCCGCTAACCCTGACGATTCATCCGCACGATCCGGTCGGTAATGTCGTCCTTCAGGTTGCGCAGCAGCCCGAGCGTAAAATCGGCGACGTGGAGAGATGGATCATCGATCGATGCGGCGTCAGGTCCATCGCGAAACTCAGCCTTTCGTCGGCGTCAATCTCGTGCGACTCATAGAACGTCGCGTTGGCAAGATGTCTCCCATGAACGGCATGGTCGTATCTCTTGCCACCCGATATCTGCGAGTCGAAAACGCCGCATAGTGCTTCAGCGATGTTGGCTCGATCGTCGAGGCGGAGGATTTCTTTGTCGGAATCGAGGAGCCAGTCAAGATCGCGCCAGACCTCGCACCCGTAGACCTTCTTGGGAAGTTTCTCTTTTGGCAGGCTCCTCAGTGCGTCGATTGAACGAAGACAACACGCAACGTGGGTATCGTGCTTGTCAGCGGGGTTGTGGAGGTAGACCACCTCCGGATTCGCCCCCTCGAAGATCGCCTTCAAGTACACCACGACGTCCTCATTCGAAGCGTCCTTGACAACCGCACTCGGAAAGCCGAGTTGGATCTGGCACGCGTAGTCGCCGATAAATGCCGCCTTGCGCTGCTCGGCAACCCGGATCTTCCGCATTTCCTCATCGGAGCAGTTCTCGTAGGGTCCGCCTCTAGGGCTGCCGGAACCATCGGTCACAGTGACGCCGCTGAACCAGCGATCGGCCTGTCGGAAACACTCCAGGATGCCGTGCATCGCCATGAACTCGATATCGTCCTGGTGCGCGCCTACAGCCAGATGGGTGGTCTTGACGAGGGCCTCCGCAACGGTAGAACCGTCGGGGGCAAAGACGTCTGCATCAGGATTTTTTAGCTGCATCCTCGATTCCCATCACTGCTCTCACGGTCGTCCAGGAACGAATCCATCACTCAATCATAGCCTGATTTGATTCGTACTTCAGAAACGAGGTGGTGGGATATTGGGGTTACAGACTCGGAAGACTGGCCGCGGCGATCGCCTGTCCATACCGTTTGAATTTCTCGTCCGAGGTCGTCATTTCAAGGTGATCGGCAAATTCCGGAAATTCTTCCGTCACAACGACCGGTGTGCTCTGAGGGTCGATCTCCACCCACTCCTCGAAAGCCCGATTCCAGAGCACGGCGGGAACGAAGTCGGGATCGAGGACAGGTCGATGTTTCGATTCAACAACCAATCCGTTCAATCGCACTCCCTCCAGATCATGGGTACCACCCAAGCCAATCCGAAACCTGCGGCCGCCGTGACGGCAAGACACAAGGTGCCCTGCAGTGGATGGCCGTAGAGCATCGCCCCGGTCCCGAAGAGTCCCGAGTAGACGAAGGTGCAGCCGAAGACCCAGCCGAGGAAGGCCAGCGAGAGACTGTCGCGTGGGCCCTCGGCATCTCGTCGGGCCGACGATCTTCGCCCAACCGCGGCCCGCGGGGCGGACCTTGGGTAGAAGCGGCGCAGGGTCTCGGTGTCGGACGGTGGTCGAGGAAAGTCACCACAACCCAAACGACCGTGGTCAGGGCCACCGACCACACGAGGGCCGCATGCGACGACATGTCGAGACCGACCTTGCGGGCGACGAAGAGCGACAGCGCGATGATGAACGAAGAGGCCATGGCGGCGATCTCCGACCAGGCGTTGATCCGCCACCAGAACCAGCGCAGCAGGTAGATCAGACCGGTGCCGGCGCCGATCGACAGCAGGAGGTGGAAGGCCTCGCCGGCGGTCGAGAGCAGGAAGACCGTCGCGCCGGAAACGACCATCAGCACCGCAGTCATCGACCCGCGACAGCCACACCAGGTGGCGCTCCGACGCGTCCGGGCGCAGGAACCGCCGGTAGAGATCG
Source organism: Candidatus Sulfomarinibacteraceae bacterium (assembly GCA_963776765.1). Classification (GTDB taxonomy): domain Bacteria; phylum Acidobacteriota; class Thermoanaerobaculia; order Thermoanaerobaculales; family Sulfomarinibacteraceae; genus Sulfomarinibacter. The sequence goes on from CAVZOK010000017.1 coordinate 6,318, forward strand.
TGCACCAGGTAGGAGCAGCCCCAGTTGAGGTGGGTCGACATCGTCGACACGTAGGCCGACAGCAAGCGAGGCGACGAGCAGGCCGAGCAGGCCGGCCGGCAGGAGGGTCAGCATCGCCGGGTAGGCGAGGTCGTTGCCGATGAGGTCGTCGGAGACGTGCGGCAGGGCGGTCTGGATGTCCGCCAGGGTTGGAAAGACCAGCAGCGAGCACAGGGCGACGATGATCCACGGCCACGGCCGCAGGGCGTAGTGGGCGATGTTGAACCACAGCGTCGCGGCCATCGCGTTCTTCTCGTCCTTGGCGGCGAGCATGCGCTGGGCGATGTAGCTGCCGCCGCCCGGCTCGGCGCCCGGGTACCACACCGACCACCACTGGATGGTGAGCGGAACGATCAGAACCGACAGCGTCAGACCCCAGTCCGAGAAGTCGGGCAGCAGGCGCAGAGTGTCGAGGGATCGATCTTGGCGACCAGCCCGGACAGACCGCCGACCTGGGGCTGGGACAAGCGCCACATAGGCTGCCGCGAGCACGCCGACCATGGCGATGGCGAACTGGATGAGTCGGAAGCGAGCACACCCCACAGACCCAGCCAGCGCCGAGAAGACGATGCAGATCAGCGCCGCAGATGAGCACCGTCTGCAAGTCGGCTCCAGCCGAGCATCACGTTGGCGATCTTGACCGCCGCCAGGGTCACCGACGCCATGATCGCGCAGTTGAAGAAGAGCCCCAGGTAGATGGCCCGGAAACCGCGCACGAAGGCCGCCGACCGGCCCGAGTAGCGAAGCTCGTAGAACTCGAGGTCGGTGAGCACGCCGGACCGCCGCCACATGCGCGCGTAGAAGAAGACCGTCATCATGCCGGTGAGCAGAAACGCCCACCACGGCCCAGTTCTGCGCCACCCCGCCGGTGCGCACGAAATCGGTGACCAGGTTCGGCGTGTCGGTGGAAAAGGTGGTCGCCACCATCGAGGTGCCGATCAGCCACCACGGCGCCGATCGCGCCCGGAGGCGAAGAACTCCGTCGGTTCCCTTGCTCGCCCGGCGGGCGAAGAAGACCGCAGGTGCGAAAGCTGCGGCAAGGCAGATGACGATGACGACCCAGTCGATCGAGGCAAGCTGCAAGAAATTGAGCCCCTTCCGTTACCAGAATTTTAGCCGATCGGTGACGCGGCTCATCGGAGTTGCTGAGAACATGCGAGAGAGCTCAGATCGCCTCTGGGGCGGAGACTGATAACTCCGAGCCTACGATTTCTTCTGCCAAGAGGTCGGCAGGCCCGAGTGTGAGAAAAACCAGATCTCCATCGAGCCTCAAGACTTCTGCTTGATGGCCGGCGAAACGGTCGATATTGACTGCGAAACCTAACGCTCAGTTGTCCCTTGAGACCGCGATTCCAATTCCCATGGCCACCGCTGCCAGCGTGTAGATCAGGGGCGCAACTGTAGCCGGCGCCAACGCGCCCAGGGTCGGGATCCACATCACGTTGAGGGCCAGAGAGACGAGGAGCGCGCCGCCGAGGACCCACAGCACTCGACGCTGCCGGCGCCACGCCGCATAGACCGAACCCATGACCGTCATCGCGAAAGCTCCCGGGAGGGCGAGGGACAGGCGCTGAAGGAGAGGCACCGCCGGCGCAAACTCGGCGCCGAATGCGAGACGCACCACTGGCTCACCGAGAATCCAGAGAGCCGCCGCACACACCACTCCACAGATCACACCCCCGAGACCCGCCAACAGACCGGCCCTGCGTGCGGAAGCACCGGCCTCGGCCCGACGGGAGAAGCTCGGATAGAGGGCGACTGAAATCAGCTGCGGTAAGGCCGCCAGTGCCCAGACGATCGTTCCGGCCGCTCCCCAGAATCCGATCTCGGTGCGCGCCACTCCGAAGAGCTCGAGCAGGAAGCGGTCTCCGTTGGCAATCAGTTGTGACACCACCGCCAGTGCCATAAAGGGCAGACCTTCGGCGAGGAGGGACGAAGAGCCGAGAGGGCTTTCTCCAGTTCCAAGCTCTCCCACCCGACTCCGAATCCAGATCAGACCCAGGGCAGCGCCGATCGAAAACGCCGCCCCGGTGGTCCACACTGGCCAACGGAGGATCGCGATGACAGCGATCAATGTGAGGGCGGCGATCGTCTCCAGACCTCTTGCTCGGGTCTCGATGTCCATCCGGTCGAAGCCTTTGAACGCGGCACCACAGGTGACGGTGGCCGTACGCAAAACCGCGTATGGGAGAAACACCAACAACGCGAGACGGAGACCGGTTTCCGGCACCAAGAGCACACCAATGGCAGCAACCGGCAACAGCCAGCGCGCCACGCGGATCTGAGCGAACCGGGAATTGGCGAGCAGGCCACGCGCCCCATCAGGGCTGCGAGCCACCTCACGGATGAGTACCTCCTGCTGCCCGAGCGCACCGACCAGGACTGCGATCAGGGCCGCCGAGTAGGCGATGGTGAAGGTGCCGACACCTCCCGGTCCGGCAACATGCGCAACGATCACAACCGTCAGCAACAGTCCGCCTTTGACGACTGCCTCTCCAACGCCAAGCCAGACCGCGTTGCGCAGTACGCGCGTGATCATCAACACCAGTCCTTGCGCCGCGGCTGCACGATTCCAAACGCATAATTGCTTCGAAAATCGAGGTCCCACAGCATTTCTTGCCGCCAGTTACCGGGCCACAACATGCTCATCGCACGGATTGCAGCCGCGGTTACGGGGCGCCCGATCAGCGTCCACGTCAACTCCGGGTGACGCCTCACAACGTATCGCGATGCCGCGCCCCCGGTTCGCGCCCGCTGACGGAAGTCGGCGGGTCCCTCATACCGGTGATCGTGAAAGCACACGGACTCTGGTACGTACCGAAGCTGTCTGCCGGAGCGGAACAACCGATAGCCCCACTCACCGTCCTCCAGCGCGAGAACGGGAAAGTCGGGATCGAACGGCTCCTCCAGCAGCCAGTCTCTCGGCACAGCCAGATTTGTCGCCCAGCACGCATTCCAGGGAGCCTGCACCTCCGGGTCAAGGCGTCCGTAGTTGAACTGGTGCCCCTCAGGTGCGAGCCATTTCATATAGGGGGTGGGTGGCCGATCGGGGTCCCACTCGACCCGGCCGATGGCGACGCACGGCCCGAGTCTCGCCTGCGCCGAGGCGTGTGCGAGGAGACAACCTGGGTCCGGCCTGGTGTCGTCATTGAAAAGGACCACAAGCTCACCGCGGGCCGATGCCGCCCCCAGGTTCCGCGCTGGTCCAGGCCCGGCGGGTTCCTGGCTCAGCACGCGGACCGGGAATCCTCGAGGCTTGCCACACAGTTCCCGTGAGGTCGGATCTACTCCGTCGCATACCACGATGACCTCGAACGGAGGCGTTTCCGGGTCGAGACGCTCGTAGGCGTTCAGCGATTCGTCGAGCTGCGCCGTCCGTCCAATCGTGGCGATGATGACAGTGATTTCCGCGTCTCGTTCGTTCATCTGAGCGGCAGTATAGATGGCGCGGGATGAGACATCGGTTTTTGGTAGGCTAGGCCCGTGTGGTTCACCCCAAAAACCGACGGGCCGTTCACCGGCCGGAGCCAATACCAAGGCGGTCCGTCGCTGGTGTACCTGGTCCTCATTTCCACCCTGTTTGCGTGCGTTCAGCCCACAACCCATGATCACGTAGCTCTGGAGGGCAAACCGGAGAGCCTCGAGCAGACGGCCCCGACCTGGGTCGAGGATTTCGCCCTCGCTGTCAGCGACGTAAGTGTGGCCGATGGACTCGTCGATGGTTTGCAGCCGACCCCGCGGCCACACGTGGTGTTGATCTCGCTCGACACGCTGCGCGCCCTCGGCTATATCGAATGACCGGGAGTCTGCCGCGGTATCTCTCGCTTTATGGTCTCATTCACCCAGTCCCACGACGCCGCCATGATCCAATCAGTGTCCAGGTCAGCAGTGCCAATGCCAGCGCCACCGCCGACGCCATCGGAATCCGGTATCGCTCCATCACTCCGGTGAGCAAGTAAGGCATGGCGTAGGCCAGGGTGAAGAGCAGTACGGCGCCCTCAGTGGCTGCGAGGCGCCCGCGGCGAACCACCACGAGCGCAATCAATGACAGAGCTGGCACCGCCCACATCGCCGCCTTGAGCGCGGACACCCACGGTGAGGAGTCCCACGGCTTCACCTCGTAAGCGAAGAAAAAATAGAAGCTGCGACGCACCGTGTGGCGGAGGAATTCGAGGACTCGAAAATTCTCACGGAACCGGCGCTCGGCATCGCTCACGTACGCCAACTCACCAATCTCACGGTAGTAGACGAACTCGGTCGAGTTCTGGCTCGGGTGGTGGGCCTGGAAGGCGATGTTCTGGAGCACGCCACGAGCCTCTCGGGTGTTGCCCAGATAGAGCTCGAAGCCGGCATTCGACTTGACCGGCACGAAACCGCCCATCCGAACACCCTGGAAGACCACATAGGGTCCGAGGATCAAAATGTGTGCAAAGGTGAGAACCAGGGTGAAGCGGGTGATCTCCCGGCGCGATCTCCTACGCATCGCGAGCAAACAACCAACGGCGGTGCAGAGGAGGAGGCCCGGGTTGAAGAGCGCCGCAACCGCCGAAACCGCTCCGAGATCAAGCCCCGAAAGGGACCGGTCAGGATCCATCGCGCGAAGGACCGCCAACAGGAGGACTGCAAACCACAGCACCTGGAGATTGAGATCGAGATGTCCTTCGATTTGGAAGATCCATGCTTCATAGGGAAGACAGGCGAAGAAGAGTGCCGCCAGAAACCCGACATTTGGATCACAACCGACACGCTGCCCAATCCGGAACACCACCAGGGTCGTCATGAGAGAGACGACCAGAGAAATCGAAAAAACAAAGATGATTGATTTGAAGGTGAAGCATCCCCACAGGGCGAACGAAAGCGCGTAGACGGAAACCACACCCGGCGCGATCCACGCCGTGGGTCCCGTGGCGCCGCCGAAAGGACTTGCGTACCCCTGGTCCGCGCACACCCAGGCGTGGGCGATGTTCGAGGCCTCGAATCCGAAGGCATTCATATACGGCATTCCCGGGTTCGAGATTTTCTCCTCGACCGTCTCGAGGTCCTGGAAGAAGAACCAGGGGTGATCCGTGACATTCCCTGCAAGCAGCGCCAACCGTATGACCAGAGCAAGTACCAGCACCAGTCCCACACCGTAGGGCGACCCCGGGGTTGTGAGTGAGAATCTGTGGGACGAATTTTCCTTTTGAACTGGTTTTTCAGACATCGGAGCACATCTTAGCAACGGCCTGCACGGTTATTGTCCTTGCACAACCCGGCCGATGATTGCGGCTCTCTCGCCATCAGCCTCGATATGGGCCCACGACCAGAAGACGACCCCGGCAGATGGGGGCTCGAGTGCAGATCTCAGCGCAGCTTCGAATTCGGCGACCGAAAAGACCTCGTCCTCGCGATAGGCCGGAGAGACCTGGATGCTCGGCAGCACCGGGCAAACGGCCATCTCGTCGAGGTCCTCCACCACCGACGCAACCCAGTCTGGAGGACGCTCGAGCATGAACGAGTAGGCCATCGGAGACAGGTAGTCGGCGATCTCGCTCAAAGCCGCCACGTCCTGGCCGGCAACGCGGGTGATGGCGCCGTCGTAGTCATCGCGTTGCCAGGGCACGATGTGGAGATTGATCAGGATATCGGGATCGATCGCCCGCACCGCTTCAACGATCTCGATTGCCATCGAGGTGATGGTCTCGGTTTTGAAGCGCACCCATTGCTCGGCGGCATTGGTTTCGATCCAGACCGCCGCGCGTCGAGGCTGGGGCGGTATCGAAAGCGGCGGTACCCCGAGAAATGTTGCGAAGGCCTGGAGGCAATGAACGCAGTAGCAGGTATCCGGCAGTGTGGCCGGATCGTGGTTCGGCCCAACCATCTCCCAGAACACGAAGTGCCGAATGAAGTCGATGCTGAGACCATCGGGACGGAGTCGTTTGACGATCCCCCGCGCCTCATCGACCCGGCGGTCACGGAAATCCGTTCGGCTCGGACAGGCGAACTCCACCCAATCCTCCTTCGCCCGCTCGCCATCCGCAGTGGTAGCCCATCGATCGGGATTTTCAGCGAGCTCTTTGGGGGCATAGAAGACGGGGAAGATGATAAAGAGATCGGTGTCGTTCTTCTTGGCCAGGGCCCTGAAGCCTCCCGACGACGTCAGCTCTTCGCTGACAAAGACGGTGTTGATCCCAAGGGTTTTCCACTCCTCGAAGAGCCCCTGCAGCTCGCGCTCGGTTTCGTAAATCTTGACTCCGACGATAGATCTCTCCTGCGGCTCAATCGTAACTGCTGTTTCGGGAGCATCGCCGCAAGCCGCAACGAGGCAAAGGGCGCACAGGAGGACCGTTTCATATCGAAGTTCCCGGCCGGTCACGTAGAATCTCCATCTCCGACGTCCTCCGGTGGCGGACGATCATCGGGCCCCGGTGGAAAGAGGCCCAGGACCCTGAAATCCACCCAACAGAATCCGTCGGTGCTCAGCACCCGATCAAGGATAGCCCGGCCGACGACTTTCTCGATCAGTACTTCGGGCGAGTGCCGCCGGTCGAGAACGAGTACGGCGGTGATCCGATTGCGTGCAGCAAAACCGTTTTCGAGGAGTTCAAAAAGCTCCGTCAGTGACCGCTACCCGTCTGAGGGCGGATCACCGCGGTTCTTTTGCATGTTCTCCGAGATGTGAACCGCGACGAAGCCGGCCACCATCACCGCCAGGTAGAGCTGACCGAGAAGGGCTTCGAACCAGGCCAGCGTCCGCGCGTGCTCCGCGATCGGCGAGATGTCACCGTAGCCGAGCGTCGTGAGGGTGACAAAGCTGAAGTAGGTGAAGATTGGGAAGAGATTCGACTCTTGTAAAGCATCTTCGGCAAAGATCGCCTGTGAAGTGGCAAAGGTCCCCGGCTGCCGGAACTCCATGTGGGTGTATATCAACGCAAAGAAGAGACCGATGAAGACATAGGCGCAAAGGGCGCCAAAAACCCGCTCGCCCGTGGATCGGTCACCCTTGTTGAGGTCGTGCAGCAGATTCCAGATGAGGAAACCAATGAACACCGTCGTCAAGCTGACGATAACGACGTTCGCGCGCGTAGAGTCCTCGGTAAAGGCAGCAAATACTCGCAGGGCGATCGCCGGCAACCCGAGGATCAACGCCCAGACGGCATTGTGCCGTGAACGCACCGTCTCTACCAGGGCCGCCACCAGCACGGCGGCCAGCATCAGGTCTGTAAAGCGGCCCCTGGCAAAGGCGTTCGGCGCCAGCGCATCGACCAGGAAGACGAACATCATCGCGATGAAGATGTTGCGATAGGGCCGTTCTCGGTAGGCCTCAAAAATGGTTTTTCTCTCAGTCATCCTGACGTAATCCTACATCAGCTCTGGCCCGCATTCCCGTCCGACCCCGGTCGAGCTACAATCACTGCGCATCCCCGGGGAGGAACCACCATGCGTCAGATCATTATTGCGGTCATTTTCACCCTGGTCGCCAGCGCTCCTGCCGCGGCCGTCGATTTTCTCGGCGTCGAGCTGTGCGCGGAGCAGGTCAGCACCAGGGTCATCCTACCGGCGGAGTCGCCGCTCTCGTTGGAGAGCGCCGAGGTGGGCAGGCACGGGGGCCTCGTGCTGTTACTCCACTCGAAGAAGGCCAGCGTCCTCGGCCAGGTCGACGATCTGATGGCGTCCTTCACCGGCAGCCGCGGCACGGGGGACGAGCAACGGCTCGAGTGGTCGGGCAACCAGATCACTGCCTTCGCCCAGGTCATCAAGAAGGGGTATGTCGCCCTCGCCGTCACCGCCACCGATGACTGCACGGCAGAGCCTGCGCGTGCGCCGGCACCCATCACGATAGATACTGGAGAGGCTCCGAAAGCCGAAGAGACCAAGGACTCATTTGACTCAGAGGTGACTTCGGCAGCTGCGGTGGCAGTCGTGGCAACCGAGGTCGAGGAAGAGCCTGAAGTCGATCAGCCGGTTGTGGTCGAAGATTTCGAGCTCGAGGGCAAGCTCAAGCACACGATGGCTGAGGACGGCTGGGTCGACATCATGGGAGTGGTGGCCAACAACTCCGGTGCCTCCTACACGGTTGCGAGCTTTGACATCAGCCTCTACGACGGCGCCGGTGAGCTCATCTGCGTTGATACCGTCTCGGTCAACCAGCTGAGACAGGGGCAGGAACGGGCTTTCCGGGGCGCCATCCGCTGTGCCGACTATGATTCTGCCGAGGTCGCGAGCTGGAAGCTCCAGTTCGCCGGCGGGCATTGACCGTTGCGGTAGAGGCCCTTGGGACCGGGGCTAACGCCCCGGGCTGAATACCTGCTGCACCGTGAGCTGCAGCTCATCCTTCTGAACCACAGAAGCACAGAGTCCACAGAGAGCAGCACAGAGAGAATTCTGCTGGTGGTGTCAGGGACCCGGTCGAGTTGCTGTAACGTACGGCCTACCTATTACACAGCGCCAACTTCGGGTGATCCTCTGTGTCCATTTCTGTGCCCTCTGTGACTCTGTGGTGGCTCGGAAAATTCCGTAAAGGGGGCGGCAAATAAGATCAGGGCTATCCGTCGATCTCGATTGCGAGGACCGAAACATCGTCGCCGGGGCCGGTTCCGCCCATCCAGTCCCAGACGTCATCCAGCAACCGTGTGACGGTCACATCGAGATCTTTGTCGAAGCAGCCTTGCAGGGTGCTGGAGATCCGCTCCTCCCCGAACTCCTCGCCACCCGGCAGATGCGCCTCGGGGATGCCGTCGCTCAATAGGTAGAGACGGTCTCCAGGCTCGAGTTGGACCGTCTTCTCTTCGTAGTCGCTTGGACCGATTTCTGCCGGCACCAGGGCAATTGGCGACCCCGTGCTGGTGTGAAGAACGGGATCCGAACCCCGCCGAAGATGGAAAATTGGCGTATGACCGGCGGACACATAGGTGAAGAGGCGCCGATCCATATCGAGGATCGCGTACACCATCGTAAAGTACTGAAGGGTCTCCTTGTCATAGGGGAAGCGTCGTGAGAGCTCTCGAGCCACCTCCGCCGGCGTCGCGAGGCTGATTTCACATGAACCTGAACCGTCTCGCAGGGTCCGCAATACCGACGACGCGTCCGGAACACCTGTCATGAGCCTGCTCAAGATCACCGAAAGCAGAGACGAGGGCACGCCATGCCCGCTGACGTCCAGCACGTACAGGCCGGTGATGCCATCTCCCAGCGGAATGACGTTGAGCGTGTCGCCGGCCAGTTCGTCACACGGCACATAGCGCCAGGCACAGCGCGCACCGGGGATTTCAACGGTTTCTGCCGGCAGAAGGGTCTGCTGGATCCTGGCCGCCGCCTCGAGATCTTTCTTCATCCGACGATGGGCTTTGGCGAGCGCGTCTCGCCCCTGTTTGACGGCGAGCTGCGTCTGTACCCGGGCAAGCACGACCGGGAAATCGAATGGCTTTGTCACGTAGTCATTGGCGCCGTGTTTAAGCGCCGCGACGATGTCCTCGCTCTCGGTTTTTGCCGTCGCCATGATCACCGGCAGCTCATCCGGACCGTGATCGACACGAATCCTCTCGAGGACCTCCATGCCATCCATTCCGGGCATCATGATGTCGAGGAGTACCAGATCGAATGCCCCCGACTCGATCATTTCCAGCGCCGCGGCGCCACCGTCAGCCACCTCAACCCGATGCCCCTTCTTGCGCAGACGCCGCGACAGCAGATCGCGGTTCATCTCGTTGTCGTCGACGACCAGGAGGTGGCCGGGTCCGGTGTCCATGGATCAGATGCCGAGGAGGTCGTTGATCTTGCCGAGCAGCCTTTTGAAGTCGACCGGTTTGGTGTCGTAGTCGTCGGCACCGGCCTCGATGCACTTCTCGCGATCGCCGGCCATGGCGTGGGCGGTGAGGGCAATGATCGGGATGCTGGCGGTCGCGCCATCGGCTTTCAGACGTTTCGCGGCCTCCCACCCATCCATTACCGGCAGGCTCATGTCGAGCAGGATGATCTCGGGATTCTCCGCGACCGCCATATCGACGCCCTCTTGGCCGTCGACCGCAATGGCCACTTCGTGACCGCGCTTGACCAATCGACGCGACAGCATGTCGCGGTTCATTTCGTTGTCTTCTACAAGCAGGATTTTCGCCATTCAGTTCACCTCACAGCTCTGCATCATCTCATTCTTCTGCTCTCGCGGAACCCCATGTTGGGACACAAGCTCCCGCACCTGCTTAGAAGCTGTTGCCGCGTCAATGCGCCCTTCTCCACGATCCGCTCGACGCCACCGAGAAGCCTCTCTCGATCATTCTGGTCGAGGTCCTTTGCGGTGACGACGATGATCGGCGTTCCAATGCACCCCTCGAGCTTTCGATAGTGCATCACGAACTCGAAGCCGTCCATCACCGGCATCATCAGATCGAGCAGCACGAGATCGGGACGATTTTTTGCCGCCAGATCCAGGGCGACGGCACCGTTCTCGGCCTCGTCCACCTTCCATCCATCATCGGCAAGGGCGCGCTGAAAGAGCGATCGAATCCCCTCGTCATCGTCCACCACCAAAGCACGGCCGCCCCCGGCCGTCGTCGCGTACTGGCTCGCGAGCTGGCGTAACTTGTCGCGGTCAACCGGCTTCGTCAGACACTCGACGGCGCCAAGCGTGTAGCCGAGGTCCTTGTCACCGGCGATCGAGATCATCATCACCGGAATGTCCTTGAGCTCCGGATCCGCCTTGACCTCTTGCAAAACGGACCAGCCATCCATGGCCGGCATCAGCACATCGAGGGTCATCAGGGAAGGCTTGAGTTTCCGAGCCAGCTCGAGACCCTCCTCCCCGGTCGACGCCGTCACCACCGAGAAACCCTCCGTCTCCAGCGTCCTCTGGAGGAGCTCGCGAGAGTTGGGGTCGTCGTCGACCACCAGAACTGGCCGCACTCCGGGCGCAGTCTCTCTCGCCTCCGACTGCTCCGTTTTCGCAGCCTTCCTGGCCACTTCCAGGGCATCGACGCGGGATGGTATCTCGATCGTGAAAATCGTCCCCTTGCCGAGCTCACTGGATACGGTGATGTCGCCGCCCATCATCTGACAGAAGCGGCGGCTGATCGGCAGCCCGAGTCCGGTGCCTCCGTAGTCACGCGTCGTCGAATCGTCAGCCTGGGAAAACTCTTCGAAGACCTTGTCGAGCTTGTCCCCATCGATGCCGATGCCGGTATCTGCAACGCTCAGCTCGAGCCACTCATCGCCATCGCGGAGCACTTTCTTTGCGCCGAGGGTGATGATGCCACCCTCGGTGAATTTGGCGGCGTTGGAGAGGAGGTTGAAGAGCGCCTGTCGGAGCTTTGTCAAATCCACCCGGACGTTTCCGAGATCATCGGCAAATTCGGTCTCGAGGGTGTTGTCGTTCTTTGAAATCAGCGGCAGGACGGTGGCCACCGCTTCGTCCAACATCTGTCGCAGATCAAAGGTCTCGAGGAAGAGCTCCATGCGTCCGGCCTCGATCTTCGAAAGATCGAGGATGTCGTTGATCAGCGCCAGCAGATGCCTTCCCGCAGCGTTGATTTTCTCCAGATCCGGAACCATGTCGTCGTGGCCCTCGTCCTCGGCGTCCTCGGCCAACATCTCGCTATAGCCGATGATGGCGTTCATCGGTGTGCGCAGCTCGTGACTCATATTGGCGAGGAATGTGCTCTTGGCGCGGTTGGCGGCCTCGGCCGCTTCCCTCGCATCCTCGAGCTCCTCCTCCATGCGCTTCCTTTCGGTGATGTCGATCCTTAATCGCGACGATAGTGCGTGATCTCGCCCGATGCATCACGAGATCGGCCGAAATCGAGCGAGACTCCCAGTAGAGATCGCCGTTCTTTTTCGATAATGCAGAACTCCCCGTAGGCCATTTCTCGACGCCCGCTGAGAATCGCTGCCCACAGGTCGGCGTATCCTCGTGGCATGATCCAGCTCTTAAGCACGCGCGGGTTCTCACCAAGCGACTCCTCGAGCCGTATAGCCGGAAGGTCTCGACCGTCACTGACGAAACTTCGGTTCGCGTATCGATGCCTCCAGGCAGTCGGTAGACGACGCCGGGATGTTGCCGACTCTGTTCCACGGCTCGCGACAGTTCTTCGAAGCTGCTCTTCGGCCTGTTTGCGCTCTGTGATATCGATCGAATACTCGATCATCTGTATGACGTTGCCTTCGTCGTCGAAGATCGGGTAGCCGTTAACCTCGACAAACCTCGGGTTGCCCTCGGCATCGTCGTGAATGTGCTCGACCGTGAACGGTTTCCTGGTCCTCTTGACCTCGACCATCGGACAGGTGTGCTTGCTCGTATTACACGGCACATCACTCTTGTGGGTGAGCGCGTGACAGGTCGACTCTCCCGAAGATCCCAGCGCGCGCGCCGCGGAGTTGGCGATCTTGATCGAGTAGTCCTCGGCGTCGATGACGTAGAAAGGGTGGGTCAGGGACTCGAGGGTGTTTTCGAGAAGCTGCTTCTGCTCGGCGATCTCCTGTTCGATCTGCCGCCGCTCGGTGATGTCGATGCCGATGGTGAGGATTTCCCGCAGGCTTCCATCGTCATTCAGAATTGGCGTGTTGCGCCAGGCCATCCAGACGAAATCGCCGTTCTTGCGCTGGTTCTCGGTCTCGTCGTCCTCGTACTTTGCAGGATCCGCAGCGATCTCATCGATCATCGTCCGGACGCTCTTTTCAACGACATCAGACGCTGGAACGATGGTCCCGACGATGGGCTTCCCGAAGAGCTCGCCGGTGGTGAAACCGAAGAGTTGGAGGCCGAAATCGTTCATGAAGACGATCTTGCCCTCGGTGTCCCAGCGAAGGATGACGCTGCTGACGCCCTCGAGTTCCTCGGCGGTCTTCTTGAGGTCGGTGGTTTTCTGGCGGATGGCGGAGACCATCTGGTTGAAGCTCTTGGCCAACCCACCGAGCTCATCACCGCTTCTGACCAGGACCTCGACATCCTCCTCACCGGCCGCGAATCGGCCGGCGGCGGCGTCGAGCTCGACGATCGGCGCCACGAAGAATCGAGAGAGGAACCATGCGGCCACCAGTACGATTGCCAGAAGCCCGGCGAGACGAATCATGAGCGTCCGCGTGAATACACGGATACGCGCATAAGCCTCGTCGGCGTCAATTTCCGACAGAATGGCCCATTCCACACCTTCGATGTCGAGGGGCGCATACGACGACAGCACTTCGACCCCCCGGTAGTCCGTGGTTGTCATCGTCGCGGTCTCCCCAATCAGGGCCGCAATCGACGCAACGGACCGCACCTCCTGGGTCAGGATCGTCGTGCCGAAATCTCGAATCTCCCGAATATCGGTCGCCGAGGCACCGGCCTTCTCGGCGGCTTCGAGGAAACCCTCCGGGTCTTCGAGGAAAAACCGCGAGTTCGAACGCATCTTGAAATCGGGGCCCACCAGATAGGACTCACCGGTTTCCCCGAGACCATCGATTTCCCAGTTCTGATTACTGGTCATCACGTTGTCGATCTCACCCACCGGCAGCTGGAAGACGAGGACGCCGAGCAGCCAGGCGCCGTCGACAATGGGTGCCGCAATGAACGATGCGGGCTCGCCAAACGATGGTAGGTGGTGGGCAAAGTCCACCAAATGCACCGAATTGCCCAGATAATCGTGCTGAGCTTCCTGGTAGGCCGCCGCCAGGTTGGAGTCCTGGTAGGGGCCGTCGAGCAGGTTGGTGCCGAGGTCCGCCTCCTTGGAAACCGTATACACGATGGTGCCGCTGCCATCGATCAGGAAAAGGTCGTAGAATCCGAACTCGCGGACAAAATCCCTCAGAACCGGATGGATCGTACTGTGGACCGTCCGAGTAAACGCTTCCGTCACCGGCATCATCGAGAAGGACTTTTTCACCGACGGGGTAGGGGTTGGCGGCGATGTAGTGGTACTGGAGGTAGAGATCGCCATCGTCCGCCGGTAGAAAGTCGGCTCGTTCGAGCTGAGCCCCGGTGGTGGCCCCCAACAGCGGCAGGAATTCATTATCGTAATAGGCGAGTACCGCCTCACGCTGTTCCTGACTCAACTCGACATCGAGCATCGACTGGTGTGCGTCGTCGAAATCCACCATCGCGTCGACGATCATCCGATCCCTGGCGAAGGTCCTGGCCAGACTTCGGATCTGATCGAAGTACTCCTCGATCTGGTGCGCCTTGCTCGCCCGGACGGAAGTCAGGTGATCGAGGGTGGTCCGTTCGACCGCCGCCCTGCCTCCGAGATACGACAGGAACCCGACCAACATCAACGCCGGCACCGCCAGCGCGAGCACCGTCAGAAAGAGCTTCCACCGGATGGGGGCGTTCCTTAGCACGAGATCACCACCTCAGCTTCTCCTTGCCACTTTGTTGGCGAGGATCGACAGCAATAGACCGAGGGTAACGTAGCCGAGAATCCGCTCGCTGATCAGCACGATCTCTCCGACCCAGTGGGTTGGGGTGATTCCGCCCGAGCCGAGACGGGTGTATGTGACGATCGAATAGTAGTAGGGCGTCAACGGGCTGTCGGCGGTTGACGGCAGATCGAAAAACTGCCAGCCGAAAAGCGAATCGAGGTGGAAGATGAAACCGAAGATCATCGTCACGACAAATGCGCCCAGAGCCAACTTGACCAGGCTCCGCCCATAGTCGATCAGACCCCAGGCGTTGAACCAGAAGCGTTTCCAGCGTCTCGACGCGGGCGATGGCGTTTCGTCTATGGCGACCTCGAGCGTATCCAGATAGTCCTGGTCCTTGGCGTCGCGGACGAAGAGCGGGTCGCCGAAGCACGAATCGAGGCCTCTGATCCCGTAGTAGCGGCCCCTCTTCTCCTTGAACCCGCCATCCTTCATGGCGGTGAGGTTGGTGGCCGCGAGGTTGGCGTTGCGGAGGTTGGCGCCGGTGATGTCGGCATGGCTGAGGTTGGATCCGGTGAGGTCGGCCTCGCTCAAGTTCGCACCCGTGAGATCGGCTCCGTCAAAGTCGGCCCCGCGCAGCTTGGTGCCCCGGAGATCGGCGCCCCTGAGATCGGCGGCACCAAGGCTGGCCCCGGTGAGATCCACCTCGATCAGACAGGCACCATTGAGGTCCGCCTTGTAAAGCGCCGCACCTTTGAGATCCGAGCCCGCCAGATCCGCCCTCGTGAGCGTCGCCATCTTGAGGTTCGCTTCCGTCAGGTCGGCCTGGAAGAGCTCGGCTTCGGTGAGATCGGCTTCTCCGAGGTTGACTCCGGTCAGATCCATCTCGCTGAGGTCTTCACCTACGAGATTCGGTTTTTCGCCGGGGTTTTTGCGGCGCCATTCGTTCCACGCCTCGACTCCCTCATACAAAATGTCGATGTGCGCCGCATCCGCCATGGGTCACCGTCCTTGAACCCGATACTTTACTACGTCATCGCTCCGTCCCAGTCGTCGATCGACGCCTGTGACCGAGATATACGGGTTAGGGTGTGACGGTGCCGGCCGGGGTGACCCGCAGGCCTCCGCGGCGGATGATGATGCTACGGCTCTCGAGAGCAGCCTTGATGAGGTCGCCGTCCGCCTGAGAAATCCCCGCCGAAGGAATGGTGATCGTCTCGTCGTCACCGCCCATCGGCGGCAGACCGGTCGGGTCATTGTTGACGACGAGGACTGCGACGGCCCCCGCAATCTGGGCGTTCTTCACCTTGACGGTGAAAAAGCACTCGCCGCGATCGACGACGGCGATTTTGCCCGAGATCTCGTTAGCCATTGACCAGGGATTCGCAGCCCAACGTCGGTGCTCCTGATCCGTCATCCACCACGGCCAGATCCCCGCTGATTCCGGTCAGGTCGATGGCCGGCCCGAACTCCGCGGCGTTGCACCGCGTAACTGCCCTCGATACTGCTCGGCGAGTTGATGGTGAGAGTCGGCGCGTTGTCGAGAATAGGCGGGCGCCGCGCCGGTGGTCTGAGGACCGTCCCACACCACCGAGTCGGTGTTGACCGCCGACGCGCGGCGTTGGGTATTGGTCATTTCCGACCAATGGAGCCCTTCATCTTTGTCGAAGGTATAGACCGAGTAGATGTCCGGCATCGGCGGAATGCCGGTGAATACCGGCGGCGAACCGGTCGCGTCATTGACGAAATTGGCGAAGCCCAGCCCGTGGCTTATCTCGTGGAGCGCGACCGAAGAAAAGGGGGCCAGCCCGGGCGGGGTGTTCCCATCCAGCCCGTAGTAATAGCGGTACCCTGGGGCAAGACACCCTTCGTCGATCTGGCTGTTGAATGTGATGATCAGCTCACCAGCCTCTGGCGGGAATCCGTCCTCGGTGGTGCTGAGATCTTCTTCGGCAAGGGCTTCGGCAAGGGCGCCGTGGTACCAGGTTCCCTGCCTCGGTGCGTTGGGAAAATCGTAGAACAGAAACTGGGAGCCCGCCGCGGCCAGAACCGCTCCGTCCTCGGGGTTGGGCCCACAATCGAGCTCCTCAAAAGAGGCCTCGATATTGATCTCGATGGAGCTGCCGAGTTGGGCGGCCCAGACGCCCGCAACCCACTGCAGGGCGGCCAGACGCTGGCCACCGAGGGTCGTCCCACCGGGGTTATTCGGAGCTTGGGCAACGACCGTCGGATCGTTGAAACCCTCTTCCGCGGCGTCGGTAACCCGAATCGTGATGACGGAGGAACCCTGCGGCCAGCCGAGGTCCCGAAAGTGTGGAAGGGTCAGGTCGACCTCGCCCAATGGCACGGTCGGGGAGGCGAAGGGCTCCATCAGCAGATCTGGGGTGGCCGAAATGTCCCAGTGGGATATCGAGGAGCCTGGCTCCAGGGGATTTGGTGTAAAGAGCAACATCCGACCCAGCTCGTCGGCACCGGCGATCCGGGCGGGATCGACAGCAAGGGTGCCATTGATCTCAGCCGCCCCGGCAGAAACCACCGAAACCAGGGCCAGCACGGGAAGAAGGAAAACGAGGCGCATTTCGATCCGCATTGACATCGCCCTACTGGTCCCGGGGCTCGACATTCGCCCCAGCTGACGTACGCTTCAAAAATTTCTCGGCCGCATGTGAGTGGCTCGTACATACGGTTTCTATAGACCCATCCGATTTCACCCGAACCATCAGCGCATGCTGGAATCGGCCGTCCAGGTGGACGCCCGTGCCACCATTTGCCAGCTCGAAGACCGGCAGGCCTTCGGTCGAGCGGATCAACGCCTTGGCAAGCGGGGCCGAAAGGACCTCGTTTTCCCGAAGCGGCACCGAAATGATCTCACCGGTTTCCGGGTCGTAGATCACGCGTATTTTTTTGGTGGTGAATGCGTCTTCCGCGAATGCCTCATGCGCTTGCCGCTCGGTCGGCTCCTTATCACCCGGTGAAGAAGCCGCGACCGGCGAAGCCATCGCTGCCATTAAACAAACGGCGACGAGCATCGGGAGAACATGGGATGGGGTCATCTGGTCGAAAAATCGTTGAGTCATTTCTGCTCCGTTTCGGTCCCTGAAGACTATGCAGATCTTCGAACTCAGGATACCTCCAATGTGGATTCAGATCCCGAGACTCACGTTAAACAACAGTCAAAGGACCGGGATTCATCCAACTCGATTCTGTTCACAAAGCTCGGAAGTCACTCGCTCTCGTTCGGCTGATCCTCTTTCCCCTCGTACACACCCGCGCCGCCGAAGATCGCGATCCTGAATACGAACTCCAACGAAGACCCGCGCCTGGCCGCGGTGGAGCGCTTCGCCGAGGCATTCCGCGCGAACCACGACCGCCTCGATCTGCTGATCAACAACGCCGGGGTCATGATCCCGCCTCTCGGTCACACCAATGAAGGCTTCGAGCTCCAGCGACGTCTCGAAGCAAAGGGCTCGAAGGTTCTGGCGACGGCCGCACACCCGGGCTGGACCGGAACTGACCTCCAGCGCCACTCCGGGCTCATCAGGTTTCTCAATTTCTTCTTCGCACAAACCCCATCGATGGGGGCATTGCCGACCTTGCGGGCGGCGACCGCCCCCGATGCGACCGGTGGCAACTACTTCGGCCCGAAAGGCTTCTATGAGATGCGCGGGTACCCCGTCACGGTCGGCACGACCCCGGCGGCGAAGAACGAGCTCGACGCTCGTCGGCTCTGGGAGGTCTCCGAAAAGCTCACCGGGGTGTCGTTTGAGAGCTTGAGAACGAACGCCGCCTGATGAAATATCTGTCGTCAGGGGCGGCACATAGTCCGCTTTTCCGAACTCTGGAGGCGTTGACTCACTCCTCCAACGCGGGTTACCTTTGCGCTGTATTTTGAGCACCAACCTTTCCCCGCTGGATGTCAAACGAGATCGGCCCCGTCCCGAGGTATCTCGAACCACCCGGCAACAACCGAGGAGGACAACCATGTTCCGAGTCGTGATCTCACTCATTGCTGCCGTATTCATGATGGCTCCCGCCGCAAACGGCGCCGGCACCGAAACCGCAACAGGGTGGCAGACCCCTCCCGAAGAGGTGATGGAGGTCCTCCATGCGCCCCAGCTGCCAAGGGTGTGGACCTCGCCCACGGGC
The DNA here is from genome assembly GCA_963776765.1 of Candidatus Sulfomarinibacteraceae bacterium. Taxonomy (GTDB): domain Bacteria; phylum Acidobacteriota; class Thermoanaerobaculia; order Thermoanaerobaculales; family Sulfomarinibacteraceae; genus Sulfomarinibacter. The sequence continues at coordinate 24,810 of CAVZOK010000017.1, forward strand.
GAAAACCTGCTCCTGGCCGACCCGTCACCTTCCCGCCACTGGCCGAGCTGGCGGGGCCCATGCACAAGCTGGCCGGCATCCGCGTCGACCCGGTGGTGGGCAACATCCACGGCCGACACGGAGCCACCTCGCCGCGCCTGGTCAAGGTCGAGGGAGGCGTCGAAACGGCTCTTGGGCTGCCGAAGAACCTCGAGGTCCTCGAGCGTGAGCTGGACCGCCGATGGCACGCACTTCGCCCTCACCGTCAGAGAGGCTGACCACATGGGCCTGTGGGTGGGCTCCTCGAGGGCCAGTTAAAGAAGATCGAGAACGTGGCCCTCAGCCCTCTCCTCGGCACGCCAGTGCGCTGGACGCCGGACCAGAAGCGCCTGTTGGTTCGCCGCGTGCCCGAGCGGGGCGCACCGCCCGAACCGCCCGCCATCCCGGCGGGTCCGGAGATCCTGGAGGGCAAAGGCGCCACGAGCCGCTCCACCTACGAATCGCGCAACCTGCTCGAGACCGCCCATGACGACGCCCTCTTCGACTACTACACCACCTCCGAGTTGGTGGTGGTGGAGCCGGAGGACGGCAAACTCGAAAACCCTGGGCGAGCCGGCGGCTCTACGCCACCGCCGATTTCTCGCCCGACGGTGAGTACCTGCTCGTGGAGTACCTGGTGGGCCCCTGGTCCCACGCGGTGCCCTGGTGGCGCTTCGCCAGCGAGGTGGAGGTGTGGGACAAGCGGTAAGCCCGTGGCCAAAATCGCCTCCCTGCCCCTGGCCGACGAGGTGCCCATCCACGGCGTACCCCTCGGACCGCGCGAGGCCTCGTGGCGCGCCACCGCACCGCACGAGCTCTATTGGATCGAAGCACTCGACGGAGGCAACCCCGTCGCCGAGGCCGAGCACCGAGACCGACTCATGCGTCTGGAGGCGCCGTTCACCGGAGAGGCCGAGGAGATCTTCAAGGCCGAGCACCGCATCGCCGACTGGCAGAACGGGTGGGCCGCCGAGGGCGGCACGCTCGATGCTCGTCCAGTACGAGCGCATCCGCCGCTGGGCCTACGTTGGCTCCTCGACGTCGACAAGGGCAGTTCGCGCCTGTGGTTCGACCTCAACGTGAGCGACCGCTACAACTCGCCCGGCTCCCCCGAGCACCGTCAGCTGCCCAACGGCCAGTGGGTGCTGCACCAGAAGGGCGACGCGGTCTTCTTCTCCGGCAGCGGCGCCACCAAACAGGGTGACCGGCCATTTCTCGATCTGCGCTCGATGGAGACGGGCGAGGCGAGCGCCTCTTCCGGTGCGACCCGGATCGCTACGAGTACTTCATCGCCTTCGCCGGCGGCGAGGAGAGCTTCGTGCTGCGCTCCGAGTCCTCGGTCGACGTGCCCAACTACTACCTTGTCACCCTGGGCAAGACAATCGAGGCAGCCGAAGGCGAGGCCACCAGGGCCCACTCGCGCCAACCCATCACCAGTTTCGAAGACCCGACGCCTCAGCTTCGCCAGATCGAAAAGCGGCTGGTTCGCTACGAGCGCGAGGACGGCGTGCCACTCAGCTTCCAGCTGATGCTGCCCCCCGGCTACGAAGAGGGCACACGGTTGCCCACGGTGCTCTACGCCTATCCCCGGGAATACTCGGACCCGTCGACCGCAGGTCAGGTCAGCGGCTCGACCCGGCGCTTCAGCCGCATCTCCGGCTCCTCGCACCTCTTCTTCCTGCTCCAGGGATACGCGGTGCTCGACCGCACCGCCATGCCGATGATCGGCGATCCCGAAACCACCTATGACACCTTCGTTCCCCAGTTGGTGGCCGACGCCGAGGCGGCGGTGGCCAAGGCCGTGGAGATCGGCGTCGCCGACCCCGACCGCATCGGCATCATCGGCCACAGCCACGGCGGGCTCATGGTGGCCAACCTGCTGGCCCACACCGACCTCTTCCGCGCTGGCATCGCCCGTTCGGGCTCCCACAACAAGACCATGCAGCCCTTCGGTTTCCAATCCGAGCGCCGCTCGCTATTCGAGGCCCGCGACGTCTACATTCAGCTCTCGCCCACCTTCTTCGCAGATCAGGTCAACGAGCCCGTGCTGGTGATCCACGGCAACGCCGATTCCAACCCGGGCACAATGACCATTCAGTCCGAGGTCTTCTTCGAAGCCGTTCGCGGTTCGGGCGGCACCGCCCGCATCGTGCTGCTGCCCTTCGAGGACCACGGGTACCGGGCGAAGGAGAGCATCGAACACGTGCTCTGGGAGCAGATCAGGTGGTTTGACGAGTATGTGAAGAACGTGGAGACGCCCGACGAGCCATGAGGGCAGACAACGATGTTCCTCACAACCCGCATCCCGAGGGTGGTGAGCCGGACATCCGCGCACCGCGACGGCTAAATGAAGTCTGTACTACAATGACTTCCAGCTCCAGTTACAGGATTTATTCACCATTCGAGAGGAGATCTTTCATGCCCCTTTTACAGTCGAATAACCCCAGCCGCTTTGTGGCGATCAGTTCTCACGTTCTTTGTGCGCTTCTAGTCCTCGGCGCGGCGACGACCGGGTTCGCGCAGATCGCCCCGGCGAAAGAATCGTTGTCGGATCTCTATCCCGGCAAGGCCTACTCGCCCTATGCCCAGCGCAGCTTCCCCGACCAGGTCTTCTGGGGCGACACCCATCTCCACACCGGCCTGTCGGTGGATGCCGGTCTCTTCGGCTGCCGCCTCGGCCTCGATGAAGCCTACCGCTTCGCCCGCGGCGAGCAGGTCATGGCCTCCAGCGGCCAGCCGGCCAAGCTCGGCCGCCCGCTCGACTGGCTGGTGATCGCCGACCATTCCGATGCCATGGGCTTCTTCACCGATCTCGCGGCGGGTGACCCCGACATCCTCAAGTTCGACCAGGCCAAGCCCTGGTATGAGGGTCTGCAGGCCGGTGGCGAGGCCTCGGCTGCGGCGGCGCTGGATCTGATCACAACGTTCTCACAAGGCGAGATCAATCCGGAGATGATGGCCGAGTACTCGCCGGGCGGGAAGACCTACGAATCGATCTGGGAGAAGGTGGTCGATGCGGCCGAGCGCTTCAACGATCCCGGCCACTTCACGGCATTCATCGGTTTCGAGTGGACCTCGCTCGTCGCCGGCAACAACCTGCACCGCAACGTGATCTTCCGCGAAGGCGCCGACAAGGCCGGCCAGGTCGTGCCCTACACCACCCAGGCGCCGGTGGGCTCGACCGATCCGCTCGAGCTCTACAAGTACCTCGAGAACTACGAGGCCAAGACCGGCGGCTCTGCGCTGGCGCTCGCCCACAACGGCAACCTGTCGAACGGCATCATGTTCCCGGTCGACGCGCAGTACACCGGCCGCAAGCTCGACCGGACACTATGTCGAGTCGCGGGCCCGCTGGGAGCCGATGTACGAGATCACCCAGATCAAGGGCGATGGCGAGGCCCATCCCTTCCTGTCGCCTGACGATGCCTTCGCCGACTACGAGACCTGGGACGCCGGCAACCTCGATCTTTCCGAGGCCAAGACCAACGACATGCTGCAGTACGAATACGCCCGCGAGGCGCTGAAGAACGGGCTTCTGCTGGAGAAGCGTCTCGGCACCAACCCCTACAAGTTCGGCCTGATCGGCTCGACCGACAGCCACACGGGCCTTGTCCGCCGTCGAGGAAGAAAACTTCTTCGGCAAGGCGACCAACGCCGAGCCCTCGCCGAAGCGCATGCAGCATCCGTTCACCAAGACCGAAGAACGGCGCTTTCGAGGGCTATGAACTCGTCGCCTCGGGCTATACCGCCGTCTGGGCGCAGGAGAACACCCGCGAGGCGATCTGGGATGCGATGGAACGCAAGGAAGTCTACGGCACCACCGGCCCGCGCATCACTGGTGCGCTTCTTCGGCGGCTGGGACTACACAGCGGAAGACCTCAACAGCCGCCAGCCCGCCTTCCGGGGCTATGAGAAGGGCGTGCCGATGGGCGGCGACTCTCCGCGGCAGCGCGGCGACGCGCCCACCTTCATGGTCTACGCGCTGCGCGATGTGATCGGCGCCAACCTGGACCGCATCCAGATCGTCAAGGGCTGGCTGGACGCCAAGGGCGAGACGCACGAAAAGGTCTATGACGTCGCCTGGTCCACCGGACGCGAGCCGGACGCCAACGGCGTGCTGCCGCCGGTCGGCAACACCGTGGATATCGCTGCGGCCAACTGGAGCAATACCATCGGCGCCTCCGAGCTCGGCACGGTCTGGACCGATCCGGACTTCGATCCGGAAGCAGAGCGCCTTCTACTACGCCCGCGTGCTCGAAATCCCGACCCCGCGCTGGGTGGTCTACGACGCGTTCCGTTATCGGCATCGACATACCCGAGGGCGCCGAAACCACCCACCAGGAGCGCGCCTACACCGCGCCGATCTGGTACACGCCGTAAAGGTCGACTGAGCCCGGAAAATTGAGGGGATGGCCTTCGCGCCATCCCCTCTTTCCGATCAGCGATCACCTTCGCTCGTGGGCTGCGCGCGGACAGATCAAAACCGGTAAACCCCGGAAACCACCGCAGAGTTGAACCACGCGAAGTTGTACACGTCTTCGATGTCCACGCCGCCCTCGAGCATCCGGTAACCGGCGGTTACCGCCCAACGGTCGTTGATGTCATATCGAAGCTTCAGCGACAGATCGATGGCGCGCCCTGGACCGCCCGCGAGTCCGTCGAAATCGAACACGACGTGCCAGCGTTGAGCCACCCGATAGTCTGCGGCGAAATACAGCAGAGGAACGATACCGAGGTCGGTGTCCTTGCTCGTGGTCTCACCCTGTCTGAGCTCGATCTTGGCATCACGGACTTTCAGCGAGCCGCCGATCCACAGCTTCCACCGATCGCCGTCCTTGAGTCGGTAGCGATAGGTCAGGCGCCATGAATTGAACTGGTAGGTCGCCTCGGTGGGAATTTCCGGAAGATAGCTCGCACCCGCAAAATCGACCGGACTCCTCGAAGATCCCCGTCTCGGTGTAGGAGAGCGGCGCCAACAGCAACCGGACGCCGTTGCGCGGTGAGATGTTCCAAGTGAAGTAGACTCGGCCCGCAAACCACGGACCCTGCCCGGCCAGGTCCTTGAGTGAGAAACGGGTCCCCTCCAGGGTGTTGGGAACCTGCACGTCGTTGCTGCTCTGCCAGGTCGGACCGGCCTCGACTTCGAGGATGAACGCCGGTTGGTCACCGGCATCTACGAAACCAGAGATTGCGATCGCGACAGTCAAAATTACGATCTTCAGCACGATATGTTTGGGCATGATTCAGTCTTCCTTTTCAGACCGACGTGATCTGAAATTTTCGGAACTCGCGAAGGGTCGCCAAACTTCACACAGCCGCGCCATCGAAGATGCTATCGATATCGATGGTCGTGTCGCGGATCTTTCGCGGGGGCCGCGAGAGGTAATTGTACCTCTTCCCGTACGAGATGAGCGCCTTTTCGACCTTGGTACGGCCCCGATAGAGCCGTGACATCACGGTGCCCACCGGAACAGCGAGAATGTCCGCAACGTCCTGATAGGTGTGGCCCTGTACGTCCACCAGTAGTAGGGCCATCTTGTAGTCGTGAGGGATACCGTTGATAGCACGGGCCAGGTCCTCGTCCATCTCATCGGACAGCGCACCCGTTTCGGATCCGTTCCCTGCGTTGACAGCATCGACTTCCCAATGCTCTTCGCCGCTGTCACGAAGCTCGTCGAGTTCGACGTGCTGCGGCTGGACCTTCCGCTTGCGATAGCCGTTAATGAAGTTGTTTTTCATGATGCGGAAGAGCCACGCCTTGAGGTTGGTGCCCTCCTCGAATCCGGAGTAATAGCGGAAGGCTTTGAGGTAGGTCTCCTGGAGCAGGTCCTCGGTCTCCGGGACGGAGCGGGTCATCCGCAACGCCGTTTTGTAGAGCTGGTCATAGTAGGGGAGTTCGCCAGTGCTGAAGTCCCATGCGGTGATCTTGTCAACGTTTGCCATCTCGGCCTCCTTGATCTTGAATATAGGTCTCAATAAATCTTTTGTCAAGGTTTTTCTAGATAAAATTTAGAATTAACTTTAACAACAAGCGGGAGGCCACGTTGCGGGACAGAAATAAGGCTCTCTCCAGACGGTGAGAGCCATCAGATCGAATTGGATGAGAGGTCAGCGTGTCGTCACTCGCCGGCTATTGTCGGTGTCTTGCCACTAGCTACTGTGACGAAAACGGAGGCGGGGCACGAACGCCGGGACCGTCGCGATGTAGTCGGCATATTCCGGCCGCCTCTCCACCAGGGCGGCATCGAGCATCACGACACCAGAGACCTTGAGCAACAAAAAGGTGATCATCAGGGGACCGATGAACGAGAGCCAACCACCTGTGGTCAGGGCGAGCAACCCGATGCCCCACCATAGAACGGCTTCACCGAAGTAGTTGGGGTGGCGGGACACAGACCACAGACCCGAACGCATGACGCGGCCCGCGGTAGCCGGGTCCTTTTTGAATCGCCACAGTTGCCAGTCCGCGACCGTCTCGAACAGGAAGCCGAAACTCCACAGTGCAAGACCCAGCACATCGAGTGCGGTCAGGCTTTCGCCACCGCCGAGTTGGGCGAGCAACAACGGTGAAGACACGATCCACAACACCAGTGCCTGCAGCAGGAAGACCTTCAACAGCGAGATCCACCAGAAGCGGTTGCCAGCTTCTTCGCGCCACTTCCGGTAGCGGAAGTCCTCGCCGGCTCCGGCGTTGCGAATACCGACGTGGAGGGCGAGACGCAGCCCCCAGACGGTGACCAGTGCGAGAACCAGGAGCCCCCTCAGAGTAGGCGCCCCAGGGACGGTCATCGTGTAGTAGGCACCAACGAAAATAAAGCCAGGTCCCCAGAAAATATCGACAATACCTGCATTCTCGAGCCGCAGACTCACGAGCCAGAGGATGGTAAACGCGACCGCGGACACCACCAGGCCGCCGGCGAAGCCGTAGCCGCTGGTGAGCAGCAGCGCAATGGCTGCGAGAGTGGCGATGACAAAAACGAAAGCGTTTCGGTCCATAGAGGGCCTCCAGATGGTGGGCCGGCCTCGAGGCTACGAGATCAGTTGCGGTCGGTTAGGGATTGTGGCGAGGTTGATACCTGGTCTGGGAGCCGCATCAGCACACGGTCGAGGTCATCGAGCGACACCGTGTTCTCGATCCCGGCAGGCAAGTTTTCGAGGTTTGCCGATCCGGCGCCACCAATCCAAAGGGCTGTCTCTGCGGGAAGTCGCTCCCGTACCGCTTTGATCTCGCGCGCCGTTTCCTCCGGCTCGGCGAAGGCGCTGACCGAAAGACCGACGGCCGAGGCGTTCAGCGCCTTCGTGGCCTGGACGATTTCCTCGACTGGAAGGTGTGGACCGAGAACCCGCACACTGCGTCCCGCCGTGACGATGGCCAGAGCAGCAATCTGAAGGCCGAGTCCGTGAAGCTCGTTTGGCAGGCTCGCGATCACCACCGGCCGACCCCTGGTCGCCGCTTCGAGCGGTGCGCGAAGCCTCCTCAACTCGTCCTCGAGGACTTCGGAGAAGAAGTGTTCGTGGCGGATTTCAATCTCCCCACGACCCCACGCCTCCCCAACCGCATCGAGGAGCGGGGCAACGCGTTCGCGGAGAAACCTCGGCAGACCAAGCACCGCGGCTTCGCCGTGGAGCAGTGCCGCAAGAGACTCCCTGTCGAATCGCTTGCACGCATCGAAGGCCAACAACATGACATCTTCTGCGTTGCCAGAATCGCTGGCCCGATCGAAGGCGCCCGAATTCTCGAGCAGCAGCTCGAGCTCTGACAATGGCAACGGCACGATATCGCCGGCGCGATAGCCGGATTCGAGCGCTTTCGCAATCAGGAGCAGGTGCTGTACCTGATCACCTGAGAACCTCCGGTGTCCTGAAGCAAGCCGGATGGGTTTCGGAAAACCGAAGCGACGCTCCCAGGCTCGGAGGGTGTGTTCACCAATTCCGGTGCGGCGGGTCACCGCGCCCATCGGCCAAAGCTGCGTTTTGCTTTCGACGATGTCGCTCTCCATGATCTTCACTCCCCCGTTTGAACTCGGCGACAGACTATCAAACACAGAAACGTCTCAGACCGATTCGCCGGAGCCAATCGTGTCACGCGGCCATCCCGGCTTCGGCAACGGCCGCCAGATAGGTGTCAGCCAGGGCGGGCGCATCGAGCTCGGACGGGTCTGGCAAAGAGCTCAGCAACCAGTCGCCTTTCGGAACGTTGTCGATGAAGCGAGCCGCTTCACTCGCCTCCGCCGGAACGACCACCGCCGATTCGCAGCCCACAAAGCGGGCGGCGGAAAGGGCAGCGCTAAGGTCGGGAGAAGACCCCGAGGAAAGGGCGTAGGTCACATAGACTCCATCCAGCAGCTCCTGCACCTCGCGCACCAAGTCATGGACCTCGGAGTTGAAGAGACCTTTGACCGCCGGCGGAAATACGACCACCAGAGCCGTTTTGCTCTCGTACTCGGCAAACCTGAATGGGCTTTTCATGAGCTCCCTCCAATTTATGACTCGGACCATTGGTTTCGGCGTAAGTCCGAGCTGTTCAGCGCCTCGGACGAGCAGAGCAACTGTATTTCTATCGAAATTATTTCTAGAAAATCTAAAACAATGTCTAGAAAATGGAATTCCCCGCTACTGTTGCTCCTTGACCATTTAGAAGACGAAAGAGAGAGGCCAAAAAAGAGCATGACGTCCAGCATCAAATCCCGAGTACCCGCCTTGCGGATCCGAGCCGCCAACACACGGTCGGTTCGGCCGGATGGCGCACGGGTGATCTACTGGATGATCGCCTCAAGGCGCGTTCGATTCAATTTCGGTCTCCAGCGGGCGGCGGACTGGTCGCGCGGCCTCGGTCTCCCGCTTGTCGTTCTCGAAGCGCTTCGCAGCGATTACCGCTGGGCAAGCGACCGCCTGCACCGTTTCATCGTCGACGGCATGGCCGACACGGCGGCGGCCCTCGAAGGACGAAACGTCACCTACTACCCTTACGTTGAGCCGGACCGCGGAGCGGGCAGCGGCCTGCTCGAGGCCCTCGCCGCTGATGCGGCGGTGGTGGTGACCGACGACTTTCCGACATTCTTCCTTCCGACAATGGTGGCAACCGCTGCCGCAAGGGTGCCGGTTCTCCTCGAGGCCGTCGACAGTAACGGGCTCCTGCCGATGGCCGCCGCTGATCGCGAGTTCGCGACCGCATATTCATTTCGCAGGTTCGTCCAGAAAAACCTCCACGAACATCTTGCCGAGATTCCGCTCGAGGACCCACTCGCCGAAGAGCTCCCAGCACCCTCTCCGCTTCCAGCCACCATCACCCGGAGATGGCCGGAAGCGACCGAAAACCTGTTAGCCGGCCGCGCTGACTCGCTGTCTGTGCTGCCGATCGATCACACCGTTGCCGCCGCTCCTGTCCGTGGAGGTTCGTCGGCCGCAGACGCCGCATTGCGCGGTTTTCTCGACCACCGTCTCGGCCGCTACGTCGATGATCGCAACCGGCCCGAGGCGGAGGCGACCAGCGGCTTGTCTCCCTACCTCCATTTCGGCCACATCTCGTCACACGAGGTGTTTCTCGAAATCATGCTGCGCGAGCGGTGGTCGCCGGAGGACGTGGTGCCGCCGACCAACGGCCGGCGCGCCGGCTGGTGGTCGGTGAGCGAAAGTGCCGAAGCATTTCTCGACCAGCTGGTCACCTGGCGGGAACTCGGCTTCAACGTCTGCAGTCATCGACCCGATCATGGCCGCTGGGTGTCGCTGCCGGACTGGGCCGCCTCGACACTCTCCAGACATGCTCGTGACCGGCGCGAGTTTCTTTACACTCTCGAAGAGTTCGCCAATGCCGCAACCCACGACCCTCTGTGGAACGCCGCCCAGACCCAGCTCCTTCGCGAGGGCACCATCCACAACTATCTGCGGATGCTGTGGGGCAAGAAGATCCTCGAATGGACCTCCGAACCGCGAGAGGCCCTCGAGGTGATGATCGAGCTCAACAACCGATACGCCCTGGATGGTCGCGACCCCAATTCCTACACCGGGATTTTCTGGGTCCTCGGGCGCCACGATCGCCCGTGGGGGCCCGAACGGCCAATCTTCGGCACCGTCCGCTACATGTCATCGGCCAACACCGCACGCAAATTTCCGGTTCGCGCATACCTCGATCGCTACAATGGGAGAGAAAAATGAAGGTTCTCGTCACCGGCGCAACCGGCTACATCGGTGGCCGGCTCGTGCCACGATTGCTCGAACAGGGCCACGACGTCCGGGTCATGGTCCGCGACCCGGCTCGCGTCGCTGGTCGACCGTGGGCTTCATCGGTAGAGGTCGTTCGCGGAGACGTCGAAGACCCGGAGTCGCTCGGAAACGCTCTCCAAGGAGTCGAAGTAGCCTACTATCTGATCCACCTGATGGGCTCTGGCGGTGATTTTGCCGAGCGCGACCGACGAGCGGCCGAGAACTTCGTCAAGGCGGGTCGTCACCTCCAACACGTGATCTACCTCGGTGGACTGCTCCCGGACGCCGAGAATGTATCGAAGCACCTCGCGAGCCGGGCCGAGGTTGGAGAAATCCTGCGCGCAGGTCTCCCCACGACCGAGTTTCGCGCCGGACCCGTCGTCGGTTCGGGGTCCGCATCATTCGAGATGGTCCGCTATCTGACCGAACGGTTGCCGGCGATGATCGCTCCGCGGTGGATCCTCAACGAGGTGCAACCGATTGCGGTCCGCGACATTCTCGGCTATCTAACGCTTGCCCTCGAGCGGAAACCCGCCGGCATCTACAACGTCGGCGCCTCCCCCCTCACCTTCAAGGGCATGATGCAGGAATTCGCCAGCGTCCGCGGCCTGCGCCGGCTGATCGTGCCGGTGCCGGTTCTGGCCCCACGTCTCGCGGCGCTGTGGGTCGGGTTGGTGACACCGATCCCAAACCGTCTCGCCGTACCCCTCGTCGAGGGTGTGGTTCACCCGGTGGTAGCCGACACTTCGCGCGCTCGAACCGACTTCCCCGAGATCGACCCTCTTGCCTATCGCGAAGCGGTCTCGCGGGCGCTTCACCAAACCACCGAGAACGCGGTCGCGACCCGGTGGAGCAGCGCTCTCGGTTCGGCCCCCGCATTCGAGCTCAGCCAAAGCGAGGGCATGATTCGAGAGACGCGGAGCTGCCGGACGTCGGCCGACCCGGAGACCACCTTTGCAGCCTTCAGCTCTCTCGGCGGCGAGCGCGGATGGCTCTTCTGGTCGTGGGCGTGGTCGATCCGCGGCCATCTCGACCGACTGGTCGGGGGGCCGGGTCTACGGCGCGGCCGCCGCCACCCCACCGAGCTCGAGCCCGGCGATGCCGTGGACTTCTGGAGGGTGGAGCGGGTCGAGCCGCCGAACCTGCTGCGGCTGCGGGCCGAGATGAAGGTCCCCGGCCGCGCCTGGCTGCAGTGGGAGGCGGTGCCCGATGACGGTGGAACCCAGCTGGTGCAAACCGCCCTCTTCGAACCGATTGGACTCGCGGGCCATCTCTACTGGAACCTGCTCTATCCGGTTCATAAGATCATCTTCTCGGGACTCGTGCGTGCGATTGCGTCGAGTGCAGGCGGCGGGTCTTCCCGATGAAGACATTTTTCTTTGACGACGCGCTCTTTCTCCCGGTTCCCCTCGGCGAGGTTTTCGGCTTCTTCGCCGAGGCCAGAAACCTCGAAAAATTGACCCCTCCATGGCTCCGCTTCGAGGTCCTCACCAAAGGGCAGATCACGATGGACGTGGGTACCCTCATCGATTACCGCATCCACTGGCGCGGCATCCCGTTGCGGTGGCGGACGGAGATCGAGGCCTGGGAACCGCCCCATCGCTTCGTCGACCGTCAGATCCGGGGGCCCTACCGGTTGTGGCGCCACGAGCATCTCTTCATCGATCGAGGCAACGGCACTTCGATCATCGACCAGGTCGAGTACGCACCGCTCGGGGGCGCTCTCGCGCAACGGCTGGTCGTCGCCCGAGATGTGAAACGCATCTTCGCCTACCGGCACGAGGTGCTTCTCGACGAATTCAAGACTCCCTCGACGCCTTCGAAATCTACTTAAATTCTAAAGAAATTTTGATTAACTCTTGGAATATTAAGTTATTTCCAGATATTACCCCATCAGAAGCCGGATTCCGGCACCGAAATACACGACCTTGGAGGTCATCATGAAGCGTTTTGTGGTTCTCGGTTTGGTACTCGCCCTAGGAACAGTGCCGGCTTTCGCAGGAGGCAGCTGTAGCGGATCATCCGCCAAGCAGGCGGCCAACACCGGAGACATCGTTGCCACCGCCTCGTCGGCCGGCAGCTTCAACACCCTGGTTGCCGCCGTCCAGGCCGCCGGCCTTGTGGAGACCCTGCAATCCGATGGTCCATTCACCGTCTTCGCCCCCACCGACGACGCGTTTGCCAAGCTCCCCGAGGGCACGGTCGAAGCGCTGATTGCCGACCCCGACCAGCTCCGTGCGATCCTGCTCTATCACGTTGTTCCGGGCAAGGTCATGGCCGCCGATGTCGTCAGCCTGGATTCGGCCACGACGGCACAAGGTTCCGATCTGAAGATCGCTCTGGCTGACGGTGGAGTTCGGATCAACAACGCCAACGTCACCGCAACCGACATCGAGACCTCGAACGGCGTCATCCACGTCATCGACACCGTCATCATCCCCCGCGGCTGACCCCGTTCAGCCGATCCTCCTCCAGCGGCCTGCCCGAGGGCAGGCCGCCTTTTTGTGTGTTCTTTCTCCAGGCAATGACACAATGCATGTCCAGGTTGTAAGTCTTCGACGGAGGTGGTTGACATGATGACGACGCTGAGAGCGGGGGTGGTGTTGATGGCGTTGGCAGCGTCTGCAGGAGCAGCAGCGGCGGAGGAGCCCGAGCTGACCACGGTAGATTCTGTTGAACTCGATAGGTACATCGGGACGTGGTACGAGATCGCCAGCTACCCTGCCTGGTTCCAGAAGAATTGCACCGCCGTCACCGCCGACTACAGTCTCGCGGATGACGGTCTCATCAAGGTGGTCAACAGTTGTCGCAAGGGCTCCATCAACGGCAAACTCAAGCAGAGCGCCGGTCGGGCAAAGGTCGTTGACGCCAATACCAATGCCAAACTCAAGGTGTCTTTTTTCGGGCCGTTCTGGGGTAAATATTGGATCATCGATCTCGATCCGGATTACCAGTGGGCGGTGGTCGGCGAACCGAAGAGGAAGTATCTCTGGATCCTGAGCAGAACTCCTTTGATGGATGAACGTATCTACGAGCAAATTCTGGCCCGGCTCCCGGACAAAGGCTACGATCCTGATGGTCTCAACCGAACGATTCAACCCGATCCTCAGGCCGAGAGTGAAGGGGCAGATCAGTAATATCGAAATCGCTCTCGCTCGCAGCCTCTGCAGACTCGACGACGAGGAGCCTCATGCCTTTTTGCAGAACTTGACGCACACAACTTAGGCAAACTTTTTGGGGGCCACCTACAGCAATGCAACGATGCGGAACGTGGCGCCCATTGACACCCATTTGGCACCCGTCCATTCGGCATCATGAAAACGCGCGCTTCTCGGCTGCTGTAAGATAGAATCCAGAATCAGCGTCGACAGCAGACGAGGGGAGAGGCGATGGAAACTGCGGTCATCATCATTCAAATCATCATTGCCCTGGGTATCTTCAATGTCTGGATTCTGCGTTTTGGAAAATCGACGGACTGGCGTGGTGGTACAGCCGCCAACATGACGGACGAGTTCCAGGTCTACGGTCTCCCCGGGTGGTCCGTGCAGTTTGTTGGTTTCCTGAAACTCATGTTTGCTGCAGGCCTCATCGCCGGCATATGGTTCCCGGCGCTGACAAGACCGGCGGCGGTCGGCATCGCGGTTCTCATGCTCGGAGCCGTCGCGATGCATCTCAAGGTGAGGGATCCGTTGAAGAAATCCCTGCCCGCATTGACCATACTTGTTCTCTCGTTGATCGTCGCGGCAGCCTGATCGCGGCTCCGAGGGATTGCTGGAATAGGTGCCCGTCGGCTCGGGTTGAACGGTCGAACGATACGTACATTCCGTGCATTGAGATCGCCCCCCGTTTGGTATCTGGTCCGAAGCGCCGTCAAGGGCCGCGCTCCAAACGCGACAGTCTGGTTTCCTAACTCGTACGAGTCAGGCCCCCATGCGGCAAATGAACTGCAGCTGTGTTCAGTGCCTGATTTCTCGACTCGAGATTTTTCGGAAACCTGCCGTGCAGAACATAGGAGAAAAAGAAATGAAAGCATCGAAAAAAGCGAAATTGCTCTTTGTGGCGGCCGCGGGAGTTTCTTTTTTGTTCTCGGTCTCCCTCTGGTTCAGCGGCCAGCAAGATGAGGGGCTCTTCGTGGGACTCTGGGTGCCTTCGATCCTTGCCCTTGGAGCTCTGCTCTTCGCGAGCCGGAGCCCTTCGGGCCAATGACCACTCTCGCTATTTTCGTGCTGGGTCTCTTTGTCACAGCGATCACACTCGCGGCTGTCGTCCTCGTGGGCCTCAGTGAAGCCAGTGATCCCGCCCACAGTCGGTTGAGCGATCTCTCTCCTTTGGAGCGGAAACTGGTGAACCGTCCGAACGATGATGGACCACAGGCAGCGGATGGCACCCGGTAGATTTTCCGGCCACAAGGTCGCTGCATCTCGTGACTTGAAGATGGTGGGATCGGCCAGAACAAAGGCCCGTTTTGGAATTTGGCAACCCGGTGGTGCGTTGGCCGGTGGAGTCGAGAGGAGGGATGATGAAATTTCACATTGCACGATCGATCGCGATTCTGGGTTTTCTGTTCGCCACCATTGCGTGCGGCGGTGCGCAACAGGAGTCGGCTGGCCTAGAGCCGGAGGAGCTTGCGGCTGAGGTCGAGGACGGTTCGGTTGGAATTATTGACCAGACCGTCGAGTCCTTGTCCGGCGAGAAGGTCGAGCTGGCCTCCTTTCGCGGACGGCCGATGCTGATCGTCAACACCGCCTCGAAGTGCGGCTACACCCCGCAGTACGATGGCCTGCAGAAGCTCTACGAACGCTACGGCGAGAACGGTCTCGTGGTGCTCGGTTTCCCGAGCAATGATTTCGGCAACCAGGAGCCCGGGACCGCCGAGGAGATTGGAAACTTCTGTCGCCTCAATTATGGCGTTACCTTTCCGATGATGGCCAAGATCCACACCAAGGGCCCGGATCAGGCCCCGATCTATCGGACCTTGACCGCTGAGTCCGGTGAGGAGTTCGAGGGCGAAGTGCGGTGGAATTTCACCAAAT
This sequence comes from Candidatus Sulfomarinibacteraceae bacterium, assembly GCA_963776765.1. Taxonomy (GTDB): domain Bacteria; phylum Acidobacteriota; class Thermoanaerobaculia; order Thermoanaerobaculales; family Sulfomarinibacteraceae; genus Sulfomarinibacter. Next base: position 40,064 of record CAVZOK010000017.1, read on the forward strand.
TCCTGGTTGATCCCGAGGGTCGCGTGGTGGCTCGATTCGAGTCTGGGGTCGAGCCACTTGACGAGAGCATCACCTCAGCCGTCGATGCTCTGCTGGAAAATCCCGAAAGCTGATTAAGCTGCCGATGGTTGGAAGATGACCACCGGTTCCCTCACGCTCGATTGCGGTGCCGATCTCGAGGGGGCCTTCGACTTCGGGGGGAATCAGTACGCGATTGTTCCAGGTGTCTTCAGCTTCTGAGGCGGCGCGCGAGAACCCTTAGAAGTACGGGCCTATAATGCACGGCGAAGGGTAGGCTACACGATGAGCGGTGACGGCAGCCACATGGAGATCCTACGCGAGATGCTGGAGAGCCAGCTGCTTGGCGTTCTTGGAACCCACCACGACGGCGAGCCGTACACCAACCTGGTTGGGTTTGTGGCAACTGACGATCTCAAATATTTGCTCTTTGCGACCGGGCGAGCGACGCGCAAACATGCCAACCTGGTCGCGGATGCCCGCGCCTCGATGTTGGTCGACACCCGCACCAACCGTCCAGCCGACTTCACCGAGGCTTCAGCCGCGACTGCCGTTGGTATTGTCGAAGAGATCTCGGATTCCGAGAGCGAGGAGTTCGACCGGCATTTTCTCGCCAAACATCCCCACCTCGAGAGCTTCGTGCATTCACCGAGCTGTGTGCGGCTGCGGCTCCGAGTCTCGGTCTACATGGTGGTCACTCGCTTCCAGCACGTGATCGAGCTTCACATCGACTGATGAAGCTGATTACCGGCCTCGACCAGATCGGAGATGAGGACGGCTACAGGGTCGGGGGCAAAGCGGTTTCACTCGCCGCCCTCCAGCGAACCGGGCATCCGGTCCCTCGGTCCCTGTGCCTGACGACCGACGCCTACGAGCTTTTCGTCGAGCAAGGATCGCTGCGGGCTGTCATCCACCAGGAACTGGGGCGGAAGCGCTTTGAGGACATGCGGTGGGAGGAGATCTGGGATGTCGCTTTGCGCATCCGAAATCGTTTCCTGAGGGCGCCGGTGCCGGAAGACATCGTGATGGCGGTCGAAACGCACCTCGCGAAGGAGCTTCCGGAGGGCGCCCTCGCGGTGCGCTCGTCGGCGCCCGGCGAGGATTCGGAGGGAGCCTCCTTCGCAGGCCTCCACGATAGCTTCGTCGGTGTGCGCGGCCTCCCTGCCGTGATCGAGGCCATCCGCGGCGTGTGGGCCTCGCTGTGGAGCGATCGCGCCCTGCTCTACCGCCGCGAACTCGGGATCGACATCGACACGAGCGCGATGGCGGTGGTGATCCAGGAGCTCATCGACGGCGTCGTCTCCGGGATTGTCTTCGGCGTCCATCCGACGGATCGGGAGCTCGCCGTGATCGAGTCGGTCTACGGCCTCAATCAGGGCCTGGTCGACGGCACCATCGAGCCCGATCACTGGACCCTCGAGAGGGCCACTGGGCGCGTCACCGCGCACACCTCGCCAAGCGAGCGCCGCCGGTTGGTTGCCCGAGGTCCCCGGACCGTGGTCGAGGAGGTGGCGCTGGAGCTGAGAGGTTCGCCGCCGCTCGACGGAGAAGATCTGGCCGGGGTATTCGAGGCGGCGCGCGCCTCCGAAGCCCTCTTCGGTGTGCCGCAGGACGTGGAATGGACGATTGCCAGTGGGCGGCTGGTGCTTCTGCAGTCGCGCCCTGTGACCACCTCGACGGCGGGTGAGGGTGACAAGCGGGCTTGGTACCTGAGTCTGACCCGGAGCCTCGACAACCTCCGCGCTCTGCGTGAGCGGGTCGAGCTCGAGCTTCTGCCGGCGATGGACCGGGAGGCGCAGGAGATCGCTGAGCGCGATCTTACGCCCCTCGACGCCGAGGAGCTGGGCGATGAGATCGAGGGGCGCCGGGCCACCTACGACGGTTGGGTCGACATCTACTGGCGGGATTTCATCCCGCTCGCGCACGGCATCCGTCTCTTCGGCCAGTTCTACAACGAGGTTGTGCGTCCCGAGGACCCGTACGAGTTCATGGAACTGCTGACCGCGACGCCGATGCTGAGCGTGCGCCGCAACAGCGAGCTTGCGCGGATCGCATCGAAGGTGCGGGGGAATTCCGAGCTCCGCGGCTCCCTCGGCTCTGGTCAGTCGGGGGATGCAGACTTCGAGCTCGAGCTCGAAAGTTTCGAGCGTGAGTTCGGCGACGCAGTGTTTGCTGACCAACAGTGCTTCGGCGATCGCGCGCGGCTGGTGCGGCTGGTGCTGGCACTGGCCGACGCACCGGGAGAGGCCAAACCGGCATCCGGCCACGGCATCGAGGTGCGCACCGAGGTTTTCATCGAGCGCGTCGACGAAGACCGGCGGGCGCTCGCGCGGGAGCTGCTCGACATCGGCAGGGCGAGCTATCGATTGCGGGACGACGACAACATCCACCTCGCTCGACTGGAGGGTCTGGTGCTGGCCGCGGTGGAGGAGGGACGTCGCCGGCTTCGCGGCCGCCACGACGACGAACACTTGCAGGTCGACCTCGATGACGTCGTGCGGGCTTTGCGCAACCCCAACCTGGTGATGGAGCCGAAGCCTGTACACGCGCCACCAGTTGTCGAGGAGGCTTTTCGCGCGCGGCCGCGCCAGCTGGTTGGGCAGCCGGCTGGGCCCGGAGTCGTGACCGGACCCGCGCGAGTCATTGAAGGAGTTGAAGGTCTGTTCGAGTTCCAACCCGGTGAGGTGCTGGTGTGCGATGCGGTCGATCCCAACATGACGTTTGTCGTACCGATGGCGAGCGCGGTTGTCGAGCGCCGCGGCGGCATGCTCATTCACGGCGCAATCATTGCCCGCGAGTATGGTCTGCCGTGTGTCACCGGTGTTCCCGACATCACCACCCTGGTCGCCACCGGCGACCGGCTCGCGGTCGACGGCTACCTCGGGATTGTCACAGTGCTTTGAAGCTCCTTTCATGGGTCGCCGCCTTCTTTGAGCGGCTGCTTGGTGATAAAATGGCCTTTCATTCAAGACATCGGTGCCCCTGAACCTGGGTCCATTTTCTGTCCCCGGAACCTCTTCGCCCGTTGCTTCCGGAATTCGTCCCAGCGCAATTCAGGTGCTCGGCATCTTTCGCTGGAATAGAGGCTCGTGTAGATTCGTTTTATAAGGCGATGTGGGGGTAGTTGATGCTCGTCGACGTGAACAGTTCGAACTTCGACGCGTGCCTGATGACCGAGGGCATCGCGCTCCTGGACTGTTGGGCTCCATGGTGCGCGGCATGTCGGGAGTTCACCCCGACCTTCGAGGCCGCGGCGGATCGTCACCCCTCACACACCTTTGCCAAGCTGAATACGCATGACCAGAGCGACCTCGCCAAGAAGCTGAAGGTGAGCCACATTCCAACCATTATTTTGTTCCGAGACGGGTTGCTGCTGTTGCGGCAGCCGGGGTACCTTTCTCACGAGGAAATCGACGAAGTCATCGCCAAGGCGGAGGGCCTCGACATTGAACATGTGCGGGCTGATATGGAGAAGCGAATAGCAGGTGAAACTGCCTGAGATCGTATGAACTGATGTCCCGAACGAAAAACGAACAACAAACAGAGGAGGAAGCCATGGACGAGATTCGCGAAGCAGATGTTGAATTCAAGAGGTCATTGGGTGTGAAATGGATCAAGGGAGCATCGGGCCACACGTACCTGTGCCCCGTTGATGCATACAACCGACTCGACAACCCGAACGAGGATCAGCTCAAGCTGATCTGTGTCGACGAGTCGGAGAACCCACAGAACGACTGAAGACTGCCACCCTCGCCGAGGGTGGGCAACGCTCGATATGGAAAGGCGCCGCCACGCCTGAGGCGCGGCGGCGCCGCCTTTTGAGGAGGGAATTGTGTCATTCCTGGTCACCAAACCCGCGCCGGATTTCACCGCAACCGCAGTCCTTGCCGACAACAGCTTTGAAGAAAAATTCACGCTCTCGGCCCTGCGCGGCAAATATGTCGTTCTGTTCTTCTACCCTCTGGATTTTACCTTTGTCTGTCCGACCGAGATCCTCGCCTTCGATGAGGCCCTCAACGAATTTCAGAGCCGTGACGCGGAAATTGTCGGTGTCTCAGTGGATTCTCACTACACCCATGCGGCCTGGAAACGAACCCACGTCGACGACGGCGGGATCGGTCCGATCCGCTATCCGCTCGTGTCGGACCTCAACAAAGAAATCGCCCGCAACTACGGCGTTCTCCTCGAAGACGGGGTCGCTTTGCGCGGGTTGTTTCTGATCGACCGGGAAGGGGTCGTCCGACACGCCCTGGTCAACGACCTGCCCCTCGGCAGGAGTGTGAGCGAAGCTCTGCGGGTTCTCGACGCGCTGCGTTTTCACGAGCTCCGGGGCGACGTCTGCCCCGCAAACTGGAGCGAAGGCGACGAGGGCATCGCCGAATCCCAGGAGGGGATCGTCGACTATCTTTCGAAATACGCCGCAGACCGGGATTGACAGTTTTCTTCTGTGGCGCCACTTCCAGCGTTGTTGACTTGTTGGCGTCCGCTTGAGATCCGAGCGTCCCAAAGGGTGAGGCACCCCTGTGAGGTGGTAGCCAAAAACCTCTCACGACAGTTAATCCCTGGCAGCCGCTGCCCGACCATGAGGTCATCGCAGAGAGGCTCGTGGCGGCGTGATAGGCTCGGGCATGCGCCACGCAGAAGCCCGATCCTCGACGGTCCGTCTTCTGATGGATCTGGGAATCGTCTTGGCGGCGTTTGTGCTTGCCTGGGCTGTGCGAAGTCTCGTTCTGCCGAAGCTCCTCCCCACCTTCTTCGAGACCTCTCTCTATCCTCTCGGCAGCTATGTGCGAATGCTACCGGTGATCCTGCTGGCGTGGGCGGTGGGACTGTGGATTTCCTGTTATCGAGGCGGGCGGCAGACCGGTGGTTTTCTGAGCCTCGCCGGTCGCATCGTGGCCGCATGCGCTGCGGCGTCATTCTTGGTTGCACTGATCATTGAAGGGTCAAGCCTGGACGAGGCACTCGTTGGAGGCTCGTTCAGCCGCGTTCTACTCCTGTTGCTGGCCTGCCTTTCGGCTCTGTTGCTGATTTTCGAGAGATTGCTCCTGTCGGGCCGGGCAGCGGAAACCGTGGCCTTCACATGGAACCGAATCGATGCCGCCGCCGCCCGGCTCGGCAAACCGCTGGCAGGGTTTTGGCCTGCTGACGGAGTCTCCGTCATCTTTCTGCTGGTGGCGACCGCCAATTTCCTGCTCCTGTCCGCACTGCTCTTCTACGAGGACCCCATCATCGACTTCGCGCTGATGATCGGGGATGCCCAGGACTGGGTGGCGAACGGGCTGTATTTTCTCGGCTTTCCGGTGTCCTACTCGGCGCGCCCGCCGCTGTTCCCTATGGTTCTCGCAGGTCTGGCATCGGTGTCGATGTTAAAGCTCGCTCCGCTCGTTCTTCAGGGCCTGGTGTTCGTGACGGGTCTCGGCCTGTATCGAATGCTCAGCGAAACCTCTGACCGGTTTTTGACCGCCCTGGCAACCCTCGCGTGGCTGACAAACGCGACCTGGGTGTGGTGGAGCGCGACCTGGATGGCGGATATTCCTGCAGGATGTCTTTTGGGGTGGGCGCTCATTTTCTGGCAGCGGCGAAATAGCGCCGGGCGGCCTGGCTACGCCCTGGCAGGCCTCGCGGCAGGACTGAGCGCCGTCACCCAGCCCATCGCCGTTCTCTTCGCCATCCCTGTGCTCGCGACGGTGATCTGGCACCGCCGAGCGGATCTTCGGAGTCAGGCCTTTTTGATTGGGGCCGCTCTCTTCCTGACGCCCGGGATCATCTGGATTCTCGTTCGGATGCGGCTCGTGGGCACCCTGGGCGATGTCGTCTATCGTAACTGGGGCGCCGTGGGGCTCCAGGCCGGCTCACTGCACAGCAGTGGGTCGTTCTATGCCTGGTCCCTCGTTGCCCTGGTCGGCATTCCAGCCGTTTTTCCGATTGCGGTCGGAATATGGACCACGGCGCGCCGGTCGATCCGTTCAGATTGGGCGACTCTGGTCATCGGTGGCTTTCTTACGATCATGGCCTTCTTCGTATTCGTTTACGATTCAAGTTCTGCCAGATTTCTGAGCTACGTCTATCCTTTCCTCTTGGTCTTTCTGGTCCTCGGCCTGTGCCGCCTTCGGCGCTCGCCAGCGGCCGTCATCCTCGCGTTGATCATCGTCGCGTGGGGGCTGCCCTTGCGAGTGGAGATGATGAAGTGGTCGAGGATCGTTCTGTGGCCTTTTCCATTGGTCGATCTGAAAATGGCCGCTCAGAACGTGGACGGCGTCTGGACGCTGCTACCGGCTGTCGAGCGGATACCCTACGAAGCTACCCTGGAACGAAATCCGTATATTCTGTTCAAACGGATCCGAGAGTTCGAGAGACCTCCCCGCCTGGAGGGGGTTTCGTTCGAGTCGGATCGTCATGCAGTCTTCTTTGCGGAATCGGGTGATTACCACCATCGCCTCTACCACCAGACGCGGCTGGGAAACCAGCTCCGCATGAAGGTCTATCTGATCCCGTTTACCCTTGTTCGAAGGTCCTGGCCCCTGCTACCGACCGAAAGACTGGGTCTCCAGGACGCGGTCGTGCTCTATCGGGTTCGCCTGCCCGGAGAGCCGCAAAGCAACGTGATCGCCCTCAGTCCGGAGGGCGAGGCTGAAAAGCTGCTGGTCGGTCCAACCGGGCCGCGGCCCGGGATCGAACGCGACCTCGATACCGCCAGGCGGATCGCACAGCTGGTGGAGGGATCGCGGCTGTTGGTGTTGTGTGGGGACAAAGGTGCGGAGCGATGGCAGGCCTATCTTCCCTTCATGGTTGATGTCCGTGATCTCTGGTACGTCGGTCCGTGGGGCCTGGATGAGATGAGATCGAAGGTGGGACCCGAAGAACGGCGCGAGGTCTTCGGCGACATCGTTGTCAGCCAGCACCGCATTCACGACGTCCCGTGGTGGGTGATCGGCGCTCCCTGGGCAGCTCCAACCGAAAAGGTACTCGAGTTGCCGAAATCTGACGAAGGTCGCTGAGACATGCGGGCCCATCTGATCCACTGTTCGTACCACAAGTGCCTGACGGTTTACTACGGACGGGTCATGGATGCGGTCTTCAACCGGTGTCAGCCGTGGGGCCGGGGTTTTCGCCACTTCAACAGTCATCTCGATGATTTCTATGGCGGCTTTGAAGCGCACCGTGTCGCGTCAGTCAACAATCGGACCCTCGATCTCGACCGTCTCGGGGATTTTAGAATCTCACGCTTCATTCGCGATCCGCGTGATCTGATCGTCTCCGGCTATTTCTACCACAAGCGTGGTGCCGAGGAATGGGTGCGGATCGAGTCCCCAACCGCCGCCGACTGGTACTTTGCCAACGGGCTCGTGCCCGAGGGCCTGCGAGATGCCGGGTCGTCGTTTGCCGAGTACCTGCAGGCGATACCGGAAGAGGAGGGCCTGCTGGCCGAACTGGAGTTCCGAAAAAACCACCTCGAGTCGATGGCGCAGTGGCCGACCGGTCATCCCGATATCGTCACGTTCCGCTACGAAGACATCCTCGGTAACGAGGTGACGGTGTTTCGAGAGCTGTTCGACTTCTACGGATTGTCGCCCCTCGAACGCGGTCTGGGAACGTGGTTCGCCAAGCGTTACTCGATTCGCAAACGGTCGGCGGATCCCCATATTCGAAACCCTGCTTCGGGTCAGTGGAGAAAACACTTCACTCCTCGAGTGAAGCAGGCTTTTGACGCCGAGTACTCGGGCCTGATCCGGCAACTCGAGTACCCGGCCGACTGAGAGCGTCCAGAATGGCAGCCACGTCGGCACCTGCAGTTTCGGACGGGAAGAACGTGCAGCGGCGAATTCTCTGTGTGACGTCTGGCTTGGCCGGGATGCTCTACTCAAGTGTGGAGTTCGCTCGACGGCTGGCGGCGGCGGGTCATTGTCTGACCTACGCCAGCTTTCCCGATGCGCGTGGGCTCGTCGAGCATCACGGACTCGGCTTTCTACCGCTGGATCCGAGTCGGTACGAGGAGTTCCTCGAGGCCGATGCCGGCGCAAGCGCGCTCCATAAGCTGCTGAATCTCCGCGACCGCCGTCAGCGAGCCGCGGACTCGATCGAACTCGGAGGTTTTGCCCGCGTTGTCCATGATGTCAATCCGGAACTGATCCTCATCGATGGGGAGATGCATGAGCACATCATCTCGGCGTCCGCCAGCGGAGTACCGATGGCCCTCCTCAATACCTTCTCCTCGATCTGGAGGCGACCCGGGCTGCCACCTCCGCACTGTCTGGTGACGCCCGGCGTCGGCTGGAAAGGTACGCGACCTGGCATCTCGATGCTGTGGCTTGTCCTGCGACTCAGAAAGTTGGGTGTCGCATCATCGCTTAAAGCTCGCCGCTTCGGGTGTGATCGTATTTCGCTCCTGCACCACCTGGCCCGCAAGGTCGGTTTTGACCTTCGCGGCGAAACCGATGCCAACCAGTGGCTGATGCCCTTCACCTACAGCCGGCTCCGGGTGCTCAGCCTGCACGCGTTCGAGTTCGAATTCCCGCACCGGGCCCCGGAAGTCGTGAGGTACGTCGGTCCGATGGTGCTCGAGCGTCGCATGGACCGTCCGATGGCTTCGAACGAACACGCGAAGCTCGAGGCGGTGCTCGAGCGGCGCCGCGCGGCGGGTGGAGAACACAAGCTGATCTTTGCCGGGTTCGGGTCGGTCTTTTCCACCGATCGTGCCCTGCTCCAGCGTCTTTTGGGGGTCGTTCGGGAGCGCCCAAACTGGGAACTCGTCATCAGTCTCAGCGGTCGCGTTCCGCTGGCCGATCTCGATCCGTTGCCCGAGAGGGTTCATGCATTCTCCTGGGTCCCACAGATGGACGTCCTTCGGCATGCCGACGCGGTGGTGACGCACGGTGGCATCAACACGATTGATGAGTGCGTGATCAGCGGCGTGCCGATGCTGGTCTATTGCGGCGGCGAAACCGACATGGCGGGAAACACCGCGCGTATCGAGTATCACGGCATCGGTATCGCCGGCAATCGTCAGTGGGACAGCACCGAGGACATCCGCCACCACGTTGATCGCCTTCTGAGCGAGCCGGGCTTTGCGACCAACCTCGGGCGTTTGCGCCAACACTATCTCGCGTACGCCGAAGACCGCGTGGCCGAGCGCGCCATCTCGGAGCTGCTCGATCAACCGCGTGAGGATCGGTCCTCGCCGGCCGCCGGAGCGGTGTCGTGACCGACCTCGCGCGACGCGTCGCAACAGGAGCCGGCTGGCTCTACGGCTACCGGTGGCTCGACAGGCTGCTCGACTTCGCTGCGATCGTCGTACTCGCGCGCATTCTGTCTCCCGACGATTTCGGTCTCGTCGCGATTGCCGCATCGTTCGTCACGATCGTCGAAGGATTGAGCGCCTTCGACGTCAACAAGGCCTTGATCCGAACCCGGGACGAGTCCCGAAACCTCTACGACACCGCGTGGACGCTGTCCGCGCTGCGCGGTATCGCGTCGGCCCTGATCATGATCGTGGTCGCTCAATTCGTGACCGACGCGCGGATGGCCGCTGTGCTGCAGGCGCTGGCACTCAGTCCGCTCATGAGCGGGCTCTCCAACCCGCGATTCGTCATGTTCGAGCGCGATCTCGTCTACTCGAGGGTGGCGTTTCTGACGCTTGGCGGCAAGCTTGTATCGGTTGCCGTCACACTGGTCATCGCACTCGTCTATCGAAATTACTGGTCGCTCGTGATCGGCATGCTTGCCGGGACGCTGATCACGATGATCCTCAGCTATGCTCTGAAGCCATACCGTCCGCAGCTTTCTCTGGCTCGTTTTTCCGACATCTTCGCCTTCAGCGGATGGCTCACGTTGACCTCCGTGGTCACGACGTTGTCGATGGAGACCGACAAGATCATTGTCGGGCGCCTGCTCGGAGTTGCCGACGCGGGGCTCTACTTCATGACACAGAGGGTGGGGGTGCTTCCGACCAGGGAGTTCATCAGCCCGTTACAGCGGATTCTATTCCCTTCGTTCAGCGAATTGACCGGCGACCTGAACCGGCTTCGCCGTGGGGTCTGCGAATCGATAAATATTCTCGGCAGCCTCAGCCTTCCGGCGGCGTTCGGTTTTGCTCTTGTCGCGAATGACTTCGTTCCGCTGGCTCTTGGCGACCAGTGGATCGTGATCGTTCCGCTGCTCGTGATTCTGGTCCCATACCTCGGCCTCCGAGCGACACTGTCGATGACTCTGCCGTGCGTCATGGCCCTGGGCAGGACGCGGTTGCTGTTCCGGGTCAGCCTGATGTACGCCCTGGTCCACGTCCCCGCCTTTATCGTCGGGACGGCCCTGTTCGGCCTCACCGGAGCGATCTTGAGTATCGTTCTGGCCGGCGTGTTCTACACGTACTTGAACGTCTGGTTGCTGCGGCACACGCTCGACATTTCCCCCGGTGAGATCACGTTCCAGCTCCGGCGGCCTTTCGGTGCCGCGGTGCTCATGGTCGGCGCAGTGGCGGCCCTCGGTGCCATGTCCCCACTCGACCTCTTCTCCGAGAACGGGTCGTGGCTCTCGCTGGTCACCAAAACCCTGGTCGGCGGCCTCGTGTTCGTCGCCGCCCAGGTCGCCATCTGGCGCATCGAGGGTCGCCCCGACGGTATCGAACGCCGCTTCCTTCAGGTCTTGTCTCGCAGAAGCGGCGGCTGAAGGACTTCAGCGAAGGCGGACTCGGTGCGCTCCGCGATAATTGGCCAGGAGTGTTGATTCGAAACCACTCGACCTCCTCGAGTCAGGCGATCCCGGAGGTCGGGATCGCCAAGCACCTTGATCAGAGCTTCCGCCAGGGCTGTGGGTGAATTCGGAGGAACGAGCAGGGCAGTGTCGCCGTCCTTCAGCATCTCGGGCAGGCCTCCCACTCTGGAGGCCACCACAGGGACACCGAGAGACAGTCCGAGAAAAAGGACTCCAGACTGACTGATGTGTCGATAGGGCATGACCAGGACATCTGCCGCGCCGAAGTATCGAGCCACATCCGCGAAGGGAATGTAGTCGAATCGGTGCACCACGCCCAGCCGCGTCGCCCAGGATTCCAGCTCTTCGCAGCGTTCGCGCCGCAACTGGACGGGGTCGCCGGCCACGACGAGACGAGCGCGAGGGCGCGCATCCATCACCGTGGGCCAGGCCTCGAGCAGTACGTCCAGTCCTTTGTACTCCCGAATGTAGCCGAAGAAGAGCGCGACCTCGTCCTCCCGTCCGAGGCCGAAACTCGTTCGCGCCGATTCACGGTCGGTGGCTTCGCCAACACCTTCGAAAAACCCGTACTCGCCGTGCGGGATGACGACCGCTCGCTCGGGGTCGACGCCGAACTCTTCAAGGAGGCGTTGTCTGTCATGGTCCGAATGGGCGATGATGAGATTGCTGAGGTGGTGAATTCGCCGGTAGACGGCGTCTTGAAATCCGATCCTCTCGTGCGGTGTCACCACATGGGCGGTGGCCGCGACGGGTTGCCTCAAGAGTCGGAAAAATGCGAGGTACACGAGAGAGACCGGGTTCGTGCAATGGAGATGGATGATATCGGGTCGAAGACGTTGGGCGAGGAGGGCGACGGTGAGGGCGTCAATGACGGCTTCGACCTTCAAGATGAGTCTGAAAAGCGGTGCCGGGAGCGACGACCGTGCCCGATTCGAGAAACGCGCGATGGTGCGAACGAGGCGGACGTTTGGCGGCAGCTTTCGTTCTTCGAGCTCATAGGCAACGGTCGTTACCAGGGTTACTTCGTGGCCCCGTTCGGCCAATGCGCACGAGAGGTTATAGGCATAATGGGTGAGTCCTCCGCGGCCGAAGGTCTCGACTTCAAGAATGCGCATTGGAAGTCCCTCAACGCCGCTCAATCATCCTCCGGTACCAGTGGAGCAAAAGGGTAATGATGCTGACTCCAGCTCATCATCAGGCGAGAGGGTCCGGCGCGGTCGGATTGCGAACGGTTCATGCTCTGGTGTGCGCTCCGTGGCCGGACCGTCAGATGGTACGCGACCTTCTCGGCGGATCGTATCACCATCCGGTGGCGCGGAGTTCGAATGGGACGGGATACACTTGCGCGGAATTTGAGATGGGGCAGAGACATTTCTGATGACCAGTCATGACGAAAACGACCGCGCAACGCTGCTCGAGCAGGCAATTCGCCTGAAAAGGGCGGCAGCGGTTTCGCGCACGCCAAAAAATCCGCGGCGTCCTTCCAGCGAACCGGTTTCCATCAGCGAAATGCAGCGCAGCCTCTGGCTGGCGCACCAACTCGATCGGCGATCACCGGCGTATAACCTCGCGAGCGCATTCCGGGTGCGCGGTGCTGTGGAGGTTCCGAGGCTCGAACGTGCTCTGAACGAGGTGGTTTCGAGGCATCGCGTTCTGCGTTCGACCTTCGTCGCCCATCGCGGTACCGTTCTTCAGAAAGTGCACACTCACTCACCACTGGTGGTCGACGTGCTTGAAGTCCAGGAGGGACAGGCTTCGGCTGCGGCCGTCGATGCAGCGTGTCAGCCATTCGATCTCGAGGCGGGGCCGCTGATCCGCCTCCAACTCATCGAGGACGGAGCTGGAGGGGAAAAGATCCTGCTGCTGGTGCTCCACCACATCCTCGTTGACGAGAAATCCCTTGAGAGACTGTGGGCGGAGCTGGTTGAAGCCTACGATGATCGACTCACTTCGGTCGCGGGCACGGTGCAGTTCGAGGACTACCTGCACTGGTTGCAGGAGAGGGATCCCAAGGAGCAGCTCGAGGAGATCGAATACTGGCGACGGCAGCTGGATCCTTTTCCAGAAGACCTGAGTCTGCCATTCGAAAAAATCGCTACAGGAGCAGGCGGTGCTCCGGGTCGCTTCATCAGCCGAGATTCGGATCCATCGCTACAAACGGCCGTTCACACACTCGCCGCCGCGGTCGGCGCGACCCCGTTCATGGTGTACGCGTTCGCGTTCCGGCTGCTGCTCCAGCGCTACACCAACGGTGGGCACGTTGCCTTCGCGACTCCCGTCTCGACCCGTTCCCACCGTTCCACCGCAGATATGATCGGGTACTTCACCAACCCCGTGGTGATTTCCACCGTTGTTGACGAGGATCGAAGTGTCGGTACCTCCTGCCGTGATTTCAGTCTCGTGATGAGAGAGGCACTCTCACACGCTTCGGTTCCGTTCGAAACACTGGCCGAGGAGCTGTCGGCGCCCCGCCGGAGCGACCGCCACCCGATCTTTCAAGCAATGTTCGTGCATCAGAAGAAAACCCCTCCGCCCGATCTAGGGACCGCTCGTCTCGAGCAGGTGCCGCTCGATCTAGGCGCATCGAAGTTCGATGTGACGCTCTTCGTGACAGAGGGCGAGAACACCCTGGATCTGGCCGTTGAGTACCGCAGCGATCGCTTCGACGGCATTTGGATGGACCGCCTCCTGGGGCACTTCGAAAACCTCCTCGAGCATCTGCCGGTTGATCTCGAGCGCTCCACCGCCGAGGTCCCATTGATGAGCACCGAGGAACACACCATGGTGATGGCCTCGGCCAATGGTGGCGAGTTCGATGCGTCGGAGTGTGCCCTGCTTCCGCAGCAGGTTTTCGACCAGACCCGCCGGTTCCCGCAGTCGTCGGCAGTGACATGTGGAGGAGTTTGCCTGACCTACGGTGATCTCGAGAGCGCGGCTCGCTCGATTGCTCGTGAACTCTCGGTCAAAGGCGTCGGGGCGGGAGATCGCGTCGGAATTTTCCTCGATCGCTCAAGCCTGCTCGTGGCAGGGATCCTCGGCACGCACTGGGCTGGGGCTGCATACGTGCCTCTGGATCCTGATTATCCCGAGGCCAGGAATCGCGGCGTCCTCGAGGACGCCGATGTCGCAACGGTCCTGACGACCTCCGCCCTACGTGGGCGACTGCCTTCCGGTCGGTGGGTTGAGATCGATGTCGAGGATCTGGCCACATCCGGACCGGGGCCGGGGATCTCGGCTGATCTTGCACCCGAGTCCCCCGCCTACCTCCTCTATACCTCCGGTTCGACCGGCCGACCGAAGGGCGTCGTCGTCAACCACGCCAATCTGAGGTCTTCGACACAGGCGCGTTTCATGGTCTACGAGACACCGCCGCAACGATTTCTGCTGATTCCGAGCGTTGCCTTCGACAGCTCTGTTGCGGGGATCTTCTGGACGCTTGCGGCGGGAGGAACTCTGGTGGTTCCGACGGAAGACCAGGTTCGTGACCCGCGGCGATTGGCGGAATTGATAGCGGACGAAGGAGTGACCGCTCTGCTCTGTGTCCCTTCGCTGTATGTAGAGATGCTGGGCGCGGGCGCTGAAAATTTACAGGGCCTCGAATTGGCAATCGTGGCCGGCGAGAGCTGTACCTCCCGCCTCGTGGAAGAGCACTTTCGGGTGCTGCCGCAGGTTCGATTGTTCAACGAGTACGGACCCACCGAGGCAACCGTGTGGGCCACGGTGCACGAGGTGACGGCGGATGATGCGGCGCGCCCGGTGGCCATCGGCAGACCCATCCCAGGTGTCAGGGTCGACGTTGTCGACTCGCGCGGGCGCCCAGTCGCCGCAGGAATCCCCGGACACGCCTGGATCCAGGGACCGACGGTGGCGGAAGGCTACTGGCGGCGTGCTGATCTCACAGCAGATCGCTTCCAGGCGAGTACCGGGACACGGCAGCGCCGCTATCGTACAGGGGATCGCATGGCCCGGATGGTCGACGGTCGGTTGATGTTCCTCGGCCGGGAGGACGAACAGATCAAGCTTCGCGGCTATCGAATAGAGCCGGGCGAAGTCGAGTCCTCGGTCCTCGAGCTGCCGGGAGTCGAAGAGGCCGCCGTGGTTGCCCGTTTCGCTGTTGCGAGCACTGCGATAACTCCGGAACACGGGGCCCGCAAACTGGTGGCCTTCGTCCGTTCGTCGCTTGCGGGCATACCGGCCAACTGGCGCGACAATCTCGGTGCGAGGCTGCCGAACCACATGATACCGAGCCGCTTGGTGGAGCTCTCAGAGTTGCCGCGGCTGCCGAACGGCAAAATTGATCGGCAGCGGCTCCGGGACATGGTGCTCGATCCTCTAATCGTGGCCGAGCAGCGCGGGCCGGTCCCGAGTCCTCGGGAACAGACGCTGATCTCGCTCTGGGAGGGCCTTCTCGGGTCAACTGGGATCGCAGCGAACGACAACTTTTTTGAGCTCGGCGGTCACTCGCTGTTGGTCGCCGAAATGACGATGGCTATCGAACAGGACTTCGAGGTCGTGCTGACGGCGGCTGATGTCTTCGAAAACCCGACAGTTCGTCAGCTTGCAGAGCAAATCGAGCAGCACGGCGGCTCGGATTCGACACCATACGATCACCTCTTCCCGATTCAAACGGCGGGCCGGGGCGAGCCGTTCATTGTCGCGGTGCCCCACTTTTTCACGCAGATGTTCGCAGCGAGGTTTCGTGGCGAGCGTCCGGTTTACGGGCTGCGCGGTGTCGGTCTTCGTGCGGAGGGCAATCTTGGTCGTTGGAAATCGATGAGGGATCTTGGCGACGATCTCGTTGCTGAGATCCAACGGAGATTCCCTGACGATGCCTATTTCATCGCCGGTTACTCGTTCGGAGCCTCGATGGCGGTCGAAACCGTGCGGTTGATGGAGGAGCGGGGTCTCCCCGTCGAGGGGCTCTACCTGATCGCGCCGATGCCGCTCGACTTCTACTCTTTCTGGCCCTTTCGGCTGCAGATCGACGGCCTCCGGCGGCCGGTCAGTGAGCTCTCGGGTCGCGAAGCTCTTCGCCTCTATGCCCGCGCCAACCACCCCCTCACACGACGGCCCTACCGGCGTGCCTGGCGCCGGCTCGCGATAGAGCCCTGGCGCCGCCTCCTGTGCGGCATTGGTCGGTTGAGGAGGCTGGCAGGGTTTCCGCTGACTGAGCGCATCAGTTATGCCGACGTCCGGGTCGACCGATTTCGACTGCACGCAAACTACCGTCCCGGTGCGCTTCGTACGCCCACCGTCATTTTCAACGCCGCCGAGCCAACCACTGATGCCGCCGCAACCTGGCGCCCCATTTTCCAAGGTCCACTCACCGTCCACTCCATTCCCGACCCGCATCGCGGCGAGGATTCTGCGGGGAACGCCCGTCTGGAGATCCTCCGCCACTTGAGTGACCTGGGGGAGCCATGACAGGAGATCTCGATCCATGTTGAAAGAAGCCGAGGCGCTGCGTCTACCCGAACGCTACCTGGCGCTTATCGACCGGGTCGCTGCTGGGATCGAGCCTGACGAGTCGCCGCTCGAGGCATGGTTCTCGGAGTATTGCAGCAACCACCGCACACGGCTGGCAGCAGATCTTCATATCGTCGATCAGAACGTTGCACAGGGCGAACGGGTCCTCGAATATGGAGCGATTCCTCTGCTGATGACGGCAGCGCTTGCCGCGCTCGATTTCCAGGTAAACGCCCTGGATCTCGCACCGGAGAGGTTCGCACGGGCGATCGTGGATTTGGGTCTCGATGTCACGCGATGCGATGTCGAAACCGAGAAAGTGCCATTTGCCGATGGGATCTTCGATGTGGTGCTGTTCAACGAGCTGTTCGAACACCTGCGAATCAATCCGGTCTTCACGATGCGAGAGGTCCACCGGGTGCTGAGACCCGGTGGAGTGCTGTTGCTGTCGACGCCCAACCTCCGATCGTTCCGCGGGATTCGAAACCTGATCGTGCGGAACCAGGGCCATGCCGCCTCGGCGGGAGTCTACCGGCAGTACGAAAAGCTCGAGACGCTCGGGCACATGGGGCACGTCAGGGAGTACACGACCCGCGAGGTCTCGGAATTCCTGACCTGTATCGGGTTCCGCGTCGAAAAGATCGTATACCGGGGGGGACACGGTCGGGGCGTGGTCGGTTTGGCGGAGCGGTTGGCGCCCTCCATGCGCCCTTTCTTCACTGTCCTCGCCGCTCGGGTTGACGCCCCATGACACGGCCCGCTATCGAGAGGCGCATCTTCATCGTCGGCGTGCCGCGATCGGGTACCACCCTGGCGCAGAGTCTGCTTGCCGCGCACAGCGAAATCACCTCGTATACCGAGAGCCATTTCTTCCGCAAGCACTTCTCGAGGGTTTCGCCGTTGCCACTTCCGATCCTGACGAGGGATCCTCGCCCAAGGCTGTCCGAGTTCCTGAAAGAAAATGGCGAAGCACCCCCTCCAGCGGCCGAGTGGTTTTCCGAGAAGAAGAGATGGGCACTGGAGATTCGCCCACTTCTACCGTTCCAGACTCTCCCGGTCGCTCGTCAGCTGGTTCTGGTCCTCGACGAGCTCGCGCTGCGGCGGGGCGCCACGAATTGGATCGAGAAGACGCCGTGGCATCTGCGCTCAATCCCGCTGCTGGAAAAGACGAGTCCCGGTGGTCGCACATATTTCATCCACGTCATTCGAAGCGGGCTGGAGGTCGTGGCTTCTCTGCACAAGGCTTCTCAGAAGTGGGAACGATCCTACGGTATCGAGGAGTGTGTCGGCCGGTGGAACGCGGATCTTGGCCTCTCCTTGGGTCGAATTGGGTCGCCGAATGATCAGTTCGTTTCCTATGAGCAGCTCACCTCGGACCCGGAAACCACTCTCAAACGGCTTCTTTACGGTGTCGGGCTCGAGTGGGAGCCGGAGGTCCTCGAAGACTACGGCAGCACGTCCGAGGGCATCGTCACCGATACGGAGGAATGGAAGACGGATGTCGGCCGCAGCATTCGGCCATCCGCAACCTCGGAGCAAATACTGACTCCAGAGCAGATCGAGCGGGTGACCGGGTTGTTGGATCGCCGCCTGTACGACCAGATCCTCGAGCGTTCCGGACAGCAATCGGGTGCGACTCGCGGGGCCGGTTGAAATGCTCGTCAACTCTCTGAGCGACCACCCCTGTGTCTCGGTCGTGGTGCCGTTTTTCAATAGCGAAAACCATCTTGCAGCGTGTATCGAATCTCTTTTGGGACAAAAAGAAGTCGGGGGGGCCATCGAGGTCATTCTGATCGATAATCAGTCGACCGACAGTTCGGCGTCGATTGCCGCGCAGTTCCGCCCGCTGATCGTACTCGAAGAACCGAAACCGGGCGCCTATGCAGCGCGGAATACCGGTATTCGAAGGGCCCGCGCGCCGCTGATCGCGTTCACCGATGCCGATTGTGTCGTCGCCAGCGATTGGCTCCAGTCGATCCAGAAGGGTATGCGGGACCCGGCGGTCGCGATTCTGCTCGGGCACTGCTCCTATCCCTCCAACGCCTCGTGGGCGCTGCGACTTCTAGGCGCTTATGAGAACGCCAAGGCCGATTACGTCATCAACCGGTGCCCGGCGGCGCACCATTTCGGCTACACCAACAACATGGCGGTGCGAGCATCCGTTTTCGATGAGATCGGCGTCTTCCAGGAATGGCAACGAGCGGCCGACAGCGAACTGCTGCACCGGCTGGCATCGAGGCGCCCCGACCTCCGACCGGATTTCCGCCGCTCGATGAAGGTGATCCACATGGAATTTCTCCGCGCCCGGGACCGAGCCAGGCGCCTGTCCCTGTACACGAAGACCAACTCCAGAATCGAAACGTTTCGGGAACTCAGTGTCACCCAGCGAGCGGCTCTGTTGCTATTTTTGATGCGAGGTTGACCTGAGTCAGGCGGGTGGGTCTGCGTCTGCAAGGAGCCGGCGGCGGTCGGCTTCTGGAATCGCCGCGACATCCGCCAGAATCCTTTCCTCCGCGGCCTTCGCGAGTTCGCCGAGTGTAGGGTGAGAGAACATCGTCTCCAAGGGCAAATCGATGTTGAATTCCTGGCAGAGTTGGAGCATGACCTGCATGGCGGTCAGAGAGGTGCCGCCGAGCTCGAAGAAGCTATCGTCGGCGCCAACCCTTTCAGCGCCCAGCTCTTCCTGCCAGACATCCGCGAGGTACTCCCCAACCGGCCCCTCGGGCGCTCGGTACGGGGTATCCGAGATTCTGCCAAACGCAAGCGATTGCAAGGCTTTTTCATCGACCTTGCCGCTTGCGGTCAGGGGGATCGAATCGACCCGCTGCAAGTGAACGGGAATCAACTGCGGCGGAAGCTGCTCGCTCAGCTGCTCGCGGAGCACCTGATCGGATACGTCCTCTGAGACGACAATGAATGCCTCGAGCGCGGTGTGGTCGACCTCTGCGGCCGAGCGCTCCTCGTCGTAGCCGAGCTCGGAAAGCGTCTTCTTCACGTGGCTGACGTCGATCTCGTCGTCGAGCTCTTCCAGTGCCGCTTCGCGAGTCTTGTGACCGAGGCGCACGTCCCAGCTGTAGGGGAGTGCGTAGTTGTGATAGCCGCGTTCTTTCTTGTGGACGAAAATGCCGATGTCGTTGATCAGGCAGTTGGTCGAGCGGCCGGTGTCTTTCGGCCGGACCCAGGGCACTTTTTTCCCCAGATAGGCGTACAGATCGTCCATTCCGACGTCGACGTAGCGATAGAAGTCGACAAACTGAATCTCCTCGAAGATCTGGTCGTCCTCGAAGATCGTTACGTCCAGCGACCGCGTCGCCTCATCGGCGACACGATGGTAGACCTTGCGAGCCGCCAGCACCGCGGTATCGACTTCCTCTGGACTGCAGCGACCCTCACGAAACATCTCTTCGGTCAGACGGGTCTCGAACATCTGGCCGCGGGAGAGGCCGGTGACAATGATCGGGATCCCGAGATCTCGAGCTCGCTTCATGCTCAGGGTATAGATCGTTTTGAAACAGCCGTTGCAGACGTTCGAGAAGCGCACCAGGCTGTCCCGGAAAATGTCGTTCATGGCCGGTGTCGTGCCGAACTCGACCGTCACGCCGAGCTGGCTCGTCACCTTTCGGATGTTCTCTTTCGCGCCCTCAGAAATGAACCCGTTATCGAGTGTGAAGGCGTAGACCGAGAGACCCATTTCAACCAGCCGACAGAGTGCGTAGCTACTGTCTTTGCCGCCGCTGTAGAGCATCATGCAGTCGTATTTCGAGTGGTGTCTTCGGGCGGACTCTTCGAAGATTCGACGCAGATCGTCCTCGTTCCTGAAATATGCCTGAGCGTGGTCCTTGATCGCTTCGTACGATCGGCACACGCTGCACACCCCCTGCTGATCGAAAACTGCTTTCGGATAGTTCGACGGCAGGCCGCACCGGACGCAGTGACGAATCTCTTCGTTCGACAAAAGCACCGCTGCAGTCGTGTGACGCGCGACCACTGCGCACTCCTCGATCATCGGCAGCGAGAGCAGCGTGTTTTCGATTTCACCGGGCTCGACGCGGAACCCCGAGACCTTGAGTTGGCGGTCGAGTCTGCCGAGGTACTCGAGCGTACCGCCCTCCGTCATCCGGACCCGGTCCCCCGTTCTGTAGCGGCGGGCCCCCGGTCTGTGTGGGTGCGGCTGGAAACTTTCCGCGGTCAGGTCGTCGAGTCCGTGATAGCCGCGAGCGAGACCGAATCGCGAGATCCACAACTCGCCCGGTACACCCTCGGGTACCGGCACACGGGCTTCGTTCAGCACCTCGACAGTGACGTGGTCGGCCGGGACGCCGATCGGGACGCTGGCATCCGTATCCCTTTCGGGGTCGAAACGGTGCACCACGCATCCAACCACCGCCTCCGTTGGTCCGTACTCGTTGTAGAGCTCCACCTGATCGTGGAGTTGGGTACTGATGGTGGCTGCGAGGGCCGTTCTGAGATTCTCGCCACCGACAACCATGCGGCGAATCCTCGAGCCTTCAAGGCCGATCCGTGCGAGGAGTGAGAGATGGGAGGGGGTGAGCTTGATGAAATCGACCCCGTTGGCCCGAACGACGTCCATCAGTGCAGTGTCGACGAGACCGCCGGGTTCCGGGTAGATCTCGAGCGTCCCACCCGTCATGAGAGGCAAGAAAAGGCTGGTGACGGTGAGGTCGAAGGCCATCGAGGTAAATAGCGGAAAGGTCAGACGATCTCCTCGGACGTATTGGCGAGACGCCCAGAGGAGATAGTCGGCGAGCCCTCCATGCTCGATGAGCACGCCCTTGGGCCGGCCCGTGGATCCTGACGTGTAGATCAGATATGCGGGATCGTCGAGATCTGGTCCCCGGCGATCGAGCGTTGCACCATGACCGGCCTCGATGCCTTCGGCGATCCGGAGCACGGAGACCCCCGGCACCGTTGTGGTCGGCAGAGCGCCTTCTCCGGCTAGCAAAATGCGGGCACCGGAATCGTCGAGGACTTGGTCCAGACGCGTCTGCGGAACAGAGGCGTCGATAGGTACGTACACCAGCCGCGCCCTGAGTGAGGCGAGAGCAGCGATGACGGCGAGTGTCGATCGCTTGCTGACAATCGCAACCCGGTCCCCCGGCTCGAGGCCCTGTTCCACCAAGGTTGCGGCCAGGTCCTCAGACTGTTCGCGCAGAGAGGCGAAAGAGATTTCCGTCCGCCCTGCGCGGAGAGCAACAGCGTCAGGTTCGAGATCGGCCTGGGCGCAAAACATCTCGACCACGGAACGATCCGGCAGCGGGGTCGAGTCGGTGGCGTTCAGCGAAACCAGTGCTTGACGTTCGTCGTCGACGAGAATGTCGATCGAGGCAATTGGTCGATCGGGATCATCGAGGCACGCATCCAACATCTTTTCAAAATGCTCGAGGCTGCGATTCCTGAGTCGCTCTGGCAGCGACTGTTCGTTGAAATCGAAATGGAGGACGTAGCGGCCGGAACCCGAAAAGTCGTGAACCTGGAGCCGCAGGGCATGCACGCTGTCACTGTGCCCGGGATGGACCCACTCCGCTTCGACCGGGACACCAGCGAACTCTCCGAATGCGGCAGGAAAGTAATTGAGCACGATATTGCTTGCTGCGGCGCTCGAGGGGGTGCTCATGCCGGGCAGGGCGTGGCGCAGGAAAAGCTTCGCCTCCTCCAGGCACCGGGCGCCAAGCGACCTGAATGTGTCGTGCGAATCGACAGTCGCCGCAAACGGGAACATTTCGATAAAGAGCCCGAGTGCTCGCTTTGCGTCCGCAGTAGGACGTCCTGCGACCGGCGCGTCAAAGCCGAGATCAGTGTTGCCGCTGACCCGGTGGAGCCAGCTGACGAGCAGGGTTGCGAGCAGTGCGAAACGAGAAAGATCTTTGGAGAGGGTCAGGAAGCCGTCCTGCTGGCAGAGCCGGTCGAGAGCCCGGGAGCGTTTTTCGTCAAGTTCGAGGGTCAAGCGTGTGCTCGCTGTGCTCGTTGGATTGACGCTCCGTCCATAGAGGGGAACTGAACGACCCGACCGCGACTGTCGCGAGGCCCAGTGGTCGAGGGCCATCTCCGGTGCTGCTGATCTCGCCTGCAAGGTCGCTGCCGTCGGATAGTATGGGGCGAGCGTCGAATCCTCGCTGTGGTCACCGCCGAGCAGGGCTTCGTATTCCGCCCCTACCTGGCGGTAGAGGAGCAACGTCGACCAGGCGTCGGTGATCAGATGGTGCTGGTTGAGGTACCACCCGGTTCGACCGTCACCGAGGGGGCACAGCACGCTGTCGACCAGGACGCCCCCGATTGGAAACGGACGTGTGCAGCGTTGCCGGCACCAGCCGCGAAATTCTTTCTCCGGATCGTTCGACTCCTTGAGTTCAAGGACCTCTGTCGGACAGGAGCCGGCATCTATTTTCAGAACTGCGGCACCTTCGTGCTCTTCGAACCGAGTTCTGAGAACATCGCTGCGATCGACGACCCGGCGCCAGGCTTCACAGAATGGTTCAGGACGCAGCTCCGTCGGAAAGATGAAAGAGAACGCCATGTTGTAGAGCGGGCTCTCGGGGTGAAGCCTCTGACCGACCCAGATTTGGGTCTGGCTATGGGTCGGTTTGGGGCCCTCGGAGGCGCTCTGGTTCATTTCGATCTCCGATCGGAAGCTTCACCCTGAAATCCAATCATCGACTGGCGTCCGTGCTGAGAATGTACTGTGCGAGCGCAGCCACGGTCTGGAAGTTCTCGATGACGAAATCCGAGGGCTGCATCTCGAGCTTGAAATCTTCATCGACGAACGCCGCCAGGCGCAGGACGCCGATCGAGTCGAAAATTTCGCCCGACAGCAGGTCGTCATCTCGGTCGACCGTTTCGCCTCGACTCAAGAGCTCGCATTCGATAAAAGCAATGATTCGGCTCTCAACCTCCTGCGCCTCCAATTGGGGGTTCTCGTCAGTCGTCATGGTCAACATTCCGTTCCGTGAGTTGGGCGCGAAGCGCTTTGCGATCGACCTTGCCGGTCGGTGTACGCGGCAATGCCTCGAGGACGGTGATCTCGGCAGGCAAAGAGTGGAGAGGGAGAATCTTTTTCAATTTTGGAAGGATATCTTGCTGGATCGAGACGTTCTCAGTGCCGACCACCACCGCCGCCCGGATGACGGAACTTCCATCGCCGTCAGGCACGGCGAAGGCTGCCGCCTCATCGACCGGATCAAGCGACAGGAGCGCGATATCGACCTCCTCGAGCTCGACGCGATAGCCACGGACCTTGACCTGGAGATCGGCGCGGGCGACGAACGCAAGGTTGCCGTCGTCGAGGGTCCGGACCCGATCCCCGGTGCGGAAGTAGATATTCTCGAGATCTCCGGCAGAGGGTTGCAGGACGAGAACTTGGCTGTTTCTATCGGGGTCGTTCCAATAGCCCGACATCACCGTCGTCCCCCGAACCAGAAGTTCGCCGACCTCGCCATCGGGTACTGGCTGCAACGTGTCGTCGACGACTTGGGTGCTCGAATTGGAACATGCCCTCCCGATCGGCAGCGGGCCGGCAGTGTCGGTCGACTGGGGGAGATGATAGTAGGCGCACACGTTGGTCTCGGTTGACCCGTAGACGTGACTGAAACGAGCGCTCGGCAGCTGCTGCATGATCCGGCGTAGGTGCTTTTGGGGAAATGTCTCGCCGGCAAAAAGCACCCAACGGATCGAGCTCAGATCTCGCGCCTCGAGATCGCCGCGAAGCGATAGCTGGACCAGGGCGGTGGGTACCGAATACCAAACCGAGACCTGCTCCTTCTCGAGGAGCGCCGAAAGGCTGGCAGGCATCATCAGCACCGCCGGCGTCAGAATGACTGTCGTCGCGCCGGCACGGGCAGCTGCATAGTAATCGAAGGTGGCAAAGCAGGTGTGATGCGAGGAGTGGTTGCTGAGTTGGTCGGCGCGGGTCAGCGAGTATTCTTCCGCTGCCCATTCGACAAAGCTCATTGCGCTGCGGTGGGTGTGGAGGATCAGTTTCGGGGTCCCGGTCGAGCCCGAGGTGTGGAGGATGTATGACGGATCGAGATCTACCATCGAGACAGCTCGGTGGCCGGTCGTTCGCTTCTTCGGAAACCGTTTGCCCACGGGATGCGATTGAAAGGACGTCGTCGTCGGCGGCCTCGAGTCCGACTACGTGCGCCACCTCCGGACAGACGGCAAGGGCCTTGCGGACGACCTTCTGCTTTCGGGGCTCTGAAACCACGAATTTCGCACCCGTGGCTTTCAAGATCCGAACTACTTGCTCTACCGGTGACTTCGGATCGATCGGGACCAGGACACCGCCTGACGCGAGCACCCCGTAAAACGCCACCGGCACGTTGGGTCCCTTTGCGAGCAGCACGGCAACTCGATCCTTACACCGCAAACCCGCGGCGATCAATATGCGGGCAAGACCATAGGACTGGCGGGCAAGCTCTTCGTAGCTCAAGGCCGCACCATCACAGCGGATCGCAGCAGCCTCCGGATAGCGCAGCGCCGCCTCGTCAATCATCTGGTGCAGCAGCACCGGCATCCCTGTGGAGGTGTTCACGGAAGCACCTTCTGGACGGCGGACGGTAGCAGCTCCCGCATCGGAATGTCGACGCCAAACGCCCGCTCGATCACCCACACAGCGGAGACGAGAATCATCCCCACCGCTGCGACCCTCAGGAAGACGGTTCGGTACAGCTGTGAACCGGCGGACCACAAACAGCAGCGGGAACAGAACTGCCACAATCAAGATCTGTCCAACCTCGATTCCCAGATTGAACGCGACAACCGACAAGCCGAGATGTTCGTCGAGAACACCCAGGTCCATCAGGCCTCCCGCGAAACCCATGCCGTGAAACAGGCTGAGGCCGAAAACGATCCACCAGATCCGGCCACGGAATAGCGGGAAGAGAATGTTGAGCGCCACCAGCGTCGTCGAAGCGGCGATCATTGTCTCGACCAGCGCTTCCGGCAGGCGCAACAGTCCCAACGCTGCCAGCGTGAGCGCCACCGCATGGGCCGCCGCGAAAGCGGTCACGATCACGAAGACATTCCATAGAGCTGGTTGCAGGCGCTCGAGAGGTAGCCACACTCCGGCTTCTCGGCGCAGTGCTACCGTCAACAATAGCGCCATCAGAAAGAAGACGTGATCGAGGCCCAGCACCATGTGCTCGGCACCGAGGTGAACAAGGGCTAGGAAGCCGCGGAGGCGGCCGGATGAGGTCAGATCGAAGACCTGATGGCGCGAGCCGGGAGCGAACACCAACGAGACCCGGTTCT
This sequence comes from Candidatus Sulfomarinibacteraceae bacterium, assembly GCA_963776765.1. Classification (GTDB taxonomy): domain Bacteria; phylum Acidobacteriota; class Thermoanaerobaculia; order Thermoanaerobaculales; family Sulfomarinibacteraceae; genus Sulfomarinibacter. The sequence goes on from CAVZOK010000017.1 coordinate 65,525, forward strand.
CGTTGGCGAAGGTCCCGGTCGCCCAGTTGTGCTCGACAAGCAGGAAGCCACGGTGCTCCGGGTCTCCGTCGAAGAGGACCGAGTAGTCAATGGCCAACTTCTCAGGAACTCGTTCGGCCCCACGCAATTCGAACGGCATCGCCACATAGCCGCCTTCGGTGTTGATCAGGTCGTGGGTCTTGAAGTCAATGGAAAGGGGACCTTGGTCGCAGGAAATGGAGACGTGTTCGAGGTAGTAATCCTGGAGGTAGCCGATCCGCTGGTCCAAATTGTCCGCGGTAATTTCGAGATCGGTTCCCGAGAGGCCAAGGGCAGGATTGAGGTCCGAGAGAGCGATCTCGAAACGACCGCTGATACTGTCTGGATAGATCTGGAGGTAGAGGTAACTACTGCCAGCGTTGTGGGCGGCGCTCTCGGCCGCGGTCCCCACGGCGACCATTGCGACGAGGCACCACCGCAGGTATGTTGATCTGAGGACTCTACGTGTCAGACTTTTCTTGCTCATCCGAGGCCCCTCAATCCGGCGATAAGGTTGCGTTGAATTTCTGAGGTGCCGACATACAGGGTCGTCGCGAGTGCGTCGCGTAGCTCCCTCTCAATTTCATACTCGACCATGTAGCCGTAACCTCCAAATATTTGTACGGCGCTGCGGCAGCACGTCACGTAGGCCTCGCTGACAGCGAGCTTGGCGAGGGCCGACTCCCGTGTTGCGGATCCGTGATTCATGCGGTGCCAGGCGGCCCGGTACAGCATCAGCCTCGCCGCCTCGAGCTCCAGCTCCATGTCCGCGATGCGGTGCGCGATCGACTGGTGCTTGCCGATCGGGACCGATCCCGCGGTCCGCTGCCGCGCGTGGGCGACACAACGCTCGTGAAGCCGTTCCATGACGCCGATCGCCGGCGCCATAACCAGCAACCGTTCGAGATCCATAGTCTGGTTGAAGATCATTGCCCCGGAGCCGACACCGCCGATCACGGCGGACGCTGGAATTCGGCAATTCTCAAGAAAAATCTGCGCCAGGGAGCTTGTGCGCAAGCCCATCTTTTCGATCGGCGGTCCGATGGTCAGACCTTTGCAGTCCCGAGGAATCAGGAAACACGTGATGCCCGCAAAACCCGAGCCGCCGGTCCGTGCATAGATCAGGAACAGATCCGCCACCGGCGCATTGGTCACGAACGTTTTCGAGCCGTCGAGGAGCCAGTCGCCCCGGCTCTCGACCGCCGTCGTTGCCAGCGCGAGCGCATTCGACCCCGAGTCGGGTTCCGTAATGCCGGTGGCTCCAATTGCCGAGCCGTCGGCCAGCCTCGGCAGCCACTCGTGTTTCTGTTCGTCGCTGCCGAATTCGGACAGAGGGCCCTCGCAGGATGCGGCGTGAGCAGTGATCGCAAAAACGAGCCCATTGTCTCGCGCACCGTATCCGATCCCCTCCAGAACCGCGACCGCAGAGAGAAGGTCGTGTCCGGCACCGTTCCAGTCCTCAGGAACCATGATGCCTTGCAGGCCGAACTCCGCGCATGCCTCCCACAGATCGCGGGAGAAAACCCCTTCACGATCGCGCTCGATCACTCCGTCAGCGAGTTTCCGGGTGGCAAACTCTACCGCGCCGCTGCGTAGTGTGGCTTGTTCTTGGGTCCATCCAAATTCCACGTGTCCTCCGGAGATTGTTCGACGAGAGTAACGGTCCCTGTGGCGTTCTTCACATTTCCTTTGTTGCCGCGAGTCCGGCAGGCAGGCGCTCCGTTGATGAGAAGCGCCAAAATTCCTTTGCGTCGCAATACTACAGCACTGTCGCTCCCCCTGGCGCTTGACTATTCGACCGTTTCCGGTATCTGATGCCCTGTTCCAGCAGTCGCACAGGGAACGTTTTGGCCCCCTAAAATATTCGGGTTCCGAGATTATCTGGACGGGCTAGGATCGACCTCTGCGCGCGTACGAAGAGCCAGTTACAATCTTCTGAGAAAAATGATGGATCACTTCAAGGCCGATGGAGATACCGATCGGGCGCAGCAGGAGTCACTTCTGGAGCTCCTGTGCGCTCAGGGAGTCCCTTTTTCTGGTGGAGATAGCGTGCTCGCCAGGACTCCAACCGCGCCTGAAAACGGCCGCGCCGAGATGGTTCTCGGGCCGCCTGCAGAAAGAAGATGCCGATAGTGTCCCGCATTCTGTCATTTTTTTCTGATCTCGAGCCGCGGCATTTTTTCCTCCTCGCAGCGCTGCTGGGCGGGCTGGTATTCGTTTTCTTGACTCCACCCTTCCAGGTGCCTGATGAACCGGCTCACTTCTACCGTGCGTATGCCGTGTCTGAGGGGCAGTTTCTGATGGCTGGTGAAAACGGCACGAACGGCAGACCACTGCCCGCGAGCCTCAGAACTCTGGTCGGAATTCTCGTTGACGACGTGCCCTTTCATCCGGAGAGGAGAATTCAGCCAGGTACCTGGCGAAGGGCACGTGAGGTGCGCCTGCAACCGGAAGAGGTCGAACGTTTTTCCCAACCCAGTTCACTTCAATACTCCGCTGTCCCGTATCTGCCCCAGGCCGCAGGGATCGCGGTCGGTCGCTGGATCGGGGCGTCACCCTTAGCCCTCGTCTACTTCGCTCGAGCGGCCAATCTTTTTGCAGCCGTTGGCCTGATCTACTTCGCGATCTGCCAACTTCCGGGTTATCGCTGGCTGGCAGTGCTTCTCGCTTTGACGCCTATGGCGATGTATCTGCGATCTTCGGTTTCAGCAGACGCCGGCATCACCGCGGTCGCCTATCTGCTGACCGCCACCATCGCAAAAATCGCTTTTCGCGCCGCACCGATGCATGGGCGGTGGGACTTTGGGCTGTTGGTCGTGTTGTCGGTCTCGTTGTGCCTGACAAAGCCGGTGTATTTTCCGCTGGTTTTGGCAGCCTTCGTCATTCCCTCGAGTCGTATTCCCATCCGGAGGCCCGGCTTCGTTCTCCTCGCTATCCTGGTTTTCTCGATCGGTGCCGTCACCGTGACTCTGGCCATCTCGCAGCCATCGGTCGATGGGATCAGCGTGAGAATCGAGTCCCTGGTCGATGAGGTCCTCACAAATCCGTTTGACCTCGTTGGCCGGATCGTCGTTGATTACATTCGGCACGCGCCCCGCTACGGTGCGGAGTTCATCGGCCGCCTGGGGTGGCTGGATACGCCGCTACCTCTGGTGCTGCTGGGTTCCTACCTCGCGTTTCTGATCGCTTACACGGCCATGGATTCGGGTCCGGCGCCGGTGGTCACGCCCTGGCAACGCCTCGTGCTGGCGCTGGTGATCGCGGCCTCGCTGATGGCGATCAGCACCGCCATGTACGTCATCAATGGCCGTGTCGCCGGGATTCAAGGTCGCTATTTTCTTCCCATCGCGCTTGCCGCGGCATGGATTTTTCATACCGGGCGCCGACCGAGATTCAAGGGCGAGTGCTGGTTTCTCCCTGCTGGGGTTGCGCTCCTTACCGTCGTCTCGTTTGCTGTCACCGCGTTCACGATCTACGCTCGCTATTACGGTTAGTGGAGGTCTGACGATCTCTGCGTCGGACACCAGGCGGGTTCGGTCTTACCGGCTCTTCACGATACTCATCTCGGCCTTCGCTATTGATGATGGTCGATTTCGCGGTCATCATGTTGCATTTTCTGGTTGTCTACGTGCTCCACATCCGCCCGTCCATCGGACCTGATTTTCACATCGTCAAATACCACTGCATTCGCGCATGCTGTTGCTGTCGAGAAAGGCCTGTTGTGATGCTCGATTCTCGCAGAACCGAGCACTTCGAATATCCGCTCGGGCTAATTGGCGTCCCCCGGATCGTCATCGAGGTAACCGAGGCTTCGCAGCTGTTCGAGACGCTCCTTCTGGCCCGGATGTTCGATCTCGGTCCGCTTGTCTCGCGCTGCCAGCCACTCGGGTGTATCGTGCGTAGCAACGAACTCCAAAACGGACGCTTCGAGAACGCCGGGCTTCAGCAGGACCTCGAGCACCGAACCGTCCATGTCGCTGCCAATCGGCAGGCCGCGTAAAGCCAGGAGGGTCGGGGTGATATCGGCGACATCTCCAATCAGTGGCAGATCGGCCCGAGTCAAGGTGCGGATCGGGCAGGTCACATCGGACTTTCGCACAGACGGTCCGGCGGCGATAATCACTCCCGGGGGGCCGCTCCCGTGTCCGCCGGACTCATTTTCCGGTCGACCGTCGGTATTCACGTTGAAGCGCGCATCGACGTGCTTCGCTTGCATTCCGTGATCGGAGATGACAAACACTGTGGCATCGGCCGGCATTGCGGCGATCAACTCGCCAATGACAGCATCTGCGTGCTCGTAGGTTCTGGCAAGCACACTTCCGAACTTCTGTATTCGGGCCGCCGACGGTGGGTGGCGAAAGGCCTCCGGTTGGTGGTACCGCCAGAAGTTGTGAGCGAAGACATCGGTGGCACCAAAATAGACCAGAAAGAGGTCTGGAAAGGGTTTCGCGCGCGCGAGTTCGAGCGCGATGCGTCTCATGGATTCGTCGGAGCGGACAGACCAGCGGCACGCGTTCCACTTCAGCGCGTCCGACCGGGATTCACCTGATGCGACTTCCGGGTAGAGAAATTCTAAGATCTGCGGAAGCTCTCCGCTGACTTCCTCAACGATCTCGAGTAACTCATCTTCGCGCGCTGCAGGATATACCTGGCCGACACCGCGAGCCAAATCCCCGGGATTGATCCACTTTCTGTAGTTCAATTGATCCAATGTGTTCACAGGAGCGACCATTACGCCGGAGATGTCTTCGACCGGGAAGGTATTCCACCAGCCAATGACGGTGCTGCTCTCACCGGCGTCGGTGAGGATATTCCACACTGCCTTCGTGCGTCGGTCGGTGCTGGAGTACAGTACCCGCTCGCCGTCGGCCTCGAGCCGGGTGAAATCGAGTATCCCGTGCTTGGATGGGTTTTTGCCGGTGACGACGGTGGTCCAGATGACCGGTGACTTGGCCGGGGCCCGGGTGGACAGTATCCCGAAGGTGCCTTGACACATCAATCGTTCAAGAGTGGGCAAGCGCCCCTGTCGAATCAGGGGGAGCGCGACATCCCATTCGAGCCCGTCGACGCCGATCACCACAACCGGTTCCTCGGCCGGCGAGCAGGAGATGAGGAACAGCACGGCCGCGACGAACGCGACACCCGGTGAGATATGCAGGCTAGCTTTCATGGCGAGGTCCTCGCGCAAAGAGGTGGCGGAGCAGACCGATCGCAAAGCCGAGCCCACAGATCAGCAGATATATCCAGTACATCGGAAGAGCGCCCAGCGCGAAAATGAGACCACGTTTGCGCTGGAGAAACCTGAAGAATCCGGCGTTCAAGATTCCCGCAACGATGATCGCCGTGGCGCCGACAGCGAACAAAGCCGGCCAGATCAAGGCTGCGGGGAAGGCGACCAAAGGGATGAACGCCATGACGACACTGATGCGGTCGCGGGTCTTGACGTTGAGGTCGTTGATCATCTGCCCTTCGCGCAGCATCAACTGGGTCCAGGGTGCCGCCCGGCGCAACAGGTCGGTTGCGAGCAGGTCAGTCAGACGCCATCGCTTCAGGTGCTTCACCTGGAGGTCCTTGGCCAGGTGGATGGTGTGTCCGGAGCGAAGGAGCCTGGAGCCGAACTCGATGTCCTCGATGCTCGGAACTGGGTAGCTCTCGTCGAACTCTCCAACCTCCTGGAAGGCCCGGCTGCGAACGGCGCCGCATCCGGCCCAGAACGTGGAGGCCGTCTCGCGACCCTTCTGGTGGACAAAGTGGTGTTGCAGGTTTCGGTATTGGGAGAGAAATCCCGGTTCGCCGGGAGTATCGTCGTACGAGCCCATCACTGCTGTCAGTTTGTGGTTTGCGGAGAAGATTTCGGCGATCTTGGAAACGAGGTCGACTGGCACTTCGATATCGGAATCGATGAAGAGCAGGATCTCTCTGGCGGTTTTTCGCGCGCCGATATTGCGCGCCCGTGCGGGTCCGCCTCGTTGGTCAAGAACGAGCACGGTAGCGTCGACCTCGGCGGCTCGAGAGGACAGATCATCGCTCGCACCATCGATGACGATGATGATCTCACCTGGTGAGGGGTCGAGGCGGGCGAGACTCTGGGCGCATCGCTCCCATGCGGGCGCGGCCCCACCCACAGGAACGATGATCGCCACATCAGAGGGGGTCAGCTGTTCGGTTTCCGGCACTCAGATTCTCCTGATTCCACAATCGGCGTCGTCACACCGAGCATCCGCTCGGTTCAACTTCCGTTGGCGCGCCGTTTTGAAAACGCGTTGTAGAGCGAGGCCACGCACCAACCCAGCACGGCGCCCGTGAGAGCGCCGTAGAACAACCCGACGAACGAACCGGCCCATGTCACGGAGTATCCGGGATAGTAAGCCCGAAGGAGGCCGAGGTTTTGACCGACGTTCGGGCCACCCTTGATCACGAGCCAGAGGGTTGCCGCAAAGAGACCAAAACCGGTGACCATCGCCGCGACCACTGCGACGATCCCCGCCCGAAGACGGGCGATCGTTCGGGTCACCAGAACCAGTTGCTGATCAGTTTCACTCAATGTTTCCTCCGTCGAGAGCCTCGATCGTCGTCAGGATCGCGAGCCTTCGTTCAAGATCTCTCTCGAAACCCCGAATCAACATGTTGACGAGTTTGCCCATGACCCACCCCAGACCGAAGCCGAGGAGGCCGGATTCGACGATGCCGACCGCGAGACCGGGCCAGGATACCTCGAAGCCAAAAAGATAGTTGCCAAGGAGGGAGAGCATCGGCACGAAGCTCTCGCCCGAGCCCAGCAGCGGGAGCGCTGTAGCCACAGCCACACCAAGGCTTGCTGTGAGGCCCACGGCACCGCCCATCGCCACCTTGTCATAGCGTGCAAACGCGTCGCTCAAGAGCTTCTCGATGCTCTCGTCGACCCGCGTGGGCGTCAGGCGGTCACGAACGCCACGCTCTTCCGCTTCGTCGGGGCGGATCTCTTCGTGGAAGCTCAGGTCTTCGTTGATCGACCAGAGGTCGAACTCCGCACCGGCGACATTCCGTGCGGCAAACAAACCGGCGAGCATCGAGTGGTCCTGGTTGTTGTAACGGTGCTGACCGTTCCGGCCGACAGTGAAGAGATTTTCGAATCCGCCCAGCCAGTCCCGCAGCACCTGCAGGTGACTCTCGTATTCACCGTCATATACGGGGTAGGCTTTGGGTTGGCGCACCACCGTACCGGCCAAGACCTCTTCTGGTTCGAAGAGGCCGATTGTCTTGGCCTCGGAGGTTCCGAGTTCAACGAGCTCGTCATCGGGCAGGTTCCACAGATCATCGTCCCGGTTGACAAAGTACTCGAGCCCGATGAAGGAGAGCTCGTGGTCGCTGACCATTTCGGGGCTCCAGTTCTTAAAGCTCTGAACGCGGCCCGCACGCACCTCGGGGGTGTGAATGTAGATCCAGTTGTCGGGGAAAAGCTGATCACGCTTGACGATCAAGCCGACGATGAGAAAGTCACGAAATCGGAGGCTCTGTGCGGCGTTCCGGACCTCCTCAGGCGCGGCAGGGTCCATGGCGGATACCAGTGTACCGATCGGCATCGATGAGATCAGGGAGCCGCAGGCCTCGCGGCGCATTTCGCCGTCCGGTCCGACGACGTCGACAGCGCTCACCCGCCCGCTGTCGTGGTGGATCCTGACGACCTGCGATTGCAGGTGGGTGTCGATTCCGTGTGACGCCGCGAGGTCGCTACAGCGCTCCCACATCATGCCGGGGCCCAGACGGGGGTAGTAAAAGCGTTCGATGAGGCTCGTGACGACATCGCCGTCTCGGGTTCCGTTGCCAACGAAAGCATTCTTGACGGCGGTTACGAGGTTGAGGTTCTTGATGCGCTGCGCGGCCCACGTCGCACTGATCTCCGAACACGGCATTCCCCAGACTTTCTCAGTGTAGGTCTTGAAGAAGATCTCGAAGAGCCGGCGTCCAAAACGATTGCTGACCCATGCGTCAAAGGTGCTCTCGTCAGCGATCGGAAAGAGCTGCGTGTGGAGAAAGCTCGCCATGACACGTCCCGCCTCGATGATTCCGAGACCGCGCAAGGCGTTGGCAGGCTTCAGGGGATAGTCGAAAAAGCTGTTGCGATAAAAAATCCGGGACAACCGCTGTCTCACGAGGAGATCGCTGCCGAGTATTTCGTGCCACAGGGCCTCGACCTCCGGCACCTTGGTGAAAAAGCGGTGGCCGCCAATGTCCAGACGGCAATCCCGAAAGACGACGGTGCGGGAGATACCCCCGACGACATCGCCAGATTCGAAGACCACACCTTCAAGCCCAAGCTTACCGAGCTCGAGAGCAGCCGTCAGCCCAGCTGGGCCGGCCCCGACGATGACGGCGCGATCAGAGCCTGACAGCGTATTCAAACGAGGCTCCAACTTTCATTCCCTTTAGGCAACACACGTTAGCAGAACGCAACTGTGTGCGTGCAGCTTCCAACGAATTCGAGACCGGATCGGCATGGACTTCGGCGGACCTTATGGGTGGTGGCTTCCTCCAAAGCTCGACCCTGATAACCAGCAACTGACCGGCTCACCGCCACCCGACCTGCCACGACTGAGAATCCTCGAGCTCCCGCCAGTGGATCTCCTGTAACCGTTGGGTCAGCACCGCCTCGATAACGAGGTGGCCCGTCGGCTCGCCCTCGTCGTCACGGACCCAGTCGACGACGAGAAAGTGCTTTTCTCTGTCGACAGGAAACACTGCCGTCCATTTGGACATCGGCAGCTTCTTTCGGTTGACCGGGTTGCGGGCCCGCCCTGTCACGGTTTGGTGTCCTGTTCTTCGACCGCCGGATAGGCATTGATCGACTCGATGTCGATGCGAAACGGGCCCTCCTGCCGGCTGATGATGAGGCCAAAGGTCGCGATCCGGCTCGGATCCAGCGGCGGATGATCTCGAACCACCCGTCCGCGATAGACAGGGATGAAATCTGCAAATGGGGCCGAGATTTCGGCCCATTCTCCGGCGGGTGGTTCGATCTGGAACTGGTAGCTCACACCGTCGAACGAGGCATCGATCTTGAGCCGAAAGCCGTAGCGCTTGCCGTCGCCTCGCACCCGCAGAACGAGACCCTCGAAAGCCGAGAGATCGTGCACGACGGCCTGCGAGCGAACCGAAGAGAACCCCCCGTTGTTTTCGAAAGAGACTGTGCCCCGAAAGGTGGCGTAGCCGTCTTCTGCGGACATCTCGCCCGAGGAGATACCGCCCATCACCCCGTCGTTGATGTGAGGCCAGGTCACGTCTCTTCGAGAAAAGTCGATGATCGTCATGATTTCCTTCTCCCCAATTTTGGCTAGGGCTGTCACTGAGATCGCCAACAGCACGAGCACCATCAGTCCGCGTCGCATCACTTGTCCGCCGCGGTATGGCGCGTCCGCATCAAGGTGTGGGCGACGAACCACTCGGCACCGCCACGGTATCGGAAGAGTTCGGAACAGGCCATGAAGAACATTCGCCAGCGGGCGAACCAGCGCTCAGATTCGTTACCATAGGTTCGAGAAAAAACTGGCAGAAGACGTTCTCGATTGCTGTCCATCTCCGCCAACCACGCCTCCAGCGTCAAGCTGTAGTGGAGGCCGCTGACGCGCCACTGATCGACGACCTCGAGGTGATCGTCGTAGCGCAGTGGCAGGTCCTTTGACGGCATGATGCCGCCGGTGAAGAAATGGCGAGCCATCCAGTCACCAGAGCCTTCGCCGCTGTAGAGATAGGCATAGCGCTGGTGGCAGAAGACATGCTGGAAAAAGGCGCCGTCTGGGCTCAACCACCCGGCCACCCGCTCGAAGAGCTGCGCCCAGTTGCGAATGTGCTCGAACATCTCCACCGACACGACCCGGTCGAACTTTCGGTCGGTTTTGAAGTCGTTCATGTCGGCGGTCACGACCTCGAGGCGGTCGAGGAGGGTTTCGGACTGGCACCGGGCGCCGATAAATTCAGCCTGCGTGCGTGAGTTGGACACCGCGAGCACGCGGCACCGCGGATAGTGGCGGAGAACCCACATCGAAAACGATCCCCAGCCGCAGCCCAGATCGAGCACGTCCATGCCGTCCTCGAGTCCCGCCCGCTCGCAGGTCAGCTCGAGCATCCGTTCTTCGGCATCTGCGAGATTTCGGGCGTCGTCGCTCCAGAAACAGCTCGAGTACTTGAGATACGGACCGAGCACTGTAGCGAAGAACTCTGATGGCAACTCATAGTGCTGCTCGTTGGCGTCGGTTGTGGCGACGGCCACCGGCTCCGACCGCATTTCTTCCGCGAACGCTTGGGCGCTCGGTCCATCGAGACGGTTGTCCTTGCGCTGTTCGTGCCGCAGCCGCTGACCGAGCAGACGCCGCATTCCCACACGGACCACTGGATCCGGCAGGACCCGCCGTTCGGCAAGGTCGATTGCCCAGCTCAACGTACCCGCCGTCCGCTGCGGGCCAGAGACATCTGGAGCACGCCGATCTGTCGGTCGCGGAAGGCCGCTTCGCAGGTCGCCAAATAGAAATCCCACATTCGCATGAAACGATCGTCGAATCCGAGGGCTCGCACCCGTTCCTCCTGTGACCAGAATCGCGTTCGCCAGGCCTTCAAGGTTGCGGCGTAGTGGTCGGCCATGTCGTCCAACCGGTCGATCACGAGCCCGGTCCGCCTGGCGAGCGAACCCTGGATTGCCCCGAGCGACGGCAGGTGGCCGCCAGGGAATATGTAGGCCCGGATCCAATCGGTGCCTCGCCTGTACCGATCGTAGACCTGGTCCGGTATCGTGATGGTCTGCAGCGCCATGCGTCCGCCGGGCCTCAGAACGCGGTCGCAGGTCGTGAAAAAACCGTCGAAAAATCGGTGACCAACCGCCTCGAGCATCTCGATGGAGATCACCGCATGGAAATCCCCATCGAAATCTCGGTAGTCCACGACTTTGATTTGGACCCGGTCGTCGAGCGGGCGGGTCAGAGGAGCGATATAGCTATGGCTGCCGCCGACCACGGTCCGCCAGTTGGGCTGTCCGGTGACCTGCAGCAGACCGTGATTGTCGAGAAATCGGAGCAGTGGGTCCCTCGGGTAGTCGGCCGCGAGTTCGGTGCCGGACAACCAGATTGCCGAGACCATGGGCATGAGGTAGAAACGGGCGAAGTTTTCCGAAAACCGCTCGTCCTCGAGAAACTCTGCGATGGTGACCCCCGGATCTCCGGTGGCGGCGAGAATCTGCCGACCCCTTCGCCCGAAGCGGACGACATCAACGAGCATTTTCAGATAGGCGGCCGAAAGCAACAGGGATCGTTTGGCAAAGAGCCCACTCAGGCTGTGTGATGCGTATTCGATGTCCGGGTCGAGACAACTGACCGAGAAGGACATCTCGCTCGTTTGTGCCTCTACCGACAGTTCGTCGAAGAGCCGAGTCAGGAGAGGGTAGGTTTTCTCGTTGAAAACGATGAAGCCGGTGTCGAGGGGAAGATCGCGGCCGTCGAGATCGTGCACCACCGTGTGCGTGTGACCGCCCAGACGCGACCGTTTTTCGAAGACGTGAACGTCGTGCTTGCGGTTGAGCAACCACGCTGCTCCCAGACCAGAAATCCCGCTGCCGACCACGGCGACCTTCATCGTTATCCCTTTCTTGGACCGCTTGACTCGATGGTCTCCCGGACGGGTTTCAGTCGCCTCAACTCATTTTCTGTCGAGATAAATTCCATTATTCATTAATACAGGCTTGATTTTGAGCCATGGGGAAAGGTCTTTTCAGCTGATCTTCTCTTGGCCCAGCGGTCGCGGCCCGGGACCGAACAAACTCGGTGAGGCGGTTTTCTGCTGGGGCCTCCGATGCCGAGAAAGAGAACGGGATTCTCTTCTCTCAGGACGTGATTTCCAGAGCGAGGATTGTGATGTCGTCCGCAGGTTCGTTTTCCCCGCACCACGACTCAATCCGGGCGCGGATCGCATCGACGCTTTCCTGGAGGGGCAGCTCACGGTGGGCGCCGAGCTCGCTGATGAGGCGGTCGATTTCAAACTCGCCATGTTCTTCGCTCGTGGCCTCGATGACACCGTCGGTGTAGAGATACAGCCGATCTCCGGGCGAGATATCCACCGTGATCTCGAGCCACGAAGACTCCTCGAACAATCCTGCCGGTACCCCACCCGTCGCGAGGGCGCGAGGATCTCCGCTGCGTGGCACCAGAACAATGGGCGGGTGGCCGGCGGACGCGTATCGAAGCCTCCGGTTGGTGGGCTCGAAGATGCCGTAGATCATCGTGAAGTACTGCCTGCTATCCGCTTGCATCTGGAAGAACTCATTGAGGCGAGTCACCACCTCCGCCGGAGGTGTGGCGGTGGGTTTCGGGTCGTGACTCTCCTCGCTCCCGAGCAGCCACGAGCGACCGCTGACCGGGCTCAGGGTATGGCTCAATGTCACCGAGAGCAAGGCGGCAGGAACGCCGTGTCCACTGACATCGATGATGTAGAAACCGAAGCTGCCATCGCCCAGAGGCAGAATATTGAAGGTGTCGCCGGCGAGCTCGGTGCACGGTCGAAATGTCCATGCGACTTCGAGGCCGGGGAGATCGGGAGCACGGTCCGGGAGCAGCGACTGCTGAACGCGTGCCGCTGCATCGAGATCGTCGCGCATGTGTCGGTTGGCTTCCGCGAGCTCATCTTCGGCACGCCGGCGCTTGGTCACGTCTGACTGAATTCCGATGAAGTGGGTGACCGTGCCGGCGGAGTCGCGGACCGGTGTGATCGACAAACGATTCCAAAACGTCGTCCCGTCGCGCCGATAGTTCAGGATCTCGACGAGGCATGGGCGTCGCTCGCGGATCGCAGTACGGATTTCCTCTGCTGCCTCAGGGTCCGTATCGGGCCCCTGAAGAAAACGGCAGTTGTGGCCGAGGGTAACCTCCGCCGAGTAGCCGGTCAGACGCTCGAAACCTTCGTTGATATAGATCAGCGGCATGTCCGGGAGGCGTGCGTCAGCAATCGTGATTCCTTCAGCAGCAACGTCCAGAGCCCTGTCCTTGAGATCGAGCATGGAATCCGACGGGGACTCGTTCCGTTTCTGTGCCGCGAGATCGTCAGGATCACTTCGGGTTGGATTCATCGGTACAAGGTACCAGAGGTGATGGCACCTCGGGTTCAATTGACGCGAACCGCGACGCGCTATCATGGTCCGGGAGTCCATGATGAACAACGCTGTCAAACTCATCATCGCGGTCGCAGCGCCCCTGGTGATTGGCGGCCTTTCCGGGTTTGCGACTGCCCGAGGGGTTTCTACCTGGTACCCGACGCTGGTCAAACCGTCCTTCAACCCCCCGGCGTGGGTCTTCGGTCCGGTCTGGACGGTGCTCTACCTCATGATGGGTGTCGCCGCCTATCTCGTCTGGCGGCAAGGCATCGGCACGGATGGGGTCAGGATGGCCCTGGCGATTTTCGTCGTTCAACTCGCCCTCAACGGGCTGTGGTCCATCCTGTTCTTCGGGATGCAGTCGCCCGGGTGGGCGCTGGTCGAGATCGTGGTGCTCTGGTGCGCTGTCGGTGCGACGATCTGGCTTTTCTGGCGCGTGGCCCCGGCGGCCGGGGCGCTGTTGCTGCCATACTGGGCCTGGGTTTCCTTCGCCACCATCCTCAACGCGTCTTTGTGGTGGCTTAATCGGAGTCCCGGAGGATAAGACATGACAGTCGCCGGTTTCTTCAAGCTCTACGGTGTGGCGTTGATCACGTTCTTCGCCATGGATCTGCTCTGGCTCGGAGTGGTCGCTCGAGGTTTCTACCAGACGCACATGGGCCACCTCATGAAGCCCAGCGTCAACTGGACCGCCGCTGTCGCCTTTTACCTCCTCTTTCTCGTTGGTCTCGTGGTGCTCGTCATTTTACCGGCCGTCGAACGCGAGAGCTTCGCCCAGGCCGTGCTTCTCGGCGCCCTCTTCGGTCTTGTCACCTACGCTGCCTACGATCTCACCAACCTCGCCACTTTGGAAGGCTTTCCCTTGAAAGTTGCGCTGGTGGACCTGGTTTGGGGCGCGGTGCTGTGCGCGACCGTCAGCGCGGTGACCTTTCTGGCTTCGACGCGTCTGATCTGAAAGTTCTCGGCGTTCGTAGTCAATCAGTCCAGCCGCTGGAGAACTGAGCCTTGCGGATAGCCGCCACCGTCCGGTGCCGTGAAAGCTCGTCGTTCCTGTGAGATTTGATCCCTCAACTCGGGTGTCATTTTTAGAGATTTTGTCGCAATATTGGATAAATCGTGGAATAGCCGAGAGCTTCATTGAGGTTTGCCATGATGAAACGTCACCACACACATCTGAGAATCAACGGTTGGTGAGCGTCTAGGAAATGGAGCGATTCAGATCATGAGTATGAGCATTGAAGGATTGGATTCCGATGGCAGACTGCTGTTATCGCCGCGGGAGGACGATCAACGGGATGCCAGTCGCCGGTGGCGTCGCAGGATCAACGAGCGCCTCGCCGAGGTCATCCCTGATGGGTCCATCGATCCGCGTCCGCTCCACGAATCCATGCGCTACAGCCTGCTCGCGGGTGGGAAACGGATCCGGCCTGTCCTCACCATTCAGGTGGCCACCGATCTCGGTGCGACCGAGGAGGCGGCACTTGACGCGGCGTGCGCCGTGGAGATGGTCCATGCCGCCTCGCTGATCCTCGACGATCTTCCGTGTATGGACGACGCCAGCTTGCGACGCGGTCAACCGGCCAATCACCTGGTCTTCGGCGAGGATACCGCGATCCTCGCCGCCACCGCGTTGCTCAACCGAGCGTTCGGCGTGATCGCCGAGAGCGATCTGCTGTCCGCCCAGACACGTCTCGACCTTACCCGTCTCCTGTCGGAGTCGGTGGGCAGCAACGGAATCATCGCCGGGCAGTTCTGCGATTTGCAGATCCGTCATGGCCACGGCGATGACGTTGCCGGTCTGACCGAGATGTACGGCCAGAAGACCGGTGCGCTCTTCGTGGCGGCGCTCGAGGCGGGCGCACGCGTTGCAGGTGTCGACGATGCTTGGGTGAAGGCGGTGCGGGAGTATGGCGTCAACCTCGGGCTCGCCTTTCAGCTGCTCGACGATCTCCTCGACACCTTTGGTTCGCGAGAGGACATCGGCAAGGACACCGGCCAGGACGACGGGAAGTCGACCCTCGCCTCGCGCTTGGGCGCCCACGGAACTCGGCAGAAGGTTGATCGGTATGTCGAGTCGGCCGCTTCGGCCCTCGAGCCGTTGGGTCGGTCGGGCGACCAGTTGGCGAACCTCGCCCGGTCCTACACCCAGACAACCATGGAGCGTGTCGTTGCCTTCTGAGTGCTAGCCCGGCGAGCCGTTGCGCAGGGCGTAAAGTCGCTCTGCGTAGGCCGCGTCGTCGACCCAGAGGCGGCGGGCGGAGCGCTCGATGAAGGGCCGGATGAAGCGTTGCAGCTTGCTTGCGTGGCGAAAGCCCGCGCGGTTCGAGGTTGCGAGCGTTGCTTCAACGACCACAGTGCGCCCCGGTTCGACGGGGGTCGCGTGCGTCTCCACAACCGAGCCCTTCCCTTCGCCCTCGACAATGGTCATGACGATGGAGCGCGGCTCCGGGCTGTGGAAGGTCGCATCGGTTTCCGCGACGACGCGACCGATGAGCCTCTTGGCCACCCGCACTTTGACGACGTCGTCGTCGAGATCGAGAACGGTCAACGAGGCGAAGGCGTAGGGGTGGAAGTGAACGCCGTGCCAGGGGTCGAGCCGGTTGGCGATGATGTCCTCGGGGTCGCAGCGCACCTCGACCCGGACCACGCCCTCGAGATAGGTGTCGGGACGTGGGGAAAGCACGGGCAGCGGCATCCCGGGAACCTCGGGACCGATCCGGACCCAGCTGAGGACACCGTCTTCGTGGACCGCAAACCTCTTCCAGTTGCCGTGCCCCTCCTTACCCAGGGCCAGTGCGTGCCACGGACAGAGCAGCTTGCCATCCCGAACGCAGGAATCCGAAAGCGACGCCCCCATGTGGGGACAGACGTCCGGGGCGATCAGCAACTCGCCTTCGAACCGCCAGACGACAAGGTCCTCACCGGCGATCCGCAGCCGCTGTGGTTCCTCACCCATACGACGCGATTCGCCCACAACATACCAATTGCCGTGCGGCCGGTCGAGCGCTCGCTCGAGGGCGCGGGCGATGGCGCGCGGTCTGGCCTGTTGCCAATCGGGAGCGAGGGACGACTCGGGGACCTCCACTTCCGGGAGCGCGGGACCAAATTTCAGAAGTCTGCTCATCGCATGCGACTCACTTCCGTCTCTGTTGGGCGGCGGCCGAAGAGGCCGCGGCGCGGGATCGAACGTATGGGCTCGGGTTTGACGCCCTGGGGCGCCAGAAGGTGATTGGCGGCGAGAAAACCCGACGCCACCGCGCGCTCCATCAAGGCGCTGGGAATCGGCAAGCGAACAAAGTCGCCGGCTAGCGCGATCCCCTCGTGCGGGGTTGGAACGCCGGGGCGATCCGTGTGGGATCCCGGGGCGAAGGCCGGACAGTCGCGTCGGAGAATGAAGCGCTCTTCTACGACTGAAGCGCCGACGTACTCGGGGTAGAAGGTGTTGAGGCCGTGCAGGAGATCCTCTCGGATCTCGGGCTCGTCCATCCCGGGATCGACCGCGTAGGCGTGGAGCTCCACCACCGAGCCGCCGGTCCGTTCGGACCAGTCTCGGCTCTCGTCCTCGAAGAGGTTGTACAAAGAGATATTGTCAAGCGAGCCGACGCCGGTAGTCCCGGCAAAGGGCTGCCGATCGGGGTTGGCCGGCCGGTCGAACCACAACCGCCAGACGGCGAACGGGTGGGTCAGGGCGAGGCCCTCCACCGAGCGCCGGAAGCCGGCGTCGTCAAGATCGGGCGATTCGGCGACGACGGCCTGGAGCCCGGGCACGGTCAGGGCGAGGACCACGAGATCGGCCTCCTCCATCTCCCCGTTGAGATCAACGCTCCACTTCCGATCGGCGCCTTTCGCGACCCGCGACACCGTGCAGTCGGTTCGCACGGCCACTCCCAGCCCCGTCATGTAGTCACCGAGGGGTCCCCAGATGGATTTCGAGAAGGGTCGCTTCGAGACGTCGAAGATGAGCCCCTCCGGGTTGCCCGAAAAGTAGAAGTGGAACATCATCAGCAGCTCGCCCGCCGACATCGCCTCCTCGGGGTTGAAAAAGGAGTGGGCGAAGACGTCGAAGAGCATGCGTCGGGCGTCGGGAGGAAAGCTGAGTGAATCGAGATATTCGCCAGCGGTCTGGTTGTCGTAGCGGCCGTAGGTCCACCCACGTTCGTACCGGAGCATGGACAGCGCGGCAAGCCCGTTGACGCCCATGAGGTCCCGCAGACTGAGGGTCGGTGTTCTTTTGGTCAGGGCGACTACATTCCACGGGGGTTTATTGGGGAGCCCGGAGAAGGACTCCACCTGGCCCCCAGGGCCGAGGATCGGGTAGTCCTCGAGGGGCTCGAGGAAGGTGAGCCCGTCGTCGATCCGGCGGAGCAGGGCTTGGAGGTTGTAGTACTGGCGGAAGAAGGCGTGGAAGCCCCGCTCCATCTCGAAGGACTCGCCGGTCGCGAGCCGGTCGGTCCACGCCCCGGCGCGGCCACCGAGAAAGGACTCACGTTCGGCGAGGACAACCGAAACGCCGCGCTCGGCGAGGACCACCGCCGCCGCAACCCCGGCGAGACCGCCGCCGGCGATCACCGCCGTCCGTGGCGTAGGGACCTGTTCGTGCGTGCCGTGTCGGGGCAGGATGAGTTCCATCACAACTCCTACTTGACCCTGATGGTGATCTGTTTCGTTTCGCCCGCGGCGAGCTCGATCCGCGCTTCTTCGAAGCTCGGCGGGCCGAATAGATCGCGCGCGTCGCCTGAAAAACCGTAGGCCTCCGACGGGATGCCGAGCGCCACGGAGTCGAGCTCACCGTCGCCGTCCTCGTCGTGGAAGACCGATACCGCAAAAGGGCCGGCCGGCACTTCCTCGAAGACCGCAACAGCCTGGCCGTCGCTGATGGGGACCACCGCGGTGGCGAAGATGGAGCTGTCCCCGTCCGGCCACGCGCTGGCGTCGAGGAAGAAGGCGACACGGGCCGTTCCCTCTTCGTTCTTGAACCCGGTCATGGTGACCTCGACGCGGCCTTGACCGGCGGGTCGGGGTTCGGGTGTTTTTGGTGGTGCGGAGGCGCAGGCTGCGAGTGCCACAACAAGGAGAGCGAATACGATTCGTTTGCGGCTGCTGGTCATTGGCGCATTGTAGCCCGGCAAGGGGCGCTGCCCTTCGCAGCGAAGAACCCTGGAGCCGATCACGAGCTCTCCCACCGGCGGGCCAGCAGGCGCGCGACGCCGAAGAGGACGATGGCGGTGGCGGTCAGCACGGTGAGCTCCGGCGCGAGCTCGCCGAGCGGAAGATCGCGCCAGAAGACCTTGATGTAGCCGTCGAGGGCCCACGCGTTGAAGGTGATCTTTCCGAGCTGTTGCATTGTTTCGCTCATGACATAGCGGGGGACCATGCTTCCGCCTAGCGCGGACATGGAGAGGATGAGAATGACCGCGACGGCGTTGAGCTGTGCGCGGTTCGTGCACAGAGCGGCCAGGGTGAGCGCAAAACTGCTCGCCGCCCCGGCGGTGACTACTGTCATCACCGCGAAGCCGGAGAGGTGGCCGAGGAGATCCACGCCGAAGGCGAGCTGAGCCCAGGCGAACATGATGGTCACCTGGACGATGCCGACGATGGTCATGAGCAGCCACTTGCCCGCCAGGAGCTGGATCATGCTGAGCTCGGAGCACATGAGCCGCTCGAGGGTCTGGTTCTCCTCCTCCTCGAGCAGCGTTCCCGAGTTGCCCACCGCACCGAAGAGCAGGAACATTACCGCGATGCCGGCGGCGTACATGGACACCACGGGGTTGGCCTTGTCGGCGGCGAGGAGATCGACCACGTTGATGGCGACTGGAGTCGCGAAATGGGAAACCGGAGACTCGGCAAACTGGTCCGGCGAGAGGGACAGGAAGATGCGGATCTGCTGACGGGCGCGTTCGCCCATGATCTGCCCCGAGGTTTGTCGAAGCAATGCGGTGACGACCTGAGTTGCCACAGGGTCCGAGGAGTCTGCCAGCAGCCGGAGGCTCTCGGCCTCCTTTCCGGGGTTCGTAAGCGAAGCCGTCCAGCCCTGTGGGATGACCACAGCAAGCGGCAGCGTCCCTGCGAGCACGAGCTCTCTCGCCGGCTCTGCCGAGGTGAAGACAAAGAGCCCTTCGGCGTGTTCCGCTGGCGCGTAGATGCGCATCGTTTCCCACTCGGCCAGCGCGGTGATGAACTCGCGGCTGAGCTCGGTGTCGTCCTCGTCGACCAGGGCCAGGTTGACCCGTGGCGACTTCCCCAGCCCGATCTGCTCGTCGAAGATAAAGGCGAAGATCGTGAAGAAGGCGATGGGGACGACGAAGGTCAGCAGAATCTCCGTCCGACCGTGCCACATCCGCAGCAGACCAACGCGAACCACCGTCCAGATCATTCGCGCAGCTCCCGGCCGGTGAGGTGGATGAACACGGAGTGGAGCGAAGGGGGGTGGACCTCGAGGTCGAGGACCTTGCCACCGCTCTCACGGATCCGAATCAGCAGATCCGGGAGTTCGAGGACGACATCCTCGACCTCGGCGACGAGCTCCCGCCGGTCGCCGTCGGTCGCCATGCCGTCGAGCTTCGGACACGCCTCGGCGAGCTTGAAAATCACCCTTCGGTTAGCGCCCACCGTGCTCGCGATGAGCTCGGTGAGGGTCCCCTCAGCGATGGCGTGGCCGTGATCGATGATGACAATCCGATCACACTGCTGCTCCGCCTCCTCCAGCTGGTGGGTGGTCAGTAGGATCGAGGTTCCCTGGCGCCACAGTTCGTCGAGCATGGCGAAGATCCTGTCGCGGCTTTGCGGATCCACCCCAACGGTCGGCTCGTCAAGTAGAAGGATGAGCGGCCGGTGGAGGACACCGCAGGCGATGTTGACCCGCCGCTTCATGCCGCTCGAGAAGGTCTTCGTCAGATCGTCCGCCCGGTCGGCGAGACCGGTCCACTCCAGGGCCCAGTCGACCGCTTGACGCAGCTCGCCACCCCCGAGCCCGTGGAATCGGCCGAAGGCATCGAGGTTCTCGCGGGCCGTGAGATCGGGGTAGAGAGCGATCTCCTGAGGGACAAAGCCGAGCTCGTGCCGCCCGCCGCTCGGGGGCAGCCGCTGGCCCAGCATCTCGATCTCTCCCGAGTCGGGGACCGCACGACCGCAGATGCACCGCACCAGCGTCGTCTTGCCAGCGCCGTTGGGCCCGAGGAGGGCCAGACGCTCGCCCCGTCGCAGCTCGAGACCGGCATGGTCGAGCGCCGCGGTGGCTCCGAAACGCTTGACCACGTCACGGACCAGCAGGGCGCGTTCAGCTTCGACGCTGCCGTGATTCTCGACTCGTCCACTCACGAGTGTTGGCCGGTATTCCTCGGTCGCGTCCACAACCGGTCTCGCGGCTCGTCACCGGGTCCCTTGCCCCACATCCTCGCCGTCCAGGACTTGGGTCCGGCGCCAAGGACGAGCGAGATCTTGCGCGCCTTGCTCGTCGATGTCCGCGTGTCCCAGGCACGCGGGCCGCGCTCGAGGACCAGCCGGCCGATGTCGCTGTAGACCGCGTTGGCGGCCGCCACTGCCCACGCTGAACGAGGCGGCAGCTGTGAGATCCCGAGCCAGGCCGACTGGTAGTAGCGGTCGGCCTCGAAGAGAATCCTCCGGACCACCTCGAAGACGCCGTCGCGGTGCTCGGGCGCCGCGACCTTGTTGGCAGGAACACCGGCCTCGGTCAGCCAATCGAGGGGAAGGTACACCCGTCCGACCTCGGCGTCTTCCACCACATCGCGGCAGATGTTTGTCAGTTGGAAGGCGAGCCCGAGATCGGTGGCGCGGTCGAGGGTCGGCTCGCTGCGGACGCCCATGACGTAGGCCATCATGACCCCGACCACCCCGGCGACGTGGTAGCAGTACTCCACGGTGTCATCGAGGGTCCGGTACTCACGGCCCTCGACATCCATGACAAAGCCGTCGAGGTGCTCCATGGGATAGCGGTGGGGCATGTCGCAATCGGCGACCACCCTCTGGAGACCCGCGAAAATCGGATCGTCCATGGTTTCCCCCGAAAGGGCCCGCAACGTCTCGGCCCGCAGCCGGTCGACCCGCGCCCGTCCCTCCTCCGGAGGAAGCTGCGAGCCGTCGAATCCAAGCTCCTGGTCGTCGGTCTGATCATCGCAGTGGCGGCACCAGGCGTAAAGCATGTAGGCCCGGCCGCGGGTTGCGGGGTCGAAGAGTTTCGCTGCGGCCGCGAAGCTGCTGGAACCCTTTTCGATGACGGCCTGACCGTGGTCGACGACGTGGTCCATTCGACTTCCCTCAGCCGCTCTCGCCGAGGAGATCGCCGATCATCAACCCCGCCGTCGCCTTGGCCGAGTTGACCACGCCGGGGACCCCGGCCCCCGGGTGGGTGCCGGCGCCGGCAAAGTAGAGACCGCCGATATTCCTGTCCCGGTTGTGGACCCTGAACCACGCGCTCTGGGTCAGGATCGGTTCGAGCGAGAAGGCCGAGCCGAGGTGCGAATTGAGAGTGTTCTTGAAGTGATCGGGAGTGATGATCCGAACGGTCTCGATGTCGGCCTGGAGATTGGGCAGATAGCGTTTCTCGAGGTAGGCGAGTATTTTGTCCCGATAGCGCGGGCCCTCCTCGCTCCAATCGACCGGCGCGTTGCCGAGGTGGGGGACCGGCGACAGGACATAGAAGGCCTCGCAGCCCTCCGGCGCCACCGACGGATCGGTCAGGGTCGGAGCGTGGAGATAGAGCGAGAAGTCGTCGGAGACCTCGGGCCCGTTGAAGATCTCGTTGAGGTGCGGTTTGTAGCGCGGACCGAAGAGGATGTCGTGGTGGGCGATCTGGGTATGGCGCCGCCGGACCCCGAAGTAGGCGACGAAAAGAGACATGCTGAACCGCATCCTTTTCAGCCGCGCGGCCTCGCTCTGGGCGACACTGTTGTCGCCGAGCAGGACGTCGTAGGTGTGGACGACGTCGGCGTTGGAGGCGACGGCGTCGAAATCGCCGTGCCAACCGTCGGCAGTGGTTACCCCGGTGACCCTGCCATTGGAGGTGTGGATCCGCTCCACCGGCGAGCCGAGCCGGATCTCGCCGCCGAGCTCCTGGAAGAGTTTGACCAACGCGGTGACCAGCGCTCCGGTCCCGCCCTTGACGAAGAAGACACCCCAGTTGCGCTCGAGATAGTGGATCAGGGTGTAGATCGACGATGAGGTGTACGGATTCCCGCCGACCAGCAGGGGGTGGAAGCTGAAGACCTGGCGCAGGTGGTCGTCCTTGATGAACTTGGAGATGATCGAGTAGACGCTGCGGTAGCTTTGCAGCCGGATGAGCTGGGGCGAGACCTGGATCATGCTCCAGAAGTTAAGAAACGGCGTCGCCGCGAGCTTGGTGTAGCCCTCGTGGAAGACTTCCTCGGCGTAGTCGAGGAATTTCATGTAGCCGTCGACGTCGCCAGGGCTCTTGTCGGCGATCTGTCGGGTGGTCGCTTCCAGGTCGTTGGAGTAATCGAAGGTGAAGCCGTCTTCCCAGTAGAGCCTGTAGAAAGGCATCACCGGCAGCAGGGTGATGTAGTCCGACATGTCGCGACCGGCGGAGGCGAAGACTTCCTCGAGGCTGGGTGGGGCGGTGATGATGGTCGGTCCACCGTCGAAGGTGTATCCCTTGTCCTCGTAGACATAGGCGCGCCCGCCGGGCTTGTCGCGCTTCTCGATGACGGTGGTCGCGATTCCCGCTGCTTGCAGGCGAACGGCCAGAGTCAGACCGCCGAACCCACTGCCGATGACCGCTGCGCGTGTTTGATTCACTGGGTCCCCCCGCTCGATGATGAGAGTGTACTCCTCCGTCCGCGGTTCTCGGCAAGGCATCGGAGCGCCCGGTGAACCGGTACCGGCGGTTTTCCGGTCAACAACCGAACCTTGTCGATCCAATTCAATCGGCCGGCGTAGAACCGCCGGATCAGACCCCCGGACAGACCATAAAAGCGCTCGAAGATACGGTAGCGCAACTCGGGCTCGGCGGCGCGGAAGAGCATCCGGTTGAGCAGACGGTAGTAGCCGGTGCGGCGCCACAGTTCCTCGGAACGGCGCCGGGTCAGTTCGTAGAGCGATGCGCTCTCGAGGTCGGGGATCGCCGCGATCTCGTCCGCCAACCGGACCGCTTCGGGGAGCGAGTAGCCGGTGGTCGGGTGGAAAAAAGCGCCTCGCATCCCGCTGCGGGCCACCCCTTCGGGGCCGACGGCCCAGAAGGCTTCGATGTCGCCGCCGAGGACGATGGGCAGCGCGCCTGCCTCCTCACCGGTGATCGCGTCGATGACCCAGCCCTGCTTCTCTGCGTAGTCTTCGATACCGCTCCGCAGTCGATGGTGATCGAGATCCGGTTCATCGGCGTAGTAGGTGTCCTCGATGAGCGCCTCGGTATCCGAGAAGGGCAGGGTGTAGATGAATCTGTAGCCGTCGACCTGCTCCACCGTGGCATCCATCAGGATCGGCCCGCTCAGCCCGTGCGGCTCGGCAAGGCGGACAAAGAGGCCGAGGAACTTCTGGTATCCGATGTCCAAGTGGCTGCCGCCCGGGTCACCGCGACCATCGATGACCGCCCGGGCCTCGATGCGCTCCCCGTCGGCCAAAAGGATGGCGTGGGAACCGACCTTCGCGACTTCAGTCCCCAGTCGCATCCGGTCTCCCAGCGCAGGGGCGACGACCCCGTGTAGACGCTCTGAGGTCACCGAATTGTAGCCATCGTTAATGGTGCGGCGCCGGCCGGGGAAGCGTAGCTCCTGGCTCGACCAGCGGTGGGCGATCAGTGGTTCGATCCGCTGTCGTTGGTCGCTGGTGAGATCGGAGTCATGAAAGGACCAGGTGTGGTTAGCGCCGAGGGAAGCCAGACGGTCCACGACGAGCAGCGGGAAGTCCGGACTCTCCAGGAGGATCCTGTGGGCGATCAGGCTGTTGGCGAGCCCGCCGCCGACAAGGATCAGCTCGGTCGTCACGAGGCGCCCACCGCGTCATCGCATTCTCCACAACCGGCGATCCGGATGGGTCGAAGGGGAAGCTCTGATGAGCGCAGAGCGGACACGCGGTCAGGGGGATCGGCTGTTGCGATCCCGATCACCAGCACGGTTCGAGCAATGAGTTCTTTTCTCACGGGTTTCAGACCGAATGAAACTGTATCAACGCTGGAGAGCGATCGCAAAGACCGCCACTCCCGCCCGGTAGCTCGGGCCTCGATCGCATGGTGGCGAATCAGTGTCGAGCTGGCAGCCCTCACTCAGGAATGGGCGGACAATATCGATTTGTTGGTCGGAGGGCCGAACAAGCCGCATAGGTACAATTCCCACCTCCGAGCCACATCGTAAGTCAATCGATTCCGACGTTTCTGGATCTCTCTGGGCGGGCTAGGATCGGGCTAGCCCGCATATGTCACCATTGCATTCGCAATGGACTTTTTATCCGGTGGTCCTGGGTTTGCGTCGTCCACCTCCCACCCAACCTCACGACGCGTCCCGCCGAGATGAGCGGGTGGCCGTACGCCGCCACCGCCCGCCACCACCTTCGGCTACGGCCACGAACCGCGGTCTCTCGCCACGATCGAGTCCCAGGCGGTTCACCAGGCTTCAATCTCAATCCCCGCTTGGGAACGAAGCCTGCCTCTTCTCGCGGAGCACGAAGTGTTTTTGTCAAGTAGCCGTACCTGGCACCCATCTCACGCCTTGGCACCCATGCCTGGCGAGGGCCACTAGCCGCTCCCTTCGGCGTGATCGAGTCCCGGGCGGCTTCTCAATAGGTGTAATGGTGAACGTGGCACCCGCCGGACCTGGTACCTATTCACCGCATTGGTATATTTACAGTTGATCATTTGCGGCGCTTTAAGCGAAAAGGACACAATGGCAATCAACACAGCAAACGTTCAAGAGTTCATCGAGGACAACCGGGCCTCGGTGTACATGCTCCTCCACACCTACTTCAGCCGGGACCAGCCGTTTTTGTTGCGGTCGGATCTGATTGATGGTTTCACCGCATTCTGCGCCACCGATCAAGGCCGGGTGCTCGAGGGCAGCGTGCTCGGGGATGCGATCGAGCTCACCCAGGAGGCGGCCCTCCAAGCGCCCTGGATCTACCTGGCGGTCCGCCCGGATGTCGGCCGTTGGACCTTCTTCAGAATCCACGCCGAGACCATGCAACTCGAACGGGTATCAGTCGCCCGGTATCAGGCATTCAAGGAATCGCTGATCGAGCCCGACGGATACCATGGCGGCTGGCCGGTCGAGATCGACTTCGGTCCGTTCAGCCACGAGTTTCCCCGCCTCCGCGAGGTGCACTCCATCGGACGTGGGCTCGAATTCCTCAACCGCCAGCTCTCCGGCCAACTTCTCGCAAAGGCCGACCTCGGCTTGAAACGCCTCGTTTCGTTCCTGTCGTTGCACACTACCGACGGCCGCCAGCTCATGCTCAACCCGCGGCTCGATGATCCCGAGGCCGTCCGCCGCGCGCTGCGCGACGCCCAGGACCTTCTCAAGCGGAAGGAGCCGGAGACGAAGTGGTCGGAGGTCGAGCCGGAGCTCCTCGGGTTGGGGCTCGAGCCCGGGATGGGGACGAACCGTCGCCCGCATCCGCGAGAGCCTGCAGCTCCTCCAGGATCTCCTGGAGGCCCCGGGACCGCGCCTCCTCGAGAGTTTTCTGGCCCGCATCCCGATGATCTTCAACGTGGCGATCATCTCGCCCCACGGCTACTTCGGCCAGTCCGACGTGCTGGGCCAGCCGGACACCGGCGGCCAGGTGGTCTACATCCTGGACCAGGTGCGGGCTCTCGAGAACGGAGATGCGCGAGTCGATCTGCACGAGCAGGGGCTGGACGTCGAGCCGCAGATCCTGGTCGTGACCCGGCTGATCCCCGAAGCCGAGGGAACCGACCTGCAACCAGCGCCTGGAACCGATCTCGGGAACCGAGAACGCCCGGATCCTCCGGGTTCCCTTCCGGACGCAGAGCGGAGAGGTCATCCCCCAGTGGATCTCCCGCTTCGAGATCTGGCCCTACCTGGAGCGCTTCGCCCTCGAGGCGGAGACGCGAGATCGCTCGCCGAGCTGGGCGGCGACCCCGACCTCATCATCGGCAACTACTCGGACGGCAACCTGGTGGCCAGCCTCTCGTCGCAGCGGCTGGGCGTCACCCAGTGCAACATCGCCCACGCCCTGGAGAAGACCAAGTATCTCCTACTCCGACCTCTACTGGAAGGACAACGAGGACCACTACCACTTCTCCTGCCAGTTCACCGCCGATCTCATCGCCATGAACACCGCCGACTTCATCATCACCAGCACCTACCAGGAGATCGCCGGCACTTCAGAGAGCGTCGGCCAGTACGAGAGCTACCAGCTCCTTCACCATGCCCGGGCTGTACCGGGTCGTCAACGGCATCGACGTCTTCGATCCGCAAATTCAACATCGTTTCGCCCGGGGCCGATCCCGAGATCTACTTTCCCGTACACGGAGGAAGCGCGCCGCCTCACGGGCCTCCAGCCGGAGCTCGAGGCACGGCTCCTGGAGGACGGTCATCCGGACACACGCGGCCAGCTCGAGGATCCCGACAAGCCGGTCATTTTTTCGATGGCTCGGTTGGACCGGATCAAAAACCTCACCGGGCTCGCGAAGTGGTTCGGTGAGAGCGACCGGTTGCGCGGGCAGGCGAACCTCTTTATCGTCGCCGGTTTCGTGAACGCCGAACACTCGGCTGACGCCGAAGAAACGGCAGAAATCAACCGTATGCACGAGCTGATGGACAAGTACGAGCTCGACGGTCAAATGCGCTGGGTGCGCCACGTCGATCGGGTGATGGGCAGTGAGCTCTACCGTTTTGTCGCGGACCGCCGTGGCTCGTTCGTACAACCAGCGGTCTTCGAGGCATTCGGGCTGACCGTGATCGAAGCGATGGTCTGCGGGCTTGCCGACCTTCGCGACCTGTTTCGGTGGTCCGCTGGAAATCATCGAGCACGGCGTCAGCGGATTCCACATCGATCCAAACCACGGTGCCCGGGCGGCCGACCTGATGGCGGATTTCTTCGAGCGGTGCTCCAAAGACCCGGACCATTGGGACGAAATCTCACGCGGTGGCATCGAGCGGGTCAACAGCCGTTTCACGTGGAAGCTCTACGCCGAGCGCCTGATGACGCTCAGCCGCATCTACGGGTTTTGGAAATACATGACCAATCTCGAGCAGGCCGAGGTCCGCCGCTATCTGGAGCTGTTATACGGCCTGCAGTACCGGCCAAGGGCCGCGACGTTGCTCGAGAATCGCTAACCCGACTTTCTCACAGGTTTGAATCGATCGACTGCGTCGGAGATTTCCCAGTGCCGGTGAATGCCCTCCAGGATTCCACGGGCGTAGGCAAGACTCGGCAAAGTGAATCCGCTCTCGTCCGCGGAGGTAGCGCAGCTCGCTGCCATGGTTCTTCACCACCACGCCGAGGGCCCCTGACCGGAGCATGTCGGCATCGTTGCCGGAGTCGCCGGCCACCAGCACCTCTTTCATCTCGAAACCCCAGCGCCGAGCCAGGTATTGAATCGCGCGGCCCTTGGACGCACGAATAGGCAGCAGGTCCAGGAACTCATGATGGGAAAAAATGAGGTTTGCAGCAAGGCCGTGCTCCTTGAGCCGCTTTCGAATTTCGCGCGTGCCCGGCCAGGCGAAACGATCGACGAAATAGCTGAGCTTGAACTCACGCTGGTCGCTCGCCGGTTGCAGGCGGATCCCCGGAACATCGGCGAGGCACTGGCGGAGGCCTCCGAGGTTCCACCGGTGATTGATGATTCGTTGCCAGTTCCGATCCATCACCAGATCGGGGCGCCCGTATCGGATCTCCGAGCCCACCCCGGTAATGAGCACGTCGGGTCGTGGAACGTTCCACTCCTCGAGGACGGTCAGCGTTCGCTCCAGCACGCGGCCGGTAGCGACGCCGAACGCGATCCGGTCGCGGTTCAGCTCGAGCCACGCCAATAGTTCGGCAAGAGCCTGGCGATCTCCAATCAACGTATTGTCGATGTCGCATACCAGCAGACGGTCCGCCAGCGCCATCCGGGCGCGCGGGACGGCTGCCTTCTTCTTTCCACTGCCGCCGAAGCGGCTTCATCCGCTTCAGGTACTCGAGCGACATGTCCCTTCCAGGAGAAGTGACGATCCGCACCGCGGATACCTGCTCGTGATCGCCGGCTCCACTCCGTCCGATCCGACAGGGCCTCAACCAGGTTTTCAGCCAGGCCGTCGGCATCGAGCGGATCGATCAACACGCCGTTTCTGCAAATGCGGACAATTTCCTGGGGACCGCCGTCGTTCGTGGCAACGATCGGAAGCCCGCTGGCCGCGGCTTCGATGAGCGTCAGCCCGAACGGCTCGGTCAGAGCCGGGTTCACGAACACCCCTCGCCGGGAGGCGGCCAGACGATAGATCTCGGCAATGTCTTCCGAGGAGTGTTGCTTCGGATACGCCACCGACCCGTAGAGGTCATAGCGATCGATGAGTCGCAGCATCTGTTGAAGAACCTTGCGCTGGCCTTTCGGCACCGTGTCGATGTCATCCCGGGTGCCGACGAGCAGCACCAGGTTCGCGAGCTCCCGCAGAGAATCGCTCTCGCCGTAGGCGCGAATCAGGGTCTCGAGGTTCTTGCGCTCGTCCGGACGCTGCACGGCGAGAATCATCGGCTTCTTCGGCTGCTCGAGAAAACGGTCGATCACCCGTGCGACCTTGAATACTTCGCCCCTCCTTGGCGGGCGAAATCGGCCGAGGTCGACGCCCGGCGGTATGACCGCCATGCGACTCCGGGCGACGGCCGGGTACATACCGTACTGCTCATCGATCTCCTGTTGGGTGCTGGCGATGATCAGGTCGGCGCGATCGAGGACCCGCTTCTCCCCCTCGATGCGACGGCTCATGTGGTAGCGCTCCTCGATCACCTCCTGCGAGAGACCTTTTTCGAGCAGCCGCTGCTGTTTGACCCGTCCGAGCGAATGGCCCGTGTGCACCAGGGGGGCGGAGATCAGCCGCGCCAGGCGGACTCCGGCATCGCCAGCATCGGCGTAGTGGCTGTGGATGACATCGGGCACGCTACCGATCTCACGGAAGTGGACCAGGGCGTTGTCGACAAACTGTGGCAGATAGGGCCACAGGTGCTCTTTGTAGAGGTAGCGGTGAGGTCCGAACGGTAAACGCCGGATCCAGGCGCGGTCGGCGATCTGTTCGAGAGGCTCGCCGTACTGGTAGTCAACGTTGGTCGACAGGATCTGGCGGGTCATCAGCTCGACCCGCGAGACGTCGGGGTGCTCCGCGAGCGCGCGAGCCAAATCGAGTACGTACAGAACCTGGCCGCCGGTGTCGGCGTCCCTGCCGAGCTCGGGCTCCTCGCCACGAATGAGCCCGTGGAGACTGATCAACGCGATATAGAGCCCATCTCTCATCAGCCATTGTTCACGACCAATCCGATTTTCTGAACTCGGAGTAGAAACCACGATCCCTGACGGTGGCACCTTGCACCGTACAAACGGCCGCGGCGAACTCGAGGGCCCGTTCCAGGGTCACTTCAGTCGACCAGCCCAAAACGAGGCCGAGGATGAACACCGCGCTGAAGGCATCGCCCGCGCCCACCGTATCGACCACCTCCACCTCTGCCGGTGGGGTCGCCTCGAACACACCCCCGCCATCCACAACGACCGCGCCACGTCCGCCCCTGGTCACAATCACCGCGTCGAGACCGTGGTCCGCCAGAAATTCATCTGCCGTCGCGGAATCGGAGTCGTCGGCGAGCAGGTCGAGTTCGCCTTCGTTGAGTTTGACCCACCTGGCTTGACGAACGGATGCAATTACTTTCTCATGATCCCACCAGGGGTCCCGCAGGTTGACGTCAGTGAAAACCGGAAGACCCGACGCCTCTTTCAGGCGATCGAGGGCCAAACGCGAGCCCTCTCGCCTCGATATCAAGCTGCCGTGGTAAAGGAGAGAACAGGCAGTTCCGGCCACCGATTGCACTGCCAGTTCGAAATCGAGGTGATCGTAGGCCTGGTCCGGGAGGATGTGAAATGTGGGTTCGCCGTCATCCAGATCGACCTGCACGCGCCCGGTGGGATGGGTATCGTCTCGCTGGACCCCGCTCACGTCCATGCCCCATTCTTCCATCGCATTCAATACCTCGTCGCCGGATTCACCGGCACCTACCCTGGTGATGATCAGCGGCCGCAGGCCGAATACCTCGAGGTGCCAGGCGACGTTGAAGGGCGCGCCGCCGAGCACACGGGTGCCGTCGGGCATCACGTCGAAGAGCACCTCACCGACAATCAGCGGTCGCTGTCCTTCGGTCACGCACTCCTCCAATCAAGCGATTTTCAATTCAGGATTATTGATACACCATCTCCCTCTACTGTACGACGGAACGCACAGTCCTGCCGACGGCCGGAGTGCGTTGAATCACAGATGAACCAGAAGTTCCAAGCGCCACGTTCCGCATTGTTGCAAGGTGAAGTCGTGGAATATTCGATCGGGCTCGACCGGGCTAGGTTCGGGCCGGGGGGGGTCCTAAAAAGCACTGTCAACATTGCGTTCATAGTGGACTTCAAATCCGGTGGTCGCTGGTATGAGTCGTCCACCTCCCGCCCGACCACGACGCATCCCGCCGAGATGAGCGGGTGGCCCTACGCCAACCGCCCACCCTCCTCGCCCCCCTGGCTCGGGCCACATGCCGCTTTCTTCGGCGTGATGACTCGCGGCCTCCGACCGCGCTGTCCCGTCGGAAACAGCGGATGGCTCCAGCCGCATATCTTTGAGACATCAACAGCAGAAAGCTGGTGAGACATGCAGGCTAGCGTGGAACCGGACCGATCTGCTGTAATTCGAGTAGAATCTCCTCGAGGTGAGCTTCCCGTGAGGCACAGCCGGAACGAAAGCTGAACGTGCGCGCCACCGACGCCGTCATGGCGGCTCCCCCTCAGATGGACGAACCAATCCGCGCCGAGATCTTCGGCATGGAGCGCCTGGAGCAACACGCCGAGAGCCTGGCCGCGGCCCAGCGCACGACTGAGAAGCCCTCCAGAGGGAAAAATCTCCTCGCCCGGATCGACGAGGACGCAAGGGTCCTTCTGGCCGCATACCGGGACATTGCCAAGACGGTGCAGGAGAAAAGGGAGATTACACCGGCCGCGGAGTGGCTCCTCGACAACTTCCACATCGTCGACGAACAGATCAGGGACATCCGGGACCACCTCCCGAAGGGCTACTACCGTCTGTTGCCCAAGATCGCGGAGGGCCACCTCGTGGGACACCCCCGCGTCTACGGGCTGGCCTGGGCCTACGTTGCCCATACCGACAGCCGGTTCCAGCTGGGGACGCTGCAGCGATTTGTTCGCGCCTACCAGCGCGTCCAGCCACTCACCATCGGCGAGGGGTGGGCGATCGCCATCCACCTCCGCGTGGCCCTGGTGGAAAACCTGCGGCGGTTGGCGCAGCTGATCGTCCGCTCCCGCCAGGCGAGGGCCAGGGCCGACGAGCTGGCGGACCGACTCCTGGGTCTGAGCGGTTGGCGGGTGGAGCAAGCAGAGGATGTTCTGCGGCGCGTGGGCGATGGCCCCCTGGTTGATGCGTTCGCCATGCAGCTCTTTCAGCGGCTTCGTGACCAGGACGCTTCGGTCATGCCGGTCCTGGACTGGCTCAATGAGAAGCTGAGCGCCCAGGGAACGTCAGCCGATGAGGTGGTCGCCCGGGAGCAACATGCCCAGGGCGCGGCCAACGTCACCGTCCGCAACATCATCACCAGCATGCAATGGATGTCCTCCGTCGACTGGACCGATTTTTTCGAGGCCGTCAGCCTGGTGGACGAGGTTCTGCGTGCCGTCCCCGGGTTCGCGGAGATGGATTCCGAGACGCGGATCCTGTGCCGGGTCCAGATCGAGATGCTCTCCCGAGGTTCGAGGCACTCGGAACTCGAGGTGGCACGGAAGGCCGTGCGCCTGGCGCGCGACGCAGGAGAGGAGAGCACGCCGGAGGCTCGCCCCGGCGCCGGAGGGGTGGATGAGCCGCGCCCGCGCCTCGGGAGCGCGTCCTGGAACTTCCCGGTGTTCCCCGGCGGGCCGAGGAGTATCCGGCGTACTACCTCCTGTCCCAGGGAAGACTGGCTTTCGAGAAGCGTCTGGGCTTTCGTGTCCCCTTGCGAAACCGACTCCGCCGCTTCTATCGCGCCCATGCGGCTGGCGAATATCTGGGAGCGATTACCGGCATCACCGCCGTCCTGGTGTCCGGC
Source organism: Candidatus Sulfomarinibacteraceae bacterium (assembly GCA_963776765.1). Lineage (GTDB taxonomy): Bacteria > Acidobacteriota > Thermoanaerobaculia > Thermoanaerobaculales > Sulfomarinibacteraceae > Sulfomarinibacter. Next base: position 97,890 of record CAVZOK010000017.1, read on the forward strand.
CTTTTGTTCCTCACCTGGACTGCCGGGGCAAGTCTCTCGGTCCTCGTCTTGCTGGGACTCCTGGCTCTCGCTCCCGCCTCGGAGATTGCGGTATCCCTGGTCCATCGCCTGGTGACGTTTCTCGTTTCACCGAGGTTGAACGCCAAGCTCGAGCTCCCCCAGGGGGTGCCTCCGGAGTTTCGAACCATGGTCGTCGTACCCACGTTTCTCACCAGCGAGGCGGAGATCGAGGAGCAGGTCGAGCGGCTCGAGGTGCACTACCTGGCGAATTCCGGGGGGCATCTCCACTTTGCCCTCCTCTCCGATTGGAGGGACGCCTGCCATGAGCAGATGCCCGGAGACGATCAGCTCCTTGCCGCCCTGATCGACGGCATCGCGCGCCTCAATGAAAAGTACGAGGGTCCCTCTGGGGGGGGGCAGCGGTTCCTTGTCCTGCACCGCCGGCGTCTCTGGAACGAGGGGGAGGGCAAGTGGATCGGATGGGAAAGGAAGCGAGGAAAGCTCCATGAGCTGAACCGTCTCCTTCGCGGCGCCACGGACACCACGTTCATCTCGATCAACGGACAGCCGCCCACGGTGCCGCATGGGGTTCGATACGTCATCACCCTTGATGCCGACACCCGGCTTCCCAAAGGAGCCGCATATCGGTTGGTCGGGGCGATTGCGCACCCGTTCAACCGGACACGATTCGACCCACGGGAGGGACGCGTCGTCGAGGGCTACGGGATCTTGCAGCCGCGGATCACGCCCTCCTTGCCGACCGGCCCCCGAAGCACGACGTATCAGCGGATCGTTTCAGGCCCGGGAGGCGTGGACCCCTACGCGGCGGCGGTGTCCGATGTCTATCAGGACCTTTTCGAGGGAGGGTCCTACACGGGGAAGGGAATCTACGACGTCGACATCTTCGAGGCGGCGCTGGAGGAGAAGGTCCCGGAGAGCACACTCCTCAGCCACGATCTTTTCGAGGGCGTGTTCGCGCGCGCAGGGCTGTTGACCGATGTGGATCTCTTCGAGGAGTTCCCCACCAACTACCAGGTGGCGGCCCGCCGCCGCCATCGGTGGGTGCGGGGCGATTGGCAGCTCCTGCCGTGGATCCTGGGCTACGCGCGTGACGCCTCGGGGCGAAAGCAGAGGGCTCGCATACCGACCGAAGGCCGATGGAAGATGATCGACAATCTCCGCCGCAGCCTGGTTGCACCTTTGTCTCTTCTCGTGCTGGTAGCTTCCTGGATCCTTGCCGCCGTTCCTCCGCTCCTCTGGGCCGGCCTGATCATCGGATCGATCGCGGTGCCCGCCTTCATTCCGGTTCTCGACAACATCGCTCCACGGCGCTCGCGGATCTCCAAGCGAAGCCACCTGCGCGCTGTGGGCCGTGACATTTGGGTGGCGTCGTCGCAGACCTTCCTCGGCATCACCATGCTCGCCGATCAGGCGTGGCTGATGGCGGATGCCATTGGGCGCACGCTCGGCAGGCTCTACCTGACGAGGCGGAACCTTCTCGAGTGGATGACGGCGGCGCAGGCGGACTACGGGGCCAACGTGACGCCGAGGGCTTTTTACAGGGATCTTCGCTGGGGTGTGGTGGTCGCCCTTGCAGCCGGCTCGCTCTGCGCGGTGCTCAAGCCACAAGCCTGGCCCGTGGCGTTGCCGTTCGTTCTCCTCTGGGTGCTGGCACCTGCAGTCGCTTGGCGAATCAGCACACCCTCAGAGGTCGTGACGGCACAGGACCTATCTGCCGAGGAGACGCGTTCACTGCGCCTCATCGCTCGCCGGACCTGGCGCTTCTTCGAGACGTTTGTGGACGAGGAAGAGCATGCCCTGCCGCCGGACAACTTTCAAGAAGACCCTGAGCCTGTCCGAGCCCACCGCACCTCGCCGACCAATCTGGGTCTCTATCTACTCAGTACGATAGCTGCCCATGATTTCGGTTGGATCGGGATTCTTGAAACCGCGGAACGGCTCGAGGCCACGCTGCAGACTATGGACACACTGCACCGCGTCCGCGGTCACTTCTGCAATTGGTACGACACCCGGCACCTGCGGCCGCTGGAGCCGATATACGTTTCCACCGTGGACAGCGGCAATCTCGCCGGGCACCTGATCGCTCTGGCTCAATCGTGCCGCGAGCTCATGCACCGCCCTCGCTTCGGCCCGCAGGTCCTGGAGGGAATCAGGGACGCTCTCGATCTGGTTCTCGAGTCGGCGGAAAAGGCCGAGCATCCGCAGCGCACGCAGACGGTTACGGCGGTACAGCTGCGAGAGGTCGCTGAAGGAATGTTGGCCGTTGTGGAGGATCCCCCGGCTGTTCTTTCCGAATGGGTCCAACGTCTCGAGGAGCTCGGGACGCAGGCGGAGCAGCTGCTGGATATCGCTCGGACCCTCTCCGCCAGGGTCGACGACGGCCCCTCGCCGGAGGTCCGCGTCTGGGCGAGGGCCGTTCGGGACACGATCCGGAGCCACGCTCGGGACATCGAAACCGACCTGCTGTTCGAGAGGCTGGACGCACCAGAGAGGGCGGAGACCAGCTTCGGGCGCCGCCTCTCCGACCTCGCGCTCCGCGCCGAAGCGATGGTCGAGGCGATGGACTTCCAGTTTCTCTTCAATTCCTCGCGCAAGATCTTCTCTATTGGCTATCGTGTGGATGACGACATGCTCGATCCCAGTTGCTACGACCTCCTGGCCTCCGAGGCCAGGCTGGCGAGCTTTGTAGCCATCGCCAAGGGCGACGTGTCGCCCCGGCACTGGTTCCGTCTCGGCCGGGCCCTCACGCCGGTGGGTCGTGGGGCTGCCCTCGTTTCCTGGTCGGGATCCATGTTCGAGTACCTCATGCCGCTCCTGGTGATGCGGCAGCCCGCCCACAGCCTTCTCGACCTCACCTGCCGGCTGGTGGTGGGGTATCAGATCCGGTACGGTGCCGACCGGAAGGTCCCGTGGGGGGTCTCCGAGTCTGCCTACAACGTTCGCGACGTGCACCTCACCTATCAGTACTCGGACTTCGGCGTGCCCGGCCTGGGTTTCAAGCGCGGGCTGGGCGAGGACGTGGTCGTGGCTCCCTACGCCACCGCCCTCGCGGCCATGGTCGACCCGAGTGCCGCCGTGAAGAATTTCGCCCGCCTCGAGGAGATCGGAGCCCGCGGCGCTTACGGCCTCTACGAAGCGCTGGACTACACCCCTTCGAGGCTGCCGGAGGGGGATCAGGTGGCCGTGGTCCGGGCATATATGGCCCATCACCAGGGCATGACCATCGTAGCCCTGGGGAACGTGGTTCACGACGGCGAGACTCGGAGGCGGTTTCACGCCCATCCCCTGGTCCAGGCGGCGGAGCTCCTCCTGCAGGAACGGACGCCGCGCGCGGTGGCGGTGGCGCGGCCCAGGGCCGAGGAGGTGCGGACAACCGCGGTCGTCCGCGATCTTGTTCCCCCAACCCTGCGCCGCTTTGAATCGCCGCACGACATCACGCCCCGCACCCATCTCCTGTCCAATGGCCGCTACACGGTGATGGTTACGGCCGCGGGCGCCGGCTTCAGTCGGTGGGGGGACCTTGCCGTCACCCGCTGGCGGGAGGATGCGACGTGTGACGACTGGGGCTCGTTCATCTTCCTCCGGGACGCGAAGACGGGTGACCTCTGGTCCGCCGGGTTCCAGCCCAGCGGGACCGAAGCGGACGCCTACGACGTCGTTTACTCCGAGGACCGGGCCAAGATCATGCAGCGGCACCGGTCGGTGTCGACCACTCTCGAGATCGTGGTTTCCCCTGAAGACGACGCCGAGCTTCGCCGGCTGACGGTCACCAATCTCGAGGACAGGGACCGTGAGATCGACGTCACGTCCTATGCCGAGGTCGTGTTGGCTCCACAGGGCGTCGACGAGGCTCATCCCGCGTTTTCAAAGCTCTTCGTTGAGACGGAATTCGTCCCCGAACTCGGGACTCTCCTGGCTTCACGTCGCCCGCGGTCGGCGGACGAGCCCCGGGTCTGGCTCGCTCATCTGCTCGCGCTCGATGGGGGGACGGACGACACGTTGCAGTACGAGAGCGATCGCGCAAGATTTCTGGGCCGCGGCCGCGGGATTCGAACGCCGCTGTCCGTCATCGACGGGGCGCCGCTTTCGAATAGGGCCGGGATTGTTTTGGACCCCATCATGAGCTTGCGGCAGCGCGTGGCGATTCCCAGTCGCGGGACAGCCCATCTCGTATTCACGACGCTCGTCGCACATTCTCGGCAAGAGGTCCTCGTGGCGGCTGAGAAATACCGCCAGCGGGAAACCTTCGAGCGAGAGAGCTCGCTCGCCTGGACCCAGGCCCAGGCCCAGCTGCATCACCTCCGGATCACCCAGGACGAGGCGCATCTCTTCCAGCGCCTGGCCAATCGTCTGCTCTACATCGATCCCACGTTGCGTGTGGCGCCTCAGGAGCTGGCCAAAAACCGCGGCAGCCAGCCCGGGCTCTGGGCCTACGGAATCTCCGGCGATCTTCCGATCGCTCTGGTGGAGATCGAGACGGAGGAGGAACGGGAGGTCGCGAGGCAGCTCCTGCGGGCGCACGAATATTGGTACCGGAAGGGGATTGCCGCCGACCTGGTGATCCTGAATGCGCAGGGCACCTCCTACGCTCCGGGTCTCCAGGAGTCCCTCGAAGGCATGGTGCGAGCGAGCCAGTCCGCAGCCGGCCACGAGGGCCATCCAGAACATGGGGGCGTGTTCCTGCTCAGGGCCGATCTCGTGCCGGCGACGGACCAGGTCCTGCTGCGCGCCGCGGCGCGAGTCGTGATTCTGGCGCGCCGGGGCTCATTGGCAGAGCAGGTGGTTCGGTTGGGGCGGTCGAGGCCGGGGCCGATTCCGCTTCGGCTCCGAGCGCCACCCGAGCCGACCAAGACCGTTTCCCCTCCCACCATGAATCTCGAGTTCTTCAATGGCTTGGGCGGATTCACAGCGGACGGCCGCGAATACGTCACTGCTCTGGGAAAAGGGCAATGGACACCTGCTCCCTGGATCAATGTGGTGGCCAACCCAGATTTCGGTTTTCAGACCTCCGAGTCGGGTTCGGGCTTTACCTGGTCTGTCAACAGCCGGGAGAACAAGCTCACGCCGTGGTCGAACGATCCCATCAGCGACCCACCGGGCGAGACGTTTTATGTTCGGGATGAGAACAGCGGTGTCGTCTGGGCACCGACCAGTCTCCCGATCCGCGAAGAAACCCGGCCATATATCATTCGCCACGGCCAGGGATACAGTCGCTTCGAGCACTTATCCCACGGCATCGCAATGGACCTCCTGCAGTTCGTGCCTCCGCGGGACCCCGTCAAGATCTCCCGCCTCACCCTGGAGAATCGGTCCCACCGCAAGCGACGGCTCTCGGTCACGGCGTATGCAGAGTGGGTGCTGGGGGTCGGTCGGGGTGGCTCCGCGCCTTTCGTGGTCACTGAAATCGATCCCACGACCGGAGCCATGTTCGCGCGCAACGCCTGGAACGGGGAATTCGCGGGGCGGGTCGCTTTTGCAGACCTTGGCGGGCGTCAGACCACCTGCACAGGCGACCGCCTCGAGTTTCTGGGCCGGAACGCCGGCCTCGATCATCCCGCGTCGCTGGAACGGGGGCGGGAGCTCTCGGGAAAGACTGGAGCGGGCCTGGACCCCTGCGCCGCTCTGCAGGCGAAGGTGGAGCTCGAACCGGGAGAACGCACCGAAATCGTATTCATGTTGGGTCAGGAGGAAAGCAGCGAGAAAGCCCGATCCCTGGTCGAACGCTATCGCAAAAAGGATTGCATCGCGGCTCTACTCGAGGTCTCAGAAGGCTGGGACCGGGTGCTGGGAGCTGTGCAGGTCAAGACGCCCGACCCCTCGATGGACCTTCTCCTCAACCGCTGGCTTCTTTATCAGACGCTCTCCTGCCGGATCTGGTCCCGTTCTGCCTTCTACCAGTCTGGCGGGGCGTACGGGTTCCGCGACCAGCTCCAGGATGTCTTGGCCCTGGTGGTTGCGCGACCCGATATCGTGCGCGAACACCTCCTCCGCGCCGCCGCTCGGCAGTTCCATGAAGGTGATGTCCAGCACTGGTGGCATCCCCCGACGGGTCGCGGAGTGCGGACCAGAATCTCTGATGACCGCCTCTGGCTGCCGTATGCGGCAGTCCGTTATCTCCGGACGACCGAAGACTGGGCCGTGCTCGACGAGGAGGTTCCATGGCTCGAGGGGCCAGCCCTGGCGGAGGGCGAACAGGAGGCTTACTTCGAGCCCAAGCAGTCAGAAGATCAGGCGACGCTGTATGAACACTGCGCGCGGGCCCTGGACTGTAGCCTCGAAGTGGGCAGCCATGGCCTTCCCTTGATCGGGGCCGGGGATTGGAACGACGGCATGAACCGCGTCGGCCATGAGGGCCGGGGAGAAAGCGTCTGGCTTGGTTGGTTTCTCATCATGAATTTGAGGGAATTCGCCGGCGTCGCCGACCTCCGCGGCGAAGAGGAGCGTGCGGCACGGTGGCGGAGCAGCGTCGCTTCTCTCGAGGCCTCGCTGGAGGAGGAGGCCTGGGACGGAGAGTGGTACAGGCGTGCTTTCTTCGATGACGGGACGCCGCTCGGATCGGCGAAAAACGAAGAGTGCCAGATCGATTCCATAGCCCAGTCGTGGGCGGTCATATCCGGTGCCGGCGACATGGAGCGGGCACGCCAGGCCATGGAGTCCGTAGAGCAGCGACTCGTCCGACGCGACGACCGCCTGATCATGCTCTTCACGCCGCCATTCGACCAAACACCCCTGGACCCCGGATACGTCAAGGGGTATCTGCCCGGCGTCCGCGAAAACGGTGGGCAGTACACCCATGGGGCGATCTGGTCAGCTGTGGCTTTCGCCATGCTTGGCGAGGGAGACAAAGCCGTCGATCTATTCAAATTGCTGAGTCCCATCCACCATGCCAGCGACCGCACAAAGGTTGACGTGTACAAGGTGGAGCCGTACGCCGTCGTCGCAGATGTCTATTCCGAACCGCCTCACGTCGGGCGGGGAGGATGGACCTGGTACACCGGTGCTGCCGGCTGGCTCTACCGCCTCGGCCTGGAGTGGATTCTCGGATTCCAGAAGCGAGGTTCCGCCCTCTGTATCGATCCGTCCATTCCCAAGGAGTGGAAAAGCTTCGAGATCGCCTACCGTCATGGCGACACGCTCTACCGGATCACCGTCGAGAACCCGAATGGAGTCTGCCAGGGAGTATCCAGCCTCAGCCTTGACGGGACCCCGCTTGCGGATGGAGCGCTGGTTCCGTTGGTTGACGACGCTCGCGAGCACCAAGTCCACATTGTGCTCGGATAGACAGGTACCCCCCTTTGCATTGATGCATTCTGGGTTTAGCTGTCGGGACGGATGTCAAACCTGGAGACCGTTACGTCTGAAGGTTGGACTGGGTTTCCCGTTGCGAGGCGCCGGGGGCTGCCGGATGCGCGAGCGCCAGTCATCACAACCTTACAACTGGCCTCCTTTTGCCCTATCTTTGTGGAAGCGGTATTGGTAGCCATTGGAGAGCAGGAAGGAGATCGGTCCTGATGGAGTGGAGCAACAAGGACCTACAGGACCTCGAGAATGCCGTGGAGTTGCTCGAGAGCCCAGGATTCATCGCCAAGGTTTCGGGCATCGTGGGCATGCCGATCGAGTATGCGCTCGACAGGCTTCCGAAGAGCGCCGGCGACAAAATCACGAATGCCGTGCAGGTGTCCCTGCGCGCGGCCGTCAATACCGCGGCGATAACGCTTGGCAAACGGGGAGGTGGCAGGCCGTGGCTGAAGAGCCACATGGCGGCGGCCGGATTGTCCGGAGGAGTTGGCGGAGTCTTTGGTTTGGCCGCGTTGCCAATCGAGCTGCCGATCACAACCACCATCATTTTGCGATCCATCGCCGACGTTGCGCGCAGCGAGGGGGAAGATCTCCTGGCCCCGGAGGCGAGGCTGGCGTGTCTCGAGGTGTTCGCCATGGGCGGACCCTCTACGAGCGACGACGCGACCGAGTCCGGCTACTTCGCTGTTCGGGCGGCCCTGGCCCGTGCCGTCAGTGAAGCCGCGAAGTACGTGGCGGGGCGAACCGTGGTCGAGGACGGTGCACCGGTCATCGTCCGCCTGCTGGCGCAGATCGCTGCCCGGTTTAACACTGTCGTCGGCGAGAAGATCATCGCCCAGGGCGTGCCGGTGTTGGGTGCTCTCGGCGGGGCCACCATCAATGTCCTGTTCATCGATCACTTCCAGGATATGGCGCGCGGACACTTCATCGTCCGCCGCCTCGAGCGTAAGTACGATCAGGAAGAGGTCAGAGCAAGATACGACGGGCTGTTGGCTGACCGGGTGTAACGAAACAACGTTTTTTCGCGCTGAGGGTGTCACATTCGACATCGAAGAACCGCGGCACAGCGCCGCGGTGCCGATAGAAACCGAGCCCGAATATCTATTCGTTCTGTTCTACGGTACGGTGCGCGCCCAGGCCGATGTGTTACCGGTCTCGAATCCATCGGCAAAGATACCACCTTGATCGATACCGCCCCAGGTCAGCGAACCTGTGTCGCCGGGATCGAGCCAATCAGATAAACGGGTCGCAGACGTACCGTCACCAGTCCAGTGTGCGTGGACCCACCCGAACCAGTCGGGCTCGTCGTTGCCACATGCGGCGAATCCTCCCGAGAGTGTTCCGACGCATCGTTTGGACGCACTGTCGAAGAGGCAGCTTCCGGAGGAACCTCCCTCGGTTGTGCCGAGGTCCCAGTCCGCAACGCGTAAGTACCCGCCGTTGCCGGGCGATGCGGTGCCGCCGAGGGAGGTAACGGTTGGAGGGTCGTCATCGAAACTGATCGACTTCTCGTCCCCTTCGGGGTGATGGATGACGGTCGTCGAAGATGGAAGCTGGTTGCGCGCGTCCCAGCCCGAGTAGTAGACGTTGAAGCTCGGTTGCGGTTGATCGTCGAGCTCGAGCAGCGTGAAGTCCGAGCCGGTTTCGAACACCGAGGATGAAATAAAGGTAGAACCACTTTGGTTCTGGCTCAGATTTCCGCCGGCGCAAGTCGTTGCATTCGGGGCTTTGGAAATTCCAGTAGGCGACCACCGACGGCGCATCGCTCGACTGTTCAACGCAGTGTTGAGCGGTCAGTAAGTACGGGGTGAAATCTTCGGCCGTATTGTTGACCAGCTGGGCTGTACAGAGGTACATCCCCGAGATCGAAATTCCCGCGACCGAACGGATCTGATCTCGCCACGGATCGCCCTCCGGACAGACGACGTTGACATTGCAGGCGCCGCGCTTGTTCGGAATCAAAGCCTCACGTTCGCCAAGAAACCGGTAACCGTGGTTGACCGAATTTATTTCGATGGTCGCTTTTTCGCCCTTCGGAACTCGCAACTCAACGACGATCTCCTCGCCGATGACCGCCGCGGTCCAAAGTCCACCATTGCCATTCTGGTTGGTTGTTGTGTATGGCCCCTGCGCTCCGGAACCGTCGGGGGCAAAAATCAAGAACTCCGCACCGGTGGGTAGCTCGAAGCGCTCGAGACCGAGGTTGAGGCTGAGGGCGCCAGGGGAAACAAGGCGCAGGCGCCAACGGCGCGAACCGTCGTTCAGGGTCTCCCAGGTCCCGCTGTTGTCGAGGGTGTAGGTGACCTGAAGATTCTTAGCGAAGCGGGGAGCGAACGGTGTGCCGGAGCTTCCCCGGACCAGGTCCTCGGCCTCGAGCGCTGCGATGTCGACCATCGGCATCACCCGCGTCTCAACCGCGGAGATCGGCAACCTGCCAGGTTCCATGGCGGTTGGTAGAGGCCGTACTGCTCCGGTTGTCTGGGCACAGACCAGAGTACAAAATGCGAAGACGGCAACCGGCGCCACTAGCCAGATCGAGGTGCGGAAACTCACGACTCTTCTCCTTGTTGTGGCCGCTTCCCATAAGTGTACCGATTCCCGGGAATGTAGCCATGCGTTCAGCTCCAGGAATATGACACCCAACAAGCGGACGTGGGATGGATCACATGATGTGGTGATTCCATCGCTTGCGAAGTGGCCCCAGGTGATAGCCTGAAATGTGGAGGTCACGAAGTGATCCACACAGTCTGTCGGTGGAGCTTGATACCCGCCCTCCTCTTGGGCGCCGCTCCAGGAATCGCCCAGGACCCGGTCTTTGCAGACGGGTTCGAGTGGGGCGATGTCGGAGAATGGACAAGATCGGTGCCGACTCGCTGCGATGTGATCCGGACCTTTGACCGTGGCCTGGAACCGACGGTCGAGCTCCACGTGGCGGTGTCTGGAGACAACATGACGGGCGACGGTTCTCCCGGGTCACCGTTCGCCACGATCGGCCGCGCAGTCAGCGAAGCTGGGCCGGGGACCGCGATTCGGGTCCACGCCGGAACTTACAGCGGCGGCACCTACATTTCGAACCTTTCCGGAGAACCTGCCGCGCCGATCTGGATTGGCGGTGCTCCCGGTGAGGCAAAACCGCTGATTCAAAGTGGTGGTGAGGGCCTCCATCTGACAAAGGTGAGCTACCTCGTCATCCATGATCTCGAGGTGGCGTCCGCAACATCGAACGGCATCAACTGCGATGACGGAGGCGATTACGTCAACCAGGAAGCCACCCACCACGTCGTCTTTCGCCATCTCGACATCCACGACATCGGCGGGACAGGGAACCAGGACTGCCTCAAGCTCTCTGGCCTTTATGACTACTGGGTCATGGATTCGTCTTTTGCGCGCTGCGGAGGCGGGACCTCCGGCAGCGGCGTCGACCACGTCGGCTGCCACCGAGGGCTGCTGGCCAGAAATCTGTTCCAGGAACATTCTGGCAACGCCGTCCAGTCGAAGGGCGGCAGCGAGGACATCGAGATCCGCTGGAACCGGTTCTCGGATTCCGGCCAACGCAGCCTCAACCTGGGCGGCAGCACGGGCTTTGACTACTTCAGGCCGCCTCTTTCGATCACCACTGCAAACGCCGAGGCGCGAAACATCCGGTTGGTCGCAAACCTCATCGAGGGCTCGGTGGCGCCGGTGGCCTATGTCGGCTGCGTCGGCTGCGTGGTGGCCAACAACACGATCGTGGACCCTGGGAACTGGATCCTGCGCATCCTGCAGGAGACCACTTCCACAAGCCCATACACATTCGAAGACTGCAGCTTCGGGATTTTCGTCAACAACCTGGTCTACTTCGACCGCAGCTCTCTCTCGACCTATGTCAACATTGGACCGAACACCGCATCCGAGACTTTCACCTTCGCCAATAACCTCTGGTATGCCTACGACAACCCGTCCCAGTCGCAGCCGACCCTACCGTGACCGAGATCGATGGCATCTACGGCTTCGATCCGCTTTTCACAATCGACTACCGCGTATCTGGCGCGAGTCCTGCTGTAGCTGCGGGAGCGAACACCGCCTGGACCTGGGGTGATCTTTGCGGCTCGTGCTTCGCCGATCAACCAACGATCGGCGCGTACGAAGTCCGCTGATGCGTGCGCAAATGTGGCAATCTCGAAGCAAAAACGCGAAACGCGGCGCCTTGCACCTGGAAATGATCCTGTGATCTTCATTCTGACGGTTGGCGTCGCATACGCTACAGAGCCTTTCTGCCTGAGCAATCCGGTGGTCTTTTGTAACGACTTCGACCTCGGGTCGTGGGATGGCATGGAGCACGAGGGCGACGCAAACCTCGTTGCCGCCGGTCAGCCGGGGCAACACGTGTTCCAGGGGAACGGCGCGGTCGAGGCAATCCTCGATACGGACGGAGTTGGCGCGAGCTTTGGTTACCGATTCCCAAATCAAGACCTCGTCTACGTACGTTTCTACATGCGTTTCGGCGGTAACTGGGACCGGGTGATGCACCACTTTTTCGCGATACATGGGGACAAGAGTGACGACCCGTGGTCGTGCCACGGCACCGCGGGTTGCCGCCCAAACGGCCTGATGTGTCTCAACGGAACGACCGTCGATTCTCGCGAGATCGTTGTTGGAGAGATCCCGGGCGAACCGTTTTTCTACACCTACTTCCCGGAGATGAGTTGCGACCCCGGGAACCTCGTGCGCGAGGTATGCCGACCCGGTTGCCATCTGCAACCAGTGTGCGGTGCGCGGGTTGCCGTGTGGCGGCTCGAGTGCTGCCGGGGAAACCACTTCAATCTGAATCAGGGGATTCCCGTTTCGATGAACCAGGATCGATGGTATGCGGTGGAAACAATGGTGCGGGCGAACACGGTCGTCGGAGGCGTGGGGCAGTACGACGGCGAGATGGCGCTCTGGATCGACGGAAATCTCGTTGCCCACCACACCGGCATGCTGTGGCGACACACCAGCGATCTCCACCTCAACCATTTCATCGTCTGGAACTACTTTCCCGAAGCGACCACAAGCTACCGGATCTGGTTCGACAATCTCGTCATCGCTACCGCACCGATCGGCCCTCTCGGGGACATTGTCTTCACCGATAGCTACGAGTCGGGAGACACGACGGCCTGGTCATCGACGATGCCTTGATGTCGGCGCGGATCGGTGAATCGGAAACGTCGCAGGAATAATCCGGATACACAATCTCAGGTTTCCTCTCAAGGCGAAAAGTCTGGCCAGTGGAGGTGAGGGAATTCACAGTTCTTGACGTTCATAGTCTGAGGGAGAAGCTATGAAACCGTCTCGTGCCGGATTGGTGGCCGCCGTATTGTTGTCGATCGCGACCGTCGCACCCGGTCAGGAGCTGGCAGTCCCGATGCACTCGAGATCGAGCAGGTCATTCGCGAGTCGGAGTACCACGTGGAGCTGGCAGGACCAGACGGTCCTGCCCGATCTCGAAGCCGCATGGCACGCCACCAACCGTGCGCAGAATCTGCGGTTCTACTTCACCGGTGACGGTCTGAGGGTCGTCGACCGCGCCGCCGAGGGGTCGCCGGAGCTGATGTCGTTGAAGATTGTGAGCCCATCTCTCTCACCGTTGGAGCGCGGGCGATTCTCGAGTCAACGGAAAACGAGCTGACAATTCGTCGCGACCTCGTGACGGAGCGTTTCATCAACACCGAGAAAGGGCTCGAGCATGTGTTGATGATCGACGATCTGCCCGGAGAGACGGTCCGCTCGAGATCGAGCTGCAATGGTCCGCAGCAGCGGTTTCCGTGGCGGATCATGCGGTCGAATTTCGAGCAGCCGGAGGGAGGCGACTGATCTACTCGTCCGACCTGGCGGTTGACGCCGTGGGAACTCCTCTCGAAGCGGAATTCTCGATCTCCGGCAATCGGATTCAAGTAGCGGTCCACGGGCCTGATCCGGTTTTTCCGGTTACCGTGAAGAACCTCCTGTCGGGGACCGCCAACACCGTTTTGGAGGGAAACCTGGCGGACCTCTGGTTCGGGTGGAATGTCGCCTCCGGGGACCTCAACGGACAAAAGATGGTTTTTCCGACGTCGTGGCGGCAGTTCCGAAGTGGGACGGCGGACAGAACGACGAGGGTGCGGTCATGGTTTTTCACGGTGGCCCGGACGGCATTTGGAGCAACCCGACCGGACCGATCTCGAGCTTGGCGGCCACCGTCATCGAATCGAATGTCGTGGGTTCCTCATGGCCCTTCGCGATCGCCGTGGTCGGGGACGTCAACGGCGACGGCTACGACGACCTCGCGGTGAGTAAATTTGCCTGGTTTCCGGTAAACCCACCCGCATCCTCCCAATATTTGGGCGCCGTCTGGGTCTTCCACGGCTCGGCCTCCGGTGTTACAGCCACCAACCCGGGACAGGCCGACCGGCGGATCGAGTCCTCCACGGCCGGGGCGGAATTCGGCTGGTCCCTGGACGGCGCGGGAGATGTCAACGGCGACGGCTATGCCGACCTCATCGTCGGAGCCGATGAGTGGAGCGACGATCCGTCCCAAACGTACGAAGGTGCGGCGTTCGTCTTCCAGGGCTCGGCCAACGGAATCACGGCCACCACAACCGCTGAGGCAGACGCCACTATCGAAGGAAACGAACCAAACGCGTTAGCAGGCTATTCGGTAGCGGGAATCGGCGACGTCAACGGCGATGGATACGACGATGTGGCGGTGGGAATCTCGGATTTGAGCCATCCAGAGCCTTCCGAAGGGGGAATCGCGGTCTTCCACGGCTCCATGGCCGGGATCGCAAGCAATACGACCCAACCCCCCGCCGACGTGGCCGATGCCCTGATCGAGGGCAACGGCAATGGCTACCTGGGGGGATCCGTTGACGGAGCGGGAGACGTCAACGGGGATGGCTTCGGCGACCTTATCGTTGGAAACCCCTTTTGGGGTGACTTAGCCCACATCGGAGAAGGGGTGGCGGTGATCTTCCACGGGGGGCCGGCGGGGATCGCCTCGAACGGATCGGCGCCCTTTGTGGATGTGGCCAACACCGAGATCCAGGGCAACCCGAACCCCCATGCGACCTGGATTCTCGGCGGGTCGGTGGGTGGGATCGGTGACCTGAACGGCGACGGTTTTGCCGATGTCGTCCTCGGTGCGGCCGGTTTTTCGAATCCGGAGTCGCAGGAAGGCGGTTTCTTCGTCTTCCACGGTGGCCCAGAAGGGGTGCCGCACTCGAGGGTAGAACCGGTCCACGAGGTCGCGGATGCGGTCATCGAGGGCAACATGGCGGTGTTGTATCTCGGCGACAGTCCACCGGCCGGTGGCGATGTCAACGGCGATGGCTATTCCGACCTGATTCTTGGCGCTGGCAGGTGGAACGACGATCCGGTTCAAACAATGGAAGGGGCTGTTTTCATTTACCACGGTGGAGCCGACGCATTGGCGCAGGAGGCCGACGAATACCATAACTTCTCGGTCGCAGGTGCATTGTTCGGGTCGCCCGCGAGGGGTGCTGGGGACCTCAACGGTGACGGGTTTGCGGACTTTGTGGTCGGGGCACCGTTTCACGACGTCGTGTCCAGCAGTGAGGGAAGTGTCCACGTCTTCTACGGTTCCACGGATCCATCACTCTCCGGCCCCGACTGGTCGTTTTTCGGTCAGGATTTCCGAGGTTGGACAGGGGTGGGAGTCGGGTCAGCGGGAGATCTCACGGCGACGGGTTCGGGGACCTGGCGGTGGGTACGCCCATGCGAGCAATCCCGAGACAGATGAGGGCAGGGTGGATGTCTTCTATGGATCGGCCGGCGGGCTCTCTCCATCACCTGACTGGTCCCACGAGGGCAACCTTGGAAATGCCGGAATGGGCAGGGCTGTTTCGACGGCCGGTGATATTAACGGTGACGGGTACGGAGATCTGATCGTCGGCGCTCCAGGCTACTCCAACGGTGAGTCCGCGGAGGGTCGCGCGTATGTCTTTTTTGGATCGTCCCTGGGTCTTCCATCGAGCCCGGGTTGGACCTATGAGAGCAATGTGGCGTCTGCCGAACTCGGGTTCTCGGTGGCATCGGCGGGCGATGTCAACGGTGACGGCTTCGGGGATGTGATCATCGGTGCCTATGGATACACCTCCGGTGAATCTTACGAGGGCGCCGCTTACGGTTTCTACGGTTCTGAAAACGGTCTTCCGGATGTCCCGAACTGGTTTATCCAGACCAACCGGGTTGATGCGTACTACGGTTTGTCCGTTGCGGGTGCGGGAGACGTCAACAGCGATGGCTTCTCCGATGTGATCGTCGGGGCGCCCTACGACACCAACGGCGAGACTAACGAGGGAAGAGCGTACGTTTACCACGGATCCGCCAGCGGGTTGTCGACGATCGCCAACCAGGTGCTCGAAGAGAATGTCGTCGGTGCCAGCTTTGGTGTGGACGTTGACGCTGCTGGAGATGTCAACGGCGACGGTTTTTCGGATGTGACGGTGGGGTCCCCATTTACCGCAGTTCCGGGATCCCTCGGTGGCCGGGCCTCGCTGTATTTGGGAACGGCCGCCGGTATGGGGAACGATCCGGGGTGGCTGATCGCTGTAACCGGGGCGAATGACCTTTTAGGCCACTGGCCGCCGGGGCGGGAGACGTCAACGGTGACGGATTCTCCGATGTCGTGATCGGCATCCCCTTTTCTGATGCCGGAGCTGCGGACGGCGGCTCCGTCGAGCTCTACCTCGGCAACGCCGGAGCCGGCCGGCCGGTGCTGGCGCGGCAGTCGTGTGGCGGCGGTGACCCGACACCGGTCCAGCCCTGGGGGCTGACCCACTCCGGTGACGAATTCCAGATCTCGATGACCGCGACCTCGCCGCGGGGGCGCGAGCTGGCCAAACTCCATGTGGAGGCGTGCCCGCCGGGTGAGGTATGGGGCCACCCCGACTGCCGCCACGTTGTGTCGGCGGACTGGACCGCCATCCCTCTCGGAGAGGCAGGTGTGACGATCGCGGAAACCCTGTCCGGTCTCACCGATAACGAGCTCTACCACTGGCGGGCCCACGTGCTCTTCCTGCCGCTGCACGCCGATGCGCCGGGGATCACGGAACCGCCGGTGCCGCGCCACGGGCCGTGG
This sequence comes from Candidatus Sulfomarinibacteraceae bacterium, assembly GCA_963776765.1. Lineage (GTDB taxonomy): Bacteria > Acidobacteriota > Thermoanaerobaculia > Thermoanaerobaculales > Sulfomarinibacteraceae > Sulfomarinibacter. Next base: position 114,307 of record CAVZOK010000017.1, read on the forward strand.
CGCACCCTCTTTGCACAGGCGCCGGCGGCCGACATCCGGGTCGGCGAGCCGCAACAGATCACCATCGAGCTGGCTGCTGCGGCAAGCTCGGTGGCGGAAGGAGCACCTCAGGCCGAGGTCAGCGTGGTGATGACGACCTCGGATGGCGCGCCCTCCGAGATCGACAGCTCGGTAGACTTTGCCACCTGGAACGGGTCGGCCTTTGCGGGGCAGGACTACATTCACAACTCGTTCAACAAGTTCTTTCCCGGCGGCACGTCGGACGGGACTGCCCAAAGCATCACGGTGGACCTCCTCAACGACGCCATCGACGAACCCGACGAGCACTTCATAGTCGAGATCGACCAACCCGTTCGGCGCGGTCCTCGGGCCACAGACCACTCACACGGTGACCATCCTCGACGACGACCCGCCACCCGAGCTATCAGCGACGGATGTCCTGATCGATGAGGGGTCAGGGCTGGCGGTGGTGGTACTCGAGCTCAGTGCGCCCACGTCGTTCGAGGCGACAGTTAACTACGCCACCGCCGACGGGTCCGCGGTGGCGCCGGAGGACTACGTGCCGGTAAGCGGGACCGCGTTGATCCCTCCCATGGACACGATCTTCAACATCGAGATTCCCATTGAGGATGACTGGCTCGAGGAACCTCCGGAGTTCTTCAGCCTCGATCTGACGAGTCCGGCCAACGCTGTGATTGTCTCGCCGACGGTGACGATCACCATCATCGAAAACGACGCCGGAATCATCTTTGCTGATGGATTCGAGTCGGAAGACTTCTCGGCCTGGTCGTCAATCTATCCGTAGCTGGCAAAACAACAGGGAAGCTGCCGACAACTGGGCACTGCAAATTTCCCGCACCTCGGGCGACCGGAGACGTCTTCCCGACTGTCGCAGGATCAGGGAGCCTCGCCCGACCAGCCCGAGGTGTTGCCCCATTCGAAGCCGTCGAAGAAAACGAGAGACGGACGTCCACCGAAGAGACATCGATCTGGCCGAGATCATTGGTGGCTTCGTAGCCGGCGGCCAGGATCGCGCTCATCGACTGGTCGAGGTAGGTTCGAAAATCGCTGTCCGGGTCGTCAGGCGTCGCATCGGGTGATGGCCATGGCGGTGTATAGCCGTTGTCGAGGAAGGCCGGGATCAAGAGTTGGTGGCGGCCCACAGATCGGCGGCGACCGGGTCGGTGCTCGCCACGAGCTCGTCTCGACGGGTGGCTCCCGCATAGGTGGTCGCAGGACCGGTATAGGGGTCGGCGTTGATCCAGATGCAATCCAGGATGTTCAGGTCGGGCGGTCTGATCTCGCCCATCACGGCACCGAGCAGGCCGTAACGAATGGCGCTGTGGGAGTTCGTGCTGAGCTCTCTCGTCACCAGGCCCATGAAATTCTTGACACAGGCGGTCACGCCGTAGGTGGAGTGGTGTGATTTGAGCACCGGCAGGTTGATCACCTTGAGCCGGTCGCGATCATAGGCGCTCCCGATCGTGATCCCAGATTCCGTCTCTCAGGCTGATGTACGTCCCGTAGTCGGTCTGAAATTTGGGGTAGGACACACGGCCCTGAAGCTGGGAGTCGTAGTCATACACAACGTACCCGTTGATAAAATTCCCGGACGAGTACTCGGTCACCGAGGAGTACCGAATCGCGGTCCAGTCGGAAAGTGAAACGGCATAACCCAGGGCCGAAAAGTGATTCGCCACATCCCGCGGTGAGAGCCCGGTATCCTGGGCGTTGTTGGAGGTCCGATCGAAGTTGTCGGCGCCTGCGAACTGGGTGTTTTCGCCGATCACGATCTCGCCGGCGAAGCCATCCGGATGGTCGACAATGAGCCGGATCAGGCCACGCAGCACATCGGTGTTCGTTCCCCCACGCTCCGCCCACTGGTAGTTGATCTTGATCAGAACCACGTCGTCGGAACCGATGATTCCGTCCGGCCCCGAGGTTGGCGAAGACACAGAAGAATTGTGGAACTTGAGGCCCTGGCGACCCATCAGGTCCACCAGAGCATCGAGTCCCGGAAACCGGTCCCCAACCGGGTCCTGTGGACAGCCTTCGACGTGGAAGAGCTGCGCCCTGTAAGTGGAGGAGGGGCTGATCAGCGGAGCCTGCGTCGCGTCGACTCCCACGAGCACGCCCGAAATTCCGTGGCCGCCCAGGACGACCCCGACGACAATCGCGACCCCAACCGGTGATCGCAAACCTGCGGCGATGTGACGGCGGGCGGCGACCAGGGAGGAAACGATCGGCACGCCAAAGGCCAGCGACGCCGCGGAAAATGCAGCTTGTTGACAGGGGTAGGCAAAACGGCTCGGCTTTGGCCCGCTGCGGAGAATGAGCCAGGCGAAGGCGAATACTCCCGCCAGAAAAGTGTTCGTAAGAAAGAACCGATGGAGGAACCCGTGCATCGGCAGCCGACCGTGCGATGCCCGGCAGCGTCTTCCTTTGGCCGAATCGTCGATGGGGCTCATGCTGGCATCTCCGCGACTTCCTTCAGTTCCACATCATGGTCGCATCACTCTCAGACGCCGGACGTGAGGACCGTCACAGGGCAGCATCAGGTCGAAGGTTTATGCCAACGCTCACACCTCTCGCCGCCCCTCATGGTTGCCGCTCAGGGCATTGATGCGCCGTGGGAACGCGGTTCAAAGCCCTGGAGTCGGCGGAATCCGCACTACTTCTCTGATGCTGCGACCTCAAATCGAACCAAGTGCTTCCTGGCGAGTCCGTTGTGACACCTGGTCAGTACACCTGGCTGCTCGGATGACGTGTCGAACCGAGGTGTTTCCTGGCATTTAACTTGCTTCGGTCTAGGTGATCCGAATGTCCGGCTCATGGCTAGCCGGGGGGAAGATATGAGAGGGCTCATCAGATCCGTCGCTCTGCTCTCCGCAGTGGCGTTGTTGTCTCCGGAGTACGGCTTCGCGGAGCAACCGTCGGGTAGGATCGCGGCCGCCGCGGGAGCGCCGAGCACCGTGGCGTGGACGTCCCGGGCGCCCGACATTCCCCGGATGCCCGAGCCCAAGGGCGTGATCCCGAAGATCGGGCCCGCGGCGAGGCGCCAGGGGACCTCAAAAGGCCCGGGAGTTCGGAATCAAGAAGGATGGCGGTGCGGACATCAAGGCTTTGGTCGATGAGGGTTCGTTCTTGCTGCCGACCTGGGACCGCGGCTTCTGGTTGATGCCCCCCGGTGGACTGACGAGGTTCCTGATTCCGCCTCCGGGGTTCATCGACCCTGAACAGACCTTGCCGTCGGATCCTGTGATCGTGAGTTCCGGTTAAGTCTTCTCCTCGAGCTCAGCCCAGCGGTGATAGAGATTGGCAACCTTTTCGCGCGCTTTCTCGGTTTCGAGGAAGGCGTGATGGGCGGCGTCGGCATCTGACGCCACCTGTGGGTCGGCGAGATGCTCCTCAGCCTTCTCGAGCTCAGCTCGGCTTCGAGGATATTATCTCCATGGCTTCGTATTCGCGTTTCTCGAGGTACTTGAGCCCGGAGCGTTTGGGCGTCTCGCGAAGACGGTCGCGCCGCGCCTGACGTGGTGCCGCCGCCGCGGGCTTGCGGTGAGCGAGCCACTGTTCGATATCGGCGAATGGGGTGGCGACGCCGGAGCCGTCGAGGCCGAGCAAAACGGTGCTCACGCGGTCGAGCAGGTAGCGATCATGGGAGACCATCACCAGGGCTCCCGGGAAGTCGAGCAGACTCTCCTCGAGGACCTCGAGTGTCGGAATGTCGAGGTCATTGGTCGGTTCGTCGAGTAGAAGGAGGTCTGCCGGTCGCAGCATGAGCCGGGCGATATGGACTCGCGCCTGTTCACCGCCCGAAAGCTCACTCACCGGTTGGTCGAGTTGGTCATCGCGAAACTGGAAGCGACGGGCCCAGCTCACCACATGCACCTCGCGGTTCCGGTAGAGCACTGTGTCTCCATCTGGAGCCAGCGCGTTGCGCAGCGGCAAGGTCTGGTCGAGCTGTGCTCGAGCCTGATCGAAGTAAACGACTTTCAGGTGTTCGGCGCGGCGAATGACGCCACCGTCCGGCTCGAGTTCACCGGCGAGCAGCTTGAGCAGGGTGCTCTTGCCGCTGCCGTTGGCGCCGACCACGCCGAGGCGCTGGCGGGGCTGCAGGATGAGGTCGAGACCCCGCAAAAGTTGATGACCGCCGAGAGCTTTGTCGACTCCGGACGCCACCAGCAGCCGCTTGGTGCGGCGGCCCGAGCCGGTCATTTCGATGCCCGCCTTCGAGGTCGTCAGCTCGGCCCGGACCTGGGCGAGATCAGTCGCCAGACGCTCGGCCTCGTCGATTCGCGACTGGGCTTTGGTGGTTCGTGCTTTGGGCCCTCGTGCCAGCCATTCGAGCTCCCGCCGCACCCTGTTGGCGAGGCTGTCGCGATATTGGGCGCGCGCTTGCAGGTACTGGGCGCGACGTTCCAGAAATGTCGTGTAGTTGCCCTGGGCGTTGAACGTGCCACCAGGATATTGGGGCGCCACCTCGAGCACCCGATTCGCCACACGTTCGAGGAAGGTGCGGTCGTGGCTGATGACGACGTAGGCGAGCAGCCTGCTTCGAGCAGAGCAGCTTCTCGAGCCACAGGATGCCGTCCAGATCAAGATGGTTGGTAGGCTCGTCGAGGAGCAGTACCTCGGGGTCGGTGGCGAGTGCGGCGGCGATCGCCAGCCGCTTGCGCCACCCGCCCGACAGCTCGGCGACGGGCTGCTCGGGCGACTGAAAGCCCAGCTGCTCGAGGGTGATCGCGACGCGGACCTGTCGTTCGGTCTCGTCCTCGATCTCTTCGGGTCGAGCGCGGTGCCGCGGGTTACCACCTCGGCAACCGTAGCCCCTGATTCAAAGACGTCCTCCTGGGTGACCATCGCGACCCGCAACCCGCGACGGCGGTGGATCTCGCCGTCGTCAGGGTCCTCGGCACCGGACAGGATGTCCAACATCGTGGTCTTGCCTGCGCCGTTGGGTCCGATGACTCCGATGCGGTCACCCTCTGAAATGGTCAGACTCAGTCCATCGAACAGGGTTCGGTGACCGAAAGACCGGGTCAGCTCGCGGGCGGTGATGAGTGGCGCCATGCAGCCGAGAGTATACGCATGGGTTCCACCCATCACATCGGTGCAATGTGGAATGGCTCTGTGTATGCCCTAATCCACGAACGTAAGACCGTCGGTGTCTTCGAAGGTCGCCTGCACGCCCCAGCCACCGAAGCTTTCGGAAACTGCGAACCACAATTCATTCTCGCCCTCCTCGAGGTGCAGGGTGATGGCGTCGAAGTAGCCGATGGTTCCGAGGTATCGGTAGTCGCGGGTTCGGTAGCCGTTGTTGCCCGTGTAGAGCAGGCGGTCGTTGAAGAAAAGGCGGAGGCGGTCGCTGTAGCCGAAGGCGAGCGTCTTGGTCTGGGCGCGGTCGGAGACGACGGAAAATTTGGCGAATACTGTGTTGGTCTCCCGACTGAGCGCGTTCACTCTGGAGAGGTTGGCGAGGCCGGTGGGTTCTGATTTCAGCACGGTCCACCCGAGATCCTCCTTCTGGCTCGAGGAGATCTCGATCGAGCTCTCGAGAGCCGTTTCAGCAAAGGGGTCCGAGACTTTCCATTTCATGACGGCGCCAGTGGGTGCAACTCTTTCCCGTTCGACCCGGCCTCTGAGCTTCGGTGCGTCGACGGTTTCAAAGCGGAAGTCGGCGTATCGAGCAGCGCCGAAGTTCGGAACAGCGAGCCCGACCGCGCCGGATTTCTCCTCGCGTTTGAGGTCGTCAACGAAAAGGGCCGGTTTTTCGAGATCGCCGATGAACACCTCCGCCTGGTCACCCGATACGACGATCTTGACCTGGAACCAGGTGTCGAACTCGTAGGCGACGGGGGTGCCGTAGCCCTCCCCGTGGTAGAGCTGCCACGCCGAAAGGCCGTTGAACACGGGTGTGTACTGGTTGGCGTCGGGGTTTCCAGACTGGTGCGGCCGTATGTAAAACTCCTCGCGGTTGGCGGCATCCTGGACTCGCCAGGTCGCGCCCACGAAGGCGCGAGCGTCGGGGAAGGCGCAGAAGTACTCGATTACTCCGTCCGTGAACTCGGCGTCCTCGATCAGAGCGAGGCCGCCACGAAGAACCAGGCTGGTCTTCCCCTTGTACTCCTCGATCCGGTTTTCCTCGGCCGCGATCTGCCACCGTGGCGAGTCAAACGGGATGGGTTCGGCGGCGGTGACGATGGAAGCGAGAGAGCGTGACCGGGCGAGAACTGCGAGTGATTTCATGGTTTCCCCTGTCGTGATCGTTGTCGAACCTGAGGGTTTTACGGCTGGCGCCGGTTCGGGGTCTTCGATCAGAGCCGTTGATCGATCGGCACCACCCGTCGGACAGGGCCGTTCCCCGCTTGGCGGCCGGACTCGACTGAGGTCAAGTCAGTCAGCCCTGCTCTTCTCCGTGCCGGCTGCTGTCGGCCATGACCCGTGTCTGAACGGTGTGGAGAATTTCCTCTTCAGTCGTCGGTATCAGCCGCATCATGTTCAGGAAGTTCTCCTTGCCGAGAACCGCGACCTCGACTGACGACACGGCGCGGACGGTCGCAGTTCGGGCTGGTTCGTCACCAACGCGATCTCTCCGAAGTATTCGCCGGCTGAGAGCGTCCTGACGGGAGAATTGTTTGCTCGTCGATGACCGCCACTTCTCCTTTCCTAGGAAGTAGGCGCAGTCGCCCGGATCGCCTTGTCGGAAAATGGTCGTGCCCTCCGGGAAGCGCTCGATGGTAAATAGCTTGTGGGCCTGTCGAAACTCGAAATGACGGTCCACAGGAAAATACGATGGCCGAGATGACGAAAATTGGAGCCACCGCTGAAAACAGAAACAGGGTGCCCCCGGTAGTCCGGTAAACGAACTGCAGGCCGAGCAGAAGCGCCACGAGCGTGAGGGCCAACGACGTAATCGTCAGCCGTCGGACCCAATCGGCACGCCTTTGGCGCGGTCCGGAAGATCGCTCATAATCCCGCCGTCTCGGTCGGCTTCCTGACCTCGTGCGCGGCACCGTGGCACTCCATGCAGGAAATATGGTTTGCGAATAGTTCTTCTTCGGTTTCTTCATAGGTGTGGGCGTCGACCGACAGCCAGAGTTTTGACTCGGCGTGGCATTTCAAACAGTCGGCGTTGGGGTAGGGTGTCCACATCGAGAGCGGCACCTCATAGGTGCCGGTGTAGTACTTGAGGACCTCGCCAATCCCGTGCAGTTTCGCCTCTGCCGTGCCGAACAGTCCATAGGACGTGTGGCACTCGTAGCACTGGTTTGTCGGGATGTACCGGTTGACGAAGTGGATCGCGGCGAGACCCGTACCGTCAGGATTGGTCAAGTCTTCGGCGTACGGTTGCATGACGTGGTGGCACGAGGCGCAGAATCGACGCGTTCCGCCCTGGTAAACACCAACAGCATTCCGGTGGCGATCGAGAATGACGGCAGCAGGACCACCCCGATCAGCATGAGCGCCTTGCCCGAAATACCGACAAGCCGACCTCGAACGGCTTTGACGAGGGTGTAAGCGACGAGAATTACCGCCAACGCAAGCACCCACGCCAGAATACGAGCGGCCCAATACTCAACCAGATCATTTTGGAAGTCGGATCCCGGGCTCCCGGCGGAAAGGAGGCCCGGACGAGCCAGGAGAAGGGCCGCTGCCAGGGCGGGCCACCGGATCCCCTGTCTGGTCGAACCGATATACGCGAGCTTCGTCATAGCGATCCTCGTCTTGATTTCTACGAGTCTGATGAGAGAGACCATACCACTACTGGGACGAATCTGTAGCTCGAGATTGGGTGTTTTTGCTTCGCGTGGGTTCATCGTATTGCAGTCATGACCTCACAACTTGAGGAGATGACTGCGACTTTTTGATCGAGTGATCGAGAGCAAGCTGATGGCTTTCCTCGGCTACGTCGGTCTGGGCGATCCGCAGACGAAGTTTCTGGTCTATTCGCGCGGCAGAGGTGGCAGATGGCCACAGGAGGATCGGACTGCGTGGGTAGCCGAAATCGAAGGGAGATTCCCGCAGTTGAAGGGCCGAGTCTTCACCATGAAAGTGCCCGTCGACGAGGACGGCGCGGGCTCGTTCCGCGAACCAGCTACCGGGCAAATGATCCGGGAGCGCGTCGTGGATTTGCTCGAGCTGGACGAGTCTCAGCCTGATCAGCGGTAGAGAATATTTTTCCGGCAGCGGCTCAGGCCGAAGCCGAAATCTGTCGCCTCTCCGGGGCTTTTCTTTATTTTGGGTACTGATTCCTGGGGCTCACGCCCAGGCTTTGCATCTGCCGCGCCTCCGGCGCTCATCGCAATATTCGATGAGAATGACAAAGTCGCGGAGCGTGACCCATCACCTCAGCAAGGCTGCGGCTCACGCCGCATGCTAAACCATCGTTTCGCGATTCCAGTCCTCACTCAATGCGCTTGTGATGAGCCGCGGAGCGGCGACAGATATTTAGCCTGGGGCGTCAGCCCCAGGGTAGAAGAAACAAAAAACGATTGAGCCCCCGGAGGGGGCGACAGAATCTGGACTACCGCTTGGTTCACCGGCGTCGAACCCCCTGACGATGGACGGGTGGTGGTAGGATTCCTGCTTGTCATGACTTATTCACACGACCCTGAAATCGGGACCCTCGGCTACCCGTCGTTTTACCAGCGGCGTGTGGGTGTGCTCGGCAAGGTGCTGACGATCGTATGGCTGGTCGGCAACGGTTGCTCCGCCTGTTCTACTTCGCCATGGGCGGGTGGCGTGAGCTCTTCACCCTTGGCAACGCGCTCTCGTGGCTTGCGTTGTTGATGTGCTTTGCCGTGTGGATGGTCTGCCGCCGCGGGACCCATTCGCGCCGGTTCGTGCGGTGTGGTGGAGAGCGCGTCCATGATGGGTTCTGCGACGGCCATTGCCTTGATGGGGCGGTACATGGTGCCACAGGCGCTCCGGTTCAACGCCGAGGCCGTAGGCTACGATCTGGCGGCGCTCGAGCCCAAGGCCAACGCCATGATGATCGGTCTGCAACTGGAGCAGATCCTGGTCGCACTCATGCTCGGGCTGGCCTTCGGCTACGTGTTGCGGGCCGCGCTGGTGCCGAGCACGGTGCGACGCACGGTGTGGATCACCGTGCTGGCCATCGTTCCGCTTCTCGCGCTGTACGTGTTTGATTGGCTGCCGTTGGCCGCCGACCGGTCCTTCGCGAGGCCATCGGGCCGTACCAAATCGCCTCGCTGGTGATCAACGTTTTCATCTGGTGGACGCTGGTGACCATCGTGTGCGTGGCGATTTCGCGCATCATCCACAACCTTCGCCGCGAGATTCGCGAGGCGATGCGGCTCGGCCAGTACACCCTTGAGCGAAAGCTCGGAGAGGGCGGGATGGGGATGGTCTACCGAGCCAGCCACGCCATGATGCGCCGGCCGACGGCGGTCAAGCTCTTGCCCCTCGAGAAAGCCGGTCGAGCCAGCCTGGCGCGATTCGAACGCGAGGTGCAGCAGACGGCTCGGCTAACGCATCCGAACACGATCACCATCTACGACTACGGACGGACGCCCGACGGTGTCTTTTACTACGCGATGGAGATGCTCGACGGCGCATCGTTGGAGGCGGTGGTCGAGCGGGATGGCCCTCAGCCGCCCGGGCGCGTTGTGCGCGTGATGGAAATGGTGGCAGGCGGATTGGCCGAAGCGCACAAGCTCGGGATCATCCACCGCGACATCAAGCCGGCCAATATATTCCTGTGCCGCCAAGGGGGCGAGTTCGACATCGCCAAGGTTCTCGACTTCGGTCTTGTCAAGGTTGTAGAGGGATCAGAGGATACGGACGTGACGCGAGATGGGGTGGTTACGGGTACCCCGCAGTACCTGGCGCCAGAGGCGCTGACCGATCCTGACGCCATCGATGGCCGCAGTGATCTGTATGCCCTGGGGGCGGTTGGTTACTTTCTGTTGACCGGAGAGCAGGTCTTCGCCGGCAACATCGTCGAAGTCTGCGGCCACCACCTGCACACAGATCCGGTCCCGCCGTCAAAGCGCCTTGGGCGTGAGCTTCCGTTCGAACTCGAAGGGCTGGTGATGGAGTGCCTGGCCAAGAATCCCGACGATCGGCCGCAGAGTGCCGGCGAAATCCGCGCGCGTCTGGCGGCATCCCTCGAAATCCCGCGATGGCGTCAGGCCGACGCCCAGGAGTGGTGGCAGGAGCACGGGGAAGCATTTCAACCTGAAGCCGGCGATACCACACCGTCAGACGTCACCAGGACCCTGGCCGTCGATATGGGTCGTATGCGGTAGGGACATCACCGAAAAGAAACGAAGAACACAGGCTATTCAGTCATCAACCGATGGCACGGTGTGATACGCGCCACGCTCCAAAAATCCTTCCGATTCATAAAATTTAGGGTGAGTCATCCGGGATTTCCCGACTCGTGAAACTCGGATGGTGTCGCATTCGGAGGGCGGAGGAAAGAGTTCCTATGCGGTTGAGGAAGAATCTGACTGCCGCGATTCTGGCGATTCTGTTGGTGACCTCCATGACAATTGGCGGTCCTATCGAGTCGCGGATCTCGGCCTATGCTCTCACCCTGCCTCAGTCTCTCGAGGCGAGTTCGTTAAGTTGGTGCACGTGGACAGGGCATTGCTACATCGGCCCACGCCTCTACCTGGCTCCACGTGTCGACGGGAGCTACCTGGTCGGCTGGACGGATAATTTCGGCCACGGGCACGTGAGCACGGTCTCCGGGTTCATCGATCAGCGCGACCCATAACTTCACTGGAAACCGCGTCCGTGGTCTCGTGGCCCACAGCGACGGAACCTATGCCGTGCTCCTCAAAAGCGGCACCACCCTCTACCTGTCGAAGCGGGCGGCCAACGGTTCTGCGACCTGGACCACCTCTCTCAATTCGACGATCGCCGAGGATTCTTCGACGCTCGGCGGTCATCGGTTGGCCTACGGTCGCGGTATTTACGTTGCGTACTGGGCGGTCCACGGAATTTCAGGAGGGTACTCCGGGCACGAGGGGGACCAGCTCACGGGTGTAGACGATTCAGGTGTAATTCAGAGCGGCGGATGGAGCTGGGGTTGTTCTCACTCGATGGCCGAGCTTGTCGGCTACCACTCGAATGACGACCTCTTCACCGCGTTTTGCTCGACCGACTGCTACCCCGACCTCCTGGATTGAAGATGAACAGAAGCACGTCGATTTACGTGGGGGACGGCAACTGCGGTGGTCTGGTATCGGTGCAGCTCGGCCAGATGGCGGAGGCGGAAACCGGGTGGAAGATCCTATTCAATGCCCAGGACACTGCGAGTTCGGTTG
>CAVZOK010000018.1:0-111317 GCA_963776765.1 Candidatus Sulfomarinibacteraceae bacterium
ATGATCTTGTGGCGCAAGACCCAGTCGAGGGCTCGGGAATAGGAGGCTTCGAGTCGCTTGAAGCCATTTTCGAGAATGTCGTAGAGCCGCCCATGCTTGGGCTTCACTTTCAGGATCCGCGAGCTCAGCATCGGGGTCAGGGTCAGGGCGACAAAGAGCGAGATGAGAATCGCCGCCGCCACCGAGATGCCGAACTCGAAGAGGAACTGACCGATCATCCCCTTCATATAGGCGACCGGGATAAAGACTGCGGCAATGGCAAAGGTCGCGGCCATCGCAGCGAGGGCGATTTCCTTGGTTCCCTTGAGGGCGGCGGTGAAGGGATCCTCGCCCTCCTCCTGATGGCGGAAGATGTTTTCGAGGACGACGATGGCGTCGTCGATAACCACACCCACTGACAGCGCCAGAGCCAGGGTCGTGAGGTTGTTGAGGGAAAATCCGAAAAGGCGCATGAAACCGAAGGTGGCGATGAGCGAGGTCGGGATTGCGAGCGAGACGATGAAGGTGGAGCGCCACGAACGGAGGAAGACAAAAACCACGAGGATCGCCAGGACGGCGCCATAGACGATGTCTACCTGGACGTTCTCGATTGACTTTTCGACATATTCGGCGCCGTCGAATGCGACATCGTAGAAGAGGCCGGGCGGAAAGTCCTTGGCCAGCTCGTCCATCTTTTCGCGTGCGGCCCGATTGACGTCGACAAGATTGGCGCCGGAGCGCGGCGCGACCCCGAGACCGAGGGTGGGAGTCAGGTTGTAACGGGCCATCCCGCGCTCGTCACCGACACCGCGCTGGGTGAAGCCGACATCAGAAAGCCGAATTGGACGACCGTCGACGGTGGCGACGATCATGTTGTCAAAGTCCTCGACTGTTTCGAAGAGGCCGAGGTTGCGAACCGCGAGTTCGGTCAGGGGACCTTCGATAAAGCCGCCCGGCAGCTCGAGGTTCTCGCGGCCCAGCGCGATGATGACGTCGGAGACCGCGAGACGGTGGGCGGCGAGCTTGTCGCGATCGACCCAGATGCGGATCATCGGCTCGCGGAAGCCCGGGACGATCACGTTGCCGATTCCGGGCACCGACTGCAGCGCCGGCTTGACGACCTGGTCGGCGTAGTCCGAGAGCTCGCGCGCATCGAGACCGGCCAACGCCATCCACAGCATGGGCTGGGAGTTGACGTCAAATTTCTGGACGATCGGCGGTTCGGCGTCGAGCGGCAGCTGGCCGACCGCTCCCGAAACCTTGTCACGCACGTCCTGGGCTGCGATGTCGACATCCCGTTCGGTGGTGAACATTACCGTCACCTGAGACACGCCCTGCCCGGAGTACGAGGTGAGCTGATCGATGCCCTCGATGGTGTTGACAGCGGCCTCGATGACGTCGGTGACGTCGGACTCCATGACCTCGGGTGAGGCGCCGGGAAGAATGGTGATCACGGTGACCATCGGGAATTCGATCGATGGCAGCAGGTTGATGGGGAGAGCCTGGTACCCGAGGATGCCGAAAACCACCAACGCCAGCATCAACATGAAGGTGAAGACCGGGCGGCGAATAGCGATGTCGTAGAGATTCATGACCGTTCCTTCGGAGACGATTTCGGATTTCGGATTTCGGATTTCGGATTTTCAAAGGGTGCACCCTCACACGCGAGTTTGGCGCTGCTGTTCCCAAATGAAAATCGAAAACTGAGGGTTAGGAATTCAGTCGTCACGGTGCTTTCCGCTACTCGATCACGGTGACGGGGATGCCGCGGGAGAGGCCGGAGACATCGGCGACGACCGCCTCATCAGGCGATAGACCGTCGATGATCTCGACCAGACCGTCGGTGCGACGTCCGATGCGAACCTTTCGGTAGGCGATGGCGCCCTCTTCGACCAACAACACCTGAGACAGATCGGAGGTCGCGATCGCGGCCGCCGGCAGCCAAAGACTCTGCCGGGCGGATGGCGCCTCGAGAACCACGTTGGCGAACATGCCGGGCTTGATCGAGCCGTCGTTGGCGGCGGTACCGACGATCTCGAACGACCGGCTGGCGTGCTCGACCACCGGCTGGACACTGTAGAGCTTGGCCGTGTGGGCCGGCCCGGAAACGCCGACCGTGAAGGTGAAACCCTCGAGACCGGCAAGCTCCGGCGCCCACGCTTCGGGCACCCGAGCCGACACTTTGATCTTGTTGCCGATGGCGAGTTCGAGGAGGCCGGCGCCGACATCAGCCCACTGACCGGCGACAACCATCCGTTGGGTGATGGCGCCGGCGGCCGGAGCGCGAATAATGCTGCGTTCGTAATTGCGCTGGGCGAGGTCACGGGCTGCGGATGCGGCTGCAACGCGGGCGGCGGCAAGATCGTGACCGGCCTGAGCCTGGTCGAAGGTGGATTGAGGAATTGTTTCGTCCGACCGCAGGTCTCGCTTGCGTTCGAGGTCCTTACCGGCCAGTACCAGGTCCGCGTCAGCGGCGGCGAGGTTTGCCTCAGCCTGCTGGAGATAGATTTTGAAAGTGCCCCGGTCGACCTCCACCAGGGGCGTGCCGGCGGCGACACGGTCGCCGACCTCCACCAGGACGCTGTCGACTTTGCCGCCGACCTCAGATGAGAGGGTGACTGTGTCGAAAGCGCGGACTTCGCCCACGAGTTGCACCGATGGGCGATCCTCTCGCACCTCAGCTGTCACGAGCTGGACCTCGCGCGGGGCCAGGGCCTGCTCGAGAACCTCGGCAGCGGCGGCGGGGTCGTCGTTATCCGAACCGTGGCAGCCGATGAACAACGGCGCGAGAAGGGCTGCAAAAAGAATGATCGGAGTGTGGTGTCGGGAGGTTTTCATCTCAATTCTCCTGGGGGTCCGCCTGGCTCGTCTGGCGGAAATCGAGGTCGGGGAGCAGCGGTAATCCCACCGCATAGCGGAGGGAAATGGCTTGAAACTCGCGTTGGACGCGGGCGACGATCTGAGAGGTTTCTGCGTCGGTGGCTTCGGTCGTTGCGTTCAGGAGATCGGTGGTCGAAGCCTCACCGACGCGGTAGGCGCGCTCTACCTGACGGTATGCCAGACGCGAGGCCTCGGTTCGCTCGCGAGCGGCGTCAAAGACGGCGCTCGCGGCCTGATAACCGATATAGGCGGAGTCGACCTGATCCTCGATCGTGCGTCGGAGAGTCTGGTCAAGGAGCTCGACCTGGCGTACGTCTTCTTTGGCCTTGGCGACATTCGCCTTGGTGACCCCGCCGTCGTAAATCGGCACTCTGAGGATCAGGGTCAGCGACATCCAGTCGCTGGCCGGGAAGCCGGACTTCTGCTGGAAGTATTGGCCCGCCGCCTCGAGCTGGGGGTACCAGTTGCCGCGCTCGAGCCTGACCCAGAGACCGGCAGCTTCGAGCTGGTGGATCAGGGTTCTCATTTCGGGACGTTGGCCGAATGCCTGGATGAAGAGGTCGTCCTCCGTGCCGGCCGGGATCGGAATTGGTCCGGGCGACTTGAGCTCGCCGAGATCAGTTGCTCCGACAAGACGCTCGAGTCGGTTGCGGGAGAGGTTGGCGTCGCCGACTGCCACCGTCAACGCTTGCTTTGCCGAAGCCACCTGGGCCTTCCAACGGGCGACGTCGGCGACCGAGTTCTCGCCGACCTCGAAGAGACGCTCGGCGACCTTGAGCTGGTTTTCATTTTCCTCGAGGACGATCTCACGCACCTCGACCCACTCGGCCAGTGCGACGGCGTCGTAAAACGCCCGTACGACCTCGAGGGTGAGGTCGTTGATGGTGGTCCAGCGGTCGAGCTGCGCGATGTCGCGGTTGAGCTTGGCGATGTCCCTCGCCCGCCACGCCCGCAGACCGGTAAAGAGATTCTGGCGAAGATCGATGCTCGCCGTAAAGTCCTGCGCCGGGCGAACGACGAAACTGTCGCCGGGTGACAGTTCGATCGAGAGATCGTCGTCGTAGAAGGTGTAGGAGCCGTTGAGTTCGAACCGGGGCATCAGGGCCGATCTTGCCAGTCCGACATCTGCCTGCGCGCGCCGGATCTCGCTGTCGGCGATCTGCACCGCCTCGTGGGTCTCGATCGCTTGTAAGACCAATTCCGCAAGGGTGGCGCCCTGAACCTCCTGTGCGCCCGTCACAACGGGTGCCGCGGCAATGGCCACGATCAGTAGCAGGCTTTTCAGTCCGAGGTTGTTCAAACGCATGCGCCCTCCCGTGGGCAACTGATACGAAGATGGCTGATTTGAAGTTTCGATTCTCATGACGACTCCGTTGTCAGACTTTCGTGGAGGAGGCGGCCGAAGGCCCTGGTGATCGTATGGGGGTCGATCGAACGGTCGAAGAACAACTGAATGCCGAGCCCGTCGACCGCTGCCACGACCAGGGCCGCCAGCGCTCCTGCATCGACCGAGTTTTTGAATTCGCCCCGCTGCTGCCCCCCTCGAATGAAATCTGAGACCAGATTTCTAAAGAATGTGTAGCTGGCGACGACGGCCGTTCGGTAGGTCTCCTCGATGTCCTTGCCCCTCGATGCGGCCCAGAAATCGAGGATCACCGGTTGCAGCTCGACCTGTTCCGAGATTACCTCGGCGCCGAGACGCAGCAGGTTGTCGAGCTGTTCCTCGGTCGATCCTCCGGCGGCAAGGGCGTCGTTCATGCGTGACGAGATGTCGGCGTTGATCGACTCGAAGACGGCGAAGAGCAGCTCTTCCTTGGACGAGAAGTACTCGTAAACGGTCCCTTTGCCGACCCCGGCACGCTCCGCGATTTCGGCCACCCGGGTCGAGGCATAGCCCTTTTCGGCGAAGACTGCGCACGCCGCCTCGACGAGTCGAAGACGCTTGTCACTCGGGGTTTTGATAGCCGTTACCAAGATTGACTCCTGATTCTGACTGACCGGTCGGTCAGTAATCGAGAGAAGATATGCCGGGGTGTGGAAAATGTCAACCCCGCCCGGCCACCCACCCAGATCCGAGATGCACCCGCCCGCCCGGGTTCAGGATCCAGGATCACTCTTGTCCAAGACAGCGTCTCGGGAAACCGACTCAGATTTGACTGGCGGAGGCATTGCAGCGGCAGGTGCAGTGGCAGCCACCAGCGACAGCAATCAGCGTCAGCGATCAGAGGTCGCGGCAGCGACAGCATCCAGTCTGACTGGGATATATAACTGAAATCATGACCTTGGGTTGAGCAATCGCCAGGTCATGGCACGGACCTGATCGAAGGCCTTCATGACGTCACGGGCGGCTGTCTGACTGATCGCCCCGGCGTGCGCGAGGAGCTTCAAGTGGCTGTCGACCTCTTTGGCCGAGGCGTAGGCGATTCTCCAGTGGTTCGAGCGGTCCCTTCCGACCCGGCCGTGCCCTTCTGCGAGGTTAGCTGGAACCGAGCTTGCCGACCGGATCACCTGATCGGCAATCGGCTTCAGAGGAGCGGGAACCCTCATCATCAGCTTGATCGCGATTCCTGCTGCTTCGAGGGCTTTCGTATGGGCAATGAGGTTTGGCTTCGTGGCGGCGTTGGACATGGTCACCTCCGGGTCGTTACTGGCGCGCAGGGCGCGCCGTGATTCACCCTCACCAGCCAATGGCCGTAAGCCAACCACCCTCACTCTCGAAGACCCCCATCGCAACGGCCACGGATGGCTGCTGAGGGCGAGTTCATCCCCTATTTGTCGTCCCGAAGGTAATCTTGGCGGCTCATCGACCCGGAGGTGATCATGCCGGCGTCACGGGAAATCTGACGCCAGATCCGGGGTTGACACCCCGGGCTATCCATCTGTCGCCGCTCCGCGGCTCGGCGTTGTGCTGCCCCCGACGCGGTCGCTGATGGCTGTCGCTGTTTCCTGCCGCTGTCGCGAATCTGCCCCCTCCGCGGGCTTTCACGGAAAATCTGACGCCAGATCCGGGGTTGACACCCCGGGCTATCCATCTGTCGCCGCTTTGCGGCTCGGCGTTGTGCTGCACCCGACGCGGGCGCTGATGGCTGGCGCTGTTCCCTGCCACTGCCCCCTGATTGCTGCCGCTGCCGTCTGTGGATTTGTTTTGGACAGCAGTGATCCTGCATCCCGGTAAGTGGCCGGGTGGTTCAGACTTCCCGCAGCTTCCACTTGCCGCGGCGGAAGACGAGGACGGCGACGACCGCAATCAACGACTCGGCTGCGGTGATGGCAATGAAGATGCCGGTCGGCCCGAGGCCCGTTCGGTAGGCCAGAAGATAGGCGAGCGGGAGCTGGAAAATCCAGTAACAGAATATGTTGATGACGGTCGGCGTATAGGTGTCGCCGGCGCCGTTGAAGGCCTGCTCCATGACCATCCCCCAGGCGTAGAACGGATAGCCGATAGAGACCCACCGCAGACAGGCGACGCCGTACCCTACGACTTCCGGTTCGACCGAGAAAATGCGGATCAGGGGCTCGGCAGCGGCGATGAACACGACTGCGATTCCGAGGAGGAAGCCCATGTTGTAGATGCCGGCTCGCCATACCGAGATTTCGGCCCGATCGGGTTGACCTGCACCGAGATTCTGGCCGACCAGGGTCGCCGCGGCGTTGGCAAGACCCCACGACGGCAAGATCGCAAACATGATGAGCCGGATGGCGAGGGTATAGCCGGCCACTGCAGCTGGACCGAATCCGCCGATGATTGCGACCAGCACAACCCAGCTCGAGGTGCCGATGAGGATCTGCAGGATTCCGCCCACCGACAGACGGAAGAGTCGCAGGATGATTCTCGGGCGGGGCACGAAGTGCGGCCAGCTTACGTGGATTCGACTGCTGCCCCGAAAGAGGACCCAGAACTGGATGACGACGCCAACGCCACGGCCGATGGTCGTGGCGATGGCCGCTCCAGTGACCCCGAGCTCGGGGAAAGGCCCGAGACCAAAGATCAGGCAGGGGTCGAGGACGATGTTGACGGCGTTGGCGATCCACAGCACGCGCATGGCGATGGCGGCGTCTCCCGCACCTCTGAAGACCGCGTTGAGCATGAAGAGCAGCATGATGGTCGCCGAACCGCCGAAGAGGACCCGCGTGTAGCCGTGACCCGAGGCGATTAATTCGGGGGTGCCGCCCATCAAGCGAAGCAGGTCTTTGGCGAACAGGACTCCAGGAAGAGCGACCACCACGGTCAGCATCAATCCGAGCAGGATCGACTGAGCGGCCGCGACTCGGGCGCCCGCCGTATCTTTTTCGCCGATGCGGCGAGCGACCATCGCTGTCGTCGCCATTCCGGAACCGATGGCAACCGCGAAGAGGATGCTGATCATGGCCTCTGTCAGTCCGACGGTTGCGACCGCGTCGGTGCCGAGACGCGAGACAAAGAATGCATCGGTGAGAGCAAACACCGACTCCATCACCATCTCGAGAACCATCGGGATCGCGAGCAGGACTATCGCCCGGCCAATCGGACCCGATGTGAACTCGAGTTCCTTGCCGGTCAGGGCCAGCTTGATCGTTGCCCAGGCGCCGGTGTCGGGCGCGGTTCCCACGCTCTGGGTTGGGGTTGGTTCTTTGCTCATCTTGGGAGTTACCATACGTCATCGGAGAACGGAGGTTATTTCCTGAGCGTGCGAAGAGTAACCAGTAATTAGTAACCAGTATCCAGTACCAGAATAACGAGGCCTTAAACTGGTCACTGGATCACTGGTCACTGGTTACTTGGCCGCGGAGCGGCTGGAACATCGGGAACAACTGAGGGACAATCCGCGTAATGAGAGATAGAAGTAGGGATCGCTGGAGGAGAAATGGCTGAGACATCGAAAGCTACCGTCGCCGGGGTTTGCGATATCGTTGCCGGCATCTGTGGGCTCGTGGGTGGCATCCCATTGTTGGTGTTGGCGTTGGTCGGGAGCGGGGTGCTGGCGGCGCTGCCCGAGGCCGAGGTGCGACCGCTCGCAATTATCCCCCTTGCGCTGTTCCTACCGCTGGCGATCCTCTGTTTCGTGTCGGGCGTGGTCGCCATCGCCGGCGGTGTCGCCGCCTTCAACCGTCGCCGCTGGGGCCTGGCTCTGGCCGGATCGATCGCTGCTGTCTTTGGGTTCTTTCCGGTCGGGATTGCAGCAGTGGTCTTCACGATCCTTGCGGAGCCCGAGTTTCGGGCTGCTGGTTGAGGGAGAAGATGGATGAGTAGTACGACAACAAAGGTCCTCGCCGGCTGTGCGGTTGGCTGTCTCCTGGTGCTACTGGCTCTCGGAGGTCTCGGGTGGATGGGCTACCGGTGGGCTCAGACTGCCGCCGAGGTCATCGAGGCCGCGGAGCGCGCTGAAGACCAGCTCGAGGCGGAGTACGGCCTGGTCCGGGACTTCACGCCACCGGCCGGCCGGGTTGCCGGCGACCGCATCGAGGCATTCCTGGCGGTGCGCGAGTTGATGGCGCCGCAGCGCACGGCCCTGACGGAGTCCGTCGAGGCTCTTGCGCCGGCCGCCGGCAAAAGCGGAGCGGTCGGTGGGCTGCGGGCGGCAAGGGCCGGAATCGGCATGGCACCCCGGATTCTCGAGTTTGCCAGGGCGCGTAACGAGGCGCTGCTCGAAGTCGGAATGGGGCCCGGCGAATACACATGGATGTATTGGCTTACATATTCCGCCTGGCTCGGCCACCCGGTCGATGAGTCGCTGCTCAACGACATCATGGAGGCGCGAACCGAGTCTGATGGCTCGATACAGATGCACATCGATGGAATGGACTTTGAGCATATGGAGCAGCTGTTGCGTCGCGACCTCGAAGCGATGCTGCGAAACCTCGAAGTCGAACTTGCGGCCCATCCTGAACAGGCTGAGCTGAAGGAGCTGGTGGCGAGCGAGCTCGCGGCCATCGATGCCGATTCGAGTCGGATGCCGTGGGAAGAGCGACTGCCTGAGACCTTCGTGGTCGGGCTCGATCCATACCGTGCCCGCATCGAGGAGAACTACTCTCCTGCCACAAATCCGTTCGAGCTGCTCGAGCTCGATTCCGGACCTCATGGCGTCACCCTCGAGTAGAGCGTAAGAGTTAAGAGTAAAGACCTTAAGCTATCACTCTTGAATTCTGACTCTGCTCGGTGAACGCACATCAGGTCGCGAGCTGATCGAATCCGGCGCAATGCGCTGATGCGACCTGAGAATCTGTGTCAGCCTCTCGCAGAAATCGTGATAGGTCACTTGTAGGCGGGTCCTTCAGGGCCCGCCAACGAACATCTCAATGCCCTTCTCGCGCGACCTAACGGATTTGCCTACAATCGTTTATACCGTTTTGTGTGTGCCGAGACTCACCTGGTCCATGTGGTATTCCGGCGGCGAGAATTCAGGGGATCCTGCTTTTTGGAAGAGGCTGGGCTGAATGCTGACGGTCTGACCAAGACCGAGTAGAATCTGGCGCGGAGGTACGCCTGATGGTCGATTCTGAAGGAAGCATTCATCTCAACCCTGACATCGATAAGATTGTATGCTCGGTGACCGGCAAGGCCTATGACCCACACGGGTTCACCCGGCCGATCGGACTTTGCTCCTGCTGTCCAGCGCCTGGTAAACCGCTGGTGGTTGTTTACAAGCTGGAGGAAATTCGCAAGCGAATCGAAAAAGAGGGCTGGGGCGATGGCCCGGGCATCTGGCGATACGGCGCGGTCCTGCCCGTGCTCGGCATGCCGCGGAGATATGCCCCTGACGTCGGTTTGACACGGGCGGTTCGACACGAGGCTCTGGGCGGGATGAACGGTGTCGATCTCCACCTCAAGAACGAGGGCTCCAACCCGTCAGGGAGCTTCAAGGACCGAGGTCTCGCGGTCGGCATTGC
Source organism: Candidatus Sulfomarinibacteraceae bacterium (assembly GCA_963776765.1). Classification (GTDB taxonomy): domain Bacteria; phylum Acidobacteriota; class Thermoanaerobaculia; order Thermoanaerobaculales; family Sulfomarinibacteraceae; genus Sulfomarinibacter. The sequence continues at coordinate 9,727 of CAVZOK010000018.1, forward strand.
TCTCGGTGTCGCCTGCGGCGCGAAACGTTTCTGTCTCCCCACCCAGGGCAATGCGGGGGTCGCATCGAGCTTGTTCTCGACCCGGCTGAACCTCCCAGGGTGCCTGGTCTACATGCCCGAGGGCTATCAGGGCAACATCTACCACCGCGAGGCTGAATTCTTTGGCGCCGAGGTCCGTTTTGCCGGTGACAATATTGCCGCCTCTGGGAAAATCATGCGCGACGCGTTCGCCGACGAACTCGCGAGCGGCGAACTTGTGGATATGTCGACCTTCTTTGAGCCCGGGCGGCTCGAGGGCAAGAAGACCATGGGATTCGAGATCGTCGAGGACTTTGGCCCCGATGCCCTGCCCGACTGGATCCTCTATCCGACCGGTGGTGGCACCGGGCTGGTGGGCATTTGGAAGGCCTTCCAGGAGCTGGCTGCTCTCGGTGGCCTGGATCTCGCCAAGCACCGCCTGCCGCGTATGGTGGCCGTGCAATCGGAAAACTGTGCGCCGGTGGTGGAGTCGTTTAAGCGCGGTCTCGACTACGTCGAACCGGTACAGTCCAAAGGCACGATCGCGGACGGCCTGGATGTCCCTGGAGCAATCATGGGTCACGGCATTCTGGCCACAATCCGAGAGTCGGATGGCACCGCCGTGGCGGTCAGCGAACCGTCGATCGTCGAAGCGTTCAAGGTCCTCGGTGCGCACGGCCAGGCCGTAAGCTACGAGAGTGCGGCGGTCTTTGCCGCCCTGCGTCGCTTGCGCACAGACGGAGTGATAGGCGTTGGCGCCAAGGTGCTACTTCTGATGACCGCGAGCCACCTCATCTCTCTCGCACAGCAGCCGAAATAGGACCCTATCGACCTCCGCCCGCGTGGCCGAGGCTGCAGGCGGCGGCGCTGTTTTTCTCGAGGTAGCGTTGGTGGTACTCCTCGCCGCGCCAGAAGGTGGGAGCTTCTTCGATCAGGGTGGCGACCGGGCGCGGCAGATCGCGGCTGGCGTCGAGTCGCTCCTTCGAGGCGAGGGCTTCCGCCTCCTGTTCGGGTGAGTGGAAAAAGACCACGGATCGATACTGGTCGCCGACGTCGGGCCCCTGGCGGTTGAGTTGAGTCGGATCGTGCATTTCCCAAAATGTGTCGAGGAGAGCCTGGAAGGAAACCCGCGCCGGGTCGTACTCGATCTCGACTACCTCGGCGTGACCGGTGCCACCCGAACAGACTTCTCGATAGGTCGGATTTTCTTTTCCGCCGCCGGCGTACCCGACCGCTGTGTCGGTCACTCCCTCGATTCTCCGAAACGCAGCCTCCACTCCCCAGAAGCATCCCGCACCAAATGTCGCCTTCGCCATACCGTGTCCTCCCGCTTGCACAACGTTTGAAGCTGCCCGACTGTTCCACACCCGCCCACGTTTCCGTTTCCGTGCCCGTATCATTCACCACCAAGACGCCAAGAGCAGCAAGGTTCTTCCTGTGTTTTCCTCGCTCATCGGAAAGCCTGGCTGTATTTGCTTCATTTTGGCTATGTTGTCCGGGCACCACATTCTGATGACAAGGGATTCTCTTGGTGTTCTTGGTGCCTTGGTGGTGAAACGGGTCGGTAGGTGGTTTTCCAAAATCCGAAATATTTCGGGGTATCTGGGCCGAAATTCCTAATTCCTCATTCCGAATGAAAGAAAACCCCCCCGGCCTCGAAAGACCGGGGGGTGACTGGAATTCCTAATTCAAAATTCAAAATTCAAAATTCAAGACTATTTCGTCCAATTCGGCAACCGTCCCGGCGTCCACGGGGCACCAGCGGCTTCGAGTTGGCTCTCAAAGGCCTCGAGGTCGGAGGCGAGCCCCTGCAACCGGCCGAGCTCCTTCTCGAACGCATCGGCGGCCCACTGGTAGCCGTCCTTCTTAGTCTGGGTCGGCGCCGAGGTGGTGTCCCACTGCGAGCGGACGATGCGATTGACCCGCTCCGAAATCGAAGGAGGCGTGAAGACGTTGCGGTTCTCCCTCGTTTCGTCGCCGTTGAGCTCGACCAGGATGTCGTCGATCTCGGTCTGCAGGCGCTGAGACTCGACGAGCATATCGGTGTCGGCATTCGGCGTGTCATAGAGCGCCTTCCGAGTGTGGGCGATACGGCTCTCGGCATCGTTCGCCCATTTGACGGCGCCACGGAATGCGCGCTCGAGATCCCACACTTGTTGCTGGAAGGCATGCACTTCGGCCGGGTCGTCTGCCGCGAAAGTGTTGATCCCCAGCTCGACAACCTCAAACTCCTGCGGCTGGCCGATATCGGTGGTCTCGCCGTCGACGGTGCTCGACATGGTCACCGTGTAGGTTCCGGGCATGGCGAGCGGGCCGACCGGGGGGCTACCCCAGATCGGGCGCTCACCGGCCTTGAGAGAGACCGGCCGTGCGCTCGGATAACGGAGGTCCCAGGTCACGCGGTGCATGCCCTTCTTGGTCGTGCCGTCGATGCGGCGGACGACCTTGCCGTCACTGTTGCTGATGGTGAAGAATACCTTGGGTTTGAGCTGCTCTTCCTCGGCGCGAAGCTCGTCGTAGGTCGGGATCTTCAGATCCTCACCCGCCTTGATGGCCTCTTTCTCTGCCTCGATGCGCTGGTCCTCGAGGGTCTTGTAGCCATCTTTCAGATAGTAGGTGAAGGTGGCCCCGAACGGCGGGTTGCCCGCGGTGAAGAAGGTGGCCCCTCGTGAGCCGATCCGTTCCTCCTTCTCGACGTAACGCAGGGCGTCCTTGGCCGGGAAGAGAATCGCATCCTGCTCGAGGGCCTTCTCGGAGACCTCCCGGAGTGCCGCGTAGTCGTCGAAGATGTAGAAGCCACGCCCGAAGGTGGCGAGAGCGAGATCGTTCTCGGTGCGATGAATGTCGATATCGCGAACCTGAATGGTGGGCAGCCCGCCCTTGAGGCGGATCCAGCGAGTGCCTTCGTCGATTGTGAAGTACAGACCGAACTCGGTGCCCACGAAGAGCAACTCGGGTTTGACGTGATCCTGCATCAGCGAGTAGACGATTTCGCGATCCGGCAGGTCGCCGGTTATCGAGCTCCAGGTCTGGCCGCGATCGCGGCTGACAAAGACATAGGGCTTGAAGTCGGCCCGTTTTTTGTTGTTAAAGGTCGCGTAGACGGTGTCGGCGTCGTGTACCGAAGCCTCGAGACGGCTGACGTAGGTCATCTTTGGCACGCCGGTGACCTGGTCGATCGCGCGCCAGTTGGCCCCGCCATCTTCGGTCACCTGGATCAGGCCATCGTCGGTGCCGACGTAGATCAAGCCCTCGACGATCGGTGACTCGGTCAGCGACACGATGTTGCCGTAGTTCGAGGTCGACATGTTCTTGGCGACCGCATCGATGCTCTGGATCTTGCCGAAGACCGGCAGCGTGTTGGGGTCGATCTGGCGGCTGAGATCGGGGCTGATCGCGGTCCACTTGTTGCCTTGATCGTCTGAGCGGTAAAGCCGCTGGCAGGCGTAGTAAAGCCGTGACGGAGAGTGCGGGCTGATGATGATCGGCGAATCCCAGTTCCAGCGGTGGGCGGCCTCGCCGGGCTCCTCCTGGGGTTGGATGTCGATCTGCTCGCCGCTCACGCGGTCATAGCGGACCAGGCCACCGTACTGCCACTGGCTGTAAACGATGTTGGGGTTCGTCGGGTCGACAACGGTCTCGTATCCATCTCCGCCGACAGTGATGAAGTAATCCTCGTTCGAAATACCCGAGCCGTACAGCGTGCGCGAGGGTCCGCCCATCGAGTTGTTGTCCTGGGTACCACCGTAGACGTAGTAGAAGGGCTTCGAGTTATCCACAGAAACCCGGTAGAACTGAGTGATCGGGAAGTTCTCGAAGTACCGGTAGTTCTGGCCGAGGTCGAAAGTCTCGTAAATACCGCCGTCGCAGCCGACGATGAAGTGGTCCGTGTTGTCGGGATCGATCCACAGGGCGTGGTTGTCAACGTGCTTGTTCCTCTTGAAGAGCCGCTTGAATGTCTTGCCGCCGTCAAAGGTCACCTGCAGCAGGGTATCCATCGAGTAGACCCGGTTCGGGTCCTTGGGGTCGGCGATGAACTCGTTGTAGTACTGCGGGCTGCCTGAGACGTAGTCCGACATCTTCGTCCAACTCTCGCCGCGGTCGGTGGAGCGGAAGGTGCCGCCCTTGTCGCGTTGCGCCTCGATGATCGCGTAGATGTAATCGGGGTTGGCTGGCGATACGGCCATGCCGATCTTGCCCATATCCACCTTTGGCAGGCCCTCGGTCAGCTTCCGCCAGGTGGCGCCCGCATCAGTTGATTTGTAAATCGCCGACTCTGGTCCGCCGTCGACCAGAGTGTAGACGTGGCGCCGGCGCTGATAGGACGACGCGTAGAGCACTTCGGGATCGCGGGGATCCATGTGGACCTCGTTGACACCGGTATCATCGGAGATGTGGAGGACGCGTTCCCAGGTGGTGCCGCCGTCGGTGGTCTTGTAGACCCCACGCTCTCCACCGGACCGCCACAGTGGTCCCTGCGAAGCCACGTAGACCACGTTCGGGTCGCGCGGATCGATTGTGATCATGCCGATGTGCTCGGAATCCTCGAGGCCCACGTTTTCCCAGTTCTGGCCGCCGTCGAGACTCTTGTAAACGCCGTCGCCAAAGGCCACCGAGCGCTGGCTGTTGTTCTCCCCGGTGCCCACCCACACCACGTTGGGGTTGTTCGGGTCGAGGGTCACGCAGCCGATCGAGTAGGAATTTTCCTTGTCGAAAATCGGCTCCCAGGTGGTTCCGGCATTGACGGTCTTCCATAGATTGCCGGAGGCAGTCGCCACATAGATGATGTGGTGAGCGTCCGGTTGGACCGCGAAGTCGCTCACCCGGCCAGAGTTGATGGCCGGTCCGATGTTGCGCATCTTGAGGCCGGCGAAGGTCCCCGCCGACATCGGGGCGTCGTCTTCCTTCTCCGGTTCTTCAACGGCCTTTTTCTTGGCCATGGCCGGTGTAGCCACCAAAGCCAGAATTACCAGCAGGATCCACAGTTTCTTCATCAAATCCCCCTTCTGTTACCGTAACGCCCGCCTCGGTCCGAAGCGGCAGCGCCGGACTGTACCATGATCATGAGCGACACCGCGAAGAGCTCAATAGGGAAGCTCGTTTTCTGCCGATTCGGGTTGTTCGAGTACGAATTGATCCGGCCGTGAGCGGATGACTTCGCGCAGCCAGTCGTCCGGATAGCCGCGCTCGACCTCCTGGCCTTCCTCCGCCACGTATCCGTCGTTGTATTTAGTCAGGAGATGCTCGCCAAGCTCTTTCCAGCGCCGCACCATCTCGTCGGCCTGACCGACCGAGTAAAGGGTCAGGTATTCGTTGAGTAGAGTTGGATCGGACTCCGCGAGTGTCAAAGCTGTCTCTTCGATGACCGGCTGCATGGTGAGGTATTTCCCCTCCAGTTCCCGCTGGACTGCCAGGATGTCCTCCACCATGTACGAGTACTTGAGATTGGCGATGTTGGCGACGAGGTTGAAAATCCACCACGCCGAGTCCCAGGAAAATTTTTCGATTTGGCCAACCGTGAACGAATGGGGCAGGCGGTCGATGCCGGCATAGAGGGGCACGTAGCAGGTGGTGAAAGTGTCGTCGAGTCCGTACCAGTAGACGCCGCCGATCGGGTCCGGAAGCCACGATCGTGATTGGGAGACGAAAGAGAAACCCGTCTGCTGGGTCGAGATCGGGCGCTCCCAGGAATACTCCGCACCGTCGATTTCCCATGATATCGGTCGCCAGCGATTGGGCGTGCGGTAGGGTCCGGCGTCGATTCCCCGGGTCATGTCGTATGGCGTGCCTTCGTAATGGTCCCGCATCAGCGCCATGACGTCCGCGACGCTGAGTTTTTTCTCCGGTTTGATCCACAAGGGATAGGGCTCCGCGTCGGCGACTCCACGGTGGTATTCAGGGTCGAGTTCAGCGGACGGCGCGACGCGTCGGAAGATGCTCCAGACACGGGTGGCCGTATACCTTCTTGATTGGACGGTGGGCTCATCGTAGGCGTCGGCAAAGCTGAACGGCATTCCGCTCGAGGGTTCGTAGTAACCCTTTTCGATGGCGAAGGAGATGACGTTGTCCGAGTACAGGCAGTTGTCCGGATCGTCGAGCGGGAACTCGCGGATCCGGATGCCGTTGGCATAGGCGGAAATGTAGCCCTCAGGAATGCGGCGAGCGACCCAGACTGCAGATCGACTGCCGGGACCCGTGCCCACCATTTCCATCAGCCACACCTCGTTGGGATCGGCGATCGAAAAGGACTCTGCGGTTGACTGATATCCGAACTCCTCGACCAGTGAGGTCATGACCTCGATCGCCTCTCTTGCGGTCTTCGCCCGTTGGAGTACGAGCTGCATGAGGGTCCAGTAATGGATGAGGCCGTCAGGGTCCTGAAGCTCCACGCGCCCGGTGGTCGTCGTCTCGCTGATCGTCAGCTGATGCTCATTCATCAGACCGACGACGGCATAGGTGTGTGGAACCTGCGGGATGACGCCGCGGACCTTCCCAGACCAGTCCATGATTTCGTAGGTGCTCCCCTTTTCGTGGTCTTCCGCCGCCATTCTTCTGAGACGGGGATGGAAACGGCCGTCGCAGGCATAGGTGATGATCACCGAACCGTCCGAAGACGCACTCTTGGTGACGAGGATGTTGGTGCAGGCGTCCGCGGTTTGATCGTTTGTCAGCGTGATGGTCGCGAAAACAGTCAGGATCAAAACAATTGAGAAATTGCGAAAATGTAACACTGCGAGCCTCCCATCCCAGCGAAGCATAGTACCACCAGGGGGGCTGTCGTGGTCGCGTTCGGAACCGATTTGAGACACAATGGAGGATCATGAATCAACAGGATTTCAGCCACGCCAACAATCCGGTCTTTGCCAGCGCCTCGCTCGGCCTGCGTGCGGCCGCGCTTCTCTTTTGCACTGATAACGTGACTTTGCCTCGAAACGAGGACCGCAAATACCGCGGACTCAAAGATCCACGCGTCCAGCGGGGCTTTGACGCTGGCCTCGAAACGGCGATCGCGGTCCTTTCAGCGCCGATTGAGTAATGCAAAATCAGTAGTTGTCTCATCATTTTGCAGTAGTCAGTCCAGGCCGCTTACCCGCCTACCCGCCCAGCAACCAGTATCCAGTTGTCAGTCTGAGGGGCCGTGAGATTGAGTTGTTGGAACTGATCACTGATCACTGGTCACTGGTTACTGGTTACTTTCACCGTCTTCTCGCAACCCAACAGTGTGGTCTTGCGTAACTCTCACTGAATGGACTACTTCGACATTCTCCGCAGCAACGGCTGGCTGGCTGATCCCGGCGAGCGGGTGCGGGTGGAGGCGATTCATGCCGAAGTTTGCCTCACCAACTGGGGACGGCCCTGCTCCTGCGATCCACGTCTGATGCTGGTGGCCGATCCTCTCCCGCGAAATATCAGATTGATTGACAATGATCTCCCGGTGCTCGACTTAGCGTCTGGAGAGTAAGCGCTCTCACCCTTCCGATACTCGATCCTCGTCTCTCGATACTCGATTCCCCCGGACTGCCCACAGATGACACAGATAAACACAGATCTCGCAGAAGATCCCATCTGTGTGATCTGTGGGTAAATTGAGCGGGTGGGAGTTCGAGCAGCGTGCATCGAGAATCGAATTTCCGGGGGCGTAGGTGGCTGGTGTAGCATGTGCGGACCAAAATCGGGGAGTTCAGCATGCGTTGGAAAGGCCGGCGCCGGAGTCAAAACGTCGAGGATCGGCGGGGAACGCGGATGGGACGGGGGGCGGCAGTCGGCGGTGTCGGCGGGCTGGGATTCCTGATCATCGTTGTTCTTTACATGCTCCTTGGAGGAGATCCGGCCCAGCTCGTGGAGCAGATGCCGCAGGCCGGGGGGCCTTCAGCCTCGACAACGACCGGTCCGCCACCGCCAGGACAGGAAGAGCTGGCGGAATTTGTGTCGGTGGTGCTGGCAGACACCGAGGACACCTGGAACCCGATCTTTGCTTCGATCGGACAACAGTACGAGGAACCGACGCTGGTGCTCTTCACCGACCAGGTGCGGTCTGCCTGCGGCATGGCCGGCGCCGCGATGGGCCCTTTCTACTGTCCCGGAGATCACAAGCTTTACATCGATCTCAGCTTCTATGACGAGCTCCAACGACGATTCCGTGCCCCGGGTGATTTCGCCCAGGCCTACGTAATCGCGCATGAGGTCGGTCACCACGTACAGAATCTGCTCGGCATCAACGACGAGGTGCAGGCGATGCAACGGCAGGTGAGCAAGACCGAGGCCAACGAACTGTCGGTGCGGCTCGAGCTTCAGGCAGACTGTATGGCAGGTGTCTGGGGCTATCACACGCAACGGGCACGGAACATGCTCGAGGCGGGCGATCTCGAAGAGGCCCTCAATGCCGCCAGCGCCATCGGTGACGACCGCATCCAACGGGAGAGCACCGGCCGGGTGGTTCCCGACAGCTTCACCCATGGCAGCTCGGCGCAGCGGGTCAAATGGTTCCGGACCGGATTCGAATCAGGTGACGTTGCGGCGTGCGACACGTTCCGGGTCGCGCGGCCGTAGAGCTGTCGCAAACACGAGCGGTCGCCAAGGTGCCAGGTGAAACTTTCTTAACTTTGTTGCCCGAAAACGAGGTTTGTGGGTGATTCCCCTAAGCCAACAAAGTTAAGAAAGTTTCACCTGGTACCTATTTTTTGTTGCGAGAAATTTCCGCGAGTAGGTTTCGTTTCAGGATTGCAGACGCTGACAGCACCGCGCCAAAAAGCGCTCCCGCAATTCCTGCAGTGCAGACATCCTGCCCCGTGAGATAGAACCCTTTGAGACCGGTCTTCGGCCGCAATGCCCGCTCGCGGAAGCGCGCAGGAGTGTGCTCCAACCCGTATATCTCGCCTTTGTCATAACCACCGAAGTGGCGGGTCGAGAGTGGTGTTGACAGCTCGGAGTACGCGATTTTTCCGGCAATCTGCGGGACCTCGCGCTCCAATACCTCGATCAACCGGCTCGAGAGCTCCTCCTTGATGGCCTCGTAATCTTCGCCACGCTTCATCCACTTCGTGTTCTCCCACCGCTGGAAGCGGTTGTATGGAGCGATGCTCACGACCTCGACCGTGGCCTTGCCGGGGTGGCGGTTGGCGAAGTCCGGGTCCTTGGCCGATGGAAAGGAGACATAGACCATAGGCAGCGGCGCCTCCGGATCGACCAAATATCGGGCAAGGTCGCTGTCCTGATCGGGGCTGTGATAGACCCATAGATTGGAGCGGCCGAGACCGAGCTCTTCATCGGTAGCGTCGAGGCCTACATAGAGGCAGACGTGAGACGCGGACCGCTTCGTCCGCTGGAGCGTCGCACGGAGTGTTTCGCGTCCGGGAGTGCCCTCGGGGAGCAGGTGTTGGACGGTGTTGGGGACCCCGGCATCGCTGATTACCAGGGGCACCCTGATCTCCCTGCCCTTGACCATTCGGACTCCGACCGCGCGCCCGTCCTCGACCATCACAGACGCGACGTCCGCGTTGACAACGACATCTCCACCCGCAGCCTCGATGACCGGTGCCACCGATTCGGCGATCTTCGAAGCACCCCCGATCGGATAGGCTGCGCCGCCGAGGTAGTGGTTGAAGATCATGGCGTGGATGACGAAGCTCGCCTGCGAGGGCGGCAGGCCATGGTCGCCGAACTGGGCGGCGAGCACCGCCTTCAAGGTCGGGTTGTCGGTGACTCCGTCGAGGACCTCGCCAAGCGTCCTGTTGGAGTGGCGGAGGAACCGGCGGCGCATCCAGGGCCCAGCCACCAGGGCGGCGGGGCCGGGGAGCGCCTTTTCGGCGAAAAAGGTCCGGGCGCCGCCGATCGCGTCCCGCACCTCCTCGAGGTATCGGTCGATGGCGGAGGCCTCTTCGGGAAAGTACGAGTGCATCCGCTCGCGCCAGGCATCGCGGCCGGCGACGTACTCCCACCTTTGACCGCCAATGACCACGGTGTCGTAGACATCGCCCATTGGCTCCCACCCGAGCGAGCCGTCGCTGATCTCGTCGCAGAGCCGGCGAATCATCGAGTTTTCGCGGTGCACTTGGCCGATGTAGTGGACACCGACATCCCAATCCCAGTCCTCGCGGCTGAAGGTGTGGGTGAATCCCCCGGCAGTGGTGTGGCGTTCGAGCACCAGGACTCGTTTGTCAGCGTGTTTGGCGAGCAGGGCCGCAACACCGAGGCCGCCGATGCCGGAGCCGATCACGATGACGTCGTACTTGCCGTCGTCCTTCCAGGAGGCATAAGGGGTTCCTGTTTTTTTCATTGCTCGAGCTTCTCCCTCACCGATCTCAATTTGGCGTCCATCGAGGGCGCTCGGTCGACGCGGGTGCCGAGCCTGAGATTGGTGGCGATTCGGGGCACACCCATCTCGTGAAGGCGTTCGTGGCAGGCTTTGAGAGCGTCCATCACCCGGTCCCATTCGCCTTCGACATTCGTGCCGTTGGCGTGCAGTTTCGGTTCGAGCCCGTGCTCGGTGAAGACCGTTTCGCAGGCCGCGACGTAGCTCGACAGCGACAGCCCGACCCCGAGCGGAACGATGCTGATGTCAGCGATGGCTTTCATGGAATCCTCCGTGGCAAGGATACTCTTTCTGACTTGTGGCGAAGGGCCGTAGACCGACAGATGCTCGATGCTGGATACTCGATCCGCACACCCACCCGGATGCCAGATACTAGATACCGGATCTCGGATCCGCTCAATCACCACTTGACATCTCAAGGCAAAAATTCGCGATTTCGGGGCATCCTGCATCCTGCATCACTCTTGTCCAAGACAGCGTCTCGGGAAGCCGGCTCAGATTTGACTGGCGGAGGCATTGCAGCGGCAGGTGCAGTGGCAGCCACCAGCGACAGCAATCAGCGTCAGCGATCAGAGGCCGCGGCAGCGACAGCATCCAGTCTGACTGGAATATATAACTGAAATCATGACCCTGGGTTGAGCAATCGCCAGGCCATGGCACGGACCTGATCGAAGGCCTTCATGACGTCACGGGCGGCTGTCTGACTGATCGCCCCGGCGTGCGCGAGGAGCTTCAAGTGGCTGTCGACCTCTTTGGCCGAGGCGTAGGCGATTCTCCAGTGGTTCGACCGGTCCCGTCCGACCCGGCCGTGCCCTTCTGCCAGGTTGGCCGGAACCGAGCTTGCCGACCGGATCACCTGATCGGCAATCGGCTTCAGAGGAGCGGGAACCCTCATCACCAGCTTGATCGCGATTCCTGCTGCTTCGAGGGCTATCGTATGGGCAATGAGGTTTGGCTTCGTGACGGCGTTGGACATGGTCACCTCCGGGTCGTTCATGCCCTCCCCAAAAGCTGGCGAGTCGGCCGGTGTCAAGGGTTGCAAAGCAACCGGCCCCGGGCCGGCCCGCCCTTGACACCGGCCGACTCGGCAGCTATCTCGCCCGTTGAACGACCCGGAGGTGATCATGCCGGCGTCACGGGAAATCTGACGCCAGATCCGGGGTTGACACCCCGGGCTATCCATCTGTCGCCGCTCCGCGGCTCGGCGTTGTGCTGCCCCCGACGCGGTCGCTGATGGCTGGCGCTGTTTCCTGACGCTGCTTTCTGTCGCTGCCGCTGAATACTGCCGCTGTTACCTGTCGCGGTCGCCCGCGCCTTGGACAGCATCAGTTGGTTGAAGGGAACCTCGCCTTGGAAAGGCCGAAAACCGACCCATAACCCTTGTGTTATCAGATGGGCAACGTCACCTGTAGATTTGTTTTGGACAGCAGTGATCCTGCATCCTGCATCCTGCGTCGGGCGAATGATCAGGGAGTTAGACCCTGTATCCTTGTCCGCCATGAAAGCGCCCCTGGAACTCTGGCTCGTCCGCCACGGCGAAACGACCTACTCGGCCTCGAAGAGGGTGGCCGGGTGGAGCGATCCGCCGTTGACCGACAACGGGCGGCGCCAGGCGGAGGCCCTGCGCGAGTTGATCGATGGGCGGGAGTTCGATGGCGTGTGGTCCTCGGATCTCCAACGGGCCATTGAGAGCGCCCGCCTCGCGTGGGGAGAACCCAAGATCGATCGGCGTTTACGAGAGTGCAACTTCGGGGCCCTCGAGGGCTGCACCTACGAGGAGGCGGATTCCACCTACAGTGAGGTCTTCCACGATTTCCGCAATTTCCAGGCCCCGGAGGGGGAGTCGCACGATGCCCTGCGGAACCGGGTCCACGATTTCGTCGATGGCCTCCAGCCCGGAAACCACTTGCTCTTCGTCCACGGTGGAGTCATCCGCATCCTGATCCAGGACCTCGGGGTGGATCGATTCGTCCCCACCGGGAGTCTGGTCGGCCTCGATTGGACTGCGCAAAAGGTGCTCTTCGTGCGCGAACCCGGGAATACCGGGCCCGCGGTTTGATTTTCGTCTGACATGAGCGCGCGTCGTCTACCGCTTGCAATCGCAATGATCTTGCTGGGGGGATGGTCGGTATTTCCGGCCGTCGCCGCGGAAGAATCCAGGGTTCAGGCGAGCCTGGTCGCGGGCACCTCTGCCATCGAACCGGGATCCACCTTCTGGCTCGGCGTTCACTTCGAGATCGAAGACGGCTGGCACATTTACTGGCGCAACCCCGGCGGCGCGGGTCTCGCCACCGACGTCCGATTCGAGCTCCCCGACGGTTTCGTCGCAGGGCCCCTCCAATGGCCGCTGCCAATCGCCTTCATTCAGAGTGAGGGCATCCCCGGTTACGGCTACGAAGGTTCGGTAGTGCTTGCGGCAGAGATCACCGTTCCGCGCGACTTCGATCGATCGAAGTCGGGCTCAGTGTGGGCGGAGGCTTCGTGGTTGGCGTGCAAGGGTGTGTGTGTCCTCGGTTCGGCAGAGCTCGAGGCCTCGCTGGCAGAGATTGACAAAGCCCCGTTGTTTCAAACGTGGGCTGATCGGTTACCGGTTGCTTCCGAAACCGGGGGACTTCCGTTCTCGCTCTCCGTGACTGGTGGACTCTCCGAGGGGTCCATCACGCACTGGCTGCGGTGGTCGGGAGAACCGGGAGCCGTCGAGTGGTTTCCGAACCCGTCCGAAGCGCTCGAGGTCGGAGATGTTCGGATCCAGACTCGAGGCGGGCTGACAAGAATCGATGCGGATATTCAATCGAGAAAAGGCGCCTCGGGATCGACTACCGAACTGCCATCCCTGTGTGTCGTCACCGGCGAAGACGGTGACCGGCGAGGATGGGAGTTTTCGGTCGAATTAACGAACAACGAAAGTTAAAGGAGAAGAAATGAAGCACGTGATGAAGATCGTATTGATCGTGGCCGCCGCGATGGTGGCGATGCCGGCGGTGGCCGGAGATGGGGTCAGCGTTGGTGACACGGCGCCCGCCTTCACCCTCGCAGACAGCGCCGGGAACGACGTGAGTCTCAGCGATTTCGAGGGCAAGATCGTGGTCCTCGAGTGGCTCAACCCCGATTGCCCATTCGTGCAGCGCCACTATAAAGCGGGCACCATGAAGGACCTTGCCACGAAGTACGACGGCGAGGGTGTGGTCTGGCTGACCATCAACTCGACCAACTACATGGATGCCGCGGCCAACGCCAAGTTCAAGGCTGACAACGGTCTGCCCTACACGATTCTCGTCGACCAGTCGGGAGATGTCGGTCACCTCTATGGCGCCAAAACCACACCCCACATGTACATCATCGATGGTGCCGGCATTCTGGTGTACATCGGCGCCATCGACGACGACCCGCGAGGCAATAAGGGCGAGCCGGCGGTTAACTACGTGGCCGTGGCCCTCGACGAGGTGCTCGCAGGTAACGCTGTCTCCACCGCCGAAACCAAGCCCTACGGGTGTTCCGTTAAATATAAGAAATAGGCTCGTAGCTCGACTGCTTCGCTGGCAATACCACAGAGACACGGAGAACACGGAGGCTCACAGAGAAATATCTCTGTGTATCGCTCTGTGACCTTTGTGCCTCTGTGGTTCGATTTCCTAACGTGGAGGCCAAACCGGCAAGCGGCGGCCGGGTCAAGTTCGAGGCAGCACAAAGGTCGTGTAGGGTGTGATCGTGGTTGATGATCAGAACAGTCGGTACGAGCAGGAGCCGAAGGCAACACCGCTGCTGCCCGTGCGACGGCTATTGGCGCTGGCCAAACCAGAATGGCGACGATTGGTGGTCGCGACGGTTTTCCTGCTTGTCGGCGGAGCGGCCAGCCTGGCCTACCCGAAGGTCATCGGTGTCCTCATTGACGCGGCCGTGTCGGGTGGTGTCGCCACCATCAACCGTGCAGCCGTGGCGATGGCGATCATCTTTGCCGTCCAGGCGCTGGCGGTCGCACTGCGTTACTACCTCTTCTCGATCGCGGGGGAGCGCATCGTTACGAGGCTGCGGGAGCAGGTCTATCGCTCAATCATCGATCAGGAGATCGGTTTCTTCGACGCCCGCAAGACAGGGGAGTTGACCAGCCGGATCACCGCCGACGCGACCGTCATGCAGAACACCGTCAGTGTCAATCTCTCGATGGGGCTGCGCAACCTGGTCATGGTTGTGGGCGGGCTCGCCCTCCTGGTTGTGTCGTCGCCACGGCTCACCGCTCTGATGCTGGTCCTCGTGCCGCCGGTGGTACTGGCGGCGGTTGTCGCGGGCAGGCGTCTGTCGAAGCTGTCGAAGAGAGCCCAGGACGCTCTGGCACGTGCGAACGAAGCGGCTGAAGAGGCCATTGCCGGTATCCGTACTGTTCGCAGCTTTTCCCGAGAAGCCGCAGAGGCCGCTCGATACGGGGAACGGATCTGGGAGTCCTACGGAATTTCGCGGCAGCGGATGCGGGTGGTTGCGGTTTTCCTCGGAGCCATGAATCTCGCCGCCTTCGGTTCGGTGTCGGCGGTGCTGTGGTTTGGCGGCCGGATGGTGATGGCCGGCGATCTGACCGTGGGAGAGCTTGCGTCCTTCATCCTCTACACCCTGATCGTTGCGATGTCGATGACAGCGCTCGCGAATCTATGGTCGGATTTCGCGCGCGCCCGCGGCGCTTCGGAAAGAGTATTCGAGCTTCTCGACCGCGAGCCGCTGGTTGATGCTGGCGGCGGTGAAACCCTCGAAACGGTCGACGGACAGGTCGAATTTGACGATGTCGGATTCGCATATCCGGTGCGTCTGGAGGTCAGGGTTCTCGACGAGGTGAATCTCCATCTCGAACCGGGAAGGGTAGTGGCGTTGGTCGGTCCGTCCGGAGCCGGCAAGTCGACGGTCGCCGCGATGCTGCTGCGACTCTACGACCCCACCGACGGAGTTATCAGACTCGACGGTAATGATTTGCGTTCTCTGGACGCGCGATGGCTCCGCACCCAGATCGGGACAGTTGCCCAGGAACCGGTGCTCTTCTCGACCTCGGTTGCCACGAATATCCGCTACGGTCGGCCGGAGGCCCCCGTCGAGGAAGTCGAGGCGGCGGCACGGGCGGCCAACGCCCACGATTTCATCTCCGACCTCCCCGAGGGCTACGAGACCGAAGTGGGGGAGCGCGGCGTGCGGCTGTCCGGAGGGCAGAAGCAGCGGGTGGCGATCGCCCGCGCCCTTCTCAAGGACCCGCCGATCCTGATCCTCGACGAGGCGACTTCTTCGCTCGACGCCGAGTCCGAGTCCCTGGTCCAGGACGCCCTCGAACGGTTGATGGCCCATCGCACCAGCCTGGTCATCGCCCACCGTCTCTCCACCGTCCGCAACGCCGATCGTGTGGTGGTGCTCGACGGCGGCCGGGTCATCGAATCCGGGACCCACGACGAGCTCATGCTAGCGGACGGTCTTTATCGTCGACTGGTCAGCAGGCAGCTCGTCGAAGGCTGAACGACCAAGCCTGCACCATTTCGACAGAACCTCCGTCGATCTGTACACTTGAATGAGACCCGCCGTCCGGGGGTGAATTCATGGATCCAGATTTCGGTGTGAGCTGCAACCCGGCCGCCCTCGGGCCGCTGGGAGACGATCTGACACCGGTCACCGAACCGGTCAAGGTCTTCGAGGGCGAGGAAAAGTACCTCTCGGCCCGCAAGCTCGACGCGCGGGCAAAGCTCTGTGAAGAAGTTGGTCCGCTTCTCGCGCGGATCCTCGACCAGGAAGAGACGGTCCTCCTTGTCCTTCCCGCTCTTCACTACCCACGTTTCTTGGATTTCTTCGGCTTCGGGGTGTGGTGGACACTGTTCTTCCGAGCCACGTTGGTACTTACGGACCGACGTGTGATCGAGGTGCTGATGCGCGACGGTCGCCGTATCGGCACTCGTGTCTGCTCCTATTCCTGGGGCCAGGTGAGTGATCTCAAAATGAGCATGGGGGCTCTGAAACTGAAGCCGGCCGAGGGACGGACCCAGAAGTGGAAGATCATCGAACGCGGTGACCGCAAGCTCCTCAAACTCCTGGTGCCGAAGATTGAGCAGCTATTGCCCGGAGATATTCATGCGCCCCGACCGGTGCCGCTGTGGCACTGTCCCGAGTGTGGCGCCGCGGCACCCGAACACCCCACCCAATGCTCACAGTGCGAAACAAAATTCAAAACTCGGAGGCTTGCGGCCGCACTGGCCATCGCTTTCCCGGGTGCCGGCCTTTTCTACGCGGGCCATCCGATCCTGGCTACTCTGGATTTCCTCGGCGAGATGCTGATGTACATCCTCGTGGCATTCTTGTTTCTGGTCGCGTCTGGCCCTGCCGAAGTGGTTGCAGCGGCCATCGTCGGCCTGGTGATTCTGTTTTTCACCAAGCTCGAGAGCGCCCATATGGCGTCCGTTCTGGTGCACCGCACCAAGGTGGAAAAGAAAAACAAGAAATGGCGCCGCGCTGCAATTGTCGGTGCGGTCGTCAGCCTCATTTTCCTGGCTCTACTGCCCATGCTGAGTGGATCATTGGGAAACAAGCTGGATCGGGATCTGGATTTGTCGGCTAATGCTCTCGGCTGGAGTGGTGGCCACGATCCCGAACAGTGGCAGTTCGGAATCGAACCAAACCAGCGCTCCGAGTGGATTCGAGACGATGGCCAGGCTGTGTTCATCTGGTCGTGGACCATGGGTGCTGACGAGACCTACGAATCGTTGGCTGCCGCTTTTAATACCGGTGGCCAGGAAATCCCGATCGACTCGATCGCGGTCGCCGGACTCGACGGGTTTCGGGTTCACCAATCTGAATTCAATGATGAGGGTGACACCTATGTCTGGGTGAGATGGGTCCTCTTCGATCGGCAGTTCGACGACGTGCATGTCGTCGGTGCAGTTGTCGACCCGGACGGGATCGAATCTTTCGAGGCGGAACTCGACGGCCTGCTACAAAACACGGCATGGATCCCGGCTGAATAGTGTCGGGTTGCTCACCCGCCGCGGCAGGAGGCGGGATGAATCGGCGCTAACGCCCCTCGGCGACAATCCTTTCGACCAAGGCTCGCCCTTCAGGTGTGTCGGGGATGATACCCGGTTTGTGGAGCCGTTTCGTCAGCTCGATCCAGTTGGAGTCGGCCGCAAAGACCCTGCGAAACATCGGCAGCGCCTGTTCGATGTTGTTACTCGTTGCAAGCGTCACCGCTGCCCAATACTGGACCTCGACGTTGTCGGGCAGGAGCTCGGCTGCTTGACCGTACTCGGCCATGGCTCGCTCGAGATCGTTGTGCTCGACGGCCACATCGCCGGCGTTCATGTGCTCGTAGGCGCGGTGAACATTGAGCAGTCTTTTGAGTTCCGCGATCGGTGTCGGGTGGTCCTCGATCCGGAGTTCGAGGACGCGGTCAGCCCAGGGGCGGCCAGTGGACTCCCCTTTGACGATCAGCATTGCGGCCGACTGCTTGCCGCGAATATCCCCACCTGTGGCCTGTGCCGCCTCGAGGGCTGCCATCAGCCGGTCGGCGAGATCACCTTCGGTTCTTTCGTACGCCTTGGCCATCGCGGGTACCACGAGGTCGTTGAGCATCATGTTGGCCTGGACGCTGTAGCCCTCGCCAACGTGATGGTCAGCAGCCTCGATGCAGGCGGCGCCAGTATGTGCAGCGACACCGCCCTGCACGTCGACAAAGGCGACCTGCCGAACGCCGCGACCTTCATCGGCCAGCAACAGGGCTTTGAGCGCCTGCTCCGCCGACAAACCGCTCCTCATGAGATCGAGCCCTCGCGGGCCATAGGCCGGATCGGCAAAGCTCTGGGTGGCGATGGCGCCGACCCCGGCCTCGGCCCAGGTGACGATCGAACCGACCGAGAACCAGTGCGATTGGACTGCGACGCCCATCTCGCCGGTGGCTGCATCACGCGCAACGATCGAATAGGTGTGGACGGGGGGTTCGATGGCTGCAAGTGGCAGCGCGATAGCGACAACGAGTGTGGCGATGAAGATTTGGCGCATCGGTGGCCTCCAACGGCTGTAGTGCTTGCTGAAGTGTAGCCGGTTCCAAAGAGAGTAATCAGTAACCAGTAATCAGTATCCAGGCCGTGTATTGCAGGGCCTTACTGGTCACTGGTAACTGGTTACTGGTCAATGGTTTCTGGTCACAAAAAACCCGCCCCCTCGAAGGAAGCGGGTTCCAAATCAGCTGCGATTCGAATTATTCGTTCAATGCTTCATGTACCCGTCCAACCATTTCGGGTCCTGGTCGGAGGGTCTTGTCGCCGTCATCCTTCCATTTCGAGGGGCAGCCCTCGTCGGCCTTGCGCGCGAGATACAGATTGGCCTTGAACTTGCGCATCAGCTCGTCGATGTTGCGGCCCATATTGTAGAAGTTGACCTCGGAGTTGAAGAGCGTGCCATCGGGGCTGATGATGAAGGTGCCACGTAGCGCGAGGCCCGAGCCTTTGTCGTAGACGCCAAAGAGCCGGGACAATTTCCCCGTAGGATCAGCGCCCATGGCGTACTTGACGTTGGCGAGCTCCTTCTCGTCACGTTTCCATGCGAGGTGGACGAACTCGGTGTCGGTCGAGACGGTGATGAGCTCGGCGCCCATCTTCGCGAACCTGTCTTGCTGCTCTGCCAGAGCAGCGAATTCGGTCGCTCAAACGAATGTGAAGTCGGCGGGGTAGAAGAAGAGGATGGTCCACTTCCCGGCCTTTTTGAGGTCCGCGAGGTTGCGGCTACCAAAGCCGTGGTTCTCAGGTTCGTAGACTGTGAGCTCGAAGTCCGGCACCTGCTGGCCGACCTTGACCGATTTGCCTTTACTCATTGTGAGGTCCCCCTTTGGTTTTTATCAGTTGCATCGGACAGTATAGAACGTCGGTTTCGAAATAGGAAGCATTCTCGATTAGCAAACCCATGCGAATCGATTTTGTCCTCGGCAATGGCGCTTGCGGCTCACACCGCAGGGAAAATCTGTCGCTCCTCCGGAGCTGGTCTGTTTGATTTTCATTTCCTGGGGCTCACGCCCCAGGAAATGAAAATGTCGCCGCTTCGCGGCTCGTGGATTAAGCTTTGCACTGAAGGTTGAGAGCTTTGTAGGGGAGGGGTTTATCCCCTCCCGAGTCGGGCGTTACCAACCTCGGTTGCGAAACCGACCACATCATCCCTCCATGTAACGTCCTGTGCTTTGACGCCGAAAACACGGGAGCGAAATCGCTCGGGCGGGGGTAAACCCCGCCCCTACGACAAATGGATCGGCTAGCGCCGGAGGCGCGACATATGGTTAGCCTGGGGCGTGAGCCCCAGGAATATGAGGATAAAAAACACCCAGCCCCAGAGGGGCGACAGATGCCTGCGCAGGCCTAATTGGCGATCATCGATAATACCCTACCGGGGTATGGTATATTTCTCCAATGGAAACGACGATTCACGTTGATGAGCAGGTCCAGAAAAACGCCCTTCGACGTCTCAGCATCATCGAGGGCCAGGTCCGGGGCTTGCGGCGGATGATCGAAGAGGGGACTGGGTGCGTTGAAGTGCTGACCCAGGTTTCGGCCATCCATGAAGCTTTGCGCGGCGTTGGCAAGCTGATCGTGCGCCACCACATCGAGACCTGTGTGACCGACGGGCTGCAAACGGACAAAAAGAAACAGCATCAGGACGAACTGATGGACCTGATCTACAAGCTGAGCAAATGATGGACTGGATCCTCGCCTTTGCCGCTGCATCGTGGGCGGTCTTCGGTGCAATGGCACCGTACCTCCTGCTTGGATTCGTGGTCGCGGGGCTGTTGTCGGTCGTGATCTCGCCGGAGTGGGTCGAGCGCCACCTCGGCGGAAACGGCCTCGGTCAGGTCGTCAAGGCGAGTTTTTTCGGGGTGCCACTACCGCTGTGCTCCTGCGGGGTCATTCCGGTGGCAGCGTCCCTCCGCCGCCACGGGGCGAGCAAGGGAGCGACCACTGCCTTCCTCCTTTCGACTCCGCAGACGGGGGTCGACAGCATCGCTGTCACATACGGGCTGCTCGGCCCGTTCCTGGCGGTCGTGCGGCCGTTGGCCGCGCTCATCACAGGGGTCTTTGGTGGCGGTCTCGTGCAGGCGTTCAACGGGGATGACGTGAAGGTCGCCGGAGACGCTGAAGATGATCTGGAGGGTTCGAACTGTGCGTCCGATTGTTGTGACGATGACAATCCGGGGAGTCGACCGAAGATCGTCGAGGCGCTCCACTACGGTCTGGTTGTCCTTCCGCGCGATATCGGCAAGGCCCTGATCCTCGGGGTTGCCATCTCGGGCCTGATTGCAGCCTTCATCGCTCCGCAGGCCCTTGAGTCGTACCTCGGCGGAGGCCTGTGGCCGATGCTGGCGGCAATGGCCATCGGCATCCCACTCTACGTCTGTGCCACCGCTTCGACGCCGATCGCCCTCGGGTTGATCCACGCCGGCTTGTCACCTGGTGCGGCGCTGGTCTTCCTGATCTCCGGCCCGGCCACCAACTCGGCGGCCCTGACGACACTGTGGAAGGTTCTCGGTCGTCGCGCTGCCGTTCTTTACCTGCTGACGGTTGCCGTGGCCTCCCTCGCGACCGGTCTCGCCGTGGATGGTCTGATCAGCGCCGGCGGGCTGCCGGAGTCCGCCCTTGTTCCGGCTGCGACCTCGATAACTGACCAGGGCGCTCACGCCCACCACGAGGGTGGCCAAGCGATGTCCTGGTTCGAGACTGGGAGTGGGCTCGTTCTGCTGGCTGTACTGATCAATGCGCTCAGACCGCGGCGCCGGTCAAACGGAGTTGAAGCAATGGCAACCGACAATCAACGGGTTTTGGATCTCAAGATCGATGGCATGCGATGCAACGGCTGCGTAACGAGTGTGCAGCGGGCGCTGTCGGAGATCTCTGGGGTCACCGACGCCGAGGTGCGGCTGGACGAGGGCCGGGCGCTGGTCCGTGGCAATGACATCTCCGTTCAGGAGCTTGTCGACGCGGTTGCGTCGTTAGGGTTTGAAGCGCATAGCTGAATACAGACCGCCAGCACGATACTCGATACTCGTTTCTCGATACTCGATCCACCCACCCGCCCTTGACGCTGTGGCAATCGAAGCGAACCTCTTGTTGCATCGAGCATCGAGCATCGAGCATCGAGCATCGAGCAGCTAGCATCCAGGTCTGGTGAATTCGCCGCGACCGGAGTAATCTTTTCAGGATGTCCGCTGCTGAAACGCGTCGCGCGATGGTGGTCGACGACTCCAGATTGCAGTGCGCCGTCTGGCGCAAGCTGCTGGAGGAGCGCTACAAGAATAAGATCGCGGTCGAAACCTATACCGACCCGGCCGAAGCGGTTCCGGGTATGGCACCCGACATCCACTTGCTGTTACTCGATTGGGAAATGCCGAAAATGGACGGCAAAGAAGTCCTGGCTGCTGCGCGGGAGGCAGGCGTCAATCTCAAGCGAGTGATCATCACTTCCGGCCACTCCGCCGATCGCCTGCACGAGGAATTTGACGACTCGGGTTGTCTGGCGGTCATTGAAAAGACCGAACCCGAGCAGCAGGCGGCGTTCCTCATGATCCTTGATTCGATCATGCGGCGGTGAGACTCGCTCACCGACCAGATACTCGACTCGCGTTTCTCGATTCTCGATCAGCCCGCTCACCCCGTGACAACCCGGAGCTTTTGCTTATCGTTTTGTCGAATCGATTATCGAGCATCGAGTATCGAGTATCGAGCATCACGCGCCGGGAACTTTTTCTGGCTGACGTGCGTACTCTTTTTCAGGAGGATTCGAAGATGCTCGAAGTGCTTGCCATTCTGACGTTGCTTGCGGTCGGTGCGGTTGTCTTTGGTGTGATCGCCCTGCTCGCCGGACTCATCAAGTTCACGTTCAAGCTCGCCCTACTGCCGATCGTGCTCGGTCTCAAGGCGCTGGTGTTTGTCATCGGCTTTGTGATCGCCCTGGTGGTGGTCGGCCCGGTGGTTCTCGTCCTCGGCCTTATCCTCTTGATTCCGCTACTCATCCTCGGCGGCCTCGTGTGGGCCGGAGTCGCCGTCGTCACCTGACGGAGCGCCCCTCCCACACCCCCCCAAGGCGTGATGGGAGGATGGACGGAGATTCCGAACTCCGAATTCCTAATTCCGAATTCTGATCGGCCTCCGGCCGATCAGCGCAGTTTCATCCAAAAATAGGCGTATTCGAGGGCGTCGGTGTAGGCGCGCGAGCTGGGGTTGGTGCCGGCCGAGTGCCCGCCCTCGGTGTTCTCGTAGTAGTAGACCTTGTGCCCCTGCTCGGTCATGCGGGCCACCATCTTGCGGGCGTGCGCGGGGTGGACCCGGTCGTCGCGGGTGTTGGTCCAGAAGAAGACCTCGGGGTAGTCTGCCTCGGGGTCGAGATTCTGGTACGGCGACCAGAGCTTCATGTATTCCCAGTCGTCGGTGTCGGGGTTGCCGTACTCGGCCATCCAGCTCGCGCCGGCGAGAAGCTTGTTGTAGCGCTTCATGTCTGCAAGTGGAACGGCGGAGGCGACGGCGCCAAAAAGCTCAGGCCGCTGCACGAAACACCCTGCAACCAGCAGGCCGCCCTGCGATCCGCCCATGATCCCGAGGTGTTTCGGTGAGGTGATCTTGCGTTCGATGAGATCCTCGGCAACGGCCATGAGATCGTCGAAGTTGTTCTGGTGCTTCTCCTGCATCGCGGCCTGGTGCCACTTGGGTCCGAACTCGCCACCACCACGGACATTGGCGAGGACATAGACGCCACCGCGGGCGACCCAGCCGGCGCCGTCTGCGGCGGAGTACCGCGGCAGACGGGAGACCTCGAAACCGCCGTAGGCGTAGATCACGGTCGGGTTGGCGCCGTCGGCCTCGAAGTCCTTTGGCATGAAAACGAAATACGGGATGATCGTGCCGTCCTTGGAGGTGGCTCCATACTGCGCCACGGTCATGCCGGTGGCATCAAACCAGGCCGGCGAAGATTTGATCTTCTCGGGCTTTCCGTCGCGATCCACCGCATACAGGCTGGTCGGGGTGACGAAATCGGTGTATGTGAAGAAGAAGTCGTCGGTTGAATCCGAGAAAAAGCCGCTCGAACCGCGTTGTCT
Organism: Candidatus Sulfomarinibacteraceae bacterium; assembly: GCA_963776765.1. Lineage (GTDB taxonomy): Bacteria > Acidobacteriota > Thermoanaerobaculia > Thermoanaerobaculales > Sulfomarinibacteraceae > Sulfomarinibacter. Next base: position 33,138 of record CAVZOK010000018.1, read on the forward strand.
GAGGCTCACGGTGCCGATGCCGGGAAGCTCGATCTCCTCCTTCGCCCAACCGTTCTCCTCGGGAACGAGCCTGTAGAGGCGGCTGTGAACATTGTCGAGCGTCGTATAGACCAGGTGGTTCCGGGTCGATCCGATCTGATCGAGCGAAACTCTCTCTCCAGGTTCGAAGAGCACGTCAAAATTCCGTTGGCCCATCAGAAAGTCGTTGACTTCGATCGCGAGAAGGGCGTCCTGCGGGTAGGTCGCGTCGCCGACTGCCCAGTCGGTTCGCAGGGAAACGAGCATGTGGCCCTTGAAGAACCCTCGCATCTGCGCGTCCTCGGGAATATCGATCTTGACCAACCGCCCGCCCAGCCTCAAGTAGCTGGTGCCTCGGAAAAACTCGGGGGTCACGTTGACGAGGTCGTACCGTGCTTCCGGCGTGTGGGTGGAATAGGCAAAAGCGAAGACGTCGTCGACCGAGGCCTCGAAGACAGTTGTAGCGTCGGCGAGCGGGGTTCCCCGCCGCCACATCTTGGCGATACGGGCGTAGCCGGAATGAGTCAGCGAGCCCTCGCCGAAATCGGTGGCGACCCACAGTGTGTCTTCGTCCATCCAGGCGATCTGGTGCTTGGCCTCTGGCAGGGCGAAACCGTCTTGGACGAACTCCTTGGAAACTGTGTCGAACTCCCGCTCGACGGTGGCATCCGCGCCACCGCGCGAAAGCCCGATCATGCAGCGTCGATTGTCGGGTTCGGCGCAATTGGCGCCCGACCATACCCAGTTCTCGCCCTCGCTTTCAGCTAGGGAGTCAAGATCGAGGACGATCTCCCAGGCGGGTGACTCCTTGACGTACTCCGACAGAAAAGTGCGGCGCCAGACGCCGCGGACGTGTTCGGCATCCTGCCAGAAGTTGTAGATCCAAGCACCTCGGATCGCGGGGGTCGGGATCCGATCACGCGAGTTGTAGATTTCGATCAAGCTGGGCGTGGATCTCGGCGAACTCGGGTGTTGCCTCGATCACGGCGGTGTCGTTCTCCGAGCGCTCCTTGGCCCATGCGAGGGCCTTTTCGTTTTCCACCTCTTCGAGCCAGAGGTAGGGGTCTTCGTCGGCAGCAACGCAGACAGTCGCTGAGAAAAGGGTGATGAGAATCGCGACTGTAAATCGATGACGCATGGTGGGTCTCCTTCAAGGAACTCATACGGCGCAAAGCGCCGGAAGTTGTGGATGGTAGCAGAAGGGCTCGGTATACGAGTTGAGAGTTCTGAATTTTGAATTTTGAATTTTGAATAGCGGATTTTCCCGCCGTGCTGTTCATTGAGTGGGGTGGGCGGAATTAAGAATTGAGAATTCAGAATTCAAAATTGTTTCTCGGTGGCGCATCAGAGCCGGTTCTGTTATGACCGTGACGGGAGCAGCTCATGCAGAAATCATCTTCGTCGCGCAGAGTGGTCGTCATCGACGGCTGCCGCACACCCTTTTGTCGCTCGGGGACGGCCTTCACCGATCTCCGCTCCTACGACCTCGGCCGGATGGCGGTCTCGGGCCTCATCCACCGGACAAAGATCGATCCCGAAGTGGTTGATCTCCTGGTCATGGGAACGGTGATCGCCGACCCGGCGACGTCCAATCTCGGTCGCGAAGTCGTGTTGGGATCGCAGCTCCCGGACAGCTGTCCCGCCTATACTTGTTCGGTCGCCTGTGTGTCGTCGTTGCAGTCGTTTCTTGATTGTGCGCGGGCCATCCAGACCGGTGATGCCGAGGTGGCGATCGCGGCCGGCGCCGAGACCCTGTCCGATGCTCCGATTAGGTACCGTCGCAGCGTTCGCAAGCGGCTCATCGCGGCCCAAAAGGCGCGAGGACCGGGCGACTATTTGAAACTGATTAAGGGGCTCGGGCCGACCGATCTGCTGCCCGAACCGGTGGCCCTGACCGAGTTTTCAACCGGCGAGATCATGGGTGAAAACTGCGAACGCCTTGCCAAGCGGTTCGGTATCACCCGCGAAGCGCAGGACGAGTACGCGATGACGTCGCATCACCGTGCTGCGGCCGCCGCAGCCGACGGTCGCCTCAAACATCAGGTAATTCCAGCCTTTCCGCCGCCTCGGTTCAATGGAGTAAACGCTGATAACGGGGTTCGCGGCGATTCGACGATGGAGAAACTGGCCAAGCTGAGACCGGTGTTCGATCGAAAATTCGGCACCATTACCGCCGGCAACGCCTCGTATTTGACAGACGGCGGTGCGGCCGTGCTGTTGGCTTCCGAAGAGGCGGCCGGCCGGCTCGGGCTGAAACCGACTGCCGTTCTCAAAGGATCGGCGGTGGCCGCTCTGGATCCTCTCGAAGAGCTCCTCCTGGGTCCCGCGATGACGGTGCCGATGGCTCTCGATGCGGCCGGTATCAAACTTCCAGAGGTCGAGGTCGTCGAACTCCACGAAGCCTTTGCCGCCCAGGTGCTGGCGGTCCTCAAGGTCCTCGACGACGAGGAGTTCTGTCGCGAACGACTTGGGCGGCATAAGGCTGTTGGCACGATCGATCGGGAGCGCCTCAATGCCTGGGGGGGTTCGACGTCGGTCGGCCACCCCTTTGGCGCCACGGGTGCCCGTCTCATCACCAACTGTTGCGACCGCCTCGAAGCCGAAAACGCGCGTTATGGCCTGGTGGCTGCCTGCGCCGCCGGAGCCATCGGCATCGGGTTGGTCTTCGAGCGGCTCGGCGAGGGGGTGAGCTGATGGGCATGATTGAGGTCGAACGCAGACCCGACGGTGTCGCGGTGGTTGTCCTCGACCATCCGACCAAAGCCGTGAACACGCTATCACCCGCGGTTGTGGAAGAGTTCAACCAGAAGGTCGCGCCCCTCCTCGACGAGGACGATATCCGTGCGATGGTGGTGGTATCGGCGAAGGCGGACACCTTCATCGCGGGAGCCGACCTCGAGCTCATCGAGGGCCTCGGCGAGACCGAAATCAGCAACATGTCGCGCGAGGGCAACGCCCTGCTCGAGCGCATCTTCACCTCCAGGAAGCCGGTGGTGGCGGCAGTCCACGGAGCCGCGCTCGGAGGTGGGCTCGAGGTAGCGCTCGCCTGCCACTACATCCTCGCCACCGACGATCCGAAGACTGTGCTCGCCCAGTCCGAGGTCATGCTCGGGCTGCTGCCGGCCGGCGGAGGCACCCAGCGGTTGGTCGAGCGGGTCGGTCTGGTCGCCGCGCTGCCGATGCTCCTGACCGGCAAACGGGTGCGCGCGCAAAGGGCGAAGAAAATGGGTCTCGTCGATGCCATCACGACCCCGGGCGGCATCGCCGAGACGGCCGCTCAGGGCGGCGCTGGCGCTGGCAGACGGATCGCTCAAACGAAGGGCTCGCAAGAAAAGTCTCATGGATCGATTTGCCGCGACCGCCGCCGGCCGTGCGATCGTGCTGCGCAAGGCGCGCCAGCAGGTGGCACGGCAGACGCGGGGGCTCTATCCGGCGCCGCCGGCGATCCTCGAATGCGTTGAAACAGGCCTCAAGAAGGGACGCGTGGCGGGTCTGGCGTGCGAGAGCGACTATTTTGGCAAGCTCGCCGTCAGCCCCGAGAGTCGCAACCTGGTTCGGCTCTTCCACGCCATGAACGAGGCCAAGAAGGGCGAGGGCGAGGCTCGAGAGGTCGATCAGTTGGCCGTTCTCGGCGGTGGTTTCATGGGCGCGGGAGTGGCGTCGGTTTCGCTCGGTCTGTGTCAGGTCGTCGTCCGGGATCTCTCCGACGAGGTCCTGGGTACGGCGGCGCGTTCGATTGACGATGGTCTCAAGCGCCAGGTCCGATCCGGTGCGATCCGCCGGGTCGAAGCCGACCGACGGCGATCGCGACTCTTGCTGACAACCGAGGCCGACGACCTCGAAGGCGCCGATCTGGTGATTGAGGCGGTCTTCGAGGACCTCGAACTCAAGCGACGGGTGTTGGCCGAGGTGGAGGAGAGGGTGGCCGATCATGCGGTATTTGCCTCCAATACCTCTGCCCTGCCGATCGGTGAGATTGCGGCCGGGGCAAGCCACTCCGAGCGGGTGATCGGGATGCACTATTTTTCGCCGGTCCCCAAGATGCCTCTCCTCGAAATCGTAGTTGCCGAACAGACCGCCGCCTGGGCCACCGCGACCGCCCACGCCTTCGGAACCGCACAGGGCAAGACTTGCATTGTCGTCAAGGATGGCCCGGGCTTCTACACTACCCGCATCCTGGCCCCCTACCTCAACGAGGCGGTCCTCCTGGTGGAGGAGGGTGCCAGGATCGAGGACGTGGATCTGGCGATGAAGAACTTCGGCTACCCGGTCGGGCCACTCGCCCTGGTCGACGAGGTCGGGATCGATGTCGGTGCCCATGTCGCTCAGGATCTGGGCCGTGCCTTCGCCGACCGGGGACTCGAAGGATCGGGTGCGATGCCTCGTCTGTATGAAGCGGGCCTCCATGGGCGTAAAAACGGTCGTGGTTTCTACCTCTACCCGAAGACCAAGAAGAAGGGTAGGAAAAAAGTCAACTCGAAGATCTACGACCTGCTGGGAGGCGAGGCGAGGCGGTCGATTGGCACTGAAGAAATCCAGGATCGACTGGCCCTGTTGATGGTCAACGAGGCCGTCCATTGTTTGCAGGAGGGAGTGATTTCCTCGCCGCGAGATGGCGACCTGGGCGCGATCCTCGGCCTCGGATTCCCGCCCTTCCGCGGTGGGCCGTTCCGTTACGTCGACTCCGTCGGCCGGGGGGCGATTACTTCAAGGTTGGAAAAACTTGCCGAGAAGTACGGCCGGCGATTCGAACCGGCCGCCTTGCTCACAGAAGCTGGGACGTTCTACCAGTGAGGAATTATGAATTTTGAATTATAAATTTTGAATTGCCGCCTGCCCATCAGGAGCGCGATTCGGATCAGAGGAGGGTGGTGGGGAATTCAAAACTAAAAATTCAAAACTCAAAATTGAAGGGGTAAAACAATGGCAGGAGAAACACCGCTCCCCCTCAAAGGAGTTTTGGTCGTAGATCTGAGCCGCATGCTGCCCGGGGCGGTGTTGGCGCGTCAGCTTCTCGATCTCGGTGCCCGATTGATCAAAGTTGAAGAGCCTGGCGCCGGCGACCCGATGAGGATGGTGCCGCCACAGGTTGGCGGAATCGGGGTCGGATTCGCCACCTTTTTCCGAGGCGCCGAATCCATCACCCTCGACCTGCGAGAACCGAAAGACGCCGAGCGGGTTCTGCGGCTTGCGACCCACGCAGACGTCCTGATCGAAAGCTTTCGCCCGGGAACCCTCGAGTCCTGGGGCCTGGGTTGGGACCATCTACGCGCCAAAAACCCACGCCTCGTGTGGTGTTCGCTCACCTCTTTCGGGTCAGCACCAGAGGTCTGCGATCGCGTGGCCCACGATCTCAACCTGAGCGCGATGGCGGGCATCCTCGATCTGGTCGGCGGACGAGTGCCGCGTCTCCAATTGGCTGACGTCACCTCCGGTCTGTTGGCGGCATCGGCGATCCTGGCGGGTTTGCTGGGCCGGGAGCGGGACGGAACAGGCCGGCGACTCGAGCAACCTCTCGCCGCGGGGCCGCTGCCCTTCCTCACCTGGAGTTGGGCAGAGCAGGCAGTCGGCGGCGGTGGAGCTCTCGATACTTTGCTTGGCGGAGTCTGTCCCTGTTATCGCATTTACCGCTGCGGAGACGGCAAGAGCCTGTCGCTAGCTGCCCTCGAACCCAAGTTCTGGAGCGCATTCGTCGAGATGATCGAGGCCAAAGAACTGGAGAATGCTGCCTTCGCGCTGGCTGACGATGGCGCGAGGACGGTCGCGGAAGTAGAGCGCGCCCTCGCGACCCGCCCCAGGGATCGTTGGCTGCAGCTTGCCGAGGAGCTTGGGCTGCCGATGGGCCCGGTGCGCAGCTATGACGAGGCCGCCTCAGAGCCAACCTTTGCCTCGGCCGGGCTCATCGAAGAGTCGCCGATGCCGGATGGCACGGCGGTTTCCGGCGTGGGGCCGTGGAACCCTACACTCGGGAGCACCCCGGATCGGCCTGCGCCGCAGTTGGGTGAGCACACTGAGTCTGTACTCTCAGAGTTCGGCGCTCGATGAAGTAAGTAAGCAGTAACCAGTAACCAGTAACCAGTAACCAGTAATCAGTTTCGCCGACCCAGACGTTAACGCAAAAAGTCTGTCGCCGCTCTGCGGCTCAGATCTTTTTTCCTGCCCCATTTCCTGGGGCTCACGCCCCAGGCTAAGCATCTGTCGCCGCTCCGCGGCTCTCCACGCAACCATTCTCCTGAGAATCCCAGGGTGGACTGGTAACTGATTACTGATTACTCATAATAGACCCGGACACTGCTTCGGGGCCGCATATACTTCTATCAATGACACACGCACTCCCCTGGCTGTTCGCGATCCTCTCGGGCCTGTCTCTCGCCCTCGCCATGCCCGGCCCCGGGCTCGGACCTCTCGCCCTCCTTTTCCCATTCCTGCTCCTCGAAGCCTTAGAGCGGGGGCAGGGGAAGTGGCGTCCGTGGCTTTTGGGTTTGCTGGCCGGCACGGTGTTCTGGACCGTTTCCACCAACTGGGTCGTGCCCGTGATGCACCATTACGGGGGGCTACCGCGATTGGCGGCAATCGGCTGTCTACTCGGCATGGGCGCATACCTCGGTCTCTTGTGGGCGATCGCCGCCGGGATCGCCTCACTGGTCCCAACTGGCTGGAGAATCTGGCTGTTCCCGGTAGCGTGGGCGGCTGTAACGGTTCTTCAAAGGTTCCCGCCTTATGGATTTACGTGGACCGGGCCCGCCGCCGCCTTTGTCGACTGGCCCTGGTTGATGGACTCCCTGTCGGTGTGGGGCGCAACCGGACTCGGATGGTTTGTGATCGCACTGAGTTGCGCGGTCTGGGGTCTTTTTCAATTCGGCACGCGCTGGAGCGCTGGTACGGCCCTGGTCTTTTCGGTCGTTGCGCTGAGCCTGACGGTCGTAACCGCGCCGGTTCCAATACCCACGGGTGAAATGCTGAGGGTGGTGGTGATCCAACCGGGGACCTCTCTCGAAGAGAAATGGGACCCGGCTCAAGCAACGGAAATTGCTGACCGGGTGTGGTCCCTGACAGCGGATGCCGCGGTGCGGGGCGCCGATATCGTGCTGTGGCCGGAGGGCGCGGTCCCCTATCGCATCGATGACGATCTTACCTACCGCGACATGCTGGAACGGATGGCCGGCCAGTTCGAGATCGAAATCGTGCTCAATTCGGTGGCCTCGCTAGACGGCGGGGGCTACACCAACTCGGCCTATCTGGTGACAGGGGAGGGCGTGTCGCCGGTGCGCTACGACAAGGTTCACCTGGTGCCCTTTGGCGAGTTTGTTCCGCGGTGGGCCCGCCTTGCCTTCACCGATTCGTTGGTGCGGGAAGTCGGGGCCTTCACTCCTGGCCGTCAACCGTTGGTCCTGCCGGCGCGAGTGCCGTTGGCAGTTGCAATCTGTTTCGAGGTTGTCTTTCCAGACCTCCCGGCCGCACAGGTCCGAGCCGGCGCCCAACTGTTGACGACTCTCACCAACGACGGCTGGTACGGTTTCTCCTGGGCGCCGCGCCAGCATTTTGCTCAGGTCAGGCTGCGTGCGGCTGAGACCCGGCGCTGGTTCGCACGAGCTGCTCTGACCGGGATCTCCGGTTTCATCGACCCGTCTGGAAGGGTCGTATCGAATCTCGAAGTCGGTAAGACCGGATTTCTGACGGAATCCGTACAGCCGATGAACGGCATCACGCCGCGCGCGCGTTTCGGTGACTGGTGGGCGATTCTCTGTGCAGTGGCAACGGTTTTGATCTTGGCGATCGCCCGAATCAAGGGGGAGAATCCTCGGATAAAGAAAGTAATCAGTAGCCAGTAATCAGTAACCAGTTCGAATCAAAGGGCTTTTACACCCTACTGGATACTGGTCACTGGTCACTGGTCACTTGCGATGCAAAGCGGGAAGGTAGAAGCCCGGGGTGATGTTCTGTAGAATGACACCGTCCTTTTGGATGGAAAACCCTTGAGAGGCGACAATGCTGGAAGAACTGATTCAAAACGGAGAAGCGGAGATGGAGCGCATCCAGCGCCTGCGGGGGTATCTTTGACGAGGACTCGCTGAAGGAACAACTGGCCGAGGCCGACACCGAGGCCCAGGATCCAGATATCTGGTCCGATCAGGATCGCGCGCGGCAGGTCATGAGCCGCCGCGCCCAACTGCAGCAGCAGGTATCGACCGCCGAATCTTTGATCGAAGCACACGAAGAACTCGAGGTGCTGTTGGAGATGGCTCGCGAGGGCGAGGATGGTGCCGATACCGAGCTCGGAGTGGCTCTCAAGCGAATTTCTCCTGAACTCGACAGGGTCGAGCTGACCGCCAAGATGACCGGCGAGCACGACGCTTCCAATGCATTCATTGAGATCCACCCCGGTGCCGGCGGCACCGAAAGCCAGGATTGGGCACAGATGCTCGAGCGCCTCTACCTGCGGTGGGCCGAGCGTCGCGGCTTTACGACCGAACTGATGGATGAGCAACCCGGAGAAGAGGCAGGCATCAAGGGCGCGACGTTGTTGATCAAGGGACCCTACGCCTACGGCAATCTGAGATCTGAGAACGGCGTCCACCGACTGGTGCGGATCTCGCCGTTCGATTCGCAGTCACGGCGCCACACTTCCTTTGCTTCCGCGCATGTCTACCCGGAGGTGGACGACAATGTCGATCTCGACATCCCGGAGAAGGACATTCGCATTGATCGCTACTGTTCGTCGGGTCCGGGGGGGCAGGGTGTCAACACCACCTACTCGGCGGTTCGCGTCGTACACGAACCTTCGGGAGTTATCGTCACCTGCCAGAACGAGCGCTCGCAGATCAAAAACCTAGCCAGTGCCATGAAGGTCCTCAAGGCGCGGCTCTATGAGCTCGAGATGCGGAAGCGTGAAAAGGAGATGGATAAGCTGAAGGGCCCGAAGAAGGATATCTCCTGGGGCAACCAAATCCGCTCTTACGTTCTTCAGCCCTACCGGATGGTCAAAGATCTGCGCACGGAGCACGAGGTCGGCAACGCTGATCGGGTTCTGGATGGAGATATCGACGACTTCATCGAGGCATTTCTGCACTGGAACGCCCAGCAGGAAGCAAGCCAGTAGGCGGCCCCGCCCCTCCGCCACCCAGTGGCCAGTAATCAGTAATCAGTGGCCAGCGATTCGACTGAGAGTCCATGGGATGGGTGGTTGGTACTGACTACTGGTTACTGATGACTGATTACTCTGTGATTCATCCAGCATCCAGCATCGAGTATCGAGCATCCTCGTTCCCTCAAACTCTCCCCTTGTTATTGCGTAAACCTCATCTCAGGTGTAACGTGCCGATTGCGGGAAGTGGCTGATTTCCAGTCTCTGCAGGTCGACCTGGTCCCTGCGTTTCGGAGTTCCCGCGAACCGTTACACAAGGGAGGATACGACCATGAAGCAGACGGCTGATTTGACCGGATCGGCTCGGTTCATCGAACTCGAGGAGCGCTTCGGCGCCCACAACTATCACCCTCTCGATGTCGTCATCGCAAAGGCCGAAGGCGCCTGGGTGTGGGACGTTGAGGGCAAGCGGTATATGGATTTTCTGGCTGCCTATTCGGCAGTCAATCAGGGCCACTGCCATCCACGCCTGGTCAAGACGATGCGGGAGCAGGCGGAACGGGTGACCCTGACTTCGCGCGCCTTTCGCAATGACCAGCTCGGCCCGTTTTGCGAAGAGCTGACCAGCCTCACCGGCTTCCACCGCGTGTTGCCGATGAACACCGGCGCCGAGGCGGTCGAGACCGCGATCAAGGCGGCCCGCAAGTGGGGCTACACGGTCAAGGGGATTCCGGCGGACGAAGCTGAGATCCTGGTTTTTGACGGCAACTTCCACGGCCGCACGACGACCATCGTCGGCTTCTCGTCGGACGAGGAGTACCGCTATGGCTTCGGACCCTTTACCCCCGGATTCCGCCTTCTGCCTTTCGGCGACGCCGATGCGGTCGAAGCGGCGATGCATGACAAGGTAGCCGCAGTACTTGTCGAACCGATCCAGGGGGAGGCCGGGATCGTGATTCCACCCGAGGGGTTCCTGCGCCGCCTGCGCGAGATCACCACCAACCACAACGCGTTGCTGGTGATGGACGAGATCCAGTCAGGGCTCGGCCGTACCGGCAAGCTCTTCGCCTATGAGCACGAAGGCATCCGCCCGGACATCGTGATCATTGGCAAGGCCCTTTCGGGCGGCATGTACCCGGTGTCGGCGATCCTCGCCGATGATGAGGTGATGGGCGTTTTCAATCCCGGCGAGCACGGCTCCACATACGGTGGCAATCCGCTCGGCGCAGCGGTTGCCCGCGAGGCGATGAAGGTGCTGGTGGAAGAAGACATGGTGCAAAAGTCGGCCGACAACGGCGCCTATTTCCTCGAAAAGCTGCAGGCGGTGGACTCGAAGCACGTCAAGGAGATCCGCGGTCGCGGTTTGTGGATCGCGATCGAGCTCAACGACGAGGCCGGTGGCGCGCGGCGTTTCTGTGAAGCGCTGCAGGAGGAAGGTCTTCTTTGCAAGGAGACTCACTCTACCGTCATCAGAGTCGCCCCTCCATTGACCATAGGTCGTGAGGACATCGATTGGGCGGCGGAGCGAATCGCGAAGGTTTTGACGACGCTGTAGCTGGCTTGATCGTTGCGAGGGACCGGAACCGATCCTCGATACTCGTTTCTCGATACTCGATCCATCCAACCGCCCAGTTTGCCCGCAGATGACGCGGATTGACGTAGATAGCATCACAAAAGGTCGAGGTATTTATCTGCGTGATCTGCGGGTATTCTGAGTTGCCGGGGTTATCCTGGATCCTGGATCCTGGATCCTGCATCCTGCATCCAGCATCACTGCTGTCCAAAACAAATCCACAGACGGCAGCGGCAGCAATCAGGGGGCAGTGGCAGGGAACAGCGCCAGCCATCAGCGCCCGCGTCGGGTGCAGCACAACACCGAGCCGCAAAGCGGCGACAGATGGATAGCCCGGGGTGTCAACCCCGGATCTGGCGTCAGATTTTCCGTGAAAGCCCCCGGAGGGGGCAGATTCGCGACAGTGGCAGCGACAGGGAGCAGCGGCGGCGTCAGAGGGCAGGGGCAGAGGGCAGGGTCCCGTGACGCCGGCATGATCACCTCCGGGTCGGACAGGACCGGTCGAACCACTGGAGAATCGCCTACGCCTCGGCCAAAGAGGTCGACAGCCACTTGAAGCTCCTCGCGCACGCCGGGGCGATCAGTCAGACAGCCGCCCGTGACGTCATGAAGGCCTTCGATCAGGTCCGTGCCATGACCTGGCGATTGCTCAACCCAAGGTCATGATTTCAGTTATATATCCCAGTCAGACTGGATGCTGTCGCTGCCGCGGCCTCTGATCGCTGACAGCTGATTGCTGTCGCTGGTGGCTGCCACTGCACCTGCCGCTGCAATGCCTCCGCCAGTCAAATCTGAGCCGGCTTCCCGAGACGCTGTCTTGGACAAGAGTGATCCAGCATCAAGAATCGAGTATCGAGTATCGAGCATCCAGTATCGGGTTGGGGGGCGTATCGCTATACTGCCTTCAATGCGGAGACAGGGTCCCCTCACAACGCGCCACGTGATCGTTGCAGTGCTGGTAATGGTGGTGATCAACGCCCAGTTGACCTGGTGGATCGTTTTCATACTCCGCCTCAACCGCACCATTCTCGGATTCGAGCGCGAGAGTTTGCTGGGTGCAGCGAGCACCGAAGCGGCGCGGGTCGAGACTGAGCTCTTCGCGGCGCGTGCCGCTCTCGAAGCCGCGGTGTTGATGGGCGACGAGCCAGGCCGAAGTGCGGTGCCGGCTCCCTTTGTTGGCTGGCGGACGGCCTTCGCGTTCGACAGCTGCCCATCAACCCGTATCAGCGATTCGGGAGTGGTCGAACTCAGCGTCGAGTCGGGACTGAGGTGTGTGACCGGCGTGATCGGGGGCGAGTGGGGCAGATCGGTGCTCTCGGTTGGATCGCTGCTCGAGGTTGTCGCCAGCGGGGAGGATGGTCCCCCGGGGATTGTTCTGACCGAGCCTTACGGTGGTCTGACGATCAGACCGCGGGCGGAAGTCTGGGAAGCGATGCTCGGAGACTACCGACGGCGAATTGTCATGCTGGTCTCCGAAGGGGCGTTCTTTGCGGTCCTGTTGTTGGTCCTGATTGGCCTGTTGTGGCGCTCCTTCCGGCGCGAGGTGGAGCTCGAACGTCAGCACAGGAATTTCCTGTCGGCGGTTACCCACGAGCTCAAGTCTCCGTTGGCCTCGATGCGATTGGCATTGGAGACGTTGATCGCTGGCCGTGCGAGCCCCGAGGCGGGGAGAATGTTCATAGGGAATGCTCTCGAGGATGTCGAGCGCCTCCAGGATCTCGTGGAAAAAGTGTTGGAAGCGACCCGATTCGGCGAGGGGTGGACCGAGATTCACAGGGAGGACACGGATCTCAGCCGGCTGGTCGAGGATTCTATCGATGACTTCAGACGACGAGCCCTGGCCGCGAATGCTCTGATCAAGGCTGACATTTCGCCTGACATCCATGCCGAGGTCGATGCCGAAGCGTTTGCGATCATGATCTCGAATCTGTTTGAAAATGCCGTCAAGTACGGCGATGATCCGGTCACGGTCGAAGTTGATTTGAGCATCGACGGCAACCGAGCAGTGCTCGAGGTTGGTGATAACGGCGTCGGCATCTCCGAGGAGGATATGGAGCTGATTTTCGGTCGTTTCTACCGTGGCGGAGACGAGATGACCCGAACCACGAGAGGCACCGGGCTCGGCCTGTATCTGGTACAACAGATAGTCGAGGCGCACCGGGGGAAGGTCAGTGTGGCCTCCACCGGACCCGCAGGAACGATCTTCCGGGTGACAGTCCCCGGATTTGAGGTTTGAGTCCTCGGGTGGGAGGAGACGTATGAAGAAACACATTCTCATCGTCGACGACGAAGAACATCTCGCCGACGCCCTCGCCCACAACCTGCAGTTCGAGGGTTTCTCGACCACCGTCGCCTACGACGGGGAGGAAGGCCTGAGGCTGGCCCGCACGATACAGTTCGATCTCGTGATCCTCGACATCATGATGCCGAAGTTGGACGGGCTCGAGGTCTGTCGGCGCCTGCGAGCTACTGGCAGCAGAGTGCCGATTCTATTCCTGACCGCCAAGGCCTCCGACGCGGACAGGCTGCTCGGTCTCAAGGTTGGTGCCGACGATTATGTTGCCAAACCGTTCCTCCTCGAAGAGCTGATCCTCCGCATCCACGGCGTCTTCCGGCGCCAGGAGTGGTACAGCACGTCGCCCGCCGATCAGGAGATCTTCCGTTTCGGCGAAAACGAGGTCAATTTCTTGAGCTACGAGGCGACGACCGGCGGTCGGACGGTGAGCCTGACCGAAAAAGAGTGCATGCTCATGAAGCTGTTGGTGGAGCGCCGCAACCAGGTGGTTTCTCGGGAGGAGATTCTGGAACGGGTATGGGGCTACCGTTTTTCGACCTCGTCGCGGACCATTGACAATTTCATCGTTCGCCTGCGCCGCTATTTCGAGGCCGACCCCAAAGACCCGCAGTACATCCACTCCGTGCGTGGTGTGGGATACCGCTTCACGTATCCGGATTGACCGGAGTGTATTCGGTCCACAGGATCCTGCTGGCTGCTCTCCTGTTGGGCAACGCTGTAATTTTTGCCGGGGTGGATTCGCCCATCAAACTGCTCTCCGCCGCGATCGTGCTCGTGCTGATGATCGATATGCGGCGGGTTCCCGAAGTCCCTTCGATGGCGCGTGCGGCCGCCTGGTCATTTCTGATCCTTGCTACGGTCCAACTCGTGCCGTTGCCGGTAGGACTGCGCCGGCTGTTACAACCCGGCTTTGCCGAGGTGATGGCTGCCGGTTGGGCCCCGCTCTCACTGGCCCCCTGGTCCACGATCCAGGTGGTGGCGTCGATGGTGGTGGCAGCTGGTATTGCGCTCACAGCCGCGCGGATGGCATCGACTCGTAGCGGTTTACCGATCCTTCTCAGCATCATCGCCGCGACCTGTGGCCTGATGGCGGTTCTCGGACTGGCGGGTGAGAGCGGGGCGCCGGATCAGGTGCTTCTTATTCGAGCCAACACCGGTGGTGGCGGCGTCTACGGGCCCTTTGTCAATTCCAATCATTTCGCGGCTGGGATCGAGCTCAGTTTGCCGGCTGCGCTGGTCCTGCTGGCCGCTGCGATGCGCAATCTGCCACAGCCGGGATCCACGCGGCAGCGAGCGGCTGTGACGGCGATGGCTTCGGCTGTGGTGGTGGTTGTGGCTGTTGCAGCGGTGCTCAGGTCGTCGTCGCGCGGTGGTGTGCTGTTTCTTGCAGCAGCCCTTATTTTGACTACGGGCCTGTGGTTGAGGCCGCGAAAGGCACGGCGATGGGCGTGGGTGACCGGTGTTTCAGCGCTGCTGCTGGTTGCTCTTGCCCTCGCCTGGACCCGCATGCCGGAGGTCAGGGACGAATTCGCCCAGCTTTTCGTCGTGGAAGGAGTGGATGGCAATGACAGGTGGGATCTGTGGTCCGGGACGGTCGACTCGTTGATACGATCCCCGGTGATCGGATCCGGCCTCGGAAGCTACCGCTACGTTATTGGTCTGGACAAACCGGCCACAGGCACTTCAGTCCTCGAACAGGCGCACAATGACTGGCTCGAGTGGTCGTCGACAACCGGTATCGCCGGCGCCGCCGTTCTGATTTTGTTCCTCATCAGCGTCGGGGCAGGACTGCGACCGAAAAAAGTACGCGGTCTTCGATTCGATCTCCGATATCCGCTGGCTGGAGCTGCGACCGCTCTCACCGCCACTGCCCTGCACGAAATGGTGGGTTTCGGCCTGCAGACGCCAGTCAACAGGTATCTCCTCGCAGCCTGGGTAGGCCTGTTGTGGGGGGTGTGGAACAGGGTGGAAGCCGGAAAGCAGCGAGAGCGACAACGCCTGGCCAGGGATCAAGACATCGGGTCAGATGAACAAGCTGCGCTGGACGAAGCTGTTGGCGACGACGTCCTGATCGGTTATGGAGGCGAGGCGTGAGGGCTGACATGAATCTTCAGTCGCACCTGTTGCGAATGCGGATCACAGCGGTGGCGGCACTGGCTGTCGTAATTTTTGCGGCGATCGCGGCGTTTGTACTGCCGTACCGAGGATCAGCGGTGGCGTCTCCACGAACGGTGACCCTGGTGGCTTTGGCCGCGAGCCTGTGGATCGGATTCTCGGCCAACCGGGATGCCACGGGCCGTTTGGAAAGGATTCGGCGCGCTTTCGCGGTGCATGGTGACGAGGGGCGCCTCCTTCGCGACCACTGGCTCGTCTATTTAGTTGTCCTCGTTCGCCTCGGGATGATGGTGGTCGCTGGATTGGTTGTTGCGCTGTGGGGGTCGGGCCCGACATTCGGTATCTGGCTTCTGATCCTTGGTGGGTTGATGATTGTCTTGACGTGGCCGACCACCAGAAAAACACAGCTCCTTCTGGGTCGCGCGCGAGCTCTCCGGGACGACCCCTAAAGATCTGTCTCTGAGGTGCTTGACGGCTGTACACCTGGATCGGTCCTCACCTCACCTACGGATTCCTCAACCGTGCAACAATTGTCACGGTTTTCCGTACAATGTGGATAAGAAGGGTGCATCTGCACCCTATGTAGTATGCGGTTTCGATACGAATCTCTGGAGGCGCGATGAAACGATGGATGTGGTTGGCCCTGGCGGCGGTTGTCGTGGTTGGGGCCGGAGTGAGCCTGGTGGCGCTGCCCGCCGAACAGGAATGGACGACCTCGTCGCCCGAGGCTCTGGCCGAGTTCGAGTTGGCGATGGAAGCCAAGAACAAGCTCTATTACGAAGATCAAATGCGGCACATCGCACGAGCGGTGGAGCTTGACCCTGACTTCGTCCTCGCCAGGCTCTGGTCCATCGAATCCATGTTTCGTGAGGATGAAGAGGCTGCGAAGGCCGCGTGGGACAAAGTCCTGGCGACCGATACCTCCAAGCTGACGCCCCGCGAGCGGTTCTACATCGAGCGGTCACGGCTTATTCGGGCGGAACGGCGGGAAGAGATCGACGAACTTCTGGACAGATATGTCGCCGATTTTCCCAATGATCCATATCTTCTCAACGAAAAGGCGGTTCAGCACTGGAGCCGGGACGAGTTTGACGAAGCCGAGCCTCTTTATCGGCGGTTGGTAGAGATCGCTCCGAACTGGGTTATCGCTTACAACCAGCTCGGCTACATCAATGCAAGCAAGGGGCGCTTCGCCGAAGCCGAAGAGCGCTTTAAGAGCTACCGCTTCATTGCTCCCGATCAGGCGAATCCGCATGATTCGCTGGGCGAGCTCTTCATAGCCGTTGGGCGTTTTGATGAGGCTGAAGAATCCTTCGAGAAGGCGATAGAGATCAAACCAGATTTCTGGGCCGCATACAGCCACATTGCCCTTATGAAGAGCTTTTACGGCGATCTGGAGGGAGCCCGCGAGATCGTTGACCGTGCCAAGACCGCCGGAATCCCGGACGACTGGGCGAAAGAGATGGACTGTCTCGTTCTCTACAAGGGTTTGCGGGACACCAACGCGTGGCAGGAGATCCTCGAGTTGTCGGAGACCTCCACATGCGTCAATAAGTCCGACACCAGTTTTATGAAAACGACTACCCACCTCGCTGCATGTCAGGTCGGCGACTGGGAAACTGCTCTGGAAATCGAGCGCGCCGCCGAGGAGCAGCTTGCTGAGATAGAGAGCAAGGGAATGGTGATCGGGGCCAGGTACCTCGATTTGATGCGCGCCGCGGTCGAACATTTACAGGGTGTGCGTCTCGCCCTCCAGGGTAATTACGGCGAAGCCGAACCTCTATTGCGCGCGGCGGACGAGCGGTTGACCTTTATCGAGGCGAACTCTGCGACCTTCAAGCTTTACAACCAAATGGTCCTCGCCGAACTCCTGCTGGCCGACGGTCGGGATGCGGATGCACATGGGCAGTTAGCCAAGACTCGAAGTGTCAACGCGCTTTGGGTGACCGAGTTCCAGGACTCCGGATTCAAAATTATCGGTCTCGACCGCGGCTAAATTTCATAACCGTTGTTGACAAGGGGCGCTACGGCGCCCCTTATTTCTTACCTTTCGACTAACGGCCGCAGCCTGCTGATCGCTTCCTGGAGTTCCTCCACCAGGAGATGTTCTCCAAGGCGTCTCTCGACCGCATCGATGACGCCTGAGAAGTACCAGAGCTGACGCTCGGGGCCCGCGTTGAAGGGTTGCCATACGGTTTCGGGATCCTTTGCCGCCTCGAGATCGGCAAGCAAAGAGAGAAGATTGTGGAGCACGTCGGCAGCTTTGATAAGGACTGCCTCTCGCGGCATGCGTTGGACGTGGTCGAGCTGCTCCTGTTTACGGATGTCCCAGGTGTCGACCTCATCGGATCCCCGTCGTTTGTGCTCGGTGACTTCGAGGACCAACGACAAGACCTCTTCGCCGAGGGCTGCCCGAATGCTCTCACGACCGTCGGGATCGGGAACATCCTCCAGATAGTCGTGGAGGATGGCCGCCGCGAGGACCTCGTCGCGAACCCCGACCCGGGCGAGGATGCACATGGTTCCCATCAGGTGGGCGATGTACGGGACCCCATTTGGGAGAAAATCTCCGCTCGGGCTGCCGCTATTCTCGTCCGCGGCGTTTTTTCTGAACTGGTGATAGTGGCCGCGGGCAGCAAGGCGCACCGCCGCCTCGAGCAACGGGGAGAACAGAGTCCCCAGAGGTGTCTTATCGTCAGAGTGCTCAGGTGACATGATCTATTTATTCTAGCCCGCCCGCAGGCCCGGATACAGGATGCAGGGCCCTCCCGCCCCAAACCGAGACCTGGATCACAAGGTTGGGTTGGCTGGGACCTGTATCCTGCATCCTGCATCTTGAGCTGCATTGCGCTGCCGCGCGACGCAGCGCGGTACACTTGAAGCCGGAGGTATCGATGCGACGTTTGTTCGTTTTATCCGTGTTGATTCTGCTTGCATCTGCGCCGGTGAGCGCGCAGTTCGTTGCCCCAGGGGGGACGGTCCCAGCGGTCGCCAATATTTCGGGTGGGTCCGGGTCCTTCTGGCGATCGGATGTGAGTATTCTCAATCTGAATTCGGAAGACACCTCGGTGGTGCTCCTGCTCCTTCCCGAGCTCAAGAACGCCGGTCCGGATTTCGAGCCTCAGACCAGTGACCCGTTGCCGATCATTGGCAACGGCCAGCTCACCCTTCCCAATGTCGTCACCGGCGTATTCGGTCTGCGCAACGTCAAGGGCGGGCTCGCTGTTTTCTCGACCGACGGCTCGCCTCTGGTGATCGCCTCTCGGACCTATACCAACGCTGATCAGGGGGGAAGCTACGGCCTCAATGTCTACGGTGTCCTGGTCGCGGACACAGCCTGGATTGCCAATGTCGAGCACGACGGTTTCTACCGCACCAACGTCGGCATATTCATGCCGACCGATCCGCAGGAGGGCCAGTCAACCGCTTTCTACGTGACGGTATATGACGACCAGGGCGTTGAGGTCGGATCGGGCTCGCTGGTCTTCGATCAGGCGGGTCTGTGGCAGAAGAACCTGGACTATTTTGGGGTCGACGATCCGCTCTTCGACGGTTGGGTAGAGATTCGCTGTGCCGATCCGACGGCAATCTGGTACGCCTATTCGACCGTCATCGATCAGGTTACCAATGACTCGGTGTACCGGCCGGCGGTCACGCGGCAGTCGTCGATTCCCTAGAAATTAGGAATTAGGAGTTAGGAATTAGGAATGCCGTCCACACACCGAAGTCAGCCCAGGGGCTGTGGTGTGGGATATTCTCATCCCTGATTCTTCATTTATATTTCGGGCGTGGGGTGTTGGACGGTTAGAGAAACCCGTGTTCCTTCATCCATTCGTCATTAAAAATGGTGCTCAGATAGCGCGTTCCCGAATCCGGGAAGATGGTAACGATCCGCGCCGTTTGATCGAGCTTGCCGGCGAGCTTGCGAACGCCCCACAACGCGGCTCCTGAAGAACCGCCCGCCAGGATGGCCTCTCGTCGGGCCAGTCCCCGAGCGGCGCGAAAAGCTTCGCGATCATTGACCCGGAACATATCGTCGATCAGCTCGAAATTCGGGCAGCCGATAATCTCCTCATCGCCAAGGCCCTCGAGTAGATAGGGCGCAGGGTCGTCGTGGCGCCCGCTGTGGAAGTGGTCGTAGAAGACCGAACCCTCGGGATCGACAGCGATGACCTGGATCGAAGGATCCCTTTCTTTGAGATAACGGGAGACGCCGCAGATCGTGCCACCGGTGCCGATGCCGGCTACCAGATAGTCGATTCGACCGTCCATCTGCTGCCAGATCTCGGGACCCGTCGTGTGATAGTGCGCTTCGGAATTTTCGCGGTTGTTGTGCTGGTCGGGGAAGTAGGCCCCCGCGACAGAGGCCGCGATCTCGCGCGCCTTTTGATTGTAGCTTTCGGGATCCTCGGGCGGCAGGTCGCCATCGACCAGGACCAGATCGATGCCCATGGCGCGCAGGCAGTCGAGCTTTTCCTTCGAGGTCTGGCGCCGAACCACCATTGAGCATCGTAGATCGTGGAGGACCGACATCATTGCCAGACCCATGGCGGTATTGCCCGATGAGTTCTCGACTACGAGGTCACCCGACTCGAGGCGTCCGTCGGCGATGGCCTTTTCGATCATGTAGCGGGCGATGCGGTCTTTGACGCTGCCCATGGGATTGAGGAACTCGATCTTGGCGAAGACTTCGCAGTCGAAATCATCCACTGTCGGACCGAGCCTCACCATCGGCGTCCAGCCAACGGCCTCGGAAATGCGATTGAAAACGCGGAGATCATTCATAGAGGCGGATTATAGACGCACAGAGGGCTTCACATGATGACGGGAATGTGGCGATCTCATGAAAGTGTTGAGTTATGAGTTTTTAGTTTTGAGTTTCCACCCTTGCTATCAGCACCTGGGTGGGTGGGGGATAACTCAAAACTCAACTCTTAGAACTCAAAACTGACTATGGCCAATCAGGTTCTATCTGTGAATGCACATCCCTGCATACCCGACAACCGCATTTCGGTCTCCGCTGACGTCCCCCGAGGTGGCGTAGGCTACGAGATGGGCGCCGGCGGCACCGAGCCGGTTTGCGGCTTCGATAGCAACCGTAGCCGGAACCACTCCGCACATTGTGATGCCCTCGCGGTGGACAGTCTCATAAAGCGACCTGGGGTCCCGTTCGAGGGCAGCGTCGATCGCCATCCGATCGAGGATTCGGGCCTGTCCGTCCTCGAGATAGTGGCTCATGTCCGACGAGGCCACCAGACCGACCTCCTCGCCGAGATCGTTGATCAGCTGCGCCAGGGCCCGTCCAAGGTCGAGGCACTGTTCGAGACCGAGGTGGCTGAGACAAATCGGCAAAAACTCGACGTCCGGCCTTCGTGCGAGCAGAAACGGGATCTGAACTTCGAGTGAGTGCTCTCGCCAGTGGGCGTTTTCGTCGAAGGTGGCATCCGGAAAACGCTCAACTAATAGGCGGCCGAGTTCGACGTCCACCGCCTGTTCGCCGAGAGGCGACCGCCACCTCTCGTGGGGAGCAACCGCGACCCTGGCGCCGACACCGGTGTGATTGGGGCCGAGGACGATGACCCGCCGCGGCAGTTCGAGATGACCGTAGAGCTCTCCGGCGACGCCTCCCGAGTAGACAAAACCGGCGTGTGGGGCGATGCAGGCCAGAAGGTGGTGCCGTTCTTCGCTGATCGTCACCAGCTGCTGAAGCTCCTGTTCGAGAGCCGAGGCGGTGCCCGGGTAGAAGGAACCGGCGACTGCGGGCTCTCGCAGTGTCGTCTCCATCTGACCTCCTCAGCTATAGCTTCTCTCATTAAGGTAGGTCGTCGGAGCAACCCGGGTCAAGGGATGGAGCCGTCCGAGAGGAGGCGAATGAGCTCGGCATCGGCGGGTGGGGTTGGGTAAGAGGGCAGATCTTTCACTGCTACCCACTCGACTGCCTGCCCCTCGTGCCCGTGTGGTTCGCCGCCGGAGATGCGGGCGTCGAAGAAGAGAAGCAGGATCCGCAGACCCGGTTCCTCGTGGACTGCGAACGTCAGCGGGTGTTGGACCACGACCTCTATCCCGAGCTCCTCGTCGAGTTCACGCATCAGTGCTTCGCCTGGAGCCTCTCCGTCGTCGATCTTGCCGCCTGGGAACTCCCACAGCCCGCCCATGTGGCGGCCCTCCGGTCGTTGCGTGAGCAGTACTCGATCGTCCTGGTCACGGATTACGGCCGCCACGACGGTGATTTCTCGGGGAGGAGCGGAAGCAGATGCCATAGCCGAAACCGTAGCTGCGCTCGAGGTATGGGTCAACAGACCTCCCAGCCACATATTCACCACCAAGACACCAAGACATCACAAAGAAAATGCCGAGACGCAGAGCCGCCATCCCGGACAAGATTGCCCACAGATCACACAGATAGACCCAGATCCGCTCATCGAAAAGAAACGCAGAGGCGCAAAGACGCAGAGGCGCAGAGAGGCGGAAGCTGAGCCTGAAAGGCGGTCGAGCATATTGACGGCAGAATGACAGGCGATCGAATCGCCTGTCACCGGTGAGAACTGGGCCGCCTCCGGACGCGAGCGTCCGTCGACGTCCCATTTCTCACCGGCCGACGTGCTCGAAGCACGTCGATGCTGCCTCTGGATATATCTTTCCAACAACTGAATGAAGAAGAGGAGTGACGAGGCTTGCGCTTTCGAAGCGCAAGCCGCTGGGCCGGGACACCGAGTCGGACGCTTGCATTCGGAGCGGTGGCCCGGCCCAGCGGTTTCCGGCCGTCATCGGACGGCCGGGATTTCGTCGTACGATGAAGTCTCCGACAGCTCTCTCTGCGTCTCTGCGCCTCTGCGTTTTTGGGATGGGTGGGTGGATCTGGGTCAATCTGTGTGATCTGTGGGCCTTTTTTTGGCGCCTGAAAGCTCGAGGCTATTGGCAAAAGCGGTGAAGCGAACCAGACCGGCAGGGACTGTCATCTGCGATATCTGCGTTTTCTATTGGGAGGGTTGGGTGGCTTTGCGATCTTGGCGTTCTTTGCGGTTCAAAATGGGGGTTTCCGTATCAGTGTTCATCTGTGTGATCTGTGGGCAGTCCTGAGCGGACTTGGTGCCCTTGGTGTTTTGGTGGTGAATTTCCGGAATCGGACGCGGACGCGGGCGCGGACTCGTATGTACGAGCACTGTGCTAGCTTTACAGTCGGACGCTGACCATGAAACTCATCATTCAGATTCCGGCGTGGAACGAGCAGGAGCACCTCCCGGAGACCCTGGCGGCCTTGCCGTCCAGCATCGATGGTGTTGACGAGATTGAAATCCTGGTTGTTGATGACGGATCGACTGATCGAACCGTAGAGGTGGCGCGTGAAGCCGGCGCCGCGGTATTTCGGATGCCGGTCCATCGTGGACTGGCAGTCGCCTTTTCCGCCGGGCTGCGAAACGCCGTCGAGCGTGGCGCGGACGTTATCGTCAACACCGATGCCGACAATCAGTACGACGCTCGTGACATTCCCGCCCTCGTGCAACCGATCCTCGATGGCTCGGCACAGATGGTGATTGGCGATCGCCAGGTGGCGAAGCTGCGCCATTTTTCATCGCTGAAGCGTCTCCTGCAGAAGCTCGGCTCTTCGGTCGTGCGACGCCTTTCTGGAACTGATGTACGAGACGCCACCTCCGGCTTCCGGGCAATCTCCCGCACAGCAGCCCTGAGGCTGCACGTTTTCACCCGCTTCACTTACACCCTGGAGACGATTCTCCAGGCCGGGGAGGCCGGCCTCAAAATCGTCTCGGTCCCCGTGCGCGTGAATTCTGGAGAACGTCGACCGTCGCGTCTCTTTCAATCCGATT
This sequence comes from Candidatus Sulfomarinibacteraceae bacterium, assembly GCA_963776765.1. Taxonomy (GTDB): domain Bacteria; phylum Acidobacteriota; class Thermoanaerobaculia; order Thermoanaerobaculales; family Sulfomarinibacteraceae; genus Sulfomarinibacter. Next base: position 56,051 of record CAVZOK010000018.1, read on the forward strand.
TTGGTTATGTCCTGCGATCTCTCGCCAGCATGGCGCGCATCGTTGTTCTCTACAATCCTTTGCGCATCTTCCTCCTGCTGGGCGCCGTCCCCGTTTTTCTTGGGTGTACCCTGCTGGTGCGATTCCTCTATTTCTACTTTGCAGGGATTTCGCCTGCTGGACACGTACAGTCGCTGATTCTTGCGGTGATCCTGATTGTCATCGGTTCTCTGGTGTGGCTGGCCGGCGTCATGGCCGATCTCACTGCGGTCAATCGGCGACTGCTCGAGGAGTTGGTGGAGCGGCAACGTGAACGGGGTCTCCGGGACGCCCGCTGACAGAAAAATGGCGAGTTCTCCTTCCGGACGATCCAAACGACTCGCAGGAACCCTGATCGGCGCCGCGATCGCGGCCGTTCTCTTCGCGGTCGTGCTCGCAGCTGGCAAGCCAGCCGAAATCTGGCGGCTGTTTCAATCCACTGATAGTGGTCTCCTGGCCCTCGCCGCCGCCACGTCCGTGGTCTTCCTTTCGGCCCGTGGTTTGCGGCTTCTGCTGCTGGTCGAGCCGGGGCTCTTGACCTGGCCTCGCGCGACCCTCGTGGCCGCAGCGGCTCAGGCAGCAGCCCTCTTTGTTCCGGCCCGCACCGGTGAGCTGGCCCTGCCCCTGTTGCTCGCTCGGACAACCGGCCGGAGCTTCACAGCCGGCGTTGGCATTCTTCTCGCCGCCCGGGCCCTCGATCTCGCCACTCTCGGTATCTGGAGCGGTGCGGCCGTGCTGGCCGTGCGGGGGTTTCGCGAGCCGCTGGTGATCGTGGTGTCGCTCGCGCTGTTTTTGCCGTCGCTGCTGATGCCCGTCACTCTGGCCGCTGCTGATCGTTTTGCGCTGCGCTGCTTCGCATCGAGGGGGATGCGCGGGCGTCGTTGGGCGCGCCATGTTCGACGCGTTCGATGCGAGCTCGATGCCTTGCTGAGACGCCCTTTCCGGCTCATCCTCGCAGTCATAACATCGGTTGTGATGTGGGGTCTTCAGTGGGCGGTCGCGTGGATTCTGCTGGTCGCGATGGGCCACCGGTGGCCACCGACAACAGTAGTTGCCGGCTCAGCTGCGGCTGCGGTGGCGAATCTGTTGCCGTTCAACCTGGTCGGAAACCTCGGAACCCTCGAGGCGGGCTGGACAGCGGCTTTCACCGCACTCGGTGTACCTTTTCAGCTGGCCGCCGCGACCGGCGTTGCGGCCCACCTGTGGGGCCTGATCTTCGCTGCGTTCTTCGGGTTGGCCGGTTGGGCCGCACTCTCTGGAGTTTCCAGGGACGTTTAGCGGGCGGGACGTGCCTCCCCACTCCCGGTTCCCTCAGCTCGCTTGACCTCTTCCCAAAGCCCGTCCTGCTCGGCGAGATCCATGTCGTGAAAATCCCGGCCCTTTGCCTGGGCGAGTTCTTCCATCGCCTTGAATCGGCGCATGAAGGTGGCGTTGGTGCCCTGCAGGGCGGTTTCCGGTTCGACCTGGAGGTGGCGTGCGAGGTTAGCCATGACGAAGAGCACGTCTCCCATCTCCGCCCGCACCCGTTCGTTGGCAGATGCTTCGCCCTTGACGAGCTCCTCCTCGAGCTCTGCCATTTCCTCGTGCATCTTGACCATCACATCCGCGGTTTTGCGCCAGTCGAAGCCGACCGCAGCAGTTTTCTCGGTCATCCGATAGGCCTTCAGCAGGGCTGGCAGAGAGTTCGGGACACCATCGAGGACCGACGTTTCATTGGTTCCGGCTCGTTCGTCGCGTTTGATCTCCTCCCAATTCTGGAGCACTTCGGTCGAACCGGAGACCTCACGATCACCAAAGACGTGGGGGTGGCGTCGGACCATCTTCTCGGAGATCCTTTCGCAGACATCGTCGATGTCGAACCAATCTTTCTCACGAGCAACGCGTGCCACGAAAACGATCTGCAGGAGGAGGTCTCCGAGCTCCTCACAGAGCTTCGCGGGGTCACCGCCGGAGATGGCGTCGACCACTTCATAGGCTTCCTCGAGGAAGTACGGTGCAAGGGAATGGAGAGTCTGCTCGCGGTCCCAGGGACAACCCCCGGGATCTCTCAGTTGGTCCATGATTTCAGCGAGACGATCAAAGCTCTTTGACATGGCGGGCATTCTACTCCCACCCGCCCCCCGGATACAGGATGCAAGATGCAGGATGCAGGATGCAGGATGCAGGATGCAAGATACAGGGTAAAGGGCCCACCCGACCACCCACCCCCCCTTGACACACAAACGGGAGAACTTAGCTTTTGCTGAACCCTGAACCCTGAACCCTGAACCCTGAACCCTGAACCCTGAACCCTGAACCCTGAACCCTGACACCCTGAACCCTGAACCCTGACCCGAACCCTGAACCCTGAACCCTGAACCCTGCCCGATACCCTGAACCCTGAACCCTGAACTCATCCTGCCCGAATCCTGAACCCTGAATCTTTCCTTGACCGCCCTTTCCAACCACCGATATCCTCGATCAACGATGACCGGACCCAACGAGGCAACGCCTGAACACAAAGACCGCACGCTCGGCCTGATTATCTTTGGCGTGGTCAGTATTCTGATCGGCGTCTTTTGCGCTCTTTTCATCCCCCTGATGTTCCTTTCGGTGGCCCTTTCGGAGACGGTAGCCGGCGGCGGGGTCGATTCTCGCTCCGCATGGTCCGCCTCTGCCTTGTACGGGGTCATGGCGGTTGCTTTTGTGTGGCTCGGGATCGGTTCAATCCGTGCGCGTCGCTGGGCCACTGAACTCTTGCTGTCGCTTTCCTGGATCTGGCTACTGACCGGAATCTGCTCGGTGATCATTGGAGCCCTGGTGATACCGGCGGTGATTCGGCAGTTCGGCATCGAATCAGCGCTTCCTCCGGAGACGGCGCTGCTCGTGATTGTCGTGACATTCGGCGTGATCTCTTTGGTCTATATCGTCCTGCCCGGCCTTTTCGTTCTCTTCTACCGCTCGCCTCATGTTGCCGCGACGTGCCGTGCTCGTTGCCCGGAGCCGCAATGGATCGATGGTTGCCCGAGAAGACTCCTGACCCTGATGGTGGTTTGGGTTCTGCTGGCAGTTTCGGCATTCTTGATGCCGGCATATAACTTTCTCTTTCCCTTCTTCGGCATCGTGCTGACCGGCGCAGCCGGCGCCGTTCTCTGGGGCCTCGTTCTCGCTCTGAGCCTGGTGTTGGCGGTTGGTACCTGCAGACGGGCAACATGGGCTTGGTGGGGTGGCCTGGTGTTCACTCTTGCCAGCACCCTCTCGTCGATCCTCGTGGTCCTCAGGTTTGACCTCACAGAGATCATGGCGCTGATGAATCTGCCTGAGGATCAGATCGCGATGATGAACACGTTTTCGATGCTTGATGGGTGGGTCATGGCACTCGGTACATTTTTTGTTTGGGGGACCTTCCTCTTCTACCTGATGACCTTGCGACGGTTCTTCAAACCGGCGTCGACCATTCCCGATGGCTGATCGAGGCCATGCCAACCGGCGAACACCCTCGCGAGGCTGTCTGGCTGGGGGAGCGGGAGCGGTGATGCTGGCGGCGCTCTCTCCCATCGTGTTGTCGGTACGCAGCTGGAGGAAGTGGCGGCGCGGTTCCGAAATCCGGACGACCGCTGATATCGAGCCACTGACCAACTCGGCCGGTGCCGACCTTTGCCGTATTGATCTCAGCTTTGATGTGCCGCAGCCCGCCGAGCCTGGGTTTCGGCGCCGCCTCACAGATTCGGTGGTGCGGGTCGCGGAGGCGCTTGGTGAGTCAGATGACGTATACCACCTCGTCTACCGCCTGCCGTGGGAAGAAGAACCGGTGGCGATGCCCATTGGCCCCAAGCTGCAGGAACTCGGTGACCGCTTCGCACTGGCGCAGTCACAGGGAGTGATGGCGGGGCGAACGGCGGTCTGGCTGACCCTCAGTCGTGACCGAGCGCTGTCCGAGGTGGTAGACCCTGACGACTACGACCCGGAGGCTGATGGCGAACCGAATGGCCTGCTGATGCACCGGGATCTGCGGTGGTCGATGGCCACCGAATGGGCTCGGATCGGTCCGTCTCTACTGTTTCGTCTGGTCCTGGTTGTGCCGGCCGATCAGGCGGATCGCGTCATGGCGCTCGCGGACTGTGTCAGCTGATCCATTGCCGAATTCAGTCCGCTACGGCTGCGGCGGGCTCGCTATCACGTGCTCGAAGGGTTCGGGCGAGTACGCTCGACGCGTCGGTTGGCGAGTCCTGAGATCGTAGCGGTCGCCGGGCGCGAGAAAATAGAACCTCCAGCCGTCATCTAGAACATGAGTTGAGTCGTATATCGCAACATAGCCGCTGCCTATCACCTCGAACGTGTCGCCGCGAACCACGATCGCGGTGTCCTCGTCGAGCCCGATGCCAAGTAACTCAGGGTGGGCTTCAATGACCTCGACGAGATCGAAGTGGCGATTTCGGCGCAAGAGGTGCTGGTCGATGCCCACGTTGGCCAGGAATCCGAATCCCTCGGTGTGGTCGCCCATCATGATCGTATTGGTGGACGAGTCGCCGCGGACCAGATAGCTGCCCTGAATGGTTGCGCCTGCAGACGATCCACCCACCACACCTCCGCGCTCGAGAACACCCCTGATTTCCGTCAGAGTTCGGGTGCCGAAGTAGGCATCGACGAGCCGCCACTGCCGTCCGCCCGAGAACCACACCCCGCGTGCCTCCAGAAGGGGGGCCACGAAATCCTCGCGGTCGGCCTCTTGAGGATCACGGGTGTGGAGTACCTTGAGATTGACCGCGCCGGCGTCGCGGAGGCGCTGCAGTCCGGGCCAGAAGTCTCCGTAGGTCTCCCCGGAGCCGGCGGTTGGGATGACCACGATCGGTGCCTCGGACCCCCCCGCGAGAGATACAAAGCGTTCATAGATGGCAGGGTCGCTCACGCCACCGCCGGCGATGACGAGTGAACCGTTTGACGGCCCAACCTCTGCGGTCACCGCGATCGTCGCAGTCGCCAGAACAAGGGCTGTGAGTACAAAAATGCGGCTATTGGCTCTGCGCATGGTTCCTCCAGAGGGTGCGATCGATGGTCACCGCAAGATGATCATAGCCGGGAAAGATGTCCCCGAGCCTCAGCCCAGCCCATGGGTTCCGGATTAATCTGCGTTCATCTGCGTGATCTGCGGTTTTTCCTGGGTGTTTGTCCGGATCCGACTCCATATTGGATCTGCTTTCGTCGGAATCCGCCGTGAAACATCGAGCATCCAGTATCCAGCATCGGATGGTTGGGTGGGCTCGTTTGCCGTCCCGCGGTAAATATGTTGAAATCCATAGGCTCTGAACGAGCTGGGAGGTCCTATGGACGTCGGGCTGGTCAAAGATCGCAAACCCTTCGAGCACCGCATCGGGCTCACCCCGGGAGGGGTGCGGGCGCTGACCGAGAAAGGCCACAGGGTCTACCTCGAGGACGACGCGGGCCTCGAAGCCGGCTTTTCGAATGAGGTTTACCGGAATGCGGGCGCAACGGTTGTCTACTCCGACGAGGAGGTGCGGCTGCGTTCGGAATTGCTGATCCGCCTTTCGCCGCCGACGCCCGAGGAGTGTGAGGGCTACCGGCCGGGTCAGGTCGTGATCAGCGCGTGGCATTTGGCCGTCGCTTCAGAGGACTATTTCACCAAGCTCCTTGAAAACAAGGTGACGACCCTCGGTTTCGAGATCATCGAGGACGACGACGGCCACGCGCCGGTGCTCGAGGCGATATCGGAGATTGCCGGCAGGCTGGCGGTGACTATCGGCGCCGGTCTGGTGCTCAACGAATTCGGGGGGAAGGGGTTGCTCCTCGGTGGCGCACCCGGAATCCCACCGGCCTCAATGGTGATTCTCGGCGCCGGCACCCTCGGCTGCGAGGCGGCAAAGTTCGCGCGCGGACTCGGTGCGCACGTGTTGGTGCTGGACAACGACATCAACGCGCTCCGACGCGTCCAGGCGGTGACACCTGACGAGGTACCGACCATGATCGCCACCCGGCCACATATCGAGAAGGCCCTGGCCTTTGCGGATCTCCTGGTGTGCTCGGTCGCAGTTCACGGTGAGCGCACACCCGTTCTGGTGACCCGTGACATGCTCAAGCTCATGAAACCGCGGTCGGTGATCATGGACCTATCCATCGATCAGGGCGGCTGCTGTGAGACCTCGAGGCCGACCGATTTCTCGAACCCGACCTACGAGGTCGACGGTATTATCCATTTCTGCGTCCCCAACCTCGCCTCGACGGCCTCGCGGGCGTCGACGAGGGCGCTGACCAATACCATCCTGACTTTTGTCGAGGAGATTGCTGACAAGGGATTCGATCAGGCGGTGCGGGACAACTCCGCCATCCGCCGTGGCACCTACACCTACGACGGACACTGTCTACGCGAGGGGGTCGCCAAGATCTTCAACGTGCCCCACCACGTCATCGACGGGATCTGAGGGGGCACGATGGATTGGAACAGCATCTATCGCAGCCGAGTGACGACCGCCGAAGAAGCGGCGAAGGAGATCCGCTCGGGCGACCGGGTGTGGGTCCATCCGGGCTGCAATACCCCGACGCGACTCATCGACGCGATGGTGGCCCGCGCGCCGGAGCTCGAGGATGTCGAGGTCGTGCACATCCTCACTCTCGCCGATGCACCATACGCAGATCCAGGGATGGAGGGCCACTTCCGCCATCGATCGCTTTTTACCGGCGGCAACGTGCGGGCTGCGGTCAACGAGGGGCGCGCCGATTTCGTGCCCATTCACCTGCACGATGTGCCCGCGCTGATATCGCGCGGCCAGATGCCGATCGACGTTGCTTTGATCCACATCTCGCCGCCGGACGAGCACGGCTTCTGTTCGTACGGGGTTGGCGTTGATGCCACCAAGACGGCGGTGGAGAACGCCCGCTCTGTGATCGCGCTGATCAACCGCCAGATGCCCCGCACCCTCGGCGACTCCTTTGTCCACGTCTCCAAGCTCACCAAAGTGGTCGAGGTGGACGATCCGCTGATCGAACATCCGATGTCTGCAGAGGTCTCCGAGGTGGCGCGCAAGATCGGCGAGAACATCGCTTCCCTGATCACGGACGGTGCAACCATCCAGATGGGGATCGGAGAGATCCCGGATGCTGTGCTGGATTTTCTGGAAGACAAGAAACACCTCGGAGTCCATACCGAGATGTTCTCCGACGGGCTGGTGGATCTCTTTGAGGCCGGGGTCGTGACCAACGAGAAGAAGACCCTTCATCGGGGCAAAATCGTCGCCTCATTCGTCATCGGCACTCGTCGTGCCTTCGACTTCGTCGACAACAACCCATTCATGGAGTTTCACCCCTCGGAGTACGTCAACGACCCGTTCGTCGTGTCGCGCAACGACAAGATGGTTGCCATCAACTCGGCGATCTCGATCGATCTCACGGGCCAGGTCTGCGCCGACTCCATAGGCACCCGCGTTTACTCGGGTTTCGGCGGCCAACTCGATTTCATCCGCGGCGCGGCGCGGTCCGAGGGGGGCGTGCCGATCATTGCCCTGCCATCGACTGCCAAGGGTGGCGCGGTTTCGCGGCTCGTCGATACCCTCATCTCTGGATCGGGAGTAGTGACGACCCGAGCCGATGTCCATTATGTGGTGACAGAGCACGGCATCGCCAATCTCTATGGGCGCAGTCTCCGCGAGCGCGCGCGCAGTCTGATTGACATTTCCCACCCTGACTTTCGCGAGGAGCTCGAGCGAGCGGCGGCGGACCGCAAGCTACTTTGAGAATTAGGAATTAGGAATTAGGAATTAGGAATTGGGACTTCCATGCCCCGGGCACCTCATCAATACACCGATTCATTCAGGACCGCCCACAGATCCACGCAGATGAACACGGATCTACACAGAAGAACTTATCTGTGTGATCTGTGGGTAATTTGGGCGGATGGGCCGGCCGGTCATCGATTCTCCGCTACAATGCGCCGGCGCTGAGCGCGCGGAGAGTGGATGGATTTTTCAGAGTTCAAAGTCGAGGTGGCATCTGTTCATTTCGAGCCATCTGGCCGCGAGGTGAGGGTTGTCCACGAAACCAATCTTCTGGATGCGGTAATACAGGCCGGGCTTGGCCTCGGTCAGTCGTGTGACGGGATCGCGCTCTGCGGGTTCTGCCGCGTGCAGGTCGTGGCAGGCCTCGAAAATCTCTCGGTTATGGGCGAGGAGGAACGCCAGATTCTGGCCGCCCAACATGCCGGTGACAACGAGCGTCTCGCCTGTTGCGCCCGGGTGAGTGGTCCCGTGACGATAACCACCGACTATTGGTGATCCGCCCACCCAGCCCAGATACAAGATACAAGTCACAAGATGCAAGATCCGCCCGCCCACGGGCCGAAATCCGCCTTGTATCCTGCATCCTGCATCCTGCATCTTGCATCGAACGCATTCCTGCTAGGGCATCGCGTTGATACGAATCGTAGCGCTGCGTTGCAGCTACTCGTTGAGCTTTTTGTTCTTCCAATACTTCGTGCCGGCAATGTCAGCGAGGGCCATCAGCCCCTTTTCGGTGATCTGATAGATCGCCAAACCGTTGCTGAAGTCGGTCTTGACCTCGGCTGCGTTCTTGCCGGCTGATGCTGTGGCACCGGCATCGGCCTGCCAGCCCTTGTTGACGAAGTTGTCATAGGTCTGGGAGTCCTGGAAGAGAAAGACCACCTGGTACTTGTTGATTCCGAGACCGAAGCCGATCCCGGCGGTGCCCATCTTCATGTAGGTTTTCTCACCGGACTCCCTCGCCTTTGCCACACCGTTGCCGCCGCCACCCGAAAAACCGAAGGCGAGCTTGAGATTGTCGAAGACAGCCCAGCCATAGGACATTTCAAAGAGATTCTCGGCCTTGGGGCTCGATGCAAACAGGGTTTTCAGGGCCTCCTGTGCGGTTTCGTCGATCTTCATCCTCTGCGACTCGTGCTTGAGAGATTTCCAGCTCTCTTCAGCGGAGAGGGAAGAGGTCGTGGACAGAACGAGGAATAACGCCGCAAAGGCAGCGGTGCATCTCACGGTCTTTTTCACGGTGAACTCCTGATCGGGCTAATTGAGCTTGTCGTTCTTCCAGTACTTGGTGCCGGCGATGTCGGCGTTCGCCATCAGGCCCTTTTCGGTCATCTGATAGATGGCAAGGCCGTTGACGAAGTTTGTCTTGACATCGGCCGCGCTTTTGCCGGCAGACGCGGTGGCGCCGGCGTCGGCCTGCCAGCCCTTATTGACGAAATTGTCAAAGGTCTCGGAATCCTGGAAGAGAAATATCACCTGGTATTTGTTGGCCCCGAGACCCAAACCAACACCGCCGGTGCCCATCTTCATATAGGTTTTCTGGCCGGTTTCCTTGACAGATGCCACCCCGTTGCCGCCGCCGCCCGAGATGCCGAAGGCGATTTTGAGGTTGTCGAAGACTGCCCAGCCATAGGATTTGTCGTAAAGATCCTTGGATTTGGGGTGGGCGGCAAAGAGGGCCTGCAACGCCTCTTCGGCCGTCTCGTCCAGTTTCATCCGCTTCGATTCCTGTTTCATATCCTTCCAGTCACCCTCGTCTTCTTCGGCGAAAATCGCGGATGCGGGCATCAGCAGGGCAATGGCCGTGAGCACAACGGTTGCGTGATACACAGATTTCTTCATGGGTCCTCCTGGATCTCTCTCTGAATGGTGAAATGGTAGCACGGCAACTGCTAACCATTCGCAACCTGTGTGCGTAATCCGTGTGAGTACAAATTGGAGGTTCTCATGAACGAAGAAACAGTCATCATGATCATTGTGATGCCGACCATGTTCATCATCATGGGGTGGGCATTCAAAACCGGGCTCGACTTCTTCCACAAGCAGCGGTTGGTTAAACTTCATTACTCGCTGCAGGATAAGCTGCTCGAAAAGCTCGGCAACTCACCCCAAGCCATCGAGTATCTGAACAGCGATGCCGGCGAGAAGATGTTTGCCCTCCTGGCAAAGGAACGCACGAACCCGTACGCGCGCATCCTGACCGCCCTCCAGGCGGGAGCGGTGCTCAGTCTGCTCGGTATCGGCTTCATTATCTTGCGGAACCAGGTTCCGGTTGATGGCGCCGAAGCCTTTATGGTCATCGGAGTCCTCGGTCTGTGCCTCGGGCTCGGCTTCCTTGCCTCGAGCGCAGCGGCCTATGTCTTCTCGAAACAATGGGGACTGATCAACGGCTCGGCCGCGAGCGACGCCTGATACCGTAGGCGGCGTGGACGTATTTGGTAATGATCCCTATGGCGCTCACATTGCCCCGGACGCAGGCGAGGGCTCTGCCGGGACGGGCGGCGACGATGGATGAAGCGGCTTTCCGCCACCTCTACGATCGCACCGCCCGTCCCCTTCGCGCCTATCTGATACGGAGCTGCGGCGACCTCGCCCTTGCCGACGATCTTCTCCAGGAAGCCTACCTGAGGATGCTTCGGTCAGGCTTCGAGGGCGAGGACGACGATCATCGAAAAAACTATCTCTATCGGATAGCCACCAATCTCTTGCGCGACCACTTTCGTCGAAAGAAGTCTGAGTCCGACGAAGTGCCTGAGCGAGATGAATCGCCAGGCCACGACCAGGCGATTCACATGCGATCGGATGTCGGTGGGGCGATGGCTGAACTTGCTCCCCGCGACCGGCAGATGTTGTGGCTTGCCTATGTCGAGGGTGCGTCGCACCGGGAAATCGCCAAGGCACTGGGGCTCCGAACGGCGAGCATCCGTTCAATGCTCTTCAGGGCCCGGCAGCGCCTCGCGAAACAGCTTCAGGCGAGAGGCTTGCGCCCCGAGTTGGAGGTGTCATGAACACCAAACCATGTTCCTATGAAGAGGCGGTTACCGCCGCCGTGCGCAGCGGCAATTGGAGCCCCGAACTCAAGGCTCACCGCGACGGGTGTCTGGTCTGCGCTGAACTCACGTTGGTTGTGGCTGCCCTTGCTTCGGATGCCGAGGAACTTGCTGCGAGCAATACTCCGCTGCCCGATCCGGCGCCGATCTGGCTCCGGTCACAACTCGCCTCGCGCGAACGCCAGTACAACCGCGCAACACGCGCGATTGTCTGGATTCAGCGGGCCGCTGTCGCCGTTGCCTTGGGCGTTGGACTGGCATTTGTGCCGAGATTGTGGAATCTGGTCAAGGGGACCCTTTCTTCCCTTGATCTGAGTTCGCCGGTTGCCAATCTGCCCCGTGCCGCAGGCTCGCCATTGCTGGTGATTGTGGTGAGCATGCTTGTTCTGGGGGGACTGGCGTTGTGGGAGCTGACGGCTCAGGAGAATTAAGGGGCAGCGGAATTCATACCGAGGCAAGCAAGGAGTCAAGGGTGAAGAGTTAAGACGATTCCCAATGGGGGTGGATGGGCTTTACCCTTTACGTCTTAACCCTTAACCTCTTAACCGAAGAGCAACCACCAACCAATTCCGAAAACCGCGATGTCCGCCAGCACGTGACTCAGCCAACATGGCCAGATCGAGCGGTAACGCATGTAGAGCCAGGACCAGATCACACCGCCGGCAAAGACTCCCGTGGAGGCAAGAACGGCGAGCAGGGGATCGAGATACTGACTCACCGCAATGACGTGGTGGGTGGTGAAGATAGCCGCCGAGACGATCACCGCCGCTGGACCCCTCATCAGGACCTCGCATTGGCGAAGGATGAACCAGCGGTAGACATACTCCTCCATCAGCGAGTTCACAAAGGTCCAGCCGGCCGCTCCTGCGAGGTAGGGAAGGGCCGTGTTCAATCCCATCATCTGAACCTCGGTGCGAAGCGGCGTCAGGTCCATATGCTGGACGCCGACCAACCACGCACCGACAACGATGATTCCCGCGATCGCGACACCGCTGGCGGCGCCGACTGCGATTCCGCCTCGCTGGGGCGGTGACCAGCTGAGTCTGCCTTTCTCCACCACCAGGTACCAGGCGGCCGGGAACACCAGCAGCCAGATTTTCGAGGCCGCAAAGATGGTTTTGCCGATCGGTCCCGGGGCGACCACCATGGCCATGATCACACCGAGGCTGGGGATGGGTGCGATGAGGAGGAGTGCGAGGAGGGCGCGGCGGGGGTTGGCGGAATGGATCATTCGGGCACGGAGACGGAGACGGGCACGGGCACGGGTCAGAGGCCTGGAATTCCCAAGATGAGATTCGGATCCGGACAAAGTTCGAGGAAGCGTTCGCGCTCCGACGGAGCCGCGACCCCCGGGTAGTCGACCTCCTCGTTCAAAATCTCTGAGATGATCTGGAAATGGAGGTGCGGCGGCCAGCTGCCGTTTTCCTGAAGATCGCCAACCTCACCTACCGTATCTCCGGCGGAAAGTGTATCCCCCGGTTGGAGGCGACCGATCGAGACACGACCGAGGTGGCCGTAGAGGGTGTGGAATTCGATGCCGTCGAGTTGGTGGCGAAGGATGACCGTCGGGCCGTAGTTGCCAAGCCCGGCGTTGTTTGCGGCTGAGTGGACGGTCGCCTGCAGCGGGGTCAAGATTTCGGTCCCTTCAACAACAAAAAGGTCGATGCCGATGTGGATGCTGCGGCGCTCGGCCGTGCCGTCAAAGAGCGGAGAGTGCCGGTAGAGGACCCTGTCCTCGTCATAGCGACCGATTCCAACCGGGGTTTCGGCCTCGGCGACGAACTCGAAAAGGTACTCGGTAAACCCGGAGACATCGTTGATATCCAGGTGTGTGAGCTCACGGTTGGCCTCAGTGAAATCGAAGACCACTGGTTTCCCGCTGGTCAAATCGAAGGGTACAACTGAAGCCATCACGCTGCGATGGGCTTCAAGAACGGCGACGAGGGAGTTTTTGTTCACGGCGCGATTGTAATGGCAAATCGAAGTTTTTCGAATCCCCGCGGTTATTTGACTTCAATTTCATTACGGTCAAGGACGAGAGTCGGGGATGGGAGATCGGACTCAGGTGTGATTTCATCGGCGAAAACCACTGTCACCGATCGGAAACGGTCGTCGCGCCAGTGGTCCTCTATCAGCAACCAGGACCGAACGAACTCGGCCAGCTCGAGGCGGCAGCGTTCGCGCACCATCTCGAGATGACGGGGATCTCCGGCACGCTCCGAAAGCACTGCGGTGATACTGTTTTCCAGCTCCTCCATCTGCTCTTCTTCATTGAATCGAAGCCAGCCGCGGTCGCTGAATTTCTCCATACGGCCGGTGTCGATGGCGGGCGGCAGAGTCGGACGGATATCGGGTGCGTACACGACGCAGGATTGGCCGTCGACCTCGAGCAGCCACGACTCGTCGAAGCGGAGATGATAGCGGTAGGTCACGGGGACCCGAATCTCGGTAACCGTCGTCCCGAGGGGAATGAGATCCCAGCCAATGCGTAGCTCGTCAGAGCTTCGGAGGATCTCAACCGCCTCGAATGCTGCGAGCTCGAGCCGCGCGCCGCCGTCCGGAGAAAACGATGGGATGGCTGAGATGAAAGTCGTCGTGATCGTGCCGCTTTTGAATGCGGCGGCGATGTCGACCACATTCTCGCCGAGTCCCCGCATCACTTCAGTGGCTGCGCGGCCACCCTCTCGGGCGGTGCGGCCGATCTGGTGGAAGGCCAAATAGGCCAGCATGGCGACGGCCAGGATGACGGCCGGCCAACGCAGCGCGCGAATGATTTCGAGCCAATCTTGATGCGGGGATTTCTCGTCGGTCACGGTGTGCCCTTCACTGTGTCGGATCGAGGTGCCTGCCAGTACGCCTGGGAGGCAATCCGACTCAGGGCTTCAGAATCGTAGCGCCCGGAGTTCCAGTTGTGGCGCAGACGCAGAATGCGCCCCAGCATGGGCAGCGAATGGAACCTGAGTCGAACGGTCGACGGCGAGGCACGTTGGAGTCGCACCGGGATCCTGCGAATCGAAAGGTTGTGTTTGAGCGCGACGTAGAGGAGCTCGACGTCGCCCGAAAAGCTGTCATCCGTAACGAGGGGGAAAAGGGCTTCCGCAACCTCGTCGCGGAAGCCTTTGATGCCGCACTGGCTGTCAAAAAGACCGCCGGTGACCAACATGCGGACACAGTAGCTGAAAATGCGGCTACTGAGCTTACGGGCAACGCGGGAGTCCGAAAGAGACACCGATTCCGGCAGGGTGCGGTCGCCGACGACAATGTCGAAGGCTCCTTCCTTGATCAGGTCGACGATGTATGGCACCGCCTCGAGGTCGTACGGGAGATCGGCATCGGTAAAGACCCGGCACTCGCCGTGGGCCACGGCCATGCCGGCCTTGAGCGCAGCAAACTTGCCGAGGTTGCCCGGCAGACTGATCAATCGTACGCGGTCGTCCAACAACGGACCCAGTGCTGCGGCTGTGCCATCGGTCGAACCGTCGTCAACGATGACGATTTCGAAGGTCGGGTATTTTTTTTCGAGAAAACGCCGAGCTTCATCGACCGATTCCGTGACGAACTCGGCTCCGTTGTGGACAGGAATCACCAGCGAGACCCTGGGTGTCGCCATTGTGTCCAAGGGTTGTTGGCGGTTCATCGTCACCCTCTCACGCTAGCGGTTTCGATTCATCGCTGCAAGTCATACAACCTTTTTGGGGGCGTCGGTATCTCATGAGTGTGGAATAGAAAATGACCCCAAAAGGAGAGTGTCGATGCGAATGAAAACGAGTTGTTACGTCGTGATGAGTATTGTATTGGCAACGGCCGGGTTGGCGGCGGCTGGAGCCGGGTACGAGGAGATCGTTGATCAGAGCTACCCTCTGGCCGCCGGTGGCAGCGTGTCGCTGGAGAATGTCAACGGTGATGTCAGCATAGAAGTCTGGGAACGCGACGAAGTGCGTGTGTTTGCGGTCAAGAGCGCGAGCTCGCCTGAACTCCTTGATGAACTCGAGGTCAAGGTTGATGCCGACAAAAACGAGGTGCGAATCGACACTCACTACCCGTCGATGAATGGTTCTGATCATGGACATCGCCGCTTCACAAAGGTCGAGTACACCCTGACCGTCCCGAGGACGGCGATGCTCGATGACATCGAACTGGTCAACGGCGACCTGACAGTGGTCGGAATCGAAGGTGGAATCGATGCCGAGACCGTCAACGGGAACATCGTGGTCAGGGACTGCGCCGGCAGTGCCAATCTCGGCACCGTCAACGGGGGCATCGAGGCGCACGTCGATCGTCTCTCCTTCGAAGACAAACTGGACATGGAAGCGGTCAACGGTCGATTGGATCTCTACCTGGCCTCCTCGCTCGGCGCCGATCTCAGCGCTGATTCGGTCAACGGTTCTCTCAAAAATGATTTCGGAATCGAGGTTCGCAAAGGCAAATATGTCGGCTCGGATTTCCACGGAAGCGTTGGTGGGGGCGGAGCCAGGGTGTCGCTCGAGACAGTCAACGGGTCGATCAACGTACATAGCTGGTAGGCCTGATCGTTGTGACGAATCAACAGGGGAATCCGATGCGGGTTCCCCTGTTTTGTTGACTTGACCGGCCGACTGGCGAGAGTACAATAAGCGTAAGTGAGCAAGAACAAAGATGAATTGACGGTTGGACGCGTCCACTCTGCGTCCGCGTACGAGAGCCTGGTCGGGTTTGCTCGCGCCGTGAGGCGTGGCTCACGCATCGTCGTTTCCGGGACGGCGCCGCTCGGCCCGGACGGAGAGACGGTGGCCGGCGATGCCTATGATCAGGCAAAAAGATGCTACGAGATCATCCTCGAGGCGATTGAAGCTCTCGGTGGAACCCTCGAAGATGTCGTTCGGACCAGGATCTTCGCCGTCGATGCGGCCGATTGGGAGAGCATTGGTCGCGCACACGGCGAGTTTTTCCGCGACATTTACCCGGCCGCTACGATGGTCGTCGTGAAAGGGCTCCTCGATCCGCGTTGGAGGGTGGAAATCGAGGCCGAAGCGGAGCTTTTGCCCAAATAGACCGCCGCTGGCAGACAAACCAACCTTTTTCGCTGTTCAGTTGCCGAGTCAGATCGTCATTTCTGTGCATTCATTTGACAGTCTGATCATGTTATACTCCGCGCTACACGGTGGATGTCCTACTTTTTCCGAGCAGAGGGTTTGCGTCGGAACCTGCGACGATCAGTGGTACTGACGGCAGGAAACAGTGGTTTTCGGCTTTTAGAACATACGTGGGGAAATCATGAACAACCTCCCACGTGTACTGATAATCGACGAAAATGCGAATGATCGAACTCTCGCCTCACTGGTGTTGACGGGAGAATTCGGTAACCTCGAAATTGACGCCGTTGGCACGGCTGCGGAATTTGCGGGCGCGCTTGCCGCGGGTCGATTCGGGATTGTCATTTCCGAGGCTGTGTTTTCTTGGAGCACCGGCCTCGAGCTGATCAAACTGGTGCGGGATGTGCGCCCCGATTGTCCGGTGATCCTGTTTACCGAGGAGGTTGGCGAGGAGCTGTGGGGAGAAACCCTCCGTTTGGAGGTTGACGGATACGTCTCGAAATCCTCAGAAGGTTTTGTTCGTTTGCCTGAGGTGCTCCGTTCGGTCTTTTTCCGCACTCGACGGCAGGCTGTCGCGACCTCACGTGACGCGCCCTATCGTCGGCTCGTGGAGGGGCTACCGGTCGGAGTATTCGTGGCCACTCTCGAAGGCGAAATCCTCGAGGCCAACCCGGCCTTCGCGTCGATGCTCGGCCTGTTCGACCCGGAGGAGGCCGCGTGGAAGACCTTCCCGAGCTTGTTCGCCGAACCTGACGCGGCCGACGAGTGGCGGGACCGCATGACCGCCACGCGGTCGGTGCGAAATCTCGACGTTGAGTTGAAACGGGCCGATGACAGCCTCGTTTGGACCCGCGTATCATCATGGGTGGTAGAGGACGCCGGATCTGGGATGCGCCATATCCAGGGTATTGTCGAAGAAACCAGCGACTACCACGCTGCTCAGAAAAACCTGGCTAAAAGGACGGAGGCTCTGGCTCGTTCGAACGACGAGCTCGAACATTTCGCCTACGTAGTCTCCCACGATCTACAGCAGCCTTTGAGTGTGGTCTCGAGTTACCTTGAAATGCTCGGCGAAAGCGTTCGTGATCGCCTTGAGGAGGAGGAGGAATCCTACCTGGACCGGGCGGCATCCTCAGCATCGCGCGTACAGGAAATGGTTGATGCCGTGCTCGGTTTCGCGAGGGTGGATTCGCGTGGAGGCGATTTCGGGCAGGTCGATCTCGGCGCGGTGTTGGAGCAGGTCAAAACCGAGCTGTGGAAGGAGATCACGGTCGCCAAAGCGGAGATCATCAACGAAGGTTTGCCGACGATCGTTGCCGACGAATCGCAAATGGAGTTGCTGCTCCAGAACCTGGTATCCAACGCCCTCAAATTCTCGGGAAGCGCGCCGACTGAGATTCGCCTGTCGAGTGACGAGAGTGAGGACGAATGGACGATCGTGGTCGAGGACAACGGTATTGGCATCGATCCTCAAGCTTCGGACCGTATCTTCTTGATGTTCCAGAGATTGCACACGGAGAAGGAATACCCGGGCACCGGTATCGGCCTCGCGATTTGCAAGAGAATTATTGATCGACATGGTGGCAAGATATGGGTAGAATCTGAACAGTTGCTGGGAGCTAAGTTTTTCTTTTCAATACCGAAGCGGGCAGACGGTCGGGGCGGGGACTGACTATGCCCTCCGATGTCGATTCGAGGAGTTGCTGAATGGGGCTTGGACGTGCGTCCACCGGAATGCAGCGGGACGAGCTGGTTCGGGTGTTGCTGGTGGAGGATTGCCCCGATCACGCCGAACTGATTTTCACAAAGCTCCGGAGGTCGAAGAGGATTCGGGCCGAAATCGATCATGCAGATCGATTGGAGAAGGGCCTCCGAAAGCTCGAACAGGACAAATACGACGTTGTTCTGCTCGATTTTTCCCTGCCGGACAGCTTTGGCATCGAGACCTTCCGCCGCGCCCACCAGGCGGCGCCGAGAACGCCGATCATTGTCCTCACCAGCCTCGATGACAACGAGCTTGCCGTGCAAGCTGTACGCCTGGGAGCTCAGGACTATCTGGTCAAACGCGAGGCGGATACCAGGCTGCTGGTTCGTTCGATCCTCTATGCCATCGAACGCGCGACCGCCGAGGAAGCTCTACTCGAGTCGGAAGAGCGGTATGCACTTGCGGTACGGGGTGCCAACGACGGGTTATGGGACTGGAATTTCGAAAACGACCGCGTCTTCTATTCGCCGCGATGGAAGTCCATGCTCGGCTTCTCGGTAGATGATGTCGGCGACAGCCCACGCGAGTGGCTGGATCGTATTCATCCCGATGATCGGCCGCCATTTCGGCGGCATCTCGATGCACACCTCTCAGGCTCCACCGAGCAACTTGAGTTCGAGCACCGGATGCGGAATCTCGACGGCGGGTACATCTGGGTTCTGGCCCGTGGAGTCGCCGTTCGGGACGAAAACGGCAAACCTTATCGTATGGCCGGTTCGCAGACTGACATCACTGCTCGGAAAAGGGCCGAACACCAACTCCAGCACGACGCGCTGCATGACAGTCTCACCGGTCTCGCCAACAGGGTCCTTTTCGTGGATCGACTGGCCTGCGCTCTGGCAGACCTGCAGCGCCAGGCGTCACCCAACTTTGCGGTGCTGTTCTTCGATCTCGACCGCTTCAAAAACGTCAACGATAGCCTCGGCCACAGTATGGGGGACAAGCTGCTGGTGGGTATCGCTCGACGCCTCGAGCACTTCCTTCGTCCCGGTGACACCGTCGCCCGACTCGGCGGTGACGAGTTCGCAGTCCTCATCCACCGAGTCGACGACGCCAGTGGTGCGATCCACGTAGCTGATCGGATCCAGGACGTCCTCAGCATGAACTTTTCAATCGATGGTCACGACGTGATGGTGACGGCTTCGATCGGCATCGCCCACAGCTCGACGGGGTATTCCAGTCCCGAGGAAATCTTGCGCGATGCCGACATCGCCATGTACCGCGCCAAGGCCGAAGGCAAGGCGCGGTATGAGATCTTCGACCGCGATATGCACCAGAACGCTGTCGCGTTGCTCAAGCTCGAGACCGAACTGCGCCGGAGCGTTCACCGTGGCGACTTCTTGATGAACTATCAACCGATCGTCTCCCTCGGCGCCATCAGCCGCATCGTCGGGTTCGAGGCGCTCGTACGGTGGCAGCACCCCGAGCGGGGGATCGTGACGCCGGCCAATTTCATCGCCATCGCCGAGGAAACGGGGCTCATCGTACCGCTCGGCTGGTGGGTGCTGCGTGAGTCGTGTCGACAGACCCGCCGTTGGCAGGAGCAGTTCCCCGCCGATCCGCCGCTGTGGATCAGCGTCAATATGTCGGGCAAACTCTTCATGAAGAGCAATATGGTTGATGAATTGCTGGGGATCCTCGAGGAGACCGGACTCGAACCGCGCGACCTGCGAATCGAGGTGACCGAAAACGTGGTCATGGACCACGCCGATCTCGCGATCCGCAATTTGATGGAACTCAGGGCGTTGGGGATCCAACTTTCGATTGACGACTTCGGCACCGGCTACTCGTCGTTGAGCTACCTGCAGCGTTTCCACTACGACCAGCTCAAGATCGACCGCTCATTCGTGAGCCAACTCGGTTCACGCGGTGACTCTCGGGCGATCGTCGAGACCATTCTCAACCTCGCCAACAGCCTCGGCATCGGCGTGGTGGCCGAGGGTATCGAGACCGCCGATCAGGTCGATCACCTGAGGAAGATGCAATGCCCGCACGGGCAGGGATTCTGGTTCTCGCGTCCGCTTGCTGTGGCCGCGGCCGAAGAATTGATGGCCACGTCTCCTTCCTGGGACCATGCGCACCCGTCTGGAGCGAATTAGGCAAGCTGCCGACCTCCCGATACTGGATCCGCGACCATCACAATTTGCCCGCAGATGCCGCCGATTGTCGATGACAGGGAAGGTGGACTGCCACGGCGGAGCAAGAAGGGCACGCCACTGGACGGGGTAATTTCGCCGCTGCTGGCAAATGTCTACCGTCACCTTCTCCTTTGTCCCAGCAGAACCCTCCAACCTTTCCTCCGTATTCAAGAGAGGCAGCAAACGCCGCGCTGCGCTAACCTGCCGAGAGCAAAGGAGACGAAGATGTCCAAGAGGTTACTGATCTGCTGCCTCCTCGCGGCGGGATTGGCGGCAAGTGGTCAGGAGACCGATCTAGAGGAAGCAAGGGGTGGCCTTGCCTTTGTTGACGAGGTCCACGTGACAGTCGTCAACATCGACGTCTTTGTCCGCGATCGGCAGGGCAATGCAGTGACGGGTTTGGCTCAGGAGCAGTTCCGTCTTTTGCAGGATGGCCACGAGCGAAAGCTGAGCCATTTCGCCGCATACACCCAGGAGGTGATCTCGGAGATCATGGCGGCTCGTGAGCAGATGCCGGCCACATCGCCCGTGATTCAACCCAGGAACGAGGGATCCACCGAAGACGTCCAGCCGGTCCACATCGTACTTTACGTGGACAACGAGAATATTCGACCGTTTGATCGCAACAGGGTCCTGGCCGAGGTCCGACAGTTTGTCGACGAGGTGATGAAGCCGCACGTCGAAGTGATGGTGATCTCAGTCCAGCGTTCACCGAAGATCGTTCAAACCTTTACGAACGACCCACAGGTGGTCAAGAACGCGCTCCGATCCCTGACGCAGGTCTACGGCGCCCGGACCGATGCCGATCGCATGCGGGGACGCATCATCCACGACATGCTGGCTGTCATGGACGAAGGGCCGCAAGAAGGCCGTCGATCGGATTCGAGGGAGGCAGCGGCTCTCCAGGAAAGGATCCGGTCGTATGGCGAGGAACTCGCGATGGAGCTTGACTACTCGATCAACTCCCTGCGCGAAGTTTTGACGACGCTTGCCGGAGTTCCCGGCCGCCGTGTATTGGTTCACATATCGAGCGGTCTGCCGGCGGTGCCGGCCCGCGATCTGATCACTTGGTACGGTGAGCTCTACCAGAGGTCATCGACGCTGCCGCTGCTCGCCCGCTTCAATCGCCGCTACGTTTTTGAGTCCGTGGCTTCAAGTGCCAATGCTCAGGGCGTGACGTTTTACACCATCGATGCGAGCGGGCTCGCCGGAAGCGGTGCGGCGTCGGCCGAGCACTCACGGCCGATCGATCCGGTAGCCACGAGCATCCACCTTTTCAACTATCAGGAACCGCTGCTCTTCTTGGCCGAGAAAACAGGCGGCAGGGCGATTGTAGATTCCAATGATGTGACAAGTCTTTTGGAAGAGATGCGAGACGATCTCTTTACCTACTACTCGCTTGGCTACACCCTATCGGCGAGCGGTAGCGATACTGTTCACCGAATCGAGGTCGAACTGCCGGATCATCCGGAGTACGAGCTTGTCTACCGTCGTACACTGGTCGAAAAGTCCCTCGAAACCCAGGTCCAGGATCGAGTGGTCAGCGGTCTCCTGCTGGCCCTCGACGATAACTCGATGGGGCTCGAGATCACGGCTGGTGAGCCGAAGCCTGCGACGGGTGAGAGATGGATCTTGCCCGTTGAAGTGGCGATTCCGATCGAGTCCGTGGCCCTGCTGCCGGAGATGGGGGAGTATGTCGGCCGGGTGATGCTGTTTATTGCCAACCGTGATCTCAAGGGGAAACAGTCGGATATCCAGCGGAGGCAGTTCGAGATCCGCATGCCGCCTGAGGATTACGAAACACGTCGCGGTGAGCGTTATGTTGCAGCACTCGACCTGCTGCTCGACGTCGGCGAACACAAGCTCGTGGTGGGTGCGCTCGACCCGGTGACCCGCCAGGCGTCGTTCGTCAGTCTCCGCAGAAATGTGTCGCGGACGAACTGATCCAATCTGTGAAAATATCCGGTCACTGGGATGGATGTACGAAAAATCGGACAACGGTGTCGATTGACGAAATGCAACCAATCAAAACAAAGACCGTAAATAGGCATGGAACTTGCGGAGTAGCGAGTGAGTTTCTTTTTTATTTTTTTTGAGGGAAAGGGGGCCTGGCCGCAACGGGGGTACGAAGTAGAGGAGATGGACCCTCCGTTGGGGAGAGTCACCAACACCTCAGAAAGTCAACGTCAGTAATTGCGGCACAGCGTGCCGCAAAACCAGAACGGGATAAACAAACGGCCGTGAAGCGGTGCGAAGTGGTGGCAAGGTGGTTGTTCTCGCGGACGCCCCCGGCTCACAGACGCGCGAGCAGACTCCGCTTCGCTCAGATCGCCGCTGACTCCCGCTCGTTTTGAGGAGGTACAGATGAAAAATCGATTGACGATCAGTTTGGTCATTCTAGCGCTTGCGATCGCGGGGACGGCCTCGGCGCAAATGGGCTCCGAGCTCAAGGGCCGCGTCATCTTTGACAATGCGCCAATGCCCGGGGTCTCCGTGACCCTCGCCTCACCCGCTCTTCAGGGGCAGAAGGTCGCGGTTACCAATGCCCAGGGCGACTACATATTCAAGGCCCTGCCGGCTGGGGACTACAAGGTGCGATTCGAGCTCGCGTCATTTGCGACCCTCGAGTACGACGTCAGGATGTCGACCTCCCAGCCGAGAAGCCTCGACGCAATCATGTACCCGGAAGCGATGCAGGAGGAGATCGTCGTCTCCGGCTCGTTCGAGAACGTCAGTACCGGCTCTCAGGGTTCGTCGACCATGGAGCAGAGCACCCTCGAAAAGCTGCCTGTGCAGAGGACGCTCAACCAGGCGGTGCTGCTATCTGCGGGAACAACCAACACCGGGCCCAACGACGCGATTTCGATCTCAGGCGCGCAGTCGTGGGAGAGCCTCTTTACCATCAACGGCGTCGTCGTGAATGAGAATATTCGTGGCCAGGCACTTGACCTCTACATCGAAGACGCCGTCCTCGAAACCACCACTATGACCAGCAACATGTCGGCTGAATACGGCCGCTTCGCAGGCGGCATCGTCAACACGGTCACCAAATCCGGCGGCAACAAGTTCTCCGGCTCCTTCCGCGTCAATGTGGAAAACGACAGCTGGAATGGAGAGACGCCGCAAACCACCTTTCAGACAGACGCAAACAACTACGTCTACGAGGCGACCTTCGGTGGATATATCGTGCGCGACGCCCTGTGGTTCTTTGCCGCCGGCCGCGACTGGTCGGAGTCCGGCTCAGACCAGATCGCCACACCCGGCCAGCCGGATGCGGGCATCCCCTACCCAACGACCCAGGAAGAGACCCGTCTCGAGGGCAAGCTCACCGGCTCAATCGGGCCCAACCACCGGATCATGCTGAGCTATTTCGACATCGATTTCACCTACGCCAACTTCCCGAACTGGCCTCCGGCGGTTGACGAGGCCGGACTCACTTCAGGCTCAGATCCCCAAACCGGGGTGGCGGTGACCTACACCGGGGTGCTGTCCGACAACTTCTTCCTCGAGGGCCTCTATTCCAAGAGGGATTACACCTTTATCGGTGGCGGCGGAGTCAATACCGAGCTCGGTGGATCTCCGATCTGGGATCTGCTCGAGAGCGTCACCTACAACGACGCCTGGTTTGACGCCGCGGGCCCGGATAAACAACGCGACAACGAGAACTACTACGCCAAGGCGTCGTGGTTCGTCTCCGGCGGCGGCACCCACGATCTCGTCTTCGGTTATGACTACTTCGACGACCAGAACACCGAGAACAACCGGCAGATGGCCTCCGGCTATGCCTGGGCGCCCTTCGTCGACCAGAATTACGACACCCCCGGCAGCCCCCTCACGGTCATTGAATCTTATGGTGGCTACATCATCTGGGGCGACGTGCTCGAGGAGTCGGTCGGCAGCCATGTCGAGACGACCTCGCTCTACGCCAACGACACCTGGCGGGTCAACGATCGTTTGACCGTCAACCTAGGTGTGCGCTACGACAAGAACGACGCGAAAGACCAGGCCGGAGCAACGACCGTTGACGACTATCGGTTCAGTCCGCGCCTTTCGGCGAGCTATGACCTCAAGGGTGATGGTGGCATTATCCTCAACGCCGGCTTCAACCGGTACGCAACCGCCATCACCCAGAATCAGGGTACCGCGGGGTCCGCAGCCGGTAACCCGGTCTACAACTGGTACATGTATGCCGGACCCGACATCACCGCAGGCACACCGGAGTACCCCACCAACTCGGCCGCGTTAGACGCCATGTTCGATTGGTTCTTCAACGTCTACGGTGGGCCCAACAACCTGGATCTGGCGTACTACATCGACATTCCGGGTGTAGTACCCCGGGTGAGTGAAGGCCTCAGGGCGCCCTATGGTGATGAATTCACCGTCGGCGCCTCTTTCAGGCTTGGTACCCGGGGCGTGTTGCGGGCCGACTACGTGCACCGCAAGTACGGCAGCTTCTACGCCTCGGAGATCACCCCCGGGAACCCAGTGGAGGTTCCGAACAGCGGTGGTGCCGTCGTCGACGATGAGGTCTATATCAACGACGATTCGGTCTACAGCCGCAAATACGACGCGATCATGGCCCGTTTCGACTATCGGATCGGCTCGCGCTGGAACATTGGCGCCAACTACACCTGGTCGGAGTCACAGGGCAACTTTGCCGGTGAGACCTATGACAGCGGCCCGGTGCCTGGTGGGTACTTCCAGTACTCGGAATACAAGGAGGAATCCTGGAATGTGCCGACAGGACTCCTGACCATCGACCAGACCCATAAGTTCCGTGCCTGGCTGGTGTGGGATGTGATCGCCAGCTCGCACAACAATTTGTCTCTGAGCGTTATGCAGAGCTTCCTCTCCGGCACGCCATACAGCGCCTTTGGCAAAGTCGACGTCGTAGAGTACATCGGAGACCCGGCCGACCTCGGATATTTCGGTTGGCCGGCGGCGCCGAATTACTACTTCTCCGACCGAGGTGCGTTCAGAACCGACAATGTCTCCCGCACCGACCTCGCCATCAACTACTCGTTCTTCATCAACCTCGGCGGCGGCCAGCTCGAGCTCTTCGTACAGCCCGAGGTGACCAACGTGTTCAACGAGCAGGCTGTGGTAGCTCCTAACAATACCGTCTTCACCGCCCGCAACGACGGCAGCCTGGACACCTTTGACCCCTTCACCGAAACTCCGGTCGAGGGCACCCACTGGCGCAAGGGTGATTCGTGGGGTGAGGCGCAGAGTGAGGACGCCTACCAATTGCCTCGTACCTTCCGCATCTCTTTCGGACTTCGGTTCTAACGATCCACTGGATCATTTCTCCGGCCCCGGTGCTTCGGCGCCGGGGCCTTTTTCGATCGTTTTTCAGCGTTTGCTATGATCCCGGAACCCTGTGAGACGACACGGATGAGCAAGCCATACTCTGAGGAGCACTGTTTTTGCGATTGAACCCGATAGCTGCGCGTGCAGTTCTGGTCATGATTCTGATTTGGATCATCGGTTGCTCCGGTGGTGGCGATTCGCAGTTCCATGTTCCCAACGGCACGCCGATCATCTTGATATCGGTCGACACCCTGCGGTCTGACCGACTGCCCGCCTATGGTTACGAAGGAGTCGAGACCCCGGCGATAGACACGCTGCGCCGGGACGGGATTCTCTTTGAACGCGCATACACCCACGTCCCTCTGACCCTGCCCGCCCACACCTCGCTGCTGACGGGCCTTTTGCCGCCGGCTCATGGGGTGCGCGACAATCTCGGTTACACGGTTGACGCCTCGAAGGCGCCCCTTCTTCAGCAGACTTTGAAGGCAGCAGGCTATGCCACCGGCGCGGGCGTATCGGCGTTTGTTTTCCGCCGGGCGACGGGCATCGACGCCGGTTTCGATTTCTACGAGGATGACATCGAGTTGACTCCGGACCACAGCAGTTCTGGCATTCAGGCCCTGCAGCGGCCGGGCCTCGAGACCCTTGAAGCCGTACGACCCTGGATGCGAACGGTCGTCGATCGGCCCTTCTTTCTGTTCTTCCACGTCTTCGAGCCCCACACCCCCTACGACCCCCCGGCCGAGTTCGCGGCGCGCTATGCGTCCGCCTACGACGGCGAGGTTGCGGCGGCGGATGCAGTGGTCGGTGAACTCCTCGATGAGCTTCGCAAGCTCGATCTGTATGACAGAGTCGTTGATCGTATTCCTCTCGGACCACGGAGAGGGCCTCGGTGACCACGGCGAGGACGAGCACGGTGTGTTCCTCTATCGCTCGACCCTGCAGGTTCCGTTGATCATCAAACTGCCGCAGGCGAAAAGGGCCGGCGAGACGGTCGAGCAATCCGGTGCAGCTCATTGATGTCTATCCGACCCTGGTCTCGGCCCTCGGGCTTCCACTCGCGGAGAGAGCTCCAAGGCACGTCCTCTGCTTGCCCACCGCGCCCAGAGCCCCGCGAGAATCCCATCTATGCCGAGACCTTCTTTCCTCGCCTCCACTTCGGCTGGAGCGATCTCGCGGCATTGATCGTCGATCGATATCATTTCATCGATGCGCCCCAGCCGGAGCTTTATGACCTCCTCCAGGATCCCGACGAGTCGGACAATCTGGTGGGATCGGAACCTGCGTTGGAGACGGAGCTTCGGATGGCCTTGAGGGCGTACGATCGGGAATTGGAGGCGCCGGCCGCCGCAAGACCCCGAGACCCAGCGCCGACTGGAGGCCCTGGGCTACGTGGGCGGGGCGACGACGATCGACGACGAGGTCCTGCCGGACCCCAAGACCCGGGTCGACGTCGTTGGCGGAGATCCGAGCGCGCCTACGGGCTCTTCGCCGACGGTGACCTCGAGTCTGCGGTGTCGGCGTTTCAAAGATTGTTGAAGAGAACCCGCGAATCGAGGATGCCTGGGAGTACCTCGCCCTCTCCCAACTCGGGCTGGGCCGGCCGGACGAGGCTTTCGCGACCTACCAGACGGCGCTCGAACAGGTGCCGCACTCGAAGAGACTGTCCCTGAGAGCGGCAACGCTCCTTTACCAGATGGGTCGGTTGGACGAGGCGTTCGTCTACGCCAAGATCGCCGATACCTTACGATCCGGCGGCTGCCCACGTGTTGCTGGCCCAGATCGCCTTCCGGCAGGGCGATCTCGAGGGCGCCGAGACCGAAGGCTCGCGAGGCGCTGTCGAGCGGCGACCGGCAACCGGGGCCGCGCCTGGTTCTGGCCGATATCTTCGTCGCTCGCGGTGAGCCCCAGGAGGCCATCGAACTTCTGTCCAGCACCCTGGACGAGGGCATAGGAGCCGAGTCGGTGTACGCAAAGCTCGCCATGACCTACGTCTGGATCGGCGAGTTCGACAAGGCCGAGGAGGTCCTCCGGGGCTTCGAGGAGACAGACGATCTGGCCATTCTGCTGGCTTTCGGCAAGCTCGCGATCTCGCGCGAGCAGTGGAGCGAGGCGCGGGGCTGGTTCGAGCGCGCGCTGCGCGCCGACCCGACCAACCCGACGGTCAAGCTCAATCTGGGCATCATCGCCATGGCCGAAGGGACGCTGGCCGAAGCCAGGACATTCCTCGAGGAGGCCGTAGCCGGGAATCCAGGTTCATTCGAGGGCTGGAATGCCTCGGGATCGGTCTTTGCGCGACAGGGGACGCGGAGGGCGCGATAGCCGCCTGGGAGCGGGCCCGCGAGATCAACCCCGGGGTCATCGATGTCCTCTACAACCTCGGTCTTGCCTACGCCCAGACCGGACAACTTCGCAGGCGATCGGCTATTTCGAGGACTATGCGGCCCGTGCCGAGCCGGGACCGCAGCGGGAGCAGGCGCTCGCCATGGCGCAGCAGCTGACGACCTCGGGCGTCGCAGAGCCGCTGAGCTGGAATATGGATCAGGGCAGACGATCGAGGATGGCTCGCGCCTGCCGTGCGCGCGGGTGGTTCGGGTCGGCGCCGATGGTCGCCTGCAAATGTATTTTCGCCCGTTCGAGATCGCCGAGCGGACCGGCGTAGAGGGCCCCGAGCTCGAAGTGGGCGCCGCCGTGCCTCGGGTTGCGGGTCAACACCTCCTGCTGGACCGCTGCGGCTTCGTCATAGCGGGCGCTCTTGCGGAGGAGGATTCCGAGGTTGAAGAGGGCCCGCTAGATCTTTCGGGTCGACCTCGCTCGCCCGCCGGTAGGCGGCCTCTGCCTCGCTCGTGCGGCCCAGCTCCTCGAGCCCGATGGCGAGGTTGTTCCAGGCGTCGGCCGACGTCGGCTCCCTCTCGACCGCGGCTCGGGCGAATCGCTCGACCTCGGCCCAGTTCTTGCGCTGGATCGACAGCGATGCCATGTTGAGCCATGCGCGCCAGTAATCGGGGTGGTCCCGAATCAGATCCCGCCACAGCGACTTCGGCCTCGGCGACCCGGCCGAGCCGCAGCAACGCCATCGCCTCTGGCGTTTCGGGTGCCGGCCGAAAAGGTCGGCGCGCTCGCCGCGATCTCGAACTGCTGCCGCGCCTCTTCCCCGCGACCGCGCGCCGCGAGGAGTTCGCCGAGGGCGACGTGAAGATCGGCGCGCACCGTCGGACTCGAGCCGAATCGCTTCTCGTAACGCCGTCTCGGCCGTCCGGGTCGGCCGACTCGGCAAGGAGCAGGGCGAGGCGGATTTGAAGATCGGCGTTGTTGGCGCGGTAGGTGATGGCTTCACGGTAGACCGCGGCGGCCTCCGAAGTTCGACCGGCGGTCGCAGAACCGTGCCGAGAAGCAGCCAGGCCTCGGCAAGGTACGGGTTTCGGGAGAGCACCGTCCGCAGCCGTTCCTCGGCGGCGCGGTAGTCTCCCGACTGCGAGCTCGACGATCTCCGCGTAACGCAGCGCCACCCAGTTGTTGTCGGGGACTCCTCGAGCAGAGGCTCGAGCTCTGCGATCGCCTCGTCGGTCCTGCCCAGCGCGGCAAGGTACCGGCTTCGGTCGAGGCGGGCCTCCAGGAAGCGGTCATCCAACTCGAGTGACTGATCGATCAGATCGAGCGCGCGCTCGATTGTGCCCGCGGCGGAACTCGACATCCGCCTCGACCATCAGCGCCTGAGCGCTCCACGGCGCCACGGAGCTCGCCTTCGCGGCCACCTCTGCCGCCTCGTCCAGCCGTCCCAGTTGCACGAGCCCGCGACTCAGATCCCGGAGAGCGGAGAGGTTTTCGGGGTCCCTGGACGAGGACGCCTGCGCATCCGGTCCACAGCCTCCACGAATCTGGCCCGAGACCATCAGCTCGTGGATCGCCTGCAGTTCTTCGTGGACAGCGATCAGCTCGACCGGGTTGCCATGCCCCTCTCCCTCGGGGCGGCCGGGATCGCCGGCGCTGTATCCAAGGGCGCGCAGCATCTCCGCCGTCTTTGCGTCGACGGGGGCCGTGCTGTCCGGAATCGTCATCGATCGCCGACCACGCCTCGATCTCTACCGCCAGGCGCTGCACGTCGGTCCCGCGATCGTCGGCCAGATTGGTGTTCTCGCCCGGGTCGTGGTCGAGGTCATAGAGTTCTGCCACCGGCGCATCGATGTATTTCAAGGCTGCCCTGGCGAACGGATCGGAGACGGGACCACCCATAGGTGAAGAAGGGCAATTCCGCCTCGGCGAACAGCAATCTCTCCGCGTCCCAATCGTCGCCCCGGAGAAGTGGCAGCAGGCTCCGCCCTTCGAGCGCTTCGAGGTCGGTCTCCGGATCGAGGGCGACCATCTCCGCGATCGTCGGCACCAGGTCCACCTGGCTGATCGGGGCTGCGATCCGCGACCCCGGCGGTCCGCCGGGGAGCTTGAGAATCCAGGGCACCCGGATCGTCGACTCGTAAACCAGCAGGCCGTGCGCCTTCTCGCCGTGCTCGCCGAGGCCCTCGCCGTGGTCGCCGATCGCGAGCACCATGACATCATCGCCCGCCGCTCGAGGGTGCTGCAACAGGCGGCCGATCTGGGAGTCCATGTAGGCGATCTCACCGTCGTAGGGCCGGTCCCGGATACCTCTCCGCCCACGGTGAGGGCGGTGAGTAGGGGAGGTGCGGGTCGTAGAAATGGACCCAGAGAAAATAGGGCTGGTCGTCGCCGAGTCCATCGAGCCAGGCCAGCGCCCGGTCGGCGGTTGTCCCTGCCGGGCGTTCGGTGGTCATCCGTCGTGATACGCGCTTGCGGATGCGGATCTCAGGTCGTCGTCGTAGACATCGAAACCCTGATCGAATCCGTACCGTCCCTCCAGCATGACAGCGGACACGAAGGCGGCGGTCCGGTAGCCCGCCGCGGAGAGCCACTCGGCGAGGGTCGGAATGTCCTCGGCAAGGTAGTGGGTCAGGTTGTTGCGGACTCCGTGCCGCCGCGGATAGAGCCCGGTCAGCAGCGATGCGTGGGTCGGGCCCGTCACCGGGGCGGTCGCAACCGCGTGTTCGAAGACGATTCCCTGATCGGCGAGTCCGGACAGGGCCGGGGTCTCGACGTTCGTCGGCTCCATACGGTTCGAGGTGGTCCGCCCGCGTCGTATCGAGGGTGATGAGCAGGATCGATGGGCGGCCTTTCGGGACAGAAGCCGTCCTGCTCGCTCGGATACGGCCTCGGATCACCTTGCGAGCAGGCGACGAAGACCTGCGCGAAGGCCACAGGACGATCCAACCGGAAGTCTTCATCGATTCTTCACCGCCGTCCGTGCGGCTCATCGCCTCCTGCCGAGCTCGCGGCGTACTCGTGCTCCCGTTCCGAGTCGCCGAGGCGGTTGTAGAGATCGGCGAGCAGGAAGTAAGTTCATCTGGAGCTCCTGGCCCTTCGGTTCTTGCTGGAGGGCGAGGTGGGCGAGCTCGACCGCTTCCGTGTAGCGTTCTTCCCGCTGCAGAAAGGTCATCGCGAGCATCAGGTACGGGCCCGGGTGACTGGGGGTTTGCCTGAATCGCGTCGCGCAGCACCTGCTCCTGTTCGGCCGGTCTGCCAAGGCGGCCTTCGAGGCGACTCAGTGCGATCGCCGCCGGGAGGCTGTTGGGTGAATGAGCGAGCTCGTTCCGGTAGGCCTGCGCAGCCTCTTCGAAGCGGTTCTGGCGCTCGAGAAGCTGGCCCTTGAGAAGGCTCGCCTCGGCCACCCGCGGATCGAGCCGCAAGGCCGCGTCGAGCTCCGCTGGCGACGGTGTCGAGGTCTCCCCGGCGCAGAGCGAGCGCGGCGAGCCGGACGTGGGCAGGAGCGGAGAGCGGATCGAGGGTCAGGGCCCTGCGAAAGAGCGCTTTCGGCTTCAGCAAAGCGGCCGGAGCACTCCATGACCCGTGGCCAGGGCGAAAACGATGAAGGGATCGTCGGGGTGTTGTCGCTAGAGCTACCAGCAGGAGTTGTTCGGCCTCCTGCGGGCTGCTGCGCCGAGATCAGTGCGTTGGCGAGCTTGGACACCAGGAACGGATCCTGCGGCCTTCTAGCGTTCGCCTCGCGAAGAGCGGACAAGCGACGTCGGCCATTCGGCCCTGACGGCGGTAGAGCTTGCCGAGCGGAGACCCAGCCGTCGACCAGCGAGTCGTTGGCCTCGAGGAGCTCGAGGAGCTTTTGCTCCCCCCCGGCTCGTCGCCCGACGACAACGGCGTTGTTCGCCTCCATGAGGAGGTTGTATAGCCAGAGCATGCTTCTCGGGCTGGGGAGATCGTCGACCGACTGACCGTCACCTGGGTCCACACCCCCCGCCACATAACCCAGTGCCGCCAGTTTGGCGATGGTTGTCGGCGTCGGGCGCGCTTGTCGCGTCCATCGCCCCCTGCCCGAGCTGCAGGATCAGATCTTCCAGCTCACCGGTCATGCGTTCCGCGACTGAGGAGTTTGACCCGAAGACGTTCTCCTCCTGCCGCGGGGTCGTCGACGAGATCGTAGAGCTCCGGTTCGGACGACTGGATCAGCTGGAACTGTCCGGTCCTGGAGCGCCGTCAACGGGCTCCAACCGAAGTGGAGCTTTGGATAATGGGTCTCGGCATAAACGGGCTTCTCGTCAAAGACCCCGTCTCCGCCGATCAGGGGCCACAGACTCTGGCCCTGGACATTTTCCGGGAGTGGAAGGCCGGTGGCTTCGGCAATTGTCGGCAGGATGTCGACGAGGGACACCACCTCTTGCCGTCTGGCGCCCGCCGAGGGCATTGCCGGGTGGGTGATGATCAGAGGCGCGCTGTGACGTGGTCTGGTAGAGGAGCAGACCGTGGTCGAACTCTCCGTGGTCGCCGAGGCCTTCGCCATGATCCCCTGCAAAAACGATGAGCGGTGCGCGAGTCGAGCCCGGACGATTTCAGAAAGCTCTGGAGACGGTCCAATTCTGCATCGGCATAGGCCACCTCTCCCAGATAGGGATCGTCGGGATATTCGCGGGCGAAGGCCGGCGGAGGATCGTATGGGCAGGTGGGGATCGTAGAGGTGAACCCAGGCAAACCACGGTTTCTCCGGCTCTTTCCTCGAGCCACGCGATGGCGTCATCGATGACCACGTCCGCGCGCCGCTGGATCTGAGCGAAAGAGACCAGCGCGGGGTCGTATCGCGCCTTTGGGCTCGGTATAGGTTTCAAAGCCCTGGTCGAGCCCCCACCGTGAGGAGAGGACAAAGGCTCCGACGAAACGCCCCGGTGCGGTAGCCCGCTCCTGTCAAGAGCTCCGCCATCGTCGTCAACTCCGGAGGGACGACGTAGTTGCCATTGTCCCGGACCCCGTGAAAGACCGGGTAGGTGCCTGTGAAGAGGGATGTGTGAGATGGCAGCGTCAGCGGAGTTGGCGCGATGCAGCGGTCGAACACGACGCCGCGCTCGGCCAGTCCATCGACAAAGTCGGTTCGGACGCTGGTATTTCCATATGCGCCGAGGCGGTCAGCGCGGATCGTGTCGAGAGTGATGACGAGCACGTTGAGGCTACGGTTGCCGGTTGGCAGAGACTCCTCTCGGGCGCACGAAATCAGACTCGCAATCGCGAGGACTGCAATCCACAGGCCGGAGAATTTCCGGTGTGAGACGCCCACTGTCGAATTCTCGAGCTGTGGGCTACTGCGGTCGTTCGATTTCGAACGGCACCCGCGCGTCGAACTCCTCGAACTCGATGATGAGTTCCCATCTACCGGGCTGAATGCCGCCCTGAACCGGGAAATAGAGCAGGCCCGAGCAGATCTTCCGCATATTCACAAACACCGATTCGAGCGACGCAGCCGTGCCGGGGAGCGGCTGGAAGGCGAGATCGCAGGTCTGTCGCCCGGCCATCGTGAAGTCGATCGGGTCAGAAGCTATCGCGGCGCGCCGGGCCGCACTCTGGACCTCGGGGTAGGCAGCGATGAAATCGGGGTAGGGCGGCAGCGGAATCTTGCGGCCGTCCGGTGTTCTCACCAGAACATGTTTGCGCCGAACTTCGATGGCCTTCGATTCCGAGCTCGTGACTGCGACATTGAGGATTATCCAGTCATCACCCAGGCTTCGGCTGGCGAACTTGTAGTCGACGATCACTTCCACCAGTTGATCGCGATACCGGGCGATGGTCTTCCCGGCCTTGTCGACCGTCGGCTCGTTGGTTCTTCCTTTACTCGAGGTGCCGGAACTGCTGCAAGCGGCGACTAGGACCACCGTGGCGAGCAATACGATCGGGATGAGAGCGCTCTTTCTCAACATATTCTGTTCCTTTCAATTGCTGTGCAGAGCAATTAGCGTACCCGCTTTCCCCCAGCAGATCCAGCCGTGAGCATCCGAGCCCTGTCCCATGCAGGTGACACATCGACCTCGCGGAGGACCTGTTTGCCCTCTTTGATGGAGCGCGACCGCGGCAAATGGCCCACGATGAACCGAAAAGGCTCAGTTCGCGTACGACAGGAGGTCCTTCGCGATGGCCACATCCGGGTCGTCGGGAGCCAGCTCGATAAACCGTTTCAAATGCTCCGATGCAGTTTCCGTTTGACCGGTGTTGAACTGGGCGACTCCGAGCAGATAGTGAGCGCGGGCATGATCAGGATTGGCCTGCAGGACCCTTTCGAGCGCCTGCGTTGCAGCCTCGATCTGGTCCTTGTTGTAGAGCTCTACCGCGAGCTGGTAGAGCCCGGTGGCGGCCCACTCGGGGTCAGATACGGCAAGACCGTCGAGGGCCATGGCGGCCTTGTCGGTGTCACCCAGACGCAGGGCGGAGTCGTACGCGATGCGCAGCGCCTCACCGTTGCCCGGCTCCAACGCCACGACCTCCTCGGCCCTTGCCAGCGCCTCGGACAGGCTTCCCTGGGAGAAGTAGAGCTTGGCCAGCACCAGGCGCGCCTGGACCAGGCTGGGGTCGAGATCGGCGGCCTCCTGGAACTTCGAAATCGCGGTGGCCATATCGCCGGTGTTGTAGGCCTCCGCGCCCTCGTTGAAGATCCGCGCGGCCGTCTCACTGAGGCCGCCGAGCTCCCGCAGCGCCTGCTCCGCCTCTTTGGCCTTCTCCTTGTCTCCCGCCAGACGATAGGCGTCGAAGCGGAGCTGCATCGCGCGGGCGTCGGTTGGGTCGATGATGAGGGCCTTCTCGGCCTCGGCGGCGGACGCCGGGTAGTCGCCTCTCATGTGGGCCACCGCGGCCAGTGCCGTGTGGGGCGCCGCCAGGTCTGGGTTCATCGTGGCCGCCTCGTTGTACTTCTTAGCGGCAAGATCGAGGTCGCCCGCGCGCTGCGCCTCGACCCCTTCGTTGTATACGAGGATCGCGCGACCGGCGCCGGTCATCGCGGCCCTCTGGTCCCCCGCCTGTTCGTCGCCGACAGCCGGCAGGAGAACAAACTCGACCAACTGCGTCTGCCCCGGGGTCGGGTTGATCGGCGCCACGATGGTCTGGTAGCCCTCTTTCTTGAGCTCGACAACATACCTGCTCGCGGAGTCGGTGAACGCGATAACAAACTTGCCCTTCTTGTTGGTCGTTTTTTCGATCTTGAAACTCTCCATGCTCGGGCTGAGTGCTGTGACCAGAACGCCCTCGATCGGATTTCCGGCCTCGTCTTCGACTTTTCCTGAAATCCGGCCGCCTGCCTGGGCCGCGGCGTCGTTGGTGATGGCCACCATTGCAGTCACGCACAAAAAGAAAACTATGCTTCCGTTCACTGTCCTCATCGGACCCTCCTCGATAGACGTGCTATAGCTCCGGCGGGCCGGGGCCGGCCGCAGCGCGGCGTACATGGTAACAAATACGAGATAACAGCGGCATTGTTAACAAAAAACCCCGGCGCCGAGGCGCCGGGGTCGATGATCAGAGTGATCGAAGCTCTAGAAGCGAATGCCGACCGAGAAGCGGATGGTGCGAGGCAACTGGTAGTCGCCATCGTTCTCCGCCTCGCCGAAGACTTCGCCGAACTCGTAGTCGAGGCCTTCAACCGGCGTGTAGCTCGCGTCGAAGGGGTTGAAGTACTGGCAGACCGAGCTCGAGCAACCGTAGCTGCGGGTGTCGACCTTGGTGTTGACGTCGATGATTGCGTTCTCGTTGAAGACGTTCAGGACCTCGGGCTGGAGGAAGATCTCGACGGACTTGCCGACGAAGAAGGAGAAGTTGAGGGCGAGGTCGGTGCGGTGGACGTCGTCGGTGAGATAGGCGTCACGCGCCGTAAACCGGTACGAGTTCCAGAGGGGCGGGCTGAGATAGCCTGGATCGTCGAACCACCAGTCGTAGCCGCCACCCGCGAGGGTTGTGCCGGTCGCGCCGTATGGGGAGCCGCTCCAGAAGTTCTCGAGCCAGCTCACGTTCATATTCCACTTCGAGGTGGACACGAAGTCCCACGACAGCCATGCGCGCAGCTTGTGGCGCTGGTCGGCAGCGAGGTAACCGTCGTCGTAGTAGCCCGTGGCGTTGTACTCGGGGTAGTTCAGTACACCGGAAGTGCTCGGACCGCCGCTGCTGGTCTCGCCGTCGAAGTTGCCTTTCGACTTCGAGTAGGTGTAGGTGCCGCCGACCTGCAACTTGTCGTTGAAGCGGTACTGGATTGCGGTGTGGAGACCGTCGTACTTACGATTGGTCTGGCTGTCGTCGTTCACCACCTCGCCGAGGTCGAACTCCGCGCTGACTTCCACGCCAGGTGCGATCTCATCCGTCCAATCGACGGTTCCCGTGCTGAGGTCACGCTTGGTGGCGTAGAAGGCGCCGAACTCGCGGTGCACGTAGTCGGCACGGATCATGCCCCTGGTGCCGAGACGCTTGGAGAAACCGACGCTCAGTTCGTCCGCGTAGGGAGACCCGAGACTATCGACGGTTTGGTTGACGCCACGGATAGCCGGCTGGGAGTACCACAGATCGGTATTACCAATGCCGCCGTTGGCCTCGAACCACTCAAACATGATCGCCATCGCCTCAGGGCTGGTGGACACGCAGAGCTCGGGGTGGTCCGCGCCGCACTGGGCGCTGCCGTCCTCATTCATGTTGATGAACGGGCCGCTGTACTCGTAGCCCATCCACGAGGGCACGCCGGCGCCGCCGAGGCTGGCAACGTTGTTGGCGATCGCCGTCACATAGCGCGCGGCGCTGGCGTTGATGACCCAGTTGCCGTCACCCTGGACGTCCCAGGACGCGCCGATACGTGGGCTGACACGGGAGTCGTCGGCCACGGTTGCGCCGCTGCCGTCCTTGCCGTCGTTTTGGTCATAGCGCAGACCGAGGTTGATGGTAAATTTCGGGCTGACGCGCCAGGTGTCGTTGGCGTAGATGGAGTTGGTCTTGTAGTTGGTGCCGGCGCTGAGGTTGAAGATCGGCCAGTAGTCGATCTCGGCGTAGCTGCCGACCACCGGGTAGAAGACACCGGCGTCGTCATAGGCCGGGCCCTCGTAGATGTAGTTCCTGAAGTTGGATGGCGTCTGGTAGTTGTTCGACAGGCGCTGGTCGTTGAAGGAGTCGACACCGAAGACGATGTCGTGGGTGCCGGTCGAGCCGCCGGCGAACCAGGAGCCCTTGATCAGCCAGTTCTCGTTGTTGCGTTCTTCGGGACCGCACGGGGCACAATAGCGGGCGGAGCCGGCAGAACCATAGCCATAGACGACGATCTCAGTGCCGTTGATCGGGTCATCGATTGCCGTGCCACCCGAGTCCTGGAATGTGAAGTTACGCGCGGAGTACTGGCCCTCGAGGAAGAAGCTCTCGCTCAGCACGCCGGTGTAGTTCAGGGCCAGCGAATCCATCGGCAGTGTGCGCGACGGATCGATCACGGAGGGTTCCATCGGAATCGGCTGGGTGTAGTTGGTCTGAACGTCGTCAACCTGCATGTAGGAACCGATGACGCGGTGGTTCGAGTTCAGCGCCCAGGTGAGCTTGGCCTCGTACCGTGTCTCGTCACGGGTGGTGGGGAACGGCGTCAGATCGTAGTACTGGTCCGTGCCGGAGCGGGACATGTCTCGGCCGGCGAGGAAGAACCACAGGGCGTCGCGAACTACGTATCCGCCGAAGGTCGCCTCGTAAATGGTGTTGACCTTGTCTTCCTGGTCGGTGGTCAGGGGCGTCTCACCCTCCCAGGCTTCGTTGGTGAAGTTGGCGCGGAACGAGCCCGAGAACTGGTTTCCACCGGACTTGGTGATCATGTTGACCACGCCGCCCGCGAAGCGGCCGTACTCGGCCGAGACGCCGGATGCTGTCGTCGTGGTCTCCTCGACCGCGTCCTCGATGTAGAGGTCGAACGGCTGGCCGCGCAGGTTCTCATTCATGACCACGCCGTTGACCAGGAACAGATTCTCGTACGACATGGCGCCCGAGATCGTAATGCCATTGCTGGGACCGCTGCTGGAGGTTCCGGGTGTCAGCAGAACCGCGTTGTCGATGTTCCGGCCAACCGGAAGCGCTTCGACCAGGGACTGCTGCATCGTCACGTTCGACTGGGTGCCGACGCTGACGGTCTCGTAGTTGCCGGTCACGACGATCTCTTCACGGATCGCCTCGGTGTACATGACGGCGTCGACGTTCTTGCTCTGCGCGACCGAGACGACGACCGGGATCTCGAGGGTGTGGAAGCCGTCGAGGGCAAAGCTGATGGTGTAGTCACCGGAGGGCAGGAAACGGAAGATGTACTCACCGGATCCACCGGAGATCGTGACCTTTTGGCCCTGCATCGACGGTGAGTCGGCAGTGATGGTGACGCCAGGCATCGGACCATCCTGGTGAGTCACGCGGCCGGTAATGGTACCGGTCGGGTTCTGTGCCAGGAGCGGTGCTGCCATCAGCACGCAACCCAGCAACGCAACAAAGAAATATGCACGATTTCGCATTCGGTTACCTCCTACTCAAACTCCTCAGGTTAATAAAAGAAACACAACGGACGATGTGGTCAGGAGTTCGACCCCGATCCTCCTTCCACGAGCGGTAAGGACCGCCCCGAACTCTGAGCCAAAAGGGTTAACGCATCACACACATTTGCGAGTGGTTTTAATGCACGAAGCATGCCAATAACTAAGTCCTTCAATATCAGAGATAAGCTCAAAATAAACGAGACTGAATATCCAAATTTCCGGTACACATCCGGAAACCCGGATGCCGTCGCGGCGTTCCACGGCCGTCGGCGGTGCATTCTCAGAGGATTACCCCTCATTCGACACCGTCCGGTGAATCGTGGAGTATGACGTCTGTCGGGTCAACCTGTCCAGTACGCCGACCACGATTCGAAAGCTTCCGGACCTCATCAGCAGCGGCAGTTCGATGACCCAACGTTCGCTGTG
Organism: Candidatus Sulfomarinibacteraceae bacterium; assembly: GCA_963776765.1. Classification (GTDB taxonomy): domain Bacteria; phylum Acidobacteriota; class Thermoanaerobaculia; order Thermoanaerobaculales; family Sulfomarinibacteraceae; genus Sulfomarinibacter. The sequence continues at coordinate 94,456 of CAVZOK010000018.1, forward strand.
GTGCGCCTCGAAATCACTCTGAGGAATGCGGATCTCGTGTTCGCGACGCTGCATATCCGACTGCCGGCCCTTGTCGTCACGGACGGCGATGAAGACGACGACTCGTCCCACGTACTCTTCGCCCTCGGGCACCAGGGCGATCGAATCGAGGGGGAATCCGATTTCGAATGGCAGAATCGAGCGTTGGTCGGCGGCGGGAGCGGCGGCTCCGGTGTCTACCGAAATCGCCATCGGATTGTCGTCGAGGTCGAAGGTCAGTCCAGAGGTCACGCGGTCCTGGACCTTGCTTTCGAGCGATTTTTCGACGAAGCTCCGCCGATAGTTCAGCTTGTAACCGGGGTGTTCGGGCAGCTGGACCTCGAGCCGGTGAATTCGGTCCGTTCCGCTGCCACTGATCGTGTAACCGAGTGAATAGTAGCTGAACAGGTCCTGGCGGAACTGCTCGAGACCGAATGTCACATCGTTGGCGCCGAGAATGGCGCGTCCACCGGTTTTATCGGCGATGTATTGCAGGGGTTCCTGCTGGTTGATGACATAGAGGCCGGCCGCGATCGGGTCGGTTGCGCCAGCGTATTCGGCCGAGATGCTGTCTCCGGCTCCGCCCATACCGCTGGCATCGACGGTGTAGAACGTGACGCCCTGGGAGTTGGCGGCCGACGCCAGGTTCTGGAAGTGTCGCCGCTGGTTGAGACGGGCCTCCATCGCCAACGTCGATGATTGCTGAAAGGTCGTGCCGAGTTGGTACAGCAGATCCTTGGCCGGCACCATCGGCAGGCCGCTCGAGATGTGGAAGAAGTATTTGCGTCCTTCCAAACCAGAGAGTGTGGCTGTTGTCTCGCGGACAGCGTTGATGGCGAATCCGAGCTCGTTTTCGATCACGTCGGCATACGACCGGATCCGGTCTTCGAACTCCATCCGGTCCCGATCGGTGCCCTTCGTTCCCTGTTGCTGGAGGGCGGCAAACTCGCGCAGGATCTTTTTGCGCTCGGTGTCCTGCGTGCCCCGGGTCGCGTTCATCCCGCGGACAACGCGCAGGGCGTCGCTGATCTCCTTGGGGTTATTCGTGAAGGGCTGTTCCACCACCAGCGAACGCTGGTAGGTCACGACCATCACCTGGACGTGGGGATACATAATTTCGCTGAGGAAGCGTCGTATCTGTCCCAGAACACGGTTGCGGTCCATTGGACGGAGATTTTCGTTGTCGATGAAGAGCACGATATAAACCGGTTTGACGTCCCGTCTCAGGGTCGCGATCGGCTCTGCGGCAGAGGCCTCGGGGGTTGGGAGCGGCGCGGCCATGGTTGCGCCCTCCGCGTCGCGGACGATCCTCGAGATCACCTCTTCGGTGTAGAGTGCGAAGTGGCTGAGCTGCCGCTTCTGGCCGTCCTGAAGCACCACGAAGTCGTCCAAAACGAGACCAGAGACGGGTTCCCCGCTGTTGTCGGTCACAAAGACGTCGATGTTGACCACAGTCAGCTCGACCTCGTCCATGAAGGCGAGTCCGCCGACAACCTCAGGCGGTTCATCGGTGGTCGGTGGCTCTTGCGCCGATACGCCCGCCAGAGCGAGCATCGCCGTCAACAGAACCAGGCTGAGAACTCTCTGTACCAAACAACCTCCATGGGAATCGTAGCCGCCGGTCGCCGAAAGACGCCAGCCGAGGAGGCGGCATTATAACATCTGATCGCAAATCGGAGACAGATTACGGGCAGGAATCGATGAAGAAGGCCCAGGGGTCATCCGATTTGCTGTATGGCCGTCCGGAAAATTGGACAAATGCGAGGAAAAGGACCTCAAACTTCGATGACGATGGGGTGCCGGGTATTTTCTAAGGCGAGTGCTCGGATGACTCCGGGCGTTCCATTTGTACACAGAGGGCGAAACGAGACCGTGGCCATAAACCAGGGTGCCGCCGCGGTCTGCGGTGATGGCGAGCAGGGCGAGCCCGGCAAGGGCCACGGGAATGGCCGCGAGGCGGAAGAGGCCGACAGTGATGCGGCGGTCGGCGCGGGAGAGCCAGCTGACCCAGAGGCGGAACAGCGCGACGATCGCGAGTGCGATCAGGGTGATCAACGCGGAGCTTTCGTGGTCGGCGAGGGCCGACTCGGCGGTGGGGGAGATCTCCGCCAGGGCTTTGGCAGCGCGTTCTCCGGAGAGGTAGGCGGCGCCGGCGCCGATGGCTCCCATTACATAGAACAGGGTCGCGACGCGATCCAGCCATACCTCGTCGCGGAGGATAAGGCACCCGAGGTCGAAGAGTGGTGCGAGACAGATCAAGGCGATGGGAAAGTGGACCACCATCACGTGAATGCTGGGGAAGCTGGGGTTGGTCAACAGAGTCTGGAGACTTTCGATCACGAGTCCTCTCCGCTTTGACGTTGTTCCTTCGCGGGGTTGATGAAGCGGCCGTAGAGAACGAGGCCGATCACCGAAAAGGCACCCATCGCCATCACGCCGGCAAAGAACGGCGCCGGGGTCGGGTCGATGCCGGCCTCGAGCGGTCCGCGCACGAAGCGCTCATAGAGCCATCCTGCCCACGGGCCTGAGTAGAAGTTGCCGATGAAGATGGCGAAGAAGGAGTATCCGAGATAGACGGCGACCTGGTCGGCAGGGGCGACGGTGCCGCAGTACTGGAAGAAACGGGCAGAGCAGATCATTTCGCCGATCGACCAGATGACGATTCCTGTGGCGACGATGATCGCCGACGGCGACAGAGCAGGGAGGATCCAGGACAGGGTTGCGATGGTTGTGCCAACCAGCATTGCCCTCAGGGTCGGCCAGCGACGAGTGAGATAGGAGAACACGGCCTGGAAGCCGATGATCAAGAGAGCATCGATCGAAACGAAGACCTCGGGTTTGGTGACGCTCGCCAGCCAGTTGCCGATCAGCGGAATGCTCGAGAAGAAGCCCTTGAGCGGTTCGAGGTCGGTGAAATTCTTGATGTAGTGGGGCATAAAACTGAAGAGAACGTTGATCATTCCCCAGAAGCCCGAAAAAATCACGAGCAGGAGTACGAATCGCCAGTTGCCGAGGACCATGAGCATCTCTTTGATCTTGTCGCCGACCGTTTTACGTGAAGCCCGGACCTCGTCGGGCAGGGGCTCCTTGAAGGCGAAGATCGCTTGCAGGAAGGCGACGGCGCAGGCCGCGGCCGAGACCCAGAAGACGTAGCGGAACTCGAAACGGTCGCGAACCGCAGCGGCAAGGAGAGGACCGATGAATCCGCCGATATTGACCATCGTGTAATAGAGGCCGAAACCCACTGGTCGGGTGCTGCCCTCCTCGGTGGTGTGGGTCACCGCTCCGGCGATCACCGGTTTGATGATCGAACCGCCGATCGCGATCAGACCGAGTGCGACACAGATCATGGCGAAGCTGGACACGTTTCCAAGCAGCAGGTAGCCGGCAGTGAGGGTCGAGAAGGCCACTATCAGGGCCGGTCGATAGCCGTATTTGTCGGCCAGTGCACCCGCAAACAGCGGTAGAAGATACAGCGTGCTCATGAAAATGCCGGGCACCACCAGACCGTAGAGATCCGCTGGAATCCCGATTTCGTCCATCAGATAGATGCCGAGCACCAGGTACATGCCGTAGTAGGCGAGGCGCTCGAGGAGCTCCATGATCACGGCGGAGTACAAGGTTGGGGAGAGCTGGCGCAGAAACTTGAAATCCATAGCCGGAGATTCTATCTCACCCACCTGCCAACCTAGTAACCAGTAATCAGTAACCAGTGATCAGTAGGCGCTGCTGAATCGAGTATCGAGCAACGAGTATCGAGGATCAGTCCTCCGCGGGCTCCTCTGACGCGACCTTTGGAGGCATCCAGCATCACTCTTGTCCAAGACAGCGTTTCGGGAAGCCGACTCAGATTTGACTGGCGGAGGCATTGCAGCGGCAGGTGCAGTGTCAGCCACCAGCGACAGCAATCAGCGTCAGCGATCAGAGGCCGCGGCAGCGACAGCATCCAGTCTGACTGGGATAAATAACTGAAATCATGACCTTGGGTTGAGCAATCGCCAGGTCATGGCACGGACCTGATCGGCAATCGGCTTCAGAGGAGCGGGAACTCTCATCACCAGCTATCTCGCCCGTTGAACGACCCGGAGGTGATCATGCCGGCGTCACGGGACCCCGCCCTCTGACGCCGCCGCTGCTCCGTGTCGCTGCCGCTGTCGCGAATCTGCCCCCTCCGGAGGCTTTCACGGAAAATCTGACGCCAGATCCGGGGTTGACACCCCGGGCTATCCATCTGTCGCCGCTTTGCGGCTCGGCGTTGTGCTGCACCCGACGCGGGCGCTGATGGCTGGCGCTGTTCCCTGCCACTGCCCCCTGATTGCTGCCGCTGCCGTCTGTGGATTTGTTTTGGACAGCAGTGATCCTGCATCAAAAAACGCCCTCCCGGTGAGGGGAGGGCGGTAGGAAATTCCGAATTCCGAATTCCGAATTCCGAATTCAAAATCAGTCCGTCGCGGGCTCCTCAGACGCGACCGGCATGGTGTCCTTGTCGCGATTCTTCTTGAAATCGGAGAACTGGAGCCACTTGACGTCCTTCCAATAGTCGTGCGCCGAGTCCGAAACCTCGGTGTCGGTGATCTCGACATGTTTGGCCTCGAGGAAGGTGCCGGTGGATGCGAAGTAGGTGGCGATCGCCTTGCGGTATCCGACCCTGGCCTGGATCTCGGCGAATTGGGCGCTGGCCAGTGCGTCCTGAATCTCCGATACCTGGAAGTTGGTTGAAAGCCCGTTGTTGAACTTGGTCTGCTCGGCCTCGAGGTTGCGGACCGCGAGGCGACGCGAGGCGACGGCGGCGTCGATGGCGGCGACGCCGTCCTCAAGTGCGCGCACCGCAAACCGTACCTGACGGGTGATTTCCTGTTTGAGGGCGGCGAGCTGGGCGCCCGACCGATCACGCTGGTAGCGGGTGGCGGCGAGCTGCTCTTTGGCGCGGTGGTTGCCCATCGGCACCGAGAAATTCAGACCGACGGTCCACCTCGGGAAGTCGAAGTCAAAGACCTGGCCGGCGGCGTCGCCCCAGCCCTCCCGGATAGTAACCGGCTCACCGGTTTCGGGATCAGTAATCGTCGAGGTTCCGCTGACGCCCCCCCAACCGTAGGACCCGGTCAGATCGAGGCGGGACAGGGCGGCGTTCCGGGCCACCTTGACGTTGGTGTTGAGGCGCTCCATCTCGAGCTCCTGCTGGATGATGGCCGGCCTCTTTTGAAGGGCGATCTCGATCGATTCCTCGAGTTCGGGAAGGAACGGGTCGATGTTGTAGGAGTCGGTAGCCTCCACCCGAACCTGCCACTCGTGGGGCAGATCGAAACCGAGCAGCGCCTTGAGGTTGTCCTCGGCGTTGGAGGCCGCGTTGTTGGCGTAGATGAGCTCCTGGTGACGGGTCGCGACGGTGGCCTCGGATTGGACCATGTCGATCGGCGCCGAGGTCCCGACCTCGACCCGCTGGCGCGTCTCCTCGAGGAGGCGCTCGGCAAGCTCGAGCGATTGCACGGTGACTGCAATCGCCCGCCGGGTGGCGACCAGCTCCCAGTAGGCGAGCTCGACATCGGCCATGAGTCGGATGATCTCGACCTCGAAACCGACCGCAGTCTGGTCGCGGAGGTTCTCCGCGATGATGATCTGGGCGCGGGTAGCGTTGGTGCCGAAGCCGTTGAGGAGGGGCTGGGTCAGGGTCAGGTTGAGGCGTGCGTCCCAGCGTGGATTGAGGAAGTAGAACTCCGAGTTGGTCTGGCCGCGATTGGACATCCACGATGCCCCGACCTCGGTGCCGCTGGGCAGCAGCTGGTTGACGCCGAGACCGAAGTTCATGTTGTCGCTTTCAACGACGTTGGCGCCCTCGAGGAGGGTCGACGTCGGCGTCTTGTTCGAATTGAAGTCGAGGTTTGCCCACAGGGTTGGATCGAAGATCCCTCCCGAGCCGCGCACGTTGGCGTTGGCGATGGCCATATCGTAGCGCCCGACGTGGAGGTTGAGGTTGCGGGCGAGGGCCAGCTGGTAGGCGCCGATGAGATCGAGCTTGAGCACGTCTCCCTCGGTCACAGGCAGGCTTTCAACCTGGGCCGGTAACGCGGATATCTCGAGTTCGGCGGCATTACTGATGCCGGCCGACACAATAAGCAAAGTTGCAGCGAGTAGCGCAGTAGTTCTCGTTTTCACCTTGTGGCCTCCTTCGCTCTCCGTACGCTCATATCTTACGCATCTCAAATCGAAAGGTTCGCTGTCCGAGCTCTCTTTTCAACACCAGAACGATCTTCTGCAGCGTTCCTTACAATTCCTTACGTTCCGAAACCTAAGATAGTCGTTCCTCGCCGGCGATCTCAGGCTACAGGGTTCTGATCTTACTTTTCATGATGTAGACCTGAAACGCGAGGCCGGCTTTTGCCGCCAACCGACGAAGATCCGCCATCGGCAGCCCGCCGACACCGTCTTCGCCGTTGTCGCAGTAGAGGAAGCAGACGGTCTTTTCTCGGACCTTGATCGGAAGAATGAAGCAGTCCTTTGGCGCCGCCCCGCCGAGGCCTGCGACGAGGTCCATATTTCGCGGCATCTCGGGAATCGGGCCAAGCCACAGTTCCGTGCCCTGGGTGAGACCGACGAAGACCGATGGGTCGGTGAGGGGGAGAGAGATCTTCCGCAGTCTCATCTGATCAATGCCAACGCCTTCTCCGCGCCAGCCCATCACCGTGCCCTTGCGATTCACGAGCATCAGGCGGCGACGGAAAAGCGGCGCACAGAAACCAAGTACGGCGTCGGCGATATCGTCCCGCATCTCGGCGTGTTGCAGGGCATCGGCCGTTGCCGCCAGCCGATCCTCCGGGTCGAGGTCAGCGGCCGGAGGTTCCGGTTCGCGGAGTACCGGCGGGCTCGGCGTTTCAATCGTGGCTTCATCCTCACCGGTCCGCAGCGAAGGAAAGAGACTGAGGTCCTCATCGCTGACCTCGAGCTCCTGATCCTGGATCACGGGTCTTTTGGTGCGCTCTTTGGGGCTCTGGGACTGCCTTGGCGAGGACTCCTTTTCTGGCTTCGAAATGTGGACCAGAGGCACCGCGGCAGCGGTGACTCTGGCGGCGGCGCCCTCCCCGTCAAATCTGGTGATCAAGGAAGCGTATTGGGCCGAAAGCGGGATGCCGTAGAGACGGTTCAGAGCCTCGTAGAGGCGCATTTCGAGGGTCACGAAGCTCGCGATCATGCAGCCCGTGATCAGGGCCAGTTCATCCTCTACCAGGAGGTCACCAGGGTCGAGAGTGGCCACCGAAAGGGTTTTGCCCTCGACGCGAAAAGGGACCGTCTGCATCCGGAGTGCGACTCTTGGCGATACCTTTTTCGCCGCCGCCTCAGCGGCGGACAACTCGGCCCGCGAGACGGTGCGGGTCTTGTGGAAGCGTCCGAGTGCCTCGAGCAGAGTTGATTCTGCCATCAGACCCAGATCCAGAATGACGGTGTCGAGACGGCTCTGGGTGTCTCTGTAGATCTCTGCTGCCCGCCGCAGCCCGTCGGGGCGAAGCAGCCTTTCCTTGACCAGCCATTCTCCAAACGCTTTGTCGCTCATTCGCCTTCCAGCCTGAAGTCGATGAAAGAATAGCAGAAGACTTCACGGCTATTGGGGTTACCCGACTACTCGGCCGACGGCTATACGGGTAGACGGCAATACGGCACGTGCTCTTGACAATGCCGACGCCGAGCTTGATCGTTTTGCCGAAAAGCCGTCGGTCGGGTGAATGGGCGGTCAGAGGGTTGATGTTGGATCGACGTCAATTATTCGGCGGACGCTTTTGGGAACGATAAGCGCTTCAATCTTCTCCAGCAGCTCGCGAAGAAGTTCGCGGTTGGCCGCGGTCAACAGCAGCTGCCAGCGCCAGTGGTTGCGAATCCGTTCCAGCGGTGCAGGCGCCGGGCCGCGCAGACGGACCCGCTCGGGAACCGGAGACACCGCCTTGGCGGCCGCCTCGGCCGCCTCTCTGCACAGGCGTTCGTTGGTGGCCTCGAAGCGCACCAGCGCGAGGCGGGTCACTGGCGGATAGCCGAAACTACGGCGGAAGACGAGCTCTTCGGAGAGAAAAGTGGTGACGTCGTGATGGCATGCCAGACGGACGGAAGGGTGGTCAGGGTAGTAAGTCTGGATGACGACCCTTCCGGGACGGTCCCCACGCCCCGAACGCCCGGCAACCTGGGTCAGGAGCTGGAATGTGCGTTCGCCGGCACGGAAGTCCGGCAGCCCGAGCATGGCATCTGCCGAGATGACGCCAGTCAAGGTGACGTTTGGGAAATGGTGGCCCTTGGCCACCATCTGGGTGCCGATGAGCACCTGAACCGTTCCGGCGGCGAAGGCTCCGAGCGTGTCCTGGAGGCCAGACCGCCTTCGAACGGTATCGCGATCGAGGATTGCACTTTTCACACTTGGCAGCAGTTGCTCGAGACGATGGGCCACCTTCTCGGTGCCGGCGCCGACTGCATCGAGGAGGTCACCGGCGCAGGAAGGGCAACTTGTTGGGGTGTTTGCGCGGTGGTCGCAGTAGTGGCATCGGAGGTTGCCCGATCGTTGGTGGACCACCAGCGACACCGAGCACGAGGGGCATTGGATGCGGTGGCCGCAGTCACGGCAGAGAAGGATAGGCGCCCACCCACGGCGCTGCATGAGGAGGATGACCTGCTCACCCCGATCTACGGTTTCGCCGAGCAACTCTCGAAGGCGGCGAGAAAAAAGAGTGCGACCCTGCTCCCCCGGTTCGGGAGGCTCACCGCGGAGGTCAACCAACTCCACCTCGGGCAGTTCACCCCCCGCTACACGACGGGTCAGTCGCAGATGCCCAGCCAGACCGCGCTCGACCAGCGCGGAGGATTCGACCGATGGCGTGGCGGTGGAGAGAATCACTGGAATTCCCAGGTGCTGTGCCGTCACCAGCGAAAGGTCGCGGGCGTTGTAGCGGGGCGCCTCCTGTTGTTTGTAGGCGGCGTCATGCTCCTCGTCGACTACGATCAGGCCGAGATTTTCAAACGGCGCGAAGAGTGCGGACCGGGGACCGACGACGACCCTTGCCCGGCCTTCGCGAATTCGACGCCACTCCCGCCAACGGTCTCCCTCGGAAAGGGCGGAATGGAGGACTGCGGTCTGAGATCCGAATCGACGCTCGACCGCACCCGAGGCGGCGGGCGTGAGTCCAATCTCCGGCACAAGCACGAGACCACTCCGGCCGATGGCCAGCACCTCTTCAAGGCACCGAAGGTAGACCTCGGTCTTGCCCGACCCGGTGATGCCTTCGAGGAGAAAGGGCGCGTACTTTCTTTCAGCGAGGGCCCCACCAACCGCGTCGACAACCTCCTTCTGCTCATCGGTCAGGACATGCCTGTCGCCGGCCGGTTTGAGGGTCCATCGTTGGCGGCGCGGAGCCAGTTGCTTGAAGCGCAACAGCAAACCCGCGGCGTCCATCGCGCGCAGGGTTGACGGCGAGCACCCAACCTCGGCACAGACCTCGGCGACGAGCGCAGGGCGGCCCTGTTCGGCCAGCCAATCCAGGACCTCGCGGCGTCTTGGCGCGCGTTTGCACCGCTCGAGGAGCGTCTCGATCGGGATGTCCGGTAGTTTCACGGCCGCCACTTCGGCCTCGGGAGACCGATCCCTGCGACTGGTACTGAGAGTGGCGAGACCTGACTCGACCAACGCATCGAGAGGTCCGCGTCCGGTCGTACCGGCCCGCGCGAGCAGGGTCGGAACGCGAAGTTTGGTGGCAGCCTGGAGCTCCGAAAGGACCGTGCCCCGCTTGCCTGGCAGGGATGCGGAATCGGTAGCGGCACCAGTCGGAGTCAGCCGGGCGACCTCGCCGTCCGCCCGCAGCAAACCGGCTGGGAGGATTGTGGCGAGGGTGTCGCCGAGCGGGCATCGATAGTAAGAGGCTACGAAGTCAGCAAGATAGAACAGGTGGGGCGGCAGCAGGGGCTCCGGGTCGACGACCTCGATCAACGATCGAATCGTCTTGGGTTCGAGGTCAGTGCTGGCCTCGACCTCCACCACCACGCCGGTGACTGTTTTCTTTCGCAACGGCACCCGCACCCTGACCCCGGGGACGGTGAACCCTTCGAGTTCGACGGGCACCGAGTAGGTCAGCGCGTTGGGAGCACTCTTCGGGATAGCAACCTTGGCGTACACACGGACATGTTACCGCGGCAGTATTCAGCGGCAGTGACAGGGAGCAGCGGCGGCGTCAGAGGGCAGGGGCAGAGGGCAGGGTCCCGTGACGTCATGAAGGCCTTCGATCAGGTCCGTGCCATGACCTGGCGATTGCTCAACCCAAGGTCATGATTTCAGTTATATATCCCAGTCAGACTGGATGCTGTCGCTGCCGCGGCCTCTAATCGCTGACGCTGATTGCTGTCGCTGGTGGTTGCCACTGCACCTGCCGCTGCAATGCCTCCGGCATTCAAATCTGAGTCGGCTTCCCGAGACGCTGTCTTGGACAAGAGTGATCCTGCATCCTGCATCCTGCATCGTGTATCCAGGTGCGTGGGAATGGTAGGGTTTCACTCATGGCAGCGAAACGAGTCCACGGCGACATCGAAGGTGAACGCCTGAATGCGCAGCAGCAGGTCGTCGAGCTGGTTCGACGGATCCCTCGTGGTCGGGTCATGAGCTATGGACAGATCTCCGAAGTCATGGCCGGCCGGCTGTCGCCGCGCGCGGTTGGTTGGATGATTCACCGCTGTCCGGATGGCACACCGTGGCAGCGTGTGGTCAATGCGTCCGGTGGTTGCTCCACCGACCGGTTGCCCGATTTTCCAAAGGGTCTCCAGCGAAAAATGCTCGAAGAGGAGGGTGTAGAGTTCCGTGCCAACGGCACCCTCGATCTCGAAGTCTACCGCTGGTGGCCGGAGCGGACGTCAGATGGTTAGCCGCCGACGAGCGGTCGGGCTTCCGCTGTAGGCTATCCAGACCCCGCCCACGTCGGAAAGACCGCCGGGTCGATGCCGAGAACCGCGGCCCCGAGGAAGTAGAACACCAGAGAGATGACCAATACGCCGATCAGGTTGATGGCGAGACCCACCCTGGCCATCTCGGCAATTTTGATGCGTCCGCTGCCGAAGATGATGGCGTTCGGAGGGGTGGCCACCGGCATCATAAAAGCGCATGAAGCCGAAAGTGTGGCCGGGATCATCAGTAGCAACGGGTTGACCTTCATGGCGACCGCAACCGAGGCGAGGATCGGCAGGATCATCTCGGTGGTCGCGGTATTGGAGGTCAGCTCGGTGAGGAAGGTGAGCCCGCCGCAAACCAGCGTGATCATGGCATAGGTTGGTACTCCTTCGAGGCCCGCGAACCGGGTTCCGATCAGCTCCGAAAGACCGGTGACCCGGAAGCCTTGCGCGAGGGCAAAACCGCCTCCGAATAGAAGAACGATGTGCCACGGGATCTTGGTGAACACGTCGACCCCCATCACCATGCGGCTACCTGCATTCCGGCTGCGCGTTGGGATGAAAAACAGGATCATCGCCATACCGATGGCGACCGTGGCATCGTCGATCAGGTCGGCGTGGGGCAGCAATCGCGACCACCCCGGTATGGTCAGTAAGCCAAGCACCAGGTCCTTTCGAAAGACCCAACCCAGGGCCGTAGCCGCAAACACCGCGAGCACCGCGCGCTCTTCGAACGACATGCTGCCAAGCGCCGCGTACTCGCGTTTCACGACGTCGTGGTCGGCCTCGAAGGACTCCCCAAAGCGGAAGAACACCCGCGTCAGAAGCAGCCACACAATGGTCAGCAGAACCAAGGTGATGGGGAAAGCCATCACCAACCATTGGCCGAAGGCGATGGGTTCTGCGGATGGGAAGCTGATCTCGAAAATTCTCGCAAACGACAGATTCGGCGGCGTGCCAACCAGCGTCGCCATGCCGCCCAGTGAGCAGGCGTAGGCGATTCCGAGCATCAGCGCGACGGTGAAGGAATGGCACTCGCTCCGCCCGAACTTTTCCTCCAACTGCAGGATGATTGCCATGGCGATGGGCACCATCATGATGGCTGTGGCAGTGTTGGAGATCCACATTGAGAGGAACGCAGCCGCGACCATGAAACCGAGAATGATGCGCGAGGGCCCACCCCCGATCCGCTGGATGATCCACAGCGCGATTCGCTTGTGCAGCCGCCACTTCTCCATCGTCACGGCAATCATGAAACCACCGATGAAGAGGAAGATCGTGCTGTTGACGTAGATCGGTGCACACTCCCGAGTCTTCATGATGCCCAGCACGGGATACAGCACCAATGGCAGCAGCGCGGTCGCCGACAGAGGGATGGCATCGGTGATCCACCAGGTAGCCATCAGCACCGCCACCGCCGCCATGTTGGTGACCTCGGGGCTGGAAGATTCGAGATCCAGAAACAGGGTCACGCAGAACAGGATGGGGCCCAACAGAAGGCCGATGGTTTGACTCGTCGATCTGGCGTCCGAGGAAGCTTCGGTAGGCACGACGCTAGCTTAGTACTTCTTTGACGACTGTGGAATCGTGCAGGCGGGACGCCCGCACCACAAAGGTGTCGGGTCAGGGGGGGACAACTGGGCGGATGTTCCTCGCCTTTGAGTTCTCATTGGCATCGTAGGGGAGGGGTTTATCCCCTCCCGTGCTCAATTCCCTAGTAGAGCTTCATTGGCCGTAATCGCTCGATGAGGCCTAGCGCGTGACAGCGCTTCCAGAAGAGCTCGATCGCCTCCAGCTCTCTCGAACCGATTTCGTAATGAAGGATCTCGCCCAGATACTCCGCCGCGAGCTCTTCGGGCCATCCCGACGAGCCGGCGTGGGCGGCGGCGATTTCGGCCGCACGACCTCGGTTGATTTCACGCCGCCGGTTGAGGATGTCGGGCAGTTCGCCAAGCTCGTGATCGGCGCGCGCCATCCAGCAGGCGAAGACAAATGGCAGCCCGGTGATCCCGCGCCAGGCCTCGCCGAGATCGATCTGATGTGGATAGAGAGCCGGGTCCGGTTGGCTTCGAACCACCTTGTCGCCGATCAGGAGAACGGTATCTGGCGGAGAATCCGAGCCGTTGACATCGGTGGATCCGAGGGTCTTGATCTCCGGCACTCGCCCGTAGATCTCGTTGAAGACCACCGCCAGGAGGGCGATTGAGGTGTGGCTGTCGCCGTCGGTGTGCACGACCACGACCTCGTCCATCGGCACTCGGCTGAAGACCCTGACGGTGAGGGTTGGTCCGTCGGAACCGATGGCGCCGGCGGCAACGATGGAAAGTTCCCTGGGCGAAAGCTGAAAGTCGATCACCGGGCACAGCGCGACCGTCGCCCGACCCTCGATCAGCGTCTCCAGCAGTCGGCTGGGAACGTCGCTGACGACGGTTATCCCGGACTCCTCGTCGAGCCCCTCGATGAGAGGTCTCGCATTGAGAAAGCTGACCGCGGCAACCGTGAACTCCGACGACAACTCGGTACCTTCAGCTCAGGGGATCGTGGGGCATCGTCCCGCGACGGCTTCGGAGGTAGGCGAATGGGGTGGCGAACAGGAAGTTCGAGACCCGCGAGGTGTAGACGTCAGCTGAACCCTCGATCTGGCGGGCGAGGTGGCTCTTGTCGTTGCCGGCGCGCAGCAACGCGCCCCAGCTCGGGTTTTCGAGCTCGGCGGCCTCGCGCGCCAGCGGCGTGATGCGCTCGTCGAGATCCAGGGTCTCGGATCGCAGACGGCCGATCTCTGCCTCGAGTTCGTTGACTGAAGCTTCCGGTTGCTGACCGTAGCCCCGGTTGAGCCGCTGCAATGCCAGTCGGACGCGGCTGTGGGCGGTCTCGAGTTCGATCTTCTCGGCCATCATCGCGACGAGTTGCTTTTCAGCGTCCCGAAACCCTTCGACCGCGGCCAGCTCTTCTTCGAGCTCGCGCAGAATCAGGGCGGTGCGCCAGCGGTGGCTCGATTTGGACATCTTGACGTCGGCGAAGATGTGGTCGCCGACGTACAGAATGGCGGCCCCGGAAAGCCCCAGGTACTCCTCCACCTTCGTCGCATCGCCGCCGAGGTAGGCGCCGGGTCCCGGGATCGGGCCTGCGACCGGCTGCAGCAGTCCCTTCTCTTCATCGGCGATCGAAAAGATTGGCAGTGTGTAGCTGAAAAACCCCGGTTTGCGGGCGCCGACAATGACCAGCTCGAAAAGGTCGCGCCAGGTGCGGTCAGGCGGCAGGAAGCGATCGTAGGCATAGGCCATGATCGTCTGGACATACGTCCATTCCGAATTCGAGATCAGCATCAGACGCTTACCGGCCTGGAGCTGATCCAGTAGCGCCTGCGGTGCCTGCGGGTCGAGGACGATATAGGGCTCTGGATCGGCCATGATGTCGGCCTTGAGCGAACCTTCGATGTGGGTCTCGTCAAGCCGTTCGATGACCTTCCGAAAAAGATCCTGGTAGCCGTGGACCTCGGTGAGGACATGTTGGTCGTAGAGGTCGACCAACTGCGAGTAGAAGCAGCTCGCGGAGAGCGAAAAAAGTGTGTTGAGAAAGACAAAACGAGGCTCCGAAAGATCGACCGGCGTGTGGCGGTAGACGTCTCGCTGATTTTCGAAACTCATTGGGCGGGTGCCGTGAGCGGCGCGCATGACGTAGCCGAAGCGATTGGCCTTGACGATGTTGCCGAGATCGGTGTCGATCACCAGCCCACGAATCACCAGGCTCGCGTCGAACTCGAGTTCTTCGATTGGCCAACCGTCGGCGACGAACATTTTCTTGAGCCGGTCGTAGACCTGCTGTTCCCAGACATCGGCACGGTAGTGGACCAGGGTGTAGTCCATGTCGTAACCGATGGCCCGAATCGTCCGCAGGTTGAGGGTGCGGTTCGAGTAGATCTGCCGCCCTGGCGGCACCTGTTCGAGACCCAGTGTCGATTCCATCATTGCGGAGAGTGTAGCAGCCACGCCGCCCTGCGTCCGCACGCCAACCAATGGCGATATTCAGCAATGTCGCGTTTCGTGCTCGCGGGGTCTGACCGACACAATGTGGAAAACGCAAAGACGCCAAGAGCGCAAAGAAGCCGCCAAGAAGAGTTTTTGTGTATCTTCGCGCTCTTTGCGTCTTCGCGGTTCCAACGCCGCTGAAGCCTCAGAATGCTGTCAATTGAGGGTAGGAATCTAAATGCTCCGGCGTTGTTTGCCCAAAAAAAAGCAAGCCCGCGAACGGGCTTGTGAAGGAGGAGATTGTCCGGTGCGTCCAATAACAATTTAGGTCCGGAGCCGGTTCCTGACCGTGAGCACGGTCACAAAAGCCTACTCTGTGTCTGAATCTCACAGCCGCGCCATGGGAGGCGCTTCGCTGCATCGACGACACCGGTGCCACCCATTAGAAGGCGCGTGTCAAGTGGGCAGCACGATTCCAAGCGGGGCCGGAGCTGCCCGATCTTCGATTGACTGATTTCGCTAGCACCTGACGACCTTCTGTCCGCGGCCGGACTCTCGTTGAATTCTGTGTCGGTCTGAGACCGCACCAGCCACCCATCAGGATCAAGGCGATGAGGATCTCTTTATGAGTTCCTCTGCCCCTGGCGCCATCCGGCGCCCCAGAAAGTCCTCGAGCTCAGCCGGCCGGGTCCATGAATTTGGAATGTCACAGCTTTGGGTTTTCCCTGGGGATGCCATCACCTCCTGGCTCACGGCCGACGCGCAGTCTGATCACCAGATGATGTGCGCCGGGGCGGGTCCACTCACCCTTTTCTGGTTTCACCAGCACCTGATCTGGCTCCCACCCCGGCGCATCTTGTTATCCGAATGTCTTTTCCGGTTCGAAAGCGACCTGGTCCTTCATCACGTAGTAGGCCGCTCGTGCAAGCTTGTGTGCCACCGCCCTGATGGCGATGATGCCGTTGGTCTTTGATCTTTTTCGCTGAAAGTACTTCTTCGCCTCCGGGTGGTATCGCACCGCGAAGTGGGCGCTTTCAGAAAACGCCCACGACAGATATGGGTTTCCGTTTCGTGCGTTGCCGCTTCCTTTGCGTTTGCCGGCGCTGAGCCTGGTTGATTTGACCAATCGACAGTACGAAGCGAAATTCCCCACCTTTTTGAAGCGTGAGATGTCACCGACTTCGTACATCATCGTGAGGGAGAGGACCTTCCCGATTCCCCACACCGTCAGCAATGGGCCAAACTCCTCCCTCAGCCTCGCCCGGGCCAGTGCTTCCTTCTCGATGATCCGGATCTGGCCGTTCAGAGATTGCATCGGCTCCAGCAGACACGTGATCCCTAATGCTTCGATCTCGTCATCCAGATAGGACTCGACCTCCTCGGCAGTCCACTGCTTGACCTCTGAGGAAGTTGTTCTGATACCGGTACGGCACTCGAAGGCTCCTCGCATCGCCAGCAAGAACGACGTTCGTTTTCTCACCAGGAATGCCCGCCGCCTCAGCAGGTCCCGCACCGATCGCTCCTCTTTCGGGCAGATCCAGCCGACGGGCAGGATCCCCAGCGACAGAAGATGGGCAAGCCACCGCGCATCGTGTCGGTCGTCGGTGTACTTCAGACCCTCCCACTGCTTCACCGCCCACGTGTTGACCAGGTGCATCCGATACCCGGCAGCCTCCAGCCCATCTACCAGCCAGTACCAGTTGTAGGTCGACTCGACGGCGACCCCTTCCAGATCCTCACGATATGGCTCGAGGATCTCGAGCAGAGCCCCTAAATCGTTGCCGACCTTGGTTTCGTGGACGACCTTTTGTCTCTCGTCCAAGATCGCCAGCCAGCAGTCCCTTGAGTGAAGATCGATCCCGCAGTACAGTGCCATTGGCTCCTCCTTCTCCCGCTGCTATCCACAGCAGGATTCTTTTTCCCAACGACGAGCCTAACCGCTCGTCGAAGGGGGAGCCTTCTAGAGGATTCTCA
>CAVZOK010000019.1:0-28907 GCA_963776765.1 Candidatus Sulfomarinibacteraceae bacterium
GATCGCAGAGTATTGCTCTCAAAAACTTCATCCCAGTGGTCACCCGGATCACTCACAAAAACTGGGTTCCCGGTTAGTCTATTTCGAGATGGCTGAAGATCAACCAAAAAAACGCCCCGGAAATCTCCCGACCTCCGCGTTCCTTGCCACGGTAGCCGTGACGCTGACAGGTGCCGCCTGGGCACTCGGATGGCTACCGCCGATGGAGCGTGCGGCGAGTGATCTCCTCGTCCGCGCGTCGACCTCCGGCAGCGAACGTGAGGCGCAGGTTGGAGCAATTCTGATCGACGACGAAGCAATCGACCGTTACGGCCCCCTGCCGTGGTCCCGGAACCGGTTGGCGGAGCTCGTCGCCTCAGCCAAGGCGTCAGGTGCGCGTGGCATCGCCCTCGATCTGATTCTTGCCGAGGCAACTGACCCGGCGGCCGACATGGCGCTTGCAGACGCTTTTGCCGGTGTCCCGGTTGCGAGTGCCGCCGCGTTCAACCGGGACGGTTCGTGGCTGTTGCCCAGCGAAATCCTAGGCGGCGTTTCCATTGCGGCACACGCCTATGGCGAGGTCGGCCCAGACGGCGTCGTACGCACCATTTCTGCCACTAAACAGGGACACGGGCTCTCTCTCCCCGCTCTCTCGCTCGCAGCGGCCCGGTTCCTCAGACCCGAGGTGGCGATCGAGGCGGGAGCCAAGTTGCGACCCGAATTCCGTCCGGCCCCACAGCAGATTCCCAGCCTCAGCGCAGCGTCGGTACTCGAGGGGTCATACGATCCAAACGAGATTGCGGGTCGAGTGGTTTTCGTCGGCATTTCAGCTACCGGCGCCGGCGATCAGTTCGTCGTACCGACCGGACCTCGGCACGCACCGGTTCCCGGTGTGCTGGCACATGCTTCAGCCACAGTCTCGATTGCCCAGGATCGTCTTCTCCGCGTTCCCGGCCCGTGGTGGTCACTCACCGCGGCCCTTTTCCTGGCCGTCGGAATCCAGGTGATTCGTAACCGTCGCGGGGCATTCGATATCGTCGCATTCGCAGCCCTCATTATCGGCCTTGTTCTTCTCGCAATGGCCGCCGTCCGTTTCGGACTTCTCCTGATGCCGTTGATGTCGTTGTTGACGGTGGCCGTGGTGTCTGCCCTTCTCCGCGAAACAGCCGAATCACAGTCGGCTCGGAGGGAGAGTGGTCATTTGCTGAAGGCCGTGCTCGATCACGTTGGCGCGACGCCGTCTACGGTGCCCCATACAGCAGCCGGCCGTCTCGATGCCCTGCGCCTCCTCCAGGACCGGGTCCTCGAGGAGGACGCTACTCGCAGAGCGCTGCTGGCCGACATGGATGAGGGAGTAGTCCTATGGGACGTCGACGGTGAAATCGTGCTTGCAAACCCAGCCGCAGAGCGTTTATGGGGCGGTATGCCCGAGCTGACCGAGCTCATGCGGAGCTCAGATGCCACCGACCCCCTCGTGCTGACCCGCGGCCCGCGTCACCTCGCGGTTGGTGTGACAGACCTCGACCGCGGCCACCTGGCGATCCTTCGTGACATTTCGGCTGAGCGAACCCTCGAAAAACGCCGCCAGGAAATGCAGCGACTCGTCTCGCACGAACTGAAGACGCCGCTCGCCTCGATTGCTGGATTTGGTGAAAATCTCGAACGGTACGAGCTTTCCGCGGACGAGCAACGGCGGGTCGCCTCCCTGATTCGAGGCGAGGCCCAGCGACTCCAGGAGATGGTGACGGTTTTCCTCGATCTCGAACAATTGGGCGGTGGCCGCTGGGACGGGGCTATCGAGGCCATTGATCTCGGTAGCCTGGTAGCAACCCGGCTCGAGGTTCTCGACGCCGCGGCGGGCGCCCGCCAGATCACCCTCAGGCCATCAATCGGCGATGATTGCCGGGTGCAGGCAGTCCCCGCGCTGCTCGATCGGGTCGTCGATAACCTCGTCGGCAATGCCGTCAAGTACACCCACTCCGGCGACAGCATCGAGGTCGAGGTCTCTCGATCCGCCGATCAGATCCACCTCATCGTGCGCGATCACGGACCCGGTATCTCCGAGGACGGTCTGGCCCGCGTATTCGACCGTTTCTACCGTGTGCCTGGCACCGCAGCGACCGGCGCCGGGCTCGGGCTCGCACTGGTCAAGGAGGTCGTTGATTGGCACGGAGCATGCATAACAATCGACAGTGAGATCGGCATCGGCAGCGCATTCACAGTGAGCCTGCCCGCGATCGAGGAGGTGTGATGGCACGGTCGAAGATACTCGTCGTTGACGATGACACGGCCATGCGTGAAATGATGGCCTTGGCTCTCGCGCAAGGAGGGATTCAACGTCCATTCGGCCGCGTCAGCAGATGAGGCACGGCAGGCGGTGGACTCTGCGCCTTTTGATCTCATCGTCACCGATATCTATCTCGGAGACGGGACGGGCCTCGAACTTCTCGAACACTGCCACAAAGCGTGCCCAGAAGCAAAGGTCATCCTCGTGACCGCACATGGGACCGTCGAGACCGCTGCCTCGGCACGCCGTCTTGGTGTCTTCGATTACCTCGCTAAACCATTCCAGGTCGATACCCTCGTCGAAAGAGTCCGCGCAGCTTTGCACCGGTCGCCCAAAGGCGGAGCTGAAATCGAACTCGGTCCCGAGTCTCTGATTATCGGCAATGATCCGGCCTTCGTTGAGGTCTACAACGCCGTCGCCCGAGTTGCGCCCCTGCCGATCCCTGTGCTGGTGCGCGGCGAGACTGGAACCGGTAAGGAGCTTATCGCGAGGGCCCTCCATCAATTCAGCGCCAATGCTGACCAGGCATTCGTCCCCATCAACTGCGGCGCCATCCCTGAGAATCTGCTCGAGAGCGAGCTGTTTGGTCACCGCAAGGGCTCATTCACCGGCGCAGACCGCGATCATCGCGGGGCCATCGAGGCCGCTCGAAACGGTACTCTGTTCCTTGACGAGGTCGGCGAGCTGCCGGCAGCGTTGCAGGTCAAGTTGCTGCGTTTTCTGCAGTCGGGAGAAGTTCGAGCGGTGGGCGCGGATTTCGCGGTCGAAGTTCCAGTCCGGGTCATTGCCGCTACCAACCGCGACCTCCGGGCGGAGGCCGATGCGGGCGAGTTTCGCGAGGACTTTTTCTATCGCCTCGCCGCCTACGAAATCGTGTTGCCGCCGTTGCGAGACCGCCAATCCGACATCCCCCTGTTTGTAGAGCACTTTCGCCGCCGCTACCAGGAAAAGCTTGGTTTCATTGATCTTCAGCCTGCCAGCGCTGAGGTAATTGCTGCCCTCGTGGACCATCCGTGGCCGGGAAACGTCCGCGAGCTCGAGCACGTTGTGCAGCGGGCGATTGTCGATAGTGGGTCGTTGAACGACGAGCAGATGATCCGCTCGCTCCTTACCACCAATCCCAACAATCGACATGACATCACTTCAGAACCGGGCATCGGAGACGACCTCACCCTGACGGACCTCGAAAGGCACCACATCGAAGCCGTACTACGTCGCTGCGAGGGCAACCGCACTCGGGCTGCAGAAATACTGGGCATCGAACGTAAATCGCTGTATCGCAAGGCAGAGCGCCTCGGAATCGCGCTCGACCCAGAGGAAGTCAAATCATGAAATTGCTGACAGCATCCGTCGTCCTCACCCTGTTGACCCTTACCACGGCGACGGCCTCGGAAGGCCCGGCCGTTCTCGAGTACGACGTCATCTCGGTCAAACGCAAGCTGCTGCTCGAAACCCCAGACGGTGAGCGTGAAATGCAGGTGGGCGATCATGCGCAGTCCGGTGACGTTCTCCGCACCGGCTCGCGATCGCGCGCCGAGCTTTCGGTCATCGAGTATTCGGCCAAGTTTGTGGTTTCGTCCAAAACGAGCTTTCGGCTCGCACACGAACAGCCGGGAGTGCTCCTTGAAATCGAGCGTGGCAGCTTGCGCGCGATCTTCGGCAAACTCCCGGAAGGCGACACCCGCGAGCGCCTCATTTCGACCCCGTCAGCGGTACTTGCGGTTCGCGGCACTGACTACGGTGTCGAGGTCGAGAAAGACGGTGACACCTCGGTTTCCGTTTTTGAAGGGACCGTCGAGGTCTGGGACGTCGGCGGCATCGGCGAGAGGACCTTGGTTCAGGCCGGCTGGTCGACCCGAATCAAAAGGGGCAAGACGCCGAAGACACCAACGCCGCACGGGACCACCTCACACGATTGGGAACAGGGTCGGCGAGGGGCCAGACAGTCGATGGGAGGCTCGCAACAATCGCAAGGCATGGGCACGGGGAGCCAGCCGAGAGGCGCAGGGTCGCAGTCCTCGTCTTCTCAGGGTGGGTCCAAACGACACGGAGGTTGAGTCCGTCCGACCCGGTCAATCTGTGAGCCTCGCCCGTTGGCGCATCTGCAACAACGTAACAAACGCTACCACGCTCGCCAGTAGCATGAATACTGCGCCCGTACGGAATGGCCACGCAAACCCGATGGCGCCGTAGACCACCTCGCCCCAAAATGGGCCGACGATGCGTGCCAGGCTCGACATGCCCTGGTAGACGCCCATCACTCCGCCAACCTGGTCGGGATCGACGAGTTTCGATGTCAATGCTGAAAGCGACGGGTGGGCGATGCCCTGACCAACGGCAAGGACGGCCAGGATTGCCAACAGTGGCCCCCTGCTTGGAGAATACGGAAGCAAACCGAGTGCAATGCAACTGAGCAGAGTACCGGTAACTATCAGTCGCACCTCACCGAATTTCCTCGCCAAGCGGCCGACTAAACCACCCTGGATGATCGCGCCCAACACCCCGGCGTAGACGAAGAGCCAGGCAATCGTCGAGGTCGAGAAATCGAAACGCAGCTTTGCGAACTGAGCGAAGGTCGTTTCGAAGTTGGCAAAGGCGAAAATCGTGAAAAAAACCATCAGCAGGCAGAGGCCGACCAGCGGGAGCGAGAGTGCCTCAACCAGGCTGTGCGGGTTGAGGGGGTGGCGCCGCGCCTCTCGCCTCGCCTCGGTGTCGAGGGTCTCGGGAAGGCGGGTCAGAACCAGCACGAATGCGATCAGCGACGCTACTGCGGCCCCGATGCCGGGTAACCAGGGAGTTACCGTCACCAGCAGCGCACCGATCGCCGGCCCGAGAATGAACCCGAGACCGAATGCGGCGCCAATGATCCCCATTCCCTTGGCGCGATCTTCAGGCCCGGTAATGTCGGCAATTACGGCTTGCGCGGTCGAGATGTTGCCCCCGGAGATCCCGTCGATGATTCGTGACGCGAAGAGCATGGCAAGTGAACCGGCTATGCCGAAAAGAACGTACCCGACGGCCGAACCGAACAACGAAACCAGCAGTACCGGCCGACGCCCTATTCGGTCAGACAGCCGTCCGAGAATCGGCGCGGCAACAAACTGCATGATGGAAAACGACGCCATCAAGAGGCCGAAGACAATCGGCGACGGCCCATACTCCTCGGCGTAGAGCGGCAGGATCGGGATGACGATGCCGAAGCCGACCAGATCGATGAAAACGATCAGGAAGACGATGCCGATCTTTGCCCTGTGCTCCTTCAACGCCAGTACCCCCGTTCGTGCCGCGGTGAATTCTACACGCGCTCACCCCCCACTCGATCCTAGATGCGATCGATGCTGGATGCTCGCCTGAAATAGGTCGGCACCCGCGTACTGCCTCCATGAAGACCTCGGAGTGAAGCCCTGATTTGAGCGCCGGAGGCGCGGCATATTCTTAGCCTGGGGCGTGAGCCCCAGGGTAAGGACGACAAATAGACACCGAGCCCACGGAGGGGGCGACAGACATCTGTCTGTGACATGAGCCGCAGGTATCACCGCGATATTTCTGTCGCCGCTCCGCGGCTTCCTCAATATTTTCTCGTTTAGTATCCTGGGGCTCACGCCCCAGGCTATGTATCTGCCCGCCCACCCGGGACTGCCCATCGAATCACACAGGTATTCACAGATCCACACAGAGAAGACCATAGGAGATCGTAGAAGAGTATCGGATCGAGTATCGAGTATCGGGTTGGTAGGGCGGACTATCTTCGCCAGAATTCGCGCGAAAGCAGGGCGAGCAGTGTAAAGACCTCCAGCCGGCCGAAGAGCATGCATCCGGCGAGCACGATTTTCACCAACCCGGGGAAGTGGGCGAAATTGTCGTAGGCGCCGATCTGGCCAAGACCCGGACCGACGTTGCCGATCGAGGTCAGGCCGGCGGAGATCGCGGTCAGCAAATCGTAACCGTGGGCCGCTACCACCGCCGTTCCGATCAACGCGATCAACAGGTAGGCCGTGAGGAACGACCAGATTCCCGACAAAACGGACTCCGAGACCACGGCGCCGCCGTACTTCACCGGCCGAACCGCATGCGGGTGGATGAGCCGGTGGAGGGTTGTGCGGAGCGAGGAAATGGCGAGCAGGGCCCGCAGACTCTTGATGCCGCCGCCGGTGGAACCCGACATGCCGCCGAGGACCATGAGGCACAGGAGCACCAGGAGTGGCAGAGTCGCCCAGAGCTCGAAATCGGTCGTGCAATAACCGGTGGTTGTGAGAATGCTGACCGTCTGGAAGGCGGCGTGGCGAAGGCTGTCCGCAAACCGGGCGCCGTCCTCGTGGACAGTCGCCAGGAGAATCACGGTCGACACGGCGATCACCCCGAGAAAGTAACGCAGCTCCGCATCCCGCCACACCTCCTTGGCGCGGCCGGTCAGCAGCCTGAAATGGAGAACGAAGTTGATGCCCGCCATCAACATGAAAAAGATGATGATCCACTCGACAGTCGCCGAGCCGAACTCCCCGACCGAGGTGTTTCTGGTCGAGAATCCGCCGGTGGCAAGGGTCGTAAAGGAGTGACAGAGGGCATCGAACCCGCTGAGACCCGCAAGCCGGAGAGCAACCCACTCCGCCGCCGTGAAACCAACGTAGACCATCCACAGCGTGCGTG
This sequence comes from Candidatus Sulfomarinibacteraceae bacterium, assembly GCA_963776765.1. Taxonomy (GTDB): domain Bacteria; phylum Acidobacteriota; class Thermoanaerobaculia; order Thermoanaerobaculales; family Sulfomarinibacteraceae; genus Sulfomarinibacter. The sequence continues at coordinate 6,914 of CAVZOK010000019.1, forward strand.
CGGTGGTCGCCAACCGCGGTCTCACCTTGTCCGCCACCGGCCCCGGGACCTCGGCCTTGAAGAGCTGCATGCCGCCGATGCCGAGCAGGGGCAGGATGGCGATCGTGAAGAGGATGATCCCCATGCCGCCCAGCCACTGGCTCATGGCCCGCCATACCAGCAGGGCCCGCGGGATCACCGTCGTATCGGCGATCACCGTCGATCCTGTGGTCGTAAAGCCCGACACCGACTCGAAGAGGGCATCCACCGGTCCGAGAGCACCGGTCACCAGGTAAGGTACGGCACCGACAATCGAAACCGCTATCCACGCCCCACTGACGATCAAAAATCCGTCCCTCGGACGGATAAGCCGATCGGCCGGCGGCCGCACGCGCACCAGCAGCAGGCCGAGCACCCCGGCGACCGCGATCGCCGCTACCCAGGGCTCCAACGACTCGCGAAATACCAGGCTCGCCAGCAGAGGGAGACCGAGAAAGGCGCAGTCCAGCAACAGCAACCAGCCGAGGATGTAGGTCACGAAACGGCGGTTCACGGGCCGGACTCCTCCCCCACCCGATGCTCAGGCTTCAAAGACATCATCGAGGTGCGACGCCATCTCGGCGGCGGCGGCCACGATCACCTGGTCACCCGGCTCGATGCGATTGTCGCCGCCGGGGATGAAAATGCGATCCTCGCGCTGCACCGCCACCATCAGGATGCCGCGCGGCAGACCGAGCTCGGACAGCGGCGAAGAAACCAGCCGGCTCCCCTCCACCGCCTCCACTTCGAAGACCTCTACCGAGTCTTCGAGCAGGGCTGCCACCGACCTGATCCGTCCCTTTCGGGCGAAATGAAGCGCAAGGCTTACCGATAACAATCGCGGCGAGATGATGGCGTCGATTCCGAGGTCGCCCACCAGACCCGACAGGGCCGCGTTGTCGACCAGCGCAAAGGTGTGAGCGGCGCCCATCTTCCCGGCAAGGAGACAGGACACTACGTTTTCCTCGTGGCGGTCGGTGCAGGCGACAAACCCTTCAACCCGATCCGCTCCCTCCTCCCGAAGGAGTTCCCGATCGGTCGGGCTGCCGTGGATTACGAGAGTGTCAGAGAGCTCTGCCGCTGCGTATTCGCAGATCGGACGGCGCTCATCGACCAGGGTCACCGGAACCCCGTCCTCTTCCAACCGACGTGCCAGGGCGACCCCGATCCGCGTGGCGCCGGCAATCATCACCCGGCGTTCGGCGCCGCGGTGGAGCCCGAGGAGCACCAACACATTGTCGAGCTCGCCAGGGTCCATCGCAAAGTAGACCAGATCGCCGGCTCGGATCTCGTCGTCGCCGAACGGCACCCGCCATCGGCCATCGCGTCGGATGGCGACCACCAGCATCGGGGTGGCCGGGAAAAGGAGCCCGAGGTGTGACAACAGCAGTCCGGCGAACTCGCTCCCGGGCTTGATATGGAAACCTGCAACCAGCATCTTACCGTCGAAGAATTCGACGACATCGACCGCGCCCGGAACCGGCATCAGGGACAGGATCTTCTCCACTGCCGCCATGTCGGGATTGATTGCGACCCGCTCCTCCCCCGGTTCGCGAGCGATGCGTCGAAATCCCTCTTCATGTCCCGGATCACGCAGCCGCGCCGCGACCTTCGGCACCTTGAAAATGACCGAACCAACCAAAGCCACCACCATGTTTGCTTCGTCAGAGTCGGTGGTGGCGAGAAGCAGATCGGCGTTTTCGATTCCGGCTTTGACCAGGACCGGGATCGTCGCGCCGTTGCCACAGATGGTCTGAACGTCGAGATGCTCGTTGAGGTCCGCAATCAGCTCGCGGCTCTGCTCGACCAACACCACGTCGTGGCCGTCACCCGAAAGCTTCTCGGCCAGGGTCGATCCGACCAGACCACCACCTACGACGACTACACGCATGGTGTGAACCCTGCCTTCGTGATAGTCGATTCTGCTCAACATGATGGGCCAAGTGTACACATATTTCGAATTTCGGATTTCGGAATTTGCTATTCAGCCGCCAGAAAATCCCTCAATTCGGATGGGCGCGCGGTCATTCCGAATTCCGAATTCCGAATTCAGCTCATTCGAGACTTATGGATGCGCTCCTACCTCGATCCACCGCCGGTACAGCTCGAGCTCCGATTCGCGCAGTTTCTTCGAGCCTGTCGGGGTCCGGGGCATGCCCTTCCCCTTCTCGGTGACGTGTTGCAGCTTCAGCCACAGGTAAGAGCCCTCCGGATCGCCAGGTGCGACGAGCGCCATCTCGGGGTCCTGGATCGAATGCGGACCCACAAGCCTCTCGTATCCCAGGCCCGGATCGAGCACCAGCTTGGCCTTGGCCTCTTCCGAATCGTGGCAGCTCAAACAGTGAGCGATAACCAACGGTTCAAGGTGCATCGAATAGGAAACGGATTCCTCGCTCGGCACCTCGGGCACCGGGGTGCCGCACGCCATCGCGAAAACCAATATGGCTCCAAAACATACTGTGGCACCGGACCTCATTATCTTCCGAGCCATTCCGTTCAGTTTCCTTCGCGATGACGGATCAGACCGTACCTGGTAGCGCAGTCTATCCGCACCTCGAGGGGATTCGGAACGCGGACATGGCGGACGCTTCGGCTCTCCCAGATGGCTTCCTGTTCGTCAAGCCAGTCCCAGTCAACTCGACCACGACCATCGTGTTCGACCGACATATAGAGGACCTGGTTACTGAGCAGACGGTGGAAGAAATGGGTGCCGTGACTGAGACTTGTCGGCGCGTCCGCCAGGGTCGCCTCGACGATCACCCGAGCGGCCGAAATCTGGCCCCATTTCACAGGAACGCCAAACCGGTCGTCGGTGGTCCCCCACCGGCCGAGCCCGATAAAGATCCCGTGCCGTCCCTCCTCCACGAGACCCCGATTGACGGCATCAAGCTCAGACGCCATCATCCGCATCTGACCGCGATCGAAGTTCTGGGGACGGAGGTAGACAACGTCGGTGAGATCGTCGCGTGAACCGTGGCCGAGACAGTTGTCCGAAGCAACAAGGATCTCAGGCGCTTCGAGATCGACCTCTTCCACCGGTGATCTTTCACCGGGGGTCAGCATTGGCCGCACCTGTAGGAAGGCCACCTGCATCGGCAGGGCATGCTCGGGATCGAGATTTGCCGCGATTTCGATCTCGGCTTCACCGTTGAGCACGTTGCAGGACAGCTCGAGCAGGTGCTCCATCAACGGCGTAAAGGGGATGGATCTTGACTCGAGAAGGGGCGCAAAGGTGAGTGCGCGAGGTCCGAGACCGCCGATCCCAGACCGTAGCTGATCTGACGCCGAATCGTAAGTTGAGGCGAGATACGTGAGCGTGCCGTCCGCCTCAGCATCGGCCAGACCCGACCGCAAGAGACAGGCGGTTTCCCGCACCGGATCCGGCGGCGGTGGATCGCCAACATTGACGGCCCAATAACTGGTCTGGGTGTAGTTGAGGAGGTCGCCGGTGCTTTTGTATGGGGGCGGCGCGAGCGGACGGTGAGGGCAGTAGCTCCACACATGGTCGCCGTCCGAGATGCTCTTCCCGAGACCGAGGGCCAGGGACACGACCCCGTCCTCACGGTTGTTGCCTGGCACTGGATAGTGGTTGTACGACCTGGCCAGTGCCGACAGCGTCGGGTAAAAACGTCCGTCGTGACGCTCGCCGCTCACCTCCTGCATTACCACTGCCATCTTCTCAGCGTCGATCGCAAGTCCAGCCGCGCGGCGCGAGACAATCGCGCCGCCAAAGAACGTGGATGCCCAGGCAAGCTTCAGCGCACCCGACAGACGGCGATACCGGGCCTCATCACTGGTCTCGGTGTTGGGAATCATCTTCGAGGTGAAAATGCCTGCAAAGGCTCGCTGATGCGCGTCTTCGAGATAGCTCGAGGGACGGATTGCGAGCGGATTTCGCAAAACCGCCAAGACACCCCGAAGTTGCTCGCGCAGTCTTTCAGACAGCTCAGCGCGCTGGAACTCCTGAGCTATCTGACTGTCCGGGAGGTCTCCTTCAACCGTCTTCCAGAGACGGTTCCGATCCATGAACTCCGAGAAGACCTCGGTGGCAATGACCACCGCCCTTGGCAGATCGACGGTAACGCCCTCAAATTTGGCAGCATCGAAACGCGGCAGGATCTCGTTCTGAATCTGTAGAAGACCCACCGCTTTGCCGCCGACGCTACCGGCACCCAGCCGTGCAATCGAGTGCTCGGCGCCAAAGGTTTTAGGATCGAACTTCGGAACTCCTGAATCCACATTTGTGTCCATGCGCGAAGCCTCGCGCTTCCGAAGCGCCATGTCAACTCCTGTCCAAGACAAACTGGCGCTCGGCGAGGATCTCTTCCGGACAGCCGGGTGACAGGATCGAGGTAGCGGCGTATCTTGGGCGGCGGAGGACAGGATGAGTGGACAATCGGGTCATTGGGACGCCGAACTTTTCCGACGCGAGGGACACCGCATGGTGGAGTGGATTGCCGAATACCTCGACGGCGGCAATCGTGAGCATCCGGTCCTGGCAAAGGTCCAACCTGGCGATGTGGCCGCGCAGCTGCCCGACGAGATGCCAACCTTCGGTGAAGATCCCGAGGCGGTTTGGCAGGACTTCCTCGATATCGTCCTACCGGGGGTCACCCACTGGAACCATCCCGGATTCATGGCCTATTTCGGAATCACCGGCTCGGGTCCCGGAGTGCTCGGCGAGATGCTGTCGGCCGCTCTCGACGTCAACGGAATGCTGTGGCGCACCTGTCCTTCGGCCACCGAGCTTGAGCTCAAGGTCCTCGACTGGATGCGGCGCGGTCTCGGTCTACCAGAGGATTTCTTCGGCTTCCTCAACGACACCGCTTCGATCTCCGCTCTGGTGGCGCTTGCCGCGGCGCGTGAGGCGGCTGACCCGGAGATCCGTCGTCGCGGGATGACAGGTCCCGCCATGCGGATCTACGCCTCAGACCAGGCCCACTCATCAATTGCCAAGGCCTGTCTGACCCTTGGTTTCGGTCTCGACGGCTTCCGCGCCGTACCGCACGACGCCCAGTACCGAATGGACACCGAAGCTCTCGCCAAGATGGTGACGGAGGATCGGGACGCGGGCTTGCGTCCGTTGGCGGTTGTCGCAACCGTTGGCACGACCTCGACGACATCGGTGGATCCATGCGTCGAAATCGCAGATATTTGCACTCGTGAGGAACTTTGGATGCACGTTGATGCTGCGTATTCAGGCTCAGCTGCTCTAAATGAAGACCATCGGTGGTGCATCGAGGGATGTGAACGCGCAGATTCCTTCAATTTCAACCCGCACAAGTGGCTTTTTGTGCCGATCGACGCGTCTGCGTTCTATACACGCCACCCGGAAGTCTTCAAACGTGCCTTCTCGCTGGTGCCCGAGTACCTGACCACACCTCTCAGCGGCCAGGTCGTCGATCTCATGGATTACGGTGTCCAGCTCGGACGCCGTTTCCGCGCTCTCAAACTGTGGTGGGTCTTACGTTGCTTTGGTCTCGAGGGGATTCGCGAACGGCACAACCGTCACATCGCCATGGCCCGCGATTTTGCCGACTGGATCGACGCCGAAGCCGATTTCGAGCGCATGGCGCCCCGGCCATTCTCGGTGGTGTGCTTCCGCGCCCGACCCCATGGTTTGGAGGGTGAAGCTCTCGATGATTTCAACATGCGGCTTCTCGAACACATCAACGCCTCGGGTGACGTCTATCTCTCCCACACCAAACTCGATGACGGAGTCGCTCTTCGAGTCGCGATCGGTAACCTCGGCACCGTCGAAACGGATGTGAATCGCTGCCGCGACCTTTTGAAGGAGGGCCTTGCATGCCTCTCCAGCCGTTAACGGATACGAGCGGTCCGACCGCAACGATCCGGGGACTCGCACTTCTCGTGGTCGGTTTCGGGACTCTGCTGCCTATCAACCTCATCCAGCTTCTAAGTCTGGCCGTGCTCCCCTTCTCCCGAAGAGCCTTCCGCGCGGTCAACCGCTGGTGCGCCGACACCTGGTGGGGATTGTGTGTGAACGGCGCCGAACGTTTTAACGGCACACAGGTAATCTTCACCGGTGACGACGTGCCGAAGCGCGAGAACGCGCTGCTGATCTCCAACCACCAGGAGATGCCGGACATCACCGCGATCATGAAATTCTCAAAGACCAGGGAACGCCTCGGAGACCTCAAGTTCTTTGTCAAGAAGCAGCTCAAGTGGGTGCCCGGGATGGGTTGGGGGATGCAGTTTCTCGACTGCCTGTTCATTGACCGCGACTGGACCTCCGACAGCGAGAAGATCCGCCGTACCTTCGACCGGCTAGTGACTGGGAACGTCCCGGTTCACCTCGTTTCCTTTGTCGAGGGCACCCGGCTTACCCTACCGAAGCTGGAAGTCGCGCAGGCCTACGCGCGGGAGAACGGGCTTCCCGTGCCCCGTCACACCCTCGTTCCGCGCAGCAAGGGTTTTGCGGCTTCGGTCGAGGGGCTGCGCAGCCACATTGCCGCCGTATACGACCTCACGATCGCCTACGAGACCGGCGTGCCGAGTCTGTGGCAATACATGAAGGGCCTGGTCAAGCGCATCCACGTCCACGTCCGACGCTTCCCTATTGAAGAACTGCCACAATCCGCCGATGATCTCCGCCAATGGCTCCTCGAGCGCTGGAAGGAAAAGAACGATCTCCTGGATCATTTCTACGAAACCGGCTCGTTCCCCGGCCAGCCCGCGTCGGAGACTACTAGCCCGCATATCTCACCGGTAGGCGAAAAAGAGGCTCCAGACTTGGTGTAAAATACTGTTGTCAAAGACAGTTACACCTAAGAAAGGAGCCCGGATCTTGCATACACAGTGTATTCCCGAGCAGCTGGAGTTTCAAGGCCTTGGCAATCGCAAAGTAGTGACTGATTTCAGTGGAGGACGGATCACATCCGATGCGGGTGGTCTTCTGCTTCGAGAGGTCGAGAAAGGTGCGGGAATTCTCCGGGGGTTTGCGGATTGTTTTGTCGACCATCGGGCCCCGGAGCTCGTTGAGCACAGCGTGCTCGAGCTGGTGTCCCAGAGGGTGTATGGAATAGCGCTCGGCTACGAGGACATCAATGACCACGACGAGCTTCGCCGGGACGCATTGCTGGCGACGCTGGTTGGCAAGACCGATCCGACTGGAAAAGACAGAATACGTGAGAGGGATCAGGGTTTTCCGCTTGCGGGGAAGAGCACGCTCAATCGGCTTGAGCTCGCACCCGCCGACACGGAAACGACCAACCGATACCACAAGATCGTGTGCCGGCCGGATGCTGTGGATCGTTTCTTTGTCGACACCTTCCTGAATGCGTACCCAAAGCCGCAAAAGAGGGTCATCCTTGATTTCGACGCGACTGACGATCCGCTTCACGGTGACCAGGAGGGCCGGTTCTTCCACGGGTACTACGGCTGCTACTGCTATCTGCCGCTGTACGTCTTCTGTGACGACCACCTGCTGTGCGCTCGTTTGAGACCCTCAGACATCGACGCCGCCAAGGGATCGCTCGAGGAGCTCGTACGAATTGTTGGCCAGATTCGCGACCGCTGGCCGGACGTGCAGATCATCGTACGAGGGGACTCGGGCTTTGCGCGTGACGACCTGATGACCTGGTGCGAGGACAACGGCGTTGACTACATCTTCGGGCTCGCGAGAAACAACAGGCTGGTGAAGATGATCGTCAAACAGCTAAAGAAGGCAAAGAAGCGGTTTTGGAAAACTGGACGGGCAGCACGGTGCTACCGGGACTTCAGGTACCGCACACTCAAGAGCTGGAGCCGGACCCGACGTGTCGTCGGCAAGGCGGAGCAGCTGAGCAAGGGAGAGAATCCCCGATTCGTGGTGACCTCTCTGTCCAAACAAGAGTTTGCCGCCCAGGAGCTGTACGAAGATCTGTACTGTGCTCGCGGTGACATGGAGAACAGGATCAAAGAGCAGCAGCTGGGTCTGTTCGCCGATCGGACCAGCTCGACAATGTTCTTCGCCAACCAGCTGAGGCTTTGGTTTTCGAGCGTCGCCTACGTCTTGCTCAGCGAGCTGCGGCGGGTCGGCCTCAAAGGCACAGAGCTCGCTCGAGCTCAGTGCAGCACCATTCGCACCAAACTGTTGAAAGTCGGCGCCCTCGTGTCGCTCAGCATCAGGAGGGTCTGGGTGAGGTGCGCGAGCGGATACCCGTACCAGAGGATCTTCGCCATGATCCTCGCCAATCTCCGGACTCACTACCAACCGCTGCGAGTCTGATCGTCAATCTGCGACCTCTGAAATTGGAAATTCTGGGTCGGCTACCTGTGAAAGGTGTGCCACGTCTGACCGAAAATCTCGTAGCTCAGAACACCCAAATCGCGCCGACGCAGATATTCGGCCTCGCGCACACCCCGAATTCGGAAATCAGAGCCCACAAACTAAATAATCAGCCGCTCCGAACTTCGGTGTGAGATATGCGGGCTAGCTGACCACTTCGAACCTGTAAGCGCTTCTCGCTTCGGTGTGCGAGGTGCCACCCTTCGCATTGTTTGCCGCGGCACGGCAAAGCGCTTCTAATTGGTGGCGAGGATGGTGCCACCCTTCGCATTGTTTGCCCATGAGGCGTTACTCAACTGGAAGACGACGATTTCAAACAATGCGAAGAGTGGCACCTGTGTCGCTGATGCGGCACGCACTTCTTATTGGAACCCCTGTGTCGCCTACGCGACAAAGCGCCTCTGATTGGCGGCGACTGCTGTACCGATCACTCGCCTCGCATGAGCGCTTCAATCTCCTCTGCCTTCATCGGAAGATCCGCTGAGAGGTTCTCGGCACCGTCGTCGGTGATCAGAAAATCATTTTCGATCCGCACCCCGAGCGCCTCATCGGGCAGGTATATCCCCGGTTCGTTGGTGATCACCATGCCCGGTTCGAGCGGATTCTCATCCGCGCCGGGATCGTGAGCATCGAGGCCAAGCGGATGGCCGAGGCCGTGGATGAAATATTGTCCGAGCGATTCGCCCTTTGAATCGCGCACGCTCGAGCTTTCGAAAACATCGTAGACAATTTTTCGCAGGTCGAAGACCGTGACTCCGGGCCGCGTCGACTCAGCGGCTCGATCGTGGGCCTCCTGCACCAGATCATAGATCTCGCGTTGGCGCTCGGTGAAACCACCGTTTGCCGGGTAGGTCCGTGTCAGATCCCCGCAGTAATATCCGTAGCGGGCTCCGATATCGACCACCACCAACTCGCCGTCGTCGCAGGTCCCGACGTTCTGGTCGTAGTGGAGGGTGGTGGCGTTGTAACCCGAACCGACGATCGATGGGAATGCGAGACCCTCCGCACCGCCCTCGCGGAACGCCGCGTAGACCGCACCGTCAACCACACCCTCGTCGATCCCGGGTTTGATTGTCCGTGCGGCCCGGCGTTGACCCTCAACAGAAATGCTGATCGCCTTGCGCATGAGCTCGATTTCGCCCGAATCTTTGATGCTTCTCAGGGCCGTCATATGCTCGTCCAGATCCCGAACCGAGAAGGTCGGCAAACGGTCCCGCAGACTCGCAAGGAAGCGGTGTGTCGGCGGCAGCACGGCGCCGCTACCAACCGCCGGTAGCTCCGTCCAGAGCACAGCACCCGGTTCGGAGAGCCAGCCCTGAATTCGTCCTTCGAATCCCGGAACCGGTCGCCGGCGGGCATCCAGGACGATCTCGCTGGGCTGGGTCGACAACACCTTGTCGAAGCCAAGCTGTCGAGCGGTCTCTTCACCCGGGCCCCATTTGGGGCCGGTCCAGCGCTCGACATTGGGATCTCGTGGCGGCAGAAAAAGCAGATCTCCGCCCTCCCCCGGACGTAACACGATGGCCGCATTCGGAAGCTCGACGCCGGTCAAATAGAAAAAGCTCGAACTCTGACGAAATGTGCCGACGTCGCCGTAACCGCGGTCGTCGCCGGCCCCCCACATCACCACTATGCCTTGGCCGGCACGCTCGAGAAGTCGCCGCCGTCGATCCTTGTAGATTTCCGTGGGTTGCAGTTCTGCCGCGTAGTTACCGCCTCGCATGTCCTTCGACGCCATGAACACCTCCAGTTGAACCGAATCAGTCTACTCGGACACTCGGTAGATTCAACCCGGTAGGAAAGCTCCGCCTCCAGAAATGCCCGAGGTTTTCAATCGCCCTCTTTTTGTAGGCGGGTCCTTCAGGGCCCGCCAACGTTCGATTCATCTTCCTTGCAGTCGAATCCAGACTATTCGTCGCGCTCTGGCGGGCCCTGAAGGACCCGCCTACAGAGGAGCGGACGGGTTTTTGGATGAGGCTGCGCTTTCTGCTTTACAATCATCCATCCCCGGGGGGCGTTTCGGGGCTTTTGAAGGAGGCATGATGAGATCTTTCTTTGCAGCGTTGATTCTGTTCGTGTGCGTCCCGTTCTCGACGGGCGCCGAGATTCCCACACCGGCAGAGACCTTCGGGCACGAGGTCGGCGCCGATTACAAGCTGATCCCCTACCCCGAGGTGCTCTCCTATCTCGAGACTGTAGCCGCTGAATCTGATCGCGTTTCGATCGAAGAGGCCGGCCGCTCGACACTCGACAACCCGATGAAGGTGGTAATTCTCACTTCAAAGGAGAATCAGGCGAATCTGGAGCGGCTGCGCGAGATCGCCCGCCTCATCGCCAAACCTGGGGATCTCAGCCCCGAAGAGTCGGAAGCACTCATCGACGAGGGAAAAGTCATCGCCGTCGTCACCTGCTCGATCCACTCGACCGAGGTCGGCAGCACCCAGATGGTGACCGAGTTCGTGCACGATTTCGCAACCACCGACGACCCGGAAAAACTCGCGTGGATGGAAGAGGCGGTTCTTCTGATCATGCCGTCCATCAATCCCGACGGCCAGCACATGATCGTCGACTGGTACAACGAGTGGCTCGGGACTGACTACGAGGGCGGCCGCATGCCGTGGCTTTACCACCATTACGTCGGTCACGACAACAACCGCGATTTCTACATGCTGAGCCAGAAGGAAACAAAGGTCGTCAATGAGGTCCTCTACCACCGCTGGTTCCCGCAGACATTCCTCGACGAGCACCAGATGGGATCAACTGGACCAAGGATGTTTGTCCCGCCCCAGACCGATCCGTTGAATGAGGAAGTCCACTCGCTGGTCTTCCGCCAGGCCGATGTCCTCGGCACCAACATGAGCTTTCGCCTCGAGCAGAACGAGAAAACGGGCGTCGGCCACAACATGATCTTCGACAGCTACTGGCCTGGAGGCACCCGCAACACCGCTTGGTGGAAAAACGTCACCGGGCTGCTGACCGAGGTCGCCAGCGCTCGCATCGCCACTCCCATCTTTATCGACCCGGGCGAGTTGCGCGGCGGCGGCAAGGGCTTCCCCGAGTACGGTCGGCGTTCGAACTTCCCATCGCCCTGGCCGGGCGGTTGGTGGCGCCTTCGCGACATCGTCGAGTACGAGTTGGTCGCCACCTGGGCGTTCCTCGAAGCGAACGCGGAAAACCGCGCCTCGATCCTCGGCAACGTCAACACAATGGCCCGCTGGTCCATCGACAACGGTTTGACGGAACCGCCCTACGCCTTCATCATTCCCCCCCACCAACACGACCCGGTCGCCGCCGCCAAGCTCGTGGATCTGTTGATCGAGCACGGAGTCGAGGTAGCGAAGGCCACCGAAGCCCTCAAAGTCGGCTACTCGGTCTACCCTGCCGGCACGACGGTGATCCCAGCGGCGCAACCCTACCGGCCGTTTTTGTTGACCATGCTCCGGTCTCAAAGGTATCCGGAGGTCCGGAACGCAACCGATGCTGGAATCCTCGAACCCTACGATGTGGCGTCGTGGTCGCTTCCGCTGTCCATGGGCGTCGACGTCGTCGAAGCAACGGAACCCCTCGCAACGTCAATCGAAAAACTGACCGAAGCCAATTGGCCGACCCCCCAGATCGACCAGGCAGCCGCGGGTCATTTGATTCCGGCCGCCGCCGACAGTGCTTACCCGGCGATCAATCGGCTCCTTGCCGATGGACTCAGGGTCCACCGTCTCGCTGGTGACTCGGAGGCCGGCACCCGTGGCGATATCTACCTGTCGTCCGAAGATGTTGAATCATCCGTCCTGGGTGAAATCGCCGACGAGCTGCACCTGCCGGTAATCCCGCTGCCAAACGATCCGGACGCCGGGATGTTGCGAGTCGGAAAAGCGCGAGTCGGCCTCTTCAAGCCATGGGTGGCCAGCATGGACGAAGGTTGGACCCGGTTCGTCCTCGAGCAGTACGAGTTCCCTCTGACAACGATTTCCAACGAGCAGATCCGCTCGGGAGAGTTCATCGACGACGTCGACGTTCTGCTCTTCCCCGCGGTGTCTCCTTCGATCATCTCGACAGGTGAACCGGCCAAGGGGACCCGCTCCTACCGCCGGTGGTCGCCGATGCCGCCCAAGTACGCAGGAGGTATCGATACGACGCCAGAGCCGGATGCCGCGGCCAAGAAAAGGAAAGATGACGGCAAACCGATCAAGGGTGGCGAGCGCATCAAGAAATGGGTCGAGGCCGGCGGCACCGTGGTCGCGCTCGATTCCTCGAGCCAGTACTTCATCGACCTCTTCGAGCTGCCGGTGAACAATGTCCTCGCCAAGATCGATGGCGACGACTTCAACTGCCCGGGTTCGACGCTGCGGGTCGAAATGAATATGGAAAGCCCGCTCAGTTTCGGCATGCAGGCAGAGGAAGCCATCTACTTCGGCGACTCACCCGCATTCCAGACCCGGGTCCCGGACCCGCGGTTCGAACGCACAGTGGTCGCCCGCTACCCCGATGACGACAAGGACATTCTCCTCAGCGGCTATCTCGAAGGTGGCAATCTGTTGGAGAAACGCGCAGCAGTGGTGGAGATCGAGGTCGGCAAGGGCCGGGTGATCCTGATCGGCTTCCGCGCCCAGCACCGTGCACAGCCGGTACGGACCTTCAAGCTGCTTTTTAATACTCTGTACACGATGGAAGCGCCCGAATAGCCCCGGAACGTGTTGATTCGCCGCTGAGATCGAAACGGTCTCAGCGGCTTTCTTTTTGCTCGAGCTCTTTGATTCTGGATGTGAAATCCGCACTGAGCTCGTTGGGGATAGGAAAGGTCAGGTGGTACTGGGCGATGCGCCAGCCCTTTTCGGTCAGCACCAGGACACCGGTACCGCGACACGTCCCATACTTCTCATTCCACAGCATCTCGTCGAACCACCCGGTCTCGCCACCCGCTGCGATATCAACGTGGCGTTCGGTCTTGGTGTAGGTCCAACCGCGGCCATCGGAGAAGTACGGCTCGGCAAAGGCCCTGAACTCGTCCACAGACCACCTCTCGGTTGCATCCGTGCCGATGAAGACCGCGTCCTCGGCAAAGAGGCTGAAGTAGAGAGCGCCATCGGCCCTCGAAGCGGCATCGTGAAACGAATCGAGGACCTCGTCGATCGCGGCGACTGCATCCTCATCAGCTCCGAAAGCCGGCACGCACCACAGCATCAAAACAATCGAAATGAGATATTTCATGAACCCTCCTTGATCAGCCGAGCATGGCCAACGCACCGCTGACGGCAGCGAGCAGGCCACGGAGCCCGAGGCCAACGCAGACCAAAACCACCACCCCCATGACCAGGTTTTGGAGGCGCGAGTTGACGCCATCTCCAAGCAAATCGCGGTCGTTCATGGCGATCCACAGGAATACGGCAACCAACGGCAGCAGCAGTCCGTTGAACGCCTGGGCAAGGATGATGACCGGGATCGGCCGCACATCGGCGATGCCAAAGGCCATTCCGGTGACCAGAACCCCGAGCCACACCGCTCGATAGCGCAGGGAATTCTCCATCCATTTCGGATCGTCTTTTGCGCCAAGCAGCGACCGCGCGGTGAGGGCCGCCGCCAAAGGCGCGGTCACCGCGGACGTGAAACCGGCGGCAAAGAGGCCAATAGCCAGCGACGCACCCGCTCCCCGACCTAATCGATCACCAAGCACCGCCGCCAGGCGCTCGTACTCGAGACCACCACCAAGGGCGCTGCCGACCACCAGAACACCGAGAGAAATCACGCCGCCACCAATAATCGCCACCGCAAGACCCCACCGCATTTCCTCTATCTTGCAGTCCCGAGCCAGGGCCGAGCCGAGAAAGAGGTTGTAAGGTACGACGGTGGTGCCGACGAGACCGAGGACCAGGACGGTGCCACCGACAGGGATTCTCGGCACCAGCAGACCTTTGAAGAGCTCACCAAGATCGGGCCCGAGGCGAACGGCGGTGACAAGGAAGGCCAGGCCCATGACGGCGACCAGGGCGCCGGCGATGCGGGCAATCCAACGCGTATTGCCGGTCGCCAACAGCAGGGCAGCCGCCACACCTGCAATGAGCGTGAGGATTGCGGGCGAGGCATTGGCGATCAACCGCAGCCCGGCAACTCCCCCAAGGAGATTGCCCGCCTCGAAGGCCGCACAACCGAGGATGATGCCGATCGCCGCCAGGACCGGAACCAATCGACCCCATCCCGTGCCCGAGAAACGACCGCGGATCGCCTCCCCGAGCTCCTTGCCGGTCAGCACGGTAATGCGGCCCGACGCTTCTTGGAGGACCAGACAGGCAAAGACCGAGAAAAGAAGCGCCCAGGCGAGGGCAAAGCAGAAGTCACTGCCGGCCCTGGCGGCGGTTGTCACCGTGCCAGGACCAATAAAGGCGGCGGCGATGACCGACCAGAACAGGACGTTCAGAAGGCGTTTCATACCTGAATCTTACAACCAGTCACTGGGGCTCACACCCCAGCTCGAAAATCTGCCGCCGCTCCGCGGCTGGTTCTATTGGGGGGATCGTGTTCCTGGGGCTCACGCCCCAGGCTAAATATCTGCCGCCGCTCTTCGGCTCCGAAGGAAGGAGACATCTGTCCGTTATTGCAGCTTCTTGGCTCATCCTTCTTTTGATTGCCCCTGAAGCGCACCGATAGGGCGGGAGATCCTTTGTGGTGCGGGCGTCCCGCCCGCACATTTTCAAAGAAAATCGACGATGTGCAGCCGAGACGGCCGCACCACAATTCGTGCACGGGTGCCTGAAAGCTCCGGAGGAGCGACATATGCATAGCCTGGGGCGTGAGCCCCAGGGATCCGGACTGAATATTTAACACCGAGCCCCAGAGGGGCGACAGACGAAAGGTCATCTTTCGGATCCATACCCGCCGCCACCGGGGGTTTCGAGGACAACGCGGTCGCCCGCCGCTACGTCGCAGCCGTCGATGCCCTTCAGCTCCGTGCGGCTGCCATCAGCGCGAACAACCACCTGCCGTCCGACCGCACCCTCGCATCCACCTTCCAGGCCGTATGGAGCGCTGACCCGATGCTGGCTGAGGATGGAAAACTCGAGGGGCGCCAGGAACTCGACCTCACGTATCAATCCGTCCCCGCCGCGCCACCTTCCCTCGCCGCCAGAACCGCCGCGAATCGCGAAGCGGTGCAACCGCACCGGGTAGCGGTGCTCGATGACCTCGGGATCGGTGATGCGGGTGTTGGTCATGTGGGTGTGGACACCGCTGGTGCCGTCAAAGCCGTCGACCGCTCCACTGCCGCCGCCGACGGTCTCGTAGTAGCCGAAGGATGCGTCGCCGAAGCTCAGATTGTTCATCGTTCCCTGGCTGCAGCCCGCCACCGACAACGCCTCGAGCAGGGTGTCGGTCAGCCGCTGGCTGGTTTCGACGTTCCCGCCAACCACCGCCGGGCAGTGCTCTGGGTCGGCCGTGTACTCGGGGTTGAGCATCCCGCGAGGAATTCGGATCTCGATGGGCTCGAGCAAGCCCTCGTTGAGCGGCAGCTCGACATCGACCAGCAACCGCATCACGTACATCGTGACAGAGTGAACAATGGCCGGGGTCGCATTGAGGTTCCCCGGGATGAACGTCTGCACTGCCGGCGAAATCGAGGACCGCCCTCTTCCCTTCGATCGTGAAGGTCGCAACCAGCGGAGAACCATCATCGAGCAGCTGCCGTCCCTCGTAGCAGCCGTCGTTCATCCTCTCGAGCACCGTCTCGACCTGCCACGCCGCCTGCTGGCGCAAGGCATCCATGTGCTTCATCACATGCTCGAAACCCACCTTTTTCGCAAGGTCCGTCAAGGCCTCACAGCCCCTGAGTATCGCAGCCAGCATCGCCCGAAGATCGGCGAGGTTGTCGGCCAGGGTCCTCGTCGGATACGGACCGTCCTGCAAGAGACGCTCGACACGTTCCCATCGCGGCTCACCCGCTTCCAGAATCAGGGTCGGCGGAATGACCACGCCCTCCTCGGCCAGCGACTTCGCGTCCGGAGGCACCGAGCCCGGCCGGATGCCACCGATCTCCGCATGATGGGCTCGGCAGGCGACGTAGCCCAGCAGGCGATCCTCGAGGTAGATCGGCGCCACCAGGGTCACATCGGGCAGATGGGAGCCGCCAAAGGCCGGGTGGTTGGTGACCACCACATCGCCCGGCTCGAGAACGCGGTGCGCGACCAGCTCGCGGACACAGAGGCCCATCGCCCCGAGATGGACCGGAATGTGGGGCGCGTTGACGACCAACCGTCCGGCAGGATCGAGCAGAGTACACGAGAAATCCTCGCGCTCCTTGATGTTGGTCGAGATCGCTGTCCGCTGCAGCATCTCACCCATCTCCCTCGCAATTGATGAAAAGCGGTGACTCATGAGCTCGAGCTCGACCGCCTGCGGGCGACTGATGGTCGCGGCCTGCTCATCAGCGCGATCATCACTTCCGGCAAAGAGACGAACCCCACCGTCGCCCAGCGATTGCGCTCGCCAACCCAGACGCACGACCAGAGCACTGTGCTCCTGCTGGATCAGGGCTGGGCCCACGACCTCGGTACCGGCCACCATTTCGGACGCCTCGTAGCACGGCACCTCGCGCCAGGCGCCACCCATGAAGCAGCGCTGGAGCCGCACCGGTTCGATCGCCTTCGACTCCACTCGGGTAACCTCGGCGACCGGTTCGACCTCAGGCCTGCGGCTGCGTAACAATAACGCGAAGCGACACTACCTCGACCCCACGCTGGCGGGGCCGGTAGGAGAAGAGCCGGTAATACGCCTCCTCGAACTGTCGCTCGAGATCCTCGCCGGCCAACGGTTCGATCTCGAGGCTCGCGTCCTGTCCGATATAACGCAACTCGACAATGCGCCGCGGTTCGTCGATGTCCTCTCCGACGCCCTCATTTTCGAGCGCGGTAACAGCTTCACGGGCGAGCTCCTGGAGCCAGACATCAAGATGGTCGGACACCTCGTTCAGTGGACCTAAGATTTCCCGCTGGGCAAACCGTTCGACGACCGCGTGACCGAGCCCGAGCGCGCTGAGGAGGCCGGCATCGGCAGGGAGCAGGACTTCCTCCATCCCCAACAGCTCTGCCAGCCGGCAAGCGTGCTGGCCGCCGGCGCCACCAAAGGCCACCAATGCAAAGCCAGTCGGGTCGATGCCCTTACGGATAGAGATATGGCGGATGGCCTCCGCCATGCGTTCGTCGGCGATTCGCAACAGACCCTCGAGGATCTCTTCGTCGCTGCCAGTCCCGCGATCGGCAGCCTCCAGCTCGCTCTTGAGCTCGTTGAACCTGGCATTCGCGGCACCGATATCAATGGGGATGGGGAATCGCTCTGCGACCAGCCGTCCCAGAAGCAGATTAACGTCGGTCAGCGTTAAGGGTCCGCCGGCACCATAGCTTGCCGGGCCCGGCATCGCGCCCGCGCTCTGCGGCCCGACCGCCAATCTCCCCTGCTCGACCCGGCAGATCGAGCCACCGCCGGCGGCCACCGTTTCGATGGCCAGCGCTGGAACGGCCAGATCTACCGGGCCGACCTGGTGCGAGAAGACGTACTCGAAGTCGCCGTCGAAGCGGGAGACATCGGTGCTGGTGCCACCCATGTCAAAGGCGATCACCCGGTCCCGCCCGCATCGGTGTCCGGTCAGCGCCGCGCCGACGACTCCACCGGCAGGACCACTGAGAAGACTGTCCATCGATCGGTAAGCGTCGGCGCCGACCAGGCCGCCGGCCGAGGTCATGACGTGCAGGTCCGACGTGTCCGCGCCCAGACCCTTTTTCACGCCGTGCAGGTACTCACTGATCACCGGCCCGAGGTAGGCGTCGACGGTGCAGGTCTCGGACCGCCGCAACAGACCCTGGAACGGACTCAGAACGCTCGACCGCGCAATATATTCGAATCCGGCGGCGACCAGTATTTCCTCGAGTTGTATTTCGTGCACCGGGTTACGGTGACCGTGGAGCAGCGTGATGCTCGCGCAGGCGATCCCTTTTTCGCGGAGCTCGGTGATCTTCAAAGCCAGGGTCTGCCGGTCGAGCGATTCAATGACTGCGCCATCGGCAGCCAGACGTTCTTGGACGCCAATCACCAGCTCGGGCAGCGGCTCGGCTTTCTCGATGTGGAGCGCGAAGAGATCCGGGCGTTGCTGACCTCCGATCCTCAACAGATCTTCAAAACCGGCCGTAATGAAGTGGACCATCCGAGATCCGCGCCGTTCGAGCAGGGCGTTGGTGCCGCGGGTCGTGGCCAGGCGCATCGCAACCGGCGGCAGGGAACCACCATACGGGGTCCCGGTGATCAGTCGGGCGGCGAGCAGGGGCGCCTCCTCACCCGCCCGCAGCTCGACCGGGCTCCCCTCCCGCAGCGATTCCGGAACGGGCCCGTCCAACCGCACCAGGCCCGTCGACGCATCGTGTTGGTGGATCTTGACGCCGTTTGTTTCGCCCAATGGAAAGAGCTCGACGCCCGTCAGAAATCCATCGGGCAGGGACGAAGCACCGCTCAAGCGAAGCCCGTCCTCCTCGACCGCCTCCACCCGATCCCGCAGGGCGCCGCTCGACAGCACCTTGCAGCGGCGTAACTCGCCCCCCGGATCGCGGGCGATGCAATCGGTGAATGTCCCCCCGGTATCAATCCAGATCTGCCACGGCCCCGGCGGACGTCATCGCGGCGGCCGCCGTCTCGGCATCACGGAAAAAGAAAAAAAGGAGAGAGCGAGTGGTGAAATCCGAATTCCGAATTCCGAATTCCGAATTCGAAACGAGTGGTCAGGTGGGTGGCCGTCATTCCGAACTTCCTAATTCCTCATTCCGAATTCGCTCACCGCCCCTTCCCCGTGACAAGGTACGTCGCGAAGCTGCCCAGCCAATGGCCGCCCTCGTAGTGCTCGCCAGTGACCGAAGCCAGACCAGACTTGCTGTGGGAATCCGCAGCGGCTCGCAAAGCGGCACGACGCGGGTCGTCGTCAGGCAATCCAGCCAGAATCCCCTCGAGCATCCAGGCCCGACTCAGGTTGAGCCCATCGAGATGCGCGAGCTTGCCGTCGGCTCGGTCAGTCACGACACCAATCGGCAGCCACTCGGCGCCACCATCGGTCGGTATCCCCGGCAAGAACTTCTCGAGCCAGTGGGCGAACTGCTGTGGCGGCAGGATTCGGCGCATGAGGTCGGCCTCGGCGATGCACGGTGACAGAAAGTCCTGACCCGACGGCTCGTAGGAGAGCGGGCACGCTTCGTCCTCGAGGTAGAAACGGAGGGACGTGCCCTTGACCAGGGTCAGCATCTCCTCGTCGTCGACTGTTTCCGCCCAGTCCAGAATCAGACCGAAAGCGAAGGCTGTCTGGCTGTGCTCACCGGTGCGGATCGGGTAGAAGAGTTTCGGGAGCCACGCTCGAATGCGGTCCGCGGCTTCAGCCTCGAGTGGCGCCAGATTTTTCGACCATTGCTTCGCTTCCTCTTCGTCCCAGGTGTGGAGTTCATCCGCCAGACAGAGCAGCCAGGCCAACCCGTACGGACGCTCATAAGATGCGCGCCCATCGCCGGCAAGGTAGTCAGCATCCCCGGCGAGCCGCTCCTGGCTCAGGCTCTGCGCCAGACCCGCCTTTACCGCTTTCGTGAACTCCGCATCCGGGTAGAGCTTGCTCAGTCGGGTCAGCAGCCAGTGACCGTGGACCGAGCTGTGCCAGTCGAAACAGCCGAAGAAGGCCGGTGTCAACTCGCGTGGCGGGCCGATGTCATCGTCCGAATTCATGACGTGCCCGATTTTGTTCGGGTACTCCTGGTGGATGCACTGCAGGGCCAGATTGGCAAAACTCTCCACCGTCGACACGTCCATCACGGGCTCTTCAGCCGCAGCAGTCGTGCACAGAATCACGCACAACGCGAAGCAGCGAAACAACCGCATCACGACGCCCTACGCCTTCCAATTCCGGAAGAAGAGCGACTGTTTGTGGATCGGTTCGGCCCGTTTCTCGAGTTCGGCCAACTGGGTTTCGTTCATCGGATTGAAGGAACGCGCAATTTCGATGTTCTCTTCGAGCTGCGGGATGTCGTCACAGCCGACGATCACGGTGCTCACAGGCAGCGACAGCACATAGCGCATCGCCTCCCGCATGTTGAGGGTCCCCGGCACGGTCTTGCCAAAGCGGGAATCCGGATCCTCCGGAGTCTTCCAGGAAGACAGGATCAAGCCGCGCGCCGGAATTTTCATCCCGATGATGCCCATCTCGCGCTCCACCGCCAGTGGCAGCAGCTTCTCTTTGAAGCTGAGGTGGAACGGATCGGCTGCGTTGAGGGCGAGTAACACACAATCGAACGGGAAGCGTTCGATAGCATCGATCAACACATCGGGGTCGGCGTGACCCGAAATTCCAAGAGTGCGCACAATTCCCTGATCGCGCGCTTCGACGAATGCCTCGATGGCACCGCCTTTGGCAAAGGCCTCCTCAACCTGTTCAGGCCGCGAAAGCGCGTGCATCTGCCACAGGTCGATGTAGTCGGTCTTGAGCAGCTCGAGCGACTTCTCCAATAGCTTTAAGGATCCGTCCCTGGTGCGGTCATGGGACTTGGTGGCGAGAAACGCCTCCGAGCGGCGGGTCTTCATGACCTCGCCGAAATATTGCTCGCTCCAACGATCCTCGACACCGCCGTATCGGGCCGATGTGTCCACGTAGTTGACGCCGAGGTCGAGTGCCTTCTCGATCAGTGGCACCGCAACATCGAAGTTATTCGCCTTTTCGATCGCCGCCTGGCCGCCGAGGCTGAAGATCCCGACCTGGTAGCCGGTCTTGCCGAGGTTTCTCGTCGGCATGGCGTCCGGTGTCTTCGGATTGACTGGCAACGCGGGCATCTTCTGCGGCGTCTCCGCCATCACCCCGCGCGCCACAAATCCCGCCGCCGCGGCGGTGCCGAGCTTGAGTACATCGCGTCTCTTGAGTTTGCCGTCTGAGTTGTCTGAATTTGCCATGGTTCCTCCCCCTGGGAAATACTATACGTTGGTTGGGCTTTTCGGCGCCAGGCGCCGGGAGCTATCTCAGCTGCTTGATCCGCTCGATCGTGCCATCGACGCCGTCGTAGTCCTCGATTTCAACGTGGCCGCTGGCGTCGATGCTGAGCGCGGCGGCAACGTGGATCCGCCCCTCGCCGCGGCCAAAGCGGTCAACCTCGAACTCGGCGATCCCGAACGGGTAGTTCAAGGACTCCTCGCCGAGCATCTCTTCTTCGGCCTGAATCCTGCGCGGTGTGAGAAAGAGGTAGCGATAATCGCGGCCCTGCTCTTCGACGAAAACCAACGCGATCGGCATGTAGGTCGCACCCATACGGAGCTGGCCGTCCCTTCGCCCTTTGAGCACCGAAAGCAGTCCGAACTGGCCGCCGTTTTCGAGAACTCCCGCGAGGTTCTGCAGCTCCTCGACCGATGTGAACCGTTGAATGACAAAGGTCATCAGCATCCGGTTTCTGCCCTCTCGGCTGTTGACCACCGCTTCGGCCGAGAATTCCCGACCGGGTTCGGAGGCTGAGAGGAACATGGCAGCTGAGAGCACGAAGGCGGCGATCAATATTCTCGAGAACTTCACTGGCATCTCCTTCGCCGAGCAGGCTGTCTTCGGGGATTGTACGGTAGCCCGTATACAATCGGGCACGGGCGCGGGCACGGGCACGGGCACGGGATGAAGGCGGCTCCGGATTCTTTACACTCCAGGGTGGC
>CAVZOK010000020.1:0-358827 GCA_963776765.1 Candidatus Sulfomarinibacteraceae bacterium
CGCTCCCGAATCTGGGTGAGAGCCTGGTCGGGGTTGCCTTCGTGATGGTCGGGCTGATGCTGTTCGTGCGCGGGCTCGAGATGGGTCTGTTTCCGCTCGGCGAAAGCATGGCCTTTGCCTTTGCCAGCAAGGGCAGCCTGGCGTGGCTGCTGGTCTTCGGTTTCATGCTCGGTTTTTCGACCACCGTGGCGGAGCCGGCACTCATTGCCGTCGCCGGCGAGGCAGCCAGGGTCGCCGCGGACGGCGGACTCATCGGAGCCGGCGACGAGGCGATGTCGGCCTACGCCCTCCAACTCCGGCTGACGGTGGCGTTGTCGGTGGGGATCGCGATCCTGATCGGCGTGTTTCGGATCCTCAAGGGGTGGCCGATTCAGTATCTGATCATAGGCGGCTACGTCGTGGTGGTCGGTCTGACGTTCATCGCGCCCGACTCGATCGTCGGCATCGCCTTCGACTCGGGCGGGGTGACGACCTCGACCGTGACGGTACCTCTGGTCACCGCCCTCGGGGTTGGTCTCGCGAGCTCGATCCGAGGGCGCGACCCGCTGCTCGACGGATTTGGGATGATCGCCCTGGCGTCGCTGACGCCGATGATCTTTGTCATGCTGCTCGGCATTCTCCGCTTCGGCCTGGGGGCGTCGTGATCGAGGCTCTGAGCCACGCGCTGGTCGACACCGGCCGCGATGTGTTCGCGGTCAGCGCCCTGCTGGTGAGTTTCTATTACCTTGTCCTGCGCCAGCCGATTCCACACTTCAAGCAGCTAGTCGGCGGCCTCGTCCTGGTCGTGGTCGGTCTCGCCTTCTTCCTCATCGGTCTCGAGCTGGCGCTGTTTCCCATCGGTGAGCTCATGGCGCGCCAGCTTTCGTCGCCGGAGCTCGTCTTCGGTGCGAGCGAGGTGCCGGCCTCGCCGCCATGGTGGGAGTACGGGTGGGTTTATCTGTTCGGCGCGGTCATCGGTTTCGCCACGACGCTCGCCGAACCCGCTCTGATCGCGGTCGCCACCAAGGCGAGCCAGGCGTCACGCGGTACGATCCGGCCCTGGGGACTGCGGCTCGTCGTAGCCGTCGGCGTTGCCTTCGGCATCGCGCTCGGGACCTTTCGCATCGTCACCGGATCCTCGTTGGTGCTATTTATCG
Source organism: Candidatus Sulfomarinibacteraceae bacterium (assembly GCA_963776765.1). Classification (GTDB taxonomy): domain Bacteria; phylum Acidobacteriota; class Thermoanaerobaculia; order Thermoanaerobaculales; family Sulfomarinibacteraceae; genus Sulfomarinibacter. Next base: position 1,137 of record CAVZOK010000020.1, read on the forward strand.
GCATTGGGTATCTCGTGGTCATCGTGCAGACCGCCTTCGCCCCGAAGGCCATCATCCCACTCGCCTACGACTCGGGCGGCGTCACCACCTCGACCGTCACCGTGCCGCTAGTGACCGCTCTCGGGCTCGGGCTTGCCTCCACCATCCCCGGTCGCAACCCCGCGATCGACGGCTTCGGCCTCATCGCGTTTGCCAGCCTGTTCCCCATGATCACGGTGATGGGTTATGCGAAAGCCGCCGAGTGGTGGGCCTCTCGGTCGCCAACGAGAACTCAGGAAGGATGAAACCATGGAGTACAAGGTCATCATCGCCGCCCTCAAGCCAAACGTCACCGATCAGGTGATCGACGCCGCCAAGGCCTGCGGCATCTCGGGAGCGACCATTATCCCGGGCCGCGGTACCGGGATGGGAGAGGCGCGAACCTTTCTCGGATTGACGCTGGAGGCACAGACCGACGTCGTGATCTTCCTCACCGAGATCGAGCTGGTCGATCCAGTGATGGCCGCCATCGAGACGGCGGGCCGGCTTGAAGAGCATGGTACCGGCGTCGTATTCGTGCTGGCGGTGGAACGCGTTGCCGGTATCAAGGAGGAGATCGTCCGCCAGGAACCGGACTGATGTGTTCTTTAGCGGGCGTCACACACACAGGTCCACGTCTGCAGCTCTTGAGGGTGCGTACACATTTCCACGCTCAAGGCTGCCCGGTTCAGCATCGTTGCATTGTGGTAGCTGTGATTTGGGTGGTCGGGTCTAGGCCAGAGAACTTCGTATGAGTTGCCCCGCTCCCTCGATTTGACCCTTCCCAGCCGGGCTAGGATCGGGCTAGGGGGGTGCTGAAAAGCACTGTCACCATTGTATTCGCAGTGGACTTTTAATCCGGTGGTCCCGGGTTACTCGCGCCCTGCGGGCGCGGTGACGCACCGTCGCCAGCGAGTGGTTCAAAGGCTCCTCCTTCGGATGAGCCATGAACCACAGATCGCTGCCGTCGGCGGGGTCGAGTCCCGGGCGACCCACCAAATAATGATCTCAGCCAGCGCCTGAGATCATTTTTTGTCTCGGCGTAGCCCTTTAGGCGAAGCCAGACTTTCCCTCCACGCCCCACCTGGTCTCGAACACCGCCCGGGCAAACCAAGTCCCGGCGTAGCTCCGAGGACTCGTGGTGGCGTAACCTCAGAGAATGGTGCAATGGTGAACGCGGCACCGATCAAGCCACCTCGCCAGCGTCGACTCCACCAGGCCGAGACGGTTTGAGATGTCGAGCAGCGGCTCGCCTCGCTCCCGGCACACTCTTGCGTACGAAACGATTCGAGATCGAAGCGGCACCGGGCATCGCCATCTCTTGCCAGGTCTGCTCTCGAGCTCCGCCGCGACCTCCCGGCTCAGCCGATCACACACATCATCCAAGCTTCCGATTTCCATCCTTCAAGCTTGGACAAATCGATCACTCCGCACAAGACGGGGTAGGGCGAGGAGGTACGCATTAACGCATTGGATGGGTGCCAATGATCACGCCATCACGTGACGGGCGCCCGGAGTGGAATCCCGGTCAGCGACTACTCTTCGGCCGTTTCTCCAGTGGCAGGCGGAGCCAGCGTGAAGCCCATCTGCTGGAACATGGACAGCTGGTTGTAGTGCTGCCAGACGTCCGTCGTCTTGCCGTCGACCGAGCGCGAGATCGCGACCCCCTCGAGCCGCACCGGCTGACCGCTGGGCGGCAGGTCCTGAAGCGGACCGGTGTTGGTGCCCGTCATGGTCCACCGGATCACCGTCTTGTCGCCGGCCACCAGGACCTCGTCGAAGGTGATGTGAAAGTCCGGAAATGCCGTCCGGAAGCTCGTCACGAGACCCTTGAAGGCGTCGACCCCGACCACATCCTCACCGATGTCGACCAGGTGCCACACGAAGTCCGGGGCGTACAGCTCGTCGACGAGATCGAGGTTGCCGTCGTTCCAGATCGCGAGGTAGGGATCCATCGGAGGAATCACCACCTCCGGGGCCTCGGGACATGGTCGGCACCCGAGAGCCAGAATCGACACCATTAGAACGAGAGTCAGACCAACGAAACCCGCCACGCATCTTTTCTGATGCATGTCATCCTCCTCCGCTCGTCCATGCGAGCGCGCAAATAAGTTTCAGACGATGGCTGATAACGACAAAGATGTGTCCCACGAGCGACAAAGTCAACCGTACAGGTGCCACGATTCGCATCGTTCACGGGTGCCACTCCGCATCATTGGTGGGACCCACAGCTGCCACTTGCATGGGTATCGGTGCCACGTACACACTTACACACTTGTTTGATTTGTCACCTGGGTTTTTGGGGCAACAAACAGGTGTTGAATGCGCACTTGGTAGCAAACGCTACTACCCAATGTGTCATCATGGCCCGATGGAGAATGAGGACTTTCGCTACCGAAGCCTCCCAGTCATCGGCAAGAGGGTTCTGCGCCTGGGTCTTGCCTGCAACTTCGGGATCGACGCGGCGGGAATCGAGTGGGCGCTGGGCGAAGGCGGTATGCAGTACGTCTTCTGGACGCCACGACAGAAGGCCGCAACCGAGGTCCTGCGACACGCACTGAAGAGAGATCGCGACCGGTATGCCATCGCTACCGGGCCAACCACGGCCCTGTGGTCCGGCAACCTTCGTCGCTACGTCGACAAGGTGCGCGCGACGCTGAATATCGACCAGATCGACGTTCTGCAGATGTTCTGGCTCGGTAAGACCTCGAGGTGGGCGCCGAAAATTGTGGCCGAGCTCGAGTCACTCAGGGACGAGGGAGCCGTCAGGGCTATCGGAATTTCGATCCACGATCGAAAGCGCGCCGGGGAACTCGCCCGCAACTCGCCGCTCGACCTGCTGATGATTCGCTACAACGCCGCCCATCCGGGGGCGGAGCAGGACATATTTCCGCACCTGCCTGAGGGCCGCCACACCGTGGTCTCCTACACCGCGACCTGCTGGCGGTACCTGTTGCGCCGGCCCAAAAAATGGCAGGGGTCGATGCCGACGGCGGGCGACTGCTACAGATTCTGCCTCAGCTCACCCCACGTAGCCGTGACCCTGACGGGCCCCGCAAGCCTGGAACAGCTGCGAGAGAACCTCATGGCCCTCGACAAAGGACCGCTCTCGGACGAGGAAATGGCGATGTTCCGGGAGCTCGGGCCGCTGGTCAAGGCCAGAGGCTACAGCTGGATTTGATCCTACGTGATGGGTGCGAGGGTGCCACATCATGGGTGCCACATGGGTGCCACCCACGAGAGACGTGCATGGGTGCCACCCTTCGCAATCACTCAATCTTGCTTTGATGGGTGCCACGTGGGTGCCACGTACCGAATTGTTGAATTGTGAGAAGAGCTCATCATGGGTGCCATGGGTGCCACGTACCGAATTCGGCAGCCGTTCTCAACAATGCGTCAGTGCGAACGGTGGCACCCTAGCGGGCTAGGAGCCTGCCGCAGGCGAACGGTCCGTTGCGCCCCGTCGTCGCAGCACGAGATACAGGGCGGAGGCCGCGATCGCTCCCAAGCCGTCAGCCAGCATGTCCTTCTGGGCGTCCCACTGGTCGCCCTGCGAACCGAGAAAGGCCGCGCCGGCTGAGGGATCGGACAGAACGGCAAAAATCCATTCGATGATCTCGTATATGGCAGCCACCGTAAAAATCGCCATCACGGGCACGAGAAAAACCATCCACCGGCCTTTGACGAGTTTCAAGCCGTCCAACAACTCTGCGAAAGCGAAGGCGTAAAAACCGACCGAGAAGTGGGCCACCCGGTCGTAGTGATTCCGTTCAAAACCCAACCTGTCCGTGACCCAGTCAAAAGGCACGAGCTCAAAGGTGTAGTGGCCGCCGATGGTGTGCAGGAAGACGAGCACCGCCATCATCACATAGGCCGTATTCGAGAACCGGAACCACCGAAAGGTGAGAACCAGAGTCGCAACGATCAAGACAATCGGAATGTTTTCGGCAAACCAGACGGTACGGTCATACGGCCGGATGGCGCAGGCCGTGAACAAGGCCAGATACAGGACAAAAAGCCCATGTGGGAATAATCGGGACGCCGCTGAGCTGTCAGTCGTCATGATTCGATTATAGATGGGTGGCACATGGGTGCCACACATGGGTGCCACAGGTCGCATTGACTCTTTGTTGATTTCTCATGGGTGCCACCCTTCGCAATCACTCAATCTTGCTTTTCACCTGGGTGCCACTGATCACAACCTCACAACACCAAGCGATCACTGTGACCATTGTTAGATTGTGATCAGTGGCACCCTTAGGGTCAGGGATCGGGGTTCGAGGACGTTGTTCCGGGACGAACTCTCCCGGCCGCCGGTTCCCGCCGGTTCAGGAGGCCGGTCGACGCCTGAGAACTCATCCTGCGGCCCGAAATGGCCCCCAACAACGTGTTAGCATTAAATCGAACGAAAGTAATTTCCTATCCCTCGCCGGGAGAATTCCAGACTCTGTACTCCGGACGCCACCGCAGGAGGAACCAATGAAAGCTGACTTCGCCAGAATCGGGCAGAAGATCGCACTGGGTCTTGTCACACTCCTCTGCTTCGCCTCGACCGGCCAGGCGGCAACCTGGTATGTCGACGCTGACCATCTGATTTCCGGAGATGGTACGTCCTGGCATGAGGCCGTGCTGACAATCCAGGAGGCGATCTCAATGGCCGCCTCCGGGGATGAGATCTGGGTCAAAAAGGGTGTCTACAACCTGACCTCATCGATCACTATCAACGACAAGGACGTACGCCTCTACGGTGGCTTTACGGGCTATGAAACATCTGTGGACCAACGTGACTGGGTTCAGAACACAACCACCATCGATGGTGCCGGGTACGCCGGCACCTGCATGTTCATTCTTCAGGACCTGCCGACCGTTGACGGTTTTACGATTCGCAACTGTGCCGACGGCGCGATCTTCATGGAGAACTGCTACAGCGAACGCCCGCTTATCCGGAACATGGTGTTCGCCAACAACGGAGAGCCAGGCCTCTCCTACGGTGGAGCCCTCCACCTCGCCTACTCTTCGCCAATCATCACGAATACGTCATTCTGGGGCAATCAGGCGGGTATCGGCGGCGCGATCTATGCCTACTGCGGATCATCGCCACACATCACCAACAGCACCTTCTCACAGAACAGCGCTTCGAACGGGGGCGCTATCTACGCCAGCGGCTGCTCGGAACCATCAGTTCCAGTCGTTTCCAACAGCATTCTCTGGGGCGACTCGGCCTCCAGTCAAGGGCCAGAGATCGATGGTGTTGGTCCAGTCCTGGTGTATCACAGCGATGTCGATCAAGCAGGCTACGACGCCAGCAACAACAACATCCGCCAGGACCCACTCATGTTCGGATCCGAGCGACCTCATCTTCGGCAGGGATCGCCTGCAATAGATACGGGAAACAACACGGCCATCTACATTCCGGCAGAAGATTTCGACGGTGACAGTCGAATCATCGACGGTGACGAGAATGGCTCTGCGATAGCCGATATGGGGGCGGATGAGTTCGTGCCGGGCGCTGCCTTTGGGGTCTGGTACGTCGATTCGGATGTCGCCACCTCCGGCGCCGGCACCAGCTGGGCCGAAGCCCTCATGACCATTGAAGAAGCAATAGGCAATGCGATCGCTGGCGACGAAATCTGGGTCAAGGCGGGCACCTATACGCCGACCGGTGGAGCCGTCATTGCTCCTCTACACATAACCGTGGCCAACGTCGGGCTCTACGGGGGCTTTGCTGGTGGAGAGAGCCTGCGTGAACAGCGAGACTGGCTGGCCAACGAGACCATCATCAATGGAGGGGACACCTTCACGCGCACCATCCATGTGTCCGATGCGGGCGGTGGTGCGACCATCGATGGCTTCACCGTCACTCACGGCGGCACCACTGCAGCACTCGAGTTCTTCTCGGTCTCAGGCGTCAATACGGTTGCCAACTGCAAGTTCACCGCGAACAGCAAGAACAGCGTCAAGAGCACCAGTTCAGATCTGCAGGTTCTGAACAGCAAGTTCATCGGCAACACCTTCAACGCTCTCAACTCCAGCGGATCCGGTAAGACACTGACGGTCAAGGACTCGCTCTTCAAAGACAACACAGCAACAGCGGTCTCCGCGCTCAATGGGACATCTATCGACCGATGCAGCTTCATCGGCAATGTAACTGCCTCTAACGGAGCAGCGATACACGTCTACAGCCCAGTCGACACTGTCAACATCACCAACAGTCTGTTCGTGAGCAACCAGGCGAACGGGAACGGCACTGTCGGTGGCGCAATCTATGTTCACTACGGTGGCCTCTTGGGAGTCACCGGCAGTACCTTCTTCGGCAACTCGGCTGCGGGAACAAACGGGACGGGTGGCGCGATCGGTGCTATCGACTGGTACGCGGTGTTCACCGTGGACAACTCCATTTTGTGGGGGAACACAGCGACGCTGAACTCTCCGGAGCTCCGAGGCAGCCCACTGGTCACCTATAGCAACGTTGACCAGGATGGCTTTGCGGGAAACGGAAATGTCCGACAGGTACCGATCTTTGCAGATTCCACTGATTCTGACCCCGTCAACTGGGACTTTCGCCTGGGCAGCGCATCCCCGGGTATCGATGCCGGCGACAACTCGATTCCCGCAAGCTGCAGCACCGATCTGAACGATCAACAGCGGTTTCTGGATGATCCCCTGGTCACCGATACCGGCATCGGGTCGGGCTCCATAGTCGATATGGGGGCATACGAACGCCAGGTCGGCGGCGTCTCCGATCAGTACTACCTGACGATGGCCGTCGCAGGCAACGGTACCACCATCCCGGCCGCAGGCGTTCATAGCTATCCCGTCTGTTCAACGGTCAATGTCGAGGCCGTAGCGGATCCGGGATGGTTGTTTGTGAACTGGACGGGAAATGTCGCCGACACTCTCGCCCGGCAGACTCACATCGCCATGACGGGAGATCAGAGTGTTACAGCCACTTTTCTCGAAAACGTGATCTTCGCGGACGACTTCGAGACCGGCAACTTTTCGGCCTGGTCCGCGGAGGTTCCGTGACACAAGGGTGCCTCTGATGGGTGCCACCCTTAGCGTTCTTAGCAAAATCATGGGTGCCACAGGTCGCATTGACTTATTGTTGATTTATCATGGGCGCCACTTACCCTATTGCTGCACTAGCGGACAATGCAACATTGAGGTGTCAGGTAGGCCCGGGCGGTTGCCCGCCCAGGCCCCCCACAGATCCGGACGTGCGGGACTACCGCATCCGGCTCCTCGGGACCGCGGATTCGCTGCGCACAACATGCGCCCTCGGTCTGCTATCTGAACGGGTTGCGTTGAGGTGCCGTACAGGCTCGGTGTCCCCGACATCTTTCCCCCACTCAGTTCCGCTTCCCCGGCGACCCCTTCCCTCCACCGGGTCCCTTCGAGCTCGGTTCCCCGGCTTCATCGGTACTATGGGTCGCTCCGACTCCCCACCATCCGTCCCGGTAGGCTCGTTTCCTCGCCCAGCGGTACCATCCCGTGCTCCTTGTTTCGCTCCCGCCATCGGTGAAGCACTCCCCATGACAGACCAGGGTTTTGGTCTCCCGGCTCCCCTACCGGCATTCTCAGGATGGAGACGATGGGGTCTCCCAGGTTCCTGGCGAACCTTCGATCGCATGCCCTGCTTCAACGACTCCGGTGGACCCGCCATGCCAGGCCGTTGCGGCATCGGCGATGTTGCCTTCCCACTCCACGTACAGGGTCGGCGTCCACGAAAGGTGATTTCGGAGCTCTCTACACAGCCTACGATCTCGCTGTCTACGCTTCACCCCTTCGGTTACCCTAGAGGCGCAAGACTCGCTTCCGGCTGGCGGCCACCCTTGGCCGGACGGGACTCATACCCGCAAGGTCCGTTCGAAAGGTTTCCAAGACTCCGCTGTCATCTCTGACTCACGTCATCTCTTCCCCCTTCCCCAGGCTTCGCCTGGCGCACACGTGGCACCCTTGCAAATCAAAATCTGTGATCGTGGCACCCATAAGGTCGTGATCGTCGGCACCGGCCTTGAAGGATCAGCAGCTCCGTTATGGCGTCATCGAATACGCGTCGACCTTCGTCATCACGTGGTTCTTCCACACTGAGTCGAATCTCTCGGAGTCTTGGTTGGGTCGCTGAATCATCTTCAGGCAGTGCTCGGCTTGTTCAGGTGTCGTCGAACTCGTCGAATGCAGCTCGAGGGCGTAGCGTGAAAAATCCCGAACCATGAAGTCGAAGATCTGATCGATCAGAGAATCATCGACCCCTTGCAGGCCGGCGCTCTCGAGGATGAGCTGACCGTAGGCTACGAGAGTGAAGAGCTCTCCCCCCGCCAGCTGGAAGTCCATGTCGCGAACCTGCGCCGCGTCTGGCGGACAGCTCACCAGGAACGCCTTGAAGCTCTCGATCTGCCGCTTGAAGATCTCGACGTTGGGGAGTTCGACCGAACCGTACGCCAGCATCGGGTCGTGGAACTGGATCGAGCTCAGGCCTCGGGTCGGACCCTGGTTGAAGAGAAAGGCGTCGTGACGCCCTTCGGTCTGCGGAGGAACCTCGTCGAACTGCTTCGGGTTGAAGAGGAAGTTGGCCATGAACTTCACGATCAACGCCATGTTGACGTGAACCGTCCCTTCGAGTTTCGGCAAGGCACGGATGTCACGGACCGCCATTTCGAAGTAGGTGTCCTTTTCGAAACCCTTTGCGGCGATGACCTCCCAGAGGTGGTTGATGACCTCTTCGCCCTGGGTCGTGACCTTCATTTTGACCATCGGGTTGTACAGCAGATAGCGACGATCCTCGGGGGATGCGATACGCATATAGTCGATTGCTCGGGTCGCAAAGAGGCGCATGGCGATGAGGCGTGTGATCGCGTCGGTCAGCAGATGCCGAACATGAGGGAAGTCAGTGACCTTCTTGCCATAGAGCTCGCGATGGGCGGCATGGGTCATCGCTTCATACAGGGCATGAGTGCAGATGCCGATAGAAGCCCAGCCGAGATTGAACTTGCCGATGTTGACAGTGTTGAGGGCGGCGTCCCAGGCGGCGTGCCCGGTGGCGAGCACCTCCTCCTCGGAGACTGGATAGCCGCGCAACACAAACTCGGAGACGTACATCTGGGACTGAACGATATTCTTCACACACTCGTAGTCCGGGTGGTCCGTCTCGACCGCGAAGAAGACGTACTCGCCGGTGTCGGAGTTTTTGCCGAATACGCTGAGCAGCGCGGCTTCGTTGCCGTTGCCGATGTAGTACTTGCCACCGTCCGCCTTGAAGGAGCCGTCCGGCATCGGTGTGAGCATCATCTCGCTCGAGTAGAGGTCGGCGCCGTGAGCCTTTTCCGACAGGCCGAAACCGAAGATGCCACCGTCGCGCAAGGACCGCGCGGTGCGCTCTTTGATCACCTGTCCGTCGGCCATCCATAGCGGCCCGAGACCGAGGATGGAAACCTGCCACGCGTACCAATAGGAAAGTCCGTAGAAACCGAGGATCTCATTGAGCGCGCAGTTCCGGTTGGTGTCCCAGCGCGCGTCGGGATCGTCGATCGCGTGTTCGGGCGGTGTCAACAAGGTCGAGAAGATCTGGTTTTCTTTGACGAGATCGAGAAAGTCGCCACACCAGCTTCGCTGGTGGTCGTCTTCCTTGAGCTGCACCTTGCCCTTCGTTTCGAAGAACTCGATGGTCTTCTGCATGATCTCCCGCGATCTCGGATCGAGCGCGTTGAAATTGGCGGTCGCAGGGTTGAACAGCATTGTCGACTCCCCTCTTTCGTTTGTATACGAACGATTTATCGACACAACATCTGGCCAGCTCCTCGTCTTCAGTCCTTCATGAGAGCCATCAGGAAGCGTTTGAACAGCAGCTGTTCCTCGAGGCTGTAGCGACTCAGGATCTCCTGGTCGGCGGATTCTCTGGCGGTGATGAGCTTGTCCTTGACGGCGTTCGCCTGGGGGCTCGAGAAGACTCGCATCACCCTTCCGTCTGTAAGGTCGGGGCGCCGTTCAACCCAACCAGACTCCTGCATTCGTGCAAGCACACCAGACAGCGTCGCCTTATCAAGCACCAGGAGTTGGCCCAGTTCCGTCGCAGTCTGGCCGTCTTCATACCAGAGGCCTTCCAGCACAGCGTGCTGGATGTTTGTGAGATCGAATGGTTCCAGTGTCTTGCGGAAGTGACCGTGCGCCCGCTGGTAGGCTTTTGCCAGCATGAACGTGAAACAGTCCGGCAGAGGTTTCTTTGCTGAGGGCATGAACCTTCTTTCGTATACGAACGAATACGCCGGTCGATCGCCGAAGTCAATAGATGGAGGGTGTCAGTTCTGCCGGCGGGCACCCATGTGGCACCCGTGCGATCCGTGATGCTGCACCAGAGCCGCGGAGCGGCGACAGATGACTAGCCTCATGGGTGCCACACTTCGCATCAACTCATTGTTGCTTTTTGAAGTCTGCTGGGTAGATGCCACATGGGCACCAATCGCGAACCCTCCCCTGTTCGACCGAATGGACTCTTCGGTAATCGCGACCTGACCTCGGAGTTGTGAGGATTCACCTCACCCCCGTGGTTCAAGCCTCCCAATAATGGAGGAGATCGTTGGGCTGGGGTGGTGGTGGATGCCGTGTGAGGTTGCCAGACGGGTGGGGAGATCTTCTGGCACCTTCTTTGACCCGGTGGCTCAACGCCGGGTCCACCTGAACCGCCACGACGCTATCTTTCGAAATCGAATCAACCGACTCGATGGCCAGATCTCGGCAGCTTTGCTCGACAATGCGTCAATGCGAAGAGTGGCACCCCAGCCCTCGAAACGATGAGTGATTGCGACGGGTAGCACCCTCAATGCTACGAAAAGCTATCTGGGACTCCATCAGGAATCTTTCCCACCCCTCCGACCAGCCGGAGTTATTATGGTTCGCCCGAAAAGCCGAGATTCGAAGGGACTGGCATCCACATGAACGACGTTTCGTTTGCCTCCGAGATTCCGAAGTGGCACCGTAGACTCTTTGCCTGGGCTGCGTTCATGGTCTATGTGCTGGTGCTTTCTGGCGGCATCGTCTGCATCACGGACTCGTCGCACGGTTGTCCTGATTGGCCGACCTGTCACGAACGCTGGTTTCCACCCAATCAGGCGGACTCGATCATTGAGTACTCGCACAGGATGCTGACACCGCTGACGTTGCCGTTCTTGATTACCGCTGCGGTTGTCGCCTGGCGCCGTTATCGTTCGGAACGATGGATCTTCATCCCGACGATCGGCGCCATCGTATGTCTGGCGGTGGTCGTCTTCTTTGGAGCCCTGGTCATCCTCACCGGATTGCCACGCGGCTGGGCCGCAGTTGATCTTGGCACCGCTCTGATGGCTCTCGCTCTGATAGTGACGGCCGCATCCGGAATGTCGGCGCGGGTCCGATCGCCTACCGAGGACCTGAGACCATCATTGACGAGCGGATTTGCCGGACTCGCGTTGGCGACGACAGCGACTGTCTATACAGCCTTGGTCAGCGGTGTCCTCGTCTCGAGACCCGGTGCTCTGATGCGCTGTCTGAACTGGCCCGGGGTGGTCGGACTGGGAAAACCGGAGGATCTCTACGGGTGGATGTATCTGGCCCGGTTTGCACTCGGTGTATTGGCGAGTGTGTTGATCGCGGCTCTCGTGGTGCAGGCATGGAAGTCCCAACGACACAACCCTCTCCTGGTCCGGGACGCATCCATCGCAGGAGTCCTGCTGGCGATCGCAACCGCGATCGGAGTGCTCATGCCGACGCCCGACAATGGAATCGTCATGCCTGTGCTGTCCATGGCCACGGCCGCGGCGTTGTGGGCGGTTCTCGTTGCGGTTGTAATGCGCAGTGGCCGTGAAATCTCTGGCGGAGATTGACGGTTGGAAGTAGATAGGACTCTGGGGAATTTGGAGAACAATACACTGAGATAGTAGGAAACGATAGTGTAAGCGACTTTAGTCGGATAGTAGAGCGCTGCGTTGACTGCACCGAAGTCGGCGAGATAGGCAGGATCTGCAGGGAAGTGAATCGGAAAAAGGGGGAGCTCGTAATCGATGGAATTGAGAGCGACATGTGAGTGTCGGTGACCGCACCTGCAATTTCGGCCTCAATATTGCCGGAAGTTTCACCACCACACAGAACCCTCGGAGCCTCCACCGACTCTCGGAGGCTCAATCCCCGGCGACCAGATTGCTGATGACCCCGCTCAATAAGACGGAATGCGATTGCTACCGGGTGTACAGAGAGCAATAAAAGACGAGACGCGGAACAACACGATCGAAGGCGCCATGTCATTGGCGCAGGGTGCGAAGGGACGGAGGAATCCAGGGCACTGCGGTTTGTCGACTCTGAACCCTTCGAGGAAATTGTTGTACCGATTTCGGTGGTCGCGGTAGGAACGGCCCTTTCGGGCCGCCCCCCGCACAGATCCCAGCGAGCGGGACTACCGCACTGGGCTCCTACCTCAGGTAATGACGCGCAGACGTTGCTCGGGATAGGGATGCAGGATCCGGGGACGTGGTAGCCATCGGTCCATGAGTCGAGTCATTCGGGCCCAGTTCCATCGAGAGCGCTGACTGCGCCGCTTGAGCGTGCGCCACCAGAGACGCCCGACCTGGAAGCGGAAGGCCCAGAGTGTCCGAGCGTTTCCCGGCACCGCGTGGTATCGGTAGTACCCGGACACGACCTTCTCGAGCCATTTCCCGACATCTGGGATGGGGTGGTGCAACCGGTGCCGAAGCTCGGCCTTCAACGCCTTCAGCTTCGCCCGGTACCGTTTCTTCATCGTCAATCGGACCACCTGAAAGTCGCCATTCCGTGTCTTCCCACACGCGTGGGTAAACCCGAGAAAGTCGAAGGTGTCAGGTTTGCCCTCGCCCCGCCGTTGCCGATTCTCGGCCGCAAAGCGTCCGAACTCGATCAGGCGGGTCTTGCCGGTGTGAAGCTCGAGCCCAAACTTTGCGAATCTCTCGCGCAGCTCGGCCACGAACCGCTCGGCTTCATGACGATGCTGGAATCCGACGACGAAGTCGTCCGCATAACGGACCACCATCACGTCGCCCTCGGCACGCTTTCGCCATGCCTGGATCCACAGGTCGAAGACGTAGTGGAGGTAAATGTTGGCCAGCAAGGGCGAGATGCTCCCACCCTGCGGTGTCCCATGATCCTCCGACGTCACCCTGCCATCCTCCAGCACACCAGCCTTCAGCCATTTCTTGACGTGACGGATGACGCGCTGGTCCCCGATCCGGTGCTCGAGGAACCGTATCAGCCACTCGTGGTCGATGGCATCGAAGAAACCACGAATGTCCGCATCGAGCACCCAATTCACCTTCCGCTTCTTCAGTCCGACTGTCAGAGCATCCAGCGCATTATGCTGGCTACGCCCTGGTCGGAATCCGTAAGAGAATCCAAGAAAGTCCTGTTCGTAAACGGCGCTCAGCACCTCGGTCGTCGCACTCTGGACGAGCTTGTCCTCCAGAGCCGGTACGCCCAGCGGTCTTTGCCTGCCGTCACTCTTCGGGATGTACACCCGTCTCACAGGTCTCGCTCGGTACGCCCCGCGTTTCAGCCGTCCGGAAAGTTCTTCGAGTCGTTCCTCGAGCTTCTCCCCGTACGACTGCCACGTCACTCGATCGACCCCGGCAGCGCCTTTTCGGTTCAGACGCTTGTATGCCATTTCGAGCCGATCCGCGTTGTGCACGTGGTGCCAGAGCGCGGTGAATTGCTGCTGCTTATCCCGGCGCGCAGCCTGCCGTATCCGGTCCAGCGCATTATGCAGACTTCCCCGGCCCTGCGTCCGGCGTCTGTTTTGTTGGTCCGGATTCCCCTTGGTCAGCCGCCTTTCCTCCACACCCTCCGCCGCTCGCGGCGCACCGCTCCCTTTGTTCGGGCGCTTCCCAGGTACTACGCAGCTGTCCGACTTCCTGGAACCGTTCATCGACGACTTGCCCCTTTGGGGTTCTCGCCGCGGACCGAGTGGCCATCTCCGCGCGGCCGGTTCCAGGATCTCTCGGTTCCCGTATGAAAGGCTTGAGCGCGCGCACGGGGTCTTCGACCACGCGGGACCCGAACAACCTCGCCGTTTCGGTTGCCCTGATGTTGCCCCTCGCTCCAGTGGACAGCGGAGGCGTCCCGTTCTCTATGTGATTTTCGAGGCTCAATGTCCCGGCTCGCTGCTCCCCCTGTCAACGCTTCGCCCTCACCCTTACAGATGAATACGCATGACTCGGGGCCGGAGTGGCTGGCTAGGCCTTCCCCGTATGAGACTCTCACTCACTACCTCCCATCGGTTTCACCGACGCTCCCACTGATCACAACCTCACAACGTCCCGGGGCCGGAGCGGCCCCCATGGGTGCCATGGGTGCCACGTTCACAATTACACAATTGCATGGGTGCCCGGTACACGGGTTGAGGTCGGTTTCGGGAGCCCGGCGAGGATGCTACAATCTGGCTCCGGGCGAGGACGACCCTCGCTCCCCCTTTCAGCACATCAGTGGAGGATTGGCATGCCGTACAAGGAGATCGTGACCGCGCGAGTCGTTTCGAGGCAGAACCACCAGCCGGTTTCCGGTGCAACCGTGCGGGTCTACGACAAGGACTTCGTCTTGGACGACTTCCTCGGAGAGGCCACCACCGATGCAGATGGGCACTTCAGCATCACCTTCAGCTCGGACGACTACCAGGGCCAAGTCACCGGCTTCGAGGCGCGGCCCGACATCTTCGTCAAGGTCACCAACCCCGCTACCGGCAAGACCACCAAGAGCAAGGTCTTCGAGGAGCTTACCGGCAATCTGACCAGCGATGACGCAGAGGAAATCATGAACCTAGGTGACATCGAGGTGGACTGAAACCCTCCTTCCTGCCGGGTGAATGCCACCCTTCGCATGGGTGCCATGTTCACCATCATGGGTGCCACGTAAACACTTCCACACTTGTTGATTTCTAATGGGTGGCACCCTTCAACTCCATAGACCTGCGCCCTAGATACAAAATCCCCGGATTTCCATCGAAGTTGAGATAACATGGCCGGGCGGGAATCCGAACAATGCGAGAGCCACCCGGTCGCACCCTTGACGACTACCGCAACCCCGGGCAAGCCGGCGTTGTTGCGGCAGTTGCCGCTCTTCAGTACTTGATGGCGGTCACCAGATGGTAGAGAACGGCGTTCCCACCGCTCCCACTGAGGGGTTTCCCAAAGGGTTGCTTGCCCCCGGTCAGGTGCTTGGAGACCGCTACCAGATTCGCTCGCAGCTCGGTCGCGGCGGCATGGGCGAGGTGTGGCAGGCTTTCGACCTCAAGCTCCGCGTCGATGTGGCGCTCAAAGCGCTGCTGCCGGATCTCTTCAGAGACGAGCGCCGACGGGATCTCCTTCGCCGTGAGGTCCGGGCGGCCCGCGAGGTGGTGTCGCCCAACGTCTGCCGGATCTTCGATCTGATCGAGATCGACGGCCGCGAGCTGGTGTCGATGGAGTACGTCGATGGCGGGACGCTCCTGTCGATTCTGGCCGAACGCGGCCCCCTCGAGCTCAGGGAAGCCCAGGACATCGCCTCGCAGTTCCTCGCCGGTCTCGAGGCGATCCACCGGGCCGGCCTCGTCCACCGAGATGTCAAGCCCGAGAACATCATGGTCACCCGACCCGGTCGCGTCGTGGTGATGGACTTCGGGCTGGCCAGGCAGGAGGACAGCGGCGCCGGGACGGTTTCGGGAACCCCCGCCTACATGGCGCCTGAGCAGGCCGCTGGGCTCGAGGTCGATGCGCGAGCCGACGTGTACTCCGCAGGTGTGGTCCTCGCCGAGATGGTGAGCCCGCGCGGGGTTAGAGACCTCGAGAGTCGGCAGAGCGTCTGGGAAGGGGTCAGGCACGATCCCCCAAGGACGCCAGACAGCCCATGGGCGCCAGTGATCAAAAAAGCCGTCGCCAAGGAGCCTGGCGGGAGATTCAACTCGGCCCACACCCTGACCCGCGCCCTCGAGGACGTGACGCTCCGCGTCGATGGGGCCGAGGACCTCGCGCCCTACCCCGGCCTCGCCTCCTTCACCAAAACGGATGCCGAGTTTTTCTTCGGTCGAGAAGCCGAGGTCGAGTCCATGTGGGCCAAGCTCGAAGGACCCGCGCGCCTCCTCGGTCTGGTCGGACCTTCCGGTGCGGGGAAGACCTCGTTCCTCCAGGCGGGGCTGATCCCGAAGGCGTCGAGCGACTGGGTCATCGTCTCCTGCAAGCCCGGAACCTCCGCCGTCGCCTCGATGCGCAGCTCATTGGTGCCGGCGCTCGGTGACAACACCGAGGCCCTCGGCGCGCTGGCGACCGGTGATGACGAGGCGACGATTTCTGCGTTTTCGAGCTGGCGCGCCGGGCATGGACGGGCTCTTTTCGTCATTGACCAGTTTGAGGAGCTCTTTACCCTCAACACACTCGAGACGCAGGACAGATTCGCCTCCCTCATTCACCGGCTGCCGCTCGAGTCCGATGTTCACGTGGTGCTGTCCATGAGGGACGATTTCCTGATGGCCTGCAACCGGCACGAGCCGCTGCGGCCGGTCATCGCCGATCTCACCCTCCTCGATCCGCCAACCGGCGGCAACCTCCGCCGCGCCCTCGTCCAACCCGCCATGCAATGCGGCTATCGATTCGAGGACGACGATCTCGTTGATGAGATGCTCGGCGAGGTCGAGGGCGAACGCGGGGCGCTGCCCATGCTGGCCTTCGCCGCAGCCCGCTTGTGGGAGAAGCGCGATCGCGAGCGAGGGCTCCTGACCCGAGAGGCTTACCGCGACATCGGTGGGGTCAGCGGCGCCCTCGCCCGTCACGCCGAGGCCACCATCGACCGGATCGGCAATGATCGCGTCGCCATCGTGCGCGAGATCTTCCGAAACCTCGTCACGGCAGACGGGACCCGGGCCATCCAGGACCGGGACGCGCTGCTCTCGGTCTTCAACGACTCGCACGGCGGATCGCCCGAAGAAGTTCTTCGAGAGCTCATCGACGCGCGGCTCCTCACCTCCTACGAGGTTCGCGAAGAGGACCGGGAACCGACGAGTCGGGTCGAGATCATCCACGAGTCGCTGCTCGCCGGCTGGCCTCGCCTCGTTCGCTGGCAGACCCAGGACGCCGACGGCGCCCAGCTCCGCGATCAGCTGCGACAGGCAGCCCGAACGTGGAACGATCAGGGCCAAAGCGACGACCTCCTGTGGGCCGGCACGGCCTACCGCGAGTTCTCGGTCTGGCGCGAGCGATACCCGGGCGGTCTCAGCGAGCTCGAGGAGGACTTCACGCGGGCCATGGAGTCACACGCCAAACGTCGCAAACGACGTCGGCGAATCGCCGTCGCGGCCGCTTTTGCCATGCTTCTCGCCGTCGTGGCCGTCGTCGGAGTGTCGCGTCAACGAGCCGTCGCAGAAGCCAACCGTGCCGAAGCGTCGAAGCTGCTCGCTCTTGGCCAAGCGGTGTTGCCCAAACACCATACGGACGCCCTGGCCTTCACCATCGAAAGTCTCAAGCGCCATGACACTCCCGAAGCGCGTCGATTTGCCGTCGAGACCCTGTGGGCCGGACCACCGGTCACGGTGGTGGACGCCGGCAACGAAATGATCTCCAGTATCGCCTTTTCGAACGACGGCGCCCGGCTCGCAGCCGGGGACTGGAGCGGAGGGATTCGCGTCTATGAGGACGATGGCGATCGACCGGTCGATCTGCGTTTCGAGGATGACGGGATCGTCGGCCCCCTCGCGTTCGGCCACGAAGATACCTTCTTGGTCGCATCACAGTCCGTCTCGGATTCGGATGGGATAATCCTCAAGGCCCGGCTGTGGACCACCGGAGACTGGACCTACTCCCGCACGCTGTCCGGTGAGATCGTCGGAGTCACTCCCGCCCAGGGGGATCCCGATGACGAAGGAGGCTCGGTCATCGTCTCGGAGCCCGTGCTTGGGATTGGTTCGCAATTCGACTATCGCGAGACTTTCATCCGTCGGTGGTCGCCAACGGCTGATCGCTCCCGGGTGTTGGGCTCGGTGGAGACGGCAAAACTCCCGGGCTTGGATCGGTCCGGCGAACTGATGGCGGTGATCGTGGATCGGGAGATTCGGCTTTATCGACTCGACTCCCTGGACACCGAACCGTTCAGAATCATCGGTCGGCACAAAGGGTCGTTCGATATGCCGGCCAGACCTTACTTTGATCCGTCGGGTCGGACTGTTGCGGCCTGCGATCTCGAGAACATCGTGATCTGGCCGGTCGAGGGAGACGGAACGAAGCCTCGGCGTCGCATCGCGGTCACCTTTGGTTCGCCGATGGGGATGGGGTTCAGTGAAGACGGCACACGCCTGGGCATCGCCTATTTCCTGGGTGCAGGCGTGTGGGACATCGCCGGTCCGCCATCGGCGTTGCCGGTAACGCTCAACATCAAGGGCTCACAGATGACCGGAGCCTCGTTCCACCCGAATGGCCGGTGGTTTGCGGCGCCCGGCGGCGGCTATGGGGTCGCGCTGTGGGACATCGCCTCTCGCCGGTCTTCGGTCATCCGGGAGGGAGACGAGGGGATCATGGAGATCGATTTCTCCCCGGATGGCCGATACCTCTATTCGTGCAATCTCCTGAACGGCAGGGTCACCCGCTGGCCGCTTTCGGGACCGGACACCGACGATCGAATTCTGCTCGAGTCCTCTGAATTTTGGGGATGGGGTGTTGCCGCGGCTCCGGATGGACGCTTAATCGTGGCGATGAAGAGGGGTCAGAGCTGGAAGGTCCCCCTGAATGGAACCGTGCCCGAACAGTTGGACGAGCTGCCAGACACCCCCTACGGGCCGACCTTCGATCCGACCGGGCGAATCGTGGCCACGACCCCGTGGGCGGGGGCGACCGGTGCAACGTCGACAGTTGTGGCACTGGATCTCCGGACCGGGGAGAGACGGGTCTTCGATCCGGGAGATGGCGAGCTGGTTACCGGGATCGCCTTTGACCCGTCGGGGCACCTGGTGGTGTCAGGTGGCCCGCGGCTCCATCGCTGGGCCTACCGCACCGGGGACGTGGAAGTCGTGTTGGATGGCCGGCCGCGGCCCCGGGCGGGCGTCGAAGGGGACGACCTCAGGATGAGCCCGGATGGACAGCGGGCGCTCTACGTCGCGGAGAACAACACGGGCGTGCTGGTCGACCTCGAAGATGGTCGGGCTCGAGTGTTGCCCGGCTTTTCCTCGTGCGAGAGCGTGGCGTTCGGGGTGGAAGACGACCTGATTGCGTGCGGCGGATTCGACGGGGTCGTGCGTGTGAGCACGATCGAGGGCGGCGAACCGTACTTGCTTTACGGTCACGACGGTAGGGTCAAAGACGTCAAGTTCTCGCCCGACGGTCAATGGCTCGCGTCGGCGGGGGGCGACGGGACGCTCCGGCTGTGGCCGGTGCCCGATCTGACCAGATCGCCGATGCACACGCTTCCCTACGACGAGCTGGTGACCACCCTCGAAGCAATCACCAATCTGCGCGCGATCTCCGACCCGACCTCGCCCAACGGCTACCGCATCGAGGCCGACCCCACCGCCTACCGTGGGTGGGCCGACGTCCCGGTGTGGTAGTTCAGTCGACAACTCTTTCCCGGAAAAGAATCTCTACAACGATGGCAGTGTTGCGAATTCGGATGTAGAGAGGTAACTTCTTGGCAGAGGAATCCAACTTCAGGGTGCGTTGACGGTACTTCTAACGGAGGTCCGATGAGACGTTCAGCCGCGGTGTGGGTGGTGTTGCTCATCATTTCGACGTCCGCGGCTCTGGCTCAGGAGACCACCGGTGAGATCGCCGGCACCGTCAGCGATCCCGACGGTCTGGCGCTGCCGGGGGTCGAGATCTCGATCCGAGACGGTGACACCGGTCTCACGCGCACGGCGCTGACCACCTCTCGCGGTCAATTCCGTTTTCCGGCGCTGGTGCCATCGCAATACGAGCTCGAGGCGGCGGCGTCGGGCTTTCAGCCGTACCAGGCGCGTCTCCATGTCTCGGTCGGGCAGAGCCTCCGTCACGATGTTTCGCTCGACGTCGGTGCCTTTTCGGACGTCGTGGATGTAACGGGCGAGTTGCCGCCGGTGGATCTCCGGTCCACGACCACCGGCCTGACGGTCAATGTCAACCGACAGATGAACGCATTGCCGGTCCAGCGGGAGGTCACCCAGATCGCACTGATGGCGGCCGGCACCGCCAGGGCGCCGCGGATGTGGGATGAGCCGGGCATGGGTTGGGGAACCCACACCCCCGGCCAGTCCTACGCCTCGGTCGCCGGCAGCTCCATTGGTGAGAACGCGTATGTCCTTGACGGTCTCGACCTCGGCAACTTCCGCTACGGTCTCGGTGCCAGCTTTGTTCCGGTAGTGCTCATCGACGAGGTCCAGGTCAAGCTCGGCGGATTCCAGGCCGAGTACGGCCGCGCCACCGGCGGGGTCATCAACATGGTCACTCGGCGAGGTACGAATGACTTTCGCGGGGGACTGAGTCTTTTCTGGGAACCGGAGGCGCTGCAGGAGACGGCGCCGGACAACACCTGGTTTCGGCGCAGTCGTGAGATGCGCGAGGTCGTCGACGGGAACGCATGGTTGGGCGGCCCGATCTTGAGGGATAAGCTCTTCTTCTTCGCCGGCCTGCAATACACCGACTTCTCCTCCATCGAGAATTACCAGCTCTTCTGGGAGGAGCTTGATGTGAGCCGATCCACACCCTACTGGGGCGGCAAGATTGACTGGATTCTCAACCCCGCCCACCGGCTCGAGGCGACGTATTTCACAGATAAGACCGAGCGGCGACATAACTCGTGGCTCTACTCCCCAGAGCTGGACGAGAGGCTGGCCTATAGGGGTAGTGGGACAACCAACGCAGGTGGAGACAACGTCGTTCTCAAGTACAACGGCGTGCTTCAGGAGAATCTTCTGCTGTTGGTCGGCGCAGGCCGCAACGAGTTCGACCGGTTCAACAGCTCCGGTGGTGATGAATGTCCGGTTGTCGCGGACTACCGTCCGGAACACAATGCCAACCCCGGATGCGCCCAGACCTTTTGGATTATTCCCGGCGGCCATGGTGACCTCCGCAACGCCTATCGTGCCGATCTGGACTGGTTTGTCGGTGATCACAGCCTCAGGGGGGGCGTCGATCTCGAACTCAAGGAGTCTCGCGACTCGTCGGCGTATTCGGGAGGTGTCCAGTATATCTACTACCAAAACGGGACAGACGGTGGAGACCCGGCCGAGTTCATCTTCCCCGACCTTCCGTGGGACCAGGATCTCCTCCAGGTCTCGGAGCTCTTGAGAGATGGCGTCTTCGATACCAACTCCTTCGCCGCATATCTCCAGGACAGCTGGATCGTGCAGCCGGGTCTGACCCTCAACTTTGGTCTCCGGTGGGAGGCCTACGAGAACAAGAACGCCTTCGGCCAGACATTTATCGAGACCAACGACCAGTGGGCGCCGCGTCTCGGCGTGGTGTGGGACCCATCGGCCAACGGACGGTCGAGGCTCTACGCCAGTTGGGGGGTATTCCACTACCCTGTGCTGTCGAAGTTCAACATCCTCCTGGCGAGTGCCGTCTACGACGTGGACTCGTGGTACCTCTTCGACGGCGAGCTCAACACCGACGGCTCGCCGTCACCACCACCCGTCGGCGATCCACTTGCCGTCGTGCCCCGTGGTGATGGAACGACCCCGGATCCGAAAGAGGTGCTGTCCGACAACTTCGACCCCATGGCCCAACAGGAACTCATCATCGGCTACGAACAGATGATCGGACGGAATTGGACTGTGGGGGTGCGGGGTGTGATGCGCCGATTCGACCAGGTCCTCGATGACTACGCCATCGATGTCGGTCTTTACGAGCTCTATGGCGTCGAGTGCGCGAATCCTGCGCTGACCGGGACAGACGATCACTGCGGTTTCGAGATGCGGCTCGGCAACCCGGGCGCCGACTTCCGGGGATGGTACGACCTCGGCGACGACGGCATCCTCGACCGAATCTTCATTCCCGCCGAATTCCTCGGGATTCAGGCGGCCAAGCGAGACCGCTACGCCATCGACCTCACGGTCGCGCGCCGCTTTTCGAATGGCTGGTCCATGAGCGGCTCCTACACCTGGTCCCATACCTACGGCAACTATGGTGGCGTGATCGACTCGGACAATATCGCCAATGACCCCAATCTCTTGTCACTCTTCTTCAACTCCGCCACCCTGATGGAGAACTCCTATGGCGACCTGGCGGAAGACCGGCGGCACAACCTCATCCTCTGGGGCCAGTACACCTTCGACCTCGGGCTCAGCATCGGCTCGAGCTTTATCTACCAGAGCGGTCGCCCGGTCAACTCATTCGGCCGTCACCCGACCGACCCCTTTGCAAACAGCTACAGCAATCCGTATACCGGCATTACCTATTCCTTCTATACCGACGGTGAGCCCCGGCCCCGTGGCTGCTGCGGCCGCACCGATGACCTGTGGAACCTCGATCTGATGCTGAACTACACCTTCCGCGGCCTCGGAGGCGAGTGGTTCGTCCGGCTCGATGTGTTCAACGTCTTCAACAACAGCGGGGCCGAACAGCTGTGGGATTACGCGGAGACGTGGTACGGCGCCCCGGTTCCCGAGTATCTCGAGACCTATCACTTCCAACGACCGCGCATCGTGCGCTTTGGCGTCGGGTGGAATTTCTGAGGGAACCCCAAGCTTCGCCACCGAAGACTCGGTCGGAGGCCCCTCGGCGGCCATTGAAATCCTACGGGCTTCCCATGGGTGCCATGGGTGCCACGTACACACTTCCCCATGGGTGCCACGTAGACACTTCCACACTTGTTGATTTCTAATGGGTGGCATCCTAGCCGCCCCATCCAGCCGTTCGCGAGTCGCACCTCGACAGAGCAAAGAGATTGTTGCGTTATCAGAGGATGACCCGTTGTAGACGGCGCTGAGATTAGGATTCGAAGGGCCTTGCGAAGTGAAGATCAAGGCAGCTATTGGGATCTCTAGCCGCTCAACCCCGATGCATCGCATGCAGATGAGTGCCACGTTCACCAACTTCACCAATGATGACAGAGTGAAGGTGCCGGGCGCCGATCTCGAAGAAGCTCGGCGATTTCGTGTCTCCAGGTATGATGGCAGCCCTGAAATCGGAGGCACGATGACGACGAACATCTCCTTTCATGGCGCGGCCGGGACAGTGACCGGGTCCTGCTCGCTGATCGAATCGGACGAGACCCGGTTTCTGATCGACTGCGGCCTGTATCAGGGCAACCGGTCGGTGCGCGAGCTCAACTCGCGGGATTTCCCCTTTGATCCCTCGGCGATCGACTTTCTGGTATTGACCCACGCCCACATCGACCACAGCGGTCTGGTGCCCAAACTCGTCAAGGAGGGTTTCAAGGGCCCGATCTTCGCCACCCGGGCGACGGTGGACCTGCTGCAATTCATGCTCGCCGATTCGGCCCACATTCAGGAGTCCAACGCCGAACGCCGCAACCGCAGCCGGGAGCGGCGCGGTCTGCCCCTGATCGAGCCCGCCTACACCTCCGAGGACGTCGCCGCCGCACTCAAACGGATGCAGGGCATGGACTACGAGTCGTGGTTCGAGCCCATGGACAGCGTACAGGTCAGGTTCTGGAATGCCGGCCACATTCTCGGGTCGGCTTCAGCCGAAGTGGTGTTCGACCCCGATCGCTCCGGGAACAAACTGCGCATGCTGTTCTCCGGCGACCTGGGTCCGGAGCACAAGGTGTTTCACCCCGAGCCCGACGCCCCCGAGGGTTTCGACTACGTCGTCTGCGAGGCCACCTACGGCGATCGCGAGCGCCCGGACTACACCATAGCCAGCCGGCGCGAGACCCTGCGGGCCGAGCTGACGGCCGGGCTCGAGCGCGGCGGCAACGTCATCATCCCGGCGTTTGCACTCGAGCGCAGCCAGGAGCTGCTGCACGACATCCATGCGCTGCTCGATCGGCGCGAGATCCCCAAGACCACTGTCTATCTGGATTCACCTCTGGCCAGGAAGGCCACCGAGGTCTTCATGCGCTATTCCGACTCGCTCGAAGACGTCGATATCGACGGAGCTGAGCTCTTCAAACACAAGAACTTCCGTCTCGTGCAGACGGTTCAGGAGAGCAAGGACATCAACGGCGTCGCCGGCGGGGCGATCATTATCTCGGCCAGCGGGATGTGCGACGCGGGTCGTATCAAGCACCACCTGAGGTCGAACATCTGGCGGCCTGAGGCCACGATTCTGTTCGTGGGCTATCAGGCCCCGGGGTCCCTCGGGCACGTGATCTCGAACGGTGCCGACAAGGTGCGCATCCACGGCCGGGAGTTCAAAGTGGAGGCCCGCATCCGTCGCATCGGCAACTACTCCGCGCACGCCGACCAATCAGAGCTGGCCGACTGGATCATGGAGAGAACTCCGTTGGCCGGGCGACTGTTTCTCAACCACGGCGACGATGGAGCCCGTCGCGCCCTGGCCGAGTTGTTGAGTGAGCGCGGGCTGAGCTCCGAAAAAATCGTCATCCCCTCCTTCGACGAGACATTCGAATTAGTGGCCGGTACCGCTCAAAGTAAGGGCCGGGCTGCCGAGCGCATCGAAGACGCCGCCCTCGAACGCGACTGGCACAGCGACTACGCGGTATTCATCCTCCGTCTGGCGGACCGGTTGCAGGCCACCTCCGACCCCACCAAACGGGAGCAGCTCATCGCCCGTCTAGGGGTGGCGCTGGACGAGTAGGCGTCAACCGGTCGGGACCTCATGCATGGGTGGCACCCCGGCAATTCAACAAATGCGGGTCAGGTAGGCCCGGGCGGTTGCCCGCCCAGGCCCCCCACAGATCCGGACGTGCGGGACTACCGCATCCGGCTCCTCGGGACCGCGGATTCGCTGCGCACAACATGCGCCCTCGGTCTGCTATCTGAACGGGTTGCGTTGAGGTGCCGTACAGGCTCGGTGTCCCCGACATCTTTCCCCCACTCAGTTCCGCTTCCCCGGCGACCCCTTCCCTCCACCGGGTCCCTTCGAGCTCGGTTCCCCGGCTTCATCGGTACTATGAGTCGCTCCGACTCCCCACCATCCGTCCCGGTAGGCTCGTTTCCTCGCCCAGCGGTACCATCCCGTGCTCCTTGTTTCGCTCCCGCCATCGGCAAGCACTCCCCATGACAGACCAGGGTTTTGGTCTCCCGGCTCCCCTACCGGTATTTCAGGATGGAGACGATGGGGTCTCCCCCAGGTTCCTGGCGAACCTTCGATCGCATGCCCTGCTTCAACGACTCCGGTGGACCCGCCATGCCAGGCCGTTGCGGCATCGGCGATGTTGCCTTCCCACTCCACGTACAGGGTCGGCGTCCACGAAAGGTGATTTCGGAGCTCTCTACACAGCCTACGATCTCGCTGTCTACGCTTCACCCCTTCGGTTACCCTAGAGGCGCAAGACTCGCTTCCGGTTGGCGGCCACCCTTGGCCGGACGGGACTCATACCCGCAAGGTCCGTTCGAAAGGTTTCCAAGACTCCGCTGTCATCTCTGACTCACGTCATCTCTTCCCCCTTCCCCAGGCTTCGCCTGGCGCACACGTGGCACCCTACCTGATGTGCCCATCTGCACAACAATCAATTTGGACAGCTTGATGATTGCCGGTTACTATCCGTCCTCGTGAAAGGAGCGATTTATGCTGATCGCAGTTCCCTCTGACACCAACGACGGTCTCGATTCCACCATTTCGGAGCACTTCGGCCACTGTGCCGCTTTTACCCTGGTCACCGTGGCCAATGACGTTATCGGAGAGGTTTCCGTTCTTGAAAATTCGGGGCACGTCGAGGGTGGGTGCATGGCGCCCGTGACCCTCCTCAAAGAACGCGGGGTCGAGGTTCTCCTCGCCGGCGGAATGGGCGGTCGGCCCCTCTCCGGCTTCCAACAGGTCGGAATCGACGTCCACTACAAAGAAAACGCCGACACGGTCAGAGAGGCGGTTGAGCTCTTTATCTCCGGCGATTGCCGCGCATTTGGCGAGGCGCAAACCTGCGGCGGTGGCGAAGGCGGTTGCGGGGGGCATGATCATCACAACCACCATGAGCCCGAAACTGTAGCCATCGACGGCAAGGCCGACATCCGCGACGGCCGTATGGTCACAGTCGATTATGAGCTCAAGGATGCCAGCGGCACCGTCCTGGACTCCTCCTCCGAGACCGGCCCGATGCGTTTCATCTTCGGCGCCGGCCAGATCTTTCCGGCGATCGAGCAGGCGTTGGCCGGGTTGGAGCCGGAAGCTCACGTGGTCAAGGCGGTTTCGGCTTCCGAGGGATTCGGCGAGCGAGATGATACCCGCATCATCGAGGTTCCCCGGTCCCAGCTTCCTCCCGATGTTGCCGTCGGCACCATCGTCACGGCACAGGATCAGCAGGGCCAGCAATTCCCCTTGCTGGTCATTCACCTGGCCGAAAACGTGGCCCGTCTTGACGGCAACCACCCGCTCGCCGGCAAGGACTTGGTTTTCGAATTGACCGTGAAAAATGTCGAGGGCATCAAGGAATCGGGGAACTAGCTCACCTGAAAAACTGAGGTGCCCATAGGTGCCGCTCACCACATGAAAAGGTGTAGCACATAGCACATGGGTCACATGGGTGCCACATGGGTGCCCCCCGGTCGTACCTCGGCAAGCTACTTCTCGCGCAACCTTTCGAGCATCGCCACCGCATTGGTATTGGAGGGATCGAGTGCCAGCGACTTTTCGTAGTTGGCGATGGCGAGCTCGGTCTCGCCTGCTTCCATGTAGGCTTCACCGAGGCTGTCCCAGGTGTTGGAGGACTCCGGGAACAGCTCCGTGTTGAGCAGGAAGACAGCGATCGCCTCGGCCGATCGATCGGGCTCGGCGAGCAACTGGTAGCCGGCCTGGTTGAGGCGCTGCTCCTCCATGTCGAGCTCGCGGTACAGGGCGATGGCCTCCTCGGTGCGGCCGGCCAGAAGGAGCTCCGGCGCCAGCAACTCTTCATCACCGAGCCGCTCCCAGGAAATGCCGGGTGGTTCGGATTCGACTCTCTCGATCTGGCCGTCCTCTCCGCGAACGAAGGACAGAGTACGCCTCGTGAGCCGGAAGCTGTCCGGGGCCACCGGGTAGAGGGTGATGACGCCGGGCTGCAACACCTCGCGGTGCAGCAGGACTCCCTCTCCTGCGCTGAGCACCGTCACCCGACCCGGGCCGATACGGTAGCGCCCGGTGAAGCTCGCGAGTTCGTCCTGACCTACCTCGATCGGGCGGATTTCTTCGGGCAGGTAGCCCCGCCAGCCGTAGGCGCGAGCGATGGCATTGATGACCTCTTCGATCAACTCTCCACCGTTGGAACCGTTGGTCATGATCGCCGCGCCGTAACCCTCTTCCGAATGAAAAATCAGCTGGCAGCGAAAGCCATAGTTCCCTCCACCGTGACCGTAATAACCCTCACCCCGCCCCGGCACCTTGAAGAACCCCAGAGCGGCATCGTCCTGAATGACTGTCAGCATTTCCCCGGCCGATTCTTGTGCCAACAGAGCGTCGTCATCGCCTCGAACCGAGTGCTGGATGGCGATCGCGAATCGGGCGAGGTCGGTAGGAGTTGTCCACAGGCCCGCCGCGGCGAGCTCCGGGTAGATGTGGCTATTGTCGTCGGACCCGTCGCTGTCCCGGTGGGCCTTCGCAGCATTCTCTGCCCGATCGGGAGATACCGGCTGGTCAAAGGCGCTGTTCACCATACCGGCGGCGCCGAGCACCGTCTCCTGCATCAGGTCGGGGAATGGCTTACCTATGACGTCGACGAGCACCTGTTGCACGATCGTCGTGCCGCCGCCGGAGTAGCGATATGTCTGGCCGGGTTGAATATCGACCCGGATCGGAGGCGTGTTGGCAGGGGCGCTGCCGTCGAGAACCTGCAGCACTGTCGGGAGAGCATCCGTCGGTTCGTAGCCCGGGAAGCCGGAAACCGTGGTCCCTCCCGTGTGGCTCAGGAGCATCCGCAGCGTGACCGGAGTGTCGCGAGTGAGCTCGTTCTCAGGCAGCTTCCACGAGCTCAGATAGCTGTTGACGGGAACATCGAGATCCAGGGTCCCAGACTGAACCAACCGGTGCACGACCGTCGCGGTCACCGGCTTGCTGATCGAGGCCGCCTGGAACAGCGTGTTGGTATCCACCATGCGTCCAGTGGAGCGGTCGGCGACTCCCCAAGCCCTCGCCGCCACGATTTCGAAATCGTGGATGACTGCAACGCTGACCCCCGGCACATCGAACGCGGCCATCCGCTTCTCGAGCGAGGCCCCGGGCACACCCACAACCGGCGCACCGAGGAAAAGGCCGTTTTCGACCCGCTCCATCGGATCGGGCTCGACCCGCACCCGTTCACTTGAATCGCAGGCCACGAAGGTGACGAGGAAGGCGGCAAATAGAACAACGGCCATGCTGCGTTTCATGGAACCCCCGAAGCGAACCGCCTCAGCTTAACCGAGAAATGGCGGCGCCCGTTCGAAACTCATTGAGCCGTCTGCCGTAGGCAACCTCTGGGGGAGTATGAAGGATGCCATGGGTGCCACGTTCCGCATTGTTGCATCACGGATATCTCAGATGATGCAGCAGGATGGCCACCACCCTTGGTTCTCTAAACTTTGTTGGGTTCCCGTCGACGAACAATGCTGGGCTTGCTTAGGGTGGCACCGATCGCACCTATCGTTGCTGTAGTGCGGGTCAATCACCATGGAGTGCCCGGTTGGGGTCGAATCGGGTCGTCTTCAAGGCCGGCACTACCGACGCGACCAGGGCCACCGTCAGCAGGATCAGTGAACTCACCGCAAGGGGAAGGGCACTGATTGAGTTCACACCATAGAGTTGATTGCTGATGACGCCGACGGACAGAACGAACAGAACCGACCCCAGAACCAGGCCGAAGCCCGCCAGTCGCGCCGCCTGGCGCAGCACCATCGAGACCAGATCGGATGGGACCGCGCCAAAGGCGACTCGAACGCCGATTTCCCGGGTACGCTGCGCCACGCTGTGGGACATGATGCCGAACACACCGGCGGCGGATAGCAGTACCGCGATGACCGCAAACAGGCTCACCAACACCAGCAGGAACTGACGTCCCCGCGTCGCCCCGGCCAACACCTGTTCCATGGTCCGCACGTCCGAGATCGGCTGGTTGCTATCGATATCGAGAACCTGCCGCCGGATGGCCGGCACCATCGACAGCACCCCCCCACTCGCGCGAATGATGAGCTTGGAGTCCGGCTCTGGAAAGTGGTAGTACGGCTGGTACATCTCGGGAAGCGCGCGGTACTCAGCGCCCCACTGGCGTACATTTTCCACAACTCCCACCACGACCGCAGACCACTGGGAAGGCTCGGCGTCTTGGCGAATCCGCCGGCCGAGAGCATCCTGGTCGGGCCAGTAGTGATCGACAAACGCTCTGTTGACCACAACGACTCGCTCGACCTCGGTACCTTCATTCCACTCCATGACCCTGCCAGCCAACAGTGGAATACCCATCGCCTCGAAGTAGCCGGGACTCACGAAGGATCGCTCGATCAGCTCGGTCTTTCTCTCGGGATCAAAGGTCTCGCCCTCGACCAGGACCGAGCCGTTGTAGGTGCCCCCCTCGATGGGCAGTTTGGTGGTGACCGCAGCCCGCTCCACCCCCGGCAGGGCGGCGCAACGCTCGAGAATCTCCTCCCAGAATTCGACTCGAGCCCGATTGGCTTCGGGATCACCTTCTCCTCCGGCAAGCGAAATATTCGCTGTGAGTACCTCTTCGGTATCGAATACCTGCTCTGTACTCAACACGTTCTGGTAGCTCTTGACCAGGAGCACGGCGCCGTTGGTGAGCAGGAACACGACCGCCAACTGGGTCACGACCAGACCCCGGAGCATGCGGTTTCGAGCGATGCTGCCGGTGACAGTGCCACTCGACTGGCGGATGTTGCCCATGATGCTGGTCCGGGAAGCCGTCAGAGCCGGAACCAGACCGGACGCCAGGCCCACCAGCGGTGCCAGGACCAGCATGAACAGGATGGCGCCGCCGTCCAATGCAATTTCACCGGAACGGGGCACCGAGGCAGGAATGACGCTGCGCAGGAAGGAAACGCACCAGGCGCCGAGCAGCAGCCCGGCCGCACCGCCCAGCAAGGACAGCACCAGACTTTCCAGGAGCTGCTGGGAAAAGATCCGCGTCCGGGAAGCGCCCAGCGACGCAGTGATCGCCACCTCTTGCTGCCGCCCGGCGCCTCTGGCAAGCAGCAGGCTCGCCACGTTGGCCATCGCGATGAGCAGCACCAGGCCCACCGCGCCCAGGAGCACCAGCAGTTGCCCGGACATGCGACCGATGATCTGTCGCAGGAACGGATTGATCCAGACCGTGGTGCGAGCGTTGCTCTCCGGATACTGCTGTTCCAGAACGGCGGCGATGCTCTTCAGCTCCGCCTCGGCCGCCTTCCACTCCACTCCCGCCTTGAGACGGCCGATGGCGAGCAGCCAGTTACGGCCCCTGCCCTCCGGTCCGGCGAAGAAGGGCGGAACTTCCAGCGGCGTCCACAGCTTGATCTCGCCGCCCCGGCTCCAGGGTGAGAGAAATTCGGCGCCCGCCGGCATAACACCAACCACCACGTGGGCTTCCCCATTGATGGTGGCGGTCGAACCGATGATTTCGCGATCGGCACCATATCGTTCCTGCCAAAGCTGGTCGCTGAGGATCACCAATCGACTGCCGTTTTCCACCTCGGCGCGAGTGAAGAATCTGCCAAGACTCGGTTCGATGCCGTAGGCGTGCAGGACACCGGCGGTCGCCATGAATCCGCTCACCCGAACCGGCTCACCATCCCCGATGTTGTAGGAGCAAGGCGACAAGGCGCCGAATGCGTCGAAGCAGGAACCCTCATCCCGGAGATCGAGGAAGTTCGGATAGGAGAAGGGCTGTTGCCATCTGGATTCGATGCCTGTCGTCCATACCTGGACAAGGCGGTCGGACTCCGGGTAGGGCAAGGGTTCAAGGACCATCGCTTTGATCACGCTGAAAATCGCCACGTTGGGGCCGATGCCGACCGCGAGAGTGATCACCACAATCAGTGCGAAGCCGGGTCGCCGCACGATCCGTCGTCCGGCCAGCAGCAGGTCGTGCAGGAGGCCTTCCAGAAAAGACGTTCTTCGGTCGTTCCCTATGTCAATCTGCCGCTCGTCTGCACCGTGGTCCATGACACCTCCCGACGACTCATCGGTAACCTACCTAGCAAGAGCCGGGCCACCCCATACGACCCACCACGAGACGAAGCGCGAGCCCATCGTTCATTACTGGGCATCGGCTGTCCGGAATCGAACAGGCTCGATCCATGGGTGCCACGTATCACGTTATGACTTTACGTAGCACCCTGGCACCCTAGGCCCTCGTGCCTCGAGTGCCTCTGTGCCTCTGCTCCTCCGCGGACGGCTACCACCCACCTCCCTCGAGACAGTGCTGCGCCTTCTTGTTGCAGTAATCTTTGTAGTGCTCGTAGTCCTGAGTACAGCGGTCGAAGCAGTCGACGAACTCCTCGTACACTTCCATCATGAAGCAGACTGGAGTGCACTCTCTGAAATACTCGCGAAAAGCGATCTCCTTGCAGCCGCTGTAGTTTCCAGCACACGTCGAATCCATGTCGGTGCCCCGGTTCGACTCTCCCAACCGCTGCGAGCCGCCGCGCCCCGGTTGTGCGCCGTCGGGTGAGAGGTCGAACCCTTCATCGAGATCCACTTCCTCCTCTTCCTCGGATTTGGCGAGGCTCACCTCACCGGGCGTTCCTCGGAGGACCGCGCGGACAATCCCACGTGACGAGTTGGATCGGTGACGGGCCATTCGCTCTCGAAGAGCCTCTATCGTCAGTCGTTCGTCCGGAGGAAAATGCCGCGCCGATCCAAACGAATTGACCAGTGACCACTGCCACGCGCCCTTGATTACATGTGCCTGGAAGTCGCCCCACTTCGGGTCTGCGTCGGGCCCCGTGCCGGTGACATTTTCGAGCGCCTGAGAGAGGTGGGCGAGGTTGACAAGGGTCTCGAACGCCTCTGCTGAGAGCGTTGGCGCAGAAGCCTCGACCAGCTCGGCGCGGACGCCACCTTCAAGGGTGTGCAGCGCCTCCTGGAGCTCGAGCGCACGCCGGTAGCGGGCGCCCACGCCGGTAAAGCGCGCTTCGATGCCAGCGACAGTCCCGTCAGTTGTGGGCAAACCGACGAGGGTCCATCCTCGCTCGGCCCAGCTCGTTGTCACGGTTTCCCCGCCGGCCTCGCCCGCGGCGTGCTCACAGCGCACCGTCTTGAAACCAAAGGCCCGGATCGGGCCGTCGCCGGCCTGCCGGTCGTCGTCGTACTCGATTTCGATGGTGCAGCCATGACCATCAACCAACCGCGTGATCCTGCCCTCCGCGTCACGTTTGATCTCCACCGGCGCGGGAAGGTGCACTTCGACCCGCGTCCGCGAGTACCCGGACGGCCGAAAACGAATGAAATAGCCGGCGGGATGATAGGACCAGCGGCCCCCCGGCACGACGCGATCGCCTTCCTGTGGTGGCGGCTCACCGACGAGCACTGCGACCCGCTCGATCTCCTCATAGGTCTGCGTACCGGACGTCAGTGCCTCGCGAAGGTCGGCCTCGGCCTCGCGGATTCGTCGCACCTCGGGCGGCAGCGATGCTATCGCTGCCAACCACACACGGTCCGGGACCAATCCCATCGCACCGCCGTTGACGGTATAAAGCTCTTTAGGCTCCAGGAGCTTCGCCGCCACCCTCTGAGACTCAGGCCCCATGTCCTCGATCTTTGTGCGCGCGATGATAGCCCACAGCAACAGCTGGATTTCCCGCTGGGGAATCTCAGGGTAGAGCACCGACCGCCGAAGGACGTTTCGAATGATCCCAGACCACGGGCCCTTGAGGGGCGCCAACAGGTAGCCATCCCCTTTGCTCGGACCGTAGGTACCGGCCTTGAGGCAGTAGCTCTGGCTTTCCATCATGTAGTGGCCTGGTTCATCGAGGATGAATGTTCCGTCCGCCGCGCGTGACAGTGAGCTCAGAGGGATAACGCCCAGACCGTGGTAGTCATCGAGGAACGCGACCTCGGTGACCGCGTCGTCAAGGCTTGTCGTCAACGGCGGCTCCTTCGCGAGAAGATCGTCGATGCCGGGGATCTTTCCCAGATCTTTAATCTTCGACCACTGTGACTCGGCCGTACCTGAAACGACGAACATCATCGCAGCGCCAACACAACCGACCAACAAACCCCTCATGATCGACCTCCCGTTGCTGATCTCGATGCGACGCACAAAGATCTCCGCAATCGTTGTCTTCTCGATACGCGAAACCATTTCCGCCCCATACCTCGCAATGAGTGTCTTTAAGATTCAATATGGGCTTCGGCTGATCGACACGCAAGTGTACCGTCGAGGAACATCATGGGAGCCACGCATGGGTGCCACTGAAAATAACCTAACAACCTTAGCCACCACGTCGGTTCAAGATGTGATGTTGTTGTCAGTGGCACCCGTGCGAAGAAAGTTCAAGACCAGATACCATAGAAGGAGACGACCATGGCTTGCCCTCGTGTTCTACCGTCCCAGCTCCTTTCTTTCCTGGGCCTGCTCCTCCTGCCCGGGGCCCTGGTGGCTCAGACCACGCCCCAGGAGATCATCGAGCAGTTCAAGCCCGACCGCCACGTCTGGCACCTCGAAGCCACCATCGATCGGCAGGGCTCGGGAAAGAAGAGATCGAACAAGAACGGCGGCCGCACCACCTACAGCTGGGAGCGCGAGGTGCTTGAAATTGTCACCGTCCACGCGTGCGGCCAGGCCGGAGCGTGGGCGGTCTCGGGCGTCGACTGGACCTTCCTCGACCGCGAGCGGACCGAGAAGAATTCGGTGGGCAATAGCATCATCTGCCCCCCGCCTCCCGAGGCGATGGAGCACAGCCAGCTCTACCGACAGAAAAACTATCCCAAGGACATCCGAACGCCGGGGGACACGCGCTCCCAGCTGATAGTCGACCTGACACAGCCCTACGGTGGCCAGAGCGGCGAGGTCCTCATCGGACAGGCGACCGCCGGGCTCATGGAGATGCCTGACGGCACGGCGGTCCTCAGTATCCGGGGTCAGATGCTCCTCGATCGCGCCAGCTCCGACCTGATGGAACACCACCGGGTCTGCAACGGCGATATCGTCCGCAAGGAGACGCGCGTCGAGACCTGCGAGCCCGGCTGCACCACGAAGCTGACGGTCGGCACACCGGCCGAGAACGGCTCGCAGACCACCAGCCAACTCGTGCCGCCTCTGCCCTGGCTCGCGGGACTCGCCGAAAGAATTTCCTTCACAAAGAATAGCGGCCAGACCCTCACCGGCAGCAGAATCCTCTCGGAGCAGAAGGCCACAGAGGAGGGCGGGTACCAGGAAACCACGACCGCTGACTGGAAGGTCAATCCCGTCGATCCCTGTGATGAGGTCCGTGCCCTCATCGAACAGGACCTAGCCTGGACCGAGGCCTTCCTCGATGACGCCATCCGGGCCAAGGCGGGTGCCGACGCCAACAAGTTGATCGAGCTGGTCGTGAATCGCCTGCGAGGAAACGTGCCCGACCACCCGGAGGTCGAGGAACCGGTCCTCGACATGGAGGTCAATAAAGAATGCAAGATTAAGGGTGAGGACGCATTCCTAAAGAACAACCGCGACAACTGCAAGCCCCGGATCATCACCGAGGCCCTGGTGGCCCACGAGCAACGCCACGTCAGCCAGTGCGAGAAGCAGCGGGACGAATCCGGGCTCCCCTGGGGTCAAGGGACCGCGACGCGGTACGGCAACAACGAAGCCGACGCTCACCTCGTTGGAATCAACAAGGCGCTTGGCTGGTACGAGGCCCATTGCCCCGGTGAGAAGGCCTCCCTTCGCCGTCGTACAGTCGTCGCAGAGAAGAAGCTCGCCCGCTACCAAGAGTGAGTCGGGGCCCCATCACAGGCATCATGCAGATGGGTGCGATGGATGGGTGCCGGATGCAGAATGGGTGCCACGTATCACTTTTTGGCTTTGGGTCACCTAATGTAACAATGTGATGCGCGGCATCCAAGCAATACAATCAAGCTGGCGGTGGCGCGTCGTTGCTCACTGCAATGGCGGTGATGTACCACTCGCCCTCGATCCTCTTCCACACCCCAAGGTATTTCCCGAGCACCTCTACGGGTCCATCGGGCGTCTCGAAGACGAAACGGTTGATTCCGTACTCGTATGCCAGATCCCCACTCGCGGATGCGACGATGTCGGTGGTTGTGCCCTCGAATTCCGCCGTGGTTGACAAAACGGTCTCGTATATTTCGAGTAACTGGTCCTTTCCCTGGAACTGTGGAGTATCCGCCATTTGGACAACGACGGCGGGTGCGAAATACGTGATGACAGTTTCGTATTCTCCTAACCTCTCCGCCTCCGCCACCGCCTCGGATCGAACTCGAACCTCAGCTGCGAATTCGTCAACCGAGAGTCCGATCTCAGCGGCAGGCGTACAGGCCTGGACGAAGAGAACTGACAGAATGAGACCAAAGGAAAATCTCGCGATTCGCATGGCTACCTCCAAGGTCATCGGTCCTTCAAATGTTGGTTGGGGCGCGATGTGGCCACCCTAGCATGGGTGTGATCATGGGTGCCATGGGGGCTTTTTTATCCGAACCATTCAAAGGCTATCCCGTTTATTGAGAGTACAGAGCACCGGTGCTCTGGTGATTGCCCGACAAATGGATGTCCAGCGAAATGACCATCGATTGGGGGACGCTGACGGAATGAGGGTACTCGCCCTTCGCACATTCCTTTTCGGATTCCTGCTTGCAGCTTTTCTTCAAGCATGCGCAGACCCGCCTGAACAGCATTTCAACGGAATTCCTGTGCATCACAGCTGCGAAGAAGCAGGCTTTGCCAGCGCAGAAATTGAAGCCGCCCGGCGATACATGGAGTCAGCCGGTCCAGTCATCGCTGCAGCCGTCGTGGTCTACGAGGGGAAGGTACTTCTCGCCTGGGGCGACACCGAATTTCCCTACAAATGTCACTCCGTTCGCAAGGGACTATTGAGTGCCCTATATGGTATTCACGCGGCAGAGGGGAACATCGATCTTGAGAGCACGCTTGCCCAGCTCGGAATCGATGATAGCCCACCTCTGACCGAGGCGGAGAAAGAGGCAAAGGTCATTCACCTGCTCAAATCCAGGTCGGGCGTATACCATCCGGCCGCGGCTGAGACCAGTGCGATGGCGGCCCGGCGCCCTGATCGCGGCAGCCACGCCCCCAACAGCTTTCACTACTACAACAATTGGGATTTCAATGTCCTGGGCACGATCTTCGAGCAGCAGACCGGCAAGCAGATCTTCGAAGAGTTCGATCTCCGAATTGCCGGATCAATCGGCATGCAGGATTTCGATCCGGACGAGTGCTTCTACAGCTACGAACGTGAGCACTCTGAGCACCCAGCCTACTTTTTCCGGATGTCGACACGGGACCGTGCCCGCTTTGGTCTGTTGTATCTCCGGAACGGAAACTGGAATGGCACGCAACTGGTCGCCGAGGATTGGGTGACGAACTGTATGGCCGAACATTCATCCGGGTTGCACGGGATTTCAGGTCTGTCGGCCGGAATCATGTGGGGAATCATCAGGAAGAATTGCCAGATATACGACACTGTGCCGGCGTACGAGATGATCGAGCAACTCCGTAAATACGATTTCTACATGCTCACCGGGGACGGCGGACAGATCATCGGGCTGGTCCCGGAACTGGATCTGGTGCTGGCGATCTCAGGAGATACCGAACACGGCGCCGCTCGAGCCGGCACGGAGTGTATCCAGCTGCTGGACATGATTCTCAGGGCAAGGATGGGATGAGCAAGGGCGCCACGTTCAGAATGCACCATTGTTGCCTTGGGATGAGCACCGCATGGGTTCCACGTATAACAACTTGACAACTCGACTCGCCCTTGTGAGGTTTCCATGGGTGCCACATGGGTGCCACATGCATGGGTGCCACGTTCACATTTGTTGATTTGTGAGGAGGGCTGGGTAGAATCAGGTTATCCCGTCCACGCATGGGAGGAATTCCATGCCGAGACATCCTCGCCTATTTATTCCAGGAGCCACATACCACGTGTATTGCCGCGTTGCGCGCGGCGAGTTCGTTTTCGACGATGATCTCGAGGCTCTCGAGTTTGTAGAAACCCTTTGCAGGGTTCGGGATCTCGATGGGTGGACTGTTTTCGCCTGGTGCCTGATGGGCAATCACTATCATCTGGTCCTCAAGACCCGGGATGCCGATCTATGGCGCTCGATGGCCCGGCTTCAAGGCCGTGTTGCACGAAGCCACAATAAGCGTCGTCGTTATCTTGGCCGACTGTGGCAGAGCCGCTATCGTGCACGCGTCATCGATTCCGATGATTACTTCCGGCAGGTCGTCGCCTACGTCCACCTGAACCCCGTCGCCGCGGGCATCGTCGACGATCCTGCCGACTTCCCCTACAGCGGCCATCGGGAGATTATCGGAGCGTGCCAGCCCCACGTGGTCGACCGGCCTGCAGTCCTCCGCGGATTCGGGGGTAAGAACCTCGCAAGTCCTGCCGATGACTATGCGCACTGGGTGCTGTCGGTCGCCGAGGCCCGGTGGGCCAAGGGGGACGTCACCGGCCTGCCGTGGTGGACCCAGGCCAACAACGTCGACGAGATTGCCGACTCTGACCGTCATCCGGAAGCAACTACCTTTGACGGCCTGCGACTCGCCGAGGAGCGGGTCGAGCTCGACCTCGGCGATTTTGCTCTTAGATTCGAGCTAGTTTCCGGATATTCGATTGACGATTTGGCATCCCGTTTCCGTTCCTCGGACGAGACTCATGGTCGAGTCGTCTTTTCGACGCTCGCCGCTTCACGATACGGATTCAGGGTCTGCGACATCGCCGCCATGATTGGCAAGCACGGCAACTCCGTCACGAAATGGCTCACCGAGGGTCTTCGCAGGGAAGGGGTCGATTCAGAGTTCGAGAGCCAGCTCGACAGCCTCGACGCAGCGATCTCACGACGCAGCTGACAAATCAACAAATGTGAACGTGGCACCAACGAGCACCAACAAATCAACAAATGTGAACGTGGCACCCATGTGCTTCCGCGTCTGCCGGTACGCCTCGTACATCCACACCGTATCAATGTGGTGGGCCAAGGTCGTGATCACCATCGCTGGCGTCTTCCTCGCCACTTCCGCTATCCGACACAGTCTCGTTGAGATGCTCCCTGAGCTGAATCTCTCAGGCATCTTTCCCCCTATCGGTTCCTCATCCCGGCGACCCCTTCCCTCCACCGGGTCCCTATGGGATCGGTTCCCCGGCCTCCTCGGTACTATGGGTCGCTCCGACTCCCCTCCATCCGTCCCGGTGGGCTCGTTTCCTCGCCCAGCGGTACCATCCCGTGCTCCTTGTTTCGCTCCCGCCATCGGTGAAGCACTCCCCATGACAGACCAGGGTTTTGGTCTCCCGGCTCCCCTACCGGCATTCTCAGGATGGAGACGATGGGGTCTCCCAGGTTCC
The DNA here is from genome assembly GCA_963776765.1 of Candidatus Sulfomarinibacteraceae bacterium. Taxonomy (GTDB): domain Bacteria; phylum Acidobacteriota; class Thermoanaerobaculia; order Thermoanaerobaculales; family Sulfomarinibacteraceae; genus Sulfomarinibacter. The sequence continues at coordinate 39,685 of CAVZOK010000020.1, forward strand.
TGGCGAACCTTCGATCGCATGCCCTGCTTCAACGACTCCGGTGGACCCGCCATGCCAGGCCGTTGCGGCATCGGCGATGTTGCCTTCCCACTCCACGTACAGGGTCGGCGTCCACGAAAGGTGATTTCGGAGCTCTCTACACAGCCTACGATCTCGCTGTCTACGCTTCACCCCTTCGGTTACCCTAGAGGCGCAAGACTCGCTTCCGGCTGGCGGCCACCCTTGGCCGGACGGGACTCATACCCGCAAGGTCCGTTCGAAAGGTTTCCAAGACTCCGCTGTCATCTCTGACTCACGTCATCTCTTCCCCCTTCCCCAGGCTTCGCCTGGCGCACACGTGGCACCGTTCAATTCCCACGTCCGAATTCCACACTACCCCGTATTTTGCATTCCCCGCGCAATTCCCCGCACTGTCACTTTGAGCGCTTCCTCGAGATCCGGGTCGCTACAGCCGCCGGCTCTCCACCGCGCCAGCAGGTCCACCTGCAACAGACTGATAGGGTCGACGTAGGGATTGCGGAGGCGGATCGAGCGCCGCAGCACCGGTTCCCGCTCGAGAGGTTCACGGATGCCTCGTAGATCGCAGATCAGCTTCCGGGTGCGGCGGTACTCGGCCAGGATCCCGGGAAACAGCCTCTCGCCGGTCTCGCCCGCCAGCCCTGCGTAGCGCTCGGCGATCCCCATATCGGCCTTGGCGAGCACCATCTCGACGTCGGCCAGGAGATTGTCGAAGAACGGCCAGTCACGTGCCATCCCGCGGAGGACCTCCTCGCCGTGGGCGTCGATGGCCGCGGCGAGGCCCGCGCCGACGCCGTACCAGCCCGGCAGCAGGTGGCGGTTCTGCATCCAGGAGAACACCCACGGGATGGCGCGCAGGTTTTCGACCCCGCCACCCGGGCGGCGGGAGGCTGGACGCGAGCCGATCTCGAGCCGCTCGATCACGTCGATGGGGGTGGCAGAACGGAAGTAGGGTATGAAGTCCGGGTCCTCATACACCAGCGCGCGGTAGGTCGACCGCCCCTCGCGTGCGATGGTGGTCATGGCATCGGCGAATTCTTGGCGCAAGCTTCTCGCGTCACAGTCACCGGCGCTGGCCTCGAGCACGGCGCCCGTCATCAGTTCAAGAGTGCGCAATGCGATCCCCCGCAGTCCGTACTTGGCGTGGATGATCTCACCCTGCTCGGTGAGCCGCATTCGCCCGTGCATGACGCCCGCCGGCTGCGCGAGAATGCCCGCCCGCGGTTTGCTGCCGCCGCGGCTCGGGGTGCCACCGCGGCCGTGAAACAAAGTAAGCTCGACCCCGGCCCGGTCGGCGACCTCTGACAGTGTGGACTCCGCGCGATAGAGCGCCCATCGCGAGGCCGCGAGACCGGACTCCTTGCTGGAGTCCGAGTAACCAAGCATCACGATCTGCCGGTCGCCCCGCGACGTAACGTGTGCGCGGTAGAGAGGATTGTCAAGAAGGGAGGTCAGAGTTTCGGCCGCGTGATCGAGGTCACCGACGGTCTCGAACAGCGGTGCGACGTCAAGCGGTATGCAGCCACCGGGATCGATCAGTCCGGCGCATTTCGCGAGATACAGCACCGCCAGTGCGTCATCCGGTCCTTGCGCCATGGAGATGATGTAGGGACCGATAGCTTGCGGGCCGAAGACCTCTCGCGCCTCGGCGATTGCGCGGAAGACATCGAGGGTTTTGGCGACGCCGGAATCTGAGGAGGCCTCGACTTCAATGGCCGACCGCAGGGCCTCGCGCAGCACCGAAGTGCGTTTGAGGGTGCCGGCGCGATCGAATGCGGGGTCATCGAGAAGGATGCCGACCGCAACCCGATGGACCACTGCGTCCTGCCGGAGATCGAGGGTCGCCAGGTGGAATCCAAAGGTGGCGACACGTTGCACGAGCCGGGATGTCCTGAGAAGGCCGGCGTGCTCTCCTTTGTGACGCCGGAGGCTGGTGGTCATCAACTCGAGGTCCTGATGGAAGTCTGACGCCGACGGGTAGGCGTGGTCGCCATCGCCCTTGGTCGCCTCCAAGCGCGCCCAGCAAAACCACAGCAGGATCCGGTGCGGCATATCGTCATAGCGATCCGGAATTCCAGCGGCCACGTCCGGCATCGTTCGTCGATAGTGCGCGCATCTTTTCTCGAGTTCCGGGTCTACCGCGACCCGCGTTCGAGACTGGCTGAGATGACCGAAGAGGTCTCGAACCTCGGCGATGTAGCGGCCGATGATCATCTCGCGCTGACGGTCGAGGGTGCGACGGATGGTGTCGGGCCCGACATTGGGGTTGCCGTCCATATCGCCGCCGACCCACGAACCGAATCGCACGAACGGACCCGGGAGACCGCCTCCGCCATCGGCGCCGAAGGCTGTGAGGAATGCGGCAGCCATCTCCTCGTCGAGAGCGGGCACCACGCGATAGATGACGTCGATCAGGTAGAACAGGACGTGCTCGATCTCGTCGGCCACCATGCGCCTGACACCGGGGTGTTCGGCGGTCTGCCACATCAGCGTGATCTCGTCACGAAGCTGTCCCGTGAGCGCGGCATCTTCAGGCGGTGTGCGGTCGGTGTGAAGCAAACGGTCGATCAGGAGGGCTGCGACGCGCTGCTCCTTGGCGAGTATGGTACGGCGGATGGCCTCGGTGGGGTGGGCGGTGAAGACCGGTTCCACAAGCATTTCCTGGAGGACGGCGCGGACTTCGTGATGCGCCACCCCGGAAGCTGCGAGCCGACGCATGACGTCATCGAGGCTGCCCGGTTGCGGCGTGCCCGACCGCAGGTATTCGCGGCGACGCCGGATGCGTTGGACCCGTTCCGCCATATTGACCACCGCGAAGTAGGCCGAAAATGCACGCGCCACCTCGGCCGCCAGAAGTGGTTCGAGACCTCCCAGCAACTCATTCAGGGTCTCTTCAGAATCCTTGTCGCCATTCCTCCGAGCACGTGCCGCGACCCGTGCCCCCTCGACGATCTCGAAAAGCTCGTAACCGTCTTGTTCGCGCAGCACCTCCCCGAGCATTGCCCCGAGAAAACTCACATCTCGGCGCAGTGCTTCGGTGCCGCTGTCGGGTTCCTCGAGTATGGCAGTGGTCGTCATGGACCCTCATGACACCACGGACTTGCTGCTATTTCCAGCGCGAGAAGACCTGGACGGGCGGAAGCGTGGGGGTATTGCCGGTGCTTTTCAAAGGGGATTGCCAGATGGGTACCACGCACACATCAACTCAGGGGCAGCCTGTATAAAACCCCGCCCCAGGTGAGACCTGCGCCCAGGCCGATGAACATGACATTGTCTCCGGACTTCAGCATTCCTTTCTCCATCAGTTCATCCAGGGCGATGGGAATCGTGGCTGCGGTGGTGTTTCCGTATTGCTGAATATTGTTGTAGACCTTTTCCTCCGGGATCTTCATGCGGTCCCTGAACGCTTCATTTATCCGCAAATTGGCCTGGTGGGGAACGACCATGTCCAGAGCTTCCGGTTGAATACCGGCTTTTTCCAGCAGCTCCCGGGCAACTCTCGGCAGCAAGGTGACCGCCAATTTGAAGACGGTTCCTCCGTCCATGTACGGGAAATACTCTTGCTTGGCCAAAACCTCCGCATTCATGACCGGGCCGCTTTTCCGTGTCGGGACTCCCACCCTCAAAACACCTGCATACTTTCCATCCGCATGAAAGACAGATGCCAGAATACCCGACTCCTCGTTCGTCTCTCTGGCCTCAATGCAGGCTGCACCGGCACCATCGGCAAAAATAACGGCTGTATCGCGATTCCGCGTGGTCAGTTCCAGAAACCGGCTCTGGGTTTCAGCCCCGACCAGCAAGATTTTCTGCGCCTTGCCACTCTGGATATAGGCATCACACAATTCCAATCCATGCAGAAAACCGGTGCATTGTTGGCGAATATCAAGTGCCGGGACGTTTTTAGCGTCCAGTTTATGTTGCAGGATGACACCTGAACCGGGAACATAAACATCCGAGGTCATGGTGGCCAATACAATCAGATCAAGATCGGCGGGTTCCCAACCGGCTCTCTCAAGGGCAATCTTTGATGCCTCCAATGCCAGATCTGACGTCCCCACGTCATCGCCTTCTTTGACCCAGTACCGGGTTTCAATCCCCGTACGTTGGCGGATCCATTCATCTGAGGTGTCTAAAATTGCGGCCAGGTCTTCGTTGGATACATGGTGATCCGGCACGAACCTACCCGTGCTCTTGATTATTGATCGTTTCATCATCTGGTAATTACCCTTTGTCCTCCCCGTCCGCATCCGAGCATAGAACGGTTCGGAAAAAAGATGTACCAGGTGGCCTGAGGAAAGCTATGCTCGGACCGGCCCGGTCTCTGGTGAAAGTCAACCAGAAATTCTCGACCAGGCAAGGAGAGCACATGGACGTTCGAGCATCAGCGATCTTCGAGGAGTTCGCTCCCTCTGGTCTTCTGACGGCAATTGAAGGTGAGGATGTTTCCCTCAAAGACATCGCCGCGGTCGAGGGTTGTGGCCCAGGGGATCTTGTTTTTGTCGATTCGGCACAGGCGGAGGAGACGATCGGCAGCCGGCGACCCTCGGCCGTGGTGACGAGCCCGGCATTGCAGGAGTCGTTGGCAACGCTCCCGGGCTTGACCCTCCTCATCGCAAACAACGTCAAACTGGCTCATGCCTTGATTCGACAGCGCTATGGAGATCGCGACGTGCTCCACACCGAGTGGCCGCAGATCCATGCCTCGGCCGTTATTCACGCCACGTGCGAGATCGGAGAAGGCAGCAGGATAGGCCCCCATGTGGTCCTCGGCGAGAACGTCCGGATCGGAAGAGAAACGGCCATCATGGCGGGCACGGTGGTGGAGCAGGGAGCGACAATCGGTGACCGATCGGTCATCCATCCCAATGTGACCATCGGCTACGACTGCGAGATCGGCAACGAGGTGATCATCCAGTCCGGGGCTGTGGTGGGTACCGAAGGCTATGGATTTGCCCAGGACGAAAAGGGGTGCAGCTATCGCATTCCGCAACTCGGTCGGGTGGTGATCGAGGATCGTGTTTCCGTCGGGTCGGGCTGTTGCATTGATCGAGCAACCTACGCCGCGACCCGGATCGGCGCCGGCACCAAGCTCGACAACCTCTGCCACATTGCCCACAACGTCGAAATCGGCAGGGACTGCCTGCTCACCGCCGGTTTTGTCGTGGCTGGATCGACCAGGATAGGAGACCGGGTCATGGCCAGCGGCCAATCCGGAGCGCTGGATCACCTGGAGATCTGCAGTGATGTGGTCCTGGTGCATCGGGCCGGAGTCACCAAGAGCATCGATGAGCCCGGTATTTACGCCGGTCTGCCCCATCAGCCTTTCGCCTCCTATACGAGGAATATGGCGGTGATGAAGAATCTCTCCGACCTGCACAAGAAGGTCCGGCTGTTGGGGAGGAAGCTGTCCCAGGGGTAGCCGTCAAATATCATCAGTGCCAGGTCCGTAGTTTCGTAGTTACGATCAAATAACTGTGGAACTACGGACCTGGCACGCAATTGGGCAGCTCTGAAACCATTTCTTCTACGGCCATGCCGCTGAAATGGCGGGAAATTCGATTACTGGGTTTCTTGCGCTTGCGCTTCTCACCCTTCTTTCGAGCGGGAGGTCTCTCAGGCGCTTCGACTGCCGTCGAATCACGGCAGACGTGGCCAACGAGGCGCTCGTCAAAGATCTCCTTCACCAACGACTCATGAATCCGCTGACCCAGATCGGCGTCGGCAAACTCGCCAAAGGCGCGTGAAAAGGTGGACTCTCCAGGAACATCATGAAGATGAGACCAACCACAGATTCTCCTGAGCATCGGACTACCAGCCAACGTCTGCAGGAGGCTCCTGGTCGACGTCAAGCCAAGTACCGACTTGGCTACGAACGCCCGGGCGATAGGACGTCGATCATCGAGCGGCCTGCCAACAAGGCCAGCATGACGCACACTCACCAACCGCTCGATTTGGACAACCTCCAGGATCGCCACCAGCCGTTTCTCAGCAGGGGTCAGCCTGCCCAGAATCACCTCGAGAGCCGGGAAAAGGTCCATTTGGATATGACGGAGGTAATGAGATAATGATCGCACTGGGCCAGGCTCCTTTCATGCGCTTCGCAACCACATGATAACAAGGAGTTTCGGCCCTTTTAAATTGTCTCAAAACGCAGTCACTGCGATGCTCACGCGCCAGCATTCACATTGGCAGACATGAATTTTGCAAGAGGCTCACGTGTCACCTTTGGGATACCGTCCTGCAGCGACCCGAACGGATTGCCGCGGTGCGTGCTGATATGAAAGGCGCACCCTAGGAGGTGCGGGGACCGAAGATCGTCTTGTCGATCGAAAACCGCCCCGGCCCGAATGCGATCAGAAGGACCGCGATGCAAAAGTAGAGCGCCGCGAGCTCGTACGACGGTCCGCCGGTCGAGACGAACGGGTCGCCGTTGATGAACGCGTGCATCGAAAACGCCACAGCCATCGTGATCGCAATCCCGAGCGAGGCGAGCGGGGTCAGCAGGCCGATGATCCAGGCCAGCCCGCCGCCGAACTCGGACAGCGCCGCGAGCGCCTGGAAGATGCCGGGGACGGGCGCATCGGGGCCCATCCAGCCAAACGGGTTCTGGATCTTGCCCCAGCCGTGAAACATGAATGCGAGCCCGGCGACGAATCGTAGCAAAAGCAGGCTGAAATCGGCAAAAGCCGGATTCGCGGGCACGGTGAAAGTCTTTTTGAGATTCATGACAACTCCTTCACGAAAACTTTGCTCTGAACAAATGTCATCAAGCCTAAGTGCGAATTCGCGCATTGTATTCCATGCATGGGTGCCACATGGATGCCACGTTCACCATTGCACCATTGTCATGGCTGGGTGCCACCTTTGGATTCTTGACAGAGTCAAAAATTGGACCTATTCTGCGACCATGAATCACGACTTCGCCGAGCTCCTCCGCCGATACGATGTCCAGGTCACGGCTCAGCGTCTGGCCATTCTTGCGGCGGTGTCGCGTCGACCGCACGCCACGGCGGACGACGTCGCGAAAGCCGTGCGGGCAGAGATCGGAGTCGTCTCCCGCCAGGCGGTGTACGACGCCCTCGGCGTCCTGGCCGTCAAAGGTCTCATCCGGCGCATCCAGCCCGCCAGGTCGCCGGCGCGCTACGAGGACCGGACGGGCGATAACCACCATCACCTGATCTGCCGTCTGTGCGGCCGGATGGTCGACGTCGACTGCGCAGTCGGTGCCGCGCCGTGCCTGACGCCCGCCGACGACTCGGGCTATGAGATCGACGAGGCCGAGGTAGTTTATTGGGGCCGCTGCCCCGAGTGCCTCGCCGAGACAGCGGTTCGATCGGACGCTGAAGACAAGACCGTCCCGGACCTCCGCGCTCCTCACAGGAGCGACTACAGCGACGCCGACCAGGCGACAGCTCACGATCAGACCAACGAACCATAAGTAAGGAGTCACGACATGTCAGACGAAACCAGCAAGTGCCCGGTCACGGGCGGCCGACACGAGAAGGCGATGACCAACCGAGACTGGTGGCCGGATCAGCTGAACCTGAAGGTCCTCCACCAGAACTCTCCACAGTCCGATCCCATGGGCGAGGTGTTCAACTACGCCGAGGAGTTCAAGAGTCTCGACCTGGAGGCTGTGAAAAAAGACCTCTATGCGCTGATGACCGACTCGCAGGACTGGTGGCCGGCGGATTACGGTCACTACGGGGGGCTTTTCATCCGGATGGCGTGGCACAGCGCCGGCACCTACCGGATCAGCGACGGCCGCGGCGGCGCATCCTCCGGCACCCAACGGTTCGCGCCATTGAACAGCTGGCCCGACAACGCCAACCTCGACAAGGCGCGGCGGCTGCTGTGGCCGATCAAGCAGAAGTACGGCCGCAAGATCTCGTGGGCCGATTTGATGATCCTCGCCGGCAACTGCGCGTTGGAATCGATGGGGTTCAAGACCTTCGGTTTCGCCGGCGGGCGCGAGGACGTCTGGGAGCCGGAGGAGGACATTGACTGGGGGACCGAAACCGAGTGGCTCGGAGACCGGCGCTACAGCGGCGATCGGGTGCTCGAGAACCCGTACGGCGCTGTCCAGATGGGCCTCATCTACGTGAATCCGGAGGGCCCGAACGGCGAGCCGGACCCGGTCGCCTCCGGACGCGACGTCCGCGAGACATTCGCGCGCATGGCCATGGACGACGAGGAGACCGTCGCGCTCACCGCCGGCGGCCACACCTTCGGCAAGTGCCACGGTGCCGCTCCCGCGGATCAGTACGTCGGTCGGGAGCCCGAGGGCGCCGGCATCGAGGAGCAGGGCCTTGGCTGGAAGAACACTTTCGGCAGTGGCAAGGGGGATGACTCGATCACCAGCGGGATCGAAGGCGCCTGGACGCCGAACCCGACCAGGTGGGACAACGGCTACTTCGACATGCTCTTCCGCTACGAATGGGAGCTGGTGAAGAGCCCCGGGGGCGCCTGGCAGTGGCAGGCGAAGGATGTCGCCGAAGAGCACATGGTGCCGGACGCGCACGACCCGTCGAAAAAGCGCCCGCCGATCATGACCACCGCAGACATGTCGATGCGGATGGACCCGATCTACGAAAAAATCGCGCGCCGCTTCCATGCCAACCCCGACGAGTTCGCCGATGCCTTCGCTCGGGCCTGGTTCAAGCTGACCCACCGCGACATGGGGCCCATCGTGCGTTACCTCGGCCCGGAGGTGCCCAACGAGCAGCTACTGTGGCAGGACCCCGTCCCCGCCGTCGACCACAAGCTGATCGGGAAGAAGGACATTGCCGCGCTGAAGGCCAAGATACTCGACTCGGGCCTGTCCATCGCAAAGCTGGTCTCGACCGCGTGGGCGTCAGCGTCGAGCTTCCGCGGCTCGGACAAGCGCGGTGGCGCGAACGGGGCCCGTATCCGCCTCGCACCGCAGAAGGGCTGGGAGGTGAACCAGCCGGCCCAACTGGCGGAAGTGCTGGCAACCCTGGAGAAGATCCAGCAGGACTTCAACAGCTCCCAGTCCGGCGGTACGAAGGTCTCCCTGGCCGATCTCATCGTCCTCGGTGGCTGCGCCGCCGTCGAGCAGGCCGCGAAGAACGCCGGCTTCGACGTAGAGGTTCCCTTCACGCCTGGGCGCACCGACGCGTCGCAGGAGCAGACCGACGTCGAAGCCTTCGCCGTGCTCGAACTCAAGGCCGACGGCTTCCGCAACTATCTCGCCGACGGCTTCAGCCGTCCCGCGGAGCGCCTGCTCGTCGACCGCGCGCAGCTGCTGACGCTGACCGCCCCCGAGATGACGGTCCTTGTCGGCGGTCTGCGCGTCCTCAACGCCAACCACGGTCAGTCGAAGTACGGCGTGTTCACCAACCGGCCCGAGGCGCTGACCAACGACTTCTTCGTCAACCTGTGCGACATGGGCACCGAGTGGAAGGAGGCCGCGGACGGCACCTTCGTGGCACACGATCGCGCGACCGGCGAGCTCAAGTGGACCGGCGCCCGCGTCGATCTCGTCTTTGGTTCGAACTCCCAGCTCCGAGCCCTGGCTGAAGTCTACGCCTGTGACGACTCGCAGGAGAAGTTCGTGCGCGACTTCGTGGCGGCCTGGGACAAGGTCATGAACCTCGACCGCTTCGACCTGGCCTGATTTCCAGGGGCGGCTCACGCCCCCAGGCGCGGAACTCTTTGGGGCCCAGGCTGAAAAGCCTGGGCCTCTTTCTCGATGGATGATGGGTGCCACTGATCATGACCTCACAACGCACCGAGATCGGATGGGTAGCGCCCATCTCCGGTCGGTATTCTCACCGAGGCTTCGGTGCGTCAGATACCCGGAAGGTCGATCCAGGGGTACATGTGGGGGGCCCCGCCCGTGAGGATGAATCGATCGTGGGTGAGATCCATGATGATGCCGGCCAGTGTCGACGACGACGGATCGGGGTTGTGGTGGCGGCTGATCGGGTAGGGCAAATCGGCCCGCGACTCGAGAATCGCCTGTGCCCGACGTACGGGGTCGGTCGTCGTCGTTGCAAGCTCCGCCGCGAGCGCCTCGGCCCGCGCCATCCGATTCATGGTCGACGGCCCTCGACCACTCGTGCAGCCAGTCGCCAGCCCGGGGTCAAGGTAGTGGTTGGTGTGGATCAGGTCGCCTCCGTCGGCTGTGAGGCTGGCGACCGCGTCGGGAGAAATCTCGAGATCGACAGCCTTCGGCGCATCGGCATCGTACTGGGCGAGTAGGAAGTTTGCGGAGGCCGAGCGCGGCGCGGTCTCGACCGCGGCCACGGCCTCGTCAATCTCGGCGCAGTTCAGGACCGCGCGCAGCAGGCAGTGGATCGGTACGCCGAAACGTCCTGGTTCGCCATCATCGAGGTGGCTGAGAAAATTGAGACAGACCCCGAGCCGGTGCTCGTTGAAACCGATCTTGCCGATCATCCCGGCCTCGACCAGGGTGACGAAGGCGGGGCCGTGGCTCGGCTGCAGCCGGAGCACGACCGGCGCATCGGCCAACACCGGGTCCCAGTCCCAGTTCTGAGCGAGCACGAGAGCGGGTTCGCCGTTGACGCGGCCACGCAGGGCGAGGCCGGTGCAGCCGGGAATCGACGTGAGAGAGGACTCCGTCTGAACTGCAGCCATGATATCGGTGCGCGCGTTGATGAGCAGCACCTGATCGAGGGACAGACCGGCGCCGCGGGCGATACCGTCGATCTCCTCGAGCATGTCCGGGAAGCGGGTCTCGAGCGGCGACGCGAATCCCCGCGCGAGTCTGTACAATCGGTCCGGCGGAAACTCACCCTCGAGCGACAGCCAATCGAGGTAGAAGTCCAGGTTGGCCCTGATCTTCGAGGCGAAAGCCCGTCCCTGGGCGAGGCCGAGATCGCCGGCTGCGCCTGCCGCTCGAAGTTCGGGAAACGGCGGCGAGGGCCGTCGGGTACAGGCCGCGATTCCAACCGCCGTCAGGGACGCAATGAAGGACCGTCGATCGAACCGTGTCAGCATCATGACCTCCGCTGCGAGGAGGATAGCTCAACCGGCCATTCCATGGGTGCCACATCATGGGTGCCACACGTCACATCACGGGTGCCATATATCACTTTGTGACTCTACGCCCGATCAATCCGCCACAAAATCACAATGTGATTCGTAGCACACTTCGGGGGCACCTATGGCGACGTCAGCTCCGGCCGGAAATTCTCGATGAAGCTCGCATCGACCCAGTAGATGTCGATGTCCGGGCGATCGGCGCTTGGCGTCAATGCCAGCTCTTCTCTGACGCCGGATGTGCCTACGATCTCCTCAGCCTTCGGACGGTTGCTGGTGAAGAAGAGGTATTTCCCGTCCCGGGACACGCTAGGACAAAACTCCAGATGTTCGGTGTTGACCGCTTCGCCCAGATTCACCGCGCGCGTCCATCCTCCCTCGTCCGTCCTGAAGCTCACATAGAGATCCCCGCTCCCGAACCCGCCCTCTCGGGTGGAGGTGAATACTAAGTAGTCGCCGTCGGGTGAAATGCAATTGTCAGTCTCGTTTTCGTCGGTATTGATTGACGGACCGAGATTCTCGGGCGGGCCGAACTCGCCATCACGGAGCGTGACGCGATAGATGTCGAAGGAGCCAAACCCGCCGGACCTCGAACTGAAGAAGTACACGTAGCCGTCGCGAGATTCCGAGGGATAGAGCTCACGCATTTCGGTGTTGATCGGATCCGGAAAACGCACCGGGTCACCCCAACCGTGTTCAGTGCGATCGACATACCAAATATCCGAGTTCTCGAGGACAAGTCCGGTGCCGTTGACTGGCCGATTCGAGGTGAAGTACACGCGGTCGCCATCAGGACTCATCGTGAGGTCATAATCGTTGTACGCACCGCTGAAGGAAGCGACGACGAGATCGGTCCAGTGGCCGTCAATCTCCTTGGTGTGCAGAATCCACGACCGTTCGTCCGTCACCACACCAAAGAACAGCTCGAGTCCGTCCGGGGTGGCAGCCATGCTCCACTCTCGGGTATTGGTAGACACGATTCCGGGAGCAAAGAGGACTGGAGAGTCCCCTGGCGGCCGCTCACCAAGGTAGGGGTTCGATACTTTTGGCAGCTTTGCTGTTTCCTCCTGAGTACATCCTCCCCACAGCAGCACTGCCAGCACCAGACAAACCGCAACGCCACAACGCGACCGATTCTCGAACATCGCTTTCTCCCCCATCCTCGAGTCAGTTCGAGACCCTTCGGATCCCTCTTGCAGGCGTACGCACCCGATAACGGTTTGTTTCCAGATGAGGTTTCGGGTGTGCCGCGGGTGCCCGCGGGTGCCACGTTCACACTTCTACACTTGTCATGGCGCGCATGGGTGCCTCTATAAGAAGTCAAGCCTGAAATGCCCGTCGTCGAAGCTGTGGGTGGGTGCCACGTTCAGAATGCGCCATTGTCATGGGTGCATGCATCCAGAGGCAAATGGGCGCAACGTACCTCATAGAGGTACCAGGTCCAGGGATCTTGGGACATTGAGGGGAAAGCGGGAGATAGGCTTCCCTAGATCCTCGGACCTGGTATTGATCTGCAACAATGTGAAGTGTGGTGTCCATGCATGGTACCCACGGAGAATTCCAGAAATATGCTTCGACCCGCGACCGCCGCCAGAGAGAAATCGACGTGAGCTGTTTTTCAGACGAGCTCGCCCGCCTCGAGACCGATCCGAGCGGTCGGCGATGGCTGTTCGTGCCCTACGACCAGCTGTCCGAAAGCATCGGCCCGCTGTCACACGAGGACCCGACCGAGCTCGGAATCGTTCTGGTGGAAAATCCCTGGAAAGCCACGCGTCGCCCTTATCATCGGCAAAAACTCGCGCTGGTGCTTGCCAACCTGCGCCATTTCGCTGTCGAGCAGGCAGCACGCGGTGTCGCGGTGCGGCACGTCGTGGCCCGAGGTCCGTACCGCACCGTCCTTGAGCCGCTGATAGAAGAGTTGGGTCCGATGCGCGTCATGCGGCCGGCCGAATACGAGCTGCGCACCGATCTCGCACCTTTGGTCGAGCGAGGCGCTCTCGTCCAGCTGGAGCACGAGGGCTGGCTGACAACCGCAGAAGATTTCGGTGCGAGCCAAAAGAAAGGCCCTCCGTGGCGGATGTACGCCTTTTACCGCCAGGTTCGCCTCCGCAGTGGATTGCTGATGGACAACAGCAAACCGATTGGCGGCAAATACAGTTTCGACGTCGAGAATCGCGAGTCATGGGCCGGCGAAACGCCCGCACCGGAGCCACCCGTCTTCGAGCCCGACGCGTTGACGATCGAGGTCGCGGAGATGATCGGAACGCACTTCGCGGCCCACCCAGGCAGCATCGATCTGGCCTCGCTTCCGGCGTCGGTCGACGATGCAGAAGTGCTGTGGCGATGGGCGCTCGAGCACTGTATGCCGTGCTTCGGTACCTATGAAGACGCGATGTCGCGCGCGAGCTCGGGCCTGTTCCACACCAGGATCTCGGGGCTTCTCAACCTCCACCGTCTGCTGCCTTCCCGGGTGGTAGACGATGTCGTAGCCCTCGACATTCCGCTTGCCAGTAAGGAGGGCTTTGTCCGTCAGGTACTGGGATGGCGTGAGTTCATACGCCACGCGCACGAGGCGACCGCGGGCTTTCGCGAACTGCCGGACGGCGCGCCGCGGCGGGCCGAGCGTCCAGGTGACGGCGGTTGGGCACGATGGTCGGGCTCGACGTGGACCGGTGAGTCCGAAGGCGAGTTCTTCGACGGCGGCGCGTGCCCGTCGGCGCTGGGTGCCCAGCGGCCGCTGCCGCTCTCCTACTGGCCTGGCCACCCGAGCGGCCTCGCGTGCCTCGATCGGGTGGTCGAGGACGTGTGGCGCGAAGCCTGGAGCCACCACATCACCCGATTGATGGTGCTGTCGAACATCGCCGCCCTGCTCGATGTGTCGCCGCGTGAGCTCACCGACTGGTTCTGGATTGCCTATGTCGATGCCTACGACTGGGTGGTCGAGCCGAACGTGCTGGCGATGGGCACCTACGGTGTCGGTCCCCTGATGACCACCAAGCCCTACGTGTCGGGTGCTGCCTATATCAACCGTATGAGCGACTACTGCGCGGCCTGCGCTTTCAACCCAAAAAAGGACTGCCCGATCACCAATCTGTATTGGGCCTACCTCGACCGCCACCGGGAGGCGTTCGCCGACAACCCGCGCATGCGGCTGGTTCTCAACTCGCTCGCTCGCCGTAGCGACTCGCGCCTACGAACCGACGGCGCTGTTTTCGAGTGGGTGAGCTCGGTGCTCGGCGAGGGCGGGACCTTGAGGCCGGAGCAACGACTGGAGGTTGACGATGCATGATCTGCTGCACATCGAACACGTTGCGGTGCCGCCGACGGGGCTCGATTTTGCTGCCGCCAAGGCGCTGGCCGACGCGGCAGCGGCACGGAGGCTCGACGGGCCAATCTGTCTCGCGTGGTACGACCGGGCCGCCGACCGTGAATCGCCGGCCCACGCCAGCGAGTGCCACGGCGACTGCGAGATGCCGGGTTACGTCGAGTACGCCGTCACCCGGGGCGCCGAGCTCCAGATCGTGATCAATCAAGGCGCTTATGTCTTCTGCTACCGGCCGCTCGGTGAGTTCGCCGACGCCTGACGGATGGCTTTTTCGACGATAGAGTTCCGACGAATCATGAAACAGGTTGTCGAGCTCGTTCGCTGGGATGCCAGGTCCGATTCGGCGCAATGAGTATTTGCGAAGTCTGGCACCCAGACATGCGAGGCAAAAATGGTGCATTCTGAGCGCGGCACCCGCACACGTCGTCAGAAAGAGGTATCGAAGAACCAGCTCGCCCAGACCATCACCTTGGTGACGTCGGTGAGCCAGGTGTCCGCCATGTAGTGGGCGACCTTCAAGTTGAGGGACAGGCTGTCGGCCAGTGACAAGCGCACCAGGGCGTCGATCTCGGTCCCGAGGCGGTCGCCGCCGCGGGCGGCACGGAAGGAGTGATAGTCGAGGAGCCACGCCCAGCGGTCGTCATCCATGGCCAACCGCACATAGTAGTCGTGGCTGCCGTCGGGCGGGGTGACGACCATTCGGTCGGCGAAGCCGTTCTTGCCGTGATTGGTGCCGAGCGGCGTCTGGACTGCGCTCGTTCCATCGCCGTCCTTCAGCTCCCATGCCGCCTGCAGGGTCCACGGGCCCGTGCGTGCGCCGAGGCCCAGGTGAGCGTAGTCGAGGCTGAAGTCTCGCGGATTGTCGCCGTGATCGAGCTGGCGAGCGTACTCGGCGAAGTAGAGCAGGTCCGTAAACCCGATGGAGTTTCCACCGGTGTACCGTGCACCGTAGGTGGCGGACGACAGAAAGGCCCGCGTCTCGTTTTCCCAATCGAGCAGGTACGCGTAGCCCGACAGTGAACCGGGTCCAAGATCGCGGGACAGGTGCAACAGATGGGCATCGATCCCGGGGCTGGCGCCGGTATTGTAGTAGACGCGGCGAAGGTACGCATACCCTGCCTCAACGGTCCGGGAATTCCCGATGGCGAACGACACGCCCTCGAACGAGCGGTAGTTCTGGCGCCAGGGCGCGATCCCGACGAATCGCTGGTTGTCCAGGGTGTAGGCGAATCGACCGGCTCGAACCTGGAGCCCGTAGGCACCCCGATAGGCGAAGAACAGGCGGTCGACCTCGATGATCTCGGGGTCGGCCACGACCGGCCGATCGGTGACGCCGTTCCAGAGGTCGCCGGAGCCCGCGTTGTTGTAGAGTTCGTCGTTGCCAATGGCTGTCACGGTCTCAAAGGTAACTCCGGCGAAGAAGCCGCGGTACGGCGCCGTCTCGTAGGTCAGCGCGCCGCGGAGGGTCGAGGCGATAGCGTCCTTGTCGAACGATTCACTGTCGACGAATTCGAGCCGATATCGAAAATCGATGCCGAGAACACCCTGTTTGAGAGCCTCGCCGAGATTCGACACGTTCGCTTCGATGGCGGAGGTGTCGGAACCCGTCTCGGCCGCCGCGGCGGTGCCCGCGGCGAAGAACGCCGCGAGCAGGGCCGCCGCGACTACCGGTGATCGCGTGAGCGACATCAGCCTGCTCACTCTCTACGAGTCGAGCCAATTCACCCGGCCGGTGGCCAAGTCGTATACGCCGCCGACCACGAGAAGCTCGCCGTTGTCGACCAACTCGGCGATCACCTCGCTGGAATCGAGCAAGTTGGCGATGGTCTCGCGCACGTTTTCCTCGATTGCCAGATTGAGGAACGCGGCGTTGGACGAGTTGGCCTCGCCCTCGGTCGCTTCGTCGGCTCGCGCAATGGGGGCGTCGAAGTCGTTCAGCAGTTCGGTGAGGTTGCCGAGCTCGACACCGTCCGCCGCTCCTTTGATGGCTCCGCACGAGGTGTGACCAAGAACTAAGATGACTTTGGAGCCGGCGACCTTGGTCGCGAACTCGAAGCTACCGACCATGTTGACGTCCTCGACATTGCCGGCCACGCGACCGACGAAGACGTCGCCGATACCCTGGTCGAAGATGATCTCCACTGGCACCCTGGAGTCGACGCAGCTCAGAATAGTCGCCTTCGGAAACTGGCCGGCGGCGGCGGTCGCTTCGGCCTGAGCCATGTAATCACGCGGTGTCAGCTCACCCGCCGAGAAGCGCTCATTGCCCGCCTTGAGATCGGCGAGCACCTGCTGTGGAGTCATGGCCTGCTGGGCGGCGGCCGTAACGACGTCGCGCACGAGCTCGGGTCCTGGTGGAGCCTCGGCTACCGGGGTCTGCTGGGGAGCGCACCCGACGACGCCGAGAGCGGCCGCGGCAGCAAGAGCAATCACTGTAGAAGTCTTCATTTTTGGTTCCTTTCGGTTGGTCCGCCACCTCGTTCGCATCGGCGGTCGAGGGGCGGAAGGTCCTCTTTATTCTCGGTTGACAAAACTTCCGCGAAACGGAAGATTATTCCTGATCTCCCTCAGACACAAGGGTGAGAATCTCATCGGCCGCGGCGAGCCCCGACAGGAAGGCGCCCTCGACCCGCGGTCCACCGCACCAATCGCCGCAAGCCGCCAGGCGAAGGTTCGCATCAAAGAGAAAGGTCTCTGGAAGAGGCTCCAGTGGCAGCGCGAACCTCCAGCGGTGGGCGGTCAGGTGTTTCGGATCCTCCCTCTCCAGGCCCAGCGCAGCACAGAACTCGCGAACCAGGGCCGCGGCAGCGCGATCGGGCTCCATCTCCAGATGAGTGGTCGACCACTCCGACGAGGCGTGGATCACCCAGGACTCGTGATCCTTACGCTCCGGCTTCGAGGCGTCTCGAGCCACCCAGGTGATCGCAGAATTGTTCACGAAGGCGCCGTCAAAGCCGAGATTCAAGCTTTCCGGAAAGGTCATCATCACCGCCCAGCATGGCGCCATCTCGACCGATGCCGCACGGGCAGCAAGATCGGGCGAGCACGTGCGCAAGAGCGCGCCAGCCTGGGGTGCGGGAGCGGACACCACTACGGCGTCGAACGGCCCCAGTTCGACACCGTCCTCGTCCGCCAACACCCACCCGTCGGCCTCCCGGTTCAGGGTCTCAATTCTGCTGCCGTACGACACGTCGAGACCGAGGGCGAGGTGCCGGCATACTGCGTTCATACCCGGCACGCCGACAAACCGAGGGATGCGGCTGTTCTCCCGGGACACCGTGCCGCTGTCGACGACGACTATCCTGCCCGTCCACGGCGCGACAATCCCCTGTCGACACCATGAATCCACAGTCATTTCGAACCGGTCATCCCGGACGGTGAAGTACTGGGCTCCGTGGTCGAAACGCAGGTCGCCGGTTCGACGGGTCGCCATGCGTCCACCCGGACCCCGCGCCTTGTCGAAGACCCGAACCTCGAGGCCGCCGTCTGCCAGCTCCCGCGCACACGTCAGGCCCGCGAGCCCGGCTCCGACGACCACCACCTTCGTATTATCCATGCAAGCTCCCGCCAGTATTATGCCCGGTCAGAGCACTGAATCGAGCACCAGAAACGACAAACGGCCCGCATGATGCGGGCCGCTGATCTCAGTCGAGAATCAAAGTCAGGCTGAGGGCACGATCACGGTGTCGATGACGTGGATCACGCCGTTGGATGCCATCACGTCGGTCTTGAGCACCTTGGCGTTGTTGATCATCACGCTGCCGCCCGTGACGACGATGGCGATGTCAGAACCCTGCGCGGTAGTGGCGCTCGACAGACCGGCCACCTCGCTGGCCAGCACCTTGCCGGGAACAACGTGGTACAGCAGGACCTGCTTGAGTTTGTCAGGGTTGGCGAGCAGACTGTCCACCACGCCCTCGGGCAGATTTGCAAATGCCTCGTCGGTGGGCGCGAAAACGGTGAACGGACCGTCCGACTGCAACGTGTCCACCAGACCCGCTGCTTTGGCCGCGGCGAGCAGGGTGTTGAAGGTGCCGGCGGAGTAAGCCACGCCTACGATGTCAGCGGAAGCAGCCTCGGCAGCATGGTCGTGGGCTTCACCGGTTCCGCAGGCGCCGCAATGCGCGAAGGCCGGGGCCGAAGCCATCAGGGTGATCATGGTCAGAGCAAACAACATTTTTTTCATCTTGAACTCCTCTCCGCCACCAGGCGGATTTGTTATCGATGCCCGGCTAACCCATGGAAGGGGTTCGAATATTTCAGGAGTATGGGAATTACATGGGTGCCGCGTTCACGGGACGACACACCTCCACGGGACGTCTCAGCGCCAACCGACCCGCCAACGCCTGCCGTCTTCGAGCTCACGCCAGTGAATGTGCCGGACGACATTTGTGAGTACGGCTTCGATCTGGATTTGATCCGTGGGATTACCGTCCTCGTCGCGAACCCAGTCGAGAACGAGAAAGTGCTTTTCGCGGTTGACGGGGTGGACAGCTGTCCATTTCGAGTTCGGCAGCTTGCGGTGGTTGACCGGGTTGCGGTTCGGGAGGATCACCGGGGACGCCCGGATTCATCCGTTGCTTGAAAACCTCGAATGTTCTCGATTTCGAGCTGGAACCGGCCCTTCTGGCGGCTGATGATCAGACCCAGCGTCGTGATCCGCGCCGGGTCCAGCGCCGGGTGGTCGGCGACCCTACGGCCGCGCCACACGGGCACGAAATCGGCAAATAAAACGACCACATCGGTCCACTCGCCGGCCGGAGGTGTCAGCGGGACCTGGTAGCTGACGTTGTCAAACGATGCGCTGGTTCGAACCCGGAAACCGTAGTTCTTGCCGTCGCCCTTCACCCTGAGGATGAGCCCGTCAAAGGTCGAGAGGTCCCGGACCTGCGGACGCGACCGTACTGAAGCGAAACCGCCGTTGTTGTCAAAAGAGACCACGCCGCGAAACGTTGCAACCCCATCTTCGACCACCATGGCGCTCGACGACACTCCGCCCATCACGGCATCGTCGATGTTCGGCCAGCCTTCATTCTGAGTCGCGAAGTCGATGATCATCACAGCCTCCTCACCTCCCACGCCGCCAACGATGGCGAGCGCCACCACCATGCACGCGGCGGCACGCGCATATAGTCTCAGACTCACGGGTCACCCGCCTGAAGCGGCGCAGGGCCGCAACAGCACGTGGGTGACAAACCACTCTTCGCCACCTCGGTATCGAAAGAGCTCGGAGCACGCCATGAAGAACATGCGCCACCGCGCAAACCAGCGTCTGGCATCGCTGCCGTAGGTTGCGAGAAACAACGGCATCAACCTTTCAACATTATCGTCCATTGCCTCGAGCCATGCCTCCAGAGTGCGGCTGTAGTGGAGGCCGTTGACTCGCCACTGCTGATGGACTTCGAGGTGGCTGTCAACGCACCCCGGGAGATTCTCGGCGGGCATGATGCCGCCCGTGAAAAAGTGGCGCGCCATCCAGTCTCCAGCGCCGGCATCTTGATAACGGTAGGCATATCTCCGGTGGCAGAACACGTGCAGAAAAACGGCCCCATTCGGTCGCAGCCAAGAGGCGACCCGAGCAAACAACAGCTCCCAGTTCAGCATGTGTTCAAACATCTCCACCGACACCACCCGATCGAATCGCCGATCGGTGGAAAAGAGGTTCATGTCGGCAGTGACAACCTCGACCCGATCGAGACCCTCCTCCTGACACCGCTTGCGGATGAATTCAGCCTGGGTGCGCGAGTTCGAAACTCCCAGCACGCGGGCCGCCGGAAAGTGCCGCGCGATCCACATCGACATGGATCCCCAGCCACAACCGAGATCGAGAATTTCCATGCCGTCCGTAATGCCGGCACGCTCACAGGACTTCGCAAGCATCCGTTCTTCGGCCGCAGCGAGATGATCCGCATCCTCGGACCACAGGCACGAAGAATACTTGAGGGCGGGACCGAGAATCGTCTCGAAAAACTCGGCCGGAAGCTCGTAGTGCTGTTCATTCGCGGCGTCGGTCGCGATCGCGATGGGTTCCGTGCGCAGACCGTCCACAAATTCCTTGAGACGGCTCTGGTCGTCACCATCCCCGGCCAGGCCCTCCGACCGCAACCGTTGCATCAACAACCACCGCATCCCCATCCGGACAATGGGGTCGGGGGCGATCCGGCGCTCCGCAAGATCGATCGCCAAATTCACGAAGGCTCTGGCTCCGGTCCAGGGTCGCGGTCGGCTTCACCGGCGCGAGTCAACCGCATCTGCAGGTTGCCGATATGGCGCTCTGAAAACGCCGCCTCGCACGTCGCCAGGTAAAAATCCCACATCCGCACAAACTTCTCGTCGAAACCGAGCTCTCGCACCGCATCGATCTTCATCCAGAACCGGCGACGCCAGTGCCGTAGCGTCGTAGCGTAGTGTTCACCAATGTTCTCCAGTCGATCGATCACAAAGCTCGTGCGGCGCGCCAGGGAGGCCTGAACTGCGCTTTGCGACGGCAGGTGACCGCCGGGAAAAATGTACTTGCGAATCCAATCGCTTCCTCTGCGGTAGCGGTGGTAGGCCTGATCGGGAATGCTGATGGTCTGCAGCGCCACCCGGCCTCCCGGCCGCAGCACGCGATCGCAGACCCCGAAAAACCCGTCGAGATAGCGATGGCCCACGGCCTCGAGCATCTCGATAGAGACCACCGCATCAAAGGCTCCTTCGACGTCACGGTAGTCCGTCAATAGGATATTCACCCGGCCACCCAAGCCACGGTGATCCATGCGGCGGCGCGCGAACACGGCCTGTTCTTCCGACAGAGTCAGTCCTGTGACCCGGCACCCCAACTCAGCGGCTGCATATTCGGCGAAACCACCCCAACCGCAGCCGATCTCGAGGACCCGGTCGCCGGGTCGCACGCAGGCCCATTCCGCGAGCCGGGCGTACTTGGCCGCCTGTGCGGCCTCGAGGCCGATGCCCGGGGGGTGGAACAGCCCTGCCGAGTATGTCATCGATGGATCGAGGAACAGAGAGTAAAAGTCGTTCGACAGGTCGTAATGAGCGTGAATATTGCGGCGCGCCTGGCCTCTGCTGTTTGCGCGCGCCAGGTGCAGAAGCCGGTCTCGCATCCGGCCCAGCAGGCCCACCAGCCGAGGCGGCGCCAGCACGGCCTCGTTAGCGAGGAAAAGCCGGGTCAGCGCGACCAGGTCCGGCGTGCTCCAGTCGCCGTCAACGTACGCCTCGCCGGCGCCGATATCGGTGCCGCGCAGCAAGCGCGAAAAGAAACGCCAGCGATGGACCGATATTTCGGTCTGCGGAGCGTCATTTGTTCCAAAGCTGCGGCTGGTGCCGTCGGGCAGTCGCACCGTCAGTGCTCCGTCGCGCAGACGGGCGAGCCCGGCAAGGGCAAGCTTGGCGGCCAACGGGGCCCGTTCGAAATCCTCGCGCGCTTGAAATTCGACTCCGTCCCCACCGGCAACGGTGTTCGTCCGGGGCGAAAAGTTACGTTCGGAGTCCACGACGCGGAAGTTGGATTCAGCCATTTCGGGTCCTCCAGGCGTCGACAGGCGGATCCGGTTTGGAAAAGAACGGAGCGCGTTTGAGCCACAGACGCAGAGCTTGGAAGTGGATGAGCATGAGTGTCCGCAAACCGGTGTGGGGGTGACGGGCGACGGTGCTGAACAGAGATGATTCAGTCAATGGCCGCCGGGTCTCCGTCAGGGTCGTATCGAAAACGCTTTCTCCATTTCGAACCACCTCGATGTGAGCCGTCATCCGTGGTCCGGGCGCTTTGATCCGGAACCGGTAGCTCCCGTTGACCGGTTGAAATGGTGAAACGTGGAAGACCTTGTCCTGCTCTTCTCGAGCACCGTCGACATCCGCATCCAGGAGATAGCAATAGGTCTCGCCAAAGGTGTTGTTGACCTCGGCCACGACGTGCCGAAGAACATCGTCCTTGTCCCGGCAGAAGAAGAATGAAACCGGGTTGAAAACGTGGCCGAAGACACGGAGGTGGGTCAACAACGAGATGCTCGCGAACTCAGTCCTGACGCCTCTGCTCCGAAGCCACCGTTCGAGCTTGAGTCGAACCGGCTCACCGGAGGGCCCCATGTGATCACGGTCGTCGAAACCGACAAGGTTGAAGCGATTGTGGGAAAAGCCCCGCAATCGTGTCGCCAGTTGCGGCAATTCATCAAGATCGATAAGGGCATGCCACACCTTCGAGGTGAACTCGTGGCTCGGCTTGCCCCGGCGGCGATGCCGGACGGTTCCAACGTAGAGCGTCGAACGTTCCATTAGAGGACGACCCCGAAGTCGTCCGCAACCACGATCGCCGAATTGAGTCCGTCTTCGTGGAAACCGTTGCCGAAATAGGCTCCGCAGAAGTGGGTTCGGTTCTGACCGTTGAGTTTTTGCAGGTCACCCTGCGTCGAAACGCTTTCGCTCGTGTAGATCGGATGGGTGTAGGTCATTCTCCGAATCACAGATTCGGGCGCGGGCTCGCGATCGGGGTTGAGGGTCACCAGGTACTCACGTTCCCCAACAAGGCCCTGAAGTCGGTTGAGGTTGTAACTCATGGAGGCCCGGTCCTCGGTGGCTCCGCCGCCGGGGACGCGGTAGTTCCACGATGCCCAAGCGTTTCGTCGACGCGGCATCAATGAGTGGTCGGTATGGAGCCAGGTGTCGTTGACGGAATAACGCCAGCTGCCGAGGAGCTCGCGCTCGAGTCGCGTCGGTTCCGTCAGCAGAGCCAGAGCCTGGTCGGCGTGTGCAGCAATCACCACGTGATCAAAAAGATGTCTCGAGCCGTCCTCGAGACGAATCTCGATCTCGTCTGCGCCGCGAACGATGGCGGCAACGCCCTGGCCAAGGTGAATACGGTCTCTGAATCCACGCACCATCGGATCAATGTAACTCCGGCTCCCTCCCACCACCGTTCGCCAGTCGGGCTGGCCAGTGACCTGCAACAGGCCGTGATTGTGGAGAAAGCGCAGCAGCTGATCACGGGGGTATGCGGCGGCGAGTTCGGAGCCGGACGACCAGATGGCGGAAGTCATTGGCAGCAGGTAGTACCGGGCAAAGGCCTCGCTGAAACGACCGGACTCGAGGAAATCCGCAATCGTCGCATGGGGGTCGGGCGAAGACGCAAGAACCCTGCGGCCCCGGCGGCCGAAACGAACGACGTCCACGAGCAGACGAAGATAGGAGGCCGAAAAGACCAGTGACCGTTGCGCAAAAAGACCGTTCAGTCCATGCGATGCAAACTCGATGTCAGGATCTGCACAGCTCACTGAAAACGACATGTCGCTGGGTCGCGTCTCCACCTCGAGTTCGGAGAAAACCCGGGTCAAGTTCGGGTACGTCGTTTCGTTGTAAACGATAAATCCGGTATCCAGCGGGAGCATCCGATCCTCAACATCGTGGAAAACCGTGTGGGTGTGGCCACCGAGCCTCTTGCGTTTTTCAAAAAGATGCACGTCATGCTTGCGGTCGAGCAACCACGCTGCCGCCAAACCGGAAATCCCGCTCCCCACGACCGCAACCTTCATCGCCCATCCTTCCGCTGACGACCGACCTCGATGCACCGATCGCACGACGCGAACGCCAAGACCGCCGAACGAACGTGCACGGTCGCTCGTGCAACCTTGCGCCATGAACCACGAATTCCCAAAAACTCCCATCACTCTACACCCGAAACAATCATCAGGACATCCATGGTGCGCGCTCCCACCCCGGGTGCAACATTGATGGGAAGCTCTCACATGGGTGCCCCACATGGGTGCCACCCCACAGGAATTTTTCTCGATAAATGCGGCTTTTGTTCATCTGAACGGATCGGATCTCAGAGAACCAAAGGAGAACACCATGTACGATGCGAAAGCCTATTCTGCGGCCAGTGCCGTTGAGCCGCTCGCCCCCGCCACCATTCAACGCCGCGACCTCACAGATCGTGACGTGCAGATCGAAATCATGTTCTGCGGTATATGCCACTCCGACCTCCATACGGTGCGTGATGAGTGGAGCAGCGTCATGCCCACCACCTACCCGTGCGTGCCGGGCCACGAAATCGTCGGCCAGGTCGTCGCGGTCGGCTCGGCTGTCACCTCGTTCAAGAAGGGCGATTTGGTTGGGGTCGGCTGCCTGGTCGATTCGGACCACAGCTGCGACAACTGCCGGCACGGTGTCGAGCAGTTCTGTCCCGACGGGACCTTCACCTACAACTGGCCGGACAAGCACCTCGGCGGCGTGACCTATGGCGGCTACTCCGAGAGCATCGTTGTCGATGAGAGCTTCGTGCTGAGCGTCCCCACCAATCTCGATCCGGCCGGTGCTGCACCGCTCCTCTGCGCCGGGATCACGACCTACTCACCGATACGGCGGTGGGGCGACATCAAGGGCAAGAAGGTGGGCGTGGTCGGCCTTGGTGGTCTCGGGCACATGGGAGTGAAGTTCGCGCGAGCCTTCGGCGCTCACGTTGTGGTTTTCACAACCTCTCCCGGCAAGAAGGAGGACGCGTTGCGCCTTGGCGCCCACGAAGTGATCATTTCCACCAACGCCGAGGAGATGCAGGAACACGCGGGCACCTTCGACTTCATTCTCGACACCATCTCCGCCGATCACGACATCAACGCCTACATCAATATGCTCGGACTCGACGGCAACATCACCCTGGTCGGCGCACCCGAGACTCCGCTGCCCGTCTCAGCTTTCGCCCTTCTCTTCGGTCGAAAGAGTGTATCCGGCTCGCTCATCGGCGGCATTGCCGAGACCCAGGAGATGCTCGACTTCTGCGGTGAGCACGACATCACCGCCGATGTCGAGGTCATCCCGATCCAGACGATCAACGAAGCCTACGAGCGCATGCTCAAGTCGGATGTGAAGTACCGCTTTTCCATTGACATGACCTCGCTCAGAGCTGGATGATCCCAGGGGCGCGCGGGTACCAACCAAGAAAGCGGCCTCGTCCTCGCTCATGGGTGCCTCATGGGTACCACTGATCACACCCTGACAACCTTACCCACCACGCTGGTTCAAGATGTGATGTTGCTATCAGTGGCACCCATGCAGCGCGGGAAGAATCGAGGGCTGCTCAGCGTTGTAAATGAGAGGATTGAACACAAATACCCCGGCTCAATTGTGTCAAACGCCTTGCCGCATGGCGGCTTTGCCAGCGAATAGCAAACGGCACTCTTGATCAAATTCACAGGCGATACGCGATTTATCCAATGGTGCGAACACTAGGTTTCTGAATGGAGGAAAACTTACAATGCGTAAAACAACAGTCTACTTATTGGCCGTTCTAGCGGTAGCGATGACACCGATGCTGTCGTCGAGCCCCGCTTCTGCTCAGGGTATGGCGAAATCGAACCAGTTCTGGTGGCCTGACCAGCTGGACCTCAGCCCGCTTCGCGCGCACGGCGCCGAATCCAACCCGATGGGCGACGACTTCAACTACGCGGCGGAGTTTGCAGCGCTCGACCTGGACGCCGTGAAGAAAGACATCGAGGCGCTGATGAAGGATTCACAGGACTGGTGGCCGGCGGACTATGGTCACTACGGGCCGTTTTTCATTCGAATGGCCTGGCATAGCGCGGGCACCTACCGCACCCTCGATGGCCGAGGCGGCGCCGGCGGCGGTCAGCAGCGTTTCGATCCCCTGAACAGCTGGCCCGACAATGCAAACCTCGACAAGGCACGGCGCCTGCTCTGGCCGGTCAAGCAGAAATACGGCAACAAGCTGTCTTGGGCCGACCTGATGGTGCTGACGGGGAACGTCGCATTGGAGTCCATGGGCTTCAAGACCTTCGGCTTCGCCGGAGGCCGTGAAGACGACTGGGAGGCCGACCTGGTCTACTGGGGCCCCGAGACCATAATGCTCGCCGATGAGCGCTACAAAGGCGACCGGGAGCTGGAAAGGCCGCTGGCCGCGGTCCAGATGGGCCTGATCTACGTGAACCCGGAAGGCCCGAACGGCAACCCGGATCCTCTCCTCGCGGCCAAGGACATCCGAGACACCTTCGGGCGCATGGCGATGAATGATGAAGAGACCGTTGCGCTGATTGCCGGTGGGCATACCTTCGGCAAGAACCACGGTGCGCACAAGCCGGACGATTGCGTAGGCCCTGCACCCGCTGCCGCGGGAATCGAGGAGCAAGGCTTCGGCTGGTCGAACAATTGCGGCAGCGGCAACGCCGGCGACACGGTTACCAGCGGACTGGAAGGCGCTTGGACCACGACCCCGGTCCAGTGGAGCATGAACTACCTCGAGAACCTGTTCGCGTACGAGTGGGTGCAGACGAAGAGCCCTGCCGGTGCGACCCAGTGGATTCCCAAGGATCCGGCCGCCGCGGACATTGTGCCCGATGCGCACGATCGGTCAAAGCGGCGCGCGCCTGTCATGTTGACGACGGACCTCTCGCTGAAGGTTGATCCGAGCTACCGGGAGATCTCGAAGCGCTTCCTGGAGAATCCGGAAGAATTCGAGCTTGCATTCGCCAAGGCGTGGTTCAAGCTGACACACCGCGACATGGGTCCGCGCGCACGCTACGTTGGAAACAACATTCCTGAAGAAGTACTGATCTGGCAGGATCCCGTCCCGGCAGTTGATTATGAACTTATCGACGCGGGCGACATCGCCCAGCTGAAGGCCGAGATCCTCGACTCGGGCCTGAGCGTTCCCGAGCTGGTCAGGACGGCCTGGGCGTCGGCCTCCACCTTCCGTGGAACCGACATGCGGGGCGGAGCGAACGGCGCACGCGTTCGCCTCGAGCCCCAGAAGAACTGGGACGTCAATGGCCCGGGTGAGCTTGCGAAAGTGCTGACCCAGCTCGAGATCATCCAGAAGGACTTCAACGGCGCACAGCAGGGCGGGAAGCAGGTATCGCTCGCCGACCTGATTGTCCTGGGTGGGTCCGCAGGCATCGAACAGGCCGCCAAGGCGGCCGGGCATAAAGTGCAGGTACCGTTCGTTCCGGGTCGTAACGATGCTTCCCAGGGCCAGACCGACATCGCGTCCTTCAACGTGCTCGAGCCGAGAGCAGACGCATTCCGCAACTACTACGGCGAGAGCGCTGTCCTGTCCCCTGCGGCGTCGATGGTCGATAAGGCGAATTTGCTGACCCTGACCGTTCCCGAAATGACCGTCTTGATCGGCGGAATGCGGGCCCTCGACGCCAACGCCGGCGGTTCTGACCATGGTGTGTTCACCGACCGACCGGGCACGCTGAGCAATGATTTCTTCGTGAATCTGCTCAGTATGTCGA
Organism: Candidatus Sulfomarinibacteraceae bacterium; assembly: GCA_963776765.1. Taxonomy (GTDB): domain Bacteria; phylum Acidobacteriota; class Thermoanaerobaculia; order Thermoanaerobaculales; family Sulfomarinibacteraceae; genus Sulfomarinibacter. The sequence goes on from CAVZOK010000020.1 coordinate 67,294, forward strand.
CCCAATGGTCGAAGTCATCGACAGACGAGGGCATTTACGAGGGTCGAGATCGGACCACCGGCGAGCTCCGATGGAGGGCCACCCCCGTCGATCTGGTCTTCGGTTCGCATGCCGAGCTTCGCGCCGTCGCCGAGGTCTACGCAGCCAACGGCGGAGACAAGAAATTCGTGAACGACTTCGTCGATGCGTGGGCCAAGGTGATGGCCCTGGACCGTTTCGACATGCCCGCCCCGAAGAGCACTCAGATGGCAGCAGTTCGCTAGCACTCTGTTGACTCAGCACCAGGTCGAAGCTGAGGTTTCGTGACGCGCACATACGAACGGCGGCGTTCATAACGCCGCCGTTCTTTTTCTCATCTGGGTGCCAGGCCCAACGATTTCATGGCTCATGTGTGCCACATAAATATTGACATGGGTGCCTTGGGTGCGGTCGGTGATATCGTGACAACATCCCGATCAGTTGTCAGGAGGACCATCGTGGTCGGCCAGGGGATGTGGGTAGTGTTGCCGGCAGGAGCGAAGGAGACCAAATGAACGAGTGCCGCTCATGATTCGCCGCGAGCCGCCGGCCGCCATGAACGCCGAGTGGTTGAGTGCGCCGGCGGCGTCGGCCGTGGCCCTGCCGTTGGCGACCGACCTGTGGCAGAGAACGCGCGAGGTCTGGCAGCAGCTGGCCTCGATCTGGAACTTTCAGCTGCTTTTGGTCGACGGGCGACCGCTGACGGTTGGCAAGGTGGTGATCGCCATTCTCGTCCTGGTGGTCGGGCTGCCCATCGCTCGGCGCGTGATCCGCCGGATCGCGCACCGCATTTTTGCGCGGATCGGGCTCGAACCGGGCGCCGCGGCCGCGTTCGAAACCCTGGTTTTCTACGGCTTGGGGATGTGCCTTGTCGTGTTCGCCCTGTGGGTGGCGGAGATCCCACTCACCGTGTTCACCCTGGCCGGCGGCGCGATCGCCATCGGGGTCGGTTTCGGTAGTCAGAAGATCGTCAATAACTTCATCAGTGGCGTTATCCTGCTCTTCGAACGTCCAATCAAGGTCGGCGATCTCATCGAGGTCGGCGAGACCTTTGGCCAGGTCGAGAACATCGGCGCCCGCAGCACCAAGATCAAGACCTTCGACAACTTCCACATCATCGTCCCCAACGGCGCCTTTCTCGAACAGAACGTGATCAACTGGACCCACTCGGACGACAAGGTACGAGCGAGGATGAGGGTCGGCGTGGCCTATGGGTCGCCGACCCGGCGTGTCGAAGAGCTCCTCCTGAAGGCGATACGAGAGCTCGACAAGGCGCTAATACCACCCGAGCCCGTAGTGCTGTTCGAGGACTTCGGCGACAACGCGCTGATGTTCGAGGCGCTGTTCTGGGTTGTCATGCGCCGTCCGATGGATCGCCACAAAACGTTGTCGGATCTCCGCTACCGGGTCGATGAGCTGTTCCGCGAGGAGGGCATCACAATCGCCTTCCCGCAGCGCGACATCCACTTCGACACTCAACAACCCCTGCAGATCCGGGTGCTGAAAAACGATCCGGAGTAAACGGGTCCCTCAGTGGAGATCTCGGCTGGGGACAGCTCCTTAGAGGTGCGCCTCGCATTTGGTGCCAGATGGGATGAGTAGGCCGGTCTCCTGAACGGCGAATTACAGACTTCCCAAGCTTCGAAAGCCCGGCACCCAAAAACCAGCAGAGATCTTCCGCCGCTACTTGCGCCGGCTCTGACCGCCCAGCCAGCCTCGTTTGAAAAACAGCGTGAGGATTCCCGCCACGACCACGAGCATCGTCCCGAGCAGGATGAAGTAGCCGTTGCGAAAGCCCAGCTCCGGGATGCGTTCGAAGTTCATGCCGTAGATGCCCGCCATGAAGGTGATCGGCACGAACACGACGGTGACGATCGTCAGCGTCTGCATGATCTGGTTGAGGCGGTGCGCCGACAACGAAAGGTAGCCGTTCATTAGGTCGTCCGTCAGCTCGTAGTAGAGCCGCGCCAGACCGAGCATCCGGTCGAGATGTTCCTGGACGTCGGTCAGCTCATGGTCGTGATCCACCAACTGCGCGGGGGTTTTCGATCGGGCGAAGGTGAAGAGCTGAGCGTGGTATTGGAGGATTCGCAGAATTCGCTTGAGGTCGCCTTTCTGCCGGACCAGCTCGGCGAGCAGATCGTCACTCGGTTTGCTGAGCATCTCCTCTTCCATCTCATCGAGCCGTTTTTCAACCGCCAAAAGCAACGGCAGGAAGCGGTCGGCCACGGTGCGGCACAGGCGGAGCGCCAACGAGGCGCGGGAGACGTCCGGCGCGATTTCACCAGAAGTCAGCTCCGACAAGACAGCGTCGGTACTCACTGACCGGCCCGAGCTGCGGGTGACCAGAAACCTCCCGCCCACAAAGAGCGACAGCTGGATGGTGCCGAACTCGAGCGACGTCGACTCGGCGTCGAGTCCCTTGAGGAGAATGAACGTGTTGTCCCGGAACGGCTCGATCTTTGGCGGGTGGCGCTCCCGCAGTGCGTCGGCGATCGCCAGCGCGTGAATACCGAAACGAACGGATAGCAGGTCATGTTCGACCTCGGGAAGCTCACCTTCGATCGCGACCCAAATTTGGCTGGCCGGCCTCTTCTCCCACTCGTCGATCAACTCTGCCCCGCCCTGGCGAAGCCGCTGGTCGGCAGGGTCGTAGAAAACTGTTCGAATCAAGAGATTGTCTCCTTTGAGCTGAATAGTACACCGGATGGGTGCCACATTATGGGTGCCACGTTCAGAATGCACCATTGTTATGGGTGCATGTATCCAGAAGTGGTGATGCCGAGGGTGATGCCCTAGATTACCTTCGTCATCGACGAGCGACTACAACAGGAAAATCTGCCTCCCCGGCAACAGCCAAGCCAGTCAAAGACGGGAAGCTTTGCACCTCGCCAAACCCAGCCGTGTGCAAAGCGTCGTGTAGCTCTTCCTCGGTGTAGGCTTCATTGCTCAAGGCATAGCCGCTCACCGAAGCTGTCTGGGCGTCGATGACAGAAAAGCGAGTGGTCGACGCCGCAGCCTCCGCATTCCAGAAGTTCTCTTGAAGCACCAGGTGTGGCTTGTCGGAGAAGAGCCCCGACGGAGCAGAGTACCAGCTCGGGCCACTCTCACCGCCCTTTTGAATCAGCGTGGCGGACTGCAGCTCCAGCAGCAGGCGGCCTTCTGGTGCGAGCGCAGCATGCGCCTTCCTCAGGATCTCCATGCCCCGGCGTCTCGGAAAAACATTGAACTGCCCGTAGATCATCATGACCATGTCGAATCCGACGCCAAACGCCTCGTCCCGTAAATCGGCAAGGACGAAGCGACACGGCAGGTCGTCAGCAGTAGCAGTCTCCTTGGCGTGGCGAATCGACGCCGGCGAAAAGTCCATCCCGACGCACTCACAGCCCCTGGCCGAGAGTCGGTGGGCGTACAACCCGGGACCGCAGCCGAGGTCCAGAAAAGTGCCCGGGCAGCCGTCGAGGACTGTGGAGAAGATCCACTCGACATGCTCGTCGATGGTCGCGCTCTTTCGGCTGGCGAGGTCATGTTCCTGGCTGAAATGCTCAGCCAGCATGCGTTCGCTGAAATCCGGGTCATTCCAAGGAATGTTGTCGCCCTCGGTCCAGGGCGCCGGCTCGGGATCTCGGTGAACAATGTCCTGAAGATTCTTCATAGTCCCAGTGCTCCATTTGTTCTGGTGACGATTCATTCACGCCGTCGAGTTGCATTCTTGCATGGGCGCCAGACTTCGCAATGAAGCAATGTCGCTTTCTGATGGGTGACAACCTCGCCGCCCATCCGGTAGCCCGCAATTCGCACCTCAACCGAGCCATGAGATTGTTGGGCCATCAGAGGACGACCAGAGGTAGACGGCGTTGATTTCAGTTTTCGACGGGCTTCGCGAAGTGATGATCAAGGCAGTTATTGGGATCTCTAGCCGCCGAACCCCGACGCGCCACATGCGGATGGGTGTGTGTCATCCTTGTTTTCGGGCCGTCAATTCACCTCACCACGTCGACAGGAACGAGCACACGCTGTCTCCCTTGTGGACACAGCGGTCGTGCACGGTGGTAAAGCTCTTCGACTTGCGCAGTCCGGTGTCCAGCCCATAGCCGGTAAGGAGCTGGCAGTGCAGCCGGTGGATACCGGGGAATCCGGTGATGGTGAAGCGAAAACTCGTCTCCTCTTTCTCGGTCCTGCACGAGCCGGCGTTGCGAAAGCGCTGCGACCAGACCTTCTGCGGCACCTCGGCAAGGCGCAAGGGTGATGCCACCATTGCGTAGACCTTGAGCAAGCTGGTGAGATCGCGTTCCGCCATGCGTTTGCCGAGATCAACGAAGGCATGCAGACCGGCGAAACCGGGAGCCTTGGAATACGCTTCGAGCAACGCAGCAAATGCCTCGTAGGGATACCACGAACCGTGGATGATGTTCGTCGCGAAATGGGCCTCCACTATCGTCGGAGCCACACCCTGCATCAGTTGATCGATACCCCCCGGGAGGTTTTCCTTTGCATCGCGGAACATGCCACGCAAGATAGTTCCTTTGAGCTCAGCCATTCCTATTTTCCCCTCACCAGCATAACCCCGGCGCCCTTCCTATTGCATAGCGCTATTGCATAGCGGTGCCATGCATAGTGGTGCCATAGAGGTGCCACCTTTCGCATTAACTCATTGTCGAAACTGGGGGAAACGGTGGGTTGACGATTTGTGATCGGCAACCGACATTCTGTTGCAGGGGGATTCCCAACCAATTGAACTCTGACCAGCACATCTTGTTTTCTGTGTGGCAATTTCTCTCTGGTGCGACCGCTCTCTTTGGCCTGGGATTCCTCGTCTACTACAGTGTCCGCCTCTCTGTTGCTAAGGCTCGTGATCGAGTATTCGAACCGACTGACAGGGTTCGCACCCTTGCCCTAATCGCCACTGCATATGGCATGGCTACACTCCTTGGATTGGTGGTTGAGCCCGGTCTCAGAAATCTAATTTGGCTGGCGATTGCTGCGCTGGCGGGTATCCGTTGTGGATACTGGCAGAGGCAGAAACGACTCAGTCAAGCGCAACATGAACCATTGGCGTAAGAGATTGGGTATATCTCATTCTCGCCGTGGGCTCATGTGTGCAATGTTTCTCGCCGCAACCGTGGCCGTACCATACACGACTAGCGGCCAAGAAGTTTTCAGCGACGGTTTTGAATCCGGGGACACATCGCGATGGTCGATTCAAATCCCGATTCCCGACCCGGTGGACGGCACCTATCAGTTCGCCGTGTACGACAGTTTCGCCTTCGCTTTCGGCGGGAATCTCAGGATAGCGAACGGAAAGGTCAACGCAGTCAACGGTACCTACATCAACTTCGAAAAGGTCGATGGCGGCGGTGCACCCCAATGCGCAGTGTTCTTCATGTGGGGGGGCGGGCTCAACCCGACCAACGTGGGAGACTTCGAATTCGGAGTCGAAATAAGCGACACCTATCCCAACGGCGGTGAGATGATCTGGACCCTGACCTTCAGCCTCGAAGACAACATTGGCTTTTCGGGTATGCTGACCACCGTGGGCACCCGCTTCACAGGCGCCGACTCCGGTTGCAACGGCACATTCCCGACGTTCGCCATCAAGGGTGGAAAGCGCAACTGGAGTACGCAGTGAATACCATCATTGCCATGGGTGCCGCCCTACGCAATGTCATCTTCATAGGTGCCACGTACACATTTACACATGTGTTGGTCTGCCCGTTGGGAAATCGTGACACATCAACAAATGGGAACGTGCCTCCCTTCTCAATTTCGAGGCGTGAACCGGGCGCCCGTCGTGCTACATTCCACCGACCATGATCACCATTGAAAGAACGGTCGCCGTCGGCGCCAGTGTGGCTCTCACGCTGAGCTGCGGAATCGCGCGAGGCCCGGAAGACGCAACTCATCAGGATTCAGACGCCAGGGAAATCTCCGAACCCATCTCTCCCGTTCCGGCATCAACCGGTTTTTCGTGGGTCGTTCCGGGCGAACTCGCGGCTATGCCACTTCCAGGTCGAGACCGTTCGCTGGATCAGGATGCGGCATTCCTGGAGCAAGAGGGCATTCGGCTCCTGGTCTCACTCACAGAGGAAACGCCCGATCGCCGCACTCTCCGCTCTCACTCCATAGAGCAGGTTCACATCCCGGTGCCGGACTTCACCGCACCGTCGCTGGCCCAGATGGCCGAATTTGTCGCGTTGGTCGAAGATTCGGTCGTGTCCGGCGACCCGGTGGGCGTTCACTGTACGGCCGGACTCGGACGGTCGGGGACTATGTCGGCGGCCTACCTCGTCTCCACCGGTGTTTCGGCCGGCGATGCGATTTCCACCATTCGCAAGCTCCGGCCGGGATCGATAGAAACCGAAGCCCAGGAGGATGCGATCCGCCATTTCGAGCAATCACGCTAACCATTTGCAGGGGTGCCAAGTACCGCATGCATTGGTGCCACCCTCCCCACGATCTTTCTGGGTTACAGTTTCCGAGACCAACTGAAGTTGGGTCCGAAGAACACAGGAGGCAATCATGAAAAAAACGCATGACGAATCCGGGACGGTTTCCCGCCGAAACATGCTGAAAAGTTCTGCGGCCTTCCTGGCGGGTGGTGCCGCCGGGAGTGCTGTTGGCGCGTTCGCCGCCACGCCCGCTGCGAGCGAGGTACCCCCCGCAGCACCTCCCCTCCCCTGGAAATGGGTCGAACTCGACCCCCTGGAGGCGGGTAGAAGGGCCTATCGCAACTACCCGGTCAAGGGCGGCTGCGGTTCGGCGACCTATATGGCATTCCTCAGTCTGCTGAAGGAGAAGGTTGGCTATCCGTACACGACGCTGCCCGACATGATGATGCTCCACGCCGGATCCGGGTACTCAGGACAAGGAACGCTGTGCGGTGCCCTGGGCGGGGCGTCGCTCATCATCAATCTCGTCACCTACGGCGAGAAGGACAAGACCCTCTTTCAAATGATCGACCGGCTGTTCTGGTGGTATGCAGAGCAGGATTTTCCAACCAACCGATTCGACGATATCTCTTCGAAGCCCGGACAGGTCAAGGCCAAGGCGATGTCGCCGCTGTGCCACACCTCGGTCTCGAAGTGGACGCTGACCGCCGGCGTGGCAGTGAAATCCAAGGACAAGATCGAGCGCTGTTCAAAGGTAGCCGGCGAGGTCGCTTACATGACGACGCTCGCCCTCAACGAGTACTTTGCCGCCAAGTGGACACCGCCCGTATGGAAGCCGTCGAAAGAGATCGAACACTGCATCGGGTGCCACGGTCCTGACACCAAAGAGCACACGGCCGACGGCCCGAACAATCAGCAGGGTCACATGGAATGCCTGATGTGCCACGATGATCACACTGTCTGATCGCGTACCACAGGGGTGCTACCACAGGGATGCCACCCTTCGCATTGCCTCATTGTTCACGGGTCGCATCCTGGCATTGTAGAGGCGCCGAAAATTGCTGGCCGCGATTCAGTGGTTCTCCCGCTTGCCGAAAAGTGATGAGCCGCCCCGAACCAGTGTTACGCCGTTTTCCAGCTGAGTCGTTCGTGGGCCTCGATCAACCCCGCACGCACGTGGCGGCCAAAGGGGCAGGCGGCGTCACAAGTGCCGGAACAGTCCCGACACTCATCAGCGGTGGCTGCAGTCGGAAGCTCGCCGTAGAGGCGCATCGCCTCCTTTTCGCGGCCGTAATATGTGAAGTACATCGCGTAGCGCATCACGTCGGCCACCGCCACCTGGCGTGAACAGCTCCCCTCGCAGGTCGCACAAAAGCGGCAGTACTTGTCGTACATCTCGCCGGCATATCGACGCAGCATCGCTACTTCGGCCATGCTCAACCTCGACCCTGCTGCGGCAACGGCTTCGTCGATTTGATCGAATGAGGTCAACGACACTGTCACGCTCGCCACGTAGGAGTTGGCCAGGGCCCAGCGGATCGTGGCCTGCCTGAACGACAGCCCGCCCGCCTCGAGGTCTTTGATCTCCTTTTGACGGTTTCCGGCATTGGTCTTGAAAACCATCGTGCCGATTCCATGATCCGTCGCGCGGCGCAGGATCTGGTCCTGGTCGGGGTACGAAACGAAATCGTATTTGGTAAAAAACACTCCATAGTGCCCGACCTCAATCCCGGCCTCGAGACAGTCCTGCATACCGCCGTGATGGCCTGACATCCCGAGAAATCGTACTTTGCCCGCCATTCTGGCCTTGTCGAATGCCTCGAACAAGACCTCGGAACGCACGTCACTGGGTGTTTGAACCATGGCGTTGTAATAAATGTCGATGTACTCGGTGCGGAGCCGCCGCAGGCTGGCATCGATGTCCTCAAGTAATGAGTCGACGGTCGCGTGCGGCTTGATATCGTCACCCGTGAGAATGACAATCTTGTCGCGAGGAACGCCGGATCTGGCGATGGCATCGCCCAGGGCCGCTTCTTCACGGCCATCGAGGTAACCCCCAGAGGTACAGAAAGTATTGATCCCGGCCTCGAGAGAGGCTTTCATCAGGGTCGCATTGTCGATGCCATGTGCACCGAAGGAAACCGCCGACACCTCGAGCCCGGTAGAGCCGAGCTTTCGATAGCGCATCTGCATCGGCGCACTATCCACCGTCCCATCGATCTCACCTCCGCGACAACCGATTGCCGCTCCGGCTGACGCCGCGCCCAGCTTGAGAAAACTACGCCTGTCGACGGTCTTGCCCATGGTCGATCTCCTCTGCCGCGCTTTCAATCCAGTGCCATCCTGAATCGCGAAGAAGGTTTTCTATCAAGATCGACGCTGAGATAGGCTTTGTCAATGATCGCTGGCAGCATGGGTGCCCATGGGTGCCACCCATTTATGGACTTTGTTCTGATGGGTGCCACGTTCGGCAATGTTGCATTGTGAGCATTGGTGCCACGCAAACACTTGTTGAATTGAGTTCGTGGCATCTTCAGGGACGCCGGGTGTGGCGAAACCACCTTCCGAAATCCCCGTATTCAACAGCAGGCCATCGAGAGCCCCAGCGAATTTGGAGATAACGCAAGGTGCGTTGCACGATTGCAGCACTCGTTCTCATCCTGGCCTTGAGTTCCGTCGTCCCGGCCCAGGAAAGCAAAGAAAATCGTGCAATTACCGCCCGCCGGGCCGAGCTCGCCGAGCGAGCGCAACAGGCCTTCGAGCGAATTGTCGCTGCGCAGACCGAACCCGCGGCGACTTCGGCCGAAGAAGTGATCAACCGCTGCATCGCAGCGATGGGCGGCCGCGAGGCGCTGGCCTCCCTACGAACCCTATCCATGACCGGGAACGGTTACATGGTAGGCGGCAGATTCGGCGCCACGCGCCTATTGAAAGCGCCCAACTTCATTCGGCAGGAACGCGATGGTGGATCGTTCGTCGTGACCGACGGCATCACGGCCTGGCGGGTCGAGGGCAACAATTGGCAGCCTCTGCCTCCCGGTCGGTCGACGTGGCAACAACTGTTCAGTATTTCTCTTGATCTGGTCAATTTCGAGGCAAAGAACGTGACCTATGAATTCGTCGGAACCGTAGCCCTCGAGGGCGGGGCGTTCTATAAGCTTCGCAAGACCATCAGCACCGGCAAGCAGGTCTTCGTCTATTTCGACATCGCCACCGGCTTGCTGACTATAGAAGAGGAATTCGGTGAGAACGGCCGGATGGTCAACCTTTTCTACGACCATCGCGAGGTCGGTGGCGCGCTGTTGCCGCACATGAGGGTGCGTTTGGCCGATGTCCTCGGCACTGCCCACGTGGTCCTGATCTCGTACGAGGCCAATCCGCCGTTCGATGACGCCCTTTTCGAGCCCGAGATCGCGCCAGAATCAGACAATTCCTCCTCTCAGGACAGCCGAAAACGCTGAGCACCCCTGGGTGCCGCGTACACGTCAAACCATTGAATAGGTTCCAGCAGGTACCTTAATCTCGGGAACGAGCAGAAATCCAGCGCCCGATGGCCCGTGTGAGTTCGGTGGTGAACCCGTGGCCTCCCTCGTACGAGTAGACCTTGTTTTGAATGCCGGAGCCTTTCAAAACTTCGGCGGCCGCTTTGGCGTGGTTGAAACCAATGGCTTCATCGTCACGGGAATGGCAGATCATGACGTCGAGCCGACCGGCAGCATTGGTCAAAATTTCTGGCGTGGCATCGGACTCTCGCAGTCGAGCTCCTACAACAATCAGGCCCCGAAATAGATCCGGGTGTTCGAGGGCCAGTCCATACGCCAACACTCCGCCTTCGGAATGTCCCAGGAGAAAGATCCGGTCAGGATCGATCGGCATTTCTCCGGTCGCGTGGTCGATGGCGGCAAGGACGAAATTTCGGCTCACCACCTGCTCCTGCAGTTCGATTTCCTTGCGGCGCTGCGCGGGATCAGCAGTTGAGGTTTTCGCCCCGAGCACCTCCTGAAAAAACCACGGTGCCGGGTACCACGAGTATCCGTGGCCGATCTCAAGCGGAATTGGATATGGGCCGTAGGGCGCGCTGACGATTGCATCGGGGAGACTCGCTACCCTTTCGAAGATCCCGACGTAGTTCGCAGGGTTTCCGCCATGCCCGTGGAGAACCATAACCAACGGATACCGCCGGTCCTTCTTCATGTCTCGCGGGAGCACAACGCGAATGCCACCGAGCACCGGCGCCTCGAAGTAATCCGGAACTCCGCGCATCCGACGGAGATTTTCCGCCTCGGAAACCAGACGATCGATCAGTGCACCCCCCTTCCTCGATTCGCGGAGGGCCTCCAGGTCGGGGTCCGATTTCAGGAGCTCCGGGTCCCTGAGGCCGCCATTGAAGGCCTCTTCGAGCCGCAGCGCCGCCTGATCCAACTCACCGGTACGACTGTGACAGCATGCGAGATTGTAAAGCGCTCGAGGCTGCCCGGGACGATGTTCCAGGACCTGCTGCCAGAGGCCCACTGCTTTCGTGTATTGGCCGGCCCTCATAGCTTCGAGGGCACGCTGTTCAATCTGTTCGGAGGTCGCCGCAGATCCGAGGCCAAGGAGCACCGAGCAAAAAGCAACCACAACCGTCCCCACCACCACCTTTTTGCTCGTCATCGGCGTCCTCCTCTACCTTATTCGATACGAGAACTCGGCTACCGAGTTTTCACGGATGCACCCTCGGCAATGGAAGGCGCCCAAACAAGAAGTCCGGAAGAGGTCTGGGCTACGGTGCTCCAACGAAGGGGTCAAACTCGATCGTGAACCTGCCTCCGGACTCCACTCTGAATCCGTTGTCGAGCGCGATACTTTCGCCCGCCCGCAGGGTGAGTTCGCCCGTTAATGTCACGGCGACATCAGGTCCGGCGGTGATGGTACGGCAGGCCTCGTAGGTCTCAACGGAGGTGATCGTATGGCTCTGCAGCGTGTAATCGGTGTCGATGGTGCAGGTCTGCGTTCTGAAGTTGGCCACGATGGGGGCGGTGAGATCGGCGGTCCGGTGGTTGTCGCGCTGGTCGGCGATTCCGGTTGGAACTCCGGCGTGGAGCACTGCAGGGTTCGAAAAGTGGGGGACCCGGGTGCATCCGTTCGGGCACTGGTTCGAGTACGACATCACCGTCCGGTAGGAGCCGTTCACGAAATGCCCGAAGGACCACGGGTAGGAGGCATACGCCGGTGCGGTTCCGTTCGCCGGATCGTGTTCCATTCCCATGTTGTGACCGTGCTCGTGGGCCCAACTCAGGTTGCCTACAGCGCAGGCGCGCGCGGTGACCTGAAAGGCCGAGTCAGCGAACGACGCTGAAGGATAACGCATCACATATCCGCGGCCGCAAACTCCGCCCCCGTCCTGGACCAACAGGGATACCAAGTCCGCACCGTAGGTGTTTCTCAAGGAAGCCACGCCTGCATCGAAGCGGAGCCAGTTGAGGTCCGCGGATGTGTCCCCGGTGTCGTGGCGAGAGGTCACCGCGGCATGGACGAGATTGAAACGAGTGATGACGCCGCTGTCTTCGAACGCTGTGTTCGCGATGTCCACAGCCGCCTGCGCCGTCGCCTCGATGGCCGCCACGCCCCCTGCCGCATCGCGGGCCTCGGGGGTGTACATCACCATCACATCGATGCGGGCACCCGAGTCGTCAGCGAATTCTGAATCGAGATCCTTTTTGTGAAACGCGATCTCCCCCGGAAGTTCTGCTCCTCCACACTCCGGATACAGATCCTGGTTGACCTCCTTCAGGACCTGGCCGCCGCCGACGATGGGCTCGATGATGTAGGTTCGGCCAGCGTGTTGAATGAGGCCGACGACCACGCCATGCCGCAAGGTGAGCGTAACGTGGCCGGTGTTCGGTTCGTCGAACCGTCCACGCCAGGTTATGTTTTCGGCACTCCTGCGCTCGAAACCCATCCGCCTGGCCTGTGGGCTGTTGCCGTCGAGCAGCGGTATCCCGAGTAACAGAGGGTTCTTGACAATCGCGCTGATATCGACGTTAACCCGCTCTGTCGCGACGACTTCGACTCTGCCCCTATTCGTGCCTGCAGGCCCCGGCACGAACTCGAACAACGGCGGTCCAGTCTCCCCGGACGCCGCGGAAAATGCGATCGCAATGGCCAATAGAAGTAATGTGCGTCGATACATTGGAGAGAGCTCTCGTCCCGTTTCCCCGCCCCTATAAAGTCTATCAGGCGGGAAATTCGAACCAGAGGCCCGGGAACGACATGGGGAGCACGCACGGATTTCCACACTTTTTGATTTGCAGAGGTGCCAGATCCGGAGTTCGAGGTTTCAGACGCGACTTCCCCGATTCACGCGATCAACTGCAAAACCGCGGTCCAGACACCGATGAAGTGCAGGCACCTGGGTGCCACATGGGTGCCACTGTTCGCGTTGTTGCATTGCGTCAACACGAATTTCTACCCTGACCCTGAGCTGCGCGAGAGAGCTCGAAATGAAGCGTCTCGCCCAACGACTCGATCAAGGCCCTAAATCAGCGTCGTGGCAAAGCTGAAGCATCAAAAATTCTAAAAGTGGCGTCCTCCTTCGAAAAATGCGATACGACCCTCCTTTCCGGCCCTTCGCTTAGCTTCCCAGCAGATACACCAGATAGGCAGTGAGATCATCGATCTTCATGCAGATGTGTTGCTGAGCCGTTAGGTCATTAATCCAGTCGTTCCCCTCTTTGCCATCGATGAGACCGTCTGCCTTGGCTCGGACGTTCGACCTCAAATCTTGAACAGCTCCATTGAATTCCTGATTCGTGAGCATATCCCGCACGGCGGAGAGCATGTTCTTGAGGGCTTTCTTCCTTTGGTCAGGATTTGATTTGAAGGCATGGTCTGGAAGGCCCTGGATGTAAGCGTCAAGGTCATCGAGGGCACCGAATTCATCGACAACGTTCACTTCCATCATCTCGATATCGACTCCGGTGTCGTCATCCACGATGGTCAGGCTTGCCGTGTAGGTGCCGGGTGCCATAAAGGTGTGAGTGGTGAAGAGCGTCGACGCCGTGTCGCCATCGCCGAACTGCCAGAGGATCGAGTGGGTGTCCAGCGGCCCCTGATCAACAAAGCCGCCCGTGAAGGTCAGCTCATGGACGACAGGAAGAACGAACTGAGGATTCGGCTGTCCCATCTCGAATACGGTTATCACAGGGTTGACGTTGTTGACGGTGACGATATCACCGTCGCTTCCCGTACCACCGTCGTCGTCGATGACTGTGACCGATATGGAGTAAATATCTGACGCAGTCCCGGTCGGATCGTCATCAAGGTAGAGATGGGTCAGGTTGACGACCACATCACCGTCATCTCCCGGATTCGCGACAGTAGGCGGCGATCCGTCACCCCAGTAGACCTGGACGGTGAAGGTATCGAGAACCCCCTCGTCATGGATCGAGATTCCAAGTGATGCCTCCTGGTTCTCATTGATCGTCATGCCACAGGTTGCGGTGACTTCCGGACTGACGTTGAGGACCGTCAATGTGGCTGTGTCGGTCTCCTCGAAAATGCCGTCCGAAACACGAAGGCCTATGATCACGGCATCATCGTCGATTCCATGATAGGTCGTGGTGACACCGGTTGCATCGTCGTACTCGCCGTCGTTGTCCAGGTCCCACTCGTAGGTCAATGGAGAGCCATCCGGATCCGATGAGCCCGAGGCATCGAGCGTGACATCCGATCCCTCGTCGACTTGGTATGGGCCCCCCGCGTCTGCGATGGGCGGTGAATTCGCGATGATATCCGAGAACGTGATGGTCGGGTCGCCGTAGAGGTTGTAGTTCATGAGGTTTCTCGTGATGCTGGTGACATCATCCTTGGCGTTGTAGAGCGCCTGACCCGCAGTGAGTCCATCTGTCACGAGATGTCGAATGTACTTGTATCCCCAGTTCGGGTTGGCGCTGCTGGTGGAGTCATACGTCCAATCGCCTCGTGATCCACTGGAGACTCGCGAAGCTGAAACCGTCGCGATTGCGCCGTGTTCCAGTAAAGCGTACCCGAGATTGTTGTCGTCCTCGGGATACCCGTTAAGACAGGTTGCCTGATAGGTAAACGCCGGGAGCGTATCATCCAGGGAAGGTATGGCTCCGGTGTCAAAGACGTTAGAAGCCCCTTGGCGACTCCCATGGGTCCACCAGGTGACTACGCCGTATCCGTTTGCCCATTCATTCCGCACATTCAGTACTGTGCTGGGCCAGTCTTCGGGCGTCGGGCCTCCACTGGCCGAGTAGTCATCATGGTAGATCCGGTAGTTCGTGAATGCTGCGGGACCGGTAATGTCAGCTATGACCTCTTCTCCGTACTGGTACGCGGGTGTCGTGGCGGTAAGTGGATGCACCGCGACGAGGAACGATTCCCTCCAACCGATATTGCCCCCGTCGGTTTCATATGTGATGATTTTGTCCAGAATGTCGTCGAGTTGAGCGTAGTCGTTGTTGTAGACCGGAATGCGTCCGATGAAATTCTCTGCCCCGTAGTCGACTCCTCCAGGTCCCAGGTCGCCTGTTGCCCAGACGAAATCGATCGTCGGATCCTTGCGCGTGTGGACGTCGGTACTAAAGGAGCTGTCTAGGTAGTAAGTGGCGTCTAGGCCGCCTGACACATCGGATCCATCGAAGAGGCGTGAAGCGGGAATGATTTCGTTTACGAAATTGGGATCATTGTCCGCTAAAAGAGGCGTATGCCACCAGAGCCGGATGATGCCGTCCCCGCCGAAATTGTCGTACTCGAGGTCGATGTCGTACTTACCTGCGGCAAGCCAGAGATCACCACTGTTACCGGCTTCGTTGCTGAATTCGTTAATGGGCCAGTCATGTGGCCCGGCGTTGTCGAAAACGGTGGTTCCGTCAATCTCCAGTCTGACGCCATCGTCGCTGAAAGTATGGAACCGATACGTGGTGTCGTGGGGTATCTCCAACTGGCCGTCCCAGATGACCGAATAGGTGCCATCGTCAAACCCGGCCTCACCGGGGTACGGGCTTGCAGGGTTGGTAATTTCGATGTTCTCACCGTAGAGTCCGTCGTTGTCGAGGTCCCAGTCGCCGGAAAGATCGGCGAAGTACATGTCGGTTGGATAGCCGTGATATGCCCAGTCCTCCCAGGCCTGCCAGGATGAATACCCGATCCAGCTCATTTTCATCGGGATATCGCCGACGGCGTCAAAGGGATCACTGGGAATATTCACCCAGGCATCGGACGGATCGTCGGGGTTCGGGTCACCTATGAGCAGTACATACTCGATTCCCATGGCGATATCATTGTTGATAAGCCACTGGCGGATCTTATCCGCCGTCTCTGCACCGGCGAGCCCACCATAATCGGTCTCGGTGACCACGAGGACGTCGTATCCCTCGAACTCCTTGAGGGCAATGAAATTGTCCAGCTTCCCACTATTTGAGACAATATTATTTGTCGTGATAATAACGAAATCATGGGTATCAGAATCAGATTTCAAGAATCCAACTTCTTTCGAATATTCGTAATTTAAACGTATTGTCGCAGTTTCAATTATGATCAACTCCTGGCGAACTGGATTGTATTGAAATGGTCGAAAACTTAAACGGGCATAAGACTTCGTAGAAATCGAAGAATTCCCCCGTTCTTGTCGTACGGTATGCGGAAGAAGTACGAAGGGTTGTGCAGGGTACAATGTGTCGTTGTTATAAACGTGGATGTTTCTACCATTGACGATGTTCTTCCCGATTCCCCACTCGACAAAGGGATCACGCCCATAACCTTCAACAATTTCAGGTGGAGAGGCATCGATGATAAATTGTCCGGAAAGGGGTGAAATTTGTTCATTTTCAACGCTCAATTTCAAAGTAGACCAGTCAATAGTCGATGGTACCTGAAACTCTAGAATCGTTTCCGGGAGCGCCGGATCTCCTGGCGAGTTCAAGGCTTTGTAATCGGAAGCTATCATCCGAATATGATGAACACCATTTTCTTTCAGAATCTTATACTTTCCAGTAGGAATAGTTTTTATGATTTCTCCAGATTCTGTTGCAAGAGCGGGGGTTGAAAAAATACAGATAATCATCATCATTATTACCGTAAATGTTGGCAAAATTTTCTTTTTTGACAATATGTTATCCCAACTCATTTCATCTTCCTCCCGAGAATCGGTTGTGCACAGTAGGTGCTGTCGCTACGAAAATGATCCGGCGATCAATGGGGACGTGGTTTGTCACGCTGCCGGTAGGTTCATTGCTCTGAGGAGCCCGATCTCTAGCGCAATCGAGTCTCGTGGAGCCCCGGATGAGGTCCTTGCCTTTGCCGCGAAGAGACAAACGTGCCGCGTCTCTTGGTGTTGAAAACGCCCTCCTTTGTTGTGTGCCTCTTCTCATCGCGCTCCTGGCCTGCTCAATTTGCGGCCCTTTGTTCAGTTACTGGGATTGCGGCTGCTCGTGCACGAAACCACCTCAGCAATTCTGTCTGGGGGGCTACGCGCGCTGGAGATCGGAAATGTCAATATATATTGCCCCTTGGACAACACGATCGCCGAAACGGCTCAGACCGTTGGCGGCGGCACCCTCGCTGTGTCTGAACTCTCTGCATTCATTCTTGAATCAGCTCCCAATCAATATGGAGCCTACGAGTGCCGTTGTCAACGGCGGAGAACGGGACCGGTCACAAGCATTGAAGGTCGGTACTGAACATCGGTGCCACGTTCGCAGTTGCATATTTATTGTGCAATTGCACAATTGTTGTATTCCACCATGGGTGCCACGTACACACCTCCAGGATGGGTGCCATGGGTCCGATATTTCCTGGTTCCGGAGATGCTCACCCCGTTGACTGAACTCGACCTCACGTCAGACACCTAGCGAGAGTGAGATCAGTGGCAACCATGCGAATGTTTTACGACTGCCGGACGTTGACATGTGTAGGCTGCAGCGGAAGCGGCCTTTCGAACCCAAGGGAGACAACGCGTCATGACCCAATTCAAGCTCATCTATTTCGATTTCGACGGCGGCAGAGCAGAGTCGATCCGGCTTGCTTTTCATATCGGCGGCATTGACTTCGAGGACGTCCGGCTGAAGTTTCCCGAGTTTCGAGAAGCGCAGCCGTCCTTCCGGTTCCATGCGCTGCCGGAACTCGAGATAGACGGCGAGCCGATCACCCAATCGAACGCCCACCTTCGCTACGTGGGCAAGCTAGCGGGTCTCTACCCCGCCGACGACCTGCAGGCCCTCTACTGCGACGAGGCCATGGGCGCTGTCGAGGACCTGAGCCACGCCGTCGGCAAGACATTCGGTCTGCAGGGCGACGCTCTGAAACAGGCACGTGAGGAGTTCGTCCAAGGTCGGCTTGCGACCTACATCAAGGGCCTCGATGAGCTTCTAGCCCGCGGTGGGGGTCAGTACTTTGCGGATGGGCGCATGACCGTAGCCGACCTCAAGGTCTTCGTCGAGACCCGCACTCTGGCCAAGGGTATCCTGGACCACGTCCCGACGGACATCGTCGAAGGGCTCGCACCGGTTCTGGTAGAGCACCGCGAGCGCATCGCCAACGACTCGCGAGTAGTGGCCTATTACGCTCGTTAGGATGAGTAAAAGGTGCCCTAAAAGGTGCCCGGCACCGATTACCGTATTTACCTCAGCAGTAGGTCCAGCGCTGCAGACAACTCGGACAAACCATGAATCGTCCGGTGCATTGCGCTGGTCTTTACTTCGGACCCGTCTTCATGAAACCAGATGGCACGGATCCCGCTGCTATTGGCGCTCAGCACATCGGCTTCGAAGTCATCTCCAACCATCACCGCACGATTCGGTTCTATCCCGAGATCCGCCAATACGTGTTCGAAGTACGCAGGCTCCGATTTCCGGTGCCCAACCCCGCGGTAGCAGAAAACCCGATCTATCAGTTGATCGAGGCCGACCCGCGCGAGGGCAGACCAGATCGCCGGCTCCTCGGAATCCGCTGCGTTTGTGGCCAATGCGATCGTCCAATCGGCCTGGAGCCTGGCGAGGACCTCTTTGATTCCTTCGACTGCTTTCACGTGCGGCCAGGTGAACATGGGACCTTCGTACTCGGGAAACACCCGCATCACGGTGTCGCCCCAATCCAAGAGGATGCATTGGGCCTCCCGGTTCCAGGTGGATTTTTGCATCGATCGTCTCCTCACGGGTGCCACCGACACCGCGGTTCAAGGGCATGGGTGCCACTCTTCTCAATAACTCTGATTTCGGTGCTGGCGCCATGCTGAACGAACAGGGTAGATCTACGGGCTAACCCACTTCCATTTCTTGAATCCTGAGCTTACCGAGGTCTATTTCGCCGAGGCCGAGTTTGTGGGCGTCTGTGATCATCTTTACGTCGTTGCCTTCAAGGCCGAGCAGGGTCGCACCATAGGAATCGAGGGCAACGCGATCGATACCGGCAACGACCTTCTGTGGTTTGGCGATATCACCCGGGCCGAATGGACCCTTGCTCGTAAGGATTGTCATGGCGTCGGCGATGATCAGATCGGGTTTCCTGACGACGGTGTTGAGGTCGGCGATGCACTGTTCCATTCGCAACAAATCCTCACCCTCGAAGGATGGGTGGAAGAGGCGGTTGTCGGTGGGGTGTGAGGCACCCATGTAGTTCTTGAGCGACCCAGTGAACCGGGACCCGATGTGATCTTTGAAGATCGGCATGTTGATGAAGACGTCGCACTCGTCGAGGATCTTGAACACGCGGATTCTCTCGAGTGCGACCCCTTTTGGAACATCGAAATTGTGCCACTGACTCTCGTCGTTGCTATCCACCTGGATGAACTTCGCACCGCTACCCTTGACCAGCTGGTCGATATTGCTGCGTTCAAAATATTTTCCGGACTGCCAGGTGAGCCAGCGAACTTCCTTGGCCCCTGCTTGTTTACACAGATCGACAACCGTCTTGACCAAAACAGGATTGGTCGAAGTCCCGGGGTGGGAGCCCTGGGCGTTTGGAAGAATATTGACGATCTGACCGGGCCGTACGAAGGCACCGATCCCTCCATGCGCCTCGATCACCGCGACGGTGTTCTTGGCGACATCCGGGCCGTGTGCCACGGCGAGGTCGAGCGGAGGAGCTTGAGATTGTTCACCGAATCCCACCCCGGCTGCGAGAAGGGTACCGGCGGCAGCGCCGGTGGCGACGAAATCGCGTCTGGTGATCCCGTGCCTGTTTTTCTTGTCGCTCATTGTTCCTCCCTTTGCACGTGAAGTGTGATCAGACTTTCCGAGCCCCTCGCAAGAATTCGATGATCGCCGGTTCTGAACTCGACTCCATCGCCATCCTCGGTTTCGACGACCACTCGCCCGGAAGCTTCGCACACCCGCCGTGCCTCCTGGAGAGCCTCGACAGCAGACGCTTCGTCTGCCCAACGCAATACCACCGACTGTTCACCAAATTCATGGCCCGCGACCGCACCGTCCTCAAAGCCGGCAAACAGAGGAGCTGCCGGGCGCGCGACATTCAGGAATGCCAGCCGGCCGGCGAAATAAACCTCGGAGCCTGGGACCCGGCCATCGATCGGGAGCTGTTCGAGCAGATCCGGCTCGATTCCACCCGCCTTCAAACATCCAGCGACGGCGGTCCCGATCTCCAATACTGCCGTGCCAATATCTTCAAACTCGCTTTCGGCGGTGATCACCGCCAGCTCAGACCCGTTCCAAAAATGCATGTAGTAGTCGGCCGAGGTACCGCCGTTACCCAGTTCCACCGCATGTCCACTCGAAGACCGAGCGAAACTGTAAATACCGAAAGCGTCCCCGTCCATGGTGTAAATCTCCACCAAAACCGGGTCGTCTCCTCGCACATATCGTTGCACCTCAACCTGCACGAATCCGTACTCGTGATAGATCTCGGCCCCTCCATTGATGTAAATAAAAAGGTCGTCACCGACATAGACCTCGGTCTCACCCTCTGCACTCCACGTGCCGATGTTTTGTGGTGGACAGGAGTTCTCTGGTGTGGAGCAGCCGGCTACCAGGAGGAGGAGGATCGCCGCGGAACAGGCACGCATGTAAAAGGCCATAACCTGGGATGCAGTTTAACAGCTGGCCTCCGGTTGTGGGTGGCGCCCGTGGGCGCCAGGTCCTGAAGCCTGGCACCGAAACGCACCACTTTGGACCTCGCGTTCGTCTATACCGGAACTGTTAAAGTTCATACCTGCAGGCAGGCTCGAGTATGGAGAAACTCATAGTCACGATCCCTTGAAGGAGTGGTGGTCGCCATGCGCGTACTGAACACCTGTGTCGGTTTGATCACGATGCTGCTTCTCGTCGCTGAAGCGGGTTCGTCAGGTCTACCGCTTGGATCCGACCGCGAAGCGCGCCTCGACGGCAGCCTGCTGCGAGCCCTCGAGAGCGTGGAGCCACTCGAAGCGGCCGCCGCGGCCGGCTACCGGGTCCGCAATCGTCAGTTGCAGGTGGTGATCGTGGCGGAAAGCACGGCCACTAATACCCTGCGTCAGTGGCTCGAGAAGCGGGGCGCCAGCCATGTCTCGAGCACGGGGTCGCTGATTCAAGCCTCTGTGGACGAGCAGACCCTGTCTGCGCTTCAGACGCAGCCAGGCGTGGTGTGGGTTCGGCGGCCGGTGTACGCCGAGGTCCCGGTCGAGCCGACCGGCCCCACGGTGAAGAAGGCCACCGTCGAGGTGACGACCGAGGGTCTGGCTGCCATGAACGGTCCCGCCTGGATCGCCGCCGGTTTCACCGGCCGAGGCGTCAAGGTGGGTATCATCGACATCGGTTTCGGAGGGTATCTGGAACGCGCCGGTGGTGAACTACCGCGAGCCAGCATGATCCACTTGCGTGCCTTCGGGGACACCTACCTCGACTCGTCGGTGATTCACGGCACCGCCATGGCTGAGATCATTCATGACATAGCGCCCGATGCCGAGCTCTTTCTGGCCATGATCGGCACAGATCTCGACTTTGTCCAGGCCGTCGACTGGATGACCGGGCAGGGCGTGAAGGTGGTGTCCATGTCACTGGGTTGGTACTTCTCCGGACCGGGTGACGGCACAGGCGACGCCGAGTCGGTGATCGCCCGACAGGTCATCGACCACGATGTGCTGTGGGCCCTCCCAGCCGGAAATCATCGCGATGAGCACTGGCAGGGGACATCCATTGACGAGGATGGAGATGGCTGGATAGAGTTCAGCGCCGGGAAAGAGATCCTGATGTTGGTTGGCGAAGAAAGTGGTGTGCCGGAGTACTTCAGTCCTGCTGATGAGTTCCCCTTGCGCGCCTACATTCGTTGGAATGACTGGACCATGGTGGACCAGGACTACAGGGTGTGCGTATTCCGTATGGTCGGTTCTAACCGCATCGAAGCAGCTTGCTCGGACGAAACCCAGAACGGAGGGGCCGGTCAAGAGCCGTGCGACTACGCGCGGTACGAAAACATGGTCGGCGGCTACTACGGCGTCGGCATCTCTCGTGTCGGGGTCACCGGCGTTCACGACATCGACCTCCATACCCCGTGGATTCCGAGAACGGCGATCGAGGACGCGGTCGGCACGAGTTCGCTGACCGATCCTGGTGACTCTCACCATGGGATCACTACGGGAGCGGTGGATCATCGCTGGCCCTACTTGGTCCCCGATTACAGCGCCCAGGGGCCGACCAAAGGTCCGGGCGGAACCCACGAGGGCGGCATGATGGCACCCGACCTGACCGCCTATTCGCCTGTCTCCAACAGCCGCGGGCATTATCGCGTGGCCGGAACCTCGGCTGCGGTGCCGCATGTAGCTGGGGCAGCCGCTGTGATTCGCGGGGCGCGACCCAGCTGGTCGAACCTCGAGGTGCGTCGCTTGCTCGAGCAGAGAGCTGCTGACGTTGGCGCCCCGGGTTGGGATACCAGCGGCGGCTCAGGTCGCCTCTTCCTCGGGGACCCGATCCTTTCCGCCAGCCAGTGCGCCGCGAGCGTGTCGTCCGGGGGTGGGACGTTTCTCGCGGAAGGAGATTCCGGTACGGCCGTGGTGACGGTAGCCATCGGTTGTCCGTGGTTTGCCGACTCCCCGACCCAGTGGATCCACGTGGTTGAGGATGGTGCCGGCAGCGGGAACGGCACCATCTCGTACACCCTAGATGCCAACCCAACCCGCGAAATTCGCGAGGGGGTCCTCCTCGCGGCGGGGTCGAGAATCGCGATCGTTCAGGCTGGCCTTGATCCGAGGCCGGGTCCTCGCCGCCCCTCCGGTCGGGTTTACCCAACGAGACAATGAGCGCGATGGGTGCCACATGGGTGCCACGTTTCGCACAGGCGGGTCGGTTAGGATGATCGTTCACACGTTCGAATCGGGGGTGGATATGAACCCGTCTTCTCGTTTTTGGGACAGGATCGCGGAACGCTATTCCAAAAGGCCTGTTGCCGATGAGGCCTCGTACCAGAAGAAGCTTCAGGTCACGCGCTCGTACTTGCGACCGGATATGGAGGTGCTGGAGTTTGGCTGCGGGACGGGTTCGACCGCCATCACGCATGCGCCCTTTGTGCAACACATCCGGGCAATCGACATCTCTTCAAAGATGATTGAAATCTGCTCGAGAAAAGGCAGCCGTGGCAAACTGTCGACAACGTCACATTCGAGCAGTCAACAATCGAGGAGATCAACATCCCAGATGAATCGATCGATGCCGTGCTGGGCCTGAGCATTCTGCACCTGCTCGAAGACAAGGAAGGGGCAATCGCGAAGGTCCATCGGATGCTCAAACCCGGAGGCGTGTTCGTCACCAGCACGACGTGCATCGGCGACACTATGAAGCTCCTCAAAGTCATCGCACCGGTCGGGAAGTTCCTCGGCTTGATGCCCTTGGTCAAGGTCTTCACCACCGAGGAACTGGTGCAAAGCGTGACTGATGCCGGCTTTGAAATCGACCACCAATGGCAACCGGGTAAAGGTAAAGCGGTATTCATCGTGGCAAAGAAGGCCGACTAGCAGCCTCGCATGCGAATGGGCGCCACTTTCACAATTGTTGAACTGTGAAGGTCGTACTTTTGGGTGTCGTTGGCGCCACGAATCACCTCATGTCTGCACAATTCCTCAGGTAACAATGCTTTAGGTAGACCATTCCATTGGTCTACAATGGAAAGTATGGAGGGATCGGGCGCCGCCTACGAGGTTTTTACAGGCTCCGGTAGAGAATCGATCGAGGAAAAAGATCCGAGAAAAAATCGCGACTATTCCTCCGTCGCCCTCCGGTTCGGTGTCGGCGTCCTCTCAGCCTTTGCCGTCGCGGGCGCCAGCAAACTGCTGGTCGCCTATCCACTGACGGCTCGACTCGAGCCGTGGGCAGTGCTCAATTTGACGATCGGCATTTTGTTCGGTCCAGCGGGCATTCTCGGATCAGTGACCGGCTATTTCCTGTTGCAGGCGCTCAAGATGTCAAGTCTGCTCGGAGTATCCATACAGGCCGCTGCCTACCTTCTCTTGGGTACCATCTCCTACTTTGTCTTCCGCCTGGTACCGAGACTCGATCGTGGGCTCTCCAACCTGCGGTCTTATCTTGCGTTCCTGGGTGCCGCAATCCTCAGCTCATTCTTTCTGGCGGTGATCGGCAGCGCATCCCTTTTCCTGCGAATCATGGGCAAGGACGGCTTCTGGATCGCCATCAACTACTGGTTCGCGAGTTCCTTCACAAGTCTGCTCATCATCGCGCCATTCATTTTGATCGTGGTGAGCTGGGGATTTCGACGGTGGCTTGTTCCGATGCCCGGGGAGATGACCCCGGCGTATGTATCCGGGACGCAGCCGGCCGTCGGCGAGCGTGAAATCGGAAGGCAGGCCCGCCGGGACATCGCCGTAGGCGCGGCGCTGATCCTGGGCACCACGCTCATCGTCTGTCCGCTGGCCTCTCTGCAACCGCGGAACGGTTGGTTCGCGTTGTTGTATCTGGTGCCTATTCTCTGGGGCAGCACGAGCCGAGGTCTGCGCGGCGGGGTCTTGGCTGCCTCGAGCTCGGGCGTCGCATACCTGGTCGGCAGCACAATCAACGCGGCCCTCATTTCAAGGTATTTCGGCCACGAGGAGATCCTCAGCCAATTCGCCGGGCTGGTGATCTTCTCGCTGGTCGGCGCCGTCACCGGGGCGTTCCAGCAGGCTCGCCTGAGAGCCGAGTCGGACCTCGTGCGGTCGAATGTCGAGCTCAAAAAGCGCCACGAATCTCTCGCTCTGGTCAACAGTCTGGCGGACCGGCTGAAGCGCACACTCGATGTCGAGATGATTTCCCAGGAGGCCGTCGAGGCGTTCATTCAGCTCAGTCGCCCGCCGCTGGTCGCCGTCTACCTGCTTGACGACCAGGGTAAGACGATGGATTTGAAAGCGCAGCACGGATTCGACGGCGAAATCCTGGCCGCCGGCCAAACCATTCCAGTTGAGGGGAGTCTCAGTGGATTGGCCATCGCGAAACGCGAGCTGTTCGTCAGTGAGAAGATATCGACAGACGGGCGAATAGAGCCAACGATGGCATTGAAACTGGCTGAAGCCGGGTTCAAGTCGGTTGTTTCGATCCCAATGGTGTTCGAGAAGAAAGCGCTCGGCGCAATCAACCTCGTCTACCGCGACCAGCGTTCCATCGCTCGCGAGGACCTGGAGACCTTCTCCACAATCGGCCGGACCATTGCGCTTGCTCTCGTCAACGCTCGCCACGTAGCGAAGCTGGAGCACCTCGCTTTCCACGATATGTTGACCGGTTTGCCCAACCGCGGGGGGCTGCACCGCTGGTATTCGGAGTGCGTTCTCTGGGGAGGTAGTGATCGCCGCAAACTGGGTCTTGTTTTGATAGATATCGACCGTTTCAAGGAAATCAACGACGCCCTGGGACACCACGTAGGCGACCGGCTCCTGACCCTGATCGGTCCACGAATCAAGGCGGCTCTCGCCGAGCGCGATCCATTGGTTTTTCGTCTCGCCGGTGACGAGTTTGCGGTGATTTTCGCCGATCTGGAGGAGGAAGAGGAGTGCGAACCATTGACTCAGAACTTGCTCACCGCTTTGGCGGAGCCCTTTGAGGTGAGAGGTATGGCAATCGGAATCGAGGCGAGCGCCGGGATATCCATTTCCCCCGACGACGCCCTGGACAGCTCGGAGCTTCTCCGATGTGCGGACGTGGCGGTCAACCACGCGAAACGCACCTCCAAACGCATTGTGCGATACAGCCACGACTTCGACCAGCACACGCCCGAGCGACTGGCGCTCGCTTCCGATCTTGGGCGAGCAATTCCGGATGACCAGCTCGTCCTCCACTTCCAGCCCTTGGTGACCCTGGCCGACGGCCGGCCGATCGGATTCGAAGCGCTGGTCCGCTGGATGCATCCAAAATTTGGCATGATTCCCCCGGCCGATTTCATACCGTTGGCCGAGGTTGGGGAGCTCATCCACCCACTGACCTACTGGGTCGTCGAGAATGCACTCAAGCAGCTGAAAAAGTGGCAGCGAATACAACCGGACCTCACGATGTCGGTGAACCTATCGACCAGAAACCTGCTGGACCGCTCGTGCGCCAATAAACTTGGTGAGATTATCGATCAGGCTCAGGTCGATCCGCGCACAGTCGAATTCGAACTAACAGAGACGGCCTTGCTCGTCGATCTCGAAACTTCAAGTGCGACGCTCTCGAAGATTTCGGAATCGGGAGCACGCGTGGTCATCGACGACTTTGGGACCGGATACTCGTCGATGGCATTCATCAAGAGGTATCGGATCCACGCGTTGAAGATCGACCAGTCGTTCGTGGGCGATATGCTCAGCGACGCTCAGAGCCATGCAATAGTTCGCGCCACGATCCAACTGGCACGTGACCTCGGCCTCGCCGTCGTGGCCGAAGGGATCGAAGAAGCCGGCGTCGTCGACGCCCTCTCCGCAATGGGTTGTGACATCGGGCAGGGGTACTACTTCATGCGCCCGTCCGCCGCGGACGACGTCGAGCAGCGAATGGAAAGCTGGGGCCTGACGTCCAGCTGAACCGTCCGGGTAATCGGCAAAAGGATGCCCCAGGGGCAAGGTATCCCGGATGATCCACTCCTGCCGAAACCGGCCGACGAACGGGTGAGTTGTTGGCTGTATCATTGGAGACGATGAACTTTCAAAAGCGCACCGGTATTCTCGCTTCACTCCTGCCGATCGTCGTGGCCTGTTCACTGGTTTCCTGCGCACGACGGGAGCCCGGTGAGACGCCTGTTGCGGAGCCACTGGACCTTCCGACGCGGTATCCACCGGCCCAACACATCGTAGCCATCGGAGATCTGCACGGAGATCTGGAGGCAACGCGAACTGCGCTGCGGCTCGCCGGAGCCATTGACGAGCACGATCAATGGATCGGCGGCACGAAAGTGGTTGTGCAGACCGGGGACCAGCTCGACCGCGGCGATGATGAGCTGGAGATCCTCGATCTTCTTGACGCTCTGACCGTTCAGGCACAAGCCGCCGGCGGCGCCGTGCACGTGCTCAATGGCAACCACGAACTCATGAACGTCAAGCAGGACCTTCGTTACGTGACCCTCGGCGGATTTCTCGACTTTCTCCCGACGCCTGTTGCCGACCCAGAAACAGTTGATCCCCAGACTGTCGTGGACGCCGTGCACGAGCGGTTGAAGGCTTGCCGTCCGGGAAAACCCTTCGCGAAACGGCTCCTCGACCGCAACGTCATCACCATCGTCGGTGACACTGTCTTCGTCCATGGTGGCGTACTGCCCCATGTTGTCGATTACGGCATCGAGCGCCTCAACCAGGAGACCCGAGCCTGGATCAGAGCCGATCGACCCTACCCACCGGATATTCTGCTCGCCACAGACGGTCCGGTGTGGAGCCGGCACTATTCCGACGAACCCGATGTCGAGGATTGCCGCCTCCTCGAGGACGCTCTCGACGGCCTCGCCGCACAACGAATGGTAGTCGGCCACACCGTCGGCGACGACGGAATCTCCTCGGCTTGCGGAGACAAGGTCTGGCGGATCGACGTGGGGTTGGCTCGGCATTACGGTGGCAACCCAGCTGTCCTCGAGCTTCAAAACGGCCGAGTCAGGGTCATCGAGGACAAGGACCGAGGGGACTGATCACCACGATCGAAACTCGATTCACGTGCCTGCCAAAATTAAGGGATCGCGCGATGATCCGACGGCACGCTCATGCACCCCAAGACGGTCCCCCACGCGGATGCCTCCCTGATGAGTCCTGGCTCCAAGAGCCGGTGTGTTAGCCTTCGGGACAGGGGTCGCTGATTTCGTGACTGGCCTGTTTCCCCAATCTCATCCACAACCTGATTCCAAGCAATGAGGATTTCATGAACAAGAAAACACTCTGGTCGATGATTCTGTGTTCCGTGTTCTTCGTCACCGCGGCGGTCGAACTGCCTGCGGCAGAGATCACCTCGCCCGACGTGTTCTTTGGTTTCCAGTTGGGTGCAGATCGAAAGATGGCTCGCTGGGACGCAATCGTCGACTACTACGAACTGCTCGCCCGGGAGAGCGACATGGTCGTCGTCACCGATATGGGGCCTACAACCAACGACCACCCGTTCCTCCTGGTCGTGGTTTCATCCGCGGAGAACCTGGCCAGGCTCGAGCATTTGAGAGAAGTGAACAACAGGCTCTTTGACGCTCAGGGACTCGACCAGGCCGAGGTCGATGCTCTGGTCGCGGAGGGCAAGGCGGTGGTCTGTCAGTCCATGAGCCTCCACGCCACCGAGATCGGCCCCACCCAAATGGCACCCGAACTCGTTTACGACCTCCTCACCCGGGATGACGAGGAGACCCTGCGGATTCTCGACAACGTGATTCTCCTGTTGATCCCCAGCTTCAACCCGGATGGCCAGGTCATGGTCACGGACTGGTACAGAGAAACGCTCGAGGGCGAGTACGAGGGAGTGAATCTGCCCTGGCTCTACCACCCGTACGCCGGGCACGACAACAACCGGGATGGCGATTTTCTCAACCTCATCGAGTCGAAGTACGCCGCCAAAATCATTTATCGGGATTGGAAGCCGCAGGCATACATCGACCACCACCACATGGGGAGCTATGGCGCCCGGTTTTACGTGCCGCCGTACAGCGAACCCATGCGCCCCTACGCCGACCCACTGGTCTGGCGTGAGATGAGTCTGTTCGGCGGCCACATGGCTTACAAGTTGGAAGAGGCCGGCATGACGGGCATCCTCAACAAGGCCCAGTATCCCGGGTGGGGCCACTTCGGGTGGCACTGGATCACTCCCTTTCACAACATGGCCGGGATGCTCACGGAGTCCGCCAGCGCCAAACTGGCAACGCCGATCTACATCCACCCCGACCAGCTCCGGGGTGGTGCCCGCGAATGGAAGAACTATGAGGCCCAGACGACCATCCCGAGTCTCTGGCCCGGCGGTTGGTGGCGACTACGGGACATCGTGGAACAGCAGAAGGTCGCAGCCTGGGCCATGCTCGACGTGGCAGCCCGGCACCGCGAAACCGTCGTCCGCAACGGCTACCTCAAAAGCAAGCGGCAGCGGGAACGTGGGGCCGCCGGCTCCCCCACCGCCTACGTCATCCCAAGCGATCAACACGACCCATTGACAGCAGCGAAGATGATCAACACTTTGTTGCTCTCCGACATCGAGATCTTCCAGGCTGCAGGGGCCTTCAAGGTCGGCGATGTGTCCTACGGTGCGGACTCGTATGTGATCCCTCTGGCCCAACCCAAGATGGGCCTCATTCGCAACCTGCTCAACCGCACGCTCTATCCCGACAACGAGTGGACCCGGGGCCGTGACGACGCTCCGCTCCGGCCCTATGACTCCGCGACCCACACCATGGCCGAGTATATGGGCGTGCGGGTGGACCCCGTTGCCTCCGCGGTCGAGGCCGGGCTCGTCGAGCTGGCGACCCAGGTGCCCTTAAACGGCACAGTGGAACCCAGCGAATCCGGGTATCTCCTCGACGGGAGGCTCAACGATAGCTTCAGAGCGGTCAACCAGCTCATGGCCGACGGCATCGCGGTCCGGCGAGTGGACAAGGCCTCCCCCGGTGTCCGGCCTGGCGATTTTGTGGTTCCCGCCGGAGACGAGGCGACGCTGGAGCGAGTCGCCACTGCCACCGGAGTGGACTTCACGGCATTGGCGAACGGCCCGACCGCCGACCACGAAGTGAAGCAGATGCGGACCGCGATGTACAAGCGTTACTGGGGCGGCAACATGGACGAGGGCTGGACTCGTCTGACCCTGGAATCCTTCGACTTCCCTTACAGCTCGATCAGAGACGCGGAGCTCAAGGCAGGAAATCTGCGATCAAAGTATGACGTCATTATCCTCCCCCACGACCAGACCGACACGATGATGGGCACCCCTGAGGGCCGCCCCGGGAGGCCGGCTCCGGTCTATCCCCCCGAGTACCGAAGCGCCATCGGCGACGAAGGCGTCAAGGCTCTCAAGGAGTTCGTGAATGCGGGCGGCACTCTCGTGGCCCTCGGCGGCGCCACTGCCTTCGCCATCGAAAAGCTCGAGCTGAAGGTCCGAAACGTCATCGAAGACCTCCCCGCGGAGGAATTCTTTTGTCCCGGCTCGACCGTCAAGGCGACCTTCGACAACAGCCACCCATTGGCCTACGGGATGCCCGACCACGGGCTGGTCCTCTTCTGGGGAAGCCCGACATTCCAGATCGAACCGTCCCAACACAATGAGTGGTATCAGACCATCGTCCGCTACGGCGACCGCGACCTCCTGCAGAGCGGATGGCTCATAGGAGAGAAGCACATTGCCAAGAAGGCGGGGATGGTGGTGGCCAAACAGGGCAAGGGCAGAGTAGTCCTCGTCGGATTCCGCACCCAGAATCGATCCCAAACACACGGCACATTCAAGCTCTTGTTCAACGCCCTGCTGCAGTGACGGACCCCCGAGGGAATGATTTTCCAGCCATCACCTATACCTTGAGGTTTTCAAGCTTGACAATGGGCCGGTGGCACACCTGTTGATTCGATTCGAGGCACCCTGGCTACTGGATCGGCACCTCGAGCTTGGTGGCCAGGTTGTCCCTGATCCACTTGGCGTCGAGCCACTCCATGGGGTCCACCGACTGGCCGTGGATGAAGACTTCGAGGTGGAGATGGTCACCACCCGCCAGCCCAGTGGTACCGCTCGTGCCTATTCGCTCGCCCTTTGTGACGCGATCACCGGCCGCTACGTCGACGGTTGACATGTGGCCACACGCCGAAAGCAACCCGTATCCGTGGTCGATGATGACCGCGTTACCGTAGAGGCTCATCCAACCGGCAAAAGCCACCCGACCAGAGTTGGGCGCAGGCACCGGGGCACGGGCGGTGGAGGCCAGGTCGAGTCCGAGGTGGGTCTGCCGGTCGACCTCGCGGCCTTCGTATATGTATGACCTCGTCTCGGCGAAGTTCGCCGCGCGGGCCGAGTTGGGCATCTGGAGGAAGGCGCCTGACCACAGGAAGGCCGGCTCGCTGTCCCCACTGAACTCGACCACTCTGTCCAGCTCTTTGCGTCGCAGATCGCCGTTGATCCGAAGGTACTGGTCCAGCAAGGAACCGCTGGCATCGAAACCCGGGGTCTGGCTGGCGATTGCCGGCACAACCCGTTTGAAGAACGTATCGTTCAGACGAATAGTGTCGGTTCGCGACGGGATCGTCTTGAAGATATCGAGGAAGGACTGCTCGACGCGATTGCCGGCGTCGTCCTCGGCATATAGCCGGATCTCGGCAGAATCGGCCACGTCCCAGGGCAGTGAGTAGAAGGTAAATCGATCATTGAGACCGCCACCTGGCAGGGGGGAGCCAGGCGACTCAATCTGCCCTGCACGAACTCCGGACTGCATGACATGCTCACCGACGCGGTAGACCACAGCTCCACTACCGCCCTGACGGCCGTAG
Source organism: Candidatus Sulfomarinibacteraceae bacterium (assembly GCA_963776765.1). GTDB lineage: Bacteria > Acidobacteriota > Thermoanaerobaculia > Thermoanaerobaculales > Sulfomarinibacteraceae > Sulfomarinibacter. Next base: position 98,557 of record CAVZOK010000020.1, read on the forward strand.
TTCTGGGTAGAAACCACCTCCAACCTGGGCAGACGCAGGCGAACCGGCAGGGTGCGCTCCACCGACACCGGCGCCACCGACCTGAATGCTCCCGACGCCCGGTCCGCCGTCGCTCTGAGCACCACCTCACCCTCCACGAGCCAAGCCATGGCCTCGGTTCCCACGTTAGCCTCGAGTATCGCCTGAGCGGTCCCGGCGCCACCAACGAAGGGGACACCGGAGCCGGGAATGAAGACTTCCTCGGCCAGGAGTTCGGTGCGGTCTCCCTGGATCAGTTCAAGCCGGACCGCGCCAAGACCATGTGCGAGTTCGCTGAATGCGGCGGTCACCTTATTTGACCGGCCCACCGCCGGCCGTTCGATCACCAGGTTGATCTCCGGCGCCGGTCCGACCCGCAATACGTACCAGGCGCCAAACGCCAGGGCATGTGCCAGCAGCAGAACGGCGAAGAACCGCACCTTGCCCGACCTTCCGGATCGTGTCGAACCAATCTTCATACCTTTGCTTGCTCGGACCATCGGATAACCTCGATTCTCAGCGGGAGAGGATAGCGCATCTCGGACGGCGTGTGGATGGGTGCCACAACCGTTGTCAGCGTGGCGCCTTGAAGAGCTCTAACCCTAGCCTATGACGATGAGGAGGTCCAGGCTGAAAGCGAACCGCTTTCGAAGTCATCGGCAAAGATGAGGGCACCCTCCCATCCGGCCAGCTTGGCAAATAACCACCAGCTCGCCCTTCCTTTGAGGACGCAGTTGAGCCGTGCTTCAGATGGTGAGTCGGAGTGGGCACAGCTGTCACACCCTCCGTACCCGGAAACGCCGGCGCCGTTGGTGAGCTGAGTGAGTTCGGCGCCCGGGTTCGCGGCAATCCATTCCTGAGCCCAGTTGCCACCGTCATAGTCGAGGTTATCTCCGAGATTGAGATCCCAGTAGTAAACGCCGTCCGGATCAAAGGCCTCGATATCGGCGAAATCGAAGAGGATCCTCCCGTTGTTGGCACAGTGCTGGCGAATAAGCTGGTTGTTGTAGTGCACGCTGTGCGGGGTCATGTCCTCGCCCTGGCTTTCCGCATGCCCGGTCATAAAGATGAAGTAGATGCTCGGGTACTCGGATATAAGGACCTCCATGTTGTCCACGTACCGCTGCGCGTCGTGACCATTGATGCTGCACCATGACCACCAGATGACGTTGATGTGGTCATTCGCCGATGAATCGAGAAACGTGCGGGTGCAGGTTACCCAGGGCGTTACTCCGCTCTCGAGGTAGTCACCCTGGCTGAGATCCGGAACATCACACGGGATACCGTAATCGTCGAGGTCCAACCCAGCCAGGCCGTCCTCGTTCCACAAATAGGTATTGCCGTATGGCGGAAAAGCCTCCAAGGCATTCATCCCGGTGACGATTTGACTGCCGTGACTGGTGTGGTTGTATGCGATGTGGAGATCTGCGACAGCACTCGCGATGGCGCTTTCAGGAATCATGCCGAGATCGGTGGAGGTGTGGTCAATGAGCGTCTGGCCGGCTGCCGTGCCCGCCACGATCATGCACGTCGAAATCGCAACCCAAAGTACAGCGGTGAAACCTTTTTGCTGGTGCACAGTCCCCTCCCGGCTTGCCAGCGGGATCTCTTCAATTATATGGCCTCTTGGCAGGTGACCTCATATCCGAGAGACGCTCAACGTGGACGTCACATTCAGCGTTGTCGCATGCTGACGGCGGCTCCTCACCGATAGCTCCCATGCAGCGATTGCTCGCAGTTCAACCCTGCAAAACTCCGAAACAGGGAGAGATGCCAGCTTAGATCGGGTTACTCATCGATCCCAGAAGCCTCTCCAGTTCCGCCAGTCGATCTTCCAGCTCCGCATTCTGCTTCTCGACCTCCGCGAGCCTCGAGTTCAGCACCGCATTTTCGGATTTGAGAATTTCAGCATCCCGTTGGATCGAGTCATCCGTCGCCTCTATCTTGTTGTTCAGGCCTTGAATCGCTGCCAGAGCCACTCCAGCGACATCGAGCGGCGCAATATGGCGGTCGTCGGAACCGAGATCGAAGATTTGATAGAAATCCTGCGCGGTCGGGCCGAGATGGGTGGCGCCTGCCGGGTCAGCCTTGAACGACCAGGTCGTTACCGGTAACGCCGCGACCTTTTCGAGCGTTCCGGTTGGGTCTACCGGCGTCAGCCCGGTTTTCTTGTTCACATCTGACACAGCCGAGAACGCGACGTTGACTTCAACCCCTGTCGGTCTGATTTGGAGACTCTGGCTTTCGGATCCCGGGAAAATCTGAAAAGGCAATCTTGACCCGTTGGTGACATCGCGGACGAAGAAATTGGTTTCGTTGCCCGCGACGTCCCATCGTTGAGCAGCCCAACCGCTCGAACCGTCCTGGTCCAGGCGGATCGTCGGTGTGTCTCCGTCGACAATGTGCAGTTCAACATAGGGAATAGACGTGCCGAGACCCACGCGCCCGTAGTCTTCGACGTACAAAGAGTGGTTGGGCGACCCGGTTTCGATCCTGAACGGGGTCCTGCCGTTCGTGCCGTCCTCGACGGCGAAATAGCTCCCACCGCCGCTGGTGGTGTCGTTGATTCGAATGCGCCAGTCACCGGTAGGAAAGGAACCGGCGCTGGTGTCCTCGAAAAACAGCCGCAGGTTGTTCTCCTTGAGCTTCAAGGTGTCATAGCCAAAGGACTCACCATTGGCGCAATCGAAGCCGATGCAAAGACTGCCGGTGATGATCGCATCATCGTAGTGGAGCACGTCCTTGGCCAGAGATTCGAGTCCCTGGGCGGTCGAAGAATCACCCGCAGGTTCCTTCTGATCTGGAGCCACAAAAGCACCGTTCACAATCGACAGGCTTCCAGACGTTACCAATCCGGAGCTGGGGATCCTATTCTCCGCGCGGAGCCTGTAAACGACTCCGGTATCTCCAGACTCTCTAGCCGCCTTTAATATTGCGGCCGTCTGGTCGTCCAAATGCGGGATGACCTTGATTTCATACTTGTAGCGACCGTCGGGCAAGGTGTTTCCATTCTGATCGACGACACTGAATGTCGGCTTCGTACCCATCTCGAATTTTTGTTGAGCGATCATTCCCCTGGGACCAGATACCGAAAGCACGAGATCGCCGGCAACCGAGGCCACGCCGAAGAGAACTTGAGCTGGCTCAACAGCGATGCCGGGTTTTTTAGGCTCGAGGCGCTCGGATGCCATAGCCACTCCTGAACCCAGTGCCATGAAAATGACGAATGTCGCTACAGATCTCAGACTTTTTGCCCTTGTCATTGTCAAACCTCCTCGTTTCACTTTGCTTGACGGGTCGCTGAAGCCAACTCAACGCACCGGTGGCTAATCAACAGTGGCGTGAATGCCACGTGTATTCCGAGATCTCGACATACAGTTTTCCCGATCATCTCTCCAACTGTCCTTACATTCTACAACTTCATGAGCGTCAAGTTCAAAATATTTGACTGTGAGGGTGGCAAATGGTTCATGGGGAGACGTACCGCCGCCAAGAGGGATCGGGCACACTACAATCTGTGATTGTGGAGGCCTGTGAACGATGATTTCTCTTGAGACCTTCAAGGAACGGCTGACCGATTTCCCGAGGACAGATTTGATCCTCTCACCGACACCCCTTCAGAAAATCAAACGGCCGTCGATCGCCCCTGCCGGGGGCGATCTCTTCGTCAAACGCGACGACCTGACCGGGCTCGCCTTTGGCGGCAACAAGGGACGAAAGCTCGAGTACATCGTGGCTGACGCGGTGGCGCAAAACGCCGACACCATCGTCACTTGGGGCGGCATTCAGTCCAATTGGTGTCTCCAGACCGCAGCTGCTGCTGCGCGGGCGGGTATCCGAGCGGTGCTCGTTCTACTCAACAAATCTGGCGCGCCGGCCGGTGACGACGGCAACTTGCTGCTCGACCACCTCTGCGGTGCTACGGTCAGGGTCCTGGAGATCGACCCCGGGAGGGGCTTTCTGAGTCTCGAAGACGTCGCTGATCTCGTCGGGCCGATCATCGACGAAGAAAAGGCGGCCGGCAGAAAGCCTTACCTCGCGCCCATTGGGGGGTCGGTCGTCGAGGGCTCGATGAAAAAACCCTTTGGGGCCATGGGTTACGCCAACGCGCTGATAGAGCTCGTGGAGCAAATGCGCTCCCGAGATCTCCGCCTCGACACCGTGGTTCACGCCAGCGGTTCGGCTGGTACCCAGGCCGGCCTGGTGGCTGCGGCGAAGGCTGTCGCTCCCAACCTCCGGATCGTAGGCATCAGCGTAGCGTCCGATCGCGACACACTGCGCGGCAAGGTCAGGATTATTGCTGAACAACTGCTCGAGACGCTCGCCGTCGATACCGAAATCGAAGACAACGATGTGATTGTCTTCGACGAGTACCTCGATCCAGGGTACGGCGTTTTAACCCCCGAGATCAGCCGCGGAATCGCGGCCCTCGCGCAATCCGAAGGGGTGGTGCTCGACCCGGTCTACACCGGCAAGGCCTGGGTAGGTTTATTGGACTTCATGAAGACCGGCTTTATTTCGCAGAACGAAAACGTGGTGTTTATCCACACCGGTGGGACCCCGGCTCTGTTCCCCTACCGAACCCAGATGATGGACTTTCTGGCCGAATGATCGAACCAAATATCGGGCGAAAAGGTTGCCACCCTGGTCTGGTCGGAACGCGCTCACAGATCAAGGACGTAGAAATCCTTTCGCAGGACGACCTGTTCGTGTCGAGGAACAAAGAAAATCGAGAATTCGGCCTCGTATCGGATCTCCACAGAAACCCTCTTGCTGTTCTTGTCCTCCGAGATATCCACCTGATAACTCCCGGGGTCCAATGTGGCCTTACGACAGATCCGATCGACCCTCTCCTCGAACTTCGCCCGACCCATAGTTGAGTAGTCGAGAGAAATTCTGGTGAGGTCGGTATCGAGCCCCTGCCGCTGAACCACGAACTTCACATAGGGCACAAGCACCAGGAAAATCACCGCCATGAAGACGATGAACACCAGCAGGTTTTTTGATTTCACAGTAGCCTTCTTAACCCCTTCGCTACGAACAATATATACCTTAAAAGGTGCCACCCCAAGGTATGGCGGCCTCCGACCGGCACGATCAACTGACCCGGTTCGCAACCCTCCTGAGGCAAGCGCCTCACTTCCGCAGATTGACACAGCGGAGCTTCGGGGTTATTGTTTCTTGGTACTGATTCTCAATCTAGATGTCGAGAAATTCGTGTCACACCAGTGGGGTCGATATTTTTCGTGGGGAGCCAACTTCCCTCCCCTGCCGGAAGTAGGGGGTGGCACGAAACCGATCAACGCCAATACCTATTCAACAAAGGTAAAAAGGAGAAATCACGATGCGCATAGCGAAAGAAGATGTCCCGGTCAAGGTCGATGCGTCGCCAGGCGCCGTCGCGCGCCAGCAAACAGATTTTGGAGACGCTACGGGTTTCGGTCCCATCGGAGCCGAGCACTATCGAATTGCGGCCGGTACCGATTTGTCACCGCTCCTTCAGGGTCTGGAGGATAACCTCTGTCAAGCTCCGCATTGGGGCTATCTGATCGAAGGCGAGCTTACCGTCAGTTTCAAGGACGGAACTGAAGAGAATCCTCGTTCGGGCGATCTGCTTTACTGGCCGCCGGGGCACACGGTGCGAGCCGAAAAAGACTCTGAGATGGTCCTTTTCAGCCCCCAACACGAGCACACCCCGGTGCTGGACCATCTCAATCGGATGCTCGGCGGCTGATCAAAGGTCCCGGGTTCGTAGCTCCGCAGGCGTCTGGCCTCAAACGTGGAGCTACGAACCTGCCACCCATCACATCTGTCACGATGTTGGTTCAATCCACGCCCAACGGAGTGATGGTTGTGATGGGTGGCACCCGAGCTGAGCTAGCTGCCGCCGAGGATTGATTCTGCGTACAGCAGGTCGCCCGTGAAGCCGTCGTAGTACTGGATGATCACCTGTGGACGCGGATAGGCCACCACCCGATCAGGGCCTGCCTCTCGGCGGTTCGTGAGCACGTTGTTCACCCTGACCACGGCATACATGGGCTGTGTCCGGAGTTGGACTGGAGTTTCGTTGAGCATGTAGGTCGACCACCTGATATCTACTTGCCGACCCTGTGAATCGAATGAACCGTTTGCCGGCCGCCCCGCCTCCGCCCCGGTCGTGTGGTTTCGGGAATTGTGAGGACCGGACGCAAACTCCCAGACCCGATCGGTGATCTTCACCACGAAGCTATTGTGGAGGTCCCCCGTCAGGACGAAGACCGGCTTCCCGAGAGAGTCCCAGAAGTGGATCAGCTCCTCACGCTCCTCGAGGAATCCGGTCCAGGCGTCATCTCGGCTCGGAGGACCCGCGGAGGCACCAGCAACGCGGCCGGTCCCCCCAACGTGGGGAATCGTGAGATTGACCGACGAGACCACGAAGAAGAAATCAGCGTCGCTGTTTCGCATCGCGCCCATCAACCAGTCTTTCTGCTCCTTCCCCAACATCGTCACGCCGGGCTTGTCCGGCCTGGTCACGTCGTACACGCTCCGGTGCGACCGGGTGTCCAGCAAAAAGAAGTCCGAGTTGCTCACCCGCAAGCGAGAGTACGAGCGGCGGCCGACGGAGTAGGCAGGCTTTCCGTCGTGCTTCGGGGCCGGTCGAATACGTAGCCGCTGGGCGTCGAGTACCTCGACAACGTCGTAGACACCAGCATTCGGATCGCCCTCGGCACCGTCGAGTCCCCGCGCGCTGACACCGGCAGTGGGCCCACCCCAGTGCACGAGGAGCGTGGCTGCCTGGTCCAGATCGAGCCCGCTGAAATCAGCGTCGGGGTCGACCAGAACATCACTTCCGGCCTTCAGCTCGGCCACGCCAAAATAGGCGCCCTGCTCGAAGAGCGGAGGGTTGCTCCAGGCGAGGTAATCCTGCCACCCCTGCACGCCGATATCGCGAAAGACCGCGCGGCGATGTCGCCAACCGGCCGTTCCGGATCCGTAGACGTTGTCGAGAATCTCGTGGTCATCAATCGTGAAAAAGGACGGGATCACGCGGTGCCACATGGCCAGGTTGTTGCCGCGTTCGAGGTAGAGCTTATAGTTTTCCCATACACCGACAATCGTCGGAGCAACGGTTACCACCTTGGGTGCTTCGCTCTCTGTCAGGCCGACATCCCGCAGCCAATCCTCCGGCGGGTAGTCCCGACGTTCCTCGTAGATCCAGTCCCCGTTGAGAATCGCGAAGTCGATCTTGCCCGGCAACCGTTCGAGCATGGTCTTGAAGGCCGGTAGAGCCGGTCCCAGACCGGCCGCACTCTGGCTGTTTCCGCAGGCAAACTCGAAGCTGAAGTTGAAGAGCCCCCTTGGGTTGTACTCTGGGTCTCGCATATCCTCAGCGTCAGGCAGAGTACGAAAGGAACCTCCCCGAAGGGTGGCCGGCATCTGGTCGTCGCCGACGAGCAGCTCGTAGTAGTACTTCTCGTTGGCCTCGAGATTGGTGATGTGGGCCCAGCCGGTGTTGTCGTTCTCGATCCGCGTGGTCACCGGTTTGGACAACGTATTGAGATGACCCGGGAGGAGACCGTAACGAACCCGGAATGTCCCGGCCCGTTTGGTCCGGGCCCAGATGCCGATCTCGTGCGCCCCAAGGCGGCCAAGGATGGGACCGTGCGTTATGTAGTTGGGCCGTTGCTGCGCGTAGAGGTCGAAAGACCACAGTCCGCTCGCCACGAAGCACATCGCCAAAAGCACTCGCCTTACTGGGATCATTGCTGCCACCCTTCGCATCAACGCATTGTTGCACGGGTGCCACCCAAGCGAGGTCGAAGAGCTGCCTAGCTGCTCAAACCCTCTGCGTAGCTCCAAGCGCTCGTGTCTCCTGAGTCAAAGCCGTCGGCGAAGAGGCCACACGAAATACTCGCGTTGTCGAAGCCGATCGGGTTGTCGGCCGGGACAGTGCTGATCGAGAAAGTCAGGGCATCCATCACGGTCAGGGTTCCAACAAAGCTGACGTAGTCTTCGTCGCCGATTGGATCATAGGTCGTCCAACCAGCGGAATTTGCTTGTGCGTCCGACCAGGTCGGGCTGATCGGCGCCGTGAAGGTGTGCCACTGGTCGTCAGTCGGCCAGGCTCCCAAAGCCTTCGTAATACCATCCGTTCGATATGGGCGCCTTTGCGGATGCGGAAGTTCAATGAGGGTGTGCCGGTGCCGCTCGGGAGAAATACATCAATTGATACCAACCGAATCTCACCTGTCACCCAATTCCCTCTCCAGGGTGGACTTTCGTTGCCTATTGTCACCTGGCCTAGGGTGGTTCTTTCCGCTTCAAGATAGCCCCCCGGGTTGCCGCCCGTGAGGGACACAGAAACGTTGGTACTGACATATCCTCCCCACAGGTTGGTATCGCCGCTGTCCCAACCTTCATCGGTGGCACCGGGGCAGTTCTGCGCGAAACTCGGAGTCACCGCGATGAAGATTGCCATGAATACGGTGATGAAGGAGACTGCAGCAATTTTCATTTTCAAAGGGGCCTCGAAGAAGGTATCCATCTTCATTCCTTTCCCGGAGTCCGGCCGAATCCGGTCCACACCGACCGGCAAAAACCGGCCGGTGCAACATCTGAGTCTTCTAGTAATGTACCCCTTCCCGAGTCTATTCAAATCTTCAAATTGAGATCGGAAAGCAAATCGCAATCGTAGTTCAGTCCAAAAATGTGATATTTGTGAGTGTCGCAGTATGCTTTGGAAAACCATGTCGGCGGCGATCGGACAGACACCAGCACTAATTAGGAGGTAATGATGGCACCACTTCGACAACACGACATGCGCCTGAGGTCGGCAACAACAGATGAAGTCAAGGAGGTGTGGGAAGAACGTTGGTACGGCCTCGTAGTCGGCCTCAACACGAATTACACGCCCGAAGATGTCGAAGGGCTCGCTCTCGTTGATCATCTCGACGATGTCGTTGGGTTGGTGACCTACCACATCGATGGGCCGTCCGGCCAGATCGTCACTCTCGATACCATCGTCCGGGGACGCGGGTTTGGCCGTCAACTGCTCGAGGCTGTCGAAAGCACGTTTCACACTCGCGGCCTCGGTCGTGCCTGGGCACTGATGACCAACGACAATCTTCGTGCGGCGGGGCTCTACCTCTCGAGGGGCTATCGATTGGTTCGGGTGCACCTCGATGCCATCGACCGTGTGCGCGAACACAAGCCTCTGTTACCGGAGAAGGGATACGAAGGCATACCGATACGCGATCTCTGGGAGTTCGAGAAAATGGGGCCACTCGGGGTCCCGGTTCCCTGAAGCCCACTTCAGGCGCCGCCCTTCGCCTCGTTCCCTGGCTCGAGTAGTTGCTACCTTTTTTGGGGCGAAGCCCTGGCACCCACACGGCGCCTCTACCTCGACAACTTCCCCGCCTCGAGGCTCGCCTCAGCGCCGGTTTTTCTGTTTTACCACCTCTCGTATCATCTTGCCGAAGCTGCGTTCGCGGGCGCGGACTTCGTGGCGTTTCGATTCGTCGCGCCGCATCTCGAGGCTCTCTGCCTCACGGCGAAGACGCAGAAAGCTCGCCAATCTCGCGGGATCGAGGTTCCCCAGTTCAACCGCCTCCAAAACGGCACAGTCAGGCTCCGTCTCGTGGCGGCAGTCCCCAAAACGACACCCGCCGGCTGCCTCTTCGATCTCCGGGAACGCCGCGCCCAAAGCCCCGACGTCGAGCCACAGCCCCAGCTCTCGAACTCCCGGCGTGTCGATGAGACACGCTCCGCCCGGAAGGACGACGAGTTCACGGAAGGTGGTGGTGTGACGCCCCTTACGGTCGCCTTCCCGGACCTCGGCAACCGCCAGCCTTTCCTCCCCGAGCAGCCGGTTGGTGAGGGTCGACTTCCCAACTCCCGACGGTCCGAGCAACACCGCGGTCGATCGTGGAACAAGGACACCGGCCAACACGTCGATTCCTTCTCCAGACTCGGCTGAGACCGCCAGCACGTCGGTAAATGGCGCTCCCTCTCTGGCCTTCGCGATTGATGCTTCGAGGTCGGTGCAGAGATCCAGTTTGGTCAGGACCACAAGTGGCGTCGCGCCGCCGTCCCACGCAATCGCGGATGCCCGTTCGATGCGACGAGGGTTGGGGCCGCGGTCCAGGGACTCGACAACGAGCACCAGGTCAACATTCGCAGCAGCCACCTGCTCGCGATCCCCCTCCCCCGGCCGGCGGCGGGCCAGCGAGCCGGTGCGATGCAGGATGACGCGGACGACGCCATCGCTTTCGCTCGCGTCGATACCCACCCAGTCGCCCACGGCCGGCTGTCCTGACTCGCCGTCGGCACTCAGGCGGCCGGCGATGGATGCCGTCGCAATTCCCATTTCCGATCGCACGGTTACTGCCCCGCGATCCACCCGCGTGACCCGGGCTGGGATGAGGTCGGAGTTTTTAAACGGTGCGAAGATTGATTCAAATCGGTCGTTCCAACCGATGTCATGCAAATTCATGTCTGTCTCCTGTTGCTTGTGGACGTGCGAGACACGCCCTGCTCCCGTTCAGATTTCAGCGGGTAACAATGGGGGTTGTGTGGGCGAACTCGAAAGTTCACCTCGTGTGAACCCCTCAGGCGACAGCGGCAGCGGTTTTCTTCATCATACAGGGGGGATGGTAGCACGGCGATTCCCAGCTCCAGCCCGCACACTATTTCGTTGGGTTCCGACACCCCTTATGATGACGGCCCTCGGTGGAGTTCGAACCATTTCAGAATATGCGCGACTTTGGCGATCAGCTGGCTGGGACGATCTGCGATCCCGTGTGAGGCGCCGGGTATTCGCACCAGCGCCGTGTCGACCTTTCGCAGCTTGAGTGCTTGATAGTACTGTTCCGATTCCGACATCGGTGTGCGGTAGTCCTCTTCTCCCGTCAGCAGCATTGTCGGCGTGGTCACGTTGCCGACCAGCGACACCGGCGACCTCTTCATATAGTGCTCCATGTGCTCCCACGGGGGACCCGGGAACCAGTACTTGAAATAGAAGGCGTAGTTGTCGGCGGTCAGGCTCCAGCTGTACCAGTTGATGACAGGCTTGGCTACCACGGCTGCAGCGAAACGTCCCGTCTTCCCCACGATCCAACTCGAGAGGACGCCGCCACCGCTCCCGCCGGTGACAAATAACTGGTCCTCATCGACATAGCCCTCGGCGATGACGGCGTCAACTCCGGACATCAGATCATCGTAATCCTGGCCGGGGTAGTTGTGATGGATCAGATTGCCGAACTCTTCTCCATAGCTCGTGCTGCCTCGGGGATTGACGTACAGCACGACGTAGCCGGCGGCGGCGTAGAGCTGGATTTCCGCGGAGAAGCGATCGCCGTAGTTGGCAAAGGGTCCGCCGTGAATCTCCAGAATCAACGGGTAGTTCTTCGAGGAATCGAATCAGGGAGGTTTTGCAATCCAGCCCTGGATCTTGCGACCATCGAATGAGGAATTGAACCAAATCTCTTCGACTGTCGCGAGTTCCTTGTTTCCAAGGAGATCCTCGTTGAGACTGGTCAGACGGGTAGCCTGCGCTCCACGGCGGCCCAACGCCACATCAGCCGGAAAGGCGGGCCGGGAAAGTGTGAAGGCAAAAGTCCCATTTTCGGCGACCGAGTAGGTGCCCGCCGAATAGGGCCGGCCGAGAGACATGCCTCCAACATCCTTGGCAAGAGTCTCGACCTTAGCCGTCCAATGTCACAAAGCCGATTTTCGTGTTGCCGTGCTCATCGTACTGAAAGAAGAGTCCTTTGCCGTCTTCACTCCAGTTGAGGTTTCTGACGTCGCGGTCGAAATCTCCCGTGACGAGGCGTTTCCCGCTCCCATCCCGGTTCATGAGGTAGAGACGCGTGACCTGATAACCCTGGTATCGGTCGTCATAACCCAAATAGGCAATCTGATTCCCATCCGGGGAAATCACCGGGTTGTTGTCGGGTCCCTCGCGATCGGTCAGGGCTTTGATCTGGCGGCTCGAAAGACTGACCTCGATAAATCTCGTTGTTGCGCGGCTGGTACTCCCAGTCCTCGTGTCGGTTGGCGGAGAAAATCAGGAAGCGGCCGTCCGGTGTCCACCGGGCCTCGCGGTGATTGAAATCTCCCGAAGTGATTTGTCGAGGCGTACCACCTTCAGCAGACAGGACAAAGAGCTGGGAATACCCGTCTTTCAGATAGCCTGCGCCATCGGATCTGTAGCGGAGCTTCCGGATCACCTTTGCCGGCTTTGCCCACTCGGCGCCGCCGGGTTTGGGCGGCATCGAAGCGAACTCATCGGAGGGCGCCGGTACCAACATCGAAAAGACGATATGTAAGCCGTCCGGCGACCACGCGATATCACGAGGTGAGTTCAAAAGGCGGGACAGCCTGGCGGATTGGCCGGCGTCCATCCAGCGACAGTAAATTTGCGTGGACTCTTCCTCGCCCGAAACATATAGCAGGCGCTTGCCGTCTGGAGACCAGCGGGGGGAACGATGATTTTCGTTACCGGAGGTCAATGGACGGTGGTCCGATCCATCAGCGTTCAGGATCCACAGATTGGACCGCCGGCGATCCTCCATGATGTCCATGAATGTACGAACGTAGACGATGCGTTGGCCGTCGGGCGAGATCTGAGGATCAGCGGCGTACTCCAATTGAAATACGTCGATGAGTTGAAGTTTCTCGTCGTCCAGATCGGCGGCGAAAGCGGCGCCAAACAAAGTGGCGAAGACAACCATCGAAAACAGAACCGTCTTTTTCATCATGTGCTCCAGATCTTTTATGAGGCAGTCACGCCGCAACGGGCAAAGAGTATATCCCTAGCGGCCGGGACCAGGCGAGATCATGATCTCTCACCGGAACTGGTGGCCGCAACAATGAGTCAATGCCAAGAGTGGCGCCTCAGAGCATGAATATTCTATAATCGGTATATAGAAATAACTTGCTCGATGGAGCGGGTATCAAGGGAGAGCAGCATGAACATCCCTGTCGCATTGATCATCGGACTCATCGCGGGAATCTTCGTGACCGCCGTCGTCATGGTGCTGACCATGCGCTCGAAAATGGTGGTGCCTGAGCCGAGCTCGAAATCGTTCGAGGCCACCTGTGAGGCCATCGAACAGGTGGTGCCCGGGGCCGACGGGTGGAGCTTCCCCATGGAGAGTTTCGACATGTCGACGAAGCTCGAGGCCAAAGGCGGATTGCCCGAAAACGTCAAGCGCATACGCCTCTACTTCATGTGCAACCCGAAGGTTGCAAAGGTCGTTCTCGGGGCCGAACCGAAGCTGTCGGCGATCATGCCGTGCACGTGGTCGGTTCACGAACTCGCTGACGGTTCGGTGTGGGTTTCCCACATGAATATCAGCCTCATGTCAAAGATGATGGGCGGTGTGGTGGGCAGGTCCATGGCCGGGGTCGCGGAAGCGGACGACGGGTTTCTCCATCAGGTGCTTTGATAGCGGCAATTCCAACGGGTGCCGCGTTTCGAGGGAATTCGTTTCCCATCGAGAGCCACCGAAGGGCTTCAATCAATCGGCTCGGAATCGGCCAGAAGCTCGTTGAGATAGGGGCCCCAGATCGCCGGGATCGAGTGGGTCCCGTGTCCCCTGGTTCGATTGGTGATCGGCAAAACTACCGCACGTCCCCGCGGCACCCTTTTGATCTCCCGTTCGAGAATCCCCAGCTCCGGAGGGTTGACCTGGTCGTCGGCCGAATTGATGGCCAGCAGAGGGGCAGCAATCTTTTCCAGGTGCGGTGACGGATCATATTCGCGTGACGAGTCGAACTGATAGATCAGGTCATTGGCATCCATATTGGACGCATACCGCTGGATCCTCGCCTCGAGAAAAGCCTCGGCCTCCTCACGGGTCGGCGCCTCCTTTTGCCACTGCAGCGGGCTGCTGACCATGAAGATCAGGGGGTGCATGGCCGAAATCAGGCCTGGCGGTTGCTCGACATATTCTCCACCGTTCCACTCCGGGTCGTTACGAACGGAATCGATGATCATCTTGCGCAACATGCGATTTCGGCCCGCAATCTCGACCGGGAGACTTGCCAGGGGCATCAGGGCATCCATGAATTCGGGATAGGTGTAGCCCCAAACCCAGGTATGCATTCCACCCATCGAGGTCCCCATTACCAGACGCAGGTGATCGACCCCCAGGTGCTCGGTCAGCAGCCGGTATTGGGCGAGAACCATGTCGTCATAGGTGTACCTGGGAAATGCCATATGAAGACCATCGCTCGGGCGGCTCGATCGTCCGTGGCCGATGGCATCAGTCAGGATGATGAAGTAGCGCTCCGCATCGAGGAGCTGGCCGGGGCCGAAGAGCGCTCCCGCAAATCGATCCGAAAGGAAACCACCTCCGCGCCCGGTGGTGCCATGCATGATCAGGACCGCATTGCGAATCGAGCCCGCGGCGTCCCGCTGGGGCTGGCCGATGGTCGTGTAGTGGAGGTTGAGATCGGGAAGAACCTCTCCGCTGGCGAACTCAAAGTTCCGGATCTTGAAATCGCCTTCCCGAGGCGCCGGAAAATCGGCACCGATCGCCAATTGGGATGCACCAATCAGGGCCAGCAACCACGCCAGAATTGTCTTTGGAAAACTCATTTTCGTATCACTCCCCTACCTCATCGTCAGCCAGGTCCCGGCAAATCACCAGCCGCCTCAACCCGATTCCCCCGAAGAAACTCGACGAGTTCTGGTTCGAAGACATCCGGTCGCTCCAAATGAGGCGTATGCCCCGACTCTTCCACTACGAACAGCTCGGCACCGAGGGCCTCCGCCACGGGCCCGCTGTGTACAAATGGAACCGTCTGGTCGTGGCGGCCCCAGAAGACGAGCGTCGGCTTGCCAAGGCGTCCAACCTTGGCGTAAAGGTCGGAGAAATCCTCCGCCATGAAATCGCGCAGGCTGCGTAGCAACGCTCGCCGAAATCCCCGGTAACGCATTTGCTCGCGAAACCTCCCCTCCCAGGGGGGCGCCTTCTCCGGGTGATAGAAATCCTCCGCCAGGCGCGTGGGGAGGCGGCGGCTGAAGTACACGGCCGCCACGAATTCTCCGATCCCCGGGAGGGCCACCACCCCCGCATCGGCGGGACCTACGAATGGGTCGACGAATACCAGGTGCTTGACCATCTCCTGATACGAGGAAGTGAAAGATGCAACGACCGGACCACCCATCGAGAGGCCCACCAGGTCAACGGGATCTTCGATCCCAAGCTCTGCCAGGAGTTCTCGGAGTTGCTCGACGAAAAGCGCCCCGTCATATGCAACATCCGGGCGATCCGAGTAGCCGCGCCCATAGAGGTCGTATCGAAGGACGCGAAAACCCTGAGAGAGAAGCTCTTCGTATGTCGGGTCCCAGACAAAGGACGGCACCGAAAAACCATGGACCAGAACGACGAGGGTGCTGCCCTCGGGGCCTGCCAACTCGTATCGGACCTGGCCGTTGGTGAGTTCGACGAAGCTTCCCATCGCCCGCGATCGCGCCTCACTGTCCAAGTCCCGGCGCTCGGTTTCAAGAATGAACGGCAGAGCAACGACCGTTGCAGCGACAAGGACCGCACCAACAAGGGCATATCTCCTGAGAGTCACCGCCATGCCGGGATCGTAGCATGTGAAAACGACGACAGACAGTCGCTAGTGGTCTTCTCCACGCCCTTTGAACCATGGATACCAGGGATCACATCTTTGAGGCGCCAGCCACCAATGTTGGCGGCAGTTAATGCCAACCAACCTTCCATTCAAGTCGCCCCAATTCAGGGCATCTCAACCACCATCGGGTTGGTGGGGTCGGCGACCCACTCCTGAAGCGAGGCGGTGTAGACGGCGACGTCGGTGAAGCCGAGTCGGGTCATGATGAAGGCGTTGGATGACGCAGCAATCCCACCACCGCAATAGGTGATGGTGCGAGATCCTCGATCACCATCGAAGAGCACGGCCAGTTCATCCTGCGGCAGGTAGTTCCCCGACTCGTCGAGAAGTGAGAACGCCGGGATGTTCGAAGCGCCGGGAATGTGGCCGGGTCGGCCGTACATGGCCATCTCGCCCCGATACGACGCCTCGGGCAACGCATCGATGATAGAGATGGAGCTGTTGTCGATGGCGGCAAAAACCTCGTCCCGGTTGGCTATAAGTTCCGGTCGTGGTGCTGGGGTGAGCTGTTTCGTGGGCCGGTTGACTGGCTCAGTCGACAGCGGTCGACCCTCCGCGGTCCAGGCACCCAGCCCGCCGTCGAGTAGCGCTGCCTGGTCAAATCCGACCCAACGCAGCATCCACCAAACCCGGGCGGCCCAGACCGAATTGTTGCCGTCGTAAAGGACAACCCTGGTGTCGTTGCCGACACCCAGTGCGCCCATCGCCGAACAGAACTGCTGCGGTGTCCCTACCGCGAACATGAATGGGCTGTCGTTGTCGGACAGATCATCGATGAGATCAGCAAACCCCGCGGACGGAATGTGACCACCTTCGTAGTCATCCCGGCCACTCAGGATCTGGACGGTACCGTCTTCCTTCGGCTCCACCAGAACGGTGCAGTCGAGCACCACCAGATCGGGATCATCGAGGTGTTGGCTCAGCCACTCCGGAGTCACAAGCGTGTCCATTACGGTCTCGGGTTGTGAATTCGATCTTGCACAGGCCGTCGTGAGGGCCAGTGCTGCGATCAGGATGAGGATCTTTCGTGAGAAATGATGAATCGACATGGTTCCTCCCGGCTGTCCTGGAAAACGTTCCGCCGATCATACATGTACATGGGCGCGCATAGGTGGCACCCTGGTAAAGGGATCAGAACCGCTATTCATCAAAGGAGGTTCGAGTGAAACGCCGTAGCATGCTCGTTCTTCTGATTGGTTTTCTGACCGCCCTACCGAGTCTGGGCCGGGCTGCACCAACGATACATCTGTACGGGAACTTCCACACGATGGGTGTGATCGTGGTCCTCGAGAGTGGTGACGACCCCGATGGCGACGTGATCGCTACCGTGGAATACCGCACTGGAGGAGTCGCCTATTCGCAGGGACTTCCGTTGACCCGAACACGGACCACCGAACTCGTAGGAAGCTTATTCTGGCTCGAGCCCGGCACGGCATACGATGTCCGGGTCTCGTTCGAAGACCCGGGCGGCGCCCTTCACGGTGTCACCCTACAGAGCACCAAAAGCACCCGCGCCGAGATCACGATTCCACCCGCCGGCGGGTCGTACTATGTCAACCCGACCGGCAGCGGCACCACCTGCACACTCGCGTCTCCGTGCTCGCTCGACGAAGGGCTGAACCAGGCCAACCCGGGCGACGAGGTGGTCCTTCGCGGTGGCACATACCGCCAAGGCAACATATCCCTCCCCAGGTCTGGAGCTGCTGCGGCGCCGATCGTCATCAGGGCTCACGCCGGTGAGGAACCCATTCTCGACGGTTCAGACCCGCAGGTTTTCTCTTGGGTCCACATCGGAAACGGGGTCTACCGAACAGCGGTCAACGCGGCCGACCCCCACCTTGTCATGGCTGACGGTGAGCGTCTCTATCCGTATCAGTCAGTTTCTGACCTGCAAGGCCTGACGTGGGGAGTCTCCGGCTTCTACTCCTCGGGTACGACCCTCAACGTGCACCTCGTCGGCAATGCCAACCCCAACGCGGCCGCGATGGTTGTGACACGCTTCAACCACGCTTTGTACGTGGATCAGGACTTCATATATCTGATCGGCCTGACCTTCCGCTACTACGGCCTGGGTTCCTATGCCAAGGCCATCTATCTCGATGGGGCCTCGGACAACGTGATTCGCGGCTGTGAAATTCATGCCTGCGATCTGGGCATCGGTCTCAAGCGGGAGAGCCACCGCAACGTGATCGAAGACAACGATTTCTCCGACACCATCTTCGACTGGCCCTGGGACGCGGTAAAGGCAGGCTCCGCGCTCGAAACCGGCGGCATCGCCTTTTACGACCCCATGACCGGTCGCGGCAATGTGATCCGAGGCAACATTTTCCATGACGATTTTGACGGATTCAGTGTCTGCCCGGTTTCAGATACCGGCACGACCTGCGAAACCGACATTTATGACAATCTCGGATACGATCTCGGAGATGACGGGGTAGAGACCGACGGATACTGCTCCAATGTGCGCCTTTGGAGCAACACCTTTCACGATCTCCTGGTTGGGATCTCTCTGGCGCCAACCTATACCGGCCCGGTCTTCGCTATCAGAAACCTGATCTACCGCATCGGAGAGGGCAACAATTCGTACTCTGGTATGCCCTTCAAATTCAACTCCGGTTATGACCCCTCAGGCACCATGTACCTTTTTCACAACACCTGCCACGCCGCCCTTTCTGGCAATGACGGTTTCGAGATCCGCTCGCCGGGCTCGTGGGACAGCATCGTGTCCCGCAACAACATCTGGTCCGGCACCCAATACGCCATCAGTAACGCCAACCCATCCCAACCGTTGGATCTGGACTGGGACAATCTCCACACCACAACTGCCGGCGAGTTGGTCTGGTGGGAGGGACTGCCCGACCGCCATCTGAACACCCTGATCGAGTTTCAGGTCGCAACTGGCCAGGAGCTTCATGGGATGAGCGTGGACCCGGACTTCACCGATCCGATCGTTTCGGATTACACCCTCGCCTCTACCAGTGATCTCATCGATGCCGGCCTCCACATCCCCGGAATCAACGATGTCTATGATGGCTCAGGGCCCGATATCGGCGCGTTCGAAAGCTCCAGTCGCATTTTTGCCGACGATTTCGAATCCGGCATCACCCTGGCCTGGTCGAGCACCGTGCCTTGAATCACTCCTTGGGTGCAGGCCACCTATCGCACCGAACTGTTATACTCTCCGACAATAAAGGAAAAAGAATCTCAATCGCGCAAGAGACTTGGGCCCGGTCGAGGATCATTCCTGGAAGGAAAATACGACATGGGTTCAGTGTTCCTCGGGAGTGGTCTGATCGGCATCTTCATTGTGGCGGCGCCGGCGATCGCGCTGGCGGGTGGAGAGGTCAAAATTCAGGAGATTGAGTACGAGAGATGGTCGCGGCAGGAACTCGGTGACCCGCTGCCGGTCGGCGGACCGGTCATCCGTGTCACTTCGGGGAACGGGGATCGTTTCGATGCGATAGGCCACCGCAATGAGCCGGTCACGTTCCTGGGCCTGCTCTCCGGGAGCTGTCCGGCGGTCGACGAGATCAGCTCTCTCCAGTTCGAAGTTGCGGAAGAAAAGGTCTCGGTCTCCCACCCCGGTGGGCAAGGTGCCTGGTTCAGCCGCACCGGTGTGGTCGAGTCGTCGCGCAGCGAACCAAAGGGCTTTCACGCTGTCCGCGAATGCAACGATAAACTCAAGATACTCGCCGACCGGACCGGCCGGTCGCGGCGCGAGTTGGTGTCCGAAGGGTTTGGAATTCGCTTCCGAAACTGGCTCGAGGGTCGGGCCATTCTGACGTGTGGCGGTCGAAACAACACCATTTCGGACACCGCGAGGCTCGACCTCTGGGTGCAGTGTGGAGGCAACCCGACGGCCGCCGAGCTCGCAACCCCGGCGATGAAGCCGGCCCCCGCAGATCTTTCACCGCTGGTGGCCGATCTCACATACCAGGTCGACCGCCCCGCCTACGTCGGAAAGTGCCCGGTTGGACTCCAGTTCACAGGTTCCATCACCACCTCGCGTGCGGGATCCGTCACCTACCGGTCGATCGCCGACGACGGGCGTACATCGCCAATCGATACCCTCACATTTGCTGCCGCTGGAACCCAGGTGATCACCACATGGACCGAGCCTCTGAACCAGCCCGACGCCCCGGGACCTCAAGCGGCCGGTTCTGACGACAAAGACCCGGACTACAAAGGGTGGAGGCGACTCGAGATCCTCCATCCGGCAGGTTTTGCGCCCTCCTCTACCGTCGACTTCAGCGTGACCTGCCAAGAATAGACCGTGCAGCTTGAGGCTGCACTGGTCGAGCTGACGAGCCGGCAGTCACAGGTGCCAGCTCGCGCCATGGCAATCTGGAACCGTCAAAGTACAGCTTCCCGGTCCTCTTCCAGCCCAGATCTCGATGGCCGCCAAATTAGCCCTTGACATAACTTTTCTCGAAACTTACTGTATATATCGTATATGAACAGTAATGCATTTCCACTGCTTCTCCACCTGGCCCCCGATGACCCGGAACCCGTGCGCGACCAGATTGCGCGCCAACTTCGCGAACGCATCACGCGTGGCGAGTTATCGGCGGACGAGGCCTTGCCAGGCCACCGCCAGCTCGCTCGTCAGTATCGGGTGGCACCATCGACGGTCGAGGCGGCATATGAACAGCTCCTTGCCGAAGGGTTCCTCACGGGCGATCCCGAGGGCGACGTCATGGTCGCAGCGCTTGATCCCGAGAGACGGAGCGATCTTGTGGAACGGCTTCAGCTCGAGAAGCTGGTGGCACAGGAACTCGGTCGGCGGGAGTTGGAGATGGCCCGCGATGTGCAGCGCCGTCTGTTGCCGCCTTCAGAAGTTTCCGGTCCAGGATGGGAGGTGGCCGCGCGCTGCTTGCCCGCGAGGGTCGTCGCGGGCGATTTCTACGACATCCTTCGACACCCCGACGGTAGCGTTGATGTGGTGGTGGCTGACGTGGCCGGTAAGGGTTTCGCGGCCAGCCTGATGATGGCTTCTGTGAAGGCGATGCTGCCGTTTGTGACCGCAGAGAATGGCGTCGCGGAATCGCTTCTACAGCTTAACGGCCGGCTCGCGCTCGAGCTGGGTCGTGGAGAGTTCGTCGCCCTGACGTTGGCGCGATACAGTCCGTCCGAGCGCACGGTGGAGCTGTCCAATGCCGGCGCACCAGACCCCTATCTGGTGCGGCCAGGCGCGCTCCCGCAACCTCTGTCAGCGCCCGGCCCGCGGTTGCCACTCGGCGTTCGGAAACAGGTCGCCTACGCCTCGCGCACCGTGGATGTGGCGGATGATCAGAGTCTTCTGCTGCTCACCGACGGCCTTCCCGAGGCGCGCGATACCGACGGCGAGCCGCTGGGATACGAGGCTTTGGAGTCAATGCTTGCCCAGGAACCTGCCGCAACATTGCCCTCGTCATGGCTATCGGGGCTCTTCGACAGCGTCCAGAGGAGGACCGAACGCGCGCCGGAAGACGACTGGACCGCGGCAATGCTGGTGCCGCGCGAAATAGGGTAAATATCGTGATCCTCAATCTGTCGGATTTATCCGACGAACCGCTGCACGCTCAGATCTCACGTCAGATTCGGGCGAAGATCCTGACCGGGGACCTGGATGGCGGCGACACGCTGCCTTCAATCCGGGGGCTGGCCAAAGGCCAACGGGTGAGCGTTATTACCGTTCAAAGGGCTTACGACGACCTCGAGCGCGAGGGTCTCGTGAGATCCAGGCGGGGCAAGGGATTCTGGGTGGCACCATTACCGGACGGAAAGAAAAACGCAATGGCCGAGGATCGATTCGCCGATGCACTGAAGAAGCTGGTCGGACACGCCACAGCCGAGGGGCTGAGCAAGGCTGACATGCGGCGCATCCTCGAAAGGCTCTTGAGAAAAGGAGCGCGAAGATGAACGAACGCCAGCCTGATACCGCTGTCCGCCTGAGCGGATTGACCAAGCGATGGCCGGGGTTTCAGCTCGGTCCACTGGATCTCTCCCTGGAGGCGGGCACCGTGCTCGCCCTGGTGGGACCCAACGGCGCCGGCAAGACGACCACCCTTAACTGCATCGCCGGGATGATCGTGCCCGAAGCCGGCGACACTGAAGTCTACGGTCTCCCCGTACATCCCACGAGGACAGAGTACAGGCGCAACGTGGGATACGTCGGCGAGGAGAACGGCTTCTTTCAGGGCTGGAATGCCCGCCGCAACCTGGATTTTCTGGCCAAGCTGATGCCCGGTTGGTCCAATGACCGCGCTCGCCGGCTTGCGGAAAGATTCGGGCTACCGATGGACAAGCCTGTCAACAAGCTGTCCCGCGGCAACCGGACCAAGCTGGCGCTGGTGGCGGCCCTGGCCCACGGGCCGCGGCTGCTCCTGCTCGACGAGCCCACCTCCGGTCTCGATCCGGTGGTGCGGGCCGAGGTACTGGACGTGCTGTGGGAGATCACCGAGGACGGGAAGCACGCGGTGCTCTACTCCACGCACGTCTTGTCGGACATCAATCGACTCGCCGACGAACTGGCCTTTCTTCGCGACGGCCAGCTGGTGCTGCGCACCGGGAGGGACGAGTTGAGCGAAAGCTGGCGGCGGGTTTCCTTCCGGCTTCAGAAAGAGGACGTCGACCTGCCCGGCGTCGTCGAACACCGTCGGGTGCGGACCGAACACCAGGTGATCACCCGGGATGCGCCGGCCACGCTCGAGCAGCTCTCTGGGCTGGGGGCCGAGGCGGTGGAGGTTTCGCGCATGAGCGTTGACGAGATTGCGGTTCAGATCCTCAAGGAGGAACACCATGTGGCACGCACTGAAAGCTGAACTCGTCTACTCCCGGGTGTGGCTGCTCGGAGGCCTGGGCATCGGTGCCGGCGTTTCCATGATGATGTTTGCGCTGAAATGGTTCATCGACGATGCAGAGGGCATACCGGGATTCCTCACAAGCATATTCCTTCTCATCGCCGGCATGGTCGTCTCCTTCATCGTCCAAAGCTACCGTTGGGAGGAACGGCGGACCCGCCTGCTGCTGGCCGGCCCCCTCACACCCCGCCAACTCGCTGGGGTGACGGTCCTCCTCCCGGCGTGCCTTATGGCTGCGGGTGCGTTGGCGTCGGCGCTCATGGTTGGGCTGACCGCTTTGATCTCCGGTCATCTCGATCCTGCAGACCTGCACATGACCGCAGTGTTTGGCGTGGAGTTCTGGGCATACGCGCAGATGGGACCACTTGTGCAGGAGACGACGGCGGCACGGCGTCAGGGCCGCACGGGTGCGGCGATCGCCGGATGGGCGGTGTTTGCCGTCGCGGTATTGCTGCTGGCGGCGGGTATGTTTTTCCGTCATTTGATCCAGGCAAACCTCGGTCAGATGATGGCCATTGTCATGTCTATGGTCGTCGCCGTAAAACTTTACACGGGACGCACCGACTACACGCGGTAACCAAGGGCTCTGCCGCGCAGGGAACGCCGCAACCATCAAGAACGCAATGCATGGGAGCGATGATGAGTAGTAATGGAAGACTCTATTTTCTGGACAACCTGAGGACGTTCCTCATCTTCCTTGTCGTCCTCTATCACGCCGGGCTCGTGTACGAAGCCAGTGGGTTCGCAGCTTCTTTCTGGGTTGTCGATGACCCGTCGACCAGCGCCCTGCCCGGGCTCCTGAATCTGGTCTTGGACATCTTCATCATGCCCACGATCTTTTTCATATCCGGATTTTTCACTCCATCATCGTTGGATCGGAAAGGAATCTCGCAATTTCTCCAGTCGAAGTTCAGGAGGCTGATGGTTCCCTGGGTGATCGCGGTCTTCACCTTGATACCGCTATACAAAGTGATCTTCCTCTACTCGAGGGGGCTGCCCCAGGAAAGCTGGACCACATATTTTCACTTCAGCAACGGCATCTTCAGTATGAACTGGTTGTGGTTTCTACCGGCCTTGTTTCTCTTTGATTGTCTGTACGTGCTGTTGTGGAAGCTGAACCTGCCATCGGCCAAGCTCACTCTCGGTTGGGCTGTTGCCGCAGTCTTTGTGCTCGGCTTCGCCTACACCGTCGCGGTGAGCGTTACGGGTTGGATCGGCTGGACAAAAACACCGTTGATCGATTTCCAAAACGAAAGGCTCCTGCCCTATTTCCTCGTCTTCCTGCTCGGTTCTCTGTGTTTTCGATGGAATATTTTCGACACCGACAAAAGGAATATGAAGCTCTACATCGCCGTGAATGCGACCGTATGGATTCCGATCAACATCTACATCATCACTCTGCTCAACTACATCTTTCGGCCAGGAGAGTTCCTGGTCTCAGAGGGCGTCGATATGCTCCTACTCTGGTTCGGCTTTCACCTGTCCATGCTGACTCTTCTGTACTGCGCGGTGGCCACCTTCAAATATTTCTTCAATCGTCAAGGACGGCTCGGCAGCGAGCTGGGACGCCTCTCCTACAACGTCTACATCATCCACATCGCAGTCATGGGCCCGATCGCGCTGATCCTGCTCGACATCAAGCTCCCGGGCATATTGAAGTACCCGATTCTGACGATCACGACTTACGCGGCCAGTAATCTGATCGCCTATGCCTACGGGCACACAGTGAAGAAATGGGTCGCGACGCCAGCCTAGATCATGGGCCCGGGATCACTCTTCGTTGCGTCGTAGTGGCACCAACCAAAGATGTCACTGCGTGCTCGGAAGTTCCATTTCGGAAAACTGTTGAAGAACCGACCGTGCGACCTCCCGAAATGGGGTGAACCGGCTGAGGCCGGTGAGTCTGATCTTTTCCACCGCCAGTTGCGTATTTCCGGGCCTCGGGGCTCTGGAGGCCGAGCCATCCCGATTGGCGGTGATGTGATCCATCGACAAACCGGCCAGATCGGCCAGGTCCAGCGCCCACTCATATTTGGTCCCTCCCTCCAAAGAGGAAAAGTGGTAAACCCCCTTCGCCTGGATTCCCAGCAGGTGGGCCACGGCCTCGGCCACGTCGGCGGTCCAGGTGGGAAAACGGATGCCGGAATGATCCAGACTCGAAGGCGTAGGATCCTGAATCTGGGCCAGGGTCTTGAAGATAAAGCCGGAGCTTTCCCAGGTGGGACCGGCCCCGATCAGCAGCGGAATTCGAAGAACCAACCCAGCCTCGCGCTGAAGCACGAGATCCTCCGCTTGAACCTTCAGCCGGCCGTATTCATTGACGGGATGACGCTCATCTTCCTCACGGTAGGGCGCGGCGACCCCATCGAAGACATAGTCCGAGCTGACAAAGAGCAGGGGCACCGATTCGGGCAGCAGTTCACACAACTGCGCGGCAGGGGCTACATTCAGACGGTAGGCCTCCTCGGGAAATTCCTCGCAGAAATCAGGGTCCCGGTAGGCGGCGCTATGGACCACAATATCCGGGGCCACCTTTTGGAGCATGGCTGCCAGTACCTCCGCATCGCGCAAGTCCACTGGAAACACACCCTCCGCCGCCTGGGAAAACCCGGCACCGAATACCCTGCTCGTGCCCTCCAGCCGAGCTGCGAGACTGCTCCCTAACAAGCCGCTGGCTCCCGTAATCAAGGTATTTGTTTCGGCGTTCATAGCTACCACCTCTTCCCAGTGTTGCCTCGCATTGTTGCATTGCATGGCCTCGGTGGCCCCCTGACCTTGTTTTCCCTGTAGTACGCTGAGCGAGTCGGAGGTCACATGTCCAGTCAGTATGACGCGATCATCATCGGCACCGGCATCATCGGTGGAGCCATCGGGTTGGAGCTGGCCAGGAAGGGCTCGAGGACCCTCAACGTGGACAAACTGCCAGCCGCAGGCTATGGATCCACATCCAACACCTGCGCCATCATCCGGTTTCACTACTCGACGGCAGAGGGCGTGGCGATGGCCCGCGAGTCGTACTACTACTGGATCGACTGGCCGAAGCACATCGGGGCGGCTGATGAAAATGGGATGGCACACTACGTCAACACCGGTTGTCTGGTGATCAAGGAAGAGGAGAACAATTACTGCGATCACGTAATGGCCCTCCTTGACGACATCAAGGTGGCCTACCAGGAACTCGATCCGCAGGACCTCGAGAAGTTCCTGCCCTTTGTCGACACAAGGCGTTTCGGACCTCCGGTGTTGGCCGAAGACCCTCAATTCTGCGAGCCAACGGGCGACCGGATTGCAGGCGCCATATATATTCCCGAATCAGGGTTCATCAACGATCCTCAGCTCGCCTGCCACAACCAGCAACGCGGATGCGAAGCACGCGGCGGAGAGTTCCTGTTCAACGCTGAGGTCGTGGAGATTCTCACCAGGGACCGGCGCGTCGCCGGAGTCAAGCTGGCGGACGGCTCGGAGAAATTCGCACCGGTCGTGGTCAACGCGTCAGGACCCCACTCCTTCAAAATCAATCGTATGGCGGGGGTCGAGGCAGGGATGAAGATCAGGACCAGGGCCCTCAAACGCGAGGTCTGTCACGTTCCTTCCCCCACCGGAGTCGACTTCAATCTGCGGGGAACGATGTTCTCCGACGGCGACACCGGGAGCTATGCACGCCCCGAGGTTGGCAACAATCTCCTGATCGGTTCCATGGACCCGAAGTGTGACGCCCAGGTGTGGGTTGATCCGGACGATTACGATCAGAGCTTCACCGATCAGTGGAGGACCCA
Source organism: Candidatus Sulfomarinibacteraceae bacterium (assembly GCA_963776765.1). Taxonomy (GTDB): domain Bacteria; phylum Acidobacteriota; class Thermoanaerobaculia; order Thermoanaerobaculales; family Sulfomarinibacteraceae; genus Sulfomarinibacter. The sequence continues at coordinate 124,820 of CAVZOK010000020.1, forward strand.
AGTGATGCGCAATGCGCAACGTATCCCGGCCCTGCCGGTCCCTGAGCAGCAACGGGGAATTGTGGATCTCTATGACGTGGCCGACGATTGGCTGCCGATCTACGACGTCTCCGATCTTCCCGGTTTCTACATGGCAGTCGGAACTTCAGGCAACCAATTCAAGAATGCACCTGTCGTGGGCAAGCTCATGGCAGAGCTGATCGCCAGGGTCGAGGCCGGTCAGAATCATGACAGCGACCCGGTTCAGTTCCCCCTTGCCTACACGCGGCGAACCTGCAACGTCGGCTTTTTCAGCCGGCTAAGGGAAATCAACCCGGAGTCGTCGTTTACGGTCATGGGTTAGGCGCCCCTGGGCGCTCTTAGCATCGGTGCGATTTGGGTCTCCTCGGCGACACGGCTCACGCCACCTATCTCAGGGCAAGGGTCCGGGACAGGGGTCACGCTCGTATTCTCTCCAGAAATTGATAATATTCGCGCCATGGATGGCAACACGACAGCTACCGTGGCAGACCCATCGCCTGAAGCGCCGCGACTCACCATGCGTCTCGTTCTGAGCGAGATCGTCGAGCGTTTCTTTGACGTCGACAAGGGCTGGCTGCGAACGGCCCGTGAGCTGACCCTTGGACCCGGAGCGATGATCCGCCGCTATGTCCAGGGCCATCGCAAGGTCTACGCCAACCCTTTTGCCTACCTGGTGGTCGGGACGGCCGTGAGCATCACGGTCCAGAGGGCGGTCGGCTTTCAAGAGAGAATGATCGCCACAACGAGTGGGAACACCGTGGACTCCCCTCTTCAGATGGAGTTCGCCAACCGCTTCACCGAGCTGATTTCCCAGAACGCGCTCTACGTGTCCCTCGGGATCCTGGTGCCGCTAGCACTGCTGGTGCGGCTGTTCTTCCGGCGCTCCGGCTACAACCTGGCGGAGTGCTTTGTATTCGCCCTGTACTCGGTCGGACACCTGGCTCTGCTCGGGTTCGTGTTGATACCTCTCTACATGTTGCTGCCGCCGTCGGCCGCAATCCAGGGGATAGTCGGCTTGACCGTCGCGGTCATCTACACGGTGTACGTGGCACAGGGTTTTTTCAGCGGTGGCTTCGTTGGCGTAGCGATCAAGGCATCAGTTGCCTATGTGATGGCTTTTCTCATCTTTTTTATCGTGATGATGGTCGTCGTTCTTGCGTACGTGATCATCATCCTGGTACCAACAGCGTCCGGCGAGGATTGGGACCTGGTGACCGCCACCGACTACGAGGCGATCCCGGTGATCGAGAAGCTGCTGGACGACGGCGCGGACATCAACATGACGCTGCAGCGCACCGCGCTGCACGCGGCGGCCGCGAACGGCAATCTCGAGATCGTGGACCTGCTGATCGAACGCGGCGCCGACGCCAACCTGCGGGACATCCACGGACGGGTGCCAATGTTCGTGGCTCTCGCCGAGCATCAACCGAAGGTCGCGCGGCGCCTGGCCGAGCATACCGATCCAAACGTCCGCACTGCTGACAGCAGCACCCTGCTGATGGCTGCCGCCCGGGCCGAGGATGTGGAACTTGTTCAGTGGGCGTTGGATCACGGTACCGACGTCAACGCTATCCGGCCGGAAAAGAGAAATGGCACCGCTCTGATCATCGCCGCCCGGAAAGGCAATCCAGAAATTGTGGGCTTGCTGCTCGCTGGCGGAGCCGATCCGAGTGCGGTCAATCAAGACGGGAAGACGGCGTTCGAACTTGCCAAAGGGCGCGAAGTGAAAGAGCTGCTGCGGGCGATAGCGCAGCGCCAGCCATCCGACGATTCAGCGGCCACAGGGCAACACCAGAGTCCAACGAATCCAAAATAGAAGGCTGCTGCGGGCTGTCCGGTTTCGGCACCGGACATCCCGCAATCGAACATCTGCCGCCCCTCTTTTCTTCGGGATCGAAGGCATAACCCTTTCTCTGGCCTGTTGATATCGAGCCCAGGTTGATTGGCACGAAGGTTGCGTTCAGCGATTGACGAACGATGCCGAATAAGGGGTTTTGATGGACACCACAATTCAGCACATCAAGTACGCGTTCCGGTCGCTTTCCAGAAAACCCGGGTTCACCATTGTTGCCCTGCTGACGCTGGCACTGGGGATCGGCGCAACCACCGCGATGTTCTCCGTCCTCGACGCAACCCTCGCTCGATCGCTGCCCTTTCTAGAGGCGGACCGTCTGGTTCTCGGGCGACCAACGTTCAACGGGCGGATTGGATCCTGGGTTTCCTTCCCCGACTACATGGACTACCGGGATCGAAACAAAACGATGGAATCTCTGGCCACGATCGGCGGCGGTTCCTTTTTGGTCACCATCACCGGGGATGGTGAGCCGGAGCAGGCGAACATCACCTACGGCACCAGCAACCTCTTTGCCACACTCGGCACCTACCCCATTCTGGGCCGATTTTCTAACCTTGACGAACTTCCAGAGTCGGGTGGCGGCGAGGTCGTCATCAGCTACAGCTACTGGCAACACCGTTTCGGTGGGTCACCCGATGTTCTGGGGAAGAATCTCACTGCGAACGGAGATCTCCTCACCGTTGTCGGCGTCCTGCCCGCCGGTTTCCAGTTCTTTTATGACACTGATCTCTGGGTGCCTCCCTGGCATGGCGTCAGCGAACCGACCACCCGCCGCTACCACAACTGGATCGTCGTCGGCCGGATGGCGCCCGGTGTTTCGCTGGATGCGGCGCGAGCTGACATCGATCTCATCTCCTCACAGCTCGAAAGCGCCTACCCGGAATCCAACCGAAACAAAGGGCTACAACTCGACGGTCTGCACTCCGCAATGGTGCAGGGCTTCAGCCAAACTCTGCTCCTCCTTTCGGGCGCCATCGTCCTGGTTCTCCTGATCGCCTGCGCCAACGTCGCCAACCTCCTCCTGGCTCGAGGGTCGACGCGAGAATCCGAGCTGGCGGTCCGGACCGCCCTCGGCGCTTCCCGGTCCCAAATTGCGCGCCAGCTTCTGGTGGAGTGCCTGATCCTTGCTCTGGCGGCCGGTTGCCTCGGAGTCGTGATCGCCGTATGGCTTCAGGAATTGATTCTCGGCTTTGTCTCGACAGGCCTTCTAGGCGCCGTGGACACGGGCCTCTCCCCCAGGATGCTGGGGATCGCGCTGGCCCTTTCGCTGTTCACGGTCCTACTCTTCGGACTGTTCCCCTCCTTCACCGCTTCGCGAACCCACCCCGCCGACGGTTTGAAGTCGAGTGGACGGAGGGCTTCATCGAAAAACGGGATCCGTTTTCGGAGCGGCCTCGTGATACTGCAGGTGGCCCTCTCAGTGATCCTCCTTTCCGGGTCCGGGCTTCTCTTGCGCAGCTACGCAAAGCTGCGTAGCGTCGACCCAGGTTTCCGGACCGAGAGTCTTCTCACCGCCTCCGTCTCTCTGCCGGCCGACTCCTATGAGGAGGACGATCACCAGATTCAGTTCTTTCAGAATCTTCAGGAGCGCATCGAAGCCCTTCCTGGTGTGGATTCAGCCGGTTTCATCGATAGGCTGCCAATCCTGCAGATCGCCGGCAACGTCGCCATCTGGGATACGGAAAATCCTCCCGAATCGATACGAGATGCCCTGACAGCGGACCGGCGCGTTGTCTTGCCGGGCATATTCTCGACGATGGAAATCCCTCTTTTGGAGGGCCGAACTCTGGACGCGAACGACGCGGCTGGAGGCCATCGCGTCATAGTCCTCAATCGAACCGCCGCCGAACAGATATTTCCGGATCGTAGTGCCGTCGGACGCAGGGTTGAAGTTGATCTCAGTTTCCTGGATTTAGATGAACCGGCGGTTTTTGAAGTGGTCGGGGTTGTGGAAGATTACGCTCTTTCGGCGATCGGAGGCTCACCTCGGCGAGCCATGTTCTTCCCCCACGCCCAACAGGCGAGGAGCATGATGGGCCTCGCTGTTGCAACCAACCTCGATCCGAAAGGCCTGATACGGCCGATCCAGGAGAGCATCTGGGAATTAGACCGCAACATTGTCCTGAGCAACCCCCAGAAAATGGCCGATGTCGTGTCGAACTCGGTTGCGGACTCCCGCGCGGTCGCAACGGTCCTGGTTCTTTTTGCCGTCGTGGCGCTGGCCCTTGCTGCTCTGGGTCTGCACGGGGTACTGGCCTTTTTCGTTTCCCAACGAGCTCATGAGATCGGCATTAGGGTCGCCCTCGGTGCCGGCCGGGCGCAGGTGCTTCGAATGGTGTTGACCCGGGGCATGACGTTGGTTGGAGTTGGCGTCATTCTCGGGTCCGCCGTAGCAGTCGGCGCCACACGCCAGGTCGAAGGCATGCTTTTTCAGATTACGACCACCGATCCCGTCAGTTTCGCGGGGGCTGCCTGCTTCCTGGTCGCGGTCGCGATCACCGCGTGTCTGATTCCGGCGTGGCGCGCCCTTCGGGTCAATCCGCTGGAAGCACTCAGGGTGGAGTGAGGTCGCGGAGGGAGGCTTGGAGAGTGGGGCAATCGAACCGTGCAACATCGCAACCGGACGAGAAAGAACCCGCACGGCAAATGTCCGCGAATGAATTTGCCCTCCATTGCCCCATCTCTTTCAGAACTGATTGGAGTCTGAAGTGTCTTTGATCAACGATGTCCGGTTCGCCGTTCGCTCCCTGTTTCGATCTCCGGGCTTTTCGGCGATCACGATCCTCACCCTCGGCCTAGGGATCGGCCTCTCGGTGGCCGTGTGGTCGGTCATCGACGCGGTCCTGATCGAGCCCCTTCCCTATCCCGACGCCGACCAACTGGTCGAGATCGGAATGACGTTGCCAGATCTCGGTACCGCTGGGTATCCCATGTCGGCCCTCGATTTTCTCGACTACGCTGAACAGAACAAATCGTTCGATGCAATGGCGGCGATCTTTCGCGAAAACCTCAACCTGACCGGCGGATCTTCGCCAGAACGCGTGACAGGCGCACGGGTGTCGGCGCCGTTTTTTACGATCATGGGCGTTTCGCCACAGCTCGGAAGGGCGTTCCGCGACGAAGATGACGCGCCCGGAAAAGATCTCGTCGCCATAATCTCCAACAGCCTCTGGCAGCGCAGATTCGGCGGCCGGTCAAGTGTTCTTGGCGAGACCGTGGTGGTTAACGGCCAGTCCCACGTGATCGTCGGTGTTGCGCCAGTAGGCTTTACCTTTCCCCGAAACACCGCAATTTGGCTGCCGATCGCCATCGAACCCGAAACAGAGGATCGTGCGCACGGCTGGGTGACCCCGGTTGGCCGTCTCCGATCAGGCGTCCAGATAGCCAACGCTCTCACTGATCTCGAGTCGATACGCGTGTGGATCGAGCGCGAGCATATCGTCGCCCGGGAGGGCCGGCGTGTCGCAATCCAGCCGCTCAAGGAAAGAATCGTCGGTGCCATCAGACCCTCCCTTCTGGTGCTCCTCGCCGCGGTGGTGTGCGTGTTGCTCATCGCGGCGGCCAACGCGACCATTCTGCTGTCGGTAAGAACCGCTGCCAGACAGCGCGAGCTGGCCCTTCGACATGCTCTCGGTGCCGGTCGCGGACACCTGGTTCGCCTGGTTGTAGTGGAAAGCCTCGTGCTCGCTCTTTGCGGCGGTGCCGTCGGCCTCGTGCTCGCCCAATTGGGTATCAGGACGATGAAATTGCGATTCTCGGAGCTCATACCCCGAAATGAGGGTCTGGGATTCGATGCGGAGGTTCTCGGGTTCGCGGTCCTGATATCCGTGGCGGTTGGTCTACTGGCCGGTATTCTCCCTGCAATTCGCTCTCGAGAGGACCGCATCATGCCTCAATTGCGCGAGGCGGATCGGGGCGCGATCGGCGGCTCGTCGGCGATCGGAACAGCAATGGTGGTGACAGAAATCGCACTTTCGGTCGTCCTTCTCGCCGGCGCGGTGCTCCTGATCCGGACCTCCATCAATCTCCTGCGGGTCGACCCCGGCTTCGAAAGCGACCGAGTCATGACGGCGGAGATTTCGCTAACAGACGAGCGCTATGCCGAAGAAGATGCCCGTCAGGAGTTCTACCGCCGCGCCCTCGAAGAGATCGGTTCGATTCCCGAGGTCGAGGCGGTTGGAACGGTTTATCCCCTGCCACTTTTCGGGCGTCGTATTTCGACATACTCGTACGTCGAAGGCGCCCCTACCCCGGGACCCAACGAGCAGCGGCCGATCGTAGAAATGCGGTTTGTCAGCCCTGGATATCTCGAGGCGGCGGGTCTCCATCTCTTGACTGGACGGTTCTTCGACGAATCCGACACCGCCGACTCACCCAGCGTCGTGGTGGTAAATGAGAGCTTCGTGCGTCAACTGGTGCCGCACGGCGAGCCCGTCGATCGACGGACCACCGGTTGGGACCCCGCCGACCCCGAGGCGGAGTGGGACACCATTGTCGGAGTCGTGCGAAATGTCCGCCACATAGATCTGGCAGAAGACACTGGACCGGAGATATACCTTCCTGTGGCACAGGCCGGTTTTGAGTGGGCGACCTTTGTGGTCCGCGCTCGATCTGGATCTGCCGACACGCTTGCCAACCCGATAAGAGAAGTCATCCAACGGGTTGATCCGGAGCTCCCGGTCTTCAACGTCCAGACAATGACCAACGTCGTCAACAGATCAATGGCCAGGACCAGCGTCATCACCGCTCTTCTCGCCGTCTTCGCGTCGGTCGGGCTCGCGCTCGCCGGCATCGGAATTTTCAGCGTCGTCAGCTATTCGGTTGGACGGCGGGTCCGCGAAATCGCGGTGCGGATGGCCCTTGGGGGAACACCCCGCAAGGTGGTTGCTCTCTTCATGCGGCAGGGATTGATGCCGGTGGCCGCAGGATTTACTCTCGGTACGGCGACCGCACTGGCATGCACTCGTGTGCTCACCAGCCGTCTGTACGGAATCGCAGCTCACGACCCTGCGACCTACGCCGGTGTCGCCTTCCTGATCCTGGCGATCGCTGCGCTCGCGGTCTGGTTGCCGGCGCGACGAGCCGCCCAGGTCGAACCGATGACGGTCCTGAGGAGCGAGTGATGGCCAGGAAAAGACCAACCAGCTCTGGTGTTCGATTCCGAACACCACTCTCTCGCAGGCGAACGAAAACCACCGCCCACGACCGGCATTTGGCGCCCAACAGGCTGGCACGCATCGTGCTCTGGTGTTCTGTGGGAAGTAGATAATGGACATTGTTCGAACCGGAATCGTCGAAAAGAAACGCCGCAATAGATGGTTGATCGCGGCCGCGGGAATCGTGGCTGTGGCGGCGGTGACCGTGGTCGTATCGAATCTCGAGCCGGCGGCGCCGGCGGTTGACCGCGACACCGTCTATATTGGCTCGGTCGAGCGTGGGAACTTTGAACGAAAGGTGCGCGGTCACGGCACATTGGTGCCAGAGAATCTTCGCTGGGTCCAAGCACAGACGAACGGCCGGGTTGAAACCGTCCACTTCGAGCCCGGCCACCACGTCTCCGCCGATGACGTGATCCTCGTACTTTCCAACCCCGAGGTCGAGCGATCAGCCGTCGACGCCGAAAGCGCGCTCCGGCGGTCGGAGGCCGAACTCGAGAGCCTTCGCGTGACCCTGATCTCGTCTGAACTCGACCAGCAGGCGCAAGCTGCAGAAGTGAACGCAGACTTCATCCGCGCCTCCCTTCAGGCCGAAGCGAATCGGGAGCTTTTCGACAAGGGCTTGATTTCGGACATTCAGGTGCGTTCGTCGGAGGCGGTGGCGCAAGCGCTCACGACTCGGAAGGAGATCGAAGTCCAACGGCTGACTATGACGGCCGGAGCCCACAACGCCCTGTTAGCTGCAAAACGAGCCGAATTGGAACAGCAACGGGCACTTTACAAACTGCGCTCCGAGCAGCTCGATGCATTGGCGGTTCGCGCGGCGATCGACGGCGTTGTCCAGGAGGTCCCGGTTGAGATCGGCCAGCAGGTTTCGCCAGGCACCATGCTCGCTAGAGTGGCGGAACCGACGCGTCTCAAGGCCGAACTGAGGGTCCCCGCGACGCGCGCCCGCGACGTTCGGCCGGGGCAGACGGTCAGCGTCGACACCCGCAACGGTCTCGTCGACGGCACCGTTGCCCGAGTCGACCCGTCAGTGCAGGAGGGCTCCGTGATGGTCGAGGTTCGGCTCGAAGGCGCCCTGCCCGATGGCGCGCGTCCAGACATGGCGGTGGACGGCGCCATTCAAATCGAGCGGCTTCATGACGTGCTCTACGTCGGCCGACCCACCCAGAGCCAGGAGAATGCGACCGTCGGGCTGTATTTGCTCGAGGATGACGGCAAGCATGCACGTCGAGTCCGAGTCGGTCTCGGTCACGCGTCGGTAGACACCATTGAAATCACCGAAGGTCTCCAGGAGGGCGATCGCGTAATCCTCTCGGATACGTCGCGGTGGGACGATCACGAACGCATCCGTTTGCGCTAAACAAGTGAGAAATGAAGGAGCGAAGCCATGACCGATAGCCAGCAACCCCTCATCCAGATGGTCGGAGTTAAAAAAGTCTTCCTCACCGACGAGGTGGAAACCCACGCTCTGTCCGACGTCCACCTCGAGATCCAGACCAACGAGTTCATCACGATCGCCGGGCCTTCGGGCGGTGGGAAATCGACCCTATTGTCGATCATGGGCCTGCTCGATACGCCTACCGAAGGGCAGTACCACGTGAACGGCCACCCAGCGGAATCGCTGACCATTCGAGAGCGGGCTCAGTTGCGGAACCGGGCGATAGGGTTCATTTTCCAGAGCTTCAATTTGATCGGAGACCTCACGGTCTTCGAGAATGTGGAGTTGCCTCTGGTCTATCGCAATACTCCATCCTCAGCTCGCAAGTCGATGGTCCGCGAGGCCCTGGAGCACGTCGGCATGGAGCATCGGCTCAACCACTACCCGTCTCAGCTTTCTGGTGGCCAGCAACAGCGCGTGGCGGTTGCGCGCGCGTTGGTCGGCAAACCGTTGATTCTTCTCGCTGACGAGCCCACCGGCAACCTCGATTCCCGCAGCGGCGAACAGGTCATGGATCTCCTCGAAAACCTCCACGCCGACGGCGCGACCATCTGCATGGTGACCCATGACCCGCGGTACCTGAAGTATGCCCAGCGCACCCTCCATCTCTTCGATGGCCAGGTCGTCGACGAGACGGATCCGGCGTTCCAGGATGCAATGATCTGAATCCCCGAAAGAGGAGTGCACACGATGGTGGATCTAATACGAGATATCCGCTTCGGCTTCCGGATGTTGCTTCGGAACCCAACAGTAACGGTGATCTCGCTGCTCACCCTCGCCCTCGGCATCGGCGCCAGCACCGCCGTATTCAGCGTCGTCGATTCGACGCTCCTGACCCCTCTCCCGTTCGACGACTCGCACAACCTGGTACGGCTGTTCGCGACCAAGCCGTCGGTCGGCTACACCACCATGACGATCTCGGTGCCCAACTTCCGAGACTGGAAAGAACAGAACTCGTCGCTGGAGGTCGCCGGAATTTACGGTCGCCAGGCGGTCACCATTACGGGGCAAGATCACCCTGACAAACTGCAGTCGATCCGCGCTTCCGCAGACGTTTTGCAGGCGCTTCGCGTGCAACCTACAATCGGCCGGAGCTACGATTCCTCGAGCGATCAACCCGATTCGGCACGAGTGGTGCTGCTCTCGGATGGCACCTGGCGGGGGCGCTTCGGTGGCGATCCCGAGATCGTGGGCACTCTGGTGCGGATCGACGATGTCCCGCACGAAGTGTTCGGGGTTCTTCCCCCCGAGGTTGAAGAGGCGATGGGCCAATTCGATCTCTGGACGCCCTTCACCTACGGTGAGGAGACGGAGATCCGCAGCTATCGCGGTTTTGCTGCAATCGCCAGGCTGCGGGCTGGCGTGACTGCGGCTGAGGCCGACCATGACCTGGCGACAATCGGCGAACGTCTTGCCGAGACACATCCCGAGGAAAACCGTGGTCACGGGGTCACGGTCGTGCCCTTGACCGAGGTTGTGGTGCGTCAGCAAGCCCGTTCGATGCTCTTCGCTCTCTGTGCGGCGGTCGGTTTCGTGCTGTTGATCGCCTGCGTCAACATCGCCAACCTCCTGCTCGCCACGTCCGGGAACCGCGAACGAGAGTTCGCCGTTCGTACCGCGCTGGGTGCAGGACCCCGCCGACTGGCCCGTCAGTTGTTGACGGAATCGGCGCTCCTGACCCTGTTCGGTGGCGCTCTCGGTGTATTGGTCGCATTTTGGAGCGTTGACATATTGACCGCCGGGCTGGAGGCAACCGTCGGACGGCTCGGTCATACTTCGGTCGACGGTCGCGCTCTCGGCTTTACGCTGCTGGTGCTCGGCTTGACATCGATCGGGATTGGGTTCCCGGTAGCACTGCGGGCTTCGAACTCTCGATTCACCACCATGATTCAGGAGAGCTCCAGGTCCGTTCTCGGTGGGCCACGACAAGCGATTCGGCGCGATGCTCTGGTGGCAATTCAAGTGGCCCTGGCCCTGGCACTCCTGATAGGCGCCGGTCTGACGATCCGAAGCCTGATGACGCTGAAGGCCGTCGACCCCGGCTTTGACACCGGCCATCTACTGACGATGCGGGTTTCTCTGACCGACGAGCGGTATCCGTCGGACGGAGAGAAGCAAGAATTCTTCAGTCGTGCATCAGGCGAAATTTCGTCGCTTCCAGGTGTGAGTTCGGCCTCCGCTACAGGGACGATTCCGCTGATTGGTAGCAACAGCAACGCGAGTATGAGCATCGAGGAACACCCGATCTCCGACCCGGCGGACAAGGTCTTTGTCGGCGCTGAAGGAGTTACGGCCGGATACCTCAAAACCATAGGTATCCCGTTGGTCGAAGGGCGAGAGTTCGCAGCGACCGATACCGGGGACTCGCCCAGCGTCATCATCATCAACAACTTCATGGCTCGGCACTTCTGGCCGGACGAAAGCGCCGTCGGTAAGCGGGTCAAGTTTGGGCCATTGGACTCCGAGTATCCGTGGATGGAAGTTATCGGGGTGATGGGTGATCACCGCCAGACCTCGCTCGACACTGGGCCACGATTCGAAACTCTCTACGCACAGACCCAGTTTGCAGTCACCGCCATGACCTTTGTCGTCAGGACCGAGGGCGCTCCCGGACCCCAGACGGCGGACATTCAAGCGGCAATTTGGAGAATCGATCCGGACCTCGCGATTTCCGAGGTCGCGACAATGACTGAGATTCTCGAACGCAACACCCGGTCGGTCGACGATCTGGCCAATCTGCTCGCCGGATTCGGCGCCGTCGCGCTGGTCCTGGCCTTGGGTGGGCTATACGGTGTCACATCCTTCTCGGTCAGTCGACAGACCCGCGAGATCGGGGTGAGAATGGCCCTCGGCGCCGAAAAACCGATGATCCTCGCCGCCGTCCTTCGCAGAAGCGCCGTACAAATCTTGGTCGGGGTCATCGCCGGAGGCCTGATCGCCTGGTGGTTGGGCCGATTGATCCAGGGCCTGCTCTTCGAAGTGTCGGCCCTCGATCCGATGGCCTACGCCATCTTTGCCACGGGAATGTTCGCGGTCGGGTTCCTGGCGGTGCTGGTCCCCGCTCTACGGGCAGCGAGGATCGATCCCGTCGTGGCCCTTCGCTGTGAGTAGGTGCTCAGGTATCCTGAGGTCGCCGTGACATCTGCAAAAAGCTCCCCCCGCATTCTGATCGCCGATGATCAAGCGGACGTGTTGGAGTCGCTGCGGCTTCTGCTCAAACCCGAGGGGTACGCGGTCGAAACCGCTGGTTCGCCTGACCAGGCCGTCGCGGCGGCGGCCGGCCGGGAGTTCGACGCCGCCCTCGTCGATCTCAATTACTCCCGCGATGCGACGTCGGGTGCCGAGGGCCTCGAGCTGCTTGAGAAGCTGCAGGGTTTGGACAGCACCCTGCCGGTGGTCGTGATGACGGCCTGGGGCAGCGTTGAAGTGGCGGTGCAGGCCATCCGGCTGGGCGCGCGCGACTTCGTTGAAAAACCGTGGGACAACGACAGGTTGCTATCGATCCTCCGCAATCAGGTCGACCTCAGCCGGGCGCTTCGTCGTGGACGCCGGCTCGAGGCCGAAAACACCGCGCTGCTGACCGCCGAAGCTCCGGATCTTATCGCCACTGCACCCGCTATGGCGCCGGTACTCGATCTGATCAGCCGCGTCGGGCCGTCCGATGCCAACGTATTGATCACCGGTGAACACGGTAGCGGCAAGGAGGTCGTCGCTCGCAGGCTGCACGCAGTATCCGGGCGCGGCGACCGACCGCTGATTACAGTCAATGTCGGTGGTCTTCCCGATGGGGTCTTCGCGAGCGAGTTCTTCGGGCATGTCAAGGGTGCCTTCACCGACGCCAAGGGAGACAGAGTAGGACGATTCGAGATGGCCGACGGGGGCACCTTGTTCCTCGACGAGATCGCCAATGTGCCATTCGAACAGCAGGCCAAGCTCCTCCGCACGCTTGAAACCGGCGAGCTCGAAAGAGTCGGATCATCGAAGACTTCAACGGTCGATGCCCGGATCTTGTCGGCGACAAACGCCGATCTCAAGCTGGATGTGGCCGAGGGCCGCTTTCGGGAGGATCTACTTTTCCGACTCAACACAGTGGAGATCCGGATTCCGCCGCTCCGAGACCGGCCTGAGGACATTCCCCTCCTCGCCAACCATTTTCTCGGTCGATTCGCCCAGAAATACCGGCAATCAGAAATGGGCTTCGACGGAGCCGCGACCTCGGTTCTGATGCGCCATGCATGGCCTGGAAATGTTCGTGAGCTCGCGCATGTCGTCGAGCGCGCCGTCCTGATGGCCAGCAATGATGTGATCAAAGCCGACCACCTCGGGTTGGTGGACGGCGCCGCATCTGCAACGGTTGTACTCGACGAGATGAGCCTCGACGACCTCGAAAAGGTATTTATCGAAAAAGCCATGCGGCGTTATGACGGGAATGTGAGTCATGCTGCCGAGGCGCTGGGCCTGAGCCGAAGCGCGCTCTACCGGCGGCTCGAAAAGCACGGGCTGTGATGGATCGGGCAAGCGGGTGACCAGGCGGCACGGGCATCTCACCGGCCTCGTCCTGCTCACCGGTTTGGTGCCGACGATCGCGGCAGGTTACCTGCTGTGGCGGTCCAGCCTCGAGCCGACAACCCGGAACCTGCTCGTGGTGGCCCTGGTGATGCTCTGGCTGGGGCTCTTGTTGGTCGTTCGGATGCGAACGAGATATCACCTCCGAACGCTGTCCAACCTCCTCGCCGCTCTTCGGGAAGGCGATTATTCTTTCCGCGCTCGTGAGGTGTCGCGGTCCGACCCGTTCGCCGAGGTGATCACAGAGATCAACCTGCTCGCCACGAACCTCAGGCAACAGCGCGTCGAAGACCTCGAGGCAACATCGCTCGTGCGCAAGGTGATGGCCGAGATCGATGTCGCGGTCTATGCGTTCGATGCCTCGAATCGACTGCGTCAGGTCAACGCGGCCGGTGAAGGGCTTTTCCAAGGCGTACCCGACCTCGTCGGGAAATCCGCTCAGGAGCTCGGTCTGGAGAATTGTCTCGTTGGTCCGCCCGCGAGGACGGTCGAACTCGAGATCGGTAGCACCACCGGACGGTGGGAGATGCGCCGCGGGAGCTTCCGGCAACACGGACGCCCCAACCATTTGCTCGTGCTCTCGGACGTGAGCCGAACGTTGCAGGCCGAGGAGTTGGCGGCCTGGAAACGGTTGATTCGAGTCATCGGCCACGAACTCAATAACTCCCTCGCTCCAATAACCTCTCTCGCTGGGAGCCTGGAGCGAGTGGTGGACCAGGACCCCCTCCCCGAGGACTGGCGCAGCGACCTCGGAAGCGGCCTCCAGGTGATCGCCTCCCGGGTCGATGCCCTCAACCGATTCATGGGCGATTGCTCGCGCCTCGCCAAGCTGCCCGATCCAAAGATCTCTCCAGTGGATATCGTCACCAGCATCCGCAACGTGGCGAAGCTCGAAAAACGGTTGGCGGTGATTGTCTTGGATGGCCCCTCCGTCATGGTCGACGGCGATCAGGACCAGCTCGAGCAGGTCATGATCAATCTGCTCCGAAATGCGGTCGAAGCGTCTCTGGAGACGAACGGAGAAGTTCGAATCCGTTGGCGATCAGAAGCCGGGTTCGTCGAGGTCGTCATCAGCGACGAGGGCCCTGGGCTACCGGATTCGGTCAACCTCTTCGTACCGTTTTTTACCACCAAATCGAGCGGTTCGGGAATCGGCCTCTTTCTGAGCCGGCAAATTGCCGAGGCCCACGGAGGATCGGTCACCGTGCGGAATCACGAGCACGGTCCGGGATGCGAGGCGATCCTTCGAGTTCCGCAATCGAAAAGTTCATCTTAAGAGTATTGCGGCCAAACACCATCATCCCTCACACGAAAATTCTTCTACAAAAACCGATTGCGACCCCATCTGAAACCCCGGCGGAAGGAACTCGTATAGAATATCGATAGGAGTGGACGACGGCGGGAGGATCGGTGGTAGAAAACAAGACAGAAATCCTCAGAGGCACTCTCGACATGCTAATCCTCAAGACGATTTCGCTGGCACCGATGCACGGGCTCGGAATCTCCCGCCGCATCGAGCAGATCACCAGCGGCGTGTTTCAGGTGAAACCGGGATCGTTGTTCCCCGCCCTCCACCGCATGGAGCAGGAGGGTTGGATCAGCGGTGAGTGGGGAGAGTCCGAGAACAACCGGCGCGCCAAATTCTACGAGCTCACTGACGCCGGCAAGGCTCGACTCGGCGAGGAAAGACAGGGTTGGTCCCACCTCGTTCTGACCATCGGTAAGGTCCTCGAGGCCAGCTGAGGGGTACAGATGCCGCTATTATCGACTCTCAAAAGCATGCTCCACGCGCCGTTTAGAAGCGATCAACTCGATCGCCAACTCGATGAGGAACTCCAAAGTTATCTCGACCTGTTGATCGAAGAGAAGACTCGAGCAGGGATGGATCCGGAACGCGCCCGGAAGCAGGCACTGATCGAGCTCGGTGGCGCCGAGCAGGTCAAGGCCACCGTCCGCGAGACCCGCCACGGTGCGGCGCTGGATATGCTTCTGCACGATATCCGGTTCGCTCTACGGACTCTCAAGCGATCGCCCGCGTTTGCGGCGGTATTCGTTGTCACTCTGGCGATCGGGATCGGCGCCAACACTGCCCTCTTCAGCACGATCAAGGCCCTCCTCCTGAGCCAGCTGCCCTACCAGGAACCAAATCGTCTCGTGGCCTCGGTCAAAACTTATGACGGCCGCAACGCCGGACCGATTTCCAGACTCGACTTCTTCGACTACCGGCGTCTGTGTAGATCGTTCGACGGCTTCTGCACGCTGTCGAGTACGAACCGGATGACGATGGCCGGGGGAGAGCGGGCAGAGGCGGTCGGAGCGGTGTATACGACCTGGGATCTGTTTCCGACCCTGGGCGTTCCACCGGCGCTGGGAAGAAATTTCGCTGAAAACGAGGAGGACCTGGCCGGCGCCAATGTGGTGGTGATCGGCCACGATCTGTGGCAGACCCGGTTTGGTGGTTCGGAGGAAGCGATCGGCGCCACAATCCACCTCGATGACATGACCTTTGAGGTGGTCGGGGTGATGCCGCCGGGCTTCCGTTTTATGTTCGAGACAGATCTGTGGATCGTCATCGATCGTGATTGCCCAATCGACGAGCAACGAGATTCCCACAGCCTGTGGGCGGTGGGTCGTCTGAAAAAGGGAGTATCGCTCGAGCAGGCGCAGAGCGACGTCGATGCCGTGGCGGCGATTCTCGAAAACGAGTATCCGGAAACCAACACCCAAAAAGGGCTCAGATTGTATGCACTGCGGGACTATATGGTGGGTCACGTCCGCCCGAGTCTGAACCTGCTGATCGCCACCACCGGGTTGTTACTGCTGATTGCGTGCATCAATGTCGCCGGGCTGCAGCTGGCGCGAGGCCAGCGCCGGGTCTCGGAGATGGCCATGCGGTCGGCTTTGGGGGCCAGCAGGCGCCGCCTGATTCGCCAGCTCCTGACAGAGAGCGTGATCTTGACCATGGTGGCCGGGCTGGTCGGAATCGCGGTTGCGTATCTGTTCCACAGTTTCCTGTTGCGGCTTCTGCCCATGGGCGACCCTGGTGTCCCTGTACCCTCGATCGACGGCGCGGTCCTTTTGTTTGCCTTGGCGATTTCGCTGGCCACCGGCCTGGTCGTGGGCATCGTTCCCGCACTGCGAGGAACCTCACTCAATGTCTGGCAGAAGCTCGAGACCTCAACCAGGACCTCCGAGAGCAAGAGCGGCACACGGTTGCGGACCGTCCTGGTAGTGGTTCAGGTGGCGATGTCGGTGGGGCTGTTGATCGGTTGCGGCCTGCTGATCCGCAGCATGGTGAACCTGGCCTCGGTCAATCTGGGGTTTGAAACTGAGAACGTCATCGGCGGCACCTATTCGATCCAGACCGACGACCAGACCACGACTCCAGAACGCGTTGAAACGTTCACCTCATTGATCGCAGAGATCAGGGCACAGCCAGGAGTCACGGACGCGGCCGCCGTCACCAAAATGCCGCTCGCCGCACGAGGAACCGACTGGCCTATCTGGCACGCCTCCGAACCCCGCCCCGAGCCGAGGGACTCGATCATGGGGCTGACGCGGGCCGCGACACCCGGGTATTTCTCGACCATTGGTATTCCGTTGCTCCGCGGACGGGATTTCGCCGCAACCGACGCCGAGGGCGCCGCCCCTGTGGTGATCATCAGCGAAGACCTTGCACGAGACCTATTCCCCGACCAGGACCCACTCGGGCAATCCGTAAAGTTGGGTTGGTTCGACTTCGCCTTCGAGATCATCGCGATAGTCGGCAACGCCAAAATCAACGGCGTTCGCTCGGATTTCGACGAGGCCATCTATTTGTCGTCGGGGCAGTTCGGGCCTCCATTTCAATGGTTGGTGATTCGAACGGAGGGCGATCCGAATCTCCTGGCGGCCCAGATTCGCAAACTGGTTGAAGAAAAAGACCGCAACGCTATCCTTGGCGATCTGGAAACCATGGCCGCCCTGGTGAATGAGGACCTCTCCGGTTTTCGGGTCGTTATGTTCGCGCTCGGTTTGCTGTCGGTTGTTGCCATGCTGCTGACCGCTGTCGGCCTCTACGGAGTTCTGGCCTACCACGTGAGCGAGCGAACCAACGAATTCGGCATCCGATCTGCGCTGGGCGCGGCGCCGGTCCAATTGACCGGTCTGATCATGAAGAAGGGCCTGGTGATGGTCGGAATCGGTCTCGCTTTCGGGTTTGTGGGGGCATCCTTGAGCTCCCGTCTGATCCAACAGTTGCTCTTCGAGATTAAACCGCTCGACCCGCTTGCATACGTAGGCGGGGCATTGTTTTTCGGAACCGTTGCGGTCGTGGCCTGTCTCATGCCAGCCTGGCGAGCTGCCCGGATCAATCCGGTTACCGCCCTTCGCAGCGAGTAGATATCCAATCTAGAATCCGCCACCGATAGATCCTGGATTACACCCGGATTCTTCGGGTGAGGTCAGTGTCGTGACTCAAAAAAAGGTCCAACACCACCTCCCGAAAAATCGATATGCGATGATTGGGAGATCCACGAGGCCCTGATGCCGTGGATCGAGACTGACGGAGGTGAGTATGGCAACCAACGGTAGTGGTATCGACCGCCGCAGATTCCTCAAACTCGGTGCTGCGACATCCGGTCTCGCGATTGGTGGCTGTGGTCGGGCGAACGACGTCATGGCCGATGTCAGTGATCTCGAGATGCGGTTCCGGCCACTCGGAGGCACGGGCCTGAAGGTGTCATCCGTCTCCTTCGGTTCCTACGGCTTCGACAACCCTGCCCTATTGTCGGCAGCCCTCGACGCCGGGATGACCACCATCTGCACCAGCGGCAGCTATCAGAATGGCCGTGCCGAGGAAACTATTGGCAAGGCCATTGGAACCATCGGCGCGCGGCGTGACGAACTCGTATTGTTCACCGGCGCGGTGGTCAAGGCGGGAGCCACAAAGCAGAGCGTCCTCGATTCGATCGATGACAGCCTGCGCCGCCTCCAGACCGACCGCGTGGAGATCTTTCGCATCACCGGCGTGAGCTCGCCAGAGGATCTTCGGGTTGAAGCCCTGTACGAGGCCTTCGAGGAAGCCAAGGCAGCGGGTAAGGTTTCCCACCTCGGACTCTCCGGACATCACGGTGGGATGCAGGACGTCCTCAATGCGGCAATTGACGACGGCCGTTACGAGGTCCTCTTCACCAAATACGACTTCGCGTCCTACCCGGACCAGGACGAGATCCTGAGCCGGGCGAGCGGCAAGGGCATCGGTACCCTGGTCTTCAAGACCGGCGCCGGCAACCGCGAGAAGGAAATCAAGGACCTCGAGGCCGGCGGGCTGTCTTATAAGCAGGCCACCATCAAGTGGGCCCTCACCAACCCGAACGTGGCCAGCGTCTGCGTCAAGATCACCAACTTCTCCCAGATCCGGGAGTATGCGGAGGCAGCGAGCTCCAGGATCACCGAACCCGAAATTGCGATGCTGCAAAACTACACTCGCCAGATGTACGACAAGTACTGTCGATTCTGCAGCACCTGCGAGGCGAGCTGCCCCCACCAGGTGGCGGTGGCCGATGTGATGCGGTACGCCATGTACTTCAAATACTACGGTCGCGAGAAAGACTCAATGGAACAATACGGGAAGCTGCCCGGGGAGTGCACAGCAGCTTCGTGCGATGGATGCTCCGCTCCGTGCGACTCCGCGTGCCCATTCGGCCGCCAGGTCCAAGAGGAGTTGGTGGAGGCCCACCGGTTGCTCAGCTTTGCGCGGGTGTAGGCCGCGATGAAACTCCGTCTGCAATGCGTCCTCGTGGTGGCAGCTCTGGCGGTCGGTTGTGGTTCGGGAGAGGAGCCGGCTGGTGGCGATTCCGGGCTTGGCGGGCTCCTGCCTGCGGCCTCGTCGATGGAGGGTTGGCAGGTGGCAGAGGGGCCAAGAGACTACGATTCCGAAACCCTCTTCGAATACCTCAACGGCGGCGCACCGCTCTACCTCGATTTCGGTTTCCAAAGTATGGTTCACGCCCGCTATCAGCTTGGCGACGACTCCCTCTCGAGTGTGATTATCGACGTTTACGACATGGGATCTGATCTTGGGGCGTTTGGGCTCTACCGAAGTGCCCGCCCGCCGGAGGCCGAAGCCCGGGAATGGGGCACCGAGGGCTACCGCTCAGAAACCTTGGCTGCGGCCTGGAAAGGAAGTATTTCCATCCACGCCCAGGCCGATGACAACCGGCCGGAACTGATCGAGGCCATGGAGAATCTCGTGGCCCAAATCGCGAAATCTGTCGTCGGCGGAACTTCGCTGCCGCAGATAGTCGGCCTGCTTCCGAGCGATGGTCTGGTTCCGAGGAGTGAACGAATCGTCGCAAAAGACCTGATGAGCCACGCGTTTCTCACTGGGGGTGTCCTCGCGACCTACGAAGTGGCGGGTGATGAAGGGACTTTGTTCTTCAGTGAACTTGCCAATGAAGCAGCAGTCACTGAAGCGATGGCTGGCCTGCGTGCCCACCACGAGCAGTGGGGCGAGATCGGCGGCGATATCGACTCGATCGGCGACGGAGGATTTCTATTCTCCGACCCCGGGCTGGGTTCCGGCGCAGTTGTCTCAGCAGGCCCCTACGTGGTTGGAATCCACGGCGATCTTCCGACCGAGGTGCAAATGGAACTGCTCGGCCGGCTTGTCGATCGTCTTTCATCCGACTCGCTGGAGTGAGCGAAACGCGGTTGCCGTGAGAACATGAGGTATGCCAACCGGCTCCACTCTCTTTGTCGGAATCCTCGCCGGCGCCATCGGACTGTCGTATTTCATCTATGGAAAAAAGCAGGAACGTATCGGCTTCCTCGCGGCAGGAGTGGGCCTCTGCATCTACCCCTATCTGGTTGAAGGACTCATCCTGCAAATCCTCATCGGTCTCGGGCTTGCGGCAGTGCCGTTTTTCTTCGATCTGTAGCTGCGTTAACCGGATCCCCACGACTGCGCGATGGGTGACCGCCTCAGCAAATGCTACCCTGCAGGCTCCTGATGGGAGGATCCATGGGCGAACTCAAGGGCTCACAACGGAAATATCTACGCGGCGTTGCTCACAGCTACAAACCGATGGTGCAGATCGGAAAAGAGGGGCTGAGCGACAATGTCGTTGGCGCTATCGATACCTCCCTTAAGGCCCACGAGCTGATCAAAGTGAAAATCGCTGCTGAACGCGACGAAAGGGAAAAGCTCGTTCCCGTCATCGAAGAACGTCTCAACTGCGAGTGCGTTGGCACGGTTGGAAGAATGGCGATCCTCTACCGGCAGCATCCCGATCCAGAAAAACGGAAAATCGCAGTTCCGAACTGACTGTACCGATTACCGTAGGTCGGGGATCTTCTGTCGCAGAGCGCGAGATCATCCGGCATCATTGCGAGATTCCCAGAGCCAATCATCAATTGGTGTCTATCCGCCACACCCCCCGAGTCGGAGCAACCCAATCCGGGTCCCGACGGCGAAGTCGTATCACCCTGACGAACTGCTGGTAAGTACCTACTTACAAGACACATAGCAAAATTCTGTCGGTTTGGCACCAGTCTTGCGTTAGTTCCGGTCGGCGACCCGCAATCGACGGCAGGACGTAACAAGCAACAGGATCGGAGGACGCCGCATCATCAACCCGGTCGGCAACGACCACAACAAACTGGAGGGCAGAAAATGGACAAGAAGAACGCACCGTTGGATGGACGATACTCGCTGGTGGCCGTAGGACTGGTGATCGCCTTGCTCGCTGCACCGTCTATCTCCTTTGCCGAGGAAATCACGATTCGGATCGCTCCGACAACCCTCAACCTCGAAAGCGACGGCAAGGTCGTGACTGTTCACACCGACGTGCCCTACAGCAGCGTCGCCGTATACACGGTGTATCTGAGCGGCGTTGCCATCAGCTCCTGGAAAGCTGACGACCGGGGCTACTTTGTGGCCAAGTTCCTGATGGACGAAGTCAAAACCATTGATGGTCTCGTCATCAACGATTACAACACCTTTCAGTTCGTCGCTCTGAAAACCTCCGACGAGTCCATCTTTGGCGAAGCGGATGTGATGGTGATTGATCGAGGCCAGTAGTCGTCCATCGGTCAAATTTCAGACGGTTGGGTCCAGGACCGACGATTAAAAATCGTCGGTCCTGGTTTTTTTCTGACCTGCTTCCGAGTCCTCCGCAGTTCCACGACTCCCACCCGACACCTGGTTGTTGATGCAGTTTGTAGGGCTAGAATGGGACGAACCATCTGGAGGCACCCATGCACCCCCCGACACCACCCTCGACAGACCAGTTCATTCGCCTCATCAACATCATCGCCGTTGCGCTCGTGGCGTCGGTGTTGGTGTACATGGTGATCGCCTGGGTTGTCGCGCCGAAGGTCGCGGAGGCGGGCGGAGACGCCAAGTTGATTCAGATGATGGCGGCAATACTTGCCATTCTGTCGCTCGGTCACCTCGTGGCAGCACAGATGCTGTTTGCCATCCGTGTCCGCGCAGCTGAGAAACTGCCGACGCCAGAAAAGCGACTCAGCTCGTTTCGGATTGCGATCATCCTGAGCTTTGCCCTCCGCGAGGCCGTAGCCGTTTACGGTCTGATTCTCAGCTTTCTCAGCGGCGACGTCCGCTGGGCCCTCGGCTTCGGCGCCGTCGCCGCAATGTCGATGCTCCTGGGCTGGCCCAAGCGATCGACCATGGAACGGCTCGGATCCGAGATCCCGCCGATCGGCTGAAGCTCCCTTGACAGAAGCGAATCACAGTCCGATGTTAATGGGTGGAAAACACAACCGCAGTGAAAGTAACATCCATTCCTTCTACGAAAATAGGTGATTGCCATGAAAACCGCCGCTCAAGTCTGCACGATTACTTTCATCATGTTGATTATGGCCAGCAGTATCCAAGCGCAAAATGACCGCCAAGGAAGCAGTGATCACCCGCTCATATCCCGAATGCCAGGCTTCTGGATCGCAGTCTATCAAGAGAGCGAATATGAGTCACATGCCTTTCGTGATAGCAGCGACATGGAAATTGAAATTGAGGGGCATTATTATCACATTGAATATCGTCTCAACAAAGGTGCCCAAGAACCGGGACGGCTGATGATACTCAAGAATTATGAAAATGCCTTGAAAAAAATAGGCGCCAAGACATGGACAAGAAAAGACAAAGTGCTGTACGCCAAGGTTGAAGAAGACGGCCAAGACGTCTGGATCGAGGTCGCTGCTCTGGACAGTCTCTATCGTTTGACTATTGTGGAACATGAGCGGATGAAGCAGAAGGTGACCGTGGATCCGGATGCGCTCTTCGGAGACATTGCTACCACCGGCCATGCCGTCCTTTACGGCATCTATTTTGATCTTGATAGTGCCAATATCAAACCCGAATCTGAACCCGATCTCAAGGCCATCGCCGACATGCTCAAAGCCAACAATTCTCTGAAACTGTACGTGGTGGGACACACGGACATGACCGGCGATTTTGACTACAATATTGAACTTTCATTGAAGAGAGCGGAAGCGGTCGTGGAGACGCTGGTTAATGAACATGGAATTGGCGCCGAACGGTTGACCGCAAAGGGGGCCGGACCGCTCTGCCCCGTTGGCTCAAACAAAGACGAAAACGGAAGGAAACTCAACCGCAGGGTCGAGCTTGTTGAGATGTGACCTGGAGGTGGTTGGCGGAACTCCCGGTTCAGCTGAGGAACTTCCCTTCATCTTGTCCTTATCTAATTCAGTTCGATATTCCAATCGACAGAAAGAGTATGCCTGTCGTAGGATTCCTGTTTTGTGAAAGCATGAATACCATTCCCGCCAATACTACTCTTCCCGTCACCAGATTTTACCTTCATAAATTCCTCAAAAGGTCCCCAGATTGGCCTGTAATAGTATCTCCATGGAGATTCTGTTTTTTCGCCATCACTACTTGTGTGGATGCCAGTGCCATCAATATTGACGGAAAACCCCGGGAAATTCACCTCCAATGCCTTTTTAGTTTGAGCATCAAATAATATGCTCAAAGTCGTTGTACTATCGTTTTTGTCTGCCTTTCCTGTTGCCTCTTCAGTTTCCGTCCTTATTTCATCATCAGAAATCACTTCTGATTTGCCCGAAAAACTGGCAGAGGATTTTATGATTTCCCAAGAGTTTAACTTGTATTTCTGAGAGTATGTACCGGACTTATCTACAGAAGATGTCTTGTAATATTTGAATGAAGCTTCAACAGTAACATCAAATTCTAGACGATGTCGACTATCATATATATGGTCTTGGTCTTCCTCGTGATGGTGATAATTTTCGCGAAATTTAGAGGTGATAGTGGCCGTTACATTTGAAAGCTGACCAACGCTTACGGTTGTCTCATCGTGAACAAATTCGTCATATTTTTTCGGCTGATACTTGGCACTGAATGTCACTTTCTTATCGTGTTCTCCAGCCGAGAATTCCACGATGGCCACTCCGTCGGCGTCGGTTACAATTTCATCAGAAGGGCGGACGTCTCCATCAACAAGACCGCGAATGTCGAGCTCAATCTGTTTTCCACGTACAGGTTCTTTTTTTCCTTTGTCGTCAACTTTCGAGAGCTTGATTTCGATATTGGTTTTCTCTCCGGGGCTGACCCTTCTCTTTTCGGGCGTCACCCGGAGTTCCAGACCGCGAATGTGGATCTCCGTTTCCTGTACGAGTTTTTTGTCGATCCCACAGAGGGTCATCTCGATGGTCTCTACGTCTGGTTCGATGCCCTTCTTGAGCGTATAGGTCGCTGAAGCTCCTTCTGGCCGGACGATGATCAAGACGATGTGATCGTCGGCGACGAGGTGGTTTTGATTAAACCCGCGCGTCGGCTCGATCTCACCCCTTTCGGTCTTTTTCGGAAGGACAACTCTCTGACCACGACTCGCGAAATAAACCGGCTCGCCCCGGCAGTTCGTCACATCGATCTTGATATCGAGGGTGCGCTCCTCCTCCAACGGTGACACGTAGTCACGGCTCTGGGAGACGTGCAACGTCGGACCTCGTGGCGGCACTGGATGAGAGCGTTCGAACTCCTCGATCCGGGCTCCGATATCTCCCCAGCTCTCGCTGTTGTGTTCAACCGTCTGAAAGACATCCTCGTCTTCCTTCGTGATCTCTACATCGAGAAGCCAGTCCGATCCAGGGCACGGGTTGTTTTGGGCGAGCTTCGATCCCATGTAATAGGCCGTGTACTCGGATTCGAGCAGACCACCCACAATCTCGATGGACTCTCCCGCCCCGATGATCGACATGTGGTACTCAAAACGGTAGTCGCAGTCTGTCGGCAGCGCACCGCCGACCCCTCCGACCGGCACGAATACGATGCCGGGCGAACCCATTCTGAGTTCTTCCAACACCTTGCCCTGTATTTGCAGAATCCACGACTCTCGTGGCTGAGGGACGCCCTTCGAGTTCAACAGCTCGAACACCCCATCGTGGATCTCCGTGAGCTGAACGGCCACTCGCGGTTTGGAGCACGTGTCCGCCTGGGCGAACGCCATCGGGGATAGGCAGATGATAAAAAGAGCGGTCATCGGCAGAAGGACCACGAGCCGATTCCGCCTCTCACTCAGAGAACGCCTTCCAGAAACCTGACACATTGCAGACCTCCAAATCCGGGCGACACGTGATCTCTTTGAAATGGACCGCTTGGTTTTATTATAGGGGCCGGGGCCGATGGGTGCCAGCCTTCGCAAAGATGCGTCGTGAGTGGCATCCTCCTCCAAAGCGATGGAGTGATTCGCCGCACCCTCCGCGAACGGTTAGAATCGTGGCGCTCGGCATCAGGGGGTGTCTCATGAAGAAAAGTGTTGCCGCCTTAATACTCGTGTTTGGCCTGCCGTGCGTTGCCTGGACAGGCGAGGCTCAGCAGGTGAAGCCATTGAAGATCGGGGTAGCCACCTTTTCGCATGAGACCTGCACCTTCTGCCCGCGGCCTACCGGGGTCGCCGAGTGGGAGTTCTACGGCCCTCCCGAACGGGGCGAGGCAGTGCTCGATGCCGGTTCCTACATCCGTGGATTCGTGAGCCAGGTACGGGAGTTCGGGGGCGTGGAGTTGGTTGGGCTGTTGTCGCCGCGAAATGCGGTCGGAGGGTCGTCCGGAAGCTGGATCACAAAGGAGGCCTTTGACAAGTACACCGGCGGAATCGTCAAAGATCTCGAGGAACAGGGTCCGTTCGACGGCGTCTTTCTCGCTCTCCACGGCGCCATGGCGGTGACTGGCGTTCCCCGACCCGAGGCGGAGATCGCGCGCCGCGTGCGCGCGGCGGTCGGCGACATTCCGATTGTCGCCACTTTTGACCTGCACGGCAACGAGGACGGAGAGTTCCTCGCGGTCGCTGACGGTACCTTCACCGTCAAACGCTATCCCCACTACGACGCGAGACTGCAGGGTGAGCGCGCCGCGCGTTACCTCCTCCGCGTAATTCGCGGAACCTACAAACCAACCACAGCGACGAGAAAACCCGGCGTGATTACGCCCAGCGTGTATCAGGGAACCGGGGTCTCCCCGGCGCGGGACATCATGGAACGCGCGAGGCGGTGGGAGTGCCGCCGACCCGACGCCTTCGTCTCGGTGTTCTTCGGCTTTGCCTACGCAGATGCGCCCGACGCGGGAGCGACGGTGAGTGTCATGACGAACGATGACCAGGCGCTGGCGGATGAGATCGCCGATGACATGGCCGACTACATCTGGCGGGTCCGCGCGGAGTTCGCGGGAAGGAAGCTCCCAAAAACTGATGAAGGAGTCGCCCTGGCCATCGCCGCGGCTCGAGCGGGCAAGACGCCGGTGGTCATTGCCGACCACGCAGACCGCACGGGCAATTCCACCCACATCCTCGGAGCACTGATCCAGCAGAAGGCCTCTAACTTCTGCATTGCCACGATCGCAGACAAGAAATGCATCGACGAAATTGTCTCAGAGGCCGCGGTCGGCGAATCGGTGACGGTCGACGTGGGAGGTTATGCGGATCGCTTCGCCGGCAAGCCGGTGTCAGTAGAAGGAACGGTCGAGTACCTCGGCGAGTACGGCAACTTCGACACTATCGCTGTCCTGCGATTCGGCGACAATAACCGCGTCATCGTCACCCCGACCCTCCATCAGGTAACGACACCGGAAATCTTCGACACTCTGGGCATCGACATCGGCGAGTGCGAGATCATATCGCTGAAAACCCGCGTTCACTTCCGGCGGGGTTTCCACGAGACGGGGCTCGCAGGGGCGATCTACGAGATCGATACTCCGGGTCTGGGACCTGCCGATCTCACGACCCTCGAGTACAAAAACGTCCCGAAGGATCTGTACCCCATCAACAAAACGGAGTGACGGCTATCTGTAGGGGCGGCATATATCCCGCCCTTGTTCGCTGAACAAACCTCGATCGTTGATCGAATCCGCCGCGCTGGCTTGCATCCACCAGCCGGGTCTTCTCAGGGTGAAGTGTCAGCCCTGCCCCATCCACCCATTCCTGGATCAGCTCGAGCACCAGCTGGGCCTCTCGTTCTGAGCGACATTGCACGATGAAATCATCGGCGTATCGCGTCATTTCGAATCCCTGCTGTGCCATGAGTTGGTCCAACGGGTCAAGGTAGATGTTTGACAGTAGTGGGCTGATCACCGCTCCCTGGGGAGTCCCAGTTTCGGGCGCCCAGTTCCGCGTGGTCTCCATAATGTCCTGATTCAGGTAGGACTCGACCAGTGTTAGCACTCGACTGTCACTGATCTTTTCGCCTACCCGAGCCAGCAGCTGCTCGTGAGGGATGGTGTCGAAGTAGCTCTTCAGATCCGCATCAACTACCCACGTGTACTCCCGCTTCAGCAACGCGTCGACTCGACGCAGTGCATCCTTGCACCCTCGTCCGGGTCGAAATCCGTAGCTGTGTTCGGCGAAGTCTCGCTCGTAGATCGGTTCCATCACATTGCGAAGTGCTGTCTGCACCACGCGATCTCTCACTGTCGGTATCCCTAACGGCCTCGTCTGACCCTTCTTGCCAGGTTTGGGTATCCACACCCGACGAACTCCTTGGGGCTCATACCTGTCTTCCGCAAGTGCTTCCGATATCCACTCCAGGTTCTGCTCCAGCCGGTCCGCAAACATCGCGATCGTCTGGTGGTCCACTCCCGCACTCCCCCGATTCTTCGTGACCTTGTCAAAGGCCGCCTCGAGGTTGCTCGGTCTGTAGACCTTGTCTATCAAGCTGAACCACATGCCTCCTTTCACCCCCCGTTCGAGGGCCGTCAGCATGCGATCAGTCCAAACACAAGGTTCGACCCACGACCATCTGGCCCGGGTCTCTCCGACTTGTTTAGCCTTCTTAGGCACTTCCGCCGATTTCACTTCCTTGCCCTCGTCCTTCACGCATCCACCTTCCTGCCCTCCTTTGCTCACGCAGGGCGGCATATATGCCGCCCCTACACGAGTATTCATCGGTCGTAAGGGCCGGGTTTACCCCCACCCGTAATTCCCGATTTTTGCGTCAAGCCCTGACTACACCTCGAGGTCGCCGGCGCGGAACGCAGCAATGTAGTTTGTACAGAAATCGTCGTGACCGGCGAGGGCCTCTGCCGCCAGGACACTCGCGCGGGTGAGACTGTTACACGGATCGATGATGGCTGAGTCGAGTCCGCGTGCGATCAACATGGCCAGGAAGGTCGCGTTGAGGAGCTTTCTCACCGGCAGACCGAAAGACACGTTGCTCGCCCCGCAGATTGTATGAATGCCCGGGTACTGCGAGCGGATCCACTCGACCGCATCGAGCACGAAGGGGCCCGCTTCGGACCCTGTGCTGATAGGAAAGACGCACGGATCGACGTAGATTCTCTCCAACGGTAGACCGTCCCCGGTCAAGCGATCTACGAGACGGCCGGCAATCTCGATCCGGTCTTCAAGACTCTTTGGCGGGCCATCATCGGACATGCAGAGGGCGATCACCTTCGCATCGTGCTCCTTGATCAGCGGCGTCACCTTGTCCAGTCGTTCCTTCTCGAAGGTGATGGAGTTCACCAACGGCGGTTGGTTGCATCGAGGCAGCGCCGCTTCGAGGGCGTCCGCGTCCGCGCTGTCGAGACACAGAGGCACGTCCACCGCCCCCTGCACCACATCAGCCAACCACAGCAGAAATTCGGTCTCCCTGCCGGGGATCCCCCCGTTCACGTCAATGAGATTCGCCCCCGCCTCGACTTGTTTGACCGCCTCCGCCTTGATGAGATCAGCATCCTGGTTCAGAACGGCCTCGCCGATGCGTTTCCTGGTGGCGTTGATGCGCTCTCCGACAATCAGCATGACTGCCTCCTTGTATTTCCGTGACTATGGAAACACGATCACGTGTCTGCTTCCTCGCCGACCTCGAGAACCTGCCGACGGCACGCGTTGTCGAGCCCGAGAATCCGATTGGCCATGGCATTGGTTTGATCGAGACACCAGTCGCGCGGTGGAACCAGCGTTGTCGCAAACTTACGGGGGTTGGAATCCGCCGCCATCGTGGTCTCGTAGACCACATTCCAGATACAGGGTATCGATTGATCGGCCTCGCAAGTGCCGTCAATGCGCGAACCTCCGCACGGTCCGTTGCGAAGCTCCTTGTAGCATTTGTTCATCGTGCAGCCGGCATAGTGAAGGTGGTCCTGAATGCAATCTCCGCATGACATACAGCCCAACGCCGCCTTGCGGTAGACGGTGGAGGCGCCAAGCACGTGGTGCCAGAATCCACCGCGCGCGGCCAGCTGGTCTCCATCCGTGGCGAGTCGTTTTTGCAGGAACCGGCCCATGGCCGAGTCTCCAGAAATCATGTGATCGTGGGCGAATCGACCCAGCTGTTCCTTCAGCCCGATCCCGGATGACGGCACTCCAGTGTTGTAGGACGCTTCGGAGTTGCTGAGGCCATCGGCACCCTCGGGCAGCAGATAGAACTCATCCGGTTCGCTGAAAACTAATTCGTCGAGCCGATCCCGCCAGCCTGTGCCGATCTCGGCGGCAAGCTCGAGGATTTTCATGAAGTCGCCATGTTTCAGGCCGAAGCCACCGATGTGCGCGCCGGCGAAGCCGAGGTCGCGCACCGCAGCAACCATCAGTGCCGCGCGCTCCAAGCGCTGCGCCTTCTTCACCCCGTCGAGGCTCTGAATCAGCTCCTCCGGGGCTACGCAACCTGAGATATCGCCCGCCCGCATCATCTTGGCGATGGTCGCGGTCGCCACGTAGATGTTGGCGAGGACCGGTATGTGACCGAGGCCCTCGCGGTTCATATACTGCTTCAGTTCGTAAAGCTTGCGGAGGTTGTATCCGAGCTGGGTGATGATGAATCGCGCACCGAGGAGGATCTTGAGCTCGAGCTTGAAGAGCTGCATCATCTGGTCCGCCTCGTTGCACTTGTACGGGCTGACCACCGCTCCCGGAAAAAAATCAAAAGGTGTGGTCTGAATCTCCCGCGGTCCCATTTGATAGCTGATCCCTTCACGCAGGGCCTGCACCAACCAGAGGATCAATACCGAATCGAGGTCGTAGACGCGCTTCGCCTCCCCCTGGAAACCCTTGTGCTGAATGTCGCCGGTCAGGGTAAGGACGTTCTCCGCTCCCATACGGGCGAAACCGTGCAGCCGAGCCTCGATGAAGTTTCGGTTGCCGTCCTTGCCGGTGAGGTGCGGAATCGGCGTCAGGCCATGCTCCAGCACGAACGGAACAAACGCCTCTGGAGGCAGAGCCGGTCCACCGGACGGGAGGTCGGTGAGGCTGATGACCTTGATTCCGTCCGGTTCCTGGGCGGCGTCGCGGACGAACGTCTCGGTCTGAGGAACGGTATGGTCCCGGCCCAACACCAGTTCGGCCGAACAGACGAAACGGCCTTCATCCAGAGCAGACCTCAAGTGGTTAACAGCCATGAGCTAGGTTAACCCGTTCAGTCGACCTTGTGGTAACAGTACCTGCCGATGAAGAGATCGATTGCCCCGTCTTCCTGGATCACGAATTCAATAGGCGATTTGAGGCCATTGCGTACGGTGTAGAAATCCGTCGAGGCAAGGGTCGGGTCCTCTGGAATCAATGGCGTCAGAGTCGCTGTCCCGGTCCTGGGGCTCTTTGTTTCCAGGTGCAGCAGGCCTCCCCTGCTCACTACCTTCAGCCGCTCGAGACCCCGGTAGACCTCGTAGCTCCCCATCAGTCGCTTCATCCGCTTACGAATGTACAGGCCCGGAATCGACTCGGCCGGGTCCTTGCCCATCAGGATCGCGAAAACTGACTCGGCGATCGTCGCGTAGTCCATCCCCGAGCTGTTGCCCATCATGACAACGCCGGCCTCGAGATCAGGAACGAAGGCCATGTAGGCGGTCGATACGGCGATCGAGCCGCCGTGGTCGATCATTTCGTGACCGAGAAAATCGGGTGTGATGGCCAGTCCGTAGCCGTAGCCGTACTCACCGTAATAGCGGTCTGGCCGGCGGATGTGGAGCTGCTGCATCTTCTCGAACGACTGTTTGCTCGCAAGCCGGCCACTGCCGGTTTTTCCCTTTTGGATCTGGGCGTTGACGTATCGGGTCATCTCGTTCACCGAGCTGACGATACCGCCGGCGGCAGTGATGAAGCTGAATTCCAGGTTGTCGTCCGGGTTCGGATAGGGAAACCGCGACGCCTGAACCTCGTCCCCTACCTTGAGGTGCGGCAGGATGTGGTCGGGGTCAGCCTCGAACTCCGTCAGGCTCAAGGTCGTCCGCTGCATACCCAGCGGGTCGATCACCTTGGCTTTCAGGTACTGATGAAACGGTACACCGGACTTTGCCTGAATGATGGCGCCGAGCATCCGCCAGGCGGCGTTGTGATAGAAGAACCGCTCACCCGGCGTGGCAACGATCTCGTCTCCGGCGCCGTTGACCAGCCGGTAGAAATCCGCCGCGCTTCCAAGCGGCACACCAGTGTCCAGACCGAGGCCACGGGAAATCGCCACCGTCGATGTCGCCAGACTCGGGATGCCGAGGCTGTGTGTGAGCAGGTGGTGAATCGTGATCGGATCGTCCGGCATGCCCAGCTCGAAGGGGATGTGCTTGCTGACCGGATCGTCGAGACTGATCTTCCCGGCTTCGACCAGTTGCATGATGCCGATCGCCACAAAGCTCTTGGTGATGCTCCCGATCCCATAGAGTGTGTCCGGTGTTGCCGGCAAGATCTTCTGGGTGTCCCGAAGCCCGAAGCCCTCGGCGTAGATGGTCTCGCCGTCATGGACAACCGCGATGCTGAAGCCTGGCATCCGCGCCGTCTCCATATATAAGGGGACATTCTTCTCGATCCAGCTCCCGACCCCGAGGTGAGCTGAATGCGTTGTCTGAGCTTGCACCTGCGCAACATCGAACAGTGCGAAAACTCCGACAACCAACCAACCAATAACGAACTGACGCGGTGCTTTCATGATTCAACCTCCTCGCCAAAGATAACCTCGAGCACCTCGCGCACCGGCCCGAAAGCGCCCCATGCCACGTATTGTTGCACCGTCTTCGGTAACGGAATATCTTATTTTCTCTACAATTTGCGACTTCCCCAACTGTCGCCAGCCGAACCATACGCTTCAGCGGCAATCGCGGGAAACGGTATGTCGTTTCGGCATCACGCCCACCCGGAATAGGATCAGTACATTGGCACGCCGTATGCTTTGTCTCTCACGATCAACAGAGCGGGGAGACCTCGTGCACAAAATCGGCTTGTTCACCACCATCACAATTTTCAGTTTGGCCACTGCTGCGGTTGGGTCCGGGCTGCCACCGGAAGTTGCAGAGAAGCTCGAAAACGCGATTTCATTCGACGAATCGAACGACTTCGTGGGCACTTACCGCATTTCGATCTCGACCCTCATTCAGAAACCCAACGGCAAAGGCCGAGAGGAAAGCCTCATCGAGGCGGATGTCATCCATCGAGGCAACGGAGAAATCGAACGAAGCCTCCTGAAGTACATCGAAGGCGATCTCTTCATGTCACATCTCGTGACTGATGGCCTCGCCAAGATCCTGCTCTTCAAGCGGGAGTTCAACATGGAGATGCGTTTCGACGATATCAATCGGGGTGAGAAAGACGCTCAATTTGCCAAGTGAGGGTGTACAGTACAGTAACAGCTCCCAGCGACCAACGGCCGCACGGCCGAAACATCCCATCGCTGAGGATGGAGGCAACGAGATGGCCAAGGGTCAAGTGAAGAAAGCAAAGACGAACAAACCGAAGCTCTCAGCCAAGGAGAAGAAGGAGAAGAAGGCAGCGAAAAAGGCCGCCAAAGCGGCCAAGTAGACAATGGGTGCCACCCCTCGAACTATCGCAGGGTGAGCACATTAATTGTGGAGCCTTTGATCCAACACGTCTTACGATCCGAGATGAAGCTTGCACACCTCCCACGGATTACGCGTGGCGGCCCTGGTTCATCCGATTGGGTTCGCGGCGGGATCGGTGCCGCAGAATCCTGCGCAGTCCCTTGACCCCCACGACGACGGCGCCGACGGCGAAACAGAGTTTTGCGGTCAGCACGACTCCGGAACCCCTGAGGCCGAAGAGGTGCTCGGCAAGGCCAGTCGCAGTGGCGAGTGCAAGGGCAAAGCCGATCAGCAGCTGGAGGGCGCCAATGTACGGGCGGTCAGCGCCCCGGAATGCTGCGATGACGATGGCCAGAGCAGCAATCCAAAGACCGCTTTTGACCACCTCCCTGGCGTGGTGCCAACGGCTGCTGCGTGCAAAGAGCTGTTCCGTACCGGAGATCTCGAAAACATCCGAGAGGGCGGTGCTCACATCGTTGCCACTGAATACGTCCGAATAAAAGGTCTGGAGCTTGCGAATCCCGTAGCGCTGAGCCAGGTAGAAGAAGAGCTCCTGATACTCCCGGTAGCCCTTGCTGAGCCCTGAGTGGGGGTCCGCCGCAAGGTAGGTTGCAGTTCCCTCGTGAAACCAGGTTGGGTACGCAGTGCGGTCGGAATACGAGGGCACGTCGAGGGTGGTGTTGGTGTGGACGTGGACCATCTCGTGACGAAATGTGTTGACCAGATTGCCGAATGACTCGCGCTGCCAGCGTCGAATCGTATCGTCCACGTTGATCGACGGGTTGAGCGCAGCTGAACGGCGGAGATCACGGAGGTTCTCCTCACCCACGTACGACAGCGGCAGAACGACGTACCGGCAGTAGTAGGTCACCCCACCAATCTGCGTCATCTTTTCGGAGGAAGCCCTGCCAAGGTCAGCAAATGCATCGACGCTTTCAACCAGGCGGCAGTACACCAAACCAGACAGTTCCGGGTAGCCGAAGCGGGCAAGCCTCTCTTCAAGAATCGACCTCTGGCGCGGAATCTCGTTTCTGAACCTCTCAATCGTCTGAAGCTGAACCGGGTTTCGGACAAATGCGGTTGGATGGGTGACGTACAGATTTCCGACCACCTCTCCAGATAGGGCCGAGGACGAATGGCGACCGTCGACGTCCCCCTCCGTCAACGTGAAATCAACAAAGAACCGGAGCGCAGCCGGGCTCTCCTGGTAAATGTGGGAGACGTTGTTCCCTGCCGCGGCAACAGCCTCCTCCACCGTATCGAAGACCGGATTCTCCCAATAGCGTTCAGCCGCCGAAACGGAACCAGCACAGACGACCAAAAGAAAAACAGATGGGAGACAGAACTTCCTCACGAACGTGCCGACGACGGGGCGACATGAGCGGGATGGCGTCCAGTGACGGTCACATCGGGAACCTCGGGTTGTTCGTTCACCGCCTGCAGCAGAACGGTAGCCAGCAGGGTCGCACCAAAGACCATCAGCACCGTCTTGAGACCCAGAACGAGAACATCGCCTTCGGCGGGTTCGGGCCGATCCTTGAAGACTGAACGTCGTTTGACGGTCAGAGCGACCGCAAACCCAGCAACAGCCAAAACTCCCCGCACCGACCACGTTCCGCCGGCCAGCAGGTCAAGACCCAGGGTGGCGAGAGCAACCACTACACATACGGCGGCAGTTCGCCACGGTGTCCACCCTCGCAATTGCAGCGTGCCGAGGATCGCACCAACGAAAATAGCCGCGATGATCAGGACAAATCCCTGACCGAGCTCGATACCAAAGCCTGGCGATGAGGCGAGAATCATCAGGTCGCGGAAATCAGGCAAAGCTCCAGGGGCAAGAGCATCGCGATACGGCGACGCCGCAATCACGCCCGGCAGGTTATTGAGGTGAATAGCGCAGGTGGCCCCGCCTACAAAGGCAACCGAGTAGACGATACCGTCGAAACGCTCATCCATCTCGGTTTGGCGAGAGAGCTGGAACGGAAGGTAGAGAGCTCCACAGACCATCGTCAGCAGAATCCACGGTCCTGACCAGGAGACCTCTCCGCCCACGGAGGTGACGGCGAGGATGATCACGAGCTGGCCCAGCAGCCCAGACAGAAAGTAGTTCTGGATCAGCTCGATGGGTTCTCTTTCGTATCGGTCAGCGAAATAAACAACGGCCAGCAAAATCGTACTCAGAAGGCCGGCAAACGATGCTACGTAGATCTCCACAAGGAGCGATGGTAGTCAGGTCGCCGCAACTGTCGAGCAAGACCTCGGGAGAGAAAACGTAACTGGCGCCACCACCGATGCTCGACTTCAAGAACCTTCACCAATCTTCTCCGTTATGTGACAGAGTGGCTCGACCGAATTCTGCCGGTCTAGACAAACTGGGGGTCTCCATGAATACACCGCGTCGACAAGCATCGGTCTTGATTTTTCTTATCTTCGCAGTCTCGTGCGCAGTCGACACGCCGCCGATCGAACCAGACTTGAGTGATGCGTCAGTGTTCGCCTTTATCGATGTCAACGTGATCCCAATGGACATGGATCAGGTGGTGGAAAACCAGACCGTTGTCGTCGCAGATGGTCGAATCCAAACCATCGGAGATACACGAAAGCAAATATCCCGGAAGGAGCCATCCGGATCGAAGCTTCAGGGAAATACCTGATTCCCGCCCTTTCAGACATGCATGTCCATCTCGAGGGCGAAGCATGGAATGCCATGTTCCCTCCTGAAGAACAGTTTCCTTCAGAGGCCCTCGATTTCGAGAAACTGCTTTTCCCCTACGTTGCGAATGGCGTTGCAACTCGTCCAGGTCATGTCCGCCCTTCCCGAGCACGTCAGATCTTCGGGAGAGCCTCGCCCGCGGCGAAATCTTAGGGCCCAGGCTGCTTGCTGGCTCGGATGGTCGACGGGCCGGATCGGGCCTGGCCACCACCGATCAGCACCTGGGTGAGCTCGCCGGAAGAGGCGCGACAACCGTCCAGGTCATGTCCGCCCTCCCGGAGCACATCGGACTTCGGGAAAGCATCGCCAACGGCGAGTTCCTCGGACCCAGGCTCTTGTTGTCTCGAATGGTTGACGGCCCGGGACGGGCCTGGCCACCGCCGATCAGCACGTGGGTAAGCACCCCGGAAGAGGCGCGGCAAGTAGTCCTGGAATCTCATCGAGAGGGTTACGACAGCATCAAGGTCTATTCCTTCCTTGATCGCGCGTCATACGGCGCAGTCGTGACAGCAGCACGAGAGGTCGGCATAAGGGTGGGTGGTCATATCCCGTTCGAAATGTCGTTGGAGGACGTGCTGGACGCAGGACAGAGTTTGATCGCGCACAGCGAAGAGCTCATAAAGCTCGCTCAGAGTCCCTACACCCAGGATCAGATCGAAGACTTTGCGAGGACCATCGCCGCCAGTGAAACCTGGATCACCCCGACCCTCACGACGAGCCGGAACATACTCCGGGTGTTCGAGGATTTCGACGGGGAACTCGCACGGCCAGAGGCCCGCTATCTCCATCCGATGGACCGCGGCATCTGGTCTTTCATATACGCCAATCTGTATGAGCCCATCCCTCGAGAACATCGGACAGCCATACGGGACGCGTACCTCGATTTCCAGCGGCCGCTCACTCGCGCCCTCGGCGCGGCCGGAGCCAAATTGATGACCGGCACCGATTCTTTGATTCCCTCCAATGTCCCCGGCTTCTCGATTCACGACGAGCTGGCCGAGCTTGTTGACGTCGGGCTCTCGCCGTACGAGGCCCTTCGATCATCCACGACCGAGCCGTTCGCCTTCCTTGGCGAGCTCGATCAGGCAGGAACAATTACTGTCGGGAAACGGGCCGATCTCTTACTTTTGCAGAGCAATCCGTTATCCGACATTGCAGCGACCCGAGATATCTCCGGTGTCATGCTTCAAGACCGATGGCTCGGGAAAGAAGATCTCGAAGAGGGTCTGGAGGCGCTCGCCGCCGGCTACCAGCGCCGACCTACGATTCCTCGGGAGGCAATGACGAAGTGACTCCAAGAAGCCGCTTAGGAGACAAGTGCTTTGAGCCGCGGAGCGGCGTCAGATACATAGCCTGGGGCGTGAGCCCCAGGACTCCAGCCCCAATAATAATCACCAGCCGCGGAGCGGCGACAGATGTCCGGGCAGGAGGACTGCGGCTTACGCCGCAGCCGATAATCTGTCGCCCCTCCGGGGCTTTTTTCTATTTGTCGTCCTTACCCTGGGGCTCACGCCCCAGGCTAAATATCTTTCGCGCCTCCGGCGCTCCGTTTAAGATTCAGCGCCCAACCCACGATTTTTCGGGAGACGTTGAGAAGAAACCCCAGGCAGTTACTCAAGAGGCTTAAGAGACTGGAACGCACGAGGCGGGGGACGAGATCATGAATCATCTGTTGAGACCAGGAGCCGCGTTCGCGATGGCGATCGCGTTGATCGGTTGTGGTTCGAGCGAGGGTCCGGCCCCACGGCCTACGCTACCGGACGGCGCGGTAGCGGGAGATTTCGATGTCGTTCCGTGTGTCCACGTGGCAAACGAGGTGGAGTATGAGGCCGAGTGCGGCACGCTGGTCGTCCCAGAAAACCGAAACGATCCAAAATCCCGTCTGATTGTCCTGCCCGTCAAACGGATCCCTGCCTCAGGTGAGACGCCGGCCGAACCGATTTTCTGGCTCGCCGGCGGACCTGGATCTTCGAACATGAAATACAGCCGTGTCGAATGGTTCCACGAGAACCACGACATCGTTCTTGTCGGTTATCGCGGCGTGGACGGATCGGTTTATCTCGCCTGCCCGGAGATTGGCGAGGCGATGAGTTCGGGTCTGCCGATGATGAGTCGGGAAAGCATGGCGGACCAGGGCGAGGCCGCCGGCGTTTGCGCCGAGCGGCTGACCGCGGAGGGCGTCGATCTTGACGGCTACACCGTCCTGGAGGTCGTCGACGACGTGGAGGCCGCGCGTCGAGCGCTCGGCTATGACCGCATCAACATGGAGAGTGGCAGCTACGGCACCCGCCTCGCTCAGATCTACACCTGGCGCTATCCCGACACGGTCCACCGAAGTGCGATGGTGGCAGTGAATCCGCCGGGCCGTTTCTGGTGGGACGGGGCGATCCTCGAGGAGCAGATTCGACGATACTCGGGCCTGTGCGCCGAGGACAAATACTGTTCATCCCGTACCAGCAGTCTCGCAGCCTCCATCCAAACTGCGCTCGACAATATGCCAAAGCGCTGGCTGGTATTCCGGGTCGATCGCGACGCGGTCCTTTTCGCGACCTTCATGGGGCTTTACTCCACCAACGGGGCAGCGTCCACGTTCGACATTTGGCTTGCCGCCGCAGACGGAGATTACAGCGGCATGGCGATGGTCACGGCGGCGATGAATTTCATGCTGCCAACAGACTTTGCCTGGGGCGAAAGCGCGTCAAAGGCGCTCAGCGCAGACTACGATTTCGACCCGGCGGCCGACTATGTCGCCGAGGTCACGCCGGACCCCTATCTCATCGGCTCACCAGGATCGACAATGGGTTGGGCCGCGGCGGGCTCCTGGCCGGCCAACAAAATCCCCGACGAGTACCGCACGGCCCGGCCTTCATCGGTCGAGACCTTAATGCTCAGCGGCACACTGGACGTCTCGACACCGGCGCAGAACGCCCGCAATCAGCTGCTTCCCTTCCTGGAAAACGGCGAACAGGTCGTTCTCTCCGAGTTCGCCCATACCGGTGACCTCTACTACCTCCAACCCGAAGCCACCCGACACCTGCTGACGACATTCTTTCTGACCGGTGAGGTGGACACCTCCCGCTTCACGCCGAACACGGTCAACTTCAAACCATCGTGGGGATTTCCGTTGATCGCCAAATTGGCTGTTGTGATGGCGGTTCTTGCGTTCGCCGTGGTGCTCGTCCTCCTTCGGT
This sequence comes from Candidatus Sulfomarinibacteraceae bacterium, assembly GCA_963776765.1. Classification (GTDB taxonomy): domain Bacteria; phylum Acidobacteriota; class Thermoanaerobaculia; order Thermoanaerobaculales; family Sulfomarinibacteraceae; genus Sulfomarinibacter. Next base: position 163,030 of record CAVZOK010000020.1, read on the forward strand.
TCGTCTACCGGCGCTTCAGGCTGGTAAAAAACCGACGGCTTTCTTTGCCGAGCTGATATTCCTCCGAACCCCACATTGCGATGAGGTAAGCTCCAGGAACCGGTAAGCAACCCTTTGCCACCGGCGGAAATCTCAATATTCAGTGCGTAAAAGGGGCTCATCATGCTTCGACAGGTTTGTTCAATGTCTCTGTTCTCGATCGCGTTGTTTGTCGCTCGCCGGTTGCTTGGCGTCGATGACCGATGAGTCGCCGTCAGCCGAGGTGGAGCAGAGCCTCCTCCCCTCCACCATCATCGAGGGTGAGCCGCGCTATTTTCTGGCCGACCGCATGGAGCATTACCAGGTGCCGGGGGTCAGCATCGCGGTCATCCAGGATCGGGAGATTCAGTGGGTCAGCCATTACGGCGTGACCGACGTACGCGATCCGGAGCCGGTCACGGACACGACGATGTTCAATGTCGGTTCCATGAGCAAGGCGGTCACGTCTGTCACCATTCTCTCCCTCGCCCGCGACGGTCTCGTCGACCTCGACGCCCCGGTCAACGAACAGCTCAATTCGTGGACCCTTCCCGAAAACGAGTTCACCAGCCAGGCTCCGGTCACGCCCATGCGCCTCATGAATCACAGCGGCGGAACGGTCTTCAGCCCGGGATTCTCATATCGAACTGAAGACCTCCCGACCTTTCAACAGATCCTCGAGGGCGAGCCACCGGCCCGGTCGGGACCGGTTCGGGTCGATCGAGTCCCAGGCACCACATTTCAGTACTCCAACCCGGGCTATGAAGTACTGCGGAAACTTGCCGAGGATGTGACCGGCAAGGGGTTCGCCGGAGATCGCTGCAGAGCGGATCTTCGAACCCCTGGGAATGTCCCGCACACATCTTTCGTCACTCCCCTTCCATCGGCCATGCTCTCCAACGCGGCGATGGGCCACCGCACCGATGGAACTGTCGATGCCGAGGTCAGGCGTTGGATCGGACATATGGCCGCAGGTGGATTATGGACAACCGCCGCAGATTACGCGGCGTTCGTTATCGAGATTCAGAGGGCCCTTCGCGGCGAGTCGGACCTCGTGCTCGATCAGGAGCTCGCCGAACTGATGGTAGAACCTCATGATGCCTCGGAGTACGGTCTCGGCGTTTTCCTTCGCGAGCCCAAGGGAGAACGGCGATACGTCGGTCACATCGGTGACGGCCCCGGTTTTGTCGGAGGCTTTACGGCCGACACCCTCGGTGACTATGGAGTCGTGGTCCTCACCAACGGTCAGGGTGGCATCAACCTCGTGCGGGAAATCAGGCGCAGCGTGGCCAGCGTCTACGACTGGCCGGACAATCTCCCACCGACGCTTACCGCGTTGACTCCGGATGCCGGTCTTTTGGAAAAGGTCGCCGGTCGTTACAAGCTCGGTTTTGACCAGACAGTAGCAATCGAAGGAAATGAGGATGCCCTGTGGCTGCAAACATCTGAAGGGGTCGGCCCTCAAGTTGTTCGCGGTCGGTGACAACACTTTTGTCTGCAAGGAGCGCACCGGAAAAATCACGGTCGAGCAAAACATCGACGGCGAGATCACTCAAATGGCGTATCACCTTTCCGATGATATCGGCAGGCTCGCCGGTGAGGCGACGGCCATGCCTCGGATGGCCGCCGACGAGCGGACGCCATTGGAGATCCTTCTCGACGGCAACACGTCCGAGGCGACAACTCTCTATCGCGCCCTTTTCGAGAGCGACCCGGAGGCCGCGGCCATCGCTGAGAATCGCCTCAACAGGCTCGGCTATCAATTCCTCGGGCAGGGCCGGCCGGACGACGCGATCGCCGTGTTTCGGCTCTATATCGCCCTCTACCCTGAAAGCGCCAACTCCTACGACAGCCTCGGTGAGGCGCTGATGACGTCGGGACAACTCGATGACGCCATCGCCAATTACCGGAAGTCTCTCGAACTCAACCCCGCCAACGGCAATGCCGTCAAGATGATCGAGAAAATCGAACACATGAGCTGACGGATTCGCAGAGGTGATCACTGTCACGGCCAAATTGCGGGGCACGGGGTGTGATGGATCACGTGAAAACGCGAGTTCTCGCACTGCTCACAGTTGCGTTTAGTGTTGTCTGCCGGACTGGAGGCGGCTCCCATCAGTCACGCCATCAAGCTCGACCACTTCGGCTACCGCCCTGGCGACACGAAGATCGCCGTGTTCAGCACCGACCCGGGCGCAACAGTTGAGGTTCGGGATTCAGCCGACAACGTGATCCTGACGATACCGACCGATGGCGGGTCCATTACCAGCGAGGGCTTCGATGGTGCGCCGTCCGGCGACACTGTGTGGTGGGTCGATTTTTCGCCGCTCGTCGCCACCGGCACCTATCGGCTCTACAGCCCTTTGCTGGAAGCCCAGTCATATGACTTCAACGTGGCCGACGACGTTTACCGAAAGGTGATGCAGGCGGCTCTCAAAACCTTCTATTTCCAGCGCTGCAACATCGCCAAAGAAATAACGCACGCCGGCGCATGGGCGGACGCCGCGGCTTGTCACATGGACGACATCGCCGCCGGCGCCGCGGCCGGCCACACGGATTTCGGCAGCCTCGATCTCACGGGTGGCTGGCACGACGCAGGCGATTACAACAAATACGCATGGACCGCAGTGTCAACGGCTGTGCTGCACTTGCTGAGGGCCTTCGAAGAGAATCCGGGCCTGTTCAGCGACAGCGCCCTCAACATCCCGGAATCCGGAAACGGGATTCCGGATATTCTCGACGAGATCATCTACGAGCTCGACTGGCTGCTCAAAATGCAGCTCCCGGGAGGCGCGGTCCTCTCGCAGCTCCACGTCGATGGCTGGGCGTCCGACAGCCCGCCGAGCGCCGACACCAACCAGCGCTTCTACCAGGATCCGAACCTGGAGTCGGGTGCGGTCCTGGCCGGCACCTGCGCTCTGGCGGCGCGCGTTCTTGGCGACCACGGAATGACCACCTACGCCGACACTCTGCGCTCCGCGGCGCTGACGACGTGGACGTGGCTTCAGTCGCAAGGTGACAGCGAGGTCAAGTTGTGGGCGGCAGCCGAGATCTTCCGCCTCGATCCCGATCAGTCCGCAGCCCGAGCCTATGTAGATTCCTACTACCCGGACGACTGGAACGGCCGGTTCTTCAATGTTCTGAGCTACGACACGCAAGCCGCTCTGACCTACGTTCAAACCGACGCTGCCAGCGCCTCGGTCAAAGCCAATATGATGGGGTCGATCGGCGCACAGGTCGACTACATTTTCGCGACCAACGATCTCTATCGGAACGGGATGCCCGATTGGTCGTATCACTGGGGTTCGAACGCGATGCGTGCCGGGTACGGGGTCTTCCTGACGATGGCGGCCCGGCTCGGCGCCACCGGCTCGGCGACCGAGGCGGAGTGTCTCGCCCACGCTCTCGACTTCCTTCACTACTTCCACGGCCAAAATCCATTGAGCATGGTCTACCTGACCAACATGGCCTCGTTCGCAGGCGAGCACTCCTCGTATCAGCTCTATCACGCCTGGTTCGGGGCCTCGGCCAGCGCCTCCTCCTCGGCAAGCTACATCGGCAAGCCTCCGGGAATCATCGAGCCCGATTACCCATACTTCAAGGGAACCGACAACCATGCCGTCAGCGACGACAAGAGCTCGACATTTGGGCCGGCGCCAGGTTTTGTTCCCGGCGGACCGAATGCGTCGTACTCGGGCACCGCGATCCCTCCAGCCGGAGCGACCTACCTGAACCGTTTCTACCGCGACTGGTGCGACCAGACGGTGTGGACCGCAGTGACCTGGGAGATCACCGAGAACTCGATCGGCTACCAGGGCCCGTATGTGGCCCTCGCGGCCGCGTTCGTGCCTCCTGGCGGCGAGATCTTCGCTGACGGATTCGAGAGCGGCGACACGTCGCGTTGGTCCGCCGCCGCAGGAGAGTAGAGGTTCACGGGTACTCACGTCGCCGTTCGCGGATGCGACGTTGTGTTCACCTCACTGTACGACGTCGCTCCATGCCGAGGGATCTCCGGACTCGAAGCCGTCGGCGAAGATGGTGTCCGAGGGACCGTCGTCGATCAGAACCCGCGAGCTGAAGGGCGCCAGCGTGAGGCTGATCGCGACAGGAGTCTGATCGAGGTCAAGGTATTTCCTGGGTTCGAGTGACAGTACAACCGGATCCTCCGTCGGGTTGATGAATACCTTCGAAAGCGGAGGATCTCCGAGAGTCAGGAAGAACCAGTTGTCCTCGGAATTGCCGTCCTGGCCGCTCCACGTCTGCCATTCGGGAAATGTCTTGCGACCGGCCCAGCCGCCGGTCGTGATCTGCATCGGGACATATGGGTGGAAGAAGTAGTTGTGGTCGGAGCTGAGCAGGCTGCCCCCGTCGAGTGACAACGTCCACGCGTTTTCGGCCAGCCCATACAGCACATTGCCGGTCATCGAGCTCACCTGGGTGACTGATCCGGCAAGGTTGACCTGGCCGGCGTAGTAGATGCCGTTCGAGTTGTTGTGCATTGTGTTGCCGGTGATCACGCCACTCGAATTCTGGTACAGCAAGCCCGTGAAGGTCGAGTTGAGAATGGTGTTCCCAATCGAAGCAACGTCACGCGAGTAGTGGTCGATGTAGAGGCCCATGCCGAACGGCTGCCGGTAGTCGATCTTGACGCCTTCGACGTTGCCGATACTGTCGACGATGATATTGGATTGCAGCGTGATGTCGTGGACGCGGGTGGCGGCGAGGCTGTCGTTGCCGAAAGTTCGAACGCCACCGCAGTCACCCTTGGAGAAGCACGGTTCGACGATGTGGTTGTACTCCACAACCGTATTGGGGCCGAAGACATCGACCGCGTTGTAGCCGGTGCGGCTGATGCGGTTGAGACGAACCTGGTTGTGATGGCCGGAGTCCTCGACCAGGTAGGTACGGATCCGTACGCCATCGCCGTTCTCGGTGCAGCTCGCACCAGTTGTGCCGCAGCCCATCCCGGTCGGGTTGAGGTTGGCAATCAGGCCGATGTCGGAAATGTCGTTGTCCTCGATCAGTGAATCCGAGTAGTAGCCGGTGATGCCGAAATGATTCGCGCCGTCAATCCGATTTCCAAGAAAGGCCATAAAGCGGCCACCTCGGAGTCCGTCGCGACCGTTCAACGCACTCCACACCCAGGTGCTGAGGCGGACCGCAGCGGCATCGACATCGGTGATCTCGCAGTCGCGGACCGTAACGTGGTGGTAGACATCGTCGCGCATCGAAGCCTGAGCGCCGACCCCGTTGGCATACCACTGGGTGATTGCGAGGTTCTCGACAACCGCGTGTGCGGCGTTGGCCTGGATCATCACTCCCCCGTGATGACCCGGATCGTCGTCGAGGATGACCGAGCCGGTGATGCCGCTCGGCGGGCCGGAGGCGGAGAAGAGGTAGACCCGATTGGTGACGGCATCGTAGCTCCACTCGCCGTCCTCATCGAGGGCCCGGAGATGGTTTTGAAGGAAGTAGCCCCAGCCCGCACAGGTGCCCCCACGGCAGGTGACTGCCTCGTTGAGAGTGAGGGTGGTACCGGCGGTGCCGACCACGTCGCGGTTGACCAGTAGCCAACGCTCGGTCTTGATGCGCAGGACCGCTCCGACCCAGCCGTCCGCCGGCAGATCGGCGTCGGTCAACTGGTTCCCGGACGGGGCGGAATCAACAAAAGCGTAGCCCACGTCGAGGTTCGGCCAACGACCGCACGGGAGCCGTTCTTCGCTTCGGAACAGCTGGCTGATGCCCAGGGGGAACAGCCCCGAATTGGCGCCCGCCGAAAGATCCGCCACGTACACCGATCCCGAATGGACAGACCAGCCGACAATCGGCAGCGCCCCGGACAGCACCGGCCGATTGGCGCACCCGGTCGGATAGCTGCCGTAGGTGATCGGGTTGCCCGGGCCGCCGGCACCGTTGACCCGAAGCTGCTCGGCGCGCCAGCGATCGCCGCACTTCAAGAGCACGCGGTCGCCCGCAACAAGGCTCAGAGTGTCCACCATCGCCAGGGAAGCGAAGGGATTCCCCGACGACAACCCGTCGTTGCCGTCGTCTCCCTCCGAGCTCGAGAGGTAATAGTCGGTGGCATGTAACGGAATTGCCAGGCCGGCCAGAAACCCCAAAACCGCAACAGCACGCATCGAAGCGGTGACACCCTTCATCCTTCAAGTATAGGCATCCGATGAAAATGGCCGCGCTCAGACCAGTGACCGAGGCCGTGCGGTTTGCGCATGAAAATCAGGACGAAACGTCAAGGAAAAAAGCAACTCCAGGCAACCATCGACACGTCCATCGACATCGATTTGTTAGACATCGACCTTTTCGACGCACGCGAGGCGACTCGCACCGATCTCAACCCTGCCAACGGCAACGCCGTCGAGATGATCGAGAAAATCGAGAGTATGGGTTAGCCGCCGGCTCCCCTCCTCCCGGAAGGCCGTCGAGGAATCCGGGCCAGGCGCCGGTGCTTGGTTTCTTCGATGTAGTCATCGACCAGGCGTTCGAGCAGGGGCAGCGGGAGACAGTTGTGGAGCAGTACCGCCCGGTGGAACTCCTTGATGTCGAAGTCGTCGCCCAATTCATCCATTGCGTGCTGGCGAAGCTCGAGGATCTTCATCATCCCGGTTTTGTAGGCGGTGAAATATCCGACGTAATAAAGGTAGAGGTCGATCTGCTGGGTCGCCAGCGCCGTGGTGGCGCCGACAGTGTCGATGTAATAGTCGATCGCATCCTGGCGGCTCCAGCGGTAGTGATGCAGTCCCGTATCGACGACCAAACGGGCCGCTCGCAAGAGCTCCCACTGCAGGCGACCGAGCTCGCTGTAAATGTCGTTTTCGTACCAGCCAAGCTCCATCGCCAAGTACTCGGCGTACAGCGCCCAGCCTTCTACAAAGGCGGTATAGAACCCACCGCCCTTGGTGAACAGGGGCACATCCAGCTCGTTGCCGATGGCGATCTGGAAGTGATGGCCCGGGACCGCCTCGTGATAGGCGATGGTCCGCATCCAATACCTGTAGTCGTCCACCTCGTTGCCGATGTAGTACGCCCCGGGCCTTGAACCGTCGAGAGACCCGGAAACGTAGAATCCTCCACCCCGCCCGCCGATGACCATGACCTCGGTTTCGGGCTCGATATCGAAGACTTCCTTGATGTCCTCCTGCGCCTGCCGGATGAAGCCCTCGTTGAGGGCCACGATATCGGCGGCGCGGACGATACCCGAGTCCACCGCGACGCGGTCAAAGAGCTGCTGGAAGGTTTCGTTTGTCGGGTAGCCGAGAGTATCGAAGTGCTCCCGGATCTGGTCTCGAATCCGGTCGACCTCGTCCAGGCCATTCTGGTGAATCTGCGCGGGAGTGAGATCAGTGGTCGTATGGTGACGAACCCTGGCGGCATAGAAATCGTCACCGTCCGGAAGCTGCCAAACTCCGTTCATAGCCGGTGCGCGTTGAACCATCTGGTCCAGCTTGCTTACGAGCGCCTGATAGGCCGGAATGACCGAGTTATTGATGGTATTGCTCGGCCCGGATGAGCAGGTTCTGTCGTTGGACATCGCTCAGATCGGGGATGTCCTCGGTTTTTGTCGGCCAGAGTCGTGTAGAAGGGAGTGTCCCTGGCGACGCCGGGCACGACCCACCGGATGCGGTCGGCTGCCAGCTGCAGCATCTGGGCCGGAGCCAGAATTCCGCGCGCCTCGCTGTCATCCAGATTCGATCTGAGGCACGCTGAACTGGTCGTCAATCTGTTGGAGGCGACTGACGTAGTCCGCGGCGTTCTCGTAGGGTCTCCAGAGGGTGTTCATCCTCGAAGAACCGAAAGAGCTCGTTCTGGCGGCTGAAACCGTGGGTCACCGGGTAGAAGTGATACATCCACTCGTGCTCGACAGCCCAGCCCTCGAGGATCCAGGAGTAGGAGTCGTAGCTGATCTGCTGCTCGTAGCTCAGCGCCTCTCGGTCATAGCTCTTCAGGATCTCGTGGATCCCGGCCTCGAGCTCATAGGTCTCGATCACGAAGTCATTACAGATATTGTCGAGCTCATCGTCTCGGATCCCGAGCGTCTGAGACAGACCCATCGAAGTGACCATCTCGGGGCTCCTGAGCAGGATCTGCTTGTAAGAGGCATCGATGAACTCATCGAATGGCAGAGCCCTCGAGATCGTCGAGGATGTCCTGGATGTCGCCGGTCTGGCCATGGCTGGTTGGAGCAGCCAACAGCAGGCCGCAAATGAGGAATACGGCGGTTGCTCCGAGAATAGCGGTTCTGTCGTGCATCGTGCCTCCCAATTTCTGTTCAGGTGGCTCCAATTCGATGATTCCAGGATCGAAACTGGACCGCCGGGCAAGAGGACATAACTCAATATGGGTGCCCGCGATTCGTTTCTCAACCCCCTGCCGATTTTTGGTGGGGCTCTTCACATCCTCCTGCCCTGGAGAGACGACGCATGCCCTGTTTGGGTGCAAGGCTTTAGAACCTTAGGAAGGTGACGAATCGAGGCAGAGCTATTGAACTTCCTAGGATCCTAAAGCCTGGCACCGAAACCGAAACGGCTGATTCAGGATGGAGACAATGGGGTCTCCCAGGTTCCTGGCGGACCTTCGATCGCATGCCTTGCTTCTGCGACTCCGGTGGACCCGCCGTGCCAGGCCATTCCAGCATCGGCGATGTTGCCTCCCCACTCAACGTACAGGGTCGGCGTCCACGAAAGGTGATTTCGGAGCTCTCTACACAGCCTACGATCTCGCTGTCTACGCTTCACCCCTTCGGTTACCCTAGAGGCGCAAGACTCGCTTCCGGCTGGCGGCCACCCTTGGCCGGACGGGACTCATACCCGCAAGGTCCGTTCGAAAGGTTTCCAAGACTCCGCTGTCATCTCTGACTCACGTCATCTCTTCCCCCTTCCCCAGGCTTCGCCTGGCGCACACGTGGCACCTATCGCACCTAGGTGGCACCTATGACAGTTGATCGATATGACCCCTGATATCAAAAAGTGTTATTCGACCGGGCCTACCGCTTTCACGTTTCCAGCATTGTCATCCAAATCAAACTTCGCTGAGAGCGCCATTTCACCAAGAAGCACCGGATCCTGAGGTGAATCGACAGTGGCGACAAGTCTCACTTTGCCATACCGAAAATGGAGCGCGCCCCCTTCCCAATCCATCTGCAATGTCTGACTTGCGCCGAATTCAAAACCGGTAAAAAGGTGCGTGTTTCCAATCTGAAAAAAATCTGATGGCCATTGAAGCGTGTCGTTGAGGCTCACGAAAGGTTCGAGGGATCTAGCCAGGTAATGCCAACTCGGTGAATTGGGCTGAACCCACGCAAAGACCTTGAGTGAACCGGCGGCAAGCGTCGCATCACCATCATTTTGGATGGTCACTTCAAGAGTACTGCCGAAAAACCCGTAGTCGATGGAAACAAGACAAGGTCTAACTTCGTCGGTCTCTCCAACCGGCACGGAGGAGGCAGCAACTTCGTTGCGACCTCCCCTCAGGTCCACCTCTCCCGTGTCGTTATAGCACCATCTCTCCGGCACAGTCGGCGTACTGACCTCATCCAACGGTGGATAGACACCCGGCAAATAGTCAGCGTCTTCTATCCCCTTGGCGTGATTCTCCATCGCATACTTTGCGGCCTCCGCGAAAGAAACACCTTTGTCAGGCACCTCTCCCAGGATTCCGTCTGCGGAACCCGTCGCGTAAGCCTCGATGTAGCCCCAGGTGGATTCACTGCCCACGTCTCCTGGATTCGGATCTACCAATGCATCATCGTCCCCAAACGAAACATCCTCTCCCATCGATGTCGACGTGAAAATCTCTCTCACCTGTTCGGGATTGCCTTCGGGTCGCTCTTGTAGCTGGCTCAAAAAATCAGAACTGTGGCATGCCTCAATTATCATAGTGATCTTTTTGCAGTTGATTCCCGCGATCCAATCTTTAAGAAGAACGTTCCCGATCATTCCTCCTATTCCAGTCTTTGATGCAACACAAATGAGCTCTTGAGGTTTCCCGTGAGAGCTATTGAAAAAAACGAAATGATCGCACTCAATCCCGCCGTCGTTTATTCTGTCCGGAACCGTCTCTGTCATTACCTTTTCGACGTTGCTGAATGTCGTGCATATCTTGTTTTCGATTTCATCTGATGGTATTCCCCACGAACCGAGGTCTTCCTCATACCCTTCCCCCATTGGACATGGTTCTTCACCGTGGTGCGGACTCAGATAAAAAATGTGGTCATTGGGCACGTCGTGCCCAATAAGAAGCGCGAACATCCCGTCTGCGTCCTCATCGAACGTGTCACTTGCGTCCAATCCGCCGTTGAGGATCACAGCCCAAACCGATCGTGTTCCGGTGTCTGCTGCAGTCAGACCAGACATTTTTTCGCTCGTAGCAGAAGATTTTTGACCGGATTTTTTCCCCGGTGAATCGTCACCAACGGCTTTTAAACGACCATGCAACGATCCTCCGATCGAGCGCTTCGTCGACCTCAGCTCGAAGGCAACAGTACCGTCGCGTTCGCTTGCAGCGAGTCCGCCGGTCCGAGCAACTATTTCTGCTAGAGTGGATCGCGATGCGACGGTATCAAAAATCTGTTCACCCGCGCGGTTTAACTGCCCAGGAGCCCTGATCTCTGGCCACCAATCAGCCTCGGTACTCTTGAGATTTGATTCGGTTTTCGTGGCATCGGGCTCGAGTTCATAAAGGACATACTCCACGGGATGGGCAAAATGAGCGCGAGGGTATTTATCGACAAAGAAAAATAGACAGGTTGTTTCGCATACCAACGGTTCAACCTTGTTGTCAGTCACTGAGGCAGAAAGGACAGCCGACCCGCCGTTCAGAATCTTGTTGAAAAGGTGAACGCGTATGTCCATGGTTCTTGATTTTTCGTCGCGTTTGAGGCCTTCCACGTACTCATACACCGCCCTAGTTGCGACCACGCGATCTTCTGCGACCTCAGATTGAGTGTAGCCCGACGTGAGAATAACGACTGCAGTTGCCGCAAATACTCGAACTAACCGGCGCAAAGGTTGACCTTGTCGCCGCATAATTCACCTCCGTTCCAAAAAGTTGGTGATCGCCGCAACCCGAAGCATTGGCCCGAATTCGATCTGGTACTAGGGACCGCGAACAACGATCACGTCTGAACCCGGATGCGTGGTTGTCGGATCGGCGACAGGATTTGCCTCCATAGTCGTCACCGTTCCGTCCGCTACGCCTCCTCCATAAGTCTTGATCCAGATATCCGTGCATTGTTCGATTTGAAGTGTGAATTTTGCTTTCCCGGTTGAGCCAATGCTGATGGCGCCAGGTACTTCGAATTCGGATTCATAGATCGTGAAGTCATACGGCGTCCCCGATTTGTTACAAAAGAGAAAGTTCGTTCCACGCCCCAATCTGACAAAGTTGTTCGGGCTTGATACGCCGGTCTTGAGGTGCCAATCAACGATTGGTTTTCTGTTTTCGTTGCCCCCAATAAACGAAGCTGCTTCAATAGAATCCTGCCCTCCAAAATACAAAAAGGCGAGCACCACTGTCGCAATTGTCATTACTATTAGGCAAATTAGCATGATCGTTTGCAGAGAACCGTTGCCGTTATTCGTCATTTCCCCTCCCTCTCAGACTTATGTCGCGTATTTACCCTCTATCCGGAAGTTCCTCCAGCTCCGCCGGTGAGGCCGCAGCATCCGCCACCAATTGGCGAAAACGCTCGTCCGCAACCAGATCCCTCAACAACGGTCTCTGGTCAAAAAATGTAGGCCGAGTTCCAGCCTTCAGTGCCCTGGCAATCCACTTGAGGGCGCTTTCGCGATCGCCAAGGTCCTCAAAAAGTTCACCAAGTAAGGCCAGATTGTGGGGCTCCCTGGGGTCCAGCGCGATGGCCGCGTCGATCAGCGCGTGGCACGTTTCCAAGTCGTCGGCCATCCAGTAGTACCCCGCGAGGCTGATCATCAGGCCGGTGTTGTCGGGTTCAGATATTCGCTCAACCTCTGCCAACTCGATCGCCCGTTCAAAAGGTATTTGCGCCTTCTCCGGCTCGGCGCCGAAGCTGAGGGCGTAGCCGAGGTTGCCCCAAACCTTGTAGTCGCGGTCTTCGATAGCCAGTGCCTTGTTGTACATTGCCGCGGCGTCGGTAAATCGCGCCTCCTGATCGTACATTGTGCCGAGATTCGAGTAGGCGGCATAATTGTTGACCGGTTGTACTTCGATTGATTTTTCAAACACCGCCTGCGCTTCTTTGAGGAAGCCGAGCCGTGAGTAGACCGCACCCAGGTTGTTGTAGCCCTGATCACACAGGGGGGCGTTTTCTGTCACTTGCCGCCACCAGTTGGCCGCGGCCTCGTAACGGCCCTGGGAGTAGTACAGGGTGGCAAGCCTGTTGGGCCCTGGCCAATATCCGGGCCTCACGTTGATCGCGGTATGATAAACCCGCTCCGCTTCGACGGTCTGTCCGAGCCGTTCATATGCACGTCCCAGACCGAAGAGCGTGAGGCTGTTGTGAGGGTCGAACTCCAGGGCCTCGAGAAAAGCATCGATAGCTCGTTGTCCTTGGCCGTCCGCGCTGAAAAGACCTCCCTGCACGCGATATGCGACCTCAGATTGATGACTTCGAAGAACCTCCTCCAGCTCCTTCTCGGCCCGCACATACCATTCGCGATCGCCGCTTTCCACGAATCTTCGAATGAAAGCCTGCGCGAGCGATTCGCGAGCTGGAGCAAAGAGCGGATCCAGCTCGACCGCGTCCTCGAGCAACGCGATCGCCCGATCTGTGGATTCAGCATTTGCGCTTGTACCGAAAATCCCTCTGCCCCGGACATAGAGTTCAAAGGCTGGCGCCACGTTGGTTGTTCTGCCAGAAAGCCAGTCTCGATCGCTCTGTTTGAGCTCGACTTCGAGCATTTCCGTTACGCCGAGAATAGGGTCTATTTGAAAAGACGAAACGTTACCAAAATCGGCTTCGACGGTTCTGGAACGAATCGTGCGCTCGCTCTGTGGTTCGACCAGGGCAATATTGATGTCCACAGTCGAACCACTGCGATCAAGGCCACCCGTCAGGACCATTGTCGGATTGAAAACCCTGTAAAGCTCGCCGACAGTAGACGCTCCCATATACCGCGCATCACCAAGTGGAACCACCCAGAACCTTCCATATCCCTGGCGCTCGAGGATCGACAGGTCGGAAGCGAGGATCTCGGTCAACCCGGCGGCGAATTCCACGTCACTATCGCCACCGTTCGCGACTACGAACGGGGCAATGGCGAGGTGTCGAGCCTCCGGGAGTACTGGCGGAGGCGGCGCAATCCACTGCGAGTAGACGTACCAACCGGCGACCACAGAAAAGGCAACGGGAAGAACGGCCAAGACAAAACGAAGCAGAAGGTTTGGAGGTGGATTCGGCGGCAACACATTGCGAGAGCCTGTTCCTTGGCTGTCAGCCAACGCCCTCAAAGAAAACGCGACATCTCGGGCCGACTCGAATCTCTCGCCCGGCTGTTTTTCGAGGCACCGCTGGACGAGCAGATCGACCCCTTGTGGAACATCTTGGTTCAGCGAGCGGATCGGCTCTGGGTCCTTGCCGAGGATCGCCAGCATGATATCGGTCGAGTTTTTGCCGCGAAAGGCGCGGTTGCCGGTCAGCACTTCATACATGACGCAGCCGAGGCCGAAGATGTCGCTGCGGCCGTCCACCTTGCCGCCACCGATTTGCTCGGGGGACATGTAGCCGACAGTGCCGACGATTCGGCTCGCCCCCGTCATCGATTCAGTGGGCGCCTCGCTTCCAGGAGAGGATTCCTCAACTGACTGCTCTCGAAGGCGAGCAATTCCGAAGTCCAGTACCTTCACTTGACCCGTCTCGGTGATAAAGATATTCGACGGCTTGACGTCGCGGTGGACGATGCCCTCACCATGCGCGGCAGCGAGGCCTTTGGCGATCGCACTGCAGATTTCAAGCCCCTTGTTGAGCGGAATCGGCCCTTTGTCGATGCGATCGGCGAGCGTCTGCCCCTTGAGCAGTTCCGTCACAGCGTAGGTGATTCCATCGTGGGTCCCGAAGTCGTGGATGTCGAGAATATTGGGGTGGGACAGGCGGGCTACCGCCCGAGCCTCCCGGGCAAATCGCTCGATCCTCGAGGGTTGGCTCGCAGCACGGTCGTTGAGGACCTTGACCGCCACGTCTCTGCCGAGCTGGGCGTCACGCGCGCTATAGACGACGCCCATACCACCCGCGCCCAGGTGGCCTGTGATCTCGTAGCGACCGAGCGACTGCCCTGCTGCTAGTTCCATCTGTACCAGTCTTTACCGGGTTCCTGAGGCTGATGCTAACACATTTGGGGACGCCTAAGGACGTATCTTCTCAGCAAAGACTCACTATGAAAACATGATTCTCAATATCGATTCGTAGATCTCCATCAGTGACAACGCATGTCTGACCGAGATCGTGGTTCTTCGTGTAGTTTCGTGGCCGCTGCCGGCTCAGAGGCTTCCTGCGACTCCTCACGCTGCCCATGTCAGGTGGGCCAGACCCAGAATTTCGGCGTCAACAGACGTAGTCCGTATGCAACGTCCGCAGCCTCTTCGACCACCGCCGGAACTTGGCGAGGTTGGCAGGGACGTCTTTCAGTCGGAACTTCGACATGAATGCAAACACGTTGCGCAGCGGAATCGACTTGGTGTAAAGCCGGAAGTACTGTTCGTAGAAGTCTTCGAGTGGAAGCGTGGTGGGCAGAACGGTGTGGATGAAGTCGAAGTACTCCGGTTCGCGGGTGAGTAGCTGATCCTCGACCTCGTCGTAGAGATCAGTGCCGGGTAACGGCGTCAACACGGCGAACGAAGCGAAGCTCAGATCAATCGAGCGGCAGTAGCGTACGAAACTCTGCGAAGTCTTCCTCGGTGAAATCGGGGCGGACGATGAAGGACGCGTAGATGCCGATCCCGAGGTCCTGTAGGACCTGCACCGCCTGTTGGTTGTTGCTCGATGGTGGAGCCCTTGTTGATGTACTCGAGATCGCTGTCGCGGAAGAACTCGAGACCAACAAAGACCCTCTCGAGACCGACGTCGCGCCACAGCTCCAGGAGATCCGGGTGTCTTGGCTATGGTGTCGCTGCGGCCGTAGAGGAAGTACCGTCTTGCGAATGCCCGCGTTCTCTGATCAGTTCGGCAAGTCGCTTCATCCGCGCCGCATCAACCAATGACTCGTCATCGGCAAAGAATACGAACTCCTCTTCAATCTCTGCCAGCTCCTCGACGATCTTCTCCGGGTCTCTCTTCAGGTATCTGCCACCGGCGATCTTCCACAGGGCGCAGAAGTTGCATCGAAAGGGACAGCCCTTGGAGGTGCGGATCGAGGCCAAAGGCTGCATGTACTCCGAGTAGTAGGCGTGCCGATAGGCTTTGGTCAGCGACCGATCCGGGAACGGGAGGTCATCCAGATCTCGCGCCGGGTTGGCCGTGCCCTCCTGCAGACCGCGATCGGTCATTCACCCACACCCCTGGGATGCCGTCGAAGCCCTCGCACACGTCGAATCGGCGAACCACTTCCCGAAAGCTGTCCACTCCTTCACCGACCACCACGAGGTCGATGTGCGGGGAATCGAAATCACGCGGTGCAACGGTGGCGTGATGACCGCCGACCACCGTCAGCATTTCGGGGTTCCATGTCTTGGCCCGTCTCTGCCAGATCGCTTCATCTTTGTTGGCGTGGACGGTATAACCGGTGATGCCGACAACGTCGGGGCGGAACGCCTCGAGCGTCTGCTCGACGGTGTCGTCGATCCGCTGATCAAGGAGTCTTGACCTCGTGCTCATCTTTCACACCGGCGGCCACGTATTCGAGAGCCAGCGGTTCGAACAAAAAAACGTCCTCGCCGGCCATACTGATCGGCGATTTTGCCGGTTCGATCAGCAGGATTCGCATGGGTTTTCCTCCCTCATTTCTACTCCGACTGGTCACGAATGGTTTCGCGCCACTGAGAACAATATCGAGCCTGAGCTGCGCCTCCGCTTGAGTCTTTTTTGACGTTCGGGTGAGGGTTTGATGAGGAATTCTCCTCAACCAGTCTCTGTAGACATCATTCACCAAGTCTCCGTTCTTTAAAAACCCGGACGCGTGTCCGCGAGGACCGGACACCTGTCCGGTTTGGCGCGACACTCGAGAAGCGAAATTCACCGCTTACTCCAGTCAATTCAATGATTTCTGTTGAGGACCACCATTTGGCATCCATATTGCTCTTCCTGCCCACGATGCAAGGAAAACTCTCATGATCCGCGACGCTTCGACCATGGACCAACCGATTGACTCCGGCCCGCAGAGGCGACGCCGTTTGTGGATTCTTGCTTCCATCATCGTCGCGCTCGTGGTGTTCGGCCTGGTGCTCACGCCGTCGATTCGACGATGGGTTCGTTCCGAAACATCGGTCTCGCGGAACCAGATCCGGACTTGGAACGGTGGTGCGCGGAGACCTCGTACGCGAGGTTTCTGTCGACGGGCGAATTGTCGCAGCCTTTCATCCGACGGCATTCAGCCCGGCGCAGGGAATCGTAACTATCGCGACGGACGCCGGAGAGGTGGTCGAAAAGGGCCACGTTTTGGCGCAGGTCGAGAGCCCTGAACTGGAGAGCAACCTCGATCAGGAGCGGGCGACGCTCGCGGCCACCACCTCTGATCACAACCGGCTCGAGGTTTCGAGCCGCCAGCAGCAGCTCGAAAACCGGCAGGACGTCGAGCTCGCGGAGGTCCGGGTGGCTGCCGCCGGACGCGCGCTCGAGCGCGCCCAGCGCCTCTTCGATCTCGGGCTCGTCAACGAGATCGATCTCGAAACGGCGCGCGATGAGGTCACCGTGCGTTCGCTCGAGCTTGCGCAGGCCGAGAAGCGCGTTGAACTCGAAGGTGAGATGCTGACCCTCGAGATCGAAGACTCGGCTCAGCGTCTTGAACGGCAGCGCCTTCTGGTTGTCGATCTCCAGCGCCGGGTGGATGCCCTCACCGTGCGGGCGCCAGTCGCCGGTCTGGTGTCCCGGCTCCATGTCGAGGACCGTGAGGCCGTCCCGCGTAACGCGGCTCTCGTCACAGTGGTGGACTTGTCCGCGCTCGAGGTCGAGATTGCGGTCGCCGAGAATCTGGCGGACGAGGTCATTTCCGGTACCCCGGCCGTGATCACCGTCGGCATCGACAGCTTCACAGGCACGGTAATCGGCATTTCGCCCGAGGTCGAGGGCAGCCGGGTCAAGGGTCGGGTCGCGTTTGCCGGGGAGATCCCGGCCGGTCTCAAGCAGAACCAGCGGGTCAGCGTTCGAGTGGTTCTCGAGACGCGGCCCGATGTTCTCAAAGTCCCAAGGGGGCCCTTCCTGGAGGCCGGCAGTGGCCGCCACGCCTACGTTGTCGCCAACGGCATGGCCGAGCAACGGCCGATCGAAGTCGGGGCGACCAGTATCTCCGAGGTTGAAATAGTCACGGGTCTCTCCGAGGGAGACGAGATCGTCATTTCCGACACCACCCGCTTCGAAAGCGCTCGCCACGTGCTGGTGCGCTGAACAAGGAGAATGAAATGATCGAGATGGATGGCATTCGCAAGATCTACCGGACCCAGCACGTCGAGACCCACGCCCTGACCGATTTCACCGTCACCATTACCGACGGCGAGTTCGTGTCCGTGATGGGACCCTCCGGGTCGGGGAAAACGACCCTGCTCAACATTGCGGGTCTTCTCGACACCTTCGAGCAGGGACGATACACCCTCGACGGCGAGGACGTCAGCCGGCTCTCAGATCGCGAGATGTCGGCGATCCGGAATCAGAAGATCGGCTTCATCTTCCAGTCCTTCAATCTGATCCCGGACCTCAACGTTTTCGATAATGTCGACGTCCCTCTCCGGTATCGCGGGATGGGCGGCACCGAACGTCGGGCCGCGATCAACAAAGCGCTCGAGGTGGTTGGTCTCAGCGCCCGAACCAAGCACTACCCGGCCCAGCTCTCGGGCGGCCAGCAGCAACGGGTGGCGGTCGCGCGAGCGCTCGTCGGTTCGCCAAGCCTGATTCTGGCCGACGAGCCGACGGGGAATCTCGACTCGGCGATGGCCAACGACGTTATGGACCTGCTCGAGACGATCAACAACATGGAAACGACCGTCGTCATGGTGACCCATGAGCCCGAGCTCGCGGCTCGCGCCCAGCGCCGGCTGCACCTCCTCGATGGCCGCCTGATCGATCTCGAAGCCGACGAAAGGCCGAAACCGTTGGTGGCGCAGGACGACGAATCCTCTCCGGCGCGGGTCTGACACGGAGGCCGGGATGTTCAGATATCTCATTCGCATCGCCCTCCTCAGCCTGCGCCGCAACCCGGTGCTGTCGACGTTGCTCATTGCGGCGATCGCCCTGGGGGTCGCGGTCTCGACAGCGTTCGTGACGATCTACTACATCTACTCCGGAGACCCGATCCCAGCCAAGAGCGACTGTCTCTATTACGTTCAGATGGACAGCTGGAACCCGGACAGACCGTACTCTCGGAGACGTCCCGAGATTCCACCCGACCAGATCACCTATCGAGACATGCGGGGCATCATGACATCGGACATTCCCACCTACCAGAGCGGGATGTTCGTCGCATCGCTGACCATTCATCCTCCTGACGCGGAACAGCGGCCATCCCGCGAACGGGTACGGATGTGTTTTGCCGATTTTTTCCCGATGTTCGAGGTGCCGTTCCTCTATGGCGGGGGCTGGGATCGAGGTGCAGACCGGGGCCCGGAACCGGTCGTGGTCATCGACACCGCCACGAACGACCGTCTCTTCGGAGGTGACGACAGCGTCGGCAAGATTCTGCGCATCGAAGACCGCCAGTTCACGGTTACAGGCGTGCTCGCGCCATGGCGCCCTTCTCCTCGGTTCTACGACACACAAACCGGAGCCAGCCAGGTCCCGGAAGGCATCTACATGCCCTTGGAGTTCGTCCGCGAGTTTGAAGTCGAAACCGCCGGCAACCTTTTGATCTGGACGGACTACGATGAAGCCGGAGGGTTCGAGGCCTTCCTCGGCTCCGAAGCGATCTGGATCCAGATGTGGGTTCAGCTCGACACGACCGAACAGCGCCAGGCCTACAGCGACTTCCTCGACGCCTACGTGATGGAACAGAAGAACCAGGGGCGTTTCGGGAGACCTCTCAACAACCGCCTCCTCGATGTCATGAGTTGGCTCAAGGACCAGGAAGTCGTACCGGAGGAGGCGACCGGCCTGCTCATCTTGTCCCTCCTCTTCCTTCTCGTGTGCGCGGTGAACCTGATCGGCATCCTCCTCGGGAAGTTCTTATCGAGGGCGCCGGAGGTCGGCGTCCGGCGCGCGCTCGGAGCGAGCCGCGCATCGGTCTTTCTGCAACACATCGTCGAATGCGAGCTGGTTGGGGTCATCGGCGGTCTCTTGGGGCTCGGGCTGTCGGCGCTCTTCCTCCGCCTGATCAACCGCCTGCTCGACAACAGCGGCCAGTTCGGGCTCGACCTTCCGATGATCGCAGCCGGAATCGGGCTAGCGCTCGTTGCCGGGCTGGTAGCGGGCCTGTACCCGGCCTGGCGCATTTGCCGTTTGGCGCCGGCCATCCACCTCAAGTTGCAGTAAGGGGAGAAAAAATGGAACTCGGACCTATCTTCCGCGCCCTGATGCACAACCCGACCCGCTTCTGGCTGATCACCGTCGAGATCGCCCTGACGCTCGCCATTGTCGTCAATTGTGTTTCGATCATCCTCGAACAACGTGAGCTGCTGACCCGCCCATCCGGGCTTGACGAGCCCAACCTGGTGGTCGTGACGACGGACCCGTTCGCCAAAGAGTTTGCCGAGGACGGCTTCATAGATTCCGTACGTGATGAGGACCTGCGCCGACTGCGCGCACTCCCCGGTGTCCGCTCAGCTGCGGCAATTGACTATCTGCCCCTCGCCGGTGGCGGCTCGCTCACCGGTTTGAGAGCTCTCGACTCCGACGGAGACGGGCAACCGTCGCCGTATTTCGAGGTCGGTCTCGGTGCACTCGAGGCGCTCGGCGTCGAGCTGGTCGCCGGTCGCGACCACAACGAAAGCGATCTGCGGCCGGGTGACGACGAGCCCGTCAACCTGATCATGACCCAGGCGCTTGCCGACCGCATATTCCCGGATGGAAACGCTCTCGGAAACACGGTCTCCGATCCCGATACCGGTGAGGTCTTCGGCCACGTCGTCGGCATCATCCGTCAGATGCACAACGCCTGGCCTCGTTCCAGCATCGCCGGCTCCGCCATGCTGATCCCTGGGCCGCCCTATGACCAACGCCGGATCCGCTACATGGTGCGGACGGATCCC
Source organism: Candidatus Sulfomarinibacteraceae bacterium (assembly GCA_963776765.1). Taxonomy (GTDB): domain Bacteria; phylum Acidobacteriota; class Thermoanaerobaculia; order Thermoanaerobaculales; family Sulfomarinibacteraceae; genus Sulfomarinibacter. Next base: position 183,361 of record CAVZOK010000020.1, read on the forward strand.
GGTGCTCTCGACGCGGTCTTCAACGAGCTCGAACCGACGATGTTGGCAGTCAACGCGGACAGGATCGTCACCATTCGACCCATTTCGGAGTACAAACGCCGGTACTTCGACGACGAGATCGTTCTGGTCAAGGTCCTGACCGTGCTCGCGGTGCTCCTCATCGGTGTCACCTCGCTCGGCATCATCGGTCTGACATCCTTCTCCGTTACCCAACGGACGCGGGAAATCGGGACCCGCCGCGCCCTCGGTGCAACCCGCACCGCCATTCTGCGGTATTTCGTCATTGAGATATGGGTCATCTCCGGCATCGGGCTCGTACTTGGGGCTGTACTGACCTACGCCCTCAACTATGCCCTCGCGCACCTCGCCGATGCGCCAACAATCGGCGTGCCATTGATCGCCGCCGGAATCGTGTTCCTCTGGGGGATCGGGCTCATCTCGGCGCTCGCGCCGGCGTTTCGGGCAACCCTGGTGCCGCCGGTGGTGACAACCCGGACCGTCTGATGCATGGAAACGCGATCTTTCGCATCGAGGATCGCGCCGCCCTGACTACAATGGTGCCGTCATGACGGAAAAACTCCGAGTGCTCGTGGTCGACGATCAGCCGGCGGTCGTAACAGCGCTGTCCGTGCTCTTCGATCTGCACGACATCCCCAATGTCGGTGCGGCGTCCCCGGCGGAAGCGTGCCGAGTGGCGACCGGCGAAGCCCTCGGCGCTGTGGTCATGGACATGAACTTCGCACCCCACGTGACCAGCGGCGAAGAGGGGGTCGAACTCTTCAATCGCCTGCGCGAAATCGATCCTGATCTCCCGATCGTGGTCATCACCGCCTGGGCATCGCTAGAGGCTGCAGTCGATCTGGTCAAGGCCGGCGCCGCCGATTATCTCGAGAAACCGTGGCAGGATGACCGCCTGGTTGGTGCGGTTCGCAACCTCGTTGAACTACGTCGCGTTCGGCAGGAAAACCGACGTCTGCGCGCTGAGTTCCGACAGACTCGCACCGAGCTGGCTGACAAGCACGAGCTGAGCGGCATCATCTACCGCAGCCCGGCGATGCACAGCGTGGTATCGCTCGCGGTCAGCGTCGCCGACTCATCAGCGCCGGTCCTGATCACCGGGCCGAGTGGCTCAGGAAAGGAAATGCTCGCCGAGATCGTGCAGGCAAACTCAGCTCGCCGCGATGGTCCTTTCGTACGCGTCAATGTCGGCGCCATCCCTGAAGAGCTCATGGAGAGTGAGCTCTTTGGAGCCGAGGCGGGTGCTTACACCGGCATCACCGGCCGCCGCATCGGCCATTTCGAAACCGCCAACCGGGGCACCATCTTCCTTGACGAGATCGACGGATTGTCGCTCGCGGGCCAGGTCAAATTGCTGCGGGTCCTGCAGAGCGGAGAGTTCCGACGCCTCGGCAGCAGTAACGCGCTCACGGCGGACGTCCGGGTGATCAGTGCAACGAACGCCGATCTGGTAGCCGCGGTCAGTGACGGACACTTTCGCGAGGACCTCTACTACCGTCTCAACGTCGTCGAGCTCAGGGTACCCTCGCTCGCCGATCGGACCGACGACGTGCTCCCCCTGGCGCGCCACTTCCTCGAGCTGTACGCGCCCGATGCCTCACTCGAGCTTGACGACGAAACCGTAAGTGCGCTCGTCGATCACGAGTGGCCGGGCAATGTACGGGAGCTCGAGAATCGAATCCAGCGAGCAACGGTGGTTGCAACCGACCAGACGATCCGCACGTCGGATCTTGGAATCGGCAGCGCTGATCTCGGCTTCGACCGCCCATTGGATGAAGACGCAGTCGCCGAGCGGGACCGACTGCTCAACGTTCTCGACGACCACAGAGGTGTGGTTGCGCATGCGGCCGAGGAGCTCGGCATCAGCCGCCAGGCGCTTTACCGTAAGATGGAGCGGCTCGGCATCGAGCTCGAACGTCGCCCGCGCAGCCGGCCGACGTCGCCATGACCGACATCCCTGCTACCGAACCCAAGTCCCAATCGATTCCTCACCTCCGATCCTCCTTCGCAGGACGTCTGACCGCCGTTGTGGTCCTGATTCTCGTCCTTGAAGGACTGATCGCCGGCGGCATCATATGGCTCACTGACGACTTGTGGCTCGGGCTGCTGATAGCCCTCTTGATTGGAGTGCCGCTCGGCGCGTGGCTGGTGACGCGTATCCTGCGTCCTCTCAGCAGGACCATGGACGGTCTTCATTTCGGTATCGCGAGCTTCCATGACCACGATTTCAGCGTCCGGTTGGCATCACACCGCAACGACGAGCTCGGCGACCTGGCGCGGCTCTACAACCAGGTCGGAGAAACCCTTCTGAATGAGCGCATCGCGGTTCGCTCGAAGGAGCTGCTGCTCGAAAGTGCGCTCGACAATTCCCCGGTCGCCATCGTCCTGGTGAACCCACTCGACCGGGTCGTCTTCTCCAACCTCGAGGCACGCCGACTCCTGACCGGTGGGTCCAGTCTCGAGGGCCGGCGATTCGTCACCGATATTCAGAAGAACTGCCCGCCGGCAATGCGCGACATGCTCGAGGGCGAAGGCGACGGCGTTTTCTCTGTCGATCACGAGGACGGTATCGAGACATACCACCTGTCACGACGCGAATTTGTCCTCAATCGGCGGCGCCACGTTCTCGTAGTGCTCTACCGGATGACCGCCGAACTCGGCCGCCAGGAAGCAGAGATATGGAAAAAAGTCATCCGGGTCATCTCGCACGAGCTCAACAACTCTCTCGCGCCGGTGTCGTCACTGGTCCACTCGGCCGAGCTCATCAGCCAACGGCCCGAACACGCCGACAGGGGAGAAGAGGTCTTTGCGACGATTCGTGAACGCCTCGGTCACCTCAAGGAATTCATCGACGGCTACGCTCATTTCGCCAGGCTTCCTGCGCCGCGCCGTGAAAAAACAAGCTGGCTTGAGCTGGTCGACAACCTCGATGAGTTTCCGACACTCGAGGTCGAGGGTTCTCTATCATCTCGGCCAGTCTGGGTTGATCGCGCTCATCTTCGCCAACTCCTGGTCAATTTGCTGAAAAACGCCGTCGAGGCCTCTGACGATCCTCCCGAGCTGGGCCTGCGCGTCGACGAGACCGCTGACGGCGGCGCGTGCATCCAGGTCTTTGACCGCGGCCATGGCATGGATGAAGAGACCATGAAGCGTGCACTGCTTCCGTTTTACTCGACCAAAAAGACTGGCAGCGGGCTCGGCCTCGCCCTGTGTCGAGAGATCGTCGAAGGCCACGGGGGCCGGATCAGCCTCCAACATCGATCAGGCGGCGGCCTCGTTGTGTCGTGCTGGTTTCCACAGACCTCCCCTGCCGATCAAAGAGAGAAACCCCAAGGCTGAAATCACCCTCCAATCAGCCACCCTGGCATCAGAGTCGTTCAGAGATTTTAAAAACAACAGCGCATTGACTGAGAAACCAAGTTCGGCTTATTCCGCCTCAATCTCCCTTGAATCTCCGATACTATGCGCGAGGAGCCACGACGATGAGAAAAACGATTTCGGGGCGTTCGAAGGTATGGACGTTTGCTCTTTCGCTTGCACTCGCGATATTCACATCGTGCGCTCCAGGCCAGAAAGCTCCTGCGGCGCCAGCTGCCGCTCTTCCCGAGTCATCTCATGGCGATTTCTTCATCCGGCTCGTATCGGTTCGACCTGATATGGAGCAGCAGTTCATCGATTTCGTTCGCGAATGCAATGTGCCTTTGTGGAAAGAGCTTCGGTCAAAAGGCGTCCTCTCGAACGCAAGTGTGTTTGAACTCTTCGAAATGGAATCGGTCCTGCATGAGGGTCAACCGTGGTCTTTTCTCCTGATCGCCGAGTTGGGTCCCAGAACCTCCCTCGATGAGCTTTTCGCCGCAACGCCTGATCCGACGTGTCAACAACAGTCAGAGGGATCCGCTTTCACCATATTGAGTGAACAACGCTTGTCGTGTACGCCAAACTCCTGCTACGGATCGCCGGAACCCTCCTACGTTGATGCGGAGGCGGGAATCGACTATCTGATCGAGTTCATCGGAGTCGAGGACACACCTGCCTCACTCACGAAGTACCATGACCTCATGGCCAACTACTTCGGACCGGCTAATGGTCTTCTTGTCGCACGAGGGATGCTCCACTGTTTTGTCGCGCTCGAAACGACGGCAACCCTTTTCGAGATTCCCGGGGTTCCGGTATGGAATCAGATTCATATCAGTGACCACTGGGACATCGGAGTTGACGTAGATTGGGATGCCGTATACGTGGATCTTTTCCGTAACGAATTCTCGAGAGAATTGGATGATGTATGGTCTGAGCTTCCTCCAATTCAGGGTCCGCGCACCGACTTCCGAGGGCGGCTTGTTCCCGATTTGTGTGTGAGGTGAGCCGGAGTTCAAATTTGCCGGATCACTTTCCGGTGTTCTGGGTAACCGACGGGCCCTGTCTTCGTAAACCAGCACGAGGAGTCATCATGAAAAATGCTTTCCGCTCCGGTTTCCTAATTGTTCTTGTTGCCCTCAGTCTCGCGTGTTCCCGTGAAACTCCTTCGGAGGCCCCGGAGATTGCCAAAGAGCAGGGTCGCTCGGAAATCGCATTTCAGTTACCGGAGCGCGATCTCATTCCTGAAGGAATCTGTTATGACCCGGAGGACGATGTCTTTTTTCTCGGCAGCATTCGAAAGAGCAAGATCCTGAAGATATCCAGGGACGGCGAGGTAGAGACCTTTGTGGCGCCATCCGAAGGCGAAGAACGGAGCTATCTCGGGATGCGGATCGATCTGAATCGGAGGATCCTGTGGGCAAACTGGCATCAGGATTTGAAGCCCAATGACCCGAACCCGGATCGGGAGCTGTGGACGGGCATCTCCAAGTTTGATCTCGAGAGCGGACAGCTGATCCGAGAGTACGTCGTCGAGAAGACGGACAAGAACCACCTCTTCAACGACGTCGCCATCGCCGACGATGGGACCGTCTACTTCACGTCATTTGCCTACGGGATGATCTACACGATCGACAGTGGTACAGATGAAATCGAGGAGTTCCTTCCAATGCCAGGAGAGGTCTGGAACAACGGCATCGATATCACCCCTGATGACCAATACTTGTTCGTCGTCGGCAGCGACAAGATCTTCCGGGTCGATTTGGAAACCAACGAGTTCCTCGAGCTTCCCGCTCCTGAGGATGGAATCGTCGGATGGGGCGACGGACTGTATTTCAACGACGGCAATCTGCTGGCCATAACAGGACACCGCGAGGGTGAACAAATCGTCAACCGTGTCGTCAGGCTGCGTCTCTCGGAAGCGTTGGACCGCATCACCGAAATCAACGTTCTCGACCAGGACCATCCCTTGTACTCGAACCCGACAACCGGCGCCATCGCTGACGATTGGTTCTACTACATCGCGACCGCCCAATTCGAAAAGTTCGACGAGGATGGCAACCTGGCACCGTGGGAAGAGTTGTCCGACACCTACATCCTCAGACTGCGGCTTGAGTAATCCTCTGAAGTTGCTCAGCTGACTCTGAGAGATGCGCTTGCGACTCCTCTCCTGGCAGGTGTAGCATCTGTGCAGCCAGGGAGGGCATGATGAGAAAACACCAGTGGACACTTGCGTTTTTCGGCCTCGCCACTTGCGTCCTGTCGGCGTGTTCGCCGACCGACACCGCCATCGCTTACCCGGAGACCGAACGCGGAACTGTTGTTGACGAATATTTCGGAGAAGAGGTTGCCGATCCCTACCGGTGGCTCGAGGAACTCGACGCCGACGCCACCGCCGCGTGGGTAGAGGCGCAGAACTCCATTTCTTTCCCGTATCTCGAAGCCATCCCTCAGCGGGAGGCCATCAAGAATCGCCTCACCGAGCTGTGGAACTACGAACGATTCGGCACGCCCAGGAAGGAGGGCGGCCGTTACTTCTACGAACGCAACGACGGACTGCAGAACCAGGACGTGCTCTATGTGGCCGACGCTATCGATGCCGAACCCCGGGTCCTGATCGACCCCAACACCCTCTCCGAGGACGCCACCGTCGCCCTTTCTTCGTGGGTCCCGAGCCCCGACGGCGAATGGATCGCCTACTCAACTTCCGACGGCGGCACCGATTGGAAGACATGGCATATCCGCAGCGTCGATACCGGCGAAGACCTGGAAGAAGCGGTCTCGCGATGCAAGTTCACCGGTGCCTCATGGTCGGGAGACAGCCAGGGGTTCTTCTACAGCCGCTACCCGACACTCGAGGGAGGCGCCGGTGATGGATCCAAAACGACCTCGGTCTACCTTCACCGCCGCGGCACCGCTCAGGAAGAAGACGAGCACATTTACACAATCCCGGGCAACACCGCCAGGAATCCCTACGCCGAGGTCACCCAGGACGGCCGCTACCTGATCATCACGAACCGACTCGGCTATGACGCCAACGACGTCTACTATCTCCCGCTCAGCGGCCGCGTCACCGAACCGCTGCCGATCTTCGACCAGTGGGACGCGCGCTACAACTTTGTCGGCAACGACGATCGCACCCTTTTCTTCTGGACCAACAAGGACGCCCCCAAGGGCCGGGTCGTGGCCGTCGATCTCGGCCGTCGTTCCGCCGGCACACCCAGAGAGGTGGTGGCCGAGGTCGAGGAAACGCTGAGTTCGGTGGAGTTCGTCGGTGGCACGCTGATTTGCGAATATCTGCACGACGCTCACTCGTTGGTGCGTCTCCACGCCACCGGCGGCAGTGTCGCGGGCGAGGTCGAGCTACCCGGCATGGGCACCGCCCGGGGATTCTCCGGTCACGGTGACGATGCCGAGACCTTCTACTCCTACACCGACTTCACAACCCCCACCGCGATCTACCGCTACGACGTGGATTCAGGTGAAAGCACCCTTTTCGCCCGCCCCGAGCCGCCCGTCGACCTCTCCGGTTACGAAGCGAAGCAGGTCTTCTTCGAAAGCAAGGACGGCACCCGGGTGCCGATGTTCATCGTCCACAAGACGGGCATCGCCCTCGACGGACAAAATCCCACCCTGCTCTACGGATACGGCGGCTTCAACAGCTCCCGCACCCCCGCCTACCGCACCACTCGCATGGTGTGGCTCGAGATGGGCGGTGTGTTGGCGATCGCCAATCTTCGCGGTGGCGGCGAGTACGGTCGCGCGTGGCACTTGGCCGGCACCAAACTCCAAAAACAGAATGTCTTTGACGATTTCATCGCGGCCGCCGAGTGGTTGATAGCCAACGGCTACACCTCGACTCCCAAGCTCGCAATCCAGGGCGGCAGCAACGGCGGTCTCCTGGTCGGCGCCGTCATCACTCAGAGACCCGACCTTTTCGGCGCCGCCCTGCCCGCGGTAGGTGTGCTCGACATGCTGCGCTACCACACGCCCAGCGCCAACGCCCGCCAATGGGCCTCCGACTACGGCCTCTCCGAAAACGAGGATGAGTATCGCGCACAGCGTGCCTACTCGCCCTACCACAACACCGTCGAGGGAACATGCTACCCGCCAACCCTGATCACCACCGCCGACCACGACGACCGGGTGGTCCCATGGCACAGCTTCAAGTTTGCGGCCGCCATGCAACACGCCCAGGGATGCGCCAACCCCATCCTGATCCGGGTCGAGACCCGCGCTGGCCACGGCGCCGGCAAGCCGACCTGGATGCAGATTGAAGAGGTTGCAGACCAGTGGGCGTTTCTCGCGAAGGCGCTGAAGATGGACGATTGATCAGCCGAAACGGGTAGGTTCATGAACAGATTGACTCGAGTAACGATCGTGCTGATGCTGGCCGTCACCGCGTGTGGCGGCCCCGCCGAGATCGAGGAGGCCCCAATGACAGGCGTTGTCTTCTTCAATACGCTGCAGCTCGATGACCTCACCGAGTTCTACACGCAACGGATCGGTGCCGAGTTGTGGATGGACCAAACCGACTGCCGCATCTTCCGGCACGGCCAATTTCTCTTCGGTTTCTGCCAACGGGAAAAGAGCGAGACCTGCGGGATTCTCACATTCGTCTACCCCGACCGCAAAGGCGTCGACCGGATGTACGAAGGGTTTCGGAACGAGGCACTCGATGCGCCAAGGGAGAACCCGCGCTACCCGATTTACAACTTCTTCGCCCGCGACCCGGAAGGCCGGATGATCGAGTTCCAGATGTTCACCGGTGAGGTGGATCTGGACTGACAAGCCTGTTTGATCGCGAGCAGCTTCCGGGATGAGGGGATAGGCATTCGGCACCGGCGGGACCGAGTGGAATGGTTGCGCGCCACCGGCCCTCACGGACCCTGAACGCTGCTCCACGACGTGAAATCCTCAGACTCGAAGCCGTCGGCAAAGATCAAATTCGGGTCATACATGGGCCCGATGTAGCTCGATGCGATGACCAGGTTGTCGACGTAGAGGTGCTGATCGTATGGCGACGGCGCCGTGCCGCCGTGGTAGACGTTCATCCACACCTCCTCGACCTTGAGAGAGTCGACGTCACGGAACCGCAGGTCGGTCTTCTCGAACGCCAGCCGCCCGTCAATCCAGGCCCGCAGGATGCCATCGTTGAGGGTCGGGGTGTTCATTTTCACGTACTGCTCGACGCAGTACCAACGGTTGTCGGCGAGCAGGCCTCGGTAGTCCTCCTGCCACAACCAGACGTCACCGTAGTTGCCGCTCATATCGGCGTGGTAGACGTAGTTACCGAGCGGCGTTGTGCCCGCAACAGGATTATCGTCCGGCACCGACAGATAGAACGTGCCCCGGGCCGACCACCCGTTGGTCCCGTCAACCGGCCTCCCACCCCAGCCCGCCACTCCGTAGGTCCCGGCGAATCCCGGCATCTTGCCGCCGTCGACGGTCTGCTCCCAGTCATCGGCAAAGCGAAGGTAGTAGCGGAAATACGCCTCTTCAGGCTCGGCACCGGCTTCGTCGAAGAAGTGCCAACCAATGTTCATCGCCGTGTTGGTGCCCTCGAGCAGAGTCGATCGCAGTGCGTTGCCCTGGAACGGGGCATACAACAGCGCCGGATCATCACTGACGATATCGAGGTTGCCGCCGACGTAGGTCCAACCGTCAACCCAGACCGCCGATTCGAAGGGGTCGAAGAAGTAGACGTCCGGATGGCTTTCGATGCCCTGGTCGAACGGAAAGGCATTGGCGAGGCCGGGCACCGGAGCTGACTGCAGCAGGTCGTGGCCCTGGTCGCACAAAAAGACTCCGATGCCCATGCTTCCGCCGCCGAACTGCTGGTAGGTGTAGAGGCGCAGTGTCGCCGAGACCACGGTAGTGCCGGCATCAAAACTGCCGAGATCGAACCGCAAGAGAGCGTTGTTCGGCGAGGTCGAGACCCTCATCCGCTCCTCGTCTCCCAGGCTGGTGTAGGTCGAGGTATCCAGGTAGCTATCGGCCTCTGGCGGCAGGGTGCTGGTCCCCTGGGCGGTGACCACCACCAGCTGCGGGTGCTGCCCGGAGTCGGCGTACTCGCGACTGCGGAAATCGAAGGTCCCTCCTCCCTCGACCGGACGTAGGAAGAAGCCCGAGCGGCGCAGGCCGCCATCGAACCACGCCTGGACCATCCCGGTCACATTCCATTCGATGAAGCGCGCGATATCGTTGTCAACGACGGTCGTGACGGCAAAAGCGGCCTCGCCCTGAGAAGCGCCGAGCGAGTCGCGCCAATCGCCCATGAAGTTGCGCCACGGCAGCAGGGCGGCCCGGTTGTAGTAGTCCCGGCTGGCGCCGTTTTCGAGGCCAGGTGTGCCTTCCGCCCAGTCATTGGTTGCGCCACCAACAGCCGAAGTGGACAGCGCGACCAGTGCCAACAACACGAGACTGATGACGACTGCAGATCGGTTCACGGCACCCCCCTGAAGCGCGCCCCTCGCAGGATTCCGCAACGCCGTCGAGGAAAACGCTCACAGACCACTATCGGCAATCGCTCCGACGGCCGGCGTGACAGCTGTCACATTCCACAGGGCGCAAGTCTTTCCATTTGTTACTATTAAAGGGAAAACGGCTCGCTTATGCGAAGCCGACGAAGCTCGAGCGCCGTTGCTCCAAGAGGGCAATGAAATTGGTTCTCATGCAAGCTACGATGCGCAGACTGACCCCTGCAAAACTCGTGACTCTGGCCCTGGTTTCGCCACTCTCGTCCTGTCGGCGTGCTCGCTGACCTGACCGAGTTCTACACCCATCGAGTCGGCGCCGAGCTGTGGATGGATCAGACCGACCGCCGTATCTTCCGGCACGGGCAATTCCTCTTCGGTTTCTGCCAACGGGAAGAGAGCGAGACCTGCGGAATTCTCACGTTCGTCTACCCCGACCGCGAAGGCGTCGACGGAATGTACATACGATTTCAACATAAAGCACTCGATGCGCCCAGAGACAACCCGCGCTATCCGATCTACAACTTCTTCGCCCGCGACCCGGAAGGCCGGATGATCGAGTTCCAGATGTTCACCGGTGAGGTGGATCTGGTGTAGACGCTTTCGAACCCTAGGCACGGCCCTCACGAGGTACGGTCAGATCACTGCCACATTCGCGCCCTGACACCGCCCTCACCAGGGTTCAATTGAGAACGCCCTTTTTCGCCTGCGACCAGGAGTACCAGAGTAGGAAGAGTGCGACCACCCAGATGATTACGGAAAAGACCACACCAATCAAACCCATAATTTCGGCGCCGTTGGTCATACCGTAGCTGTAAATCGTGGTAACGACCATTCCCGCGCACGAAACCACAAACGCCCATACCGCCCACTTTTTCCGCAACAGGAGGCCGATCGATCCCGCGACTGCGCCCCAGACCGCAAAAGCCCAAAACGCGGTCATCAGCTTGGGGAAGCCATAGAAGTACTCGAGCTGCACCTCGGAGTACTGGCTCATATAGAAGTCGAGATGCAGTTTGGTCGCCAGATAATCGAAGGCCCCCATCGCATTCCACAGCAGGGACAAAACCCCAACGATCCACAGATGAACTGGAGTCTTGCTACGCTCTGCGCCCGTATTCAAATCATTCACGAAAAAAGTCCTCTCTTTCGGTTGTTGATTGTGCCGATCAAAATAACACGTCAACGAGCGTGTCTCTTCCGGTGAGAAATCGTCTTTTTCGAATGCGTCGTCAAACGGTCGGCACTCAGGTCCCGTACAGGCGATCGCCAAAATCGCCGAGCCCGGGCAGGATGTACTTTCGATCACTGAGACCGCGATCGAGCGCAGCTGTGTAAATCTCGGTGCCGGGGGTGCGTCGGGACATCAGTTCCACGCCTTCCGGCGCCGCGACGATCACCACGAGCCGCACATCCTTCGCCCCCCTCGCCAAAAGGCCTTCGACCGCCATCGCTGCCGAGCCTCCTGTGGCGAGCATCGGATCGAGCAGATAGACGACCGCCTCATCGAGATTCGGCGGCACCTTCTCGTAATAGCAGCGGGCCTGCGCGGTCTCTTCGTTTCGCTCGAGACCGAAATAACCGACCTCGGTGCCTGGGACCAGATCGACGAAGGCCTGGAGCATGCCGATACCGGCGCGCAGGACGGGAACCGCAACCACCCGGGAGTCGAGTCGCCGCACCGTCGTTGTTTCGAGCGGGGTCTCGATCTCCTCCTCACGGGTCGGCAGGTCACGGGTCGCCTCGCCGATCAAAAAGGTCGAGACCCGATAGGTCAGGGCCCGATAGTCGTCGGAGGACGTGGACCGGTCGCGCAGCCGCGCCATGATGTCGTGCAGCAAGGGATGGTCAACGATATGGAGTGTCATGGCCAAAAGGTAGCACTTCATGGGGCCAGACCCAAGCCGATGTCTTGGTTTTGCGTCTCGACAACGGAAACGACCAACCCTTTTGAGAAAATTGCGGCGCCGACCCGCGGATTCCGATAGTCTGAGGGGCGCAGATGACTGAGTCCAAAGACCAAACCGTCGATTGTCCCCACCGCGTCGAATGCGGGGCGTGCTCATTGTTGCGCCAACCCTACGAGCAGCAGCTCGAGAGCAAGCGGCTCTGGCTCATGGATGCGATTGCCAAAAAGGGTCGCCCCAACAAAAAGAAGATCCTGCCGACTCTGGCCTCGCCGCAGATCGAGGGTTATCGAAACCGGGCCAAGATGGCGATCTCCACCGATCGCGACCGGCGGTCAGCGCTCGGCTACTTTCAACGCGGCAGCCGCGAGGTCGTCGACGCGCCGCATTGCGGGGTGCTCGTTCCCGAGCTGCTCGAGACCACTCGCAGCCTGCGCAAGCTGTTGAACTCATCGACAAAATTCCCGTTTGTACTGCGTCACATCGATCTGCGATGTGGGAGCGACCCGACGCAGCAGCATTTGACCCTGGTGGTCAATTCCGAAACCCTTCCCAAGCTCCCGATCGAAGCCATCGCGGACGCCTGTCCCCACGTCGCCGGCATCGGAGTCAACCTCAACCCCGGGCGCGGACCTCAGGTCACCAAGGGCCGTATCGATCCCGTCGATGGAAGCCGCGAGGTCTGGGTCGACTCTGCCGACCTTTCGCTTCGGGTCTCCCCCGGGTCGTTCTTTCAGGTCAACCTCGGACTTCTGCCAGAGATCCATTCTCGGATGGCGGAGTTCCTGAGGGGCGGCAAATTGCTCGTTGACCTCTACGCCGGCGTCGGGACCCACGGCCTCGCCCTGCGCCAACAATTCCGCCGCGTCCTTTGCGTCGAAGGCGTCAGGAGTTCGGTTGCTGACGGTCGGGCAACGATCAAGGCAGGGCGAGTAGACAACGTCGAGATCCTGGCGAACCCGATCCACCGCGCACAGCGCCGCCTTCGATCGGAAAAACCCGACGCCATCATCCTCAACCCTTCCGCGGCCGGCACCGACCCGCCGACCCTCGAGATGATCATCGACTCACCGGCGCGATCTGTGGCTTACCTCTCGTGCGACCCGAGCACACTCACCCGCGACCTGGCGGGCCTTATCGAAGGCGGCTTCCAACTGGTCACGATTCAGGCCATCGACATGATGCCTCAGACAAGGCAGGTCGAAGCTCTTGCATTTCTGCGCCGCTAAGGAATCACCCGTCATCAGGATCCTTCGCGGTGGTTACAGAATAGGAGCTCAAACCCACACAAATATCTCGAAATAGACTGCTTGTGTGCGATTGAAATCAACGAATATCCTCTATGCGTCCCTTGACACCCAGCCACCCATATCGCTATCTTGATGCTGCTGAGAACGAATCTCACCCCAAACGGGTTTTCGATGACCGAAAAGAGATATAGAACCTGGATCGAGAAGATCGGCGTGATCGGCTTCCTCTTCTTCCTCGCAAAGGGGCTGGTCTGGCTGGCGGCTGCCGGCGTGGCAACGCTGTTCTTTCAATAAGTGTTATCCAGAATCGAACTCGACAAAGGAAACATCATGTCAGAACCGAAACCGTCCATCATGCAGCGGCTCAAAGCCGAGACCAACGATCTCCACTCCCATGCCGAGTCGCGTACCCTGCAACGCTCGATCGCCTCCGGCGAGGTGGGCCGAGAAACATTCAGCGCCTACCTCGGCCAGCTTTTCAAAGTCCACCAATCTCTGGAGTCAGCCCTCGAGACCAGCCGCGACAAACATGCCGCAATCGGAGCCCTTGCATCTGCGGAACGGATGCGGATCCCGGACCTCGATCGTGACCTGGCGTTCTACGGCGCCAATCCCGACCAATTCCCGGCAGGCGATGCCGCAAAGAAATTTTCTCAGCGGATCAACGAGACCCGAGATGCAGATCCGGTTGCGCTGCTGGGCGCCCTCTATGTCCTCGAGGGCAGTACAAACGGCGGTCGATTCCTCGCCCGGGCTCTGCGCAAGAGTTGGGGCCTCGATGGTGACGGTCTCGCCTACTTCGATCCCTACGGCGACGAGCAGCCTCAGATGTGGGCGGCGTTCCGAAGTGATATGGATGAGGCATCCTTCAACGCCGATCAGGAGGAGGCCATCATCGAGATGGCCAAAGCGACCTTCCTCGCGATCGCCGAAGTCTCGGACGAAGTGTCCGGCCAACCTCGCTGATGGAGGTCAGAACCGAATATCCCGGCAGCTAACCCGCCGGTTCGCCGTCACCTGGCCGGAACCGGTCGAGGATACGAGCATCGACCCAGAAAATCCTCCCGAGATCGTCAGCTTCTACCGTCGGACTACTTTGCCACCATCCAGAGTGCACCGAAGGTGTACACGGTGCACACGAAGATCAAAAACGACCATCCCAAGGTACGGATTTTGACTCCTGATTTTCTTGCCGTTCCGTTGGCGTTCCAGAGGATGGTCGCCGAGAGGATGGCGGCGAAGACCACCCAGGCGACCCGCACCAGGGTCATGATGGTCACCGCCGGCCCGGGCCATCGAGCCCACCAGGTGTCCGGCTGAGAAACAACGACCAATGACTCGAAGAATGGGATATGACCCATCTGGTAGGCCATCAACGGGCCCCAACCAAGAACCAGCAGGGCACAGGCCGTCGCTGCCGCGAGGGCTGTGCTGCGGCCTTCAACCTGGACCAAAGGCGAAATCACCGGCGCTACCACAGCGGCCACCACGAGAGTCAGCCAGCACGCGAGAGTCATTAAAAGTGGATCCGCGAGCGCCCCACCCTGTTGGATCAATATCAGTACCGGTGACAAGAAGAAGACCGTCAGCGCGAACGGCACGACGTAGCTCTCGGTACTGTCCAGCCGCCAGGCCGAGAGCAGCCTCGGTCGCAGATAAAGCCCCGCCGAATCATGTGGGCAGCTCTGGAGACAGGTCAGGCAGGTCTTGCAGCGGTGCGCTTCGCTGACCAGCTGCGGGTGGTGCCAAACGGGGCACCCGGGGACCCGATCGTTGCCCTTGTAGCAGTCATGGGTCGTGCAGGTCGACGCGCAAACCGATCGGCGGGCCGCGACCGTCAACGGCGCAACCGGCGATAGCGCGACCCCAAGTCGGCCCAACGGACAGAGGTGGCGGCACCAAACCTCACGCTGCCAGATGACGCAGCACACGACCGCCGATCCGATGAGGGCGAGCAGCAGTATCCCGGTGGCGAAGGGCGTCGTGAACATGTGGAAGAACTCCTCCGACCACAGGATGAGCACCAGGCCTGCAGCGGAGAGCATGGTGCCGGCGCGGAGTATCCAGGGTGGCGGCGGGCGATCGAGGGAGAAAAACCGTTGGACAGCCCGGCCGCCGCTCGATAGCGGACACACCGTGCACCACAGGGAGCCCACGAGAAGGAAGAGCCCAAAGACGACTGGTTCCCAGAGCTTCCACACCGCTCCGTTGGCGACCCTGGCGATCATGGAACCGCTAGCCGCCAAACAAATGGCGGCTGCAGCGATAAAGCCCAGCGCAACTGCTGACCGCGAGAATCGAAGCCCTCCCCCGTCGACCAACCAGCGAACAAACCAGAAGCGGCTGATGTCGAGACCAATCGCCCGCTCGCCGTCAAAACCGCTGAAGATGTGCTCTGCGCGGAGTTCATTGCCGTCGGCCACACGCGCCGCGAGTTCCACCACCGACCTCAGTTCCTCGACGTTGCGGTGGCGGTATTTGAGCGAGACCAGCGCCCTCTCAGCCGACGGTGTCAGCTCGAGTCGGTCGCCGTCGTCGATCTCGCCGAGGAATGTCCGGGCCAGGGGCACGATGTCGCGGGGGCGCTCGGCGAGAGTGGGCATCTCGATCAAAGTTTCGAACTGGTTTTCGAGCTCATCGACCATGCGTGATCGTTCCGGCCCATAGGCATCGGTATCGATTGTGGCGATAATCCGCACATCGGGGAACGGTCTCGACTCGACCTCGCGATCGGACTGCAGGTGGCGCGCCAGCTCCCGCTGGCTCTCATCGCTGAGGGCCTCGATGCCCTGCAACACCAGGGTGCCGCCGTGGGCCAGGTGGAGGGCGCCGTAGCGTTCGGCTGACAGATCGGCATCCGACGCCCTGGACGTCCCGAAGATCAGAGTGTCGGCGTCCCGAACCGAGAGCTCCCGGCAGTCCACCGCAATCAGTGGTTCGGGTTCCCTCACCGATTCGGCGTGGATCCTCCGCGCCACCAGCAGTTTGCCGGTACCGGACTCGCCCGTGATCAACACCGGTTGGCGGGACGCTGCAGCCTGTTCGATCCGCGTGACCACCGCCCGCATCCGCGCCGAAGAAGAGATGATGGTGTCAGCCGGGTGGAGGCCCTGGTGGAGATCGGCCAGCGCCCGAGTCTGCTTGTACAGGCCAACGGCCTCGCTGGTTCTCCGCAGGACGCTCTGTGCCATCCGGGCCAACAGAGAGCGTCGGAGTGACTCGCTCTCGGCGAGGGCCGTCGGCAGGTATTCGCCCGGATACCGGAGTAGAGTCACCGAAGTCACTGCCACGACGTCGGCGGCTATCGGCGCCGAACGGAGAATCGCCAGTTCACCAAATGTCTCGCCGGGCCCGAGCCGCAGAAGAGGGTGGTCGGCGCCCTCTGCAGAACGGAGAACAACTTCGACCTCGCCGCGAAGGATGACCCAAAAGGCGGCGCCGGTCTCACCCTGGCGGAGGACGGTGTTGCCTTCGGCGAACTCCACCTCTTCTCCACGGCGCCGCAGGTACTCCAGAGCCTGATCTTCGAGCAGGCTCAGTGTGCCAATTTCGACGGTCATCTCCCGCCTCTCATCGACGGTCAGTGTACCCGGGACTGCTGTCCCTCGCCGTCCACAGATGTCGGGCATGCCGTTGAGCTGCATTTCGAGTCCGTTTTTCGCGCGTTCATCATTAAAGGGAGCTCCTACGAGTCCCTTCTCAGGCTGCGAGAGCTGAAGCCATGACAAACGCGCGCACACGGCATACCTTGAGAATCAAAGGATTCTCGATAGCTCCCGCCGGTTGAAAGGTGGTCGGACGATGGGAAAGCCCCACAGAAACAGTTCGATAATCCCTCTGGTGACCTGTCTCCTCTTCGCGGTGGCCTGTGGATACGCCGAGAAAGCGACCGACCTCTCTCCAAAAGTTGAACCTCCGAGAACCACATGTTCATCAATTAACCTGGTCAACCACGGATACTCGGTTTTCGGTAAGAACCTCGACAACAGTTACACAACCGAAGGCCTCATTCTCTTCAACAAAAGAGGCGTCGAAAGAACGGCTCCATATGTGAGTACGACTGGAGCGAGAGCCCGCTGGATTTCCCGTTTTGCAAGCGTCAATTTCTCGTTCGTTCACGTTGGATACGTCTGGACAGGAATGAACGAAAGAGGTCTGGTTATTAGCATGATGGGCATCCCCGAAATAGTCCAGCCACCTCCCGACGCGAGGCCACCCCTCCAAGACGGACTTTGGATCCAATATATGCTCGACAATTGCGAGACGGTCGAGGAGGTTCTCGAGGCAGCCGGAGAATTCAGAATTTTGACCAGAGATCACTATCATATTGCGGACAGATTCGGCCACAGCGCGGCCTTCGAATGTCTCAGGGGTGAGGAAATCTTCTATGCCGGTGAGGAATTCCCAGTGAGTGTCTTGACGAATTCAACATACGGTGACTCCATCCGAGACTGGACCATGCACAACGAAAGTCCTTTCTATCAACCGAATGGGAGCCTCCAGAGATTTCGGATTGCTGCCAGACGACTCGAAGAATTTTCTTCAACCGACGCAGATTCCGCCGTTGAATATGCATTTGGAACTCTGCACAATATCAGAAGTGAACATATCAATGGATATCCGGGCACTACTCAATGGAGTTTTGTGTTCGATACAAACAGAAGACGCGTATATTTCAAAACGTATTCTCATCCAGGAATCAAATATTTTGATGTTAGAGATTTCGACATATCTTGCAGAGAACCGGTCCAGATGTTGGACGTTCAAACACCGTTGTCTGGGGATGTTTTTCCATTCTTTCAAGACGTAACATTCGAAGCGGCCTGCGATCACTTTCGACATTTCATGGAATCGTGGCAGGGTGTGAACCCGTCACAACGGGAAATCGAGAACGAAATCAGCTACTACATGAATTTCCCGTGCAAGGGTCTGAGCAGCCCTCCTCGCCGACCGTCGGGTCGTCACGTACCGCACGGCGAAGGCGGAGCCATACCCTCAATGCAAGAACGCTAAAATCCGTGATTAAACCAAAAATCGAAAACATCGTACTAAGTACTTAGTAGGCAGATCACCGGCAGCATCGGCGGGAGGCTGGTATGGAGTTTCGGGCGGGATTTCTGGTTTTGGCGGTCGCGCTCGCTCTGGCTGGAGCGGCAGACGACGGACAGGTTGTCGACCCGTTCGAGGTAGTCGCCACCTTTGATCTATTCTCGGAAATAGAGCTGTGGCCCGGATTCGATGCCACCAGGTATTCGATCGCGATATTCGACGGCCAACGCACCCTTCTGTTTCGTCACCCGGATCCACCCGACGAGTTCCGACCGCTGGAGGGCCATGAAGGCGTCTGGGTTTCGCCGGGAAAACACCCTGCAATGCGTTGGAACTCCAACGCAGACATCGGCGGCACGCCTACCGCGACTTTATTGCTGACAATCGAGCCGGGCCGGTCGGTCGAGTACGAGGCCCACATCTTGTTTCACGAGGTCTTCCACCTGTTCTCCAAACCTCTCCATCCGACTTGGCGACCAAACGAGATGTGGCGTTACAGCTATCCGATGGACGACGTCGATAATTACCGACAGCTTCTCCTCGAGGAGGAGGCCCTGGCGCGTGCGGTCGAATCCGAAACAGACGATTCGGCGGCTTCGTGGACGGCCGCGACCCTGGCGATACGAACCCAACGATCAGCGAAGTTGAGTGAAGATCACCGCTCATTCGAAACTGCGCTCGAGCTCCAGGAAGGAACCGCGGTCTACATGGGCCGGTCGGCGATCGGCATAGCGGACAACACGGAAAAGCTTCGAGAGGATCGAGGTCCGGAGGGGATCCGCTGGCGTTTCTACGAGACCGGGTCGGCAATCGCCGTGGTACTCGATCGGTTACTCCCGGAGTGGAAACAGGCCCTGGATGCCGAACCGGAAAGCACCTTCACAGAGCTGCTGGAAATCGCGATCGCGGGGCGTGGGGCCGCTCCCGCGACCTTTACAAACGGGGAATTGAACGCGGTCTCGGATCGTGCGCAGGCCGCGATGTCCGACCTGAAAGGAGAGAGGGCGGCATTGTACGAAGACTTTTCGGGTCGCGGAAAACGAGTGGTGGTGCGTCTGGCCGACGAGGACGAGCAGTTGGGGACGGGCCGCTTCAACCCGATGGCGGTTGAGGTGCTTGACCACGGCGAGGTCCTGCAAACCCACTTTCTGACCGCCGACCACCCCCGTGGCGAGGTGAACCTGAAAAACCCCCGCTATGTGCGCGGGTCTCTTGACGGTGTCGTCGCCCTGACGACCCCTGCCTCCGAGGATCACCCGTTCCTGTATGGCTACCGACAGATCGCCGTTTCCGGGTTCTCCGGCGATCCTACGGTTGAACGTGATGGCAATGCGGTGACCATCGAGGCCGAAGGACTGAAACTGGAATTCAACGGCGCCAGGGTTGAATCAACCGACGAGGAGTTGGTCATTACCGTCCTCCCGGCCGCTGATTCTGAGGAGTGACATCTCAGCCGGAAAACCCTAACCGCCTCCGGTCGTATGAACTCGATGACTGTTGAAGTCGTCAAGATAGGTTCCTGTCAGTCATTTCCCGTCGCGAAAAGGAGCGCCATCGTGAATTCTCGATCGATTCTCTTCATTCTCGTTTTGACTTCAGTCATCGTGGCTGGCGCTGGCGCCCAGGAAGCCGACCAGCCACCTCCCGTCGAGGTCAGTCACATCGCCGGCAACCTCCACCAGCTCCGGTGCAACGAAAATGTTGGCGTCATCGCGTCGATCGCCGACGACGGCACTCTACTGGTGGACACCGGCTATGCCGGGACTGCAGCGGCAGTCCGCGAGGAGCTGACCAAGCTTGGGAGCGGTCCGGTTCGGATCATCGTCAACACCCACGGCGATGGCGACCACGTCGGTGGCAACCCTGTCCTGAGCGATGGTGCAGTCGTCGTTGCCCACGCCGGAGTCCGCCGCCAAATGGGTAGATATTTCGCCCTACCCATCCCCGATGCGGCCGGCCAGCCGTCCGTGACCGTGACGGAGGTTGCGACGATCCATTTCAATAACGACACCATCCGGCTCCTGCCAGCGCCCGGCGGCCATACCGCCGGGGACATGGTGGTGCACTTCACAAAGGCGAAAATCGCCTGCGTCGGCGATCTGGTTCTTCTCGGGACGTTTCCGAACGCCGATCCGGGGCGCGGCGGTGATGCGCAGCGGTTGATCGAGGTTCTGACCGAGATCCACGAAACGTTGCCCTCCGACACGACCTTGGTCGCATCTCACGGAGGCGCGTTCTCGATGGACGACCTCGCGGTCTATATCAAGATGGTCGAGGGCACAGTCGCAGCGGTGGCTGAGGAGGTTGCTGCAGGACACTCGTTCTCGGAAATCGTCGAACGTAATCCGCTGGCGCCATGGGCCGAATGGGAAAGCCCGGAGAACGGCCTCAGCTTTGAGAACTGGATCACCGAGGTCCACGCCAGCCTGACCAACTCCTACACTCCGTCGATCTGTGCACCGATGACTGATGATTTAGTCAAGGGCGGCGTCGAGGCCGCAGTCGCGCGCTACCGGCAGCTGAAGGAGGAGGAGCCCGAAAGCTGGAGATTCGCCGAAAATGAGCTCAACATGCTCGGCTATCAACTCGTTGCTTGCGACAGGATCGAGGATGCGATCATCATCTTCGAACTCAATGTGGAAGCTTTCCCGGAGGGATTCAATACCTACGACAGTCTCGCCGAGTCCTACATGCTCGCCGGCCGGACCGAAGAGGCAATCGCCAACTACGAGCGATCTCTCGAACTCAACGCGGACAACACCAACGCCGATACAATGCTCGGCCGGCTTCGGGAGTAAAGCTCAGTCGAGCGAGATCCGAAGGATTACTGGCGGACTGAGACTCCGGCCCTCAACCAGGTTTCCCTCTCGATCCCAGGCGCCCCATAGGCTGTTCGCCACATAGAAGAAATCATCTCCGACGACCTCGCCTAGCGTGGGTTGATCGTGTTCTGGGTGAGCGAGATCGAGCACGTCAACGGCCTCGATTCCATCGACGTCCTCGGTCAAGCGGATCCTCACCACGCGATTCGGTGTGACACCGTTCTGGACCGCAATCAGTTCGCGCCGCCCCGCCACCGACAAGCCGTCGATGCCGCCGAGCCACGCGTACGGAGGTGATAACAAAACCTGAATGCTGCCGTCGGGTTTCAGCAGACACAGCCCCCGGCTGTAATCGGCGATCAGGGTCTGCCCGCCATCAGACAGGATCACGATCCCCTGAGGTGAAAACATGGTCCCGGGGGCAACCACCGTTTCGAACCTATCGGTACCCGGCTTGAGTCGATAGATCGCTCCGACCGGTGCATCCCCGACCAGCACAGCACCGTCGGCACCGACAATCAGATCATTGAGCTCGTGTTGATCGCCATTGGCGGGCGCGCTAATCCGAGCAACGAGTTTTCCGATCTCGAGATCGAATCCGAGCAACTCGGACCGGCCTTCGTGCTCCCCGGCCCGGAAATCGATCATGCTCGGCGTCGCCGCCGTCGTCAGCCACAACCGTCGCCGATCAGAATCGAGCGCCATGCTGAGCGCAGCGTACATATCGATTTCGGGATATCCCGCGAACAGGGTCTGGCGGCCCTGGCCATCAATTCGAATGATCTTGCGCTTACGAATACTGGATACGAAGAGGTCTCCAGAAACCTCGTCCCACGCGATATCCTCTGGCACGAACTCCGGATCGTCCAACCTGAGCGCCACCTCGCTGACCGCTATCGGTTCGATCGCTGCTCGATACCGGTCCATGAGTACGCTGAACCGCGGCAACTCGCGCAGCGACCTGAGATCCTCGTCCTCTGACGGGTCGATGGCGACTCTCATCGAGATCAGACGATCCAGCAGATCGAGAGCATCGGCTTCATTTCCCTGGAGCGCACTGCACCTGGCAAGGTTAAAGATCAGGCGCGGATGATCCGGCCACGCCTCGGTGAGGGCCGCTGTGAGCGCGCAGAAGCGCGCAACCTCGCCGGCTTCGAAGGCAGCGTTGGCCTGCTGGTAACGCTCGAGTAGTTCGCCTGGCGAGACCGCGGTGGGGTCATCAACCGCCTCAGTGAGCTTCGGTTCGGGAGAGGTTCCGCAGCCCATCCCGAGGATCACGACACACACCACCAGCCGGGCAACACGCTGCATGACAGCCTCCTCCTGATTTCGTACGGGCTGGCGCGTCGGGGGTTCTCGCCGCAGCAGCGCAATCATGGCATCCTTTTTGAGCTCTCTGAACTGAGCGCGATTCAGATTTTCAGCCAGCACCACTCCTTCGAGTAGGGCACCCGGCTCATGCGGTAGCCAGATTTCTTGCCGACCACGATGGTGTTGCTCCAGTTGAAGCCGCAGCCTTTCTCGGGATCGTAGAGCCCCGGCTCTTCAGAGAAGCACATGTCCTTGACCATCATGGTGTAGTCGCCGAGGGCGAGGTAGGGCGATTGGTGGCCCTCCACCCCTGCACCGTGTGCCGGTCGGTGGTAGATGTACTTCTGCACGCCTTGTTCCACCTGGTATTTGTGAATCTGGTACGCAACGCTCGAGCAGGTCACGCCCTCGACCGACAGCTCCATCTGCATGTCGCAGCAATCGCGGCTGACCCGCCACAGCTTCTGCATGTGGGGATCAAACGCGCCCTTTTCATCCGCGATGATGAACGCGCGGTAATTTTCGTGCCCGTAGCCGCCGATCCTCGCGCCGCCTGAAATCTGCAGCGCCATGCCTCGACCGATCCGGTTGTAGTACGGCTGGTTGGGATGTGGGAATCCCGTGACCCGACCGGCGCGGCACCCGATGCCGACTCCACTTCGAACTCCGTGATGCAAGGCACCACCAGCAAGATCGAGATCCGAGTAGAGCTGATCATTGATCCACAGCTCGGTAGCGACCGAGACCTCGTGGTCCATGATGTCCGTACCGTGGGTCAGGATGTAGTCCCGCGCAAACGCGTGAGCACGGTCGAAGTAGATGTACGCGCGACGCCACAGGGCGAGTTCCTCGGTTGTTTTGACCTGGCGCATGTCCATCAGGACCTGGGCGACGTTGACGAACTCGATCCCCGGCAGAACCGCCTTGGCTTTTTCGATCTCGGATGGGTAGAGTTCGCCGTCAATTCCGATTTTGGTGCCCTGGATGCCGTGCTCCTTGAGGCCCTCGAGCATGAATGTGAAGAGATCGACCTTCTTGCCCTGTTGCACCTTGCCCTCGTGCGGGAATCCGCCTTCGGCGTGGTGAAAATCGAAATACATACGCCCTCCGCCGAACCACCAGCTGGTCACCAGGTCACGGTCGAGGCCCGGGTAGAGGTACCAAGGGTCTTTATCGTCTCGATTCATATATGCCGCCTGGGGGCGCTCGGTGGTGGAGTGCCAGTAGCCGGTGAGATAGATGAGATTGAGTGGCTTGCGTACGAGAAACGCCTGGATGTCCCGCTCCGCCAACTTCTCCTTGAAGCGTTTCACGGTTTTCTTGTTCCACTCCAGGGGCAGGCGGTCGTAGGTTGCCGGTTCAGGCGGACCCTCCTCGCCTGGCGTCGGGCCGAGCAGAAGCGCCTCGCTCGCCCCGGTCGCCTGCTGTTTGAGAGCGTCCGTCAACGACAGCGGCTTCTGCATCGCCGCAACCTTGTCGACCCTCCCCAAAAAGCCCGTGCCGAGAAGAGCCAGCGCTCCACCTGAAATTGTTTGCCTCCGCGTCAGACCCATGACAGCCTCCTCCTCGATGAGATGGCTCATTCTATCCACGCTTGAACGATATCGCGCAAAGTGAATGCGCCTGGTGCCGCAACAGCGCGGTAAATCGTTGCCGCAGGCTGACTTTCGGAAGTCCTGACCGACTGCTAGCCTGCGAAACCTATGGACTTTGAATATCCAAAAATCATTCAAGGTGGCATGGGCGTCGCGATCTCGAACTGGCACCTCGCGAAGACTGTTTCGAAGTTGGGACAGCTCGGGGTCGTTTCGGGCGTCGCCCTCGAGGTTTTGTTGGTCAGGCGTCTCCAGGACGGCGACGTCGGTGGGCACATCCGCCGGGCGTTGGGGAATTTCCCATTCCGTGACATGGCCAAGCGTGCCGTGGACAAATACTACATCCAGGGTGGCAAGGCGGCGGACAAACCCTACGCGACCATTCCCATGCATAAACAGGTAGCGTCTAAAAGGCTCCACGAGCTGTGCATCCTTGGCAATTTTGTGGAGGTCTTTCTCGCCCGCGAAGGCCACGATCGACCGGTTGGTATCAACTATCTAGAGAAGATCCAGATGCCCCACATGGCGTCTGCTTACGGCGCCATGTTGGCCGGAGTCGCCTACGTGGTGATGGGGGCGGGCATCCCGACCATGATGCCCGGCGTCCTCGACGGCCTTTCCCACCATCAGGCTGTAACCTACAACCTGCACGTCGCCGATTCCCAACAAGCAGACGACACGCTCGCTCGGTTTGATCCCCGGAATTTCATGGAGAGCGATCACCCGCCACTCGTACGCCCCAGTTTTTTTCCCATCATCGCCTCAAATGTGTTGGCAACGACGATGCTGCGGAGGTCTGACGGCGAGGTCAACGGATTTATCATCGAAGGACCGACAGCGGGCGGGCACAACGCACCGCCTCGCGGCACGCTGCAAGTCAACGACGGTGGCGAACCGATCTACGGTGAGAAAGACGTGGTGGATCTCGGGAAGATCCGCGATCTGGGCCTCCCATTCTGGATTGCCGGCGAGTGTGCGTCGGCCGAGAAACTGCGCGACGTCCTGGAGGCCGGCGGCAACGGCATTCAGGTGGGGACTGCTTTCGCACTGTGCGACGACTCGGGGATGGCAGACGAATATCGGAAAGCGTTGTTGCAGGAGGCGGTGGCGAGGACGGCCCGAGTGGTTACGGACCGCCTGGCCTCGCCAACTGGCTTTCCCTTCAAGGTGGCTCAACTGGAAGGCAGCCTTTCCGAACAGAACGTCTACCTTTCGCGTACCAGAATCTGCGACCTCGGCTATTTGCGGGAATTGTACCGAAAGGACGACGGAAGTCTGGGATACCGGTGCGCCTCGGAACCAGTCGAGACCTATGTTGCAAAGGGCGGCATCGAGTCGGACACGATTGGACGAAAGTGCATCTGCAATTCACTTGTGGCGAACGCCGGTTACCCGCAGATTCAAAAGGGTTGCGCCGTTGAAAAACCGTTGCTCACCTCCGGCGACGACCTTGTGGAGATCGCGCGCTTCATTCCCGAGGGACAGACGTCCTATTCGGCCCGCGACGTGATCGAAAAGCTGCTGGAGCTCGGGACCTGATCGTGTGCCGCTGAGCTTTTTCTGGTAATAATTTGGATTTAGCCCTACAATTGCGACCATGTCTCTAAATCAAGGTGCAACTCTTCTCCACTATCGCCTCGTCGACAAGCTCGGTGAGGGCGGCATGGGTGTCGTGTGGACGGCAACCGACACCACCCTCGATCGCGAGGTGGCGATCAAGGTGCTTCCAGAAACCCTTGCCGACCACTCGGATCGGCTGGCCCGATTCGAACGCGAGGCGAAACTTCTCGCGTCGCTGAACCACGCCAATATCGCCGCAGTTTACGGTCTGCACGAAGGCCCTGACGGCGAGCGTTTCATCGCCATGGAACTCGTTCCCGGCGAGGACCTCTCGGCGATACTTGAACGCGGCCCCCTGAACGTCGAACGTGCCCTGGCCTTTGCGCACCAGATCGCGGAGGCTCTGGAGGCTGCCCACGAGCAGGGCGTGATCCATCGCGATCTCAAACCGGCCAACATCGTCATCACGCCCGATGACCGGGTCAAGGTGCTTGATTTCGGCCTTGCCAAGACCCTCGAGACCGACCCGGCCTCCGGTTCACCCGATCCCTCGATGTCGCCGACGCTGACCAGCGCCGGCACGGTGGCGGGCATGATGCTAGGGACAGCGGCCTACATGTCGCCCGAGCAAGCGCGCGGACAAGCGGCTGACAAAAGGGCCGACATCTGGGGCTTCGGTTGTCTGCTCCACGAGATGCTGACCGGCACGCGGGCCTTCCCCGGCGGAACTGTCACGGACACACTGGCGGCGGTACTTACGCTTCAACCCGATGCGGCAACTCTTCCAGCCGAAACACCGAGATCGATCCGAAACCTGATCGAACGATGCACGGAAAAAGACGTACGGCGCCGTCTGCGCGACATCGGCGAGGCGCGGATCGCGATCGAAAACGCCCAGGCGGATCCGGGCGACGACGCCCTCCCCGACGAGGAAGCTGATTCGGGTCACGGACCGCATCGCAAGGCTCCGTGGCTCGTAGCCGCCATTACCGGAGCGGTCGCGGTCGCGGCGATAGCATCGTTGGTCCTGCAAAGAGACGTCCCGGAACCAACTACCGGCCGGTTTTCCATCCAGTTCCCCTACAGCGCGGCGCCACGCTACGGCGACGGTCGCGCACTGGCGATCTCTCCCGACGGCAAGTTCATCATTAGCAGCGCTGAGGGCGGATCCGACGATCAGCTTTATATTCGCAAGATCGACGATTTTGGGGTCCGGGAGATCGCTACGGCACGCAGCGCTCGACTGCCCTTTTTCTCGCCGGACGGCTCGTGGATCGGATTTGCCACGTCCGAGGGCCTGTGGAAGGTCAACCTTGCCGGCGGGCCACCATCCAAGCTTGGTTCCTTCACCGCATTCCCACTCGGCGTCACCTGGTCTCCCAACGGATTCATCTATTTTGTCTCGTCGCGCCAGCTCTTCCGTGTTCCCGAAAATGGTGGAGAAGTCGAACCGATCGATCTCGAAGCGCTGCGATCGCGGACTCTCTGGAGCCCGACGGCAATGCCGTCCGGAAAGGCCCTCCTGCTCTCGGCCGGGGAGCGCGCGGCGGCCACTCTGATCGCCCTCGACCTCGAAGAAAACACTGTCATCGAACTGGGCCTGCAAGGGACAGATCCGCGCTACCTGCCGACCGGACACCTCCTGTTCGCAGCTGAAAATCAGGTGTTCGCGGTACGGTTCAACGCCGAGACGCTGGAGATTTCCGGCACTCCCGTCCCGGTCCTGCCTCGGGTGTGGATAGATGGTGGCACCATGCAGGCTTCGATCTCCGACAACGGGACCGTGGTCTACCACCCGGCGAGCGAGCGCAATACGCGAAGACTTGTTCTGGTGGATCGCGAGGGACTCGTCCAGCCGATCCTTTCGGGGACCCAACCGTTTGCGGACACCAACGATCCGAGGTTTTCGCCAGATGGGTCGAAGCTGGCTCTCAGCGAGAGCTCCGGACCGATCTGGGTAGTCGACCTGGGCTCCGGGACCCCGACCAAGCTGAGCGAGAGTGGGTTTTACCCGGTGTGGAACCCGGACGGAACTGAACTCCTTTATGGAACGACCAACTCGGCCTCGTTCGACCTCATGCTGCGCCGCATCGATATGAGCCAGCCGGAGACCCTTGTGCTCGACCACGACAACAACCTCCGCGCCGGGGACTGGTCACGCGACGGGACGATCGTGTTTCGCGAGGAAATTCCAGGAAAGGGCATGGATCTCTCTCACTGGTCCGACCGGAGGGACGAATCCACGATCGAGACCCTGCTCGACGGCGAAAACGACGAGCTTTCGCCGGCGGTCTCACCCGACGGGCGATGGCTGGCCTATGTCTCCGACCAGGCAGGGCGCGACGAAGTTTACGTGACGCGTTTCCCGAACCCGAGCGGCATCGTCCAGGTGTCAGTCGCCGGTGGAGCCAATCCCACTTGGTCGCCAGACGGCAGCGAGCTTTTCTACTTCCAGGATCGACAGTTCATTGCTGTCACCGTCGCCTACGATCCGGAGATCCGGGTTGTCAGCCGCACTACGTTGTTCGAGGGCGATTTCGTGCAATACCGCTGGCAGCGCCAATACGATGTTCACCCTGATGGTGAACATTTCGTGATGGTCGAGGATCCCCCGGGCAGCCATCTCGAGGTCGTTCTCAACTGGTTTACAGAACTAGACCGAACGGTCGCTCGCAACGACTGAAAATCAGTGTCCGCGACGAAGACGTTTGAGGTCTTTGGCAGCGGGCTTGAAATCCGGATCCAACTCGACGCTCGTCTCCAATGCCTCGATGGCGGTCGATTTTTGACCCAGCCCATCGTAGGCGAGCCCGAGGCGCCAGTAGGCGGCTGCCTTGCTCGGCGCATACGAAAGCGGCCCATCGCCACGTGCCTCGATATAGGCAATCAAGAGATCACGAGCTGTTCCAAGGTCGCGTTCTGCGATCACGCGCCAACGGGCCCGGTAATATCTGCCGGCAAGCGCGACCCCCGGCTCGTCCGAGGCTTGGGTATCCAGTAGCAGGCGCTCGGCCTCCTCGTAATCCTCGGTCTCGATGAGCAGAAGTGCCGCCTCGAGGTCATACGCGGCGTTTCTTGGCTCGAGCAATCGAAGCTGCTTCAGGGTGGCGATCTGACCCGTCGTGTCTTCTTCCTTGCGAAACAGCTCGATACGCATCTCAAGGGCCGCAACAGGATCGACCTTCTCGAGAGCGCCGATTTCCTCCCTCGCCTGGTCGCGATCACCACCGGCGATTCCAGGGGCGTGGATGAGATAGCCGATATGTTCCTGTAGGGCGTCGATGTTTTTCGGATCGAGAACGATGGCGCGCTCCAACGCTTCCGTGTAGTTATCGACGCTCGCGATAGCTCGAATCTTGCTCACAGTCTCCATCTTCGTCCGCAGTGCCAACGCCAGCCAATAGTGAGCAACGGAACTCTCGGGCTCCTCATCCACCCATTCCTCTGCGAGTTCGAGGGCTTCCTTCCACTCGGTTGCTTCCAACGCGGATTGAATCGGATCAATCCTGGAGTCGCCGGCCGGGGCCAGCGTGGAAACCAACAGCAGCAGGGCCCAAAAAGATCGAGTTCTGGTCACAGTCGGTCACCTCCAGGCACCGTTTGAGTGATAGGGCTTTCATCTTGATGAGCTGAATACCCCTGGCCATCCCTCTTCATCAGAGGAAGCGCACCAGCGGGCAAACCTCGAGCAAACTGGCTCCAGCTGCACTGTTTTCGGCCAGAAGAACTGTAATCACAGCTCATGCTGGGCTTTTCGGCTCGACCGCGCTCACAAATGCTCAGTACCCAACATTAATTCCTGTTGAGGTCACTCGGTGATTCTATCAGCAGGGGAGACGCTGTCGCAATATCTTCTTGGCAATCCTCGCCTACCTCACCCGGACCGCCGGATTGCTGTGGACGGTGACGGAAACGACCTGACCGTCCTCGTTGACCTTGAAGAACCACTCCTCGCCAAGGCTCTTGTCGTCGGTCCTCACCCTCCGAAAAACATGGCCCTCGACGTGCTTGAGCGGCACGATCCACTCTTCGGGATCGATCGCCCGGTTCGACAACCCTACGGCCGCCAGGCCGTCCTTCCATCTCACGACCCCCTCGCGGCCCCAAACGGTGTCATAGACACCGACATAGCGGTCGAACTCGGGATCCCCCTCTGGCTGATCCTCCGAGCCCTTGCTCGCGGCCTTGACCGCAGGGATCAGCACTGCCGCCGCCTTCCGCGCATAGAGCGAGTGATTGGATCCAATCGCGTTGGTGAGCACCACTATCCCGAGCTCTTCTTTGGGCAGCACCGCGAACTCTGTGTAGTAACCCGGGCAACCTCCCCCATGCCTGGCCCAGGTCGTGTCATCCCTTTTGACCACCGAGAAGCCCAATCCCCAGGTCGTTTTCCAGTCCGGGTCGACCCAGTGGACACGCTGCATCTCACGCAGAGTGGCGGATTTCAAGACCTGATCGCCATCTTCGGCGCGCAGACGCAACTGCCAGCGGGCGAAGGCCGCCAAATCATTCGCACTCGACGCCATGCCTGCCGCGGGCCCGATGCCGTCAACATCGAAAAGCGTCAGTCGCTCGCGATCCGGACTGCCACGGCGGGCGGAGAAACCGGCGGCCAGACGACCGGTCGCGTGAGCGTTGGGCACCGACGTATAGGTGTCGTCCATCCCCAGCGGTGCGAGGATGTCCTCCCGAACGACCTCGGCCCACGGACGGCCGGAGCGGGAAGCTACGACTTCGCCGAGAAGCGCCATCCCAAGGTTGGAATACTGGAAATAGCGTCCAGAGGGATAGAGCGTCTGCTGCGAAGGCAGCCGCTCGCGGATCTGCTCGGTCGTCGGAAAGTCGAAGTCGGGCGCCCAGTAGGGCGAGTCCGATTCCCTGGGGAGACCCGCGGAGTGGGTCAGCACTCTTCGGATCGAGATCGGCTCGTCGCCAGGGTGGGCATCGGTCAGCGATGCAAACCACGGCACCGCGTCGCCGATAGCTTCGTCGAGGCCCAGCTTTCCAGCATCGCGGAGTTGCATCACCGCAATCGAAGTGAAGAGCTTTGAGATCGAGCAGATCGAGTAGAGCGTGTCGGCATCTGCCTTGACTCCGGACGCCGGATCCGCGAGACCGATACCGCCGGAAGCCAGCATTTCATCGCGATAGACAAAAGAGTAGGACGCGGCGGGGACCCCACTTTCCCCGAGATCGTTCTCGACCCAGACCACCCAGGCGGCCAGGGCGTCCTCGATCCGCGGATCCGTGGCAACCGTCCTCTCCGGTTCCTCCGCCAGCACCACACCCGAAGCCAACGCCACTACTAGGATTGCAGCGATCCGACGCATGAGCACCTCCACGGAATTTTCTTCTCGACGGCGGAATTATCCACCGGTCAGCATCAATATCCAAACGCGAAAACACGAATGGTACGGACCGATCGGTTTTTCAGCGGACCACTTTGTCGTGCGCCGCCTCCCGGATCATCTGCCGAATCTCCGACGACGGGCCAGGATCTCGCAGCGCCGCGACGCATCCCGCCGCAATTCGAGGTTTTCGGCCTCCCGGCGAAACCGCAGGAAGCCCGCCAGCCTCGCGAATTTGAGGTGTCCAGGGTAAGCCTCATTCCGGACAGCGCATCCGGTTTCCGATTCATGCCGATGGTCGCGAAGGAAGCATCTCCGGGACGCGTCTTCGATCTCAGGGAACGGGGAGACGACAGCCTCCGGCTCGAGTGACAGACCCAGCTCGCGCACTCCTGTCGTGTCGATCAGACAGGCGCCACTCGGAAGAACAAAGAGCCCACGGGATGTCGTCGTGTGGCGCACCTCTCGGTCCTCCTCCCCGACGTCAGCGACGACAGGCCTTTCCCCTCCCAGCAGCCGATTGGCGAGGGTCGACTTTCCCGCACCGGATGGCCCGAGCAGAACTGCCGTCGATCCCTCTGTCAGCCGGCTGGCCAGCACCGCCATGCCGACACCGACTTTTGCGGAAACCAGCAACACATCTGCGAACGGTGCACCTTCCCTGGCCCTTGCAACGGCGGCCTCGGCGTCGTGACAGAGGTCCAGCTTTGTGAGAACCACTATCGGGGTTGCGCCTCCGTCCCACGCGATGGCACATGCCTGCTCGATTCGTCGAGGATTGGGGCCCCGATCAAGGGGCTCAACAACGAGCACGAGATCAACGTTTGCGGCGGCCACCTGTTCGTGGTCCTCCTCCCCCGGCCGCCGGCAGGCCAAGGCCCCGGTACGGGGGAGAATGACGCGCAATACTCCGTCATTTCCGATCAGGTCGATGCCGACCCAGTCACCGACGGCAGGCGGCCCAGATTCACCGTGTGAGTCGAGGGGACCAGCGATCGAGATCGTCGCCGTTCCCATTTCCGACTGCACGGTCACCGCTCCGCGATCCACCCGCGTCACCCGAGCGGGAATGAGTTTCGAGGCCCTGTAAGGCGCGAACAGGGATCCGAATCGGTCGTTCCAACCGAGCGTCCTCAGCGTCATGGCCGGTCACCGGTGCATCTGGTCACGCGTCCCAAATCTCAATCCAGCGCCGCGATCATCCGTTGGCCGAGTTCTTCACCGGTGACTGAAGCCCACGTTTCATTCACCTGAACAACGATTGAACCATCGTCTCGAGGTTTCCTCATCGAGATACCTGCAGCCGCCACCCGCTCACGGAATGCCTTGGGTTCCGTGCCCCGAACCTCCAGCACGAATACATTCGAACCGCCGGATGTGCGGCGAAGGGTGAAGGAGGGGTGTTTCTCGAGGCGGCTGAAAAGGTCTTCGCTGACCACGATCCCACGTTGAAGACGATCCTCGAAGCCGTCGAGGAAATGCAGGGCGACCGCAGCGTAGACCCACCCCCGGATCAGGGCGCCGCCATACATCCTTCGGGTGTGAAACAGATCATCGAGCAGATTCGAGGGGCCGGCAAGAATGGCTCCCGACCCGGCATTGAAGTACTTCCAGAGGGAGACGTAAACGGTATCGAAGAGCCCGGCCCATCGGTCAACGGGGATGCCCGTGTAGGCGGCGCCGATGAACAGTCTGGCCCCGTCGAGATGCCGGCCGATGCCCTCCGATCCGGCCCATGCCGAGATTTGGCTCATCTCCTCGAAGTCGAAGACGCCACCAAGCTTTCTCCGCACCGGAGATTCAATGGAGATCGTCCCTATGCCGACCTTGACCCGACTCGCCTTCGCCCTGGCATGCTCTGCCTGAACGTCTTCGAGGCTGAAGTCCACCTTCCCCGGAGCCAGCCCAAGCACTCGCAGGCCGGCCAGGGTTTCACAATCGTCACCGACGTCATTCGCCAAGTGGCTCTCGGCCTGGGTCACCACCCTCCTTCCGCCGTTGGCTTCGCAGAGGAGCCGAACAGCAAGGTGATTTGCAAGGGTGCCGGTGGGCAAAAATACAGCCCTCTCTTTTCCGAGGATTTCAGCCATGCGTTTCTCGAGATCCTCGACGATTCCTCCGTTGGAGTAATAGTCCTCCTCGAGATCCCCACTTGCGGTGATCCCGGCCAGGACATCGGCGTACTCCCGGGGACTGAGATTGAGGCCATCGCCGTGGAACAGCACAGGCCGGTCCGCCTCGAGGACAGCGGCTGTGGACGAAACCGCTGCACCGGTGAGGCCGAAGCCTGCTGCGCCTACTGAACCCAACCGAATGAAGTCTCTGCGGTCGATGTCACACATGATCAGTCTCCATGGGGTCCAACATCTGGGGGGCCTGCTCTCTCAATGATGCGTCCGTCCAACACCGCCGTCTCGATGGAGCGGAGGTTTCGAATGTCGTTGCGCGGATCCTCGGTGAGTACCAGGAGATCCGCGGTCCATCCGGCTTTTATTTCTCCGCGGCGACCCCAGTTGGGAAAGACCGAGGCGAAATTGGAGGTAGCTGCAGCCAGGGCCTCTCGCGGTGTCAAACCGACACGAACCAGGCTCTCGAGCTCGGTGTGCAGTGAGATCCCGGGCATGGTGCCCCAAACATCGGTGGCGCTGGCCGCCAGATAGCGAGCGCCCGCCCGATGGTACGCCTCCTCGATCAACAACTGTGCCCGTGCGACCGAGGAGTAGGCGATCTGGTGGGCTGCATCGTAGGTATGGCGGCCGGTCGCTTCGTTGGCGGGAGAGTTGATATCGGCCGGATCGAGGAGGCGGGCAACGGGATCCTTCCAGGGATTTGCGGCCCACGGTCGGTCGAGATGGAGGAGGCTGAACGTCGGCATGAGGGCGGTGCGACCGCCGGTAAGAGTGGCGGCATATTCAACGAGGCGCTCATTGTGGGGTGAGAGTTCCGCCAGCCACAGGTAGTAGCGCCATTTCGCGCTTTCGAGGTCGTTGCTGAAGGGCCGCTCGGCAACGGCTCGAACCATGTCTTCCGAGGCGAGGCCCAACGAATAGCGGGTAGTGTGGACCACGGCGTCCAGTCCGGCGGCGATGCCGTCCGCGTACGAGGTGCGACCCAGCTCGCCGATGGTTGCCATACCCAGCTCATGGGCTCGCTGGATGAGAGTTCGCAGCTGCTCCGGCTCGAGGGCATACATCAGCAGAGCGATGTCCACGCCATCCGCCGCCAAGCTTTCGAGCGCGGCCATGTGTTCATCGATGGTCCCCGGATTGTCACCGACAGATTCCAGCCGACTGACACGCGGACCGGGGTCGAGCCCGGTTGCCAGAGGTCCGCGCCGACCGCCTGAGACCGCGATGATCGATGTCACTCCACACTCGAGGTAGGCGGCCGCGTAGGACTGATTGTTGAGGGCGGCAAAACCGTCGGTCAGACCCGGGACAATGAACCAGCCTCTGGCGTCGATGACCCGTGCGTCAGCCGGAATCTCGACTTCGGATCTCGGCCCGACCGCGGTGATGGTCCCATCTTCTACCACCACCACCGCATTCGAGAGGTCAGAATCGCTGCTGCCAAAATCGCCTACATCGATGACGGTGGCGCCGACTATTGCCAGCGTTTCAGCCAAACCAGCGATTGGGCTCAAAAATACCAGGCACAGCCCAAGGACAAAGACAGCGAAATTTCTCGAGGCGGGCATGGCGCATCGTAGCACGAGGAGCGAAAGCCTCTCAAAATCAGTCCTGCGTTTCTCCGCCTTCCTGGATGCGCACAATCATCTCCTGTGCATTGGTGTTTTCGGGGTTGAGCTCGAGGGATTTCTCAAAGCTGGAGATGGCCTTGTCGTCGTTGCCGAGTTTCATGTGCGCTTCTCCAAGACTGTCCCAGGTGTTGAAGGCTTCGGGGAAAAGCTCCGTATTGAGCTTCAGGAATTTGAGGGCCGGCTTCGGACGTGCAGCTTCGAGCAGGCTGTATCCGACGAAGTTGACAGCACCTTCGACCCGTTGCGGGTTCTCGTTCGCTGCGAGCTCGGCGAGGCTCGATTCGGCCTTTTTCTTTCGTCCGTCCAGCAGATCGATCGTGGCGCGCGCAACCTCAACTATGACACCTGACTCGCCGTCGGTGAGCGCCAGGAAGGACTTCGCTTTCGCCATGTCATCCGCCACCGCGGCCATCACAGCAGCGCGGGCAATAACGTCGCTATCGGCAATTCCGGCAAACGAACCGTCCCCATCCGAAATCGGAATGTAGCGCTCGAGGCTATCCTCTTCGATGAACGAGCCATCCGGCTGCAAGTATTCGCGGAACGTGCCGCTGACCTCTGAATACGCCACGAGAGCACCGTCGTCGACGGTGATGCTGACAGTGGTGAATGGCGGCATTCCGAGGGGAGCAGGCGGATAGGGCCACTCGCCTGCGAACTCCGCCAACTCTTCATTCGGCACCGTTTTCAACCGAGGATCGGAAGCCGGAACCGTGAGTGGCGCCAGCTTCGGGTCATGAATCGGCTCGCCGACCCGCGCCTCGAGCACGGCCTCGATCAGATCCAGCAGCTCCGGCATCGGCGTTCGCTGACCCTCGTAGGTGTTGGCGCGATTGACAATCACGAGATCAATGTCGGGGAGCACCGCGATCATTTGATTACCGACGCCAAGGGCTGCCGCCATGCCGTACTGCTTGAATCTCGGCTCGCGCAAGACCCACCACAGCAGTCCGTAGCCGATCGTCTCGGTATCGATCGAATACATCGCGAGGCTGCGTTGCACCCAATCGCGCGACAGAATCCGCGAATCGCCCCACACACCGGTGCGGGCGAAGACGAGACCGAAACGCGCGGCGTCACGGGCAGAGAGGCGAAACGGGTAGGCGGGGTGCATCGACTTGTCCCGCTCGTAGTGGTAGTAGCCGTCGCTCAGCCGCCAATCCTCCATTACGAGAGGCTCGGCAAAGTGCTCGTCGAAGGCTTCGAAGACCTTGTCGCCGGTCTCCTGCTCGAGGATGGTCACCAGCGTGTTGAAATCCCAGTTGTTGTAAGCGAAGTAGCGTCCAGGCCCCTGACT
This sequence comes from Candidatus Sulfomarinibacteraceae bacterium, assembly GCA_963776765.1. Lineage (GTDB taxonomy): Bacteria > Acidobacteriota > Thermoanaerobaculia > Thermoanaerobaculales > Sulfomarinibacteraceae > Sulfomarinibacter. The sequence goes on from CAVZOK010000020.1 coordinate 219,108, forward strand.
TCCGCGCGCCTGAGAGTCCGTACGACCGGCATAGGCGGCTGGGTGAAAGATCCCGGACCGCGCCTTGAGAAGGTCGAGGATGCGGGCCTGTTTCTCGCTTTCGAGCAAGACGTCATCCTGATCATCGATGCCCAAGTCTTCCAGAGTCTTGTTGAGCTCGATCTCGCCACGATCCCAGTAGATTCCGTACAGCGCCGACATGAAGCTCTTGCGAACGGAGTGGCACATGAAGCGGCGGTCGACGTCGCCCCAGGCCGCGACAACAGCACCGTCCGATACGACGAGGAAGGCTGACGACGGAATACTCTCCCAGGTCGTTCGCGCCGCCTCGAGGCGGCCCGCGTCAAAGCCCGCCTCAGCGGGATCTGCATAGCTCATCCACTCTTCACCCGGAACGCGGTCTCCCGCGAAAGCCGTCACCGCACACGCCAGGACTGCAACGAACACACCGACACGACGCATTGGAGCCTCCAGCCGATCTGCTACCCATAGCCAGGTCTCTATTCTCGAGTCACTGTGACCGGCGCAGCACGGGCCGTCAACAACTCAATGAGGAAAATGCTCGGCGAGAGCTTTAGTCGAGGGGCGCGGTTCGTGCGTTGGCTTAGAGTTCGGTCACTCGTTCGTTCTACTCAACGGCTGCTGGAAAAAGCGATTAGGGGCTAACATTCCCAGTCGTCGCCAACGCTTCATCCAGCATTTCGATCAGAGCGTCCCTGTCATAGCTGAAGGTGTGGTCCTGGTTGAGCTCGACGAGCTCCTGAATCGCCTTGCGGATCGTCCACTCGGCCTCTTTCTGATTGGGGACCACCATGTAGCGCATCTTTGGCGTCGGATCGAAGAGCGCGTGATACACGGCTTGGGCGACCTCGTCGGGATCTTTGTGCTGGGATCGATCACCGACCCGATCGACGATGGCTTGCATTTCTTCCTGATACAACGAATCCTCGAGGTCAACACCTTGAGCGACCATTCTCTTCTTCAAGGTCGTACCGATTGCGGAACTGTAGTTGCCGGGTTCGACCACGCTCACCTTGACGTCGAAATTGGCCATCTCCCGGGCGAGCGAATCGGAAAAGGCCTCCATCGCATGTTTGCTCATGCTGTAGGGCCCGAAAAAGGTCCCGGACAGAATGCCGGAAATCGAAGAGATGGTCGTGATTCGACCCTTCGACTCGATGACGAGAGGACTGAACGCCTTGGTGATTCGGTAGGGGCCGTAGATATTCACGTCGAAGATGAATTCGAGCTCCGATTCTTCGACCTCGATCAGAGGCGCCAGGATGGCGACACCGGCATTGTTGACCAGACCATACAAACCCCGACCTTCACTGGTGATGGTCTCGACCGCCGCATCGATGTCTTCTTGGACCGTGACATCGAGCCGAATCGACTGGACATTGTCGATTGTGTTGAGTTCTTCGAGGTCTTTCTCTTTGCGCGCGCCGGCATAGACAAAGACACCCCTCGCGGCCAGTACCTCGGTTATCTTCCTGCCGATCCCGGTGCTCGCACCGGTCACCAGAACCGCCTTCTGGCTGGGGTCTGCTTCAACCTTCGCCGCAGACTCGGCACTGGACACAGGTCCTGACACCAACAAAGACGTGACCAACCCGGTAATTGCCGTCAGCGTCATCATCCTCGTGAGGTTCTTCATGCTCAATCCTCATTTTGTATTAGATATTGAGTCTCGTTAACTCACGCACATACTAGCACGAGTCCTGATGGCTGACTCCGCTGGTCTCCTATTGCACGGTTTGTATGAAAACGCTGACAAAGACCTCGGGCTGGTACCAGTGGGGGTTGTGGCTCCCCTCCATTTCGAAAACATCCCATCCGCGTTGGCGGGCCCGGTCGGCAAAGGCATCGAAATCGTCGGCCTCTTTCCCGGCTTCTACGGTCAGAAGAAATGCTGCTGGGACCAGCGCCGCCTCCGGATTTTCGAGGACGATCGGTTCAGTGAAGGTCAGGATGGGTTGCGGCACGTCGACCGGAGGCAGCTTCCCCTCCTCCACCCACCTCGGGACCAGCTGCCACGGCTCCGCGCCTTCACCGCCAACCGTGGCCATCGAGTCGATGGCGTCGCCAAAAAGACTCGCGACCGATTCGCCGTTCTCGGGCAGGATTGCGTCGAAATAGACGAGCTTGGCGATCCGTTCCGGCACCCGATCGGCAACACCGGCAATCACCATGCCGCCGTAGCTGTGGCCCACCAGCACGACCTCGCGGAGGTCTTCGAATTCGAGGACCTTGACGATGTCCTCGATGTGGGTCGAAAGTCCGACATCCGGACCTCCGAGGTGGACCCGCTCACCGAGCCCGGTCAGGGTCGGACGATAGACGACGTGCCCGGCCTCCTCGAGCAGAGGCTGCACCTTGGTGTATTGCCAGCCTCCACCCCAGGCGCCGTGAACAAAGACGATCGTCGGCGGAGTGGATTCCGCCAGTGTTTCCACCGAATCGGGAGTGCACCCGGCACCGATGCTCACCACAACAAACACGAGCACGACCAGGGAAATCCGACCCAAAAACCTCATGTCCATCTCTCCTCCCGAGGGAAGAAGATACTATGCCCGGTCTCGGCGAGTGCCTCTATACTGGTGCGGAGAAATCGGGCAACTGCAGCCAACCGTCTTGACGAATACGGCGGGGTTGCCGGACTTCGTGCGGTGACGCACTGAACTGGGGGCGAATGGAAGGGCGGAAGGTTTCCCACTACACGGTCCTCGATCGGCTCGGCCGAGGCGGTATGGGGATTGTCTATCGCGCCGAGGATTCGCAACTGGGCCGAACCGTCGCGTTGAAGTTTTTGCCGGTTGAGCTCGACGATGCAATGCCGCAGGCACGAGAGCGTTTTTATCGCGAAGCCCGGGCTGCTTCGGCCCTCGACCACCCTCGGATTTGCACGATCTACGAGATCGGCGAGGCAGACGATGGGCGGCCGTTCATCGCAATGGCCTACTGCGCCGGAGAGACCCTTGGTGAACGGATTCGCAATGGTCCGATTCCGATTGACGAGGCGCGCGCGATCACCGTCCAGATAGCGGAGGGTTTGATGGCGGCGCATCACGCGGGTGTCATCCACCGCGACGTCAAACCTGCCAACATCATGCTGACACCCGGCGGCGTCAAGATTCTCGATTTCGGGCTCGCCAAACTCAGTAACGTCACCCAAATGACTCAAACCGGGGCGACGCTGGGAACACCCGCCTACATGTCACCCGAGCAGGCTACCGGCGGCACGGTCGACGCACGCTCGGACATCTGGTCGCTCGGCGTCATTCTCTACGAAATGGTGACCGGAACGCGCGCATTTCCGGGTGACAACCCCACCGCCATCATGTACGCGATTCTCTCAAATGAAGTTCGGCCGGTTGCGGAACTCCGAGCCGACGTCTCACCCGAGCTCGAGCTGGTGATCCGAAAGTGTTTGGAACGTGAACCATCTGCCCGCTATCAGGATCTCGGCGAGCTTCTCGTGGAGCTGGGGGTGGACGAGCAAACACTCGTTCTCGGCTCGAGCGGCCTCGACACGGCCAGAACCCAGGTCTCAAGTCAGCCTGCAGCGCGCACTCAGGGGAAATTGAGCACGGCCACCGGCCGCTGGAAACTGGGAATGATTGCCGGCCTCGTCGCCATCGCAGCGCTCGTGGCCGGGCTGCTGGTTCGTCACTACGCTTCGCTGCCAGGCCAGGAGGGAGCCCCTCTCGCCGAAGTCGAAACGGCTACGGAAATGCCCGCTCACGTCGTGGGCATAACGGCTTTCGCCAATCGTACCGGTCAGTCGGAGTACGACTGGTACGGCGACGGCATCGCGCGCCTGGTCAGCGATGCACTCGCCGGCTCGAGGATGTTGCACGTTGTATCGGGCGCTAAAGTGGAGCAGCTTCAAGGCGCAAGTGGAAACGAACAGGAGCTCCTGGCTGCGGCCTCTACCGCCGGAATGGACACGCTGATCACCGGCGAGATCATGCCCAGCTCGACTGGTGTCACGGTAGCGACACGAATTCTCGAAACAGCCACGGGCCGCAGCGTGTCGGCTCGACGGGTTGACGGATTGACACCGGATTCGCTGCTCGGTTGCGTCGACGAGATTGCCGCCGAGGCGCGGAAGGGGCTCGGTCTACCACCGGAGGATACGGTCAATGTCTTTTCCGCCGACTTCGTCGTGGACAGTCCCGACGCATATCGCGCCTACCTCAGCGGCCTCACGGCGTGGGCGAACTGGCGCTACGGCGAAGCCGAAAAGGGATTCACCGAGGCCATCGCGCTGGAACCAGATTTTACGATGGCGCGTTACCGCCTGGCGTGGGTCTTCATCGCCACCGGGCGGCGGGAAGAAGCATTGACGGAAATTCGGCGCGCGGCGGCGGACGCGAAACGGCTCAGCGATCGCGAGGCTCGCTATGTGCGTGCTGCGCAGGCCGATTTTGAGTCGCGCCTGGATGAGGCGGTTGCCGAATATCGGGCGTTGGTCGAGGCCTATCCATACGACGCCGATGCCCGCCATATGTTGGCCGGAGTACTGCACGACAGTGGTCGCTACTATGAGGAGATCGAACAACTCGAGATGCTGGCCCGCCTCGACCCGAACGACAGCGTGGTGCGCAGCATGCTTGGCTACGCGCACCTCGCCAAAGGCGATTTCACCGGCGCTGTGACCGAGCTCCAGCGTTACGTCGAACTCGAACCCGACAGTGCAAACGGCCACACTTCTCTCGGTGACGCATATCGTGCGCAGGGCGAGCTCGACCTCGCCGCCGAGGAGTATCGAGAGGCTCTTGTCAGCGATTCGAGCTTTCACGTTGCAACGACCAACCTCGCGTTGGTCGACGCCCTGCAGGGAAGATATGGAGACGCCGAAACGCGGCTGCGCCTACTCGTCGAAGATCGGCAGGCTTCACCGAAACACCGCCTCGACGCCGTTTTCGAGCTGGCGTCTGTCTTACGGTGCCAGGGGCGTTTTTCCGAGGCTCAACTGGCGCTGGCAGCTCTCGAACCTGAACTCGAGGCCGAGCAGGTGCGTGAAGCCATGGCCCTCTCGGTCCGCGGAAGTTGCTACGCCGAACTCGGCGATTCGCGCGCGGCACGTCGACTGATCGATCGTGCCATCGAACGCTCTCCTGGAGTGCCGACCCGCTATCTTTTCACCCGCGGCCTGCTGGAGCTGCAGAGTGGCGACCTCGAGAATGTTCGGAAAACGGCGGCTGCTGCGGCTGCCGGTGCGCTGCCATCCGAAGACCCTGACCGCACAGAGGAGAAAGTCGCGGCGTACCTCGAGGGCATGGCGGCGCTGGCGGAAGGCCGCGCAGAGGAGGCAATCGAACGCCTGTCGTGGGCGGTTGCCGCCGGTGGCTACCAGTACTCGATCTACCGCCTCGGTCTGGCACACGCCTTTCTCTCGGCCGGGCGGTTGCCCGAGGCGATGGCCGCGGCCCGCCAGGCTTCTGAGCCGGGGAACCCATTCGATCCTCGTCTCGATCTCGAGCTCGATCGGGTGCGTGCCGCCCTGGTGCTGGCAGAGGTGTGGGAGGCCATGGATCGGCCGGACAAGGCTGCGAACCAGGCGCGCCAGTTCCTCAACACCTGGCGGGAAGCGGACCGAGGCCTTCAGGAACTGGAGACTGCGAAAAAGCTGGCCGGCGACCCCCGGTAGGGGCCGCCGGCGCGCATTCAGGGTCGCGTTTGAGCTGTCCCTACCTGGGCGGACGCGTGATGCCTCCCGGCCGCCCGGGCAATGCGCACTCTGCCGCTCCACCGTTACCGTCGAAATCGAAATATGGACCGCAGATGTCTTCGTGGTATTGGAAAAACCGGAAAATCTCCTGGTTGGACACAGTCTTCAGGCCCATGTAGCGGGCATCGCGGATGTCCACGTCACCATCATTGTCCTGGTCCTCGAGGACATCCGGAGCAACACCGTCGACCATGAACACGCGAACCGTCACCACGGTCTCGCTGAGGATGACGTCATGATTTGTGAACTCATATGGTTGGCAGGTCAGGGGACCGCCATCCACACGGTAGAGGGCGTTGCCCTCGACGCATTCCGTTCCGAAGTCATCAGTGGTCGGATTGGTAATGACATTGTCGACCAGAACAACTGGTGTGAAAAGACCGTACGGCACGTTGACATGTGCTGCGAGGGATGTCCGGTTCAGGCCTCCCTTGAGTGAGTACGCAGCCGATCCGAAAAGCCCGGCCAGATTCCTGGCTTTCCGCGGGTACGGCAGATCAAAAAAGTCAGCCGCCGGTGAGTATTCATCTTCATTCGGAGGAGTGGTCCATACCCCCGGACCATGGTCCGCCAGGACCACCAGGCCCGGCATCCGCGACCAGCTTCCAAATCGGACATCGTCCTCTGTTGAACCCAGATCTGGTCCAGTCTGGATCACCTCCCATCCACTGTTGCCGTGGCTCCAGATGAGCGGCCCATACTCTGGCTCAGGACAATCGCCATCCTCGCAATTGGACGGAATCACATCTGGAGAGCTGAGGCCTGGAGTGATCTCGACCCAGGTTTCGTCTTTTGGCCAGGCAAAGCCGGCAGGCCTCAACGGCCGCCAGCCATCCCGCAATAGGTCTCCATCCGGACAAGTGTCAAGGCCGGTCGGCCAGCTAGGGTCTTCCGACCAGTCCGGCGGTTCGCAGCCCACATAGCCCTCGGAAAGAGGGGGACAGTAGTGGGCTTGGTATTCGTTGATCTGATCCCCAAATGGCACGAAAGAGGGACAGTTGTCCGGATCATCCAACACGATGTAGCCCGTGTCATCAACGAATGGGTAGACCGGCGGCACAGATGGGGTGCCGATCCCCACCAGCTTACAATCGGGAATCGTCATCGATGCCGTGATCTGCCAGCCGTTCGCCTGCTCGACATTCACGACCCAGCGATTGGCGTCGACCATGTTCAGCCAGACGTCGGGTCCGTAGCACCATCTCTTCTGATCCACCTGCGCGGCCGCCGAGTTCGCTATGAGAAGGACCGCGACAATGACGACTGCAGCCGTCGCGTGGTTCCTCCACCGCGGCCTTCGAGTCGGATGAATGTTCAAGGATTGACCGTCGTTTTGCCTTCTGTACATCGAGCCACCTCCCTCAGGTTGCCGCCCTGACGGATCCCCGCGAGGGCGAGTCTTTCTCCCGGTGCGTCATCGCAGTGATCTATTGATGAACACTAGTCTCGATTCTCGATTCGCAATTGTCAAGTATATACAACCAAAATGGTGTCGAATTGTCCGCCCCGGCGGAAAACCGCGCCGTTCGAGCACCTCGGATTCGGGTTGTCGGCCGTCCAAAACGTCGGATCACCGGGCTTTGAAACCGAGAATCACCGCCGTTTTCGTGTTTCGACACCAGATCTTTGACGACCTTGCGAACAATCCTGCGCAGACCCATACTGTTACCGAACTCGTCAGCGAACGCTGCAATGGAATCTCGTAGCTTCCGGAAGGGCGTATGATCAGCGAGATCTCACACTTCCAGGTCATCGAGAAGATCGGCGAGGGCGGCATGGGACTGGTCTACCGCGCCCACGACGATCGGCTCGACCGCGACGTTGCGATCAAGGTTTTGCCCGATGCTGTGAGCCGCGACCCCGACCGCTTGCGCCGGTTCCAACACGAGGCACGAGCGGCGGGGGCCCTGAACCATCCGAATATCCTGACCGTCTACGACATCGGGGAACACAACGGCCAACCGTTCATTGTCACCGAGCTCCTCAAGGGTGACACGTTGCACACCGTGATTCCCCGCAAGGGCCTGCCGCCCGAACGGGCCGTCGAAATAGCGATGCAGATCGCCTCAGGACTGGCTGCAGCTCATGAAGCTGGAATCGTGCATCGCGACCTCAAGCCGTCAAATTTATTCGTCACCCGCGAGGGGTATCTCAAGATCCTCGATTTTGGGCTCGCAAAGCTCAAGACCCGTACCGGGCCGGATTCGGCGACAGCCGTCTTGAGCGAAAAATCGACTGCAACCGGAACCATCCTCGGAACCGTCGGCTACATGTCTCCAGAACAGGTTCGAGGGCAAGCGGCGGACACCCGCACCGATATTTTCAGTTTCGGTTGCGTGCTTTACGAACTCCTCTCCGGCCAGCGCGCATTCACCGGGTCGACACCTGCGGACGTCATCTCCGCCGTCCTTTCTGAACAGCCGGAGGACAGCGCTGTCGTCAACCCCGAGGTGCCCGAAGAACTCGCCAGGCTGGTCATGCGGTGCCTCGAGAAACGGCCGGAGGACCGCTTTCAGTCTGCCCGCGACGTCCTTCACGCTCTCGAAGATCTCACCGTAGCGCGCAGGATTCCACCAAGGGACCCGACACCATCGCGCTGGTTGACACCTCGCCGCACGGCCTTTATCGGTTTCGGCCTCCTGATCGCGGCATTCGCCATCGCCTACCTGTGGCAGCCCACACCATTGCTTGGTTTCTCCGAACGCGATTGGATCCTGGTGTCGGATTTTGCTCACCCTGAGGGAGAGGCCGACCTCTCCAACGCTCTGAAACTGGCGCTGACGGTCGGGCTCCAGGAGTCCGGCTATATCAATGTCATGAACCGGAGTCAAATCGCTGACGTCTTGCAGATGATGGAGCGGCCCCCGGACACCGCCATCGACGCGGAAATCGGTCTCGAAATCTGCCAGCGCTCGTCTTTGAAGGGTCTACTGGTGCCGGAAGTGGCTCGGCTCGGTAGTGGCTACATCGTCACGGCGAACCTGATCGAACCCAATACTGAGGCAACTGTCGCCAGTTTCTCGGCCCGCAGCGACAACGACGACGGTTTGCTTGACGCCTTGGATGAACTGCTCTCGCGACTTCGCGACGGTCTTGGGGATTCCCTGTCTTCCCTGGGAGAAGACAATCAGCCTCTCGCGGCCGTCACGACCGGTTCGCTCGAAGCCCTGAAACGTTACACCCAGGGTCTGAGGGCATGGAACGACGGAAAATACGAAGATGCCGTCGGCCTCTACAAGGAGGCGATCGCGATCGATCCAGATTTCGCTTCCGCATACGCCGCCCTCGGCTCCGCCTACTCGACCTACGTTTTCCGGGAACGCGAGCTCGCGGCGGAGAACTTCGAGGCAGCCCTGGACCGTCTTGACCGTGTCGGGCGGAAGGAACTCAACTTCATCCGTTCGCAGTACGCCGGTTTCCTCGGTCACCAGAATGAGCGAATCCGATTCCTCGAACTCCACTTGAGCGAATATCCGGACGATATCAGCGCACACTTCAACCTCGGCGCCTGCTATCGGGACCTTGGACAGTACGAGCAGTGTGTCGACGAGTACGCAGAACTCCTCAGAGTTGCACCGCGCAACGCCGGGGCATTGATCAACCTCGCCACCTGCCTCTCAGCCATGAACGAGACCGGGCCCGCGATCACGGCGTACCGACAGGCGTTCGAAATCCAGCCGGACTGGGAGGTGACGTCCAACCTCAACCACGAGTACGGCGTCAGCCTATTGCGCGCTGGGTTGTTCTCAGACGCCCGCGATGTCTTCGAAAAGAGGCTCGCGAGACCTGAGCCCGGCGATCGCGGCCACGCCCACCGATCCCTCGGACATCTCGAGGTCTATCGCGGCCAGTTCGAAGCCTCGGTCGATCACTTCCGGCAGGCCGTCACCCTCCACACCGCCGCCGGGTACCCGGCCAGCGCAGCCCGCGATCAAATCTTCGAGGCGTACGCTGAAATTGCGCGCGGTCGAATGGAGGCCGCTGCCAATGTCCTCTCACAAGCACGAGAAACCATGCCTCTCGACGCCGGCTCGATTACGTTTCACGTCAACATCGCGATGGCCTACCTCGCGGCCGGGAAAATCGACGACGCGGGGAGGATTTCCGATGCCCTCGTGGCGAGATCCGCGGAGGACGACCAGCTGGGGGAAAACACCCTTCGACGTATTCACGTTTTGGAGGGGAGGATGCTTTTCGCGGTCGGCGATGTCGGTCGGGCGATCGAGGTGTTGGAAAAGGAAGCACGGATCGCGACAAACCCCAATCCAGATCTGTACGAGGGATTGGCGGATGCCTACGGAGCTGAGAATCGATGGCCCGACTGCGAGGTCGCCCTGCGCCAATTGATAGAGGTACGATGGGATTCTTACGAGGGGTTGGTGCCCTGGGTCACCTCGCACTTCCTCCTCGGAGAGGTCTGCGAGCAGACCGGTAAACCTGATGAGGCCATGGCCTGGTATAGGCGGTTCGTCGACCTGTGGGGCAACGCAGATACCGAGTTGCCGCAGATCGAGCTGGCGCGGGAACGGGTCGAAGCACTCGGTGGTTGACAAAGTCTGACCCCAGAATTCGGGATCCTTTACCATCCTCAGATGACACAAAGAAATCCGTGGGAGGGTTCGCCATGACATGTCGACAACTGGGTACGATTGCGCCGCTGCTGATTCTCTGTTCCGCCCTGGTGAGCGCTACAGACCAGAATGGAGAGGAAACCCGCGATGCAGTTCGTCGGTACCGTTCTCAACACGAGGTTGAAATCGTTCGCGAACTCGCCGAGCTGGTGACCCTGCCCAACACCGCGACGAATCTCGAAGACATGGAGGCCAATGCCGAGCATCTGACCGGACTGCTCGAGTCGCGCAAATTCAAGGTCCGGCTTCTCCGTGCTGAAGGTGGGCCTCCGGCAATTTACGGGGAGCGCCTCAGTGACGATGCCGAGCTTACGGTAATCTTCTACGCCCACTACGATGGGCAAGCGGTCGTACCCGAGCTGTGGTCGAGCGACCCGTTCGAGGTCGTCGTCCGCACGGACCGCCTGGAGGCCGGCGGCCAGGATGTCGCATTCGATCAATTGCGGGCTCCCATCAACCCGGAGTGGAGGCTCTACGGCCGATCGACCTCGGACGACAAGCTGTCGATTGTTGCCCTGCTGGCCGCTCTCGACGCACTCGATGCGGCGGGAATCGAACCCAGCATCAACATCAAGCTCTTGCTCGATGGCGAAGAGGAACGAAGCTCACCTCACATGCCTGAGATCCTGCGCTCCAATGTCGAAATCCTGAAGGCCGATCTTTGGGTGTTCTGCGACGGACCGATGCATCAAACCCGTCTGCCCCAGGTCGTATACGGCGTCCGCGGTGTGACCTCGGTTCACATTACCGCCTATGGCCCGGCAGTTGGTCTGCACTCGGGACACTACGGGAACTGGGCACCCGATCCAGGTATGGCGCTGGCCCGCCTCATCACCTCCATGCGCGACCCCGACGGCAATCTGCTGGTCGACGGCATCGACGAGCTCGTGCGTCCGTTGGGACCGACCGCTGCGGCCGCGATCGAAAATTCGCCGCCAGTCGACGAGCAACTCAAGCAGGATCTCGCGCTTGCCTGGACCGAAGGCCAACCGGCACCGCTCGCCGAACGGATCACCCACCCGGCGATCAACCTGCTCGGTTTTTCGGTCGGGCAGGTCGGGACGAAAGCCAAGAACGCCATCCCGCCGCAGGCGAAAGCGGTCGTTGGCTTCAGGCTGGTGCCGGATGTCACCCCGGAGGCCGTGCGCGCCGCCACCGAGCGGCACATCCGCATGCAGGGGTTCTACATCGTTCGCGAGGAACCGGACGAGGCCTTGCGGAGAGAGCATTCCCGGGTGTTGTGGCTCGAGTGGAAGATGGGTTATCCGGCCCTCGCTACCGATATGGATATGCCGATATCGAAAGCAGTCGCTCGAATTGTTGACCAGGCCGTCGCCGGGCCCATTGTCCTCACGCCCAGCCTCGGTGGCAGCCTTCCACTCTACATATTTTCGGAAATCCTCGAGGCCCCGCCGATCGTCGTCATACCAATCGCAAACCACGACAACAACCAACACGCGCCGAATGAAAACCTGAGAATCAAAAACCTCTGGTTGGGCATCGAAATCTACGCTGCGTTGATGGCGCGGCTCTAAGCGTCAGAACCGATCAATCACGGTGATGCCGACAGCGCCGTAATCGCTCATTCCGGGGAGCTCCTGAGGCGCTTCTTCCAGGGCTATGGTCTTGCCGATCAGGCGCTGCGGTTCGAGTCGTCCGTTCGATATGAGTTCGAGCATGTCCGAATATCGATGGGCCTGGAGGCCATGGCTACCGACGATCTCGAGTTCCTTGCTGATGACGTGCTCCATGGGAATTCGCGGCCGGTGCTCATCCCCGGCAAGCAATCCGACCTGGACGTGACGTCCCCGTTTGCGGAGACAAAGGATGGAGTTCGTACTTGTGATCGCACCGCCGAGAGCATCAATCGAAAGGTCGGCACCGCGACCAGTGAGAGCGTGAATCTGGTCGACCACAGCGTCATTTTCACGCCCATTGATCACAGCTGTCGCACCAACCTCCTGAGCGAGATTCAAGACTTCCGCCTCGATGTCCACCGCTATCACCTGAGCGCCCAATGAGGCGGCGATCATGACCGCCGACAATCCGACACCCCCACAGCCGTGGACGACGACCCACATGCCGGATGTCACGCCGCCCTGGGCGACCACAGCTCTGTACGAAGTCGCGAACCGGCACCCCAGGCTCGCTGCGGTCACGAAACTCATCTCCTCCGGGAGAGCAACCAGGTTGACATCGGCATGATGGATTGCGACGTACTCGGCGAACGACCCCCAGTGAGTGAAACCGGGCTGCGTCTGGTGGTCACAGATCTGGTGGTTGCCGGCGTCACATTCGGGGCAGCTCCCGCAGGCACATACGAACGGGACGGTCACGCGATCGCCCATCTTCCAATGACCGACCCCTGCGCCTACCTCCTCGACTGTCCCGGCCAACTCATGGCCCGGTACGTGCGGAAGGCGACGAATATCCGGATCGTGTCCCAACCAGCCGTGCCAGTCGCTACGGCAAATTCCACTCGCTTCGACCTTGATGATCACGCCGTCGGTTTCGACGGCGGGATCGTCCACCCTGGACACCGTCAACGGACCACCAAACTCCTCGAACAAGGCTGCCTTCATTTCAGACTCCTAGTCCGGTGAATCGCCAAACGTCGCGTGGTATCAATCCACCGAAGGTGCGCGCACGAGGTCCTTGCTCGCCGCCGCCGGCAGGACTCGCCGGCCGCCACGGCGGACCATCTGCCGACCGCCCGCCGAGTCGAAATCGAAGAATTCGATCATCGCGTCGAGGAGCTCCGCTCGAGTCGTCGAACCATCGGTCAGCTCGGCAAAGGTGTAAGAAAAGCAGAACGTTCGCTGTCCGTACCGGCCCTCATGTTGGACTGCGACCAGGCCGTAATCGGACTCGGTGAAGGCCTCTTTTCCCGTCGACACGGTGAAGATATCGATCCATCCTGTCGGGTCCTGGTCGGTTTCGGTGAACCGCATGCCCTCGGTCAGTGCACCGGATTGGCCATCGAGGCTGGTCAAGGAATGTTCCTCATCGCCGTCGACGCCACCCTCGAGGCCAAAGAGAGGCAAAAGGTCCGGCCTGTCCACGAGGTCGTAAATGTCGTAACCGAGGGTGTCGCTGCCTTCGAGGAAGAGCCGCCCACCCGATTCGAGATAGTTCTTGATCGCATCCGCCTTCCAATCCGCGTCGAGCCGAGCGGCAAATGGTGGACCCGTCGGCTCCTGGAAGTCGATGCCTGCATTGCCAAAGGAAAGAAATACACCATCAAACCCGACGAGACCCGGCGGGAAATCACCGGCGACGTAGGTCACGTCGAATCCGCGGGAGACGAGTTCATCACGCAGGTACTGCCCGCTGAAAGTGGGCGCTCCTTCCGTACCCTCCCAGACCAGAAGACCACCGCCGGCGACCAAGACATCGAGATCGAGCTCGCTGTGAGTCGAAACAGTGGCGTCCGAAGCCTCGGCCACCAGTGTGAGGGTGATCGGCCCGGAAGGTGCTTCCGGAACGACTTGAATCGAAAACCTCTCCGGCAACTCCAACTCCATGTCCTTTGTCACAGCGACGACCATGCTGTCGTCGACTACCTGTACATAGGGAGATTCGGTCTCCAAAGTCAGGGTGACGGCCTGGCTGCTCGCGAGGTGGCTGTAGTTCCTCAGTGTAACGGTGATCTCGGCACCCTCTCCGGCCTCGAGTGAGCCGTCGCCATTGTCATCATCCACCGCCACCCGCAACACTTCGATCCGAAGCTCCGGCACACCGGTCGCCGGCTGGTCGGTCACGGCCCGCATGGCGTTGATCCGCCCCTCGCCCATCAATCCCACGTAATTGACGTTGAGGTCGTCGACCGAGTCGGCGGTCCCGAGCACCTGTTCGATGAGCTGTTGATTGGACCACGAGGGGTGAAGAGACTTGACCAGCGCAAACACCCCGGCCACCACCGGGGAAGCCTGTGAGGTTCCCTGGGAGTTGCCGTAGTTGTTGGGAGGTATCGTGCTTCGCATTTGGTTGATGCCCGCACCCCCCGGGGACGAGATGTCAACACTGATGCCGTAGTTCGAATAGGATGCCAGGCGATCGGATTTCCCGACTGCGGCAACGCTGATCACGCCGGGAAGGGCATTTGGATATCGAGGATCCGCCGAACTTTCGTTGCCGGCCGAGGAAACCAACAGACTCCCAAGGCCCGTTGCGTAATCCATCACATCCTGCGCTGCTTGTGAAGTTGTGTCGCTGCCCCAGCTCATGTTGATGACGTCGGCACCATTCTCAGCCAGATAAACGACGCTGCTGTAGCCTCGATCAATGCCTTCGGACACGGAGTTGGATGCCGAAGTCGGAAGGATTTTGACGTTCCAACTGACGCTCGAAATTCCGACGCCGTTGTCGGTCCGCCCGGCCGCCAGGCCGGCGACGTGGGTGCCATGACTATCGGGATCGTCCGGATCGTTGTCCTCCGCCTCTTCGTCATTGAAGAAGTTCCAACCCACAAAATCATCCGGGTAGCCATTTCCGTCGTCGTCGACGCCGTTCACGTCGTCAGGATCGAAGATCCAGGTATCTCCTGACTGTTCGATCACTTTGCCGTCACCGTCCGCGTCTTCACCAAGGTTCTGGAGGATGTTGTCAACCAGGTCTTCGTGTCGCCACGCCACTCCGGTGTCCGAAATGCCAACCACCACCTCGGCGCCATCTTCTCCTTTGTGCACATCCCAGGCCCCCTCGGCTTCTATCGAGTCGAGAAACCACTGCACATTGAACAGAGGATCGTTTGGCGTTTCGTGGAGATAGTGGATCAGAATCGGTTCCGCATACTCAACCGCCGGATCGCTATCGAAACGGTGTGCCGCATGCCTTACGTCCACACCCTCGGTGAGAGTGACGCGATAGAGGCGGGAGAGGTCCGGAAGATCCGGACGGGCTTTGCTGAACCGCAAACGGAACATCGGTTCAACCCTCAGCACTCCAAGCTCGGTGGAAACCTGATCTATCGAAGAGACACCAAACCGGAAAGGCAGCGCCTTGGAGGAAACCGATTCTGCCTGCTGGCTGAGCTTTACCGCTATCACACCGGACTGATACAACGGCCGGCCTTTGTGGTCGGTTGGCATTGGCTGGGCCGCATGTAGCATCACTGCACCAGATGTTACGAGAGTGACCGCCGCTCCAAACCGAACGAACCGGCCTGCAAAACGAGTGAATCTTATATCCAAACTACCTCCCGGACGCCATATCCTAACACCTCAAAATACTCTCCCAGGATGATTCTGATTTTTGGCTTGGGAGGAGTACACTCCCACGTCGGAGGAAGGCGCATGATCTTGAAGAGAACCACCCTGGCAGTCCTGTTGCCGATCGTCATGCTTTCGTCTGGATGCCAACAGGCTCAGGAACAACCCGCCCCCGAACCGGATTTTCGTGCCGACGCCATGCACCTCGCTCAAGAGGCATTGATCGTTGACACCCATATCGACCTCCCTTACCGGCTCATAGAAAAGCCTGACGATGTCTCTGTTCGCACCGAGGACGGCCATTTCGACCTCGTGCGCGCCAGGGAGGGCGGTCTCGACGGGGCCTTCATGTCGATCTATATTCCGGCGTCGCTGCAAGAGACCGGCGGCGGACGGGAGTTGGCAGACGATCTCATCGACCTGGTCGAGGAGATCGTGACCCAGGCACCTGACTCCTTTGCAATTGCTCACTCAGTTGCCGAACTTCGTTCCCTCTTCGAGGCAGGAATCTTCGCCCTGCCGCTGGGCATCGAAAATGGCGCCGCGATCGAGGATGACCTGTCGGCCCTCCAGCATTTCTACGACCGCGGCGTCCGCTACATCACGCTCTCCCACTCCGAGCCCAATCTGATTTGTGATTCTTCATACTCCGCCGACAGACCGTCGAATGGTCTCAGCCCGTTCGGCCGCGAGGTTGTAGCGGAAATGAACCGGCTTGGAATCATGGTCGACATCTCGCACGTCACCGACGACACTTTCTTCCAGGCGATCGAGCTTTCGAAGGCGCCAATGATCGCGTCCCATTCGTGCTGCCGCCACTTCACCCCCGGTTTCGAACGCAACATGACCGACGAAATGATCACGCTGCTCGCCGAAAAAGGTGGGGTCATCCAGATCGCCTACGCGCCCGGCTTCCTCTCGGAGGCCGCACAGAAACAGTCGTCGGAGCTATGGGCAATCATTCGTCAATACATGGCGGAGAACGACGTCGCGATGGGCAGCCCGGAGTTCAACGACCGGATCGACCTTTTCTATGAGCAGAACCCGAAGGTCGAGACGAGTGTCAGCGACGTCGTCGACCACATCGAGCATGTGATCAACCTGGTTGGTATTGACCACGTCGGGATTGGTTCAGACTTCGACGGCATCTCCTCGGCCCCGACCGGTCTCGAGGATGTCTCGACCTATCCAAACCTCATCGAAGAGCTGTTGCGCCGCGGCCTCACTGAACAGGACATCCAAAAGATTTGCGGCGAAAACTTGCTCCGCGTCTGGGCCGAGGTCGAAATGACCGCCGAGGAGCTGCAGGAGTCGTAGGCTTCGAATACACAACACCCGAGCGTTCTGCCACGCGAAAGCCTGGAGATACTGTTCCGACGGACGAAGGACGGTGCCGTTGCCAAGGTGACACTCCGGCGGGCCGGCGATGCCGGCAATTCCTACAGTCGGTGCCCTGATTAGCGCCTGCCCGGAGGCTAGCTCTTCTCCGTGGGCTCTCCATCTTGGCGACGATCGGTGCCGCTCCGTCTTTCTCCGGCACGGCGGTCTTTGTTTTTTCGACGATCGTCGCCATTCGGCCCCGTCCCACCGTCATTTTGACGTCGATCCGCACCGGAGCGTCGGTCTTCCCCCTTGCGTCGATCGGTCTTGGAACGCCGTTCCTTCATGTTTGCCTCCCGGTAGTCAGCAATTCGAGCATACCGCGAGCCCCTCTCGATCCATAATCTTCATTGGCCCTCCCCGCATTTCGAGTACCTTCTTCGAGCCAAAACCTTTGGCCCAAGACTACGTACGGGATAAGTGCAGGGAACGCTCCAATGAAGGCTTGATCCCGATTCCTTGCCATAGGTCACCGAAGCGGAGATCGCATGAAACGTTGGATTTGGCCGGCAATCGCCATCGTTGCTCTGACTACAGCAGGTGTGACTTTGATCGCACTGCCGCGAACTCCCGTGTGGACGACCGCCTCACCCGAAGCTTTTTCCGAGTACGAGGCGGGTGACGAAGCGTTCAACAAAATATATCTGGAAGAGGCCCGTGCACATTTTGAGCGCGCTCTTGACCTCGACCCGGATTTCCTCATCGCCAAACTTCGCGTCGCTCAGTTGCTGCAAGGGGGGAACCCTGAAAAAGCCGATCAACTCCTTCGGGAGTTGATCGAGGCTGACCTCTCCGGGCTCACTCCTCGAGAGAGATTCTTCATCGAATACCGGATTGCCCTACGCAACCGTGCAAGCGATGAAGCGGCGCGGCTTCTCGATCAATGCATCGAGGAGTACCCGAACGATCCTTCCATCATCGCGGCAAAGGCAAAAGAGGCCTGGCAGCAGGGCAACCTCAAAAAGGCAGAACAGCTCTATGAGCATTTACTGAATATCGACCCGAATTGGGTGGTCGCGTACAACGCACTCGGTTATATCAAGATGATGCAAGGCCGGTTCGTGGGGGCGGAGGAGAGCTTCAAAAGCTACCGCTACATCGCTCCTGACCAGGCCAACCCTCACGACTCTCTCGGTGAGTTGTTCATTACCACCGGCCGTTATGAAGAAGCCAGGGCGTCGTTGGAACGCGCAATTGAAATGAAGCCCGATTTCTGGGCTTCGTATGTCCATCTCTCGATCCTGATGGCACTCATCGGTGATATCGACGCACATCAGAACCTCATCGATCGAGCTCGAAATGCCGAAATACCGGACGAAAATATCGTCGAAATGGAATGCCGTGCCCGTTATGCGGAGCTTGCGGACAGAAACGCGTGGCAGGAAATATTGAACGAGCGTCTGAGCGACTGTTTCGCTGAATTCAACAGCATGTTCGCGGCGATCGTCACCCATCGCGCCGCCTGCCGAATCGGTGATTGGGAACTTGCTGGTTCGATCGAGGATAAAGCGATGGATATTCTGAAATCGGCCAAGGAAAGCGGTAGCGAGAGCGAGTCTACCGTCCTTCAGGCAACCACCCTTCACATGCAGGGAGTCCGCCTCGCGGTCGAGGGAGAATTCGAATCGGCTGTATTTCTGTTTCGCGAGACCGACGATCAGCTTGGTTTCATGACGGTTGACCGTGGCATGTTCAAGCTCTTCAACCAACTCGTCCTGGCCGAGACCCTGTTCGCTGCAGGAAAGGATGCCGACGCACACGAGTTGCTCGCCGCCATCCGGCGAATCAACCCGCCAATCGTCCAGGAATTCGAAGATTCCGGCTTCAGGATTCTTGGCATCGCATCGAGGTTGACGCCTGAAACCAAGACGTCGCCCGAAGCGGTCGAGCCTCGGAGAGCGCAGATTTCGCTATAGGCGCGAAGCACTGAGGAAACGCCACCCGGCCCTGCGCTCAAGACAACAGAAACGCGATCGGGGAGCCTTGCGGCTGGTTCCTCCTCACGAGTGCCTCACAATTTTCGGTCTTCCTGGCTTGACCTGAAAATCCTAGGAGTCTCATTGGGAGATCAATGGCCATAACATTTGAATCAATTTCAGGACTTTTTCGTATATACAATCAAATGTCTGCGCAGTCGGTCATCCGCAAAAGTCGCGATTCAAGCGGTGACGGAACGGCCTTCTCCCACAAGTTTCTCTTTTTGACGCGAGACCTGCCCTATTCCGTTTTGGTAAGCCGGTCTGGCCTCCTCCTATGTTTTCTTTTGGCGACCGTCAGCGGCCCTGCCTACGATGTATCGGCCGGCGCCAGCAGCGGAATCGCGGATACCTCACCCGAAGGATTCAGTGTTTCGTCGGAAGGGCTGCCGGATGTTGCGATGGACGCGTGGTACGCGACAGTGCGGGTCGAAGGTCGAGGAGTCTCCTGGCCTCCGGGTAAGTGCCCCCGCCTGCGCACGCGAAACGGGTCCGGCACTATTGTCAAATTGACGAACGAAGGGCGGACGGCGGTGATCGCCACCAATTCGCACATCATCACCTGCGCTGACGGTATCTGTGAGCTTCGGGTGGGATTTGGCGATTCCTCCACTCCCTGTAACCCGAAATGGTCAAACGACGTTCACGTCGTGTCTCGGAAACCTCAAAAGGACCTTGCGATTCTCGAGGTCGAGATACCAACCGGCGCCGAGGTCCGCGCCGCCAGGTTTGCCTCTCCAGAATGTTGCGAAACAGGTGTTGAGTCCGTGTATTCCATCGGGTGGCCAGATTTGAAGGTTCGAGAAAAATGGGGAGTCACACGCCCGCCGAACTATCGAGCCCAGATCAGGCGGCACTCCGACGGGCTCCTTCTGCTGTGGTTGAGACGCTTTCAGATGAGATCCGAAGCAGGAGAGGTCTTAGACCGTCTACCGGTCGTCTTTCACAACACGGACGTCCTTCCCGGATCGAGCGGCGGCCCACTGACCAACCGCAACGGGGAAGTCCTCGGCATCAACACCATGATTGAGGGCAGGGTTAAACCCTCCGACAAACATGAATTCTGCGCCGCATTGAATTCTCAAGATTCCGGAGAATGCGTCCACGTTGCCATCTCGTCCCACGAAGTCATTAAAGAGTTCGAGCAGTTCTACCCCTCACGCCTCACCCTGGCCGACTGTGCCCTGTCCTCCGAAGAAACAAACAAAGGATATTAGAGCCGAGGGGCCGAGGATCTTCGCCCGGAACCCTCACGAACATTCTGCTGCGGCTGGAAAGCTGGCGAGAGATGCGAACTAGGCGTTGAGAAACTCGGCGAGGATTCCCGCGATTGAAATAACATCGAGCTGCGGTTCGTCCGCCAACTCGAGCGCCCGTGGGTGACTGTCGGTGCATACGATGTGGGTGAAGAGCCCACTGTCAGCGAGGCGGCGGAACGCCTCCCCAGGAAAAACGCCGTGGGTTGCGACCGCGGCCGTCGAAATGGCGCCGGCATCGAGGTAGGCTCTGGCCGCGCCCATCAATGATCCCCCTGTGCGGATCATGTCGTCGTAGATGACGACCTTCCGTCCCCCCACGTCAGCATTCATTGATGCAGCTTCGGTGGTCCCGTCGTCGTAACGCCGCTTGAAGATGAACGCACCCTCAACGCCAAGATCGTTGGCAAGCGATTCAACCCACTTCGCCCGGCCGGCGTCGGTGGCGCCAAGTACGAACTCCTCTCCTCCCACACGCCGGATCTCGTCGAGCATCAGAGATCGCGCGGAGAGATGGACCGGTCGAACCTCTCCGGAGAAGTAGTGTGGAATTCCTTCACTGTGAAGGTCCATCAGCGCCACCCGGTTTCCCAATCCGGCGGGAGGAATGGATGAGAAGAGCCTCGCACGTGTCTTTGCGACAACCACCTCACCCTTCTTCACACGCCGTTCCATCGTCTGGTAGCCAAAGAATGGAATGACGAGGGTCAGGGTTCGCGCACCCCCCCCGACGGTAGCGCACGCGAGATCGTAGAGCGTGAGAGTGTCGGCATCATTGATGGTCCCACCAAGCACCACAACATCCCTGCCGACGCTCTCCGTCAGGATGCGAAGGTAGCGCTCGCCGTCCGGAAACGGCCGGGTTTCCAACTTGCCGGTCTCGCAGTGGTCATAGCTGCACAACTCTTCCCGCAGGTTGTCGTAACTGGCGGTCGAGAATACGAGTGATGGTGTGCTCACAACTCCATCGTAACCCGACGCTTGGGTGATGACGGCACGACAATGACGGATCCCGCGTATCTTCGGCGAATTAAAGTGACGGTCGCGCTAATCTATTGCCTCAATGAAACACTCAAAATCGACTATCACGTTGTATTGCCTTTTGCTGTTTGGATGCGGTTCGGACATCGGCATCTCGCCGACAATTGCGATCGGAAACCCCGACGAACCTTCGGTCGCGCAGATCCGGCTACCAGAGGGATTCGAGATCGCAGTTTTTGCACGTGTCGACAAGGCGCGATCGATGGCGCTGGGGCCGGGCGGAACGATCTTTGTCGGGAATCGCAAGGGCAATTCGGTGTGGGCGGTTCGAGACGATGACGGCGACTTCAAAGCCGACCGTGTGGTTCGGGTGGCAAAGGGCCTCGAAATGCCGAATGGCGTCGCAATACGGGATGGCGATCTTTATGTCTCCGAGGTCAGCCGCATCCTGCGGTTTCCCGACATCGAAAAACAGTTGGAGAACCCTCCAACTCCTGAGGTCGTTCTCGATGGGCTGCCCGATGAGACGCATCACGGGTGGAAGTACATCGCCTTTGGTCCGGACGGCATGCTGTATGTGCCTGTCGGCGCTCCATGCAATATCTGCCTTTCTCAAGACCAGAGGTTTGCATCGATCCTGAGGGTTGGAGCGGACGGGACCGGACTCGAGATCTTTGCTCACGGTGTTCGAAACACCGTTGGTTTTGATTGGCACCCCGAAACCGGCGAGCTGTGGTTCACAGACAACGGCCGCGACTGGCTTGGAGACGATCAACCGCCCGATGAGCTTAACCGCGCCGCGGAGGCTGGGCTCCACTTCGGCTACCCGTTCTGCCAGGCCGGCGATATCGCAGACCCCGATTTTGGTGACCAACGACCCTGCTCCGACTTCGTGACACCGGAACAACAGCTCGGGCCACACGTCGCGGCCCTCGGAATGCTCTTCTACACCGGTGACCAGTTCCCGGCTGAATACAAAGGTCACGTGTTCATAGCCGAGCACGGATCGTGGAACCGTTCGAACAAGATCGGATACCGCATCACTCTGGTCCGCCTGCGCGAAGGGCGCGCCGCCTCATATGAAGTATTCGCCGAAGGATGGCTAGAGGGGGAGAAGGCTTCAGGCCGACCGGTGGACCTGCTCCAGCTGCCGGATGGCTCCCTCCTGGTCTCCGATGACCATGCAGGCGCAATCTACCGAATCAGCTACACAATCGAAGACTAAAGGCAAATCCGAAGCCGAGCCACTCATCAGTGGGCCGTTTTGAGACCACCCTGTTAATCTCTCGTTTGTCGAGATTGTGCGGGAGGTGAAATGGCCTACGACGGATCGCGCGGAGTCGCATTCGACAACGAACGCTATCTGGCTGAACAGAGTGAGGCCATACTCGATCGGATGCGACAGGTGGGCGGCAAGCTACACCTGGAATTCGGCGGCAAGCTCCTCTACGACTACCACGCAGCGCGAGTGCTGCCGGGTTTCGACCCAAACGTCAAGATGCGGCTTCTGCAGCAGCTCGCCAGCCAGACCGAGATCATCCTCTGCGTTTACGCGGGTGACATCGAGCGCCGCAAGGTGCGGGCCGATTTTGGAATCACCTATGATGCCGACACCTTCAAGCTGATCGATGACCTTAGGGAACGCGGGCTCGAGGTTCGAGCCGTAGTGATCACTCGATTCGAAGGTCAGCCAGCTGCCGAAAAGTTCGGTAACCAGCTCGAGCGACGGGGAATCCGTGTCTATATCCACCGCCCGATTGAAGGCTACCCATGCGACGTGGCGCGGGTCGTGAGTAACGAGGGTTATGGATTGAATCCATATATCGAAACCGACGCGCCACTCGTGGTGGTCAATGCGCCGGGACCCAACAGCGGCAAGATGGCGACCTGTCTGTCGCAGGTCTACCACGAACACCAGCGCGGCGTACGGTCGGGGTACGCCAAATTCGAGACGTTTCCGATCTGGAATCTTCCTCTGCGCCACCCGGTGAACGCCGCCTACGAGGCGGCGACTGCCGAGCTTCACGACGTGAACATGATCGATCCATTCCACCTCGAGGCGCACGACGAACGCTCCGTCAACTACAACCGGGATATCGAGGCGTTTCCGCTCCTCCGCCGCATCCTCGAGAAGATCACAGGCGAGTCGATGTACCAGTCACCCACCGATATGGGGGTGAACCGCGCCGGTTTTGCGATCATCGACGACGCCGCGGCGCAGGAGGCCGGCAAGTGCGAAATCGTTCGCCGCTATTTCCGCTATGCCTGTGACGAGGTCCTCGGGATCGAGGACGGCGCCGCGGTGCGACGGATCGAATCCCTGATGGAGGAATTCGACCTCAAACCTGAGCACCGTTTGGTCGTCTTACCAGCCCGAGCCGCTGCAGACGCGGCCGAGAAGAAGGCGGACAAGGGCCACCGGGGCATTTTCAGTGGCGCCGCCGTCGAACTGCCCGATGGCGAAATCGTCACCGGCCACAATAGCCCGATGATGCACGCTGCCTCATCATTGGTACTCAACGCTGTCAAGAATATGGCTGGCATCCCCGAACACCTGGATCTGATCAGTCCAACCGTGGTCGATTCGATCGGTACTCTGCGCAAAGAACTCCTGGGTCGCGACTCAATCAGCCTCAATCTGGAAGAGACTTTGCTCGCGTTGAGTATCAGTTCAACCACAAACCCAACCGCCCACCAGGCGATGATGCAGTTGCCAAAACTTCGAGGTTGCGAGCTCCACCTGACTCACCTGCCGACGCCCGGAGACGAACGTGGCCTTCGCCGTCTCGGTGTCAACCTGACCTGTGATCCCAGCTTCGCGAGCAACAAGCTGTTCATGTCGTGAGACTCAGTCTGAACGCGGTCACCTGACCAGCGCGGCCTCGAGGGCGAGCTCAATCATGCTGTCGAAAGTCGTCTGGCGCTCTTCCGGTGACAGCGCCTCGCCGGTCTTGATGTCATCGCTTACGGTGCAGATCGCCAACGCCTCAGCGCCGAACTCGGCCGCGATGGCGTAAATCCCCGCTGTCTCCATTTCGACGCCGAGGATATTGTTCTTCTTCATCAGATCGAGTTGAGTCGGGTCCGCCGCATAGAAGAGATCCGCAGAGAACACGTTACCGACGTGGAACCGGATGTTCCTCTTCTCGGCCACCCTCACGGCGCTCCGCAGCAGAGAAAAGCTCGCGATTGAAGCCAGGTCATAGCCGCCAAAACGCATCCGGTTCACTCCGGAATCGGTTGAGGCGCCCATTGCGATTACGACATCGCGAAGTTCCACCGCCGGGTGAACCGTGCCGCAGCTGCCGACACGGAGAATCCGCTTGACGCCGTAGTCCTTGATCAGTTCGGTGCAGTAGATCGATGCAGATGGGATCCCCATGCCGTGCGCCATCACCGACACGGCACTGCCTTTGAACTCGCCCGTGAAGCCCAGCATGTTTCGTACGTCAGTCACCTGACGGGCATCATCGAGAAAGGTCTGTGCGATGTATTTCGCTCGAAGTGGATCGCCGGGCATGAGAACCGTCTCGGCAAACTCACCCGAATCTGCGTTGATATGTATGGTTGCCATAGTTCTCCAATCACTATTGCGTCAGACCAATTCCACCTCGAATCGATTCCGGCCGCCCTCTTTTGCCCGATAGAGGGCTTGGTCCGCTGTCTTGAGAACCACCGCAAAATCGACATCCTCGAAATCCTGGACCACGGCGGCGCCGAGGCTGATCGTGACGTCGAACTCACCAGAATCGACGACCACAGGGCTTGACGCGCAGACGAGGCGCGCCCTCTCCATGACATCTGCCGCTGTTTGTCCATCAGCCGGATAGAGAATGATCAAGAACTCTTCGCCGCCTATCCGGCCCAACATGTCGGCCGAGCGAAGCGTGGAGGCGACTCGCTTGGTCACCTCGATCAGTACCTGATCACCCCCCTGGTGACCGATCTGATCATTAACGCTTTTGAAGTGATCGACGTCAATCATGATCGCGGCGAAGGGTTTCTCATCGCGCTCTGAACGCGCCATGTCTCGCTTGAGCAATTCGAGTATCGATCGTCTGTTCCACAGACCGGTGAGGCTGTCTCGAGTCGCCTCCGTCTCAAGGGCATCTCTGGCTTCCCGAAGTTCCTCAGTGGTCTCCACCAATTCCTGATAAATCCTGCCCTTCTCTAGGGTCATGGCTAACTGGTCAGCAATCTGAAGAAAGAGCTCCTGATGGGCCTCTGAATAGGTGTCTTCCTTCATGCTCGAGAAGAAGATGAACCCTATCGGCTGCCGTTTCACAACCAACGGACAGGTCAAGCTCGAACGCATGCCCTCGGCGACAATGCGTCGGGTCGAGTCCGAGTCGGGGTGATCAATGAGGTATGCGGGGAGATCGTTGAGAATTCGCGGCCGGCCAGTACGGATGATCCCTTCGAGGCTGCTCCCGGCGAGGCCCGCACTGTATCCAAGAGGCAGTCTGATCTGGGTCGCCTCGGAACGTGCCCAAAAGGACTTCACCATAGCCTGGCTTTCATCGAGCAATGCGAGCCCAATCCGGTCGTAAGGAATCAGGGAAAAGAAGTTCTCATAGATCTGGTTGAGGACTTCATCGATGAGCAGGCCCTCGTTGATTCGTTGAGTAATTTTCGACAGCATGGCGGATTGTTCAGACTGCGTCTTCAGAGTCTCAGCCAGCTCTCGAAGAGCCTGCCCAAGCTCAGAAACATCATCGTCATCTCCAACTGGGATATTGATGTCGAGCTGTCCATTTCGAAGCGCCTCCACCGCCTCGCGGTAAAGCGATACTCTCGCGTCGTTCAAATTCCCTCCAACGGTTGGTCCTGCCAAGATCAAGCTCCACAAATCTTATCGCACCAGTGTGCGGCCGGTCACACCCAGAGCATGTGCGAACCCGCAAATCTCGAACCGAATCGACGATGGGTGCGTATATCTATTCAGCCGAGGCCGTGCAATCCGCAGCGAGCATCTGGCCAAACGACTCTGATGCTATTTCAACAAGGAGGGCGACAATGAAATTCTCCAAACGAGAATCTGAAGGTGTGACAATCCTGGAACCCAAAGGAAAGATAACAATCGGTGCCGGTGACGTGGCGCTTCGCGGAGCCCTCGAGGACGCTATTCAAGACAATGCGTCGAAGATTCTCATCGATCTCAAAGGTGTCAAAAAAATGGATTCCTCGGGCCTCGGCGAGCTGATCGCCGCACACAACTCGGTTACAGAGGTGGGTGGCGTGATCAAGCTGATGAACCTGCCGCCGAAGCTCCACGGCATTCTCGGCATCACGCAGATCGTGTCAGTCTTCGACGTCTTCGACGACGAACGAGAGGCGCTGGCGTCGTTCAGGTGACGTAATTCTCGTTCGGAGATTTTCTACTCCCGGATGGTGAAGTGGCCTATGGATTCGACCAGTGCCGCCGCATCCAGGAAACTGTCTTACGAAGATCGAGACTCTCCGCGAACTGGATCATATAGGGGATCTTCTTTATGGCATCCATCGGAATCGAGACATCCGGCGGGAAGACCGGAGCGAGACGATGGTAACGATCTCGGAGCATTTGCCGGCACTGGTAATCGGCAATTCCAGAGACGCCGTCAAGCATCAGACTGATCAATGGCTTGATCCATTGCGCGTAACCCCAATCCAGGGTCTTCCCTCGGACAAAAAAGAGGCTGGCGCCGGTGCCAAGTGAAAGCACCTCTATTTCGTCGAGCGAAGGAGTCGGTCGGTAGCGCTTGTCCTGGCTCTGGGCCAATGCGCACATCGCCGGGTTGGTGGCGTAGACGCCACCGTCAATGTATCCGTCGACGGAAGGGAAGTACGTCGGCGCTGCCGCGGTGTACATGCCGACCTTGTAGGCAAGTTCGTGGCGGTCGTTTCCGGCGCCGGGGAAGTTGTGGAAGAGCTTCGGCTTCCAGGTCCGCTTCAAATCCTCCTCGTCTTCGTTATCCATATCAAAGGCGGTGATCAAAACCTTCTTCCGGAGCTGTCCCAGCGTCGTCCCCTCGCCCAGAACCCTCTTGAAGACGCGACGCATTGGACCGGTCTTGTAATCCGCACCGCGGAGCTTTCCCAGATCGAGGAGGTCATCCAGCCACGTGTCATCAAAGATCTCGGGCCCATCATTCACATAGAGATCGCGGATCTCGTTCAGACCCAGTCCTCGCGCAATGCCGAGCGCCAGCAATCCCCCGGTTGAGGTGCCTGCGATGAGGTCAACCTTGTCGAGGAAACCCTCCAACCCAGGCGTGGATTGCAGACGCTGCATCATCACCGTGGTCACGATCCCGCGGATGCCGCCGCCGTCGATCGACAGAATCCGGTACTTCGCCATTGGCCACCTCCTTCACACAGTAATGGGCAAATCGATCATATCGAAGACCGAACCCAGGTTTTTCGAGAAATTGAAAAATAATCCGGCAATGCCTCTTGACAAACACATCATATGGATCCACATTAGGTAGAGATTCGATATATAGATATTCGATATATCGAGACTCGAAATTTATTCGCAACATGAGGGATGAGAGGTCATGGAAAAATTCGAACTCGAAACTCAGAACCTTGCCCGGAGCTGTCACGAGTCGCTGATATTGGCAACTCTGGCCGACGGACCACGCCATGGCTACCAGCTCGCCCTCGAGATCGAGGACCGCAGCGCGGGCACATTCCGGTTCAATCACGGAACGCTCTATCCGATCCTGCACAAGCTGGAGTCCGACGGCTTCATCGAAGGGTCCTGGGCTGAGCCGGCCGGTAAAAGAAAACGCCGCCAATACGCGCTGACGGCCGACGGTCGCAAGCATCTGAATCGACTGACCGATGGGTGGACCGCCTTTGTTGATTCACTTTTCAGCGTTATTGGAAGGAGCAAGTCATGAGTCGATTCAACGTCTTTCTTCATCGCACTGGGGAGCGCCTGGCGCTGCCCAAGGCCACCCGGAGCCTGATTCTGGTCGAGATTGCATCCGACCTCGAGGAGCTTTTCAACCACTACGTCCAACAGGGTCTCAGCGCGGAAGAGGCCGCCGCCCGCGCTGAAGAAAAGGTGGACATGTCCGACGAGGCCCTGACCGAGCTGGTACGCATCCACTCTGACGCACGCACCTGGACCGACCGCATCGCGCGGCGGACCCAGCCGTTCTGGGAACGGTTCGCGATGACGTTGATCGTTCTCTTCTTCGTCACCGAATGGGTCATAGGCACCGGTTTGAGGCCCTTCGCGCACCTGACCGGATTCATCTGGCCGATTCTGGTCATCTTCCTCGCCCTCCTGGCTTTTTTCATCGTTCAGATGACGAGGGTTTCAGACCACTCGAGTCCCCGCCGGGTTCGCGACAGACTGGCCACGCCGCTGTTCCTCGGAGCCGCCAGCCTGGTGGTCGGCTTCGCGGGAGCCGGCATCGAGCTCTACCGCACGCTGATGCGCATGGCCGCCGACCCGGAGCACGCCGCTCCGCTCTTCGCGAATGTCGTTCTCGACAGCACGGCCACCCTGTCCATCGCCCTGCTGGTCGCCCTCGCGGCCGGCGTCGCCTGGTTCCTCCTCGCCGGCCGGGTCGCCCGCCTCGAGGATGATGTGGCCCGTAAGTTCATGGAGGTGAAGTGATGCATTACATGCATATTTTCATGCAGGGTGGGGTGATGATGTGGCTACTGGTGCTGATCGCACTGGTGATGTTCGGGATCGTTCTCCGGACGTTGTGGCACCTGTTCGTGCGCGGCAGCAACGACGCCGCAGTCATACAGAATTGTCTCGACGGGCTTCTCTTCTGGGGTGGGTTCGCGGTCATCATTGGCGTCCTCGGCTCAGCGATTGGTTACCACAAGGTCATGACAGCCGTGATAGCCCGTGGCGTGGTCAACCCGCGAGCTCTCTGGCTCGGCTCAGCGGAAGGGATGGTCTCTTCAATCGCCGGGTTGCTGGTGCTGGGCGGCGCTGGAGCGTGTTGGTATCTGCTGCGATGGCAGTACCTCAGGAACCGGCACCTGACGGGCTGATCGACTGGCCGCCTCGGAGAGGCTCAGCCCATCCGCTGGAGGGCAAAACGAAAACCCAGGACGGCCGCTCCAGCTGCACAAAGAAGCCCGGCCGCAAAGCAAGCGAGAACCGTTTGCGAGGCGCGCCACAACGTCTCATCATCTGCATCGCTCTCCAGGCGCCGTCCGCGTTTGACCACAACCACGATGCAGAAGAGATTGACCGCGACGGCTGCCCCGCCGAGACCTATCTTGACCAGGTGCAGGGGCGTCACCGGATCGGTCAAATACCACAGACCCGCTCCGGTGGCGATCACCGCCAGCACCAGCGGCAGCTCGACCAGGAGATCGATCCAATAGTGAAACCGGATTGTGGCGGCGTGCAGCTCTCGCTTTCGAAACGGGTAGACCTCAATCACGGCCTCGGTGGCCACGACTCCACCCCACAGCGAAAGCATCATCAGATGGACCACGGCCAGCAGGTTGAACAGTTGGGTCTCCATTCTCAGCCGCCTCCGTCATCGGAGACGATCCATTGAACAGCGACGAATCTCGGCCAGCCTGCTCATTTGCACTCTTCGAGCGAGTCCAGTGGAGTGGCATAGATGAACTCCCCATCACCTGAACCCGACGGGTTGCCGTCCACCTTTGTGGCATATGCCACGAAAATTACGAGATCGTCTTCCGGGATGTCACAAGGGTAGCCAGGAATGTCTTCGGGATCGAGCCACAACTCAACGGTCAGTGGGCCTTCGATCACAGTCGGAACGCCGAGCTTTTTGAACGACCACTGGTTCATGTCAAACGCGTCGAGATCCTTGCTACCACTTGCGATCTCCGTTCCGTCTTCGTCGAGGAATCGATAGTGGACGGTGATCGGAACTTCCGCAAACGAGAAGTTGACGATCCCGAGGTTCGACCGAAAGTCGCTGTCGTTACGGACGCCGGTGATCAGCGAGACCGATTGACCGCCGTTGAGGAAGGCGCCCGAGAACTGCACGGTCGGCACAGCGGTCCCAAAGGTGCCGACCTCGCTGCCCACATTGTAGGTCCGGGTTGTGGCCAGCATCATTGAGCCGTCCGGATTGGAAGGAAAGATGCTGTCGTCGCATTCGAGAAGAAGGGATCCTTTGGAATTATTGGTGATTCCGAACAGTGTGGCGACAACATCTTCCACAGTTCGGGTTTCCCTCGCCTGGAGTGTGAGGGTCACCGTGTAGGTGCCGTCCCATTCGGTGAGATTGCCGGATTGAAAAAACATAACGCCCACTGTGAGCTCGGCATCCATGGGGTTGTGGACAGTGAGATCCGAGCGCCAGGAGGTTGGCGGGTCACCAGCTCCGCCAGTGTGGGCGACGACCGGAAAGAACTGTGTTTCAGTGACCATCTGTGCCGCCCCAGGGACGACCACAGACAGTGCCAGAACCGTTATCAGACATACCTTGAGCCGCATGGTGTGCCTCCTCCCCGGCGTTTCGTCGAATCGAAATCCATGGTTTTTGAGCAGTTTCATTACCAATATCTACCCAAAAGTAGGTTTCCGCAATACCTGGAGCTTTTGGGATCTGTTGTTTCCGGTGCGCGCCGTTTGGAATTTGTCGACCCGGGAGGGTCTGATCAGTGGTAGAGGTTCTTGCCGGTTGCCGGCGGGAGACCAGGGGTCTCCATGTTCCCGTGCTCGATCGCCCAATCCAGGCGGCGATCAACTTCTTCCGGCCAGACCCGTTCGACAATCGTGCCACTTCGCGAAGCTCGTATCTCAACCAGACGTTGTCGCTCTCGGTCCGCAAGCAGGATGATGTCGTCCCCGTTCTCAGAGTACTTCACTCCAGCACGGACGCTCGGATTTTCGCGGAGTCCTGCTGCCGCCGCGGCGAGTGAAGCGCTACCCAACCCCTCCACGTCGAAACCATCAGGCGCCCCCAATACAATCGCCGACGGCTCGTCCCTGGCCGTTGGCTCTGTCTCCAGTTCTGCAATAACTGCCCAGACGATTCCTCCGAGCACCGCGAGACAGGCACCGATGGTCAGGAGCGGCCTCACCACGGCATCTGTTCTCCCTCGTGGGTCCAAAACGTGCCGCTGTCTGCCTGCGTCAAGCCGGCAATCACGGTCCGCATCCCGGCGATCGATTCCGGAGCCTGCAACGGTGCCTTAGCCCCTCCCATGTCGGTCTGGACCCAGCCCGGGTTCATGACGATGCAGGTGAAACCCTCGTCCCGAAACTCGGCGGCCAGCGACCGCGTAAACATATTGAGCGCCGCTTTGCTCTCGCGGTAGCCGTAAAAGCTGCCGTTCGTGTTGTCGGCGATGCTGCCGAGGTTGCTGGTGATGTTGACGATCTTTTTTTCTTCGCCGCGGCGAAGGTTTGGCAGCAGTGCACGGGTCACCCGCATCGGCCCGATCGTGTTGACTGCCAGAGTGCGAGTGATTTTGTCGAAGTCGATTTCGGGCAAGGTGGCCGCCATTGGAAAGATTCCGGCGTTGTTGATGAGCAGATCGACCGGGTGGTCCCCGAGATCGCGGGCCAAACGATCAACGCTCTCCTGGTCAGTGACATCGAGCTGCATGACGCGTACATCGAGCGCCTTGAGATCAGACGCCGAATCCGGTCGTCGCGCAGTCCCGATCACCTTCCATCCGGCGGCAGAAAACTGCCGCGCGAACTCCAGACCGAGTCCACGATTTGCGCCGGTTATGAGTACTGTATGTCTCCCGCCCTGGCGCTCGCCTTCGGAGCCAGACTGCGCGCAGGCGGCGACGGCGCCCATCAGCATTACAACCGCCAGCAATCCGCGCAATGCGTTCGAACGATTGACGATTGCCTGTTTATTGAAAGTAATCACTGGTGGAATCCCCCTTCGGACAACAGATCTAGATGACTGTTCGACTCTCAACAAATAGAACACCGCGAGCCGAGGTCATCTATTCCCGAATCAAGCGCCAGACCTGAAATGACCATTTGGCTGAAATTTGAAATTCACTTCCAACCCCGGGGGTTGTCTTCCATCTCCAGGAGACGCGCCTCAAGCAATGTTTGCATACGCGCGAAGGTCTCCGGGTGACGCTCCGAGACGTCGTAGGATTCGTCGGGATCGAGCTCGAGATCAAAGAGCCACGGTCCCCTGGAGGTCCAGATGCCGAGGCCGAAATCTGGGGGATTTCCAAATGGAACGCGATGGCGGTCGTGGTATTTGAATCGACCGGCGCGGACCGCGCGGAGGTGGCCCACCTGGTGGAACCAAACCGGCCCCCGCGGCCCGCTCCCCACCCCGGTGAATCTCTGAACCAGGCTCGTGCCATCGATGACCCGATCGGGCGGCGGCGGTACTCCGATCAGATCCAGGATCGTCCGGAACAGATCGATCGCGACCACCAGATCCTCGTCAACACCACCGGCTGTAATCCGTTCCGGCCAACGAACGAAGAAGGGCACCCTCATGCCGCCCTCGAAGACATCGAACTTGCGGCCTCGCACTCCGCCGGGGCTTCCCTGGAACCACGGTCCGTTGTCCGAGCTCACAACAACGAGCGTGTTGTCGGCTACTCCTGCCCGCTCAAGCGAATCGAGGACCGCGCCAGTGCTCCAATCAAGCTCCTCGACTACATCGCCGTAGAGACCAGCCTCTGATCTTCCAAGTCGATCCTCGCCGATGTGCAGGGGTATGTGAGGAAAGGTGTGCGGCAAATAGAGAAAGAACGGGCGATCCTGATTTTCCTCGATAAAGGCCACAGCACGTTCGGTGTATCGGCGGGTCAAGGTCGTCTGGTCGATCGGGTGGTCTTCGACGATCTGGCGATCTTCCCAGACAACGGGCTTGCCCTGATCGTTGGAAAACAACAGCCCGTAGAAGGAGTCAAAACCCATGTCATTCGGAAGGGATGGAGACTCGTCGCCGAGGTGCCATTTCCCGACAACGCCGGTCGCGTACTCGGCGGCACGCAGGACCTCGGCGAGGGTGATTTCCTCGGCGGGAAGGCGGCGGTTGAGCCCGCCCAACCGCTCGAGGGTGTCCTGCCAGGACCCGGGCACCTGGACGACGTGATCAAGGCCTGATCGAATGGCGTAACGACCGGTCATCAGCCCAGCCCGGGACGCAGAACAGTAGGGTGACGGCGAGTAGGCGTTTTTGAAAAGCAGTCCTTCGGCGGCCAACCGGTCGAGGTTCGGCGTTGCAATGGCCTCGCCACCGTAGGCGCCGAGGTCTCCAGGCCCGAGGTCGTCGAATAGGATGACAACGATATTCGGTCCCGCCGGGAGCTCTTGCTCGCTGATCTGCTCCAGGTAGCTTCGTTTGAGTTCGAGGTGCCGCTTATCGTCGACTTGTCGATAGAGCAGGATCCGAATGCCGAGATACAGAACTGCAATGGCAACGAGAGTGACACCCGCCAGAAGCAGCATTTTCAAAACGAGACGGGCCTTCCGGCCCAGCCTCGTCGCCCGTTCGATCAGAGATGGTGCAGGCTCTATTTCCAATTCTTATGCTCTCTTGATGCGAGTCAATCAATCCTAACCGATGGCCCCATAAAGAGCACAGAAAATAGAGAACCGCTAGCGAACGACTTCGCGGTGCGGCTGTTGTGTGCGGTCCTCAGGGTCGCAACGAATCCGCGACAATTTCCTCGGCGAGGATCCATCGTTCATCCGGATCTTCTGGGATCAGGTATAGACCGGCGTTCGTGGAGCTGGCGTCAGGCACGTTGTAGGCGACGGCCTCAACCCGAGCGGATTGGAACGCCGGGGTCGCCAAAACCGGCCATATCAGAATCCAACCCCACTTCTTCCTGCACGTCGGATCACCGGTAACCCGATTCTGGTTCCTTGGGATCCATCGGATCTCGCCAATGGCGTTGCCACCCATCTTGCGAGTATCGTCCATCAGAACCCACAACGAGCCCTCAGCGACAGCGGTACACTTCTCCCACAAGGCGCCACCCTCTCGAGCGGAAACCGGCCCAATCCGCCGGCCATCCCAGCCGGCCGCCGCAACCTGGACGTCCTCCTCGTACTCTGCGTACGAGACATAGGCTCGGTGATATGAACAGCCGAACCCTGAGCCAACAAAAACACAACCCACCAATAGAATCATCAGTCTGTTCATCATCCGTCCTTCCTCGATCGACTGCGATCGATCTCTCCCGCCTCTGTCATAGCAGTCTTCGTGCCAACTCCCCAGATCGTCCCCCTCGGCTGATACGGTTCGGCATTCAAGAGTCGTTTCGCGCAGGTTTGCGGTCGCGGCGCGTCTCCTACCGAGGACACAAGTGGCCCGAAGGTGGCGGCTGAGGCGAGACGACTGACAATCCGGGTCGACAGGTCGTTTCAGTTCGCTCCGCGAAGGTTTATTTCAGGAGATCGAAGAGATAGGTGTATTTGACGATCAGGCTGCGGTCTTTCCGGGTCCATCCGAATCCACTGGGGTGGATGTCCTGGTTCTCGTTGTAGACGACGTGCAGACCACTGTTCGCCGTTCGGAGCCATGAAAAGCGGAGATTGGCGGCCCAGATGTCGTCGCGGTCGTTGTACTGGATTAAAGCCTGGAGGTTGATCAGGGTCGAAAAGCTGTAATTGAGCCGTAGGCTGCCGAGGTTGATCGTAAATTCGCCTTCGGGCAGATCGATGTCGTTGTAACCCCAACCGAACTCGGCGTTGAAGGAATCGCCGAGGCGGAAACGCAAGTTGGGGGTCAGCGACACCCGGTTGCCGCCGAAGAAACCGCCGATGGTGCTGCGGATTTCAAAGGCGACTGGCGCCCCCTGGTTGGAAATCAGTGCGAGCACAGCCTCTGCATTGTCGTATGTCCCCGGTGTGACATTGATACCGGGATAGATCTCAAACTCCTCTTTCACCCCCTCGCGGGTGAAGTTGACACCGGTATGGAGCTCCCAAGAGGAGCGCCACTCCCAGTGTGTGTCGACGTGAAGAATACCGGTTTCCTGGAAGCCTTCGTAGTCCCAGAACCCGTTGTACGAGACGTGCGGACGGATCTCCAGCAACCCCCAGAGGTCCTCGGGACGGATCCGTCGCAACACGAAAGCCGACGGCTTTCGATATCCCCGCCGGGTCAGGAACCCGACCTCCGGGTTGAAGTCGTCGGCCACCTCGGTATAGCTGGCGGAGTAGGACCATTTCTGGGAGTCGTAGTTGCCCCCGAGGCGGAAGGCATATTCTCCCTCCTCGGCGCCGGGGGTCTCGGTTTTGGCGACAAAGCCCTGGACCAGACCGTACTCGCCGATCCCCCACCGCCCGTCGAGCGAGAAGGTGTGGTTGTAGTCGTCCTCGGAATCCGGGCCATAGCCGCGGCGGCTGACGATGATCCCTCCGAGGTACGACCGGTTCGGAAAGTCCCTACTCAGGCGTGCAACCGCAAACCCATTCTCCTGCGTCACGCCCGGCACCGCCTCGGTCCGCATATAGAGCGCCCCGACGTTGTACTTCTCGGCCAACTTCCCGGACATCCGGGCACCGGCGATGATCGGGACGACTTCGCCCGCAGGGCCGATCCCGATGCGGCGGCTGAAGAAGAGCTCAACCTCTTTTGGTACACCGACCGAAAAGTAGCCCGCATTTTCGAGGAAGAACGGTCGTTTCTCCGGAAAGAAGATGTTGAAGCGGTTGAGGTTGATCTGAAAATCGTCCGCCTCGACCTGGGCGAAATCAGTGTTGTAGGTGGCGTCGAGAGTGAGGCTGGGCGTAATGCTGTACTTGAGATCGATTCCGAACTCGAAGTTCTGGTCGGTGTTCGAAATCTCGGCACTCTCTGTCTGTACCTCGCCGAGAACGTACGGTAGCAGTTTGAGATTGCGCTGGCTCGGCACCTGAAGACCGGCAACCGACCCCGCCAGGGCGAGTCTGTAAATTTCGAACTGAATCGGTATCGGCGACCAGAAGCTCTGTTCGTTGTGGCGTCTGATATTGCGCTGCATGTTGAGCGTCCAGACCTGCTCTTCACCGCGGGGATAACGGAGGGTCGTCCATGGAATGGCGAACTCGGCGCTCCAGCCAATCTCGGAGATCTTGGCGCTGACATCCCACACCGCGTCCCAGTTTTTGTTGAATCCGCCGGCCGAGAAGGCGCTCCCACCTTCGCCCTCCCGCGTCACCTGCCCGTCGTACTCGATTCCGACCGGGTTTGTGCCGAAGACGAACCCGGTCTGCTCGTCGCGGTAGGTGTCGAGGATGATCTGGAAGCTGTCTGTTTCGACCAGCTCGGAGTCACGGCGGCTGTCCGCGACGACGATCTTCCCCGGCTCGCGGTCATAGCAGACAACGCCGAAATAGAGGGTCTCACCGGTGTACGCGATATAGACCTCGGTCCTCTCCGAGACGGGCTGACCGGTGTCAGGCGTTTTCTGGATGAAACCAGAGGTCGGCGCGACGCCGCTCCAGGCGGGATCATTGAGGACATCTCCATCAACGGTCGGCGCCTCGGTTATCGACACCGCAACGGCGGACGGCCGCTCGAGGGTCGCAGGATCCTGAGCGATGACCTCCGGCACAAACATCGTGACCGCTCCGAGCAGAGCGGTGGCGAGAGTCCATCCGCGGAAAATGCGCCCTTCCATCGGGGACGCATACTACACGCACCGAGCGCGCCGCCATAGAAAAACTGTAAAGATTTGCGAACTGGTATCATGACCTCATGCATCCGCTTGAAAAGACGATTCGCGAAGCAGAGGGATTTGTCGTCATCGGAGATTCCTCCGAAGACCGCTTCCCCGGCTACTCTTACAACGCCTACACTCAGATCGGGAAGCGGTTCTTCTGCCTCGATCTCGATGGGCTCACCGAATCCCGTGGACCGACCGCCGGCGGCAAGGTCTACACCTCGGTTGCCGAGCTCCCGGAGGACCGCGGTGATCTCGCCGCTATCTGGGTCAAACCGAGGTCGGCGACGAAGGCTGTCGAAGTCGCACACTCGGCCGGCTGCAAGCGGGAATGGTTCAGCTTCGGCACCGGCCACCGGGATGCCGTCGCCAGGGCCAGAGAGCTTGAAATGGAGGTAGTCGAAATCGGCCGATGCCCGGTCTACTACCTGACTGAGAAACCGAAGGCGTGCGCTGCCCACACGATGCTGGTGAAAGCCACCGGTTCCTTCCGCCGCCAACCCCAGCTCGACTCCGACACCAAACGCCGCGAGCTCTGGTAGCAGGGGCCTTGGTCGCCCGCAGCCCTTCGCCCAACGACGGTGTTAGGTGGAACGTGATCCGATCTAACAACCCCACTTTCTTGGTATGGGCGCCAGGCCGCTTCGGACCGATTGCTCCGCCGTAATGCTTGGTTTTGAAGACGGTGATCAACGGACTTGAGCCCGAAACCACCAAGGAAAACAATCGCCAGCTTTAGCCAATTTGGAACCGCAAAGATCACACGGAGAGAGTTTTTTGGTGTTTTCTTTGCGATGGTCTTTGCACTCTTTGGGTCTTTGCGGTTACCACATCGTCCCGGTCAGTACAGCGGGGCGTCTCTGCACACCGATCAATCCAGCGATATTCCGTAGTACCGAAAGACATTGGCGCAGGGGAGGCATCTCCGGGCGTGGCGTTTCCAGCGGCGGACATAGCGAGATTTGGGAGAGATCATCGCCAGCATTTCAGGGCTGACGTGGGCACCGGTCGCAGGGATCTCCGGCACCCGTCGGTGGCGCACCGTGAAATCCGGCTCCGCCATGCGGCCAATGATCTCGTCAATGGCCTGTCGACCGCCCGGTTTCACATTCCCCTCGCTCATGAATGCCGAATTCCTCTGAGATCGAGTGTACCCCGAAATGTCGAACGAATGATGGGAGGGCCAAAATTTCGGCCCGCATATCTCGCCAGCTTTCTGCTGCGGCTATCGATTCCCTCCATTCTCTTTCCATTCCGTCCAGCCGGGACCGCGCACGACGCGGCCAGGTTTCGCTCCGGTGTGTTCCCCGTCTTCCACCACCTGTTCGCCGTTGACAATAACGTGATGGACGCCGGTGGAGTAGTGGTGCGGATCCTCGAAGGTCGCATGGTCCTGAATTGTCGCGGGGTCAAAGACCACCACATCGGCGAAAAAGCCCTCGACAAGTCGTCCCCGGTCGCGAATGCCGATATTGTCGGCGGGTAGCGACGTCATCCGCCTCACCGCTTCTTCCAGAGCCACGACTCCCTCATCCCGTGAATATTTTCCGAGGACCCGCGCAAAGGTTCCAAAGGCTCGCGGATGGTTGTTTGACTCCAGGAAGACACCCTCAGTCGCGGAGGCTTCCTCGTCCGACCCGAACGAGACCCACGGCTGGGCTACCTTTTTCCGAACGTTGTCTTCGGACATCATGAAGTAGCAGACACCAACGCGGCTATTGTCTTCGATGACGAGGTCGATAGCGGTTGCCGCCGGATCGGTGCCGCGCGCCGCCGCCACCTCGGCAAGCGTTTTCCCTATCAGTGGTTTCAATGCGTCGGTCTTGAATTCGATCAGCAAAATATTCTCGGGTCCTGCCTGGACAAAACGGTTTTCCCACCGGGCATTGGCATCATTCATCTCATCGATGACGCGGCCTCGAACCACCGGATCCTTGAGGCGTGCGACCCAGGCGTCGTGCCCACCCTCCTGCACCCACAACGGCATCGAAGCGTTGAGCCCTGTGGCGCTGGCCGGATATGTGTACATATCGGCGGTGATGCGGAGACCTTCGGCCCGAGCCTCCTCAACCAGCTGGAAGACCCTTTCGAGTTTGTGCCAGTTGGGTCGTCCGGAGGCTTTGAGGTGATAGATCTCCGCCGGCACACCGGTCTGGCGGGAGATCGCAATCAGCTCTTCAACGCCCTCCTCGAGGCGGTTGCCCTCCGAGCGGATATGCGAGATATAAGACCCGCCGTACTCTCCCGCCGCACTGGCAAGTGCGATGAGTTCTTCGGTATCGGCAAAACTCGCCGGTGCATATATCAGAGACGAGGCAACACCGATGGCGCCGTCGCGCATCGCCGACCGGACCAGCTCCTGCATCCTGGCCAGCTCGTCAGGTGTTGCTTTTCGATCCTCGTAGCCGACTTCGTGGATCCGAACCGTGGTCGCTCCCACGTACGACGTCACGTTGAGCGAAACACCCCTGGATTCCAGGTACTCCAGGTATTCACTCAGAGTTGTCCACTCGATATCGAATTTGATGTCACCTTGGCGGTCCGAGGCTTCCTGCTTCATTTCGTCGGTCCATGGGCCCATCGACCAACCCTCGCCCATCACCTCGAGGGTGACGCCCTGCATGATGTCGCTCATCCCCCGTCCGTCCTCTATCAGCGATGCCACAGCCCACGACAACATGTTGATGAAACCTGGAGAGACCGCCAGGTTCTCGGCGTCGATCTCCCGTGCCCCGGTTGCCGAGGAGAGGTCACCGATGGCCGCTATGCGATCACCAGAAATTGCGAGGTCGGCAACAAAAGGAATCCCGCCGAGCCCGTCGTAGATCGTCCCGCCCCGAATGATCAGCTCGTAGCGGTGTTCACTGCCTTGCCCACACGACCAGGACAGCACCGTTAAACATATGATCGCGATCCAAGACAGCTGCGCATGACTGATCTTCATTTTTCCCCTCCCGATGTCGCAGCGTCCGATTGCAGCGCCGCCGCAGAGGGAAGTCAAGCGCAGGCTACCGTTCAATGGTGTCAGCGGGCCATTTGTCGAACCGTAACGTGTTCCCTCTCGGGATCAGGGTTCTGCTCACCGTCCATCTCGGCGGCGCCACCTCCGAGGTGGTAGATTTCACATCACAGCGAGAAGGTATGACCGGAAGGGAAGCGATCTTTGGCACCCATCTTTCTTGTTTGAAAGAAAATTGAACCTCGGCTTGCAGATGAAACGGTTCAGTTACCATAAACAGATGATCGAGCTCAAGAGAATCCTTGCGTTTCTATTCTGCCTTGTAGTGGCGTTATCCGCCGTCGCTCAGGAAGCCCAGGAGGGCGAGTCGGAGGAACCCGATACCTACAAGGAGCAGTACGAGAAGTATCAGATGCAGGCCAAGAAGACGATCGAGTACCCGTGGTTTGTCGGTGGGATCTTCGGGCTCGCGTTCGGGTCCGAAACGGGCTACGCTGAGGTCTCCCCCGTTATCGCGTATCGCTTCTCCCAAGAATTTCAGCTCGCGACCCGCCTGACCTTCCGCTACCGCAAGGACAAACGGTACGAGCCCGACCTCTCCACCACCGACGTCGGTGCCGCTGTTCTCGGTCGGTTTTATGTCTTCGATCCCATCTACCTTCAAGCCGAGGTCGAACGACTCGATTGGGAGTACGTCGCCCTGACTGAGGAAGGTTACGAAACCGTAGAGGACACCTACACCGGCTACTACGCCGGGTTCGGCTTTGTCCAGAACGCAGGCCGCCGGGTAACCATGTACATGTCGTTTCTGTGGGACTTCGCCTACGATGAGAACGAACCGAGCCCGAACACCAACCCGTGGCTCATCCGCATCGGCTTCGGATACAACTTTTAGTCGATGCCCTCAACGGCTTCGAGAATTTCCGCAACAGATGGGCGTTTCTTGTAGTCGACATCCTGGCGGAGATATCTCACAACGCCCTCCCGGTCGACGACAACTACCGTCGGATGTGGAACGGTCGGTTTCTTCGGGTTGACGATCCCCCAGGTCCTGATCGCTTCCTGGCCGCCGTCTGAAAGCAGCGTGAATTCGATCCCCTCCTGTGACGCAAAGCTCGCGAGCTTGTCTGGAGGATCGGGGCTGATGGCCCATACCTCCACGCCACGCGAACGGAACTCTTCGAGGTTTTCCTGCAGCTCGCCGAGCTGCGAACGACAGAATGGTCACCAAAGGCCGCGATAGAAAACCAAAACCGTGGCGCCATCGGCGGCCGCCAGCGAGCGCGAAGTACCGTCGGCTGCCGGCAGCTTGAGCTCGGGAGCCGTACGGCCGACTTCGACCACCGGGACCTCCGCCGCAATCGCCGAAAATGAAGACACGTTCAGACAGAGCGTCAGGGCTGCTTGAAGTCGCATTCTCTCCCCTTTTGAGTTCCTTCGGATAACCCGGAGGCACTTGGATCTCTTCCGGTCAAAAAGCTAAGGTGACCGAGAAGGACGCCCCTTTTCGGCTGAGGGTCGCGTCGAATCGGGTTTTGGAATCGGCGGGCAAGAAAGCGTCGTGGACAAAAATCGCGACGAAATTGCCGAGCGCAGCACCAAAGAGCACATCGGATGGATAATGTTTCCCGCCCTCGACCCGGGCCCACGCGGTGCCGGCGGCAATCACTCTGAACGAGGTCTTGAGCGTAACCCGCCAACCATTTGAGAGACTTGGAATCTGATCGACGTTTCGACAGGCCAGGGTCGATCTTGTCCACGCCTGGGACGAGTGCCCCGAGGGGAAGCTTCGATCATCAGATCCATCCGGCCGCTCCCGATCCGTTGCCGATTTCAAACCGTTTGTCACGAGGTTGTTGAGCTGAACCGCACCAAACTCGAGCAACAGCCGCTCAGGTTTCCACTCCCACGCTCCGTCGCCGTTGGGAACTGCGAGCGCTGTCCCGATCATGGCAATTGACGTCAGACTCTTGAGATCATCACTGGCGTCGACGGCCTTCTCGGTCGATCCGAAAATTGGTGTGTTCTCCACAGCCCAGTCGGAGACCTCCTGATCCCAATCGTCGATCGAAACCACGCCGGCGCCAATGAGGGGGACCCATGTCCCGCGGCTCGTCAGGGCGTTCATTGTCGCCCGTTTCCAACGCGTACCGTTCGGCCAATAATCACCGGCCTCGAGGCCGCGTTTGGCTGACGCACACCCTGACAGCGCGACAAGCACTAAAACGAGCACCACGGTTGCCTCAGAACGGTAGGTTTTCACGAGTCTTGATTCTACTCCGCCGTAATTCGAGAAGTTATTCGGGAACTTTTGATGCAATTGCATCTCTCACTGCTGTGAACACGGGCGGATACAAAGGAGTCGCAGATGTACAGCCTGAAACGGAATCGTTCACATGGTCTTCCCTCGGTGGCCGTCCTCACCATCTTCATCGCAATCGCGATCGTGACATCTGGAGGTCCAATCGAAGCTCTGGAGACCGAGGTCTGTCGAATAGAAGTCCTGGTCGATGGCAAGCCCTTGACCGAGCACCCGGCTCGCAGCACCGTCTATGTCGAGGCGCTGAGAGACCGCGAATACGCGCTGCAAGTGACAAACCTCATTGATCGTCGGATTGCGGTTGCCCTCGCCATCGACGGCCTCAACTCGATCGATGCCCAGACAACTTCTGCCTCCAAAGCCAGCAAATGGGTACTCGGACCCCACGAGACCACAACCATCAGCGGGTGGCAGGTCAGCGGCACCGAAGCCCGCAGGTTCATCTTCACAACCGAGGAAGAGAGTTATGGAGCCTGGCTCGGCCGTGACGCGAACCTCGGTGTGATCGAGGCGGTTGTGTTCAGAGAGAAAGAACCAAGGCTGACTCTCGGTCGATGGTTGGGATCTCGCTCGAAAGCGGCGCCCGCACCAACTGATCGCGCACTCCCTTCTACCGAGGCGGAGAAACAGGCCGGTGAAGCGGCGGACTCGGATGACCTTGCGGCCACGGGCATCGGCCGAAGGGTCGATCACCGGGTGCAACGGGTCCACCTCGAACTCGAGGACCGCCCTGCGGCGCAGCTCCGCCTTCGCTACGAGTACCGGCGACAGCTTGTTCATCTCGGCGTTTTGCCCAGTCTCGCAGAGGAAACGGCCCTCGCTCGGCGTGAGCGATCGAGCGGTTTCTCCGATTTCTCCTTCTCGCCGGATCCGTTCAGCCGGGGGCGATAATTCGACCGAAAGACCAACAAACCCCGGCGACCGTCGGGGTTTGTTGTCGGGTGGGATATCGATCAGACAACGACGATCGACCCGGTCGGGAAGGCTTTCAGTTTGTCCCCCATCACTCCGGCAAGGACGTCGAAGGCCTTTTGACCGGTACAGTGGCCGGAGTAAACGGTGCCATCTACCTTTTCCAAAACTCGCCAACCAATATCCCGCACCTCAGCGCGGCTCGCAGCCATGGAATTGAAAAATGGCAGGCCGATCATGTGGAACCCACCAAAGACGGCCTTGATCGGTACTCTGGGAAACTGCGCTCTGGCGGCGTCGATAAGATTGAGGATCCCATGGTGCGAACAGCCGGAGAAAACCACCATGCCGTCGTCCTCGTGGACCACCATCATCAGCTCGTGATCAAAGGAATCCGGGACCAGGGCACCAGCCGCGTTCATGAAAAGCCGGCGATTGCCGCGCGGCCGTTGGTGCGCCGAGCCGATCCTCGTCAAGAGGTAGACCCCGGGTGCGATAACCCGCATTTGGCTGACAAATTCAATGCGTTCGGCAAAACGATCCAGGAGGTCGATATCGAGGCCGATCGGTCGCTTGATGACCGCCAGCGCTTTGAAGAATCGATCGACCCGGGGGGCCTCGCGAAGGAAAACGGAGGCCTGGGCGTTGAGTTCGAAAAACCGTTGCAAACCGCCGCCGTGATCGAAATGCTGGTGCGAGACAACCGCGACGCCGACATCCGAAAGAACGACGCCCAAGGCCTCCGCGTTCCTCGCAAACGTGTCCGTCGCTCCCATATCGAATAAAATCTTGGTCCCGTTCACCTCGACGTGCAGGGACAGCCCGAACTCGGGACAGAGATCCTGACGACCCTCGACCATGCTGTTCTCGACCAATGCGGTTACCTGCATACGGGCCTCCGCTCGTTGACCAAAGATTGTACCGCGGTCGTTGGGTTGAGGTTCAAGAGTCTCAGTGACCCGGGAGTTCGGGTGGGCTGAACTCTTGACTCTTGACCCTTGGCCTCGGTGCCTTACCGTCAGCGAAGCGACCGTTCTGGTTCACGATTGAACTGCCAGCTCCAAGAACCTGGGCAAAATGGTCAGCGCGTCTGGGCTTGGGAGTGCTTCATAGCCCTCGATCTGACCAAACTCCTTGATGTAGGCAACACAGCGGTCCCGGTTGCCCTGTTCGTCGAGTTCCGGGTGGAACTGGGTCGCCCAAATCGGCGCCCCCGGGACCCGCAGTGCCTGAAAACCACACCGCTGGC
The DNA here is from genome assembly GCA_963776765.1 of Candidatus Sulfomarinibacteraceae bacterium. Lineage (GTDB taxonomy): Bacteria > Acidobacteriota > Thermoanaerobaculia > Thermoanaerobaculales > Sulfomarinibacteraceae > Sulfomarinibacter. Next base: position 263,313 of record CAVZOK010000020.1, read on the forward strand.
TGGAAGCGAGATTCGGGATTCCCTCGGGCAGCTTCGTGGCGCGATCGAAGTGGCCCATCTGGGCGATGAACGTTTGCGGCAGCTGGCCGAACAGTGGATCGCCGGCGCCCTCATCGGTCAGCACGACGTCATGCGACCCGAGCTCGGAATTCTCGGGATCGCGGATGACAGTCCCACCCATGGCGTCGACCAGGAGCTGAAAACCGAAACAGCAGCCAAAGGTCGGGAAGCTCACGTCAACCAGGCCGCGCAATAACCCCATCATCGGCTGGAAAAAGGGCTGGTCGCGTTCGACGACCGAGAAGTCGCCCGAGCCGCCGAGGATCACCGCATCGTATGCGACGACCTCGTCCACGGTTGGCACTCCTCCCATCACGTTGCGGAAGTGCAGCTCGTCAACCTCGAGGCCGGTCGCGGCAATGAAACACCCGCGCTCGTGGTCGAGCATCGGGTCCGACGGGAACCGACTTTGTAATACCAGCAATCGCATGAAAGCTTCAGTTTCCGCGACATCATAGCGGAACCATGACTGATTGATCAAACAATCGATCAAATCCGGACTGAGAATGCGAGATGCGAGATGCGCCCCCACACCCTTGGAGGAACCGCAAATCGCATCGGCGGACACAGGTTGTTCACAGAGTCGTTGGCGCTTCCGAGCATCGGTTCTCGGTGACGCCACTGAGTATGAGGAGCCACCTTGAGCATTGTTGGCCTCAGCGATGGGGTGACTTCGTCAACGGGCCTCCAACAATGCAAAAGATGGCACCTGGCGCTTCTGGCTTGGATGCGCTGTTCTCGGCACGCGCTGAGAGCATTTATTGGGCGGGGGATCTCGAATCTCGTATCCGAGCAATTGTGGCGTTCAGTTGTTTCTTAATTGAAATTGCTGGACGTTACATCGTTGAAACCGCAAAGACGCAAAGAGCGCAAAGCCCACGCAAAGGAATTTCCCGTGTTTCTTGGCGACGATCTTGGCGCCCTTTGCGTCTTCGCGGTTCCAAAGCTGCCACAAATCAGAAGTGCATCCAAAGAAGCGTTGCCGCGGGTCAGCTCAGTGCCAGGGCGGACGACCGGATCTCGGATCTCGAATCTCGTATCTCGGATCTAGGTAGTCGGATGGAACTACCGACCACCGTTGGATGCGAGGTCTTTCGCCAGTTGCTCAACTCCTTGAACCGTCAGAGGGTACATCGGGAAGATCCGGCGAATGAGCCGGATGGACGGCGCATCCCAGGATTCCTTGGCCATCGGGTTGAGCCATGCACAGTGGTTGAAATGGCCGCGAACCCGTTCGAGGTAGTCGGCGCCGGGCCGTTCATTGCGTTCAGTCCAGTCGACGGCGCCGAATCGGTCGGTGATTTCGCCCGGATACATGTAGGCGTCTCCAACCAGGACCAGACGGGTCTCGCGGTCGTAGCGGCGGAACAGTTCGCTGAGTTGAATTTTCTCCGAAAACGCCGCGTTGCCATAGACCCTTTCGTAAATGCAGTTGTGGAAGTAGACGTGGTCGAACTGCTTAAAGTGACGAGCCTGGTGGGCGGCCGAAAAGAGGGTATCCACCAGTTCTTTGAAAGGCCACATCGAACCGCCGATATCCATCGCCAGCAGCAGGCCAAGCCGGTTTTCGCGGGGCGGTTTGAAAACCAATTCAAGCTCCCCGCCCTCGCGAGCGGTGCTGTCGATTGTGTCTTCGAGGTCGAGTTCGTCGGCCGGGCCCGTCCGCTCGAGAGCCCGCAGCTTGGTGAGTGCGACACTGAGCTGCCGCGTGTCGAGAACGCGGTCCTTTCGGTGCTCCTGGTAGCGTCGTTCAGCCGCGACCTGGACTGCGGTGCCGGCGCCGTGGTCGCCACCGACCCGGATCCCACCAGGGTGCCCGCCGGAGTGCCCGAATGCCGATGTCCCACCGGTACCTACCCAGTATTCACCTCCATCGTGGCGCTCGAACTGTTCAGCGAGCCGCTGCTCGAACTCTGCCCGCAGAGCGGCCACATCGACCGAATCCATCACTATCAACCACTCAGGATCGATGACATGTGGCGGCACCGGGTTCTCGAGCCAGTCCCACACCGCTTTCTCAATGGCGGTCACCTCCGCATCGACACCCCTGAAGTGGGCCGCAAAGCACAGATCGAAGTCGTCCAGCTCGGCCTCGTCTTTGACCATGATGCCGCGAGCAAGCGAGTAAAAACCCATCAGCGACGACCCGTGCAATCCCCGGGCGAGGCCTTCGATCAGGGTGAGCCATTGCTGGGGCGTGACCTTGAGACCATGACTCCGGAGGCGATAGAAAAACGGAAGGAAAATCCCGGCATGATCCGCTGGATCAGGCATCGTCCCGTGGCCACCGTCCGGAGGATCCCGCCATCGCTTTGCCGACCGCCACGACATCCTCCTCCTTCTTGATCAGGGCGCCAAGGAAGGGGATCTCCTTCGCGAGCTGTCCGGGCTGGACACCTGCCGCCAGCAAAGCCCCGATCCAGTCGACCAACTCGGAGGTCGAAGGGCGCTTTCGGAGCCCCTTGACCTTGCGCAACCAATAGAACCGGGCAAGACTCTGTTCGAGCAGCTTCTTGCCGATTTTCGGGTGGTGGACGCGAACGATCCGGGTCATCAGATCCTCGTCGGGAAACTCGATGAAGTGGAAGATGCACCGTCTGAGAAACGGGTCTGGCAACTCTTTTTCTGCGTTCGACGTGACGATGACGACCGGCCGATGGGCCGCACGATGGCTGTCCCCGGTCTCGATCACCGTAAACTCCATGACATCGAGTTCGTGCAGGAGATCGTTGGGAAACTCGAGGTCGGCCTTGTCGATCTCGTCGATCAAAAGCACCACCTGCTGCTCAGCGGTCAACGCACGGCCGAGCGGTCCGAGCTGAATGTACTGCCGGATGTCGGAGACGTCGTGATCACCGAAGCGGCTATCCTGCAGCCGTTTGACCGTATCGTAGACATAGAGGCCGTCGGCCGCTTTGGAGGTCGACTTGACGTACCAGGTGATGAGCTCGAGCCTGAGATCTTCTGCGATCGCGGTCGCGAGCAGGGTCTTGCCAGTGCCCGGCTCGCCTCGCACCAGCAGGGGCCTTTCGATCGCCGCTGCCACATTTACCGAATGGCGGAGCTCGGGCGAGGTGATGTAGCTGTCCGTTCCGGAGAAACGGCTGAAGTCTTGCGTCATCGATTCCTACCTGACTCGCCGACTGTACGATCAGCGTAACGGTATCGGTACCGACCTTACAGCTGAATCGAGCTCATGGCGATATCAGGCCCGAGGAAATTTTCACCGCAACGGTGCCGCCAAGCACGGTCCCGTTACCGAAAGCAACCGAAGCTCCGGCTTCAAAATCCACCGTACCGTCGACCGTCAACATGGGCCCTCCGAGAATATTATTGCAGGCTCTGAAGGTCGTCGTAGCTGTTACTGACTGATTTCTGACAGTGAGGTTTTTTGGAAAACCGCAGGTCCCGTTTTCCTGCAATGTCCATGCACCCCGACCCAAGGTGCCGGCGAGTAGAACGTTGTCCGTCGCATCCCACTCGAGATCCCAAACCGGAGCGTTGGGAAGTCCGGTGCCAATTTCGCCCCAAACGAACGGACCAGTTGCCACCACTCCAGGCGTCGGCAAGGCGAGTTTGAAGACGCCATCACGGCCTCCAACGAAGAGCCTCGGCGACGAGCCACCATCGATTTCCGCTGCACCCAGCCGGGTATCCGTGAGGTTTCCGGTCATGGTCGTCCAGGTCGTGCCTCCGTCATGGGTCTGGTAGACATCCGTCGCGTCGAGCACATATGCGGTCGAGGTATCTGTCGGATCGAGCACGATGTCGGTCACGGTTGAGCCGGGGAAGGCCGTCGCCGTCGCCACCAACGGCGCGGGGGGGACACCCGAGCGAACAAAAACTGCGGTACCCGAACCTACCCACAGGGCGTCTGGATGCTGCCCGCCTCCCGACATGCCGCCATAGGCTATTGCGTTTTGCGGAAAGGTCATGATCGGCGATGAGCAAGTGGGATCGAGCAACCCGGGAATATCGGTGATCGTGTCTCCCTTGTCGTACGATTCGAATACCGCGTTGCAGCCGCCCAGCACGAGCCGCGTCGGGCTGACAGCGTTGAGCTCAACCGGAGTCAGGAAGTTGGTGAAAAGCGACCGCCCAGCCTGGGGAATCAGCGTTGGAAAGACCTCGCTCAGCAATCCGTTCGACGCATCGTACTCACGGCGCCTGAAGTTGCCGAGGTACTGAGAACTCGAGTAGCGTGTGGATACTCCCGCAACCGAGAGGTCGTCAACCGCCACATCACCTCCGTCAGCGGTCTGGACACTGTCCCATGTCAGGCTCGAAGCGCTGATCTGCTGGGTCGTACCGACGTCCTGATTGCCGCTGATGATGACATCCGAAACGGCGTCCCAGGCAACGTCGTGCTGCTCGGTCACCTGCATGTTGCTGTTGATCGACAGCCAGTCTCCGGTGTTGTCGGTCGGGCTCGTTCGGCGATAGATACCACCGTCGTCACCTTCGATGAGCACGCCGTTGGCATCAAAAACCATCTCGCGAGAGTCGGCGTGGGGCGCACTGGTATTGAAGGTGCCACCGCCCGGGATGGCACTGACGGCGTCGGAGTGGGTCAGATGCTCCCACTGCGGCGAGGGAATTGCGCCGGTGGCGGCAATGCTCGAATCGCCACGGAATAGGCGCCCCGAATAATCGAGAGCACCTAGGAAGTTCGGGAACGGGTAATCCTGGCGGTCACCACCGAGAAATACGACTCCCGAATTGCCTGGATCGGTTCGAATCGAGGCGTGGATGCCGCCCTGACTGCCCGGCTTGACCTTGGGGTTGAGACCGACAACCTTGGTCCACACGCCGGAGCCGACAGCCCACGGGGTCGCATCCGAACTGCCGTTGAGCGAAAACGCGAAGGAACTCAGCCTCGACACCGTCCAAACGCCATTTGCGCCAACCGTTCCCAGAACCCCCGTCACCTCGACTTCCATGCCGCTACTCAGGCCATGTGTAAAACCGGTCGACGTGTGGTCAATGACGATCGGTGTGCCTGGAGTCAGGACGTCGGGGGGCGCGATCGGAATCGGCGCCCCCTCCGGCGTCCGAGGAATATCCATGGCCGTCCAGGACGCTCCACCGTCGCCCGAGTGGAAGATCCCCGCCGGACGACCCGATTGAATGATATTGACAAAAACATCGAGGCCGTCGGCAGCAATCTCGATGTTGTTGGTGGTTCCATCGACGATCAGCGCATCCATCGCCGCCGAAGACACTTTGGTCCATGTCAGACCGGTATTGGAGGACTTAAAAACGCCATTTGAAAGGGCTCCACCCGTGCACAGATTTGCATAGGTAATGCCGCTGTAAAGGGTGCTGTTGCTCGACAGGTCGCTGGCCAGATCAAACGCAATACCGTCCGGAACGCCGGCAGCGACGGACATCTTGCTGAAGTTGGCCCCACCATCAGTGCTGTGCCAGATGCCGATATCGGAGCAGGCAAAGAGATCGGAGGTATTGGAGGAGGCAACAATTGTCATACCCCTCGGAGCAATCCCGGAGATACCACTGGGAGAGGTGTTTCCGATGAAACCTGGCAGAGTGTTCCAAGTGACGCCGTCGTCGATCGTCTTGAGCAACGTCCCGGTGCGCGCTCCGCCGAACGAACTGAATGAGCTGTACCGCCCGACTCCCGCGACAAGGGTCATGTGTGTCGCGTCGGTGGTGTCGAACTCGAGCGCACCGATCGAGAGCGAGGTTTCGAAATCTGTCAGCGGTGCCCAGAAAGGGCTGGCAGAGGTGGCATTGATGGTCTTCCAAACGCCACCATTGACGCCACCGGCATAGAGGATATCGGGGTCAGTTGGGTGAGCCGCAACCGTATGGACGGCGCCCACCACCTCTCCGTTGGCGATACCTTCAACCTGGCCGGCAAGGGCCGGCCCCGGTCCCTGTGCGAGCCAGACTCCACCGCCGATATTGGGCGCTGCCTTCAATAAAATGTGTGGCGGGATCCAAATCCGTTCGACCTTGGCGGTCAGAGGTGTCCGGTCCGGGAAGCTCGCGGCCGGAGCGTCGTCCGCCGGCTGAGGTTCGGTGGGCGGTTCCTGACCCGATACCGGTGCCGCCGAAATCAATGCCAAACAGCACAAGATGATCACCGAGAACCTCCGAATCGGCCACGCCTTCTTTCGATAGGCAACAGAATCGTGCACTCGACGATCATCGGAGTCGACCAAGACGAGAGTAGATAGGCCCATGGGATCCTCCTCCTTGGCGCATTCACCAAGTACCGTGCATATGACACGGCCCAAATCTGTTATCGGGACGCTGTAACTAATTCAGAGTATCGTTCTCAGCAAGAAGTGTCAAAGCCCGCAACACCAGCCTCTTCAGGTTCCGTCGACTCTCGCTGATCAGCCGTTTGGCGGTCGAGGACCTCGATAGGTCGTATCCCGGAGCGGAACACTCCACAGCTCGGTTCTTGAACCGAGATCTACGGCCCGAAGCTTCAAGGGTTCTTCGATCCAGTCGTCTCCTACGCGCCGGCCGAAGGGCCTGGACAGGTGAAGCAGGGTGGATCCGATGACTGAGAAGTGGTCGCCGGACCGGTGGTAGCGCATCGTGCCGACAAGCTCACCGGACTCCAACGAGAAGACCGACCACAGATAGCGATCCCACCCACCGGGCTTCTGGTCAGTCTGACTGGATACGAGCAGGTATTGGCGATTTGCGGAGAACAACTGGGCGAGGGGCCGGCCCTCGAAGAGGATTTGCTCAGGTAAGGGCTCGCCGGTCTTCGCGTCCCAACGCCGAAGCACGACGCGCCGCTGCCCGCCTTGAGCAGCCCGGTCACTGACGGAAGTCACGACGTCGCCGAACCGCCACGGCTCTGACCATCCCTCCCCCGGATCGATCCTCTCCCTGACATCAGGCGGCAAGCGATTTCCTCCAGGTGTCACCGGAGTTGTAAGGGACTCCACCCTGCCGCTTTCCAGGTCCAACCGGGCGGCTGCTTCGACCCGATTGACAATCGGGGAATCGCCGGGCCGTGGAGATGTCCCACTGACGTCCTGTTCAATGTACTCCCAGGTAACTATCAGATCGCCCCGTTCTTCCCACGCGCGAATAGAAAATGACTCTCCGAGACGCTCATCGATGAGGGCCTCGGTTCCAGGCGCCAACGGGATCTCTACCGCCACCGAGACCACACTCCCGTCGCGGCTGTCGAGGATCCCGATCGGCATTACACCCGGCCGGCCAGGCGCAGCATTCTGGACGAGTAGGCGGGTACCCACGAGAGCGAGCGGCTTGACACTCTCAGCCGCTCTCCACAGAGTTTGCCCGGTGCTGCAGTCCACCGCCGCGATTCCACCTTCCGGGGGCATTATGAAGGCAACAGGCGGTTGGAGTCCGATCACGACCCCGGAGCTGAGCTCGAACGAAGATTGCGCTTCGCCATCGACTGCTTTACCGCCAGCTGACGACCCGGTGATTGTGCAGCATCCCACCACAAGCAGAAGCGAGACATAGCGGGCAAATCTCTTCCACCGCGGGCGCCCATTATCCCGCTTCACCCCGAGAAGGCAGGACCCGGGACGCCGGTTGGTGTTCACTGAATGCATGTTCACCAGTCTACCGTCAACGTAGGGCCAATGCGCCTTCACCAACGGCGGCAGATTGCGCACGCATTGATGCCGCCGACACCCATGTTGATTTTGCCGGCTACATCTCCCTCGGTCGGATGTACTTCCTTGTCCTGGACGATCCGATGGTAGTACGGGCGAATCTGATCGTGGACCTCGTTGCCGGCGAGGTTGACCGGGTGGAGCTCTCCTTTTGAAAATCCAAGGTGCTGAGCCGTCAGCTCCCATCCCCCACAGACCGACATGCCATGCCCGAAGCTACCCTTGCGCGCGGTGATAGCCATCGATCCAGGGAGGACCTCGAGAGTGTTCTGCAGCTCACTCCAATCGCCAGGTGTGGCCGTCGCATGCATATCCCAGGTGGCCACATCCTCGGGGTTGATACCCGCCTCCGCCACCGCCTGGCGGATGGCGATCCGAGGACCCTCCTGAGATGGGGTAATGATGTGGTCGGCATCAGAGGAAACACCGACGCTGAGGATCTCGAGACCGAGCGGCTCAAACCCCTTGTCCATGAGATAGTCGGCGTCACCAACGATCCATATACAGGCACCACCCGCAACATGGGTGCCGCGCATGCCGGTGAAAGGCTTAGAGACCCGGCCGTCGTGGGACAGAACTTTGGCGCCAAAGAACGTCCCAACAGAGAGTGCGTGCGGCTCTGGATCGGTCATGCCAATCACACAGATTTTCGCCTGATCGGAGCGGATAGCGTCGATCGCCATCTTGACCGACACGCTGAATCCGGCGCACGCGGCGACCGGCGCGACCGAGGGTCCCGTGATGTGACCGAGCATCGAAATCTGGGCCGCAGGGATGTTGGGGAGGTTCCACAAGAGATTGGGGTCGACCGCGTTCCATGGCTCGGTCGGGCATCCGTACTCGGCGTTGAGCTTTTTCCGCAAAGACATTTTCCGGCGGATGACGGGCCCCTTGCCATTTTCGATGTCGCCGGTAATGTCTTCTCCCTCAACCTCCTTCGACCTCTCCAGATACCGTTTCAGCCCCTCCGACCTCGTGACCCAGAAAGCGTCCCATCGCTCACTGACTTCACCGTTTTCTTCACTCTTCGAGTTCACTTCATTTGGGTCGTCCGGTGCACCGAGATCAACACGTATCCGCTCTCGATCTCCTTTGGGGGCAGTGCGGTAGAGCCGAAGCTCACTGTGATGCTCATCCTGGCACCAGAAACGGTTCCATCTTTTCTGAGCGTGGTAGTAGCGAAGAGCGAGCTCGTACTGGAGGGGAAAATCGCCGAGCCCGGTCCCCACATAGACGTGCACTAGAGAGCCCAGTTCCCGCAGCAAAGGCTCGATTCCAGGGTTCTTTTCGAGGGCCTGGGTGAACGCGCCGATGGCGTACTTGACCGTGTTACCCATCTTTGTGTTCAGTTGGGAAAAACGGCGAGGTTCGAACCGTTCGTCAATCCACGGCTTGTAGGCTTCAAAATCGAACTCGGGCCGCCCGACAAGAAAATTGCTCGGCCCAAAACCATCAAATGGCTCGAGCCAACTCGTCGCCTTGCCGAGGTTCTTCTCGAAAGTGCGGATGTCCGGCGACTTTGGAGCAACAATCCCCCACCCGAATATTCCAATCCGCCTGCTCACGATGCGTTTGTCCTCATAGCCCTCCTCAGAGCGACGAAGGGTAGCAAGCATTCAGAGTCTCGGAAAGACGCACCGCGGCACAACCGCGGGGGCCTTGACTTGCGACGCTCCCACCGCCACCCTGATGTCGCGGAGGACTGTATGGCTGCAGACGAACAAAAGGTCATCTTTTCCATGGTCCAGGTCAGCAGGACCCATGGTCAGAAGACGGTGTTGCGCGATATCTCACTCGGTTTCTTCTACGGTGCCAAAATCGGCGTCCTCGGGCTCAACGGCGCGGGCAAGAGCACCCTCTTGAAGATCATGGCTGGCGTCGACGAGCCTTCGAACGGCGAGGTCGTGCGTGCTCCCGGTTACACGGTCGGACTCCTCGAGCAGGAACCCGAGCTGGAGGCCGGCAAAACCGTGCGCGAGATCGTCGAGGAAGGCGCGGCCGAGGCGACGGCGCTCCTCGCCGAGTTCGACGCCCTGGCCGAACGATTCTCCGAACCCCTGGACGACGACGAGATGCAGAAGGTGCTCGACCGCCAGGGCGCGGTACAGGACAAGATCGAATCGATGGGAGCGTGGGAACTCGACTCCCGCCTCGAGCTCGCCATGGACGCCCTCCGCTGCCCACCGGGCGACACCAAGGTCGACATCCTCTCTGGTGGTGAACGGCGTCGGGTCGCCCTCTGCCGGCTGCTCATCAGGCAGCCCGACATTCTGCTCCTCGACGAGCCCACGAACCATCTCGACGATCTTTCGGTGGCATGGCTCGAACGCCACCTCAAGGAATACCCCGGCACCGTCATCGCCGTCACCCACGACCGCTACTTCCTCGATAATGTGGCGGGTTGGATCCTCGAGCTCGACCGTGGCCACGGAATCCCCTGGAAGGGCAACTACTCATCATGGCTCGAGCAGAAAGAGGAGCGGCTGCGACAAGAGAAACGCAGCGAGGGGCGCCGCCAGAAAACACTCGAGAGGGAGCTGGAGTGGATCCGCATGGCGCCGCACGCACGCCACGCAAAAGGCAAGGCGCGAATCAACGCTTACCAGGATATGTTGTCGCAGGAGCCCGAGAAAATGGTGCGAGACCTCGAGATCTGGATCCCGCCCGGCCCGCGTCTGGGTGATGTCGTCATCGAAACCGAGAACCTGGCAAAAGGCCATGACGATCGGCTGCTGTTCGACGATCTGAGCTTTTCAGTCCCGCCGGGCGCCATTGTCGGCGTCATCGGCGGCAACGGCGTCGGCAAAACGACCCTTTTTGAGCTGATCACCGGACAACAGGATCCTGGCAGCGGCGCTCTCAGACTTGGCGAGACCGTGAAGCTCGGTTATGTCGACCAGAGCCGTTCCACGCTCGATCCCGAAAAGTCGGTGTGGGAGGTCATCTCTGAGGGTTCGGAATCAATATGGTTGGGTCGCACAGAGATCAATTCGCGCGCCTACGTTGGACAATTCAATTTCACGGGTTCCGACCAACAGAAACGGGTCGATGTTCTTTCCGGTGGCGAGCGCAACCGCGTCCACCTGGCGCGAATGTTGAAGGAGGGAGCCAACGTTCTGCTCCTCGACGAGCCGACCAACGATCTCGACGTCAACACCTTGCGGGCGCTCGAAGAGGCGATCCTCGCGTTTGCGGGCTGCGTCCTGGTCATCTCCCATGACCGCTGGTTTCTGGACCGTGTGGCAACCCACATCCTGGCCTTCGAGGGCGATTCGCACGTCGAGTGGTTTCCCGGGCCATACTCCGACTACATCGCCGACCGTCGCAAACGTTTGGGCGACACCGCCGACCGGCCGCATCGAGTCACCTATCGACCACTGACGAGGAGCTGAGAAGACGAAAGCTGGTGAGATATGCAGGCTAGCCGTGTAGCGCGTATCGAGCTGTTCCACGTCGCGATCCCATTGCCGGCGACTTTTCGACCGGCCTGGATCCCTGGCATGCCGTCAAACGAGAATCAGTTCACGTTGGTCAAGATCACGACCGATGACGGTGTCGAGGGCTACAGCGCCGGCCCCGCTATCGGGCGCGAGAGGGCGGGCCTCGGTGATCTTCTCGGTCCCTATCTGCTTGGCGAAGACGCATGTGACATCTCCCTGGTACAACAACGTCTGCGCGAGATCGCCTACCTCGGTTGGCGCAACTGGTGGATCGAACCCGCATTCTGGGATATCCGGGGCAAGCTCGCGAACCGACCGGTCTGCGAGATGCTTGGCGGTTCGCCTTGCACCGTCCGCCTCTACGCATCGACCGGAGAAGTCAAGGAGCCCGAAGCGCGAATCGAGGAGGTGGAGGATCGCCTCGCAGAAGGATTTTGCACCGTCAAGCTCCGGGTCCACGATCATGACGAAGAAGTCGACATCCGCCAGGTCGTCGAGACGGTAAAAGCAGTCGGTGATCGCGTCAAGATCGCGGTCGACGCCAACCAGGGCTGGCGGGTCACGATCGTCGGTGACTCGCCGCTGTGGAATCTAGAACGAGCAAAAAGGTTCGCAGACGCCTGTGCCGACGTCGGGGTCGCCTGGATCGAGGAGCCACTGGCAATGGACCGTTACGAGGACCTCAGTGCTCTGACCGCTGCCAGTCGGGTACCGATTGCAGGCGGTGAGCTCCATAGTGCGGGCTTCCCGGAGCTTGGGATGATGATCGAACGCAGGTGCTACAACATCTTCCAGCCTGACGCGATCTTTACTGGAGGCATCGCACAGACGATGGAAGTGATTCGGCTATTGCGCAAACACGGCCTCGCCTATTCGCCCCATACCTGGACCAACGGCATCGGTTTTGCGGTCAACCTACAGCTCTTTGCAGCCAGCGGATTCGCCGGGGAACGCGAGCTCGAGTACCCACTGGCACCACCGGGATGGACAGTCGACTCTCGCGACGGCATCCTCGAAGAGCCGTTCCACCACGATCGAGGCACCCTCGAGACTCCGACAAGCCCCGGTCTCGGTTTCGAGATCAATCGCAAAGCCTTGGCACGTTGGGGTCAGCGATTCTTCACTATGGACCGCAAACGTTTGATCTGGTTTTCCCTCAGACACCGCGGGATCAAAGCATCGAAGGAAATCGACAGGGTTCGCCGTCACCGGCTCGCAGAGTCGGCAGATAAAGCCAATGTGTGACCTTTCCAGACTGGAAACGCCGACCGACATTGGTATGATCCCAAATTGCGGACCGATATCACGCTGCTCCGAGCGAGCTAGAAAAGGGAACCGGGTGATTGCTTCATTGATTCGTATTCCTGCGCTTATCGTTGCAGCGGTTGTCAGTGCATCGCTCATCTTCAGTCAGACCCAACCGAAACCCCAAACGCAGCCCCATCGGGGCCTTGTCCGAAGTCTCCCAGAAGCCTTCCAGGGATATACGATCGTCTCACCCATCAGATCGACGAGCACCTACCTGGTCGACATGAGGGGAGAGGTCATTCACGAGTGGGAGAGCCAATACACGCCGACCTTCGGAGTTTACCTTCTCGCCAACGGGAATTTGCTGCGGGCTGGACGGGACCCCAACAACTCTTTTTTCGAGGTCGGCGGCCAGGGTGGCATCGTCCAGGAGATCGCATGGGATGGTTCCGTCGTCTGGGAGTACGTCTACTCGAACCGCCAACACGCCCAGCATCACGATATCGAGCCCCTGCCCAATGGCAACGTCCTGCTTCTCGCCTGGGAAAGGAAGACCGCGCATGAGGCTTTGACCGCGGGACGCAACCCGGAAATGCTTGTGGGAATCGGTCTGTGGCCCGAGCATCTGGTCGAAATCCGGCCGATCCGACCATCGGGCGGCGAGGTGGTATGGGAATGGCACCTCTGGGATCATCTGATCCAGGATCGCGATCCCAAACTCAAGAATTTCGGAGCGGCTGAGCAGCACCCCGAACTCGTCGATATCAACGGAGATTCCGGACACCGGCGGGAGTCGGACGAAGAACTGGCCCAACTGAGGGCGCTAGGTTATATCGGCGACTCTCCACGAGCACGTGATCCGCAGGCACGGGGCGACAAACAAAAGAGCGACTGGAATCACGCGAACTCGATCTCCTACAGTCCAGGGCTCGATCAGATTGCGTTGAGCGTCCTCCGCTTCAGCGAGGTCTGGATCATCGATCACAGCACGACTACCGAGGAGGCGGCGGGATCTCGTGGCGGAAGGGGTGGAAGGGGTGGGGACCTGCTCTATCGCTGGGGCAACCCGCAGACCAGCCTCGGGCCCGGATTCACTCGAGAACAGCGGTTCTTCGCCCAACACGACGTGCGCTGGATACCTGAAGGGTACCCGGGGGCCGGAAACCTGACTGTGTTCAACAACGGTCGAGGACGGTTCGACGGCGATTATTCGTCGGTCGATGAAATCCGGCTTCCAAAGAACAATCGTCGAGGCTACCGATCCAAGGCCGAAAATCTGCCCGCCGACGCCGCGTTGGTTTGGTCTTTCTCCGGCTCGGATGAAGAGCGCTTCTATTCGAGCCACATCTCCGGAGCGGAGCGCCTTCCGAACGGGAACACTGTCATCTGCGTCGGGATCGAGGGGCGGATCTTCGAGGTCACACCACGCGGCAAAATCGTCTGGGACTACCTCAACCCGATCTCCGAGGAGGCTGCCAACGACATTCCACCGTGGATCACGTCCTCGAGCCAGAAGCTCCCTCGACAGATCGAGCCGTATGGGTTGCTTCGTGCCAGCCGGATTGGCCCGAATCACCCTGGTCTCGGGAGACTCACAAAATAAATCTGTAACACTCGGCCCGCCCGAAGGTACTCTCCACGGGAGCAACACACAGCGATGACCTTCGAGCAGCTTTACAACACCTACTTCGCGGACGTCTATCGGTTTACCGTCTGGCTTGCCCACGATACTACCGAGGCCGAGGACCTGACGTCGGAGACCTTTATCAGGGCGTGGGCGAAGCGTGACCGATTTCGAACCGAAACTCTCAAGGGCTACCTGTTCGCCATCGCCCGCAATATCTTCATCAATCACCGACAACGGGCCAACAAAAACGAGCAACTCCCGGAAGAAATGCCTGACGGCTCTCCCGATGCCCATCGGGCGGCCGCGGCACGCATGGATCTGAACAGAGTGACACGCGAACTTTCGAAGATGCCTTCAACGGATCGGCTGGCGCTGATCCTCAGAACGGAGCACTCGCTCCCCTATGAAGAAATCGCGAGGGTCTTGGATATTTCGGTAGGCGCTGCGCGAGTCAAAGTCTATCGTGCCCGCCGACGGCTCTTTGCGAAAGACGCAGAAGAAAACGGAGGAAACTGATGGCCGTAACACGAGAGGTAATTATGGATCTCCTGCCACTGTATTTGTCGGACGAGGCGAGCGCCGACTCCAACTCTTTGGTCAAGGAACATCTTCAAAATGATCCGGATCTCGCAATACTGGCGACCCAGTGGAAGGCCCGCCTGCCGGAGCCTCCACCCGCGCCGATCAACCCTGACGCCCAGGTGATGGCCTACCGGGAAGCCAAACGCCAGATCGCAAATCGGGTGATCACCCTTGCTGCGGCGATTGCGTTCGGAATACTGATCGTAGGCGGCACCGCCTTGATCGGGGCAATGTTCTTCCTCGCGCGATAACGGGCGCCTCGAGGTTGGTAGGAGTCGATCAATTCCTCGCAGTCGACGTGGGCACAGGATAGAATCGTAGTTGTAGTCGTCTTCTCGAATTTCGAACTGCGTTGGAGCGTGCCCCAGTGACGATCACCGCCGACCTCGAGGACCTCAACCTCGCCGATTTCATGATGTTGCTGGCCCAAAGCCAGAAGACGGGCCAGCTCACGATTGAAAGCGGAGACGAACGGCTCAAGCTCGCTTTCCGCGACGGCGAAATTGTCTATGCCGCATCTACCGGTGTCCGCGAAACAGTCGGTGCAATGCTCGTTCGCCGCGGTTTGATCAGCGGCGAACAGCTCGAGACAGCCCTCCAACTCCAGATCCATCAGGAGGGCGCCGCCCTGCTTGGACAAATCCTCGTCGAATTGCAGGCGGTGAGAGCCGAGGACCTGACGCAGGTCGTCTACCTCCAGTTTCAAAATGTCATCCGCGAGGCACTGACGTGGGCAGAGGGAGTCGGAACCTACGAACCCATGAACTTCCCAGATCTCGGCGAGGTGCGGGTCGATCCTCGGGAGGTGATCCTTGAAACCGGCTTCCGCACCGAGCAGATTCTCCTCGGAGGAGCGGCCGAGCAAGATGAAGAGAACCGCGATGGCGAATCACCGGATTACTTCGAGGCGGTACGGGATGTCCTCGCGAATTTCAAGGAGGAGTCCCTCGTAGTGACCTCTGAAATGGCGGCCTCGATTCTCGAAGGCGCCAACGTGCTGGTCCGGCGCGCGGTTCTGTTCCTGGTCTACCCGGACGCCCTCAGCGTCGTGGGGGCTTTCGACTCCGACCACACCGAGGCATCGCTTGCCATGGCCGGCCGCCGCATCGAACGGTTCGACGGCAAAGAATCGGCGATCTCCTGGGTCATTGCGGAGGGGCGCAGCTACCGCGGCAGACTCAAAGACGGCGAGGGCAACCGCCCGCTCCAAGATCTGCTCGGCACTGAGGATCCCAAGGAGGTCATCGTGATCCCGGTCATCGTCGGCGACAAAGTGGCGGCAGTGCTCTACGGCGACAACGGCTCGGACGAAAGTGCGATCGGCAATATCGGCGACCTCGAAAGAGTGGTGGCACGGGTGGCGCGTGAACTTGGGGACACGAGCGGCGAGTGACCCAGCCCACATTCCAGGGCCTCAACACCGCAGTATTGTGCCGCCGAGGTTTCCCATGAGTTCAGTCAGAATATCTGTAGAGACAGTCATTATTGGCGTTTTCGCGACGCTTTCGATTGCTACGCCAGGAGTCGTTGCCGCCCAGGACTCCGCCTTGCGACCTCAGATCGTGGTGGCCGACTCTTCGTCGGGTTGCCCCTCGGTCGCAGGCGCCTTCGTCAGCTTGCTGGATTCGTCCAGAGGCATGCTGCTGCTATCGGCGGCGCCGTTCCCGGGTGGTCACGTCGTCGGAGACGCTCGCGGATCGTCGATGACCGTTTCCGTTCCTGGCGTCGAGTGGGCGCTCGATCGCATCGGTTCGGGCCAGGGCCAGGTCCCGATATGGGCCGCCCGCTATCCATTCCTCGCCGCCAGCGGTGATGGTTGCGTTGGTTTTGACAAGCAGTTCTGGTCCTCCGAGGGTGACCTCGTCACGTACATGCGTTGGCTGGTTGAAGAGGTCTACCTGGATCTGCCGCCAGAGGAGCGGCAGCGCCGACCCGACTTCCGCCTTGCCGATCGCCAGGTGAGTCTGCGCGTCGAGCGTCCAGGTTACGGCCCGTTCCGCCTCACCGGCAAAGAAGGCTCGACCCTCGCCTGTCGCTACCAGGACGGGGCCCGAGTCTATCTCCTCATGCCCTTTGTTCTTGACGAGGCGACGGGCCGGGTCGCGGTCAAGGTCGCGTACACCGACGGTGCCTACTTCGACACTTCCGAGAAGGCATCCCTCGGATGGGTGATCGCATCTTCTGAAGAGCCCGGAGCGCTCTCCGAGCCACCGTTGACGATTGCAGTCGAGGGTGTCTTTCAAGGGGATGAGTGAACCCGGTTCGCACAAATTTCTTGTCCGCGCCTCAGAGTGTGAGATAAATGACTCCGTAACATGGCGACATTATTCGGAACGAACAGTCTCGGCGGCATCGAGCTTCGAAATCGGCTCGTGAGATCAGCGACCTGGGAGGGTCTGGCGAGCTCCAACGGCACGGTGACCCCGTCGCTCGTTCGGATCCACGAGGAGCTTGCAGACGGCGGCGTCGGCCTCATCATCTCGAGCTACATGTACGTGCAGCCGGTCGGCAAGCAATCCGTTGGCCAGATCGGCGTCTACTCGGACGAACTCCTCCCGGGACTCAAAGAGCTGGCACAGGCGGTCCACGATCGGGACTGCAGGATCGTCGCCCAGATCGTCCACTGCGGCGGCCAGGCCGATCACAATCAGACCGATGGCCTGCACACGGTCGCTCCGAGCGCAATTGAAAGCCCCGGTTATTCGAGAATACCCAGGGAACTCACCATCGACGAGATCCACGAGATCATCGATGATTTCGCTGCCGCCTCCAGACGGCTGCAGCAAGCCGGCTTTGACGGCGTCCAGCTGCACGGTGCTCACGGATATCTGTTGGCCCAGTTTCTTTCTCCGTTGCGCAACCAGCGTACGGACGAATTCGGGGGGAGCCTGGAGAACCGGGCACGATTCTGCCTCGAGGTCTACCGTGCCGTGCGCTCGGTCGTTGGCCGGGATTTTCTGGTCATGATCAAGCTCAACGCCAACGACTTCCTCGAAGGCTCGACGACCGAGGAAGATTCCTGCTATCTGGCGGCTGCGCTGGCGGCCGAGGGCATCGATGCGATCGAGGTCTCCGGCGGAACCCCGGGCTCGGGCAAGCTCGGCGCCGCGCGCCCCAACATCGAGAAAGCAACGGACGAAGCGTATTTTCTGCCTCAGGCCAAGGCGATTCGGCGCGCAGCGCCATCGGTGCCGCTGATGCTCGTCGGTGGCATGCGATCGCCTGAAATCATGGAAAAGATTCTGGCCGCAGGCACAGTTGACTACTTTTCCATGTCCCGTCCGCTGATCCGCGAACCCGGCCTGCCGGCACGCTGGAAGAGCGGCGACCGGAGACCAGCGGCCTGCATCTCCTGTCTCGGTTGTTTCGGTCCGGCCCGAAAAGGTGAAGGCATCAGGTGCGTCCAAACCCCTAGTACGGCCTAGACGGTCACCACGGTCAGACCCAGGGTCAGGATCATGGTCGCGATCAGCGCCACCAGGTAGCCGACCAGCAGAACAACCATCTTGATCGCGGTGAGAAATCGGCCCTGGCCGTAGACGCGACGCAAGGCGAGAAAGCTGTAAACCGCGATCACGATGACGGCAAGACCGTTGCCCGGTCTCATCTCCTCTGACCCGCCGACAGCCAGGTCGATCACCAGCCCGACGACAAGGGTCAGAAAGGCGAAACTGTGCAGGTGGAGAGAGAAAACCAGATGCGCAACGTATCTCCGACGGTGATAGAGAACCAGCAGTAACAGCGCGAAGACCGGCACCAAGAGAATGACCGATTTCGCGAGCCGGTCCGTAAAGACCCGATTGAGACGGTCCGGATCGTTTTCCGCCATCTCAGCGATCGGACCCAAAGTTCTCTCGAACAATGACGTTTCTGCAGTCGTTTTGGCGGCCTCGTCATCCCCTTCCTCTTCTGAAAACTCGAGACGAACCCCGGTGACAACCTCCTCCGCCTCGCCGACCCGGATCACCGAGTACCCGGAATACGCCAGGCCCAGAAAGAGCAGCACGCTGAAGGCGAAGTAAAGCTTGAAGGGGTGGACGTAGCTGGCGCGGCGCCCAGCCAAAAACTCGACGGTCAACAGCCCGGGTCTTCTGATGAGCGGCCACAGCGTCTTCAGGATCCGGGCATCGAAGGACAGGAATGACTCCATCGCCTCGCCCGCGAGGTCACGGAACGGCCGGTCGAGATCCAACTGCCGTTGCCCACAGGAATAACAATAGGTGCCGTTCACGGGAGCCAGACAGTTCGGACATACCTTCTCTTCTGGCGGTGTCGGTTCGTCCATTTCCATATTGGCGCCCATTCTAGCGCGGTGCCGGATTCCCGATAACATACGTCACGCGGCTCAGACTATAGCCTTGTCCGCACTACAGGTTTGATCGTCTATCGCGACCAGACTTAGGCATTTGGCAGCGACTCAGCCTTCAGATTGAGATACCATCTCTGCATGCTGAACCACATCGTCTTTCAAAAAGGTTTCCGTCCGTTCTTTCTGCTGGGTGGATTGTGCGCCGTGTTCCTGGTCCCGTGGTGGGCCTTCACCTACCAAGAACCGATGTCCGGGGAACCCGGCCTCGAGAGCATCTCCTGGCACAGCCACGAGATGATCTTCGGTTTCACGATGGCGATCATCGCCGGCTTCCTTTTGACCGCAGTCGAAAACTGGACAAACCGGCCCACCGCCCGCGGTCCCTTTCTCGCGGTCCTCATCGGTCTGTGGATGATCGGACGGTTGGTCGGCCTCGGTGGCGCCGCCGCAGCCGTCGCCGGGCTGGCAGATCTTCTGTTCCTCCCCGCGCTCACGGTGGCGATAGCCATCCCGCTTTTCCTCGCGGGAAGCAAACGGAACTACCTGCTCCTCGCGATTCTGCCTCTGTTATGGGTTTGCGATCTGTTCCTCCACCTCCGGACCTCTGGTCTGTTGCCGCAGTCATATTTGCGGACAGACCTGGTGGCCGTTGATTTGATCGTGGTAGTGCTCGTCATCATCACAGGCAGAATCGTGCCGCTCTTCACCCGCAACGCACTTGCCGACGAAGGCATCCGCCCGATCCCGGGGCTGAGCCTGGCAGCGATCATCAGCGTTCTCGTGGTTGCCCTGATTGAAGTCATCGCTCCCGGTGGGTACGTTATGGCGGTCGCCGCCGGCATCTCTGGTTTTTTGGTGTTTGGGCGGTCCCTCCATTGGGGGTCCCAGAAAACTCTCGGGAGTCCGATCTTGTGGATCCTGCACCTCGGCCACGCCTGGATTTGGCTGGGCCTTTTACTCAAGGCCGCTTCCGCTGCCGGCCTGCCAATCCAATCGAGCGTCGCCACGCACGCCCTCACCGCCGGTGCTATCGGCACCCTGACCCTCGGCATGATGGCCCGGGTGACCCTTGGCCACACAGGCCGAACGATTCAAGCCTCATCGGTGATGACCATTGCGTTTGTGGCCATCACCGGCAGTGCGCTTTTGAGGGTCTTCGGGCCGTGGCTGCGCGCTGACCTCACCCGAACCGCCCTTATCTCCTCGGCCACACTCTGGTCGCTCGCCTTTGCCATTTATGTCATCGCCAACGCCCGGTACCTGACCACCCCACGTCCGGATGGCAAACCGGGTTAGTGTTAGATCGGATCGCCAGGCGGAGGTGAGGGCGCATCGATCGCCAAGGGTTCAGGCACCAGTGACCTCCCCTGATAGCGTGAAAGCAGGGCTGTGAGCGCTGCACGGTGTGCTGCCTCGTCCGCACGGACGTCCGCAGAAGCGACCAGATCTACCGCAACCCCTTTCAATGCAGCATCCACCCGGGCCCGAACCTCAAATGGCGCCGCAGAGTTGGAGGACAGCTCGATCAAGCCATCCAGGGTGACGGTCTGCACGACCCTCCGGATCTCCTCATGTCGCCGCGATAGCGGCGCAGAGGAATCGAATACGTGGTCGATCAAACTCTCGAGTACCACTTCGAAACCGGGCTGCAAAACATCCCGGCGGTGAAAATCAACCAGACGCGCCGCCCTCTCCGGCTGCAGGAGTGCTGTCACGACCATGTCGGCAGCGGTCGCCGCTGCACCAAGGGGATCGAGAACCGGATCTGTCCGTCCCTTGAATTGCTCACGTGTTCTCTCGAACTCAGGCGGCCGTGGCGGTATTTGAGCCAACACTGACTCCGGCAGATCCAGGGTCGCTGGATCGAGTACCGACAGGACAACCTCAAGTGCCCGCCGCTGTCGCGCTGCAGGGATAAACGTGGTCGGGTCCTGACCGTCTCCGCGGAGCGCGTAGGAATAGTCGAGCCCGCCAATTACCTTTACGGCCGCCTGCAGCTGATAGCGGTGGTGCAAATAAAGCGGGACCAGAACCTCTTCGAGCTCTGCCAGCGGTGTGCCCTCCGGAACCGCCGACTCGCCAAAGCGATCGAGGGCGATCCGGCGCACCGCGAGCGTATCGGCCAGAGCCTCCACCGGGTCGGAACCGTTGTCCCAGAGATTGGCCAGTGGGTGGGCCGCTCCGGCAGGTCTGGCATCTGCGTCCGAGAGGATGAAAAGGCCTCGATTGAGAGCATCGCGGACGATCGTCTCAAGCTCGGCCGATTCACTGATGCCCGGAGGGAACTGCGCATAGGCCCAACGAATTGCGTGCTTGTCCCATTCGCCCACACCGACACCATAAGCCTGAGAGAAATCGAGGGCGCCGCTATCGTCGATTGTCACAAGCGGCGCCGGGTAGTCCATTACCGACTCTCGCTCGAAGGTGCTGGCAGCGAAATTGTGGGCCATGCCCAGGGTGTGGCCGACCTCATGAGCGGACAGCTGCCGAATCCGCGCCAGCGCAATTTCCACCGGGTCATCTGCAGTACCGGTTCCCATCTCATCGGCTCCGGCCAGGCCCTGGAACAGAAGCCGGTCCTGGCGCACCCGGAGCGATCCGAGGGACACATGGCCCTTGATCATCTCCCCGGTGCGCGGATCGACGATGCCACCGCCGTAGGACCAACCACGGGTCGCCCTATGGACCCATTGGATCACGTTGTAACGGGCATCAAGACTGTTGGCTCCTTCCGGGAGAAGCTCGACGCGATATGCGTCAATGAATCCAGCGGCCTCAAAGGCTTCGACCCACCAGCCGGCACCTTCGATCAACGCTGATCGCACGGGTTCCGGAACCCCGCGGTCAACGTAATAGACGATAGGTTCCACTACAGTCGAGCGGGAGGCTTCCGGGTCGGTCTTCTGGAGCCGATGGCGGACGATCCATTTCTTTTCGATCGGCCGATCCAATGGAGCCGAATAGTCCGCAAATGAAATCGAGTTCGAACCGGCGCGCGGATCATGCTTCCGCGGCTCGTAGCCATCGTCCGGCAGTCTCAGAAACGAGTGGTGTTGAACCAGGGTCACCCACTCCGGGGACGGTGTCGTGTCACGAACGTATTGCCCGGGCTTCTCGCCGTGAAAGGTCAGCAGAGCCTCGAGCTCAACGTTTTCAGGGAACACGAGGCAGGCATCCATCTCCACCGCGCTCCGGGACGTGTCGAGCGAAAATGAACCTTGCTGAGCCAGCGCGAGTCTCTTTGACGATCCGTGCGCATCGCGCAAAATGAATGAGGTGAAATCAACCACAACCTTGCCGTCTCGGTCCTCAGCCACAACCTTGCCGCCCCACAACACCGAACGGGCAAATGACTGGTGAACCGCCCGCCGCTCGTTCGGATCGGGGTTCATTGCCCGGTACCCAAGATTTACCTCTTCCACCAGCACCCGTCCGCCGACCCGCCGTAGCCCGACCAACCTTGCAGGTCCAATCTGACCCCGATCGAGACCGACATCATTCGATCCCAGGCCAGTCACCAGGCCCTCGACGTAGAGGTAGCGGTGCCCGGTGTCGGGATCTTCAGCCGGCGGAAGCTCGAGGAAGACTTTTCCACGATGACGATCAAGGTGAAGGGTCATGAGCCCTTCGAGCTGGTCGAGACCCGCAACCTTCTCACTCACTCCGGGCAGAGCCCCAGATTTCTCTTCGGCGCCAGCCACGAGGGCAAACGCCCCGAAGCCAAAGACGAGGCAGGTCGAAAGGAGAACTCGGTTCATAGGACCCCCAAAATTCGCGATCTTGCGAAAGCCTATCACCGCCTGGCGGGCCTGAAACGGAGCGCAAGCGTCATGGTCTCCGGGTGAAGCCTGCGAAGATTTACGGCTCGTATGACGACCTCGGCACCCGGCGTCAGCCCACCATCGATTCGAAGCTGTACCACCGCATCGGCGGGAAGCCGGCCGAGTTCGTCGCGAATGCATTCTTCGAGGGCCTCGGGCTCGAGGTCAGTCGCATCAACCGAAACCGCGAACATCGGTCGCGCGGGCAGGTCCCGAAACTCCGCCCTCTCGAGTCTGCCGCCGCTCTTCGAGTTGGTCTCGAACTCGAGAATCAGATATCCCTTCGATTCATCCCGCTCGGCGAGGCTGGTGCGTTCGACCGAACCCGGGTAGAGAACCGGTGCAGCCAGCCGATGTCCTTCTAGGTCGCGGGTCAGAATCTGAGAGCGGTGGATATGGCCGCAGAGAACAGCGGCGACGCCAGTCGGTATATCGCAGCCACGGATGATATCGGTGCCCGATCTGAAGGTGTATCCCTTGACACGAGATCCCTCGACAGTCTGGTGGAGACACAAAATCTGAAGATCTGCTCTGGCGCTGAGCACGCCACATTCAGCTACCAGAGCCGAGAACCGATCCCGGATATTGTCGCGTTCGCACGGAAATCCACCGATGGCCACCCGCGCGCCGTCGATCTCCAGTTCCACAGTCCTCGGCCGATCGAGCACATACAGGTTCCGGTGGCTCGCGAGCATCGGATAGGGCAGTGCAGATCGCTCGTGATTGCCCGGCACCAACACCACAGGCACGCCGTTGTCGGCCACTTCGAGCAGTGGCTCGAGGGCCTGGGCCACGAGTCCGGCCGGCACCTTGCTGCGGTAGAGCAGGTCGCCGCCGTGGACGACGAGGTCCACATGGCCCGGGAGGGCCGGTTCAAGGGCGAGCCGGGTGTTGGCAAAGAAGTCTGGCCCACGCCTCCTCTTCTCCACCCTCGGTCTCGACGGCAGATCGAATCCGAGATGCGTATCGGCAAGCAGCAGTACCTTGATCACCGCAACAGCCTACATCCTTCGAAGGTTCTGCCGATTGATTGTGGCGTCGATGAAAGTAATCAGTAACCAGTACTCAGTTTTCAGAAGGAGGATGAGCGAAGCTCGGTGCGTCGGACTGGTTACTGGTCACTGGTCACTGGCTACTGGTTACTGATGAATAGGTTATTTGTAAGATCTTCGAGAGCTTGGTCCAATGCCTTGAGAGATTCCTCCGTGCCCAGGCTTTCGGCACTGTGGTAACCAACAATCTTGTGGGAATGCAGGTGCGTGATCAATGTCAGGTATTCGAAATCTTCCCAGGTCCGGATGTAGGTGATATCGCTGACCCAGATCTGGTTTGGGTTCGTCGTTTCGAGCTCAGAGATCAGATTTCTATACACAGGCAAAGAGTGTCTTGAGTACGTCGTGCGTGGCTTTTTCGGGAGCGGCTCGAGGAGCATCTTGTGATCGTGAAGGACCTCAAACATCCGGTCTCGCCCGACCTCGACACCAGCATCGCGGAGCTCATGTTTGAGAATCCGGTGGAGCTTTCTACAACCAAGACGTGGCTGCTGCTGGCGCTCCCGCCTGACAAGAGAGACGATCAGACTCTCGTCAATTCTCCGCCTGGATCGCCGCCGCCGCTGCTTGTAGTAATTCTGGCGCGTAATCGCCACCTTATGGCACAAACGCTCAGACTGGCTACTGGTCACTGGCTACTGGTGACTAGTTACTGGTTACTGGTTACTGGTTACTGGTTACTGGTTACTGATTACTGCTCGTTTGAATGGTCCTACGACGACGTCACCACCACCGTGCAAGCCGCCATGCAAGCGATCATCGCGGCCTGCTGCGCCTCGATGATGGCCTGTACTGCGCGCAACGTAGCGGCGGTGCCGGCATCCTCGAGACCTGCCATTCGTTCCGCTTCTTCGGCGAGGACAACACCGGCGGCGATCGAAAATGCGATGTTCGCCGTCGGTCTCGGTTTTACGGCCCGCAGCCGATCACGATACTCGATGACCCTCGGTACGACCTCGTCGACGTGACCGCCACTGAGTACGAGCAGAGCCACCTCGTCAAAATGGCTCTGCCACACCCGCTGCTTGGCCTTTTTGAGCGCCTTTACGCTTCGATCGAAGGATTGCGCGGCCTCCCTTGGACCTTGATCCGAAAACACCAGCAGATGGGACACGAGCTGGAGCTGTTCCCCGCTCGGATATTTCTCCTTGCGGAGAAGCTGGAAGATCTGTTCGACGTCCATCCCAAGCTGCTCGACGCTGACATCACGGGTGGCGTGCATCGCCGCCATGGGATAGTCGTCAACCCCTGTCAGGAACCAGTGATCCTCTTCCCATCGATCGATGATCGCCTTCATTCGCGCGATGGTGCCACGGGCCGAGGTGCCCCCCTCCGCATCAAGGACCAGGATCAACGCCGCCAGATGGGCTTGGACCTCAGACCGTCTGAGCTTGAACTCCTTGAAGCCGGCCAGGGTCTCTTTCGTATGGTGGACGATTGTCACCGGGTCGAGCCCCCGTCGGATCAGGATTGCCGCAACGGCGTGGCGCATCGACGAGCTGAGAGGCGAAAACGCCCCCGCCTCTTTTGACAGCACCTTGGCGGTCTCTTCGAGTTCGGAGCCGGGGTCCGCCACATCGCCGGCAGCCAGGGTCAAGGCAGCAAAACGCAAGATCTCAATGCCGGAGTTCCAGCGCTTGCGGCGCTTCAGCCCCTCGAAAACATCCAGGTACCTTTCAACGGAATCCATCGTGTCCTCCATTGTCGATTGTACGCACCAGTTCAGCACCCATTCCGTGCTGAATACTCAACGCCAGGCAAACCCGCCGGATAGGGTATGGTACGCGACGAGGGGATATGACATACAACTTCGATCCCGACCGCTGGCTGGAGGCGCACCGCGCCGTCCTCGAGGCCTGCAGGGACCGCGGTGAGATCGATGACGCCGAACTCGAGGCCGAGCTTGTCGAGCTCGATCGTCGCTTCGACGAGATGGTTGCCCGCCTCGATGGGACCTACGAGCTTCCTTCGAGCCGATAAAATTGAAAAGAATTGACGCCGTGTGACGGGTGTTCACTCTCCGGAGGGCGAGAGTCGTGAGCCGAGAAACCAGACTGGGTCTGCTGTATGCGACTGGAGCGTTCCTCCTGTGGGGTATCGTCCCGGTGTACTGGAAGATGCTGCAGCGGGTGCCTGCCCTGGAGATTCTGGCCCATCGCATCGTCTGGGGCCTTGCCTTTGTCGTCGTGTGGATGACGGTCCGCGGACGCTGGCCGGATCTGAGAGCTGTGTTTCGGCGGCCCCGAACGGTGGCGGCGCTCCTCGCTTCTACGGTCTTCATAGCCCTCAACTGGGGTCTCTTTATTTATGCGGTCAACACCGACCGGGTTTTGGCAACATCCCTTGGCTACTACATCAACCCCCTCGTCAATGTCCTCCTCGGCCTCATCGTGCTGCACGAACGGCTCAACAGGAATCAATGGGTGGCGATCGGCCTCGCCACGATGGCCGTGGTCCTTCTGACCTTCCAGGCCGGAGAACTGCCGTGGATTTCTCTTGCGCTGCCGATCTTATTCGGACTCTATTCGCTGCTCCGCAAGACAGTCCGCGCAGATGCGGTGGTCGGGCTGACCTTCGAGACTGCCGCCCTCTTCCCTTTCGCAGCCGCCCTGCTTCTCCGACAGGAACTCCGAGGTGTCGGGGCACTGGGAAACCAGGGGTTGCGCATGGATCTGCTGCTGGTGGCCGCGGGCGCCGTCACAGCGGTGCCCCTGATTCTCTTCACCCTTGGCCTTCGCCGGATCCCGCTTTCCACTGCCGGTCTTTTGCAGTACATCGCTCCGACCTGCACATTCCTGTTGGCAATCCTGCTTTACGACGAGCCTTTCTCGACCGCCCAGGCCTTCGGCTTCGGCCTGATCTGGATCGCTCTCGTCGTCTACAGCTTCGATTTGCGCTCGAGGCTCCGCGAGGCGCCCGACCTCGATGCCGGCGAGTCCCCGTCCGTGCCCCTCCTCGAGGACTGACGATTCAACAAACAGGACCTATATTAAGAGTAGGCATCCGGTGCTTCGAAAACTGAAGGGAGGCGTCATGAGTTCGACTGAAGAGTTGATCGAGACGTTCTGCCCGGGGTGCGGCGAGGCTTACGCCCACTGGGAGCGCCCAACACTGGAGTTGGTCACACCCCCCGCCTGTCCCTATTGCGGCCACGACCCGGCGACAGACCGCCTGATCCACGAGGATGGACTCTGGTCGCTGACGGCCGAAGAGGAAGAAATAGCCGAACGTTGATTCCGTCTTCAAGCCGGCGGAGGTGGTGCGCTCAGCAGAGGACTGTCGGCCGGCAGCTCGAATCGAAAGGTCGTTCCCTCACCCACTGTGCTCTCGCAGAGGATACTGCCACCGTGAAGCTCGACGGCCCGTTTAGCGATCGCCAGACCCGGGTCCGCACCTCTGCCCTCGGTCCGTACCGCAAATTCGATCAACCGTAGTAGGATCTGAAAACCATAGCTGGAGGCAGACATGAACTTGGAGCAAGCCATCACGACTGCTCTCGAGTACGAGGGTCGGGTCCATCGGACCTACTCGGAAGCGTTTGAAAGCGCCAACCACGACGTCGCACGGAAGGTCTTCAAGACTCTGCGGGACGAAGAGATGGAACACATCAAGTATTTGCGTGAGCGGCTCGAGGAGTGGCGCTCGACGGGCGCCGTCACGGTTGCCAAGCTGGATACTGTGCTGGTGCCGAAGGCGGCGATCGAGGCTTGCGCCACGAAGCTCCGTCAGCGCCTCGAGGGTGGCGGCCGTGAAGTGAGGGGAACCGAGTTCGAGAGCCTCAAAAAGGCCCTCGACGTAGAGTGCGAAACCAGCGACTTCTACAAGAAGATGGTTGCCACTCTCGATGACGACGGTCGGCGCCTCTTCGAACGCTTCGTCGAGATCGAGGAAGGTCACGTGGCCATCGTTCAGGCCGAGATGGACATGGTTTCCGGAACCGGATTTTGGTTCGACACTGCCGAGTTCAGTCTCGAAAAGGCGTAGCGCCGCGATCACAAAAAGGTCGTCATGAAAGGTCGCGAGGTCTTCCGCGAGGCGGTCACTCGCATGGGTTCGGCCGCGAAGGAGATCCTGGCTCAGGCGGATGTCGTCGTCGACGACGTCAAGCTGGTCGTCCCCCATCAGGCGAACTTGCGAATCATCAACGCGGTCCAAAAGGCTCTCGCCGTACCCGACGAAAAAATTCACGTCAATATTCAGGATTATGGAAACACAGGCTCAGCGTCCGTGCCTCTGGCCCTGTGGGAGGCTCGCAACCAGGGTCGAATCGACCCGGGAGATTTGGTGTTGCTGACCGCCTTCGGCGCCGGCTTCCACTGGGCCGCCGCACTGCTGCGGTTTTAAGGCCACAAGCGTTTCTGAAATACTCTACCGATTGCACGCACTTTGGAACCGCTAAGACGCAACGAACGCGAAGAACAAAGATAAATACCTTTGCGGGTTCTTTGCGTCTTTGCGCCTTTGCGTTTTCAACTTCGTTGCGGTCGGAAGTGCTTCAATGAAGCGGGTCGAATGGATCCTTCAACTCGGCCCCTTCGGGGCCTCGCTCAGGATGAAATTCCGACTGCGCTGCCGAGGCCAGCGCGTCGTCTTTTCACTGCCAGCTGACGCGGTAACGACACACCTCATCGCCGCGGGCGCGGCAAGAATCTTCAACGATCCGGGGATTTTTGGCACCGCAGAGTTCGAGCGCGCGCTTGTACCAGCCGATCACAGTCAGGCAGTCCGCCTTGGAGAAGGTCTCCGCCTCGTAGGTCGTAAGGACCCCTTCCATCTCACCGGTCTGCTCGTACTCGCGTCGCCCCGTCTGGTAGTACATCCGGTAAATCTGTGGCGCCTTGGTGAGAAAGGCCTGCGGGTCGCCGGGAGCAATGAAGGCGGCATGGACGGTCGTCAGATTTGCATCCGCTGACGCTGCACCCAGGCGTTCGAAGACTTCGGGACGACCACCGCCGAGGACCCTGACGATGGCATCATCGAGACGTTTGCCGATCTCGAAATCAAGCCACGCCACCGGGACCAGGCCCCGGAGTGCCTTCTGGTCCTCGGGATCGAGATTCTCCATCACCCTGTCGAGCCCCTCCGGACCGAACTGCTTTTCGACGAACGCCAACCTCGATTTCAAAATGGCGCCTTTGACCTTCTGCGTACTCATGTATCTATTCTATCGCGCTCTCTGCCGCGCCCGTGCCCGAAACGGTACTTGCCCGACGGCCACGTGCTCGCGACGCGACGGCGACTCCACCTACAACCATCGCCGAACCAGCCCAGGTTCTCATTGTCATCGGTTCGCCCATCAGGAACGCGCCGAGAAAGAGCGCCACCACCGGAGTACCGTATCCGATCAGCGCGACCTGGCGCGCCTCCATGTGCTCGAGCAACCAGAAGTAGAGCGGAAAGGTGATCGCAGTTCCGGCGATCGCCATGTACAAGAGGGCTGCGACGGGTCCTGGATCGAGAACCAACGGACGGTGACGTTCGACGACAGCCGCAATGACACCCATGATCCCGGTCGCCATGACCATCGCCATCGCGTTGAAAGGCACCGGAGGCATGCCAGATCCCCATTTTTTGACTGCCACGCTCACAGCCGCTGACACCAGCGGCGAAATCAACATCACTGCCGCCGCCAGGGCCACCATCGAGCCACCGAGGAGTTCGAAATCCTCCGCGAAGATGACGGCGATGCCGGCAAAACCGACGCCAGTACCGATCAGCGCCGGGACCGTCATCCTTTCCTTCGGTAGCGCAAAGTGAGCCATCACCGCGACCAGCAATGGAAAAGTCGCGAATAGCACCGACGCCAAACCGGAGGGCACCCACTGTTCGGCCCAAAAGACGACCCCATATGAGATACAGAATGACAACAGGGCGTGCAATACCCTGAGACGCCGGTCGCGACGATTGGCAGCGGTCAGTGGAATTCCCATCATCCGCGCAATTCCGACGAGCAGGATCGACGCGATCGCAAACCGCAGGGCCACCCCGGTAAAGGGAGGGATCCCGCGCAACGAAATCGTGATAGCGGCCCAGGTCGTACCCCACACCAGGGTCAGGAGACCGAGGGTCGCGATTTTCAAGAGAGGGCCGGGCGCCGACATCGAGACTGACTCTACGCCGGTCTGTTTGGGAGGGCTAGTCCACGCTACAATGCGCCTCACCGAAAATGAGGAGGATTCGATGATCGCTATAGGAAATGACGCCCCCAACTTCAACCTCAAAGACCAGTTCGGCCGAGAGGTCACCCTCGACCAGTTCAAGGGCCGGCGGCACGTGATGTTGCTCTTCTACCCCCTCGATTTCACACCTACGTGAAGCACCGAGATTCCCGGCGTGGAGGCGCTCCAGGAGCGTTTTCTCGCCGCAAACACCCAGGTTCTGGGTGTCAGCGTTGACTCGATCTACTGCCACATCAACTGGGCGATGAGCCTTGGTGGAATCTCTTTCCCGTTACTTGCCGACTTCCACCCCAAGGGGGCCGCGGCGGCGTCCTACGGTCTCTACCTGGAGGAGGCGGGCATCACCGATCGCGCAACCGTGATCATCGATGCCGACGGCGTGGTCCGACATGTATCCTCGGTGACACCGTCGGGCAAGCGCGATATCGCCGAACTCGCAGCGCTCTGTGAAGGGGTCAACGAAAAGCACGAAAGCACCCTCAAATCCTTCCCCGACCCACCCGGACTCGAGCCGGACACGGTGCTTTTCGTACGTTCGAACTGCATGTTCTCTACCAATGCCGCTGCCGCCCTGGGCAACCTCCATATCGGCACGATCCCGGTGCGTAATGTCAGCGACGATCCGGCCGCGCTGGCGGACCTCGAGGCACTCGCGGGCAAGGGTCAGGCACCATGCCTGGTTGTTGGCAACAAGGCCATGCACGAGGCCGCCGACATCATGAGGTACTTCGCGGATCGGACCACAGATATCGGCGGATAGTATTCTGTCGGAGCCAAAAAAATGAGGTGCCGGATTCCTCCGGCACCTCTGTTTTTTGAGCCTGAATGAACTGATTACTTCCACCCACGCCTTTTGAGCAACGGCTCGACGCTGGGCTCCCGGCCCCGGAAGCGGACGTAAAGCACCTCCGGGTCTCCGGAACCACGACGCTCGAGGATATTGGCCCGGAAAGCGGCGGCGGTCTCCTGGTCGAAGAGGCTCGTCTCCTTGAAAGCCTCGAAAGCATCCGCATCGAGGACTTCGCTCCAGACGTAGCTGTAGTACCCGGCCGAGTAACCGCCGGTGATGTGTGTGAAATAGGTGCTGCGGTAGCGAACAACGATCTCTGGCATCAGCCCCCTGGCATCGAGCGAGGTCTTTTCGAACTCGTTGACGTCGACGCCGTTCGGATCCTCGAGGGTGTGCCAGTCCATGTCCAGATAGCAGGCCGCCAGGTATTCAACCGAAGCAAAACCCTGGTTGAACTGCTCGGCGGCACGGATCTTTGCCACCAGTTCGTCCGGGATCACCTCGCCGGTCTCATAGTGCTTGGCATAGACCTTGAGCACCTCGGGCTCGAGCAGCCAGTTCTCCATGATCTGCGACGGCAGCTCGACGAAGTCCCGGGTCACGCCGCCGGACCCACGGTATTGGACATTCGATAACAGCGCCTGCAGACCGTGGCCGAGCTCGTGGAAGAGCGTGTGCACCTGGTTGAGCGAAATTAACGCCGGCGCGTCGCCGACCGGACGCGAGAAGTTGCCGACGTTGAGCACCACCGGCCGCACGTCCTCGCCGTCCCTCACCCACTGGCTGCGAATGCTGCGGCTCCACGCGCCACCGCGTTTTCCGGGGCGCGGGTAGTAGTCGGCCAGGAAGATACCGAGGTGGCTGCCATCGACGTCGGTGACCTCGTACGTCCGGACATCGGGGTGATAAGTCGGAATACCTTCAATTTCGGTGAACTCGATTCCATAGAGTTGATTGGCGACGTAGAAGGCCCCATCGATGACGTTGTCGATCTCGAAGTATTGCCGCACCTCCTGCTCGTCGACGTCATAGCGTGCACGGCGGACTTTTTCTGCGTAGTAGCGCCAATCCCACGGCTCGAGCTTGAAATCGAAGCCATCGGCCTCGATGGCCGCCTGCATAGCTTCGGCCTCTTCACGGGCCACTCCGAGGGAGGGGTGCCAAAGATCTTCGAGGAGTTCGTAGACCGCCTCCGGATTCTTGGCCATCCTCCGCTCGAGGATGCGGTCGGCGTGGGTTGCGTAACCGAGGAGCTTCGCCTTCTCGGCACGGAGGGCGAGGATCTCGGTCAGGATCGCCTTGTTGTCAAACTCGTCGTTGTTGTCGCCACGCATGATGTAGGCCTTGAAGATCTGCTCGCGGAGCTCGCGGTTGTCCGCATAATCAAGGAAGGGATAGATGCTGGGCCGGTGGGTGGTGAAGAGCCACTTGCCCTCCTGACCCGCTTTTGCCGCAGCTTCCGCCGCACCCGCGATGACGCCGGGAGGCAGGCCGGCAAGGTCGTCTTCGGTTTCGATGAAGAGCTGATACCTGTTGGTTTCAGCGAGTACGTTGTCGCTATACTGGAGGCCGAGAGTCGACAGTTTGGTATTAATCTCCCGCATGCGCTCCTTGTCGACGTCGGAAAGCTCGGCGCCGCCGCTGACAAAATCGAGATAGGTCTCCTCGAGGAGCCGCAGCCCCTCTTCATCGAGGTCAAGATCATCTCTCTCGGCATAAATCGACTTGATCCGTTCAAAGAGCTCTGGATTCATCAGAATATCGTCGCGGAGATTGGATCGCATCGGCGCGACCTCTTTGGCAATCGCCTGAATCTGCTCGTTCGTCTCCGCACCTGTCAGGGTATAAAAAACTCCCGACACCTTGCTCATGAGGTCGCCGGTGGCATCGAGGGCCACCAGGGTGTTTTCGAATGTTGGCGGTTCCGAGTTCTGGGCGATGGCCTCGACCTCCTCGCGCTCTTCAGCGGTCGCTCGTTCGAAAGCCGGTAGGAAGTGCTCTACCTGAATCTGGTCGAACGGCGCGACACCGAACGGCGTCGTCCACTCGGTGAAGAATGGGTTTTCGGCGGGCGAATTGTCACCACAACCTGCGATGGCGACGACCACACAGACGGCTAACATCAACACGTTTCTTTTCATAAATCCCTCCAAGGAAATTGGTGCCGCCCACCGATTTTCGATCCCGGGTGGGCGCACGGCATCCGAATCATAACACCGATTCCGGCCCTCATATCTCAGATTTTATCGTTTGTTTTGCGACACTTTCTCGAATTAGACGTTGTCAGAACACCGGCACCACAGCGGGCATATCAACGATCTCCATTGAGGGCTCGATCCGCCAGAATGGGGCATCATCGATCGGCGCCGGCGGCCAGGAGAGTTTCTGTGCGATCGCCACGCAGCCATCACCGTCTTCTTTGAGGAGGATCCGGTCTGAAACCAGGAGTTGAGCCGCCTGCCGAACCTGTGCGACGTACTCCTCCCTACTCGCGTACCGCTCCTCAATCGAGGGCCTCGGATCTTCCTCGTTTCTCCGTTCGGCCTCTGTGGCCGCAAAAGACCAGAACGATCCGTCGAACCGGGTCAGATAATTCGGCGATCCGAATTCCGGCGCGCGGGGGTTCCAACCCTGGGAGGTCCCGAGTGGAGCTTCGAGCTCGGGCAGCCGAATACCGCCAACGCCGTTCCCATCCTCATCGAAGGCTGGGACCAGGGTCGGGTACCGCTCACCTGTCCTCGGCGGCACGATCGTCCACACCCCATCGGTCCAGAAATCCGGTCCGTAGTCGACGCGTGGCGGCTGCAGGTTGCGTCCCGGGTGGCGCATCCCGGGGATCTTTGGAAAGCGCTTTCTATGCTCGGCGGAAGAAATGAGCTCACCACGATCGATTCTCGGATAGCGGCTGGGAGGTGGTTCGAGACCCTCCCCCACCCAAAGGTCGAGATTGACCAGCATCGCCCGCTGGACATTGGCGACACCGAGCGGGTTGCGTCCGTGTTCGGTCACCGTCGGCGTCCGCGACGCAGCTCCACCGTGCGGCGCGCCGTTGGTCATAAAATAGCGGACATTCGGGTGGAACGGCACATCCTCGGTGCCGCTAGGATCCGTGTGAATGAGCGACGCCGACCGCGTCCAGTACTCGAGCGTGTTGTTCGTCATGATGATCTTTGGAATGGCGCCAAGGCGCTTGGCCTCGACCAGAACATCGTTTCCGGATGGCGACCCTTCGGGGAGGAAGTTGAACGGCTGGTGGTCTGCGGGCATGAAGTTGCCCTCGAGATCCGACGGGTGATGTGTCGTTTGGGCAAAGCGGTGGTTGAATCCGCCCTTGCCGCCCCCCGCAACGTGAATCCGTGCCCCCTCAAAGACCATTCTGTCGGCCTCGTCAACGTGAAAACCCTGCCACAGCATCTGGACGATGAAGCGGCCCGACTGCGAAACGCCAAATATGTAGGCGTATTCGATCGCGGTCTCCCAGCCATCGTCAACGCGTTTTGCAAGAGGGCTCGGAGTACCGAATCGATCGACGCCCTCGAAATGGAAGAAGGAGATGGCGTCGCGCACCGCGGCCAGACCGAGGCCGACAACGCGCGGGTTTTCGACCTCGTAGATAAGCTCGTAGATCACGCCCGGTTGAATGCCCCCTTCGACAGCGAGCGAGGTCGGGTCCGGGACCCTGACGCCATCCTCGATGCGGGAGAAACTCCACCGCTCGTTTGGAATCGGTACCCTGGCGCCATCAGGCGCGCCGCGTTGAGTAAGCACCGCGCCGCTGCTGTCAGCTGCGTCGAGAGCCGGATAGCAGCGGCTGTTACCCCACGCCAGCGGCATCGAAGCCGGCGGCAACAGGCCATAACTATTGACGATCTCGGCTGCGATTCGTTGGCGGATGGTCTCCCCATTTTTGGTTGCGATCGGCAGCTCGATCTGCAGTCTATTGTCGCCGGAACGTACGTCCCAATTCCACGCCGACCAAAGCAGCGAATAGCCCTGCCGCATCAGGAAGCCGTTGCCCGCGTCCTCCGCACTGATCGGATCATTGGTCCGGCTGCCGCCGTTGATGTGGCGCAGCATGTAAAGGTTGCCTCGGTTGTTGACGTCGTAAAGGAGGCGACCATTCCCCTTCGCGAGATCGACCGGTTTGAGAAGGATGAAATCGCCCTGGAAGCGGACCTTGCCGTCGGCGCCACGCGGGGCGAGGTCGAGATCGACGATTGCGGCGTTGGCCGCGTTGTCCGGGTCGACGGCGTAAAAGAGCTTGCCTCGGATCTTTTCGTAGGCTCCGGCCGCCCCGTATTCCACCCCACCGGCAAAGACCGATCGTGAAGTGATTTCGACCCGCTCGACTTCTGCGATCGCGATGGAGGGAATGACGAGCAGTCCGAGAGCAAAAAGTACAGCCGGTCGAGCGAGTTTGATCATTCTGATTCTCCTAGAATTGGTAGCCGACTTCGAGCATCACTCCGAGATCGGTCTCTTCCTGGCCCCAGTTGACGAAAGGCGCCACACCGAGATTCCATCCCCTGCGGTCGAGACCTCTGAAAAAGAAGACGTAGGGAATCCGAATCGACGGTTCGACCTTCGAGTAGAACTGGTCGTAGTCGAGCGCGATGTTCAGGCCGAGACCGTGCTTGCTGTTTTTCTTTGTCAGGAGGTTCGACCTGAGCCAACCGATTCCGACGCCGCACGTTACGAAGGTCCCGTCGATCGATGAGGACATGTACTCCGAACAGCCCACGGAAATGTACTTCAGATCATCGGCCTTGATCAGGGCAAAGTTGCCGCCAATCCCGTTGTAGAGGGCGCCGGCGCCAAGGCCGAATGACGTCTTGTCTGCCGCAGAGGAGCTGCCCACCGCAACTGCGGCGAGTACCACAAAGACGAATACCGTCCGTCTGATCATGTGTCCCCCCGAATTGAGAACTCGAGCGCCTCCGGTTTATTCGTCAGTTTCGACTTTGTTACCACCAGCAAGCTCCCACGGCGGCAGCTCGGTGTTCCCGTCCACGACGAAATGGTCCATCCACCGCATCAGTCTCCGGGCATAGTCGTCTCGTGAGGCGGCCCGCCGGTTGCCGTGCTGCTCACCCGGATACCGGACGTAACGCACGGGTATCTCGCCAATCAGCTTGAGGCCCCTGTAAAACTGCAGGCTCTGAGACGGGTGGACACGGCTGTCAGCGGTCCCGCCGGCAATCAGCAGCGGTGTGCGGCATTTCTCGATATGAAAAATCGGGCTCCGCTCGAGGCTGAACTGCCAGTTGGTGTAGGGAGCGAAACGAGCGTGGACCATGATGTCCTCGACCGGAATCTCGGTCGTCATCCCCTTACTGATCTTGTTGCTGATGCCGACAAACATCACCCCCGCTTTGAAGCGATCGCTGTAGGTTGTGGCAAGCCATGCCGTCGCGTAGCCGCCGTACGAGCCACCGGTGACTCCGACTCGGTCCTTGTCGGCGATGCCGGCCGCCACCAGGGCGTCGACAGCATCCACCAGGTCATCGAATTCTTTGCCCGCCGCATCGCTCTGACCCAGCTTCGAGAACTCGACACCACGGCCCGTGCTGCCGCGATAGTTGGGGTAGAACGCTGCGTAACCGCGAGCTGCCGCCAGCTGGCCCGGAGCCGAGTACCTGGTCAGCCAACCATTCTTGCGATGCCCCTCCGGCCCGCCGTGGACAAAAAGGATCAGGGGCGCAGGCCCTTCCGGGTCACCGGCCGGCCGTATCAGCACACCGCTGAGATCGAGGCCGTCACGGGCGTCGTGCCGGAAGACCTCCTGCGGCGCCAGATCAACTGACGCGAGCCAGGGATTGCTGTCGGTCAAACGCCTTGGCGCTGCGTCGCCGTGTGCCATCGTATAGACCTCGGGCGGGTGAGCCGGCGACTCACCGACGAGAGCGATGCGCTCGCCATCCCCCGAGAGGCTCATCTTTGCCATGACCGGCGTTCGAGCGCCGTCCTTGATTGTGCCGGACATCGCGTGGGTCTTTTGCTCGAGGCTTGTGATGTCGACCTCTCCAAAACGCGTCTCTTCCCGCTCATCCGATATGAAAATGAGGGTTGCGGGGTCCTGCCACGCGAACGAGGTCACATGGCCTTCGAGATTCGGGAGAACGTCTCGCAACGACCCACCAATCGCCGTTGCCACCATCAGACGGCCTTGCGCAGGGTCGTTCGGATCGGCGGCCGAGATCATCGCCACCCTTTCCCCGTCAGGACTGAAATCAAATGCGCCAAGCTTGCCCGGGTTGTCGAATCGAGCGCGCACCTCGCCGCTGTCGGCGTCGACAATCGTCACCTTCCGAAACATCAGGTCGTCATCGACCAGAGGACGGGGGGCGACATCGACCGCCAGGCTGCGGCCGTCCGGACTGAAGCGAACGTGGTACGGCGAACCGTCAATTTCGAGGGCCTTCGGTTCAGATTTCTCCTCCGGCTCTGACGGATTGACGGACGGCGTTTCATAAGCCGACAGGGATGCCATCCACACTCTCTTCGGCAGCCAGTCCTCCTCGAAGACCTCCTGCGAGTAGCCTGCCGCCTTCTGAGTTTCTCGTTCTTTGCTTTCCGGCTCGTTGGCGACGAAGGCAACCCGTTTGCCGTCGGGGGAGATCCGGTAGTCGGTGATCGCGGTTTTGAAGGCAATCAACCGACGCGACTCACCACCTGAGAGGGGAATCGCCCACAACGAGGCGTGCTTGTCGCAACCACGCTTTGCCAGGTAGGTGATGAGCTGCCCGTCTGGCGAAAAGCGTATCGAGGACACCTTGATGTCACCACCGATATACGTACTATCAGCACCGCCCTCCACGGAGACGACGTGCAGTTCCTTCCACGCAGCACCGTCAGAATCGACACCCGGCTTCCGTGGAACATCGAGGGTGTAGGCGATGAACGATCCCCCCGGCGCCACAACCACCTCTCCAACCGATCTCACGGCCGCCAGTTGTTCGTAGGTGAGGCCTTCGCCTGCTTCGGCGCCACCGGCACCCACAATCGCGCACACGGCCACCAATAGCGATCGCACAACCCAACACTTCAGAAAACTGAATCGCGACATGGTCCCCCCTCCTGCGACAGTCAGCATTCTAACGTGGCCGGACACACACTCGAGCCGACTCGTTTGGACTTCGCCCTCCGAAGCTGCTAAAAAAACGTCAGAAATCGAGACAGTGTCACAGAACGAAGAGAATGGAGGAGATTGACATGGTGTCCCTGACAGCTCTCTGGCTCCCGATCGTGCTTGCTGCGGTGGTTGTGTTCATCGCGAGCTCGGTCATTCACATGGCGTTCAAATATCACAACTCCGAGTATCAGCAACTTCCGGAGGAAGGGGCGGTTCTCAGCGCGATGCGCAACGCGAAAGTCGGCCCCGGTTTCTACTCCTTCCCCTATGCCGGAACCATGAAGGAAATGGGATCCCCTGAAATGACGGAGAAGTACACCCAAGGTCCGGTTGGTACCATCAACGTCAACCCGAGCGGTCCACCGGCAATGGGCAAGAATCTCATGCTGTGGTTCGCCTACAGCATCGTCGTCGGGGTCTTTGCCGGCTATCTTGCGAGCCGGACACTTGCTGCCGGCACTCACTATCTGCAGGTCTTCCGGGTCGTCGGCTGCTCCAGCTTCATGGCTTATAGCTTCGCCCATTTTTCGGATGCGGTTTGGAAGATGAAGCCGTGGACCATGACCTTCAAGCACGTCTTCGACGGTCTCGTCTACGCCCTGCTGACCGCCGGCGTTTTCGGTTGGTTGTGGCCTTAAACGAACCAATGGGCGGACCAGGGCGGCATAGATGCCGCCCCTACAGGAACCACGCTTGATCGTTGCTGATATAGGGGTAGGGATCCCCGGTTACCCGGGGACCCCTCCCTCCGAACCGTGCGTGCGGTTCTCCCGCACACGGCTCTCCAGTCGGCGGTTCACCTCCGAGAGGACTGACTGGCCGCTGCATGGGCTGCGACAAATGAGAACACCCCATGCTTGGCAAAGAAGGCGTTGGGCCAGCGTTGATGATCCGAGCCACGTCCCCGGCCTTTCCGGTGCCGACGTCTACGGAGAATGCTCCGCAGGCGCATTCGGATCCACTGGTCGAGTCGGGGAAACGTGGTCCGATGGCTGTGTTTGAAATACTCAAACCAGCCACGGGTGGATCGGTTCAGATTCACGATGATTGCTTCCAAGCTGTGTCCGTTGTTACGTCGGGTTTTGCTGCGCACGTTATCCTTGAGTCGCTTCAGGCTCTTGTCGCTCGGCCAACGGTAGCCGCGCTCGAAGTGGTATCCCAAGAAGTCGAATCCGCCGCGCTGGCTTGCATCCACCAGCCGGGTCTTCTCAGGGTGAAGTGTCAGCCCTGCCCCATCCACCCATTCCTGGATCAGCTCGAGCACCAGCTGGGCCTCTCGTTCTGAGCGACATTGCACGATGAAATCATCGGCGTATCGCGTCATTTCGAATCCCTGCTGTGCCATGAGTTGGTCCAACGGGTCAAGGTAGATGTTTGACAGTAGTGGGCTGATCACCGCTCCCTGGGGAGTCCCAGTTTCGGGCGCCCAGTTCCGCGTGGTCTCCATAATGTCCTGATTCAGGTAGGACTCGACCAGTGTTAGCACTCGACTGTCACTGATCTTTTCGCCTACCCGAGCCAGCAGCTGCTCGTGAGGGATGGTGTCGAAGTAGCTCTTCAGATCCGCATCAACTACCCACGTGTACTCCCGCTTCAGCAACGCGTCGACTCGACGCAGTGCATCCTTGCACCCTCGTCCGGGTCGAAATCCGTAGCTGTGTTCGGCGAAGTCTCGCTCGTAGATCGGTTCCATCACATTGCGAAGTGCTGTCTGCACCACGCGATCTCTCACTGTCGGTATCCCTAACGGCCTCGTCTGACCCTTCTTGCCAGGTTTGGGTATCCACACCCGACGAACTCCTTGGGGCTCATACCTGTCTTCCGCAAGTGCTTCCGATATCCACTCCAGGTTCTGCTCCAGCCGGTCCGCAAACATCGCGATCGTCTGGTGGTCCACTCCCGCACTCCCCCGATTCTTCGTGACCTTGTCAAAGGCCGCCTCGAGGTTGCTCGGTCTGTAGACCTTGTCTATCAAGCTGAACCACATGCCTCCTTTCACCCCCCGTTCGAGGGCCGTCAGCATGCGATCAGTCCAAACACAAGGTTCGACCCACGACCATCTGGCCCGGGTCTCTCCGACTTGTTTAGCCTTCTTAGGCACTTCCGCCGGTTTCACTTCCTTGCCCTCGTCCTTCACGCATCCACCTTCCTGCCCTCCTTTGCTCCACGCCCATTACGACGCTTCATTACTACTACGAGGGCTCTGACTCCTGTACGGTTCTCCTCTCCGCACAGGTCTCCCTGCTTCACGTGCACTGCCTTCCGACCATTCAACCCCCAAACACCGAGCAGCCCCTCTGTCGTTGCTTTGTCACGCCACATCAGCTCGACAGACCTTCCACTTTCGTGGTCTGGACTTCGCCATTCCTACGCTGGCTCGTCGTCAGCGCCCGGCCGAATCGAGTTCGTCATCCTGCAGACTGGTCGTTCACCTCCCGTTGCTCCCCACCCCGCATCACTGCGACGCAGTTACGTTCGGTTTCAGGCCCGTGGCGCAGGCCTGACGGGGACTTCCACCCCACTGATAGTGCACGCTTGCAGGCGCACGTAGGGGCGGGATATATCCCGCCCTTGTGAAATCAGGAGATACCCTCCGCGGCCCGAGAGATTCCCGATGCTCATTGCGCCTCCCCGTTCTCGGGTTGGAGAACCTGGTCGGAGGTCTGCCCCAGTTCGTTCGCCAGCCCCTCGGTGTCCCACGCCGCATCGACATCGGACCAAAGATCGCTGCTGTCGGTGGCGAGGACGCGCTCCAGCTCTTCGCTCTGCTGGCGGACGAGGTGCATGTAGTTTTTCGTAT
This sequence comes from Candidatus Sulfomarinibacteraceae bacterium, assembly GCA_963776765.1. Taxonomy (GTDB): domain Bacteria; phylum Acidobacteriota; class Thermoanaerobaculia; order Thermoanaerobaculales; family Sulfomarinibacteraceae; genus Sulfomarinibacter. The sequence goes on from CAVZOK010000020.1 coordinate 303,987, forward strand.
CCGTCCGTTTTCCGCTCAACTCGCGCAACGCCCTCTCGTCATGGACCCGGAATCGTCGCATCCGCCGCAACGCCTCGAAACCGGGTATCCCCAGCTCACGCATGACGTCGAAACCGATTCGCAGCGAGCTGTCGAGGGTCTCCCGGTACACCGTATCCAAACCCGCCTCGAGGAGTTCATAGGCGTGGGTCCGTCCGATGGCACGGCTGAGGACCTTCAAGTGGGGAAAGTGCTTCCGCGCCGTTTCGACGAGTTCCAGAATACGCTCCGGATCGTCAAGCGCGATCACCAGTACGCGGGCCGAATCGGCGCCGGCAGCGCGCAGGAGGTCGAGCCTCGAAGCGTCACCGTAGAACACCTTGTGGCCAAGCTTGCGTAGCAGCTCGACCTGGTCGGAATCGATCTCGAGGACCGTCGCGCTGATCCCACTCACCCGTAGCAGCCTGCCGATGATGGTGCCGACGCGACCATAACCAGCGATGATCACGGGGTTGGACTCATCGATGACGTCGGCCTCACGCTCATCCTTCTCGCGGGTTCCAAAATGCGGTTGGACCAGGCGTTCGTTGACCAGCATCAACAGGGGTGTCAACGCCATTGTCAACGCGACAACGGCGATCAGGGGACTTGCCACCTCGAGACGGAGCACGCTCTGTTGAGTGGCGAAGGAGAACAGCACGAATGCGAATTCGCCAGCCTGTGCGAGGGCAAATGAGAACAGGAGGTTCTGGTCCTGGCCGAGGCCGAAGACTCGACCCAGGATCAGCAAGATGACGAACTTGACTACGATGAGAGCGGCCACGAGGCCGCCGATGAGAGCCGGCCGCGAGATGATCTGCGCAAAATCGATCGAGGCACCCACGGAAATGAAGAAGAGCCCGAGAAGGAGGCCCTTGAAGGGCTCGATGTCACCCTCGAGCTCGTGGCGGTACTCGCTGGTGGCGAGCACAACACCGGCGAGAAAGGTCCCCAGCGCGGGGCTCAGCCCGACTCGCGACATGAGGAGAGCGATACCGACGACCAGGAGCAGCGCGGCGGCGGTGAAGATCTCGGGAACGTGGGCCCGAGCGATGAAACGAAAGGCGGGCCTCATGAGGAGCCGGCCCCCAATTACGATAGCCGCGACCGCGGCGGCAACAACCACGGCCGTCGCCCAACCCGGGAGGCCTTCGACCCAGGTCGTGGAATGTCCCGCCTCCGCCGCCCCGTGGGCGGCGCCGGAGCGAGCGAGCAGCGGCAGTATGGCCAACATGGGTATGACGGCGAGGTCCTGGAATAGCAACACCGAAAAGGCACTCCGCCCGCCGCCGGTCTTCATCAGGCCTTTTTCCTGCAGAGTCTGGAGCACGATCGCCGTCGAGGACAGGGAAAGGATCAGTCCGACGGCGAGTCCACTCCGCCAATCGAGGCCGACAGCGATCGCAATCGCGGTGATCGTGGCTCCGGTAACACCGACCTGAAGACCGCCGAGGCCGAGGATCGAGCTCCGGAGGCGCCACAAGAGAGAGGGCTCGAGCTCGAGGCCGATCAGGAAGAGCATCATCACCACGCCAAACTCGGCGAAGTGGAGAACGTCCTGCCCTTCTTCACCGACCAAACCGAGCGCAAAGGGACCGATGACGATGCCGGCGATCAGATAACCGAGCACCGAGCCCAGACCGAGCCGCTTGGCGATCGGCACAGACACGACCGCCGCGGCCAGGTAGATCAGGGCCTGGTAGAAAAAATCTTCACCGTGCACAGCTCAGCCCCCCAACAGGGCGTCGACGTCCGTATTGAGCCGCTGAAGGCCCGCCACACTGTCCGCCCTCACCCGTCCATCGCGCAGTGATTCCAGTAGTCGCCGGTAGTCGAGGGCGTGGTCCTCGATCTCCGGTGCCGTGAGTCTGAAGGTGCCATGAACGACAAAGGGGGGCAGAAAGTTCATTCCGCACAGCCAGGCAGTCTGCTCGATCGGCGCCAGGAGTTGACGCACGGAGAATCGATTCGACCCCTTCGCGCGGTACGAGTCCTCGCTGCCGCCGGTAGTCAACACGTTGAGCAAGGTCTTTCCCCGCAATGCATCGCCATCGTGCCCGTACGCCCATCCATGCTCGAGCACCAGGTCCTGCCACTCTTTGAGAATTGTCGGAGTCGAGTACCAGTAAAAGGGGTGCTGAAAAACGACGACATCGTTCTTCGCGAGCAGCTCCTGCTCGCGGGCGACATCGATGTCAAGATCGGGATATTCGTTGTAAAGGTCGTTGACCGTCACCCCTTCAAGATCCCGCACGGCCGCGACCAGACGGCGGTTGACCCGCGATTTTCGGATCGCGGGGTGGGCGAAGAGAACGAGAACGGGATGAACGATGTCCATGGCTACCTCCATGCTCAACCACGCGGAGTTGCCTACGATTCCGGACCTGTTACCTTGGCGGCGGAGGCCCGATATGAGACGAGTGATTGTACTTCTGATATTCACCCTCTTCACCTCCACCGCACTGGCATCCGAGCCGACCTCTGATCCCGAGCTCCAACAGCTCACTGCATGGATGACCGGCTCCTTTTCCTCCGAGGCGCAGTCGATGGAGGATGAGGGCTTTCACCACATTGTGCTGCATATGGCACGCATCTGGCCCGACCGGACAGACGGCGTCTGGTTGTACGTCGAGCAGGCAGCAGCATCATCCGCCGACCATCCGTACCGCCAGCGTGTCTACCACGTGCGCCGGGTTGGCGAAGACCTCTTCGCCTCCAGCGTCTTCACCTTCACCGACCCACTGGACCACGCAGGGGCCTGGCAAAAAGAGTCGCCACTGGCAGATCTTTCGGTAACTGATCTCGAGGTGCGCGAGGGTTGTTCGATCTACCTCAAGCAGCGCACCGACGGAATGTTTGAGGGCTCGACCCTTGGCCGCCTCTGCGGTTCGACTCTGCGCGGAGCGAGCTGGGCCTCGTCAGAGGTCGTCATCGGACGAGATGGGCTGGTGAGCTGGGACAGAGGATGGGACGACGACGGCCTTCAAGTGTGGGGCGCCGAGAAAGCCGGCTACCGGTTTGACCGGAATTGAACGTCAGATCGGAACGGCGCCGCGGATTGGAGCAAAATTACCGCGGAAGCATATCCAGAGCGAGTCTGTTGGTCGATCGGATCGCCTCCAGCGTCTTTGAGTAGATTTCCAGGCGTATTTCTTCGATATCTCCCCACTCGGTGCCCGCAATCTCGGTGCCGCCAAGCCCTTCGAGGCGCATGATTTCGAGCGTGAACCTGAAATCGGGATGGGGATCGATGAGGTTCACCCATTCCTGCTGCTCGGGCTCGATCCGCCACAGATCGCGCTCCCCGGGGGCCAGCCCGTTGAGCACCAGTTGATCAAATGTCTCGACCAGCCATGGCTCGTCAAAGCCGGGGCGCACCAGTGCAGCGCGGAAGTGAATCAGCCAGACGACATCGTCTGTGTTGTTCTCGGCCTTGAACTCGATCACCGGCCACTCGAGAAAGCCGCGATTCCGCTTGTAGACCCTGCTCTTTTCGAGCTTGAAGCGATCGAGTTCGGCTCGAGCTGCGTCAGATCCGATTTTGGCCTGCTCGAGTTCAGTCACCGCTGCCTGGACCTCCTCCAGTCGTTCTCGCATCGCTTCGGCGATGATCCCCTCGGCAGTCATCCCTTTGAGCGGCTGATACAACGCGAGAATCAGCTCGGGGTGGGACGGCTCTTCGGTCTCTTCGGCCGTCACGACCGCTTCTTCGCCGACCAGGTATTTGAGCGCCTCGTCAAGTCGATCGCGCTGCTCGAGTTCGCTTTGCTCGCGGAGGACGGCGAGCGACTTCTCCAGTTTTTCGACACTGGAGGTCTCGAGGGTGCTGGGACCGCAGCTCGCCCCTAGAACTCCGAGACCTACGACGGCTGCCAGTCGGAACCAGATTCTGGTCTGCAATATCTTGCTCATCGCCCTCACCTCAGATCGGAAACTTCCCCTTCAACTCTAGCAGCCAACACCGGCGACGGATGCAAGCCCTGTCACACCGGTCAGAGAATTGGGCCCCATCAAACGTTTTATGGCAAAACGGCTTTACGGCAAGAAGTTCGGGCCTGGCGTCGGCGTGGTCAATAGTCTGTGCCGAATAGCCGCATACCCGTATAGCCGTACTGCCTTTAGTAGCTGTGTTCGTCAAGCCGCACCTTGCCGCGGAAGGTCCAGTAAACGATGCCCGTGTAGGCGAGTACGAAGGGCATGCCGACGAGAGCGATGATGAGCATGATGCCAAGTGTTTTGGGACTTGACGCAGCAGAAAATACGGTGACCGAGAGGGTTGGTTCGTTGCTGGCAGTGACCAGGTTGGGGAAGAGCGCGAGGCCGAAGAGCATCACCAGCGTTGCAATGACCACACAGCTCGAGGCAAAGGCCTGCCCGGGCCGTCCCCAATGTAAAGTGCGCGGAATATTGGCCACCGCGAGCACATTGACGACGACCACGATCGCTGCCACAGGCCAATGTTCGAAGTTGGCGGTTGCCCTCGGAATCAGCGCCAGGGTGTACATCGTGGCCAGCATGTAGGTAACGAGAAAGATCCCCCAACTTCGCCACATCCAGTCGCGCAACCGTTCCTGGAAATCGCCCTCGGTCTTGAGGTAGAGAAAGAGGCCGCCGTGCATTGCAAAAAGGGCCACAGTCATCAGACCCACGAGCAACGCGTACGGACTGAGCTGGTCGAGAAGAGTACCGGTGAAGTTACCGGCCTTGTCGAGGGGCATCCCGAGCATTGCGTTGCCGATTGCGACGCCGAAGAGGAGTGTCGCGGTGGCCGAACCGCCAAAGAAGCTGAGATCCCAGAATCGCCGCCACCGGTCATTCTCGACCTTGGAGCGAAATTCCATGGACACCGCGCGAAAGATGAGTGCGCCCAGAAGCAGCATGAAGGCGGTGTAGAAGCCCGAGAAAACGGTCGCGTAGGCCTCCGGGAAGGCGGCAAAGAGGACTCCCCCAAATGTCACGAGCCACACTTCGTTACCGTCCCACAATGGCCCGATCGAATTGATGGCGATCCGCCGCTCGCGGTCATCCGCCGGCACGAAGGGGTGAAGGATGCCGACTCCAAGATCGAATCCGTCGAGGATCGCGTAGCCGATCAGGAGCGCTCCTTCAATGAGGAACCAGATCACGGCCAGGGTCTGCCAGTCCATCTCCGCCTCCCCTCAGCCAGACCTGTCGGAGCCGGTCAATGACTCCGAATGATCGGCCCGCCGCGCGGCGGTAGCCAACAGGCCATGGTCATCTCGGTCCACGGGACTCGCCGAATCCGGTCCGTGGCGAATCTTCTGATCGAGGACGTAAAGCCATGCCGCCAGCAAGCTGAGATAGATAGCTCCAAAGCCGATGAGCGAACCGAGTACCTGGTTCGCGTCGATCGAGGGGCTCACCGCATCCACCGTACGCAAGCCCAGGGTCTCGTTGTATTCGACAAAGCCCGATGACCCGGTCAAGAGGTCTCCGCCCACAGTCCACTCCAACGGTGGATGGACGATCCAAGGTTGGCGTCCGACTTCTGCAGCGACCCAGCCAAACTCGTTGGCAAAAAGGGCACCACCGACGGCAAAGACAAACACCCACAACAACCATCTGGTCCTGTAGAGGCTGCCGCGCCAGTAACCGAAGCTTGCCAACAACGTGAGGCCGATGAATCCCATACCGAGACCGATCATGATGTGGTAGCTCGCGAAGGACAACAGCACCGGCGGCCGGTCCTCCATACGGAATCGGTCGAGGCCTACCACCGGTTCTGCGAAATCTTCATGGACCAGAAAGCTCAGGCCTCCGGGGATCGCAATGTTGTATCGAATCGTTTCGGTTGAGTCATCGGGAAGGCCAAAAAGACTCATTGCGGCTGGTCCCGACTCGTAGTGGCCTTCGAAGGCTGCCAACTTGGCGGGTTGCCAGTGATAGACTTTTTTGGCCTGGAAGTGGCCCGAAGCGAGTGCCGCCAGCGAGGCGATGGTTGCAAAGAGAAGGGCGCCCGAAAAACTCTTCTTTGCGAACTCGACGTGGCGGCCCTTCAGCAGGTACCAGGCCGAGATCGACATGACGAAGAACGTGCCCAGAATGAACGCCCCGATCCATACGTGAAGCAGCCGCTGCACGGTTGAAGGATTGAAGACCAGGGCCCAGAAGTCGACAATCTCGGCTCGAAGGACTGGCACGCCATTGATGATTACCGGCTGCCCGTCACGCAGCAAGGGCACTACGTGATGGCCGGCCGGGGTCTGCTGCCAGCTATTGGCGACCACGATCCAGATCGACGAGAAGATCGATCCGAGGGCCACCATCAAGGTCGCGAAAAGGTGCATTCGAGGAGATATCCGGTCCCACCCGAAGACCAGCAGCGCCAGGAATCCGGATTCGAGAAAGAAAGCGAAGATCCCCTCGGCAGCCAGTGCCGATCCGAAGACGTCACCTACGAATCTGGAGTAGACAGCCCAATTGGTGCCGAACTGGAATTCCATAACGATGCCAGTCGCGACCCCGATTGCAAAATTGAGGGCGAAGATCCGGGTCCAGAACCTAGCCGCAGTCTCAAAAAGAGGATCTCCAGTACGGAGGTGCTGTGCCTCGAGATAGACCATCACAACACCCATCCCGATGGTCAGAAGAGGAAAGATGTAGTGAAACCCGATCGTAAATGCAAACTGAAGACGGGACAGCAGGACGACATCCATAGGGCGCGCTCTCCTTCCAGTTCGGGAATCGGGAAATGCTCGCCTGTTCGCAAAGCATCGTACTCCAACCGGGCGTCCGCTGTGTAGTGTCAAGAGGGCGGGATATATCCCGCCCCTACCCAGATCTGTCGCCTTGTACCTGTAAGGGCGGCATATATGCTGCCCTTGATCGCCGCCAACGTTGCCATAGAGACAAGTTCAAGCTACCGTTACCGCCATGAAAAACATCCTTCTCTTTGCTGTATTCACCCTTCTGTTCACAGTCAACGCCGCCGCGCAGGTCCCCGAGACACCGAAGGACGTCGCCGCCCCACCCGAAGATGCCGTCTGCACCGAAAGTGGGCTCTGCTCCAAGGTCCAGGTCGCCGGCAGCGGAGAAGAGCACCCCGACGCGTGGGACTCGGTGACCGTCCACTACTCCGGTTGGACCACCGACGGCAATCTCTTCGATTCATCATTCAAAAGGGGCAAGCCGGCCACCTTTCCCCTCAACCGGGTCATCCCGGGTTGGACCGAGGGAGTCCAACTGATGGTCGAAGGTGAAATCCGACGTTTCTGGATCCCATCCAAGATCGCCTATGACAACCGTCCGGGAAGACCGGCCGGCATGCTGGTCTTCGACGTCCAGTTGATTTCAATCGACAACCAACCCGCTCCGCCGCCACCACCGAAGACTCCGGAGGACGTGGCCGCACCACCAGCCGACGCCGAGAGGACACCCAGCGGACTGGCTTCGAAGGTCCTCAGGCCAGGAGTGGGCGACCAGCATCCCAAGAAGAGTTCGACCGTGACGGTCCACTACTCCGGTTGGACCACCGACGGTAGTCTCTTTGACTCTTCCGTTGTCCGCGGCGAACCGACGAGCTTCCCACTCAACCGCGTGATCCCCGGCTGGACCGAGGGTGTGCAGCTGATGGTCGTGGGTGAGAGGCGCCGTTTCTGGATCCCAGAGAAACTTGCCTATGCAGGGGCCGCCGGCGCACCGAAGGGCATGCTGGTTTTTGACGTCGAGTTGCTTGAAATCAAATAGGCTCGATGCTCGATGCTCGATGCTCGATGCTCGATGCTCGATGCTCGATGCTCGATGCTCGATGCTCGATGCTCGATGCTCGAAATCCATAAATCACCCTATTGATTTGTCAAGGTGTGAGCGGGCGGATCGAGTATCCAGTATCGAGAATCGGCTTCGTGCCCGCGGAACATACCAAACTCCTAATGCGTTGAAGACATCAGTTGCCACTGCAAGGGGGTCACGATGCCAAAGCCCGAGAAACACGTATTCGTTTGCCTCAATGCCAGGCCCTCCGGCCACCCAAAGGGGTCATGTACCGAACGAGGCGCCGAAGGGCTGCTAGTGGAGTTCGGTCGCCTGATGGAGGCTCGCCAGGCCTATGGCAAGGTGGCCATCACGCGTACCAGCTGTCTCGGTCCGTGCGAGCTCGGCCCGACCGTACTTGTCTATCCGGAGGGCGTCATGTATGTCGGCGTGCAGGTGGGCGATATCGAGGAAATCTTCGACCAGCACCTCCTCGGCAACCAACCCGTGAGCCGGCTGCAGGCGCCGGAAGAGGTCTGGGAATAACGTTTTCAGTAATCAAGTATTTTTTGTTACGTATCTACGCCATCATAGGTGCATGTTGAATCGTGTTCCGCTTTGCCTCTTGTTCATCATCGGTGCCTGCACCAGCTCCCAGGAAGATTTCCAGCCGTTTACGGTAGTCGAGGCACCGACAGCACCTGTCGGCCAACTAGAAGCCGAGCAACCGCTATCTGCCTCCGATGACAGGGGTTTCCCGGAAACACCCGCCGCCGACGGCACCTTCATTGTGATGCTCGGCACCGGCACCCCAAATCCTGATCCTGAACGATCAGGGCCTGCAGTGGCGATCATTGCGGGAGACAGGCCCTACCTGGTGGATTGCGGTCCCGGCATCGTCCGCCGTGCGGCAGCGGCCCGTCTCGCCGGAGTATCCGCCCTGGATATGCCGAATCTCTCAAAACTCTTCATCACCCACCTGCATTCCGACCACACGGCGGGATACGCCGATCTCATCCTCACTCCGTGGGTGCTCGAGCGGGAACAGCCGCTCGAGGTCTTCGGACCGCCAGGGATTCGGGCGATGACTGAATATATCCTCGCGGCCTACGCGGAGGACATCGAAATCCGCCTTCACGGGAGTCAACCGCAGAATGCGACCGGGATACAGGTCAATGCACAAGAGATCGAGCCTGGAGAGATCTACAGAGATGAAAATGTGACGGTGACCGCGTTCGCGGTCCCTCACGGCGCTTGGCGCCACGCCTTCGGCTTCCGATTTGAGGCTGCCAACCGATCCATCGTAGTCACCGGCGACACTGTCGCCACCGACGCAGTGGTCGAGGCCTGTAATGGTTGCGACATTCTGGTCCATGAGGTTTACGCCAAGACCGGACTCGACCGTCGAACAGCCGACTGGCAGGAGTACCACCGCGCCTCTCACACCTCGGGTATCGAACTCGGCGAGGTCGCAGCTCGCGCGCAGCCCAAGCTCCTCGTCCTCTACCACCAACTCATGTGGGGAGCCACCGAGGCGGAGCTGCTGGCCGAAATCAGGCAATCCTACGACGGGCCGGTGGTCTTCGCTAAGGACCTTGATATCTACTGATGTTGAAGTCGTGAGGTCGTTGGTGTAGATTCCTCGTATCCCGCCCACGCCGGAAGGATTCCGGCAATGAACCCATATATCTCAGACAACTTGTGCCTCCCGATCGTGGTCGCATCGTTGATTCTCTACTTTCCCGCGAAATCCGGCTCAACCGCCGACCCACCCGAGCCAACACCTCGGCCCGGAACTCTCGCCGCATACGCCCAGAGAATCTCCCTCGACAGCTCGGAGCTAGCTGACCACGATGGTCGCATTATCCTCACAAATGACCGTGTCGCCGGGCTTGCCGCCGACGGCTCGATCACCCTCGGCACCGTGAAGCAAGCAAATCGCGAGAAGGTAGGAAGCGTGACGGCAACCGCCGAGCGCTCTCGTTGGCAAGCGGCCCATGGCAAGCAGCGGGAAGTGATCACTGGTCTCGAGAGGCGCCGTTCCCGAATCAAGCTGGAGATCGATCAGATAAAAAAACTTGGCCTCACTGCCAAAACGATGGCTCGCCTCGAACAGTCGGAGGCAAAACTAAAGCTGGTTGACGGCGAAATTGCTGTCGAACGGGCGAAGTTGGCGCGAATCGTGCGCGACGCGCGCCGACGAGGCGCCGAGCCGGGTTGGTTTCGCTGACCCGAACGGCCCGTGAGTGGAAGCCCGGATCAGAAAATGAGGGGGTTTCAGCCTGGAAAAGGCTTCACTGGATTTGCGCGTTGACCCATGTCCTTTGATCTCCCAGGGACTCGGCGTGCTGACGGCCGCCGAGAGACAACCGTATTGAACTGGATGACGGTATCACCCCCAGCCACACCGTCACCGCTCGGGAGCTGAGCCGGACCCGGGGTCGCGACAACCTCTCCGTCAAGTGCAAGGCCGGCCGCAGCATCGACGATCGCATCGTCGACTGTAAGTTCGAACCGCCCGTGTCCGAGAGCTTCCCTTGTCAACAGGGTGGCGGTCCACGACCCGGCGTCGTAAGTCAGATCGAAATCAACCTCACTCCGGTCGGCTCGTCGCAGCGAAAAATGCGATCCGTCGACGATCACATCTTCATGGAAGGTGACAGCGATCGTCAACGGCGCCCCGGCACGCACAGCCGACCCCGGTCTGGGATCGATCTCCACCACCTTCGGCGGCCCTTCTGCGAAGGGTCCGACATTCTTGGATCGTGCAAGAATCCAGCCATCGGGGTCGAGGACAACTTCATCCACCGGGGCTGTAACGGGAATCAGAAAATGCTCGGCGCGCTCGTCGTTCCATAACGTGTACCTGTGCCGTTCGCCGAACTCGAGAGTCTCGATCGTCACCGGCATTTGGAAAACCGACTCGTCCTGGGCCTGCTCGAGGGATATCTCGAGGTATCGCCTCCCATCAAGCACCTGTTCCCGCCACCCGTATCGATAGGCCGGCGCTCCACCGTGGTACACCCACTGGTCGAAGAACCAGCCCAGGCCTTCGCCCCAGACATCCTCAGCCACATCTCGGAAATCCTCGGTCGTCGCCGCTCGATACTCGAAGCGGTTTCGGTAGGTCTCGAGAACATCAAAGAACGCCTCGTCGCCGACCACACCGCGCAGCATGTGCAAAACCCAGGCTCCCTTGCGGTAGGAATAGTCGGATGAGAATATTCGCGAGACGTTTGAAGGGTCATATACGTAGACCGTTCCGTCCAGATACCTCGGCCGCCGCTGGTTCATCGCCATTATCAAAGCGGGGAGGTCTGAGGAACCGGACCTGTTTTCGAACCACAAGGCCTCCGAATAGGTTGCAAAGCCCTCGTTAAGCCAGATGTCCGCCCAGGTCGCACAGGTCACCATGTCACCCCACCACTGATGAGCGAGCTCGTGTGCAGTCAGAGATTCCCAAAACGCTCCTTGGCCGGTTGCTGTCTGGTGCTCCATCCCGCCACCAAATGGGAACTGGTAAATCGCGTATTTCTCGTCGATAAACGGGTACAGCCCGTAGAGATCGCCAAAGGTCGCGAGCATGTCCACCGAGAGGCTCCACAGAGCCCGGTTTTCGTCTGTGTCCGAATCGGGATAGACGAAGAACTCAACCGGCATCGAGCCCCCAGGGTAAACGTACGTGTCCCCGAATGTGTTGTAGCGGGTCGCAGAGAAGGCATAGAGATAGGGACTCATCGGGTATTCGGTCGCCCAATGGAAGCGGTGCAGGTCGCCGCTGAGACTGTCAACATCGATGAGAACACCGTTCGAGACCGCCGTCATGTCGCTTGGAACGGTTATCAGCACCTCACCGGTCGCCTTGTCGCGACTGTCCTCCTTGACCGGCCACCAGGTGTAGGAGTACCACGGTTCCGACAACGTCGAAACCACTGGTGTGCCGCGGTTGCTTTCAAAGGAAATCGCCATCCAGTCGCTCGAAACAGGCGAGCCTTCGTAGTCGATTTGCAGCTCGAAGCTCTCGCCCCGGGCCAGCGTCCGAGCCAATGCTACCTCGACGACCTCCGCGTCCAGCCGTCGCCATTCCGCAGTTTCCCCCTCGACTTCGATCGCGGTAATGGAATACGCGGAATGGAGCCAAAACCTGAAGACGGTCACGTCATCTACCAGGGTCATGACGGTCATCGTATTGTTGCCGCTCAGGTACTCGGCGCCAGGATCGACCTCGAGGTCGAGACGGTAATGCAAAACATCCGTCTGGCCCGTCAGCGGGTCGTTGCTGCTCTTGAGCCGCAGCGCCTCGGCCCGGTCGGATCGATGGGCCCGGGCGGTCTTGAGCCTCGAGCAGCCGTCGAGGGAATCTGCTTCAACGGCCGGCGGGATCTGCAAGCTCGCCGCGCCAAGGGCAAGGATCAAAATCAAGACCGTCATTCAGTCACTCCAGAACGCAATTGACATCACCCGCTCGTCCTTCCAGCATACACCTCGGACGATTGACGGGTCATCTTCAACATATATTGCATCGGCGATCCCGAGAGTTACCGTCCGCCCTCGCTTTCGGTCATGACGTAGCGCACACCCCGCTCCTCGAGAATTCGTTCGAGTTCGGGCAGCTGATCCGCGACAATGGTATCGAGATTCGCCACGAGCCCGTCAAGCTCGGTCCGAAGCTCCTCGAATCGTCCTTTCACCGATTCGGTCGGTGCACCCACGGCGCTCTCCACAACTCCCTGCAGGTAAAGCAACTGGTTGTCGATTTGCGGAGGGAAGTTAAGGATGTCCTGGCTCGACTCGGCCTTTGTCTGGTGGAGCATCTCCTCGATCGCAGTCAGCGAATCAGCGATGGCATCGGCCTTCTCCGTGATCTCTTCCTCACCCGCCCGTTTGGCGACTGACTGCACCTGGCCACGCACATCGCGAATGCGACTGATGGCCTCATGTGAACGGGTCAGTTCCACCCACACGGCCCTGGCAAGTTCGTACTTTTCGGCCATCGCCTCCTGGCTGACGTCGGTTCGCGGGTCCTGGACGACCTCGAAAGCCGCCGTGTCGTTCCAATCCCCCACTGTCAGCCGTACCTGATAAGTGCCCGGGGGTACCATCGGACCGCCGGGCCAGCCCCACAGGACGGCATCGTCGACCAGGCCGGCATCTGCCAAAGCCAGATTCCAAACGTAACGATTGGCCCCGGCTCGGACATCGAGCAGCGGTGGCTCGGAGAGTTCTGGGAAGAAGCGGCGCCACGGGCTCGGTGCGCGACGCTCCGGTTCCTTGCTCGACAGACTACGCAATACCTCACCGCCGGCATCAAGGATCTCGAGCTTGACCTCGTCGGCCTCCTTCTCGTCGAGGCCGGCCGGGAGATTGTAGTGAATGATGGCACCGAAGGGCGGGTTCTGGCCGACCGCACCGCTGCGGGGGCCGCCGCCCGAACCATCGACCCACCGCACTACCGGCCGCGGATCGAAGAGATGGGTGTCGGCTTTTTTGACCTCGTCGTTCAACTGGTGGAGGACACTGAGGTCATCCAGGATCCAGAACGACCGTCCCTGGGTGGAGATCACGAGATCGCCACGCTTGATCGCCATGTCGGTGATCGGAGTGACCGGCAGGTTGAGTTGAAACTCCTTCCATGTCGCGCCGTCGTCGAAGGAAACGTAAATGCCAAACTCGGTGCCGGCGTAGAGCAGGCCTTTGCGATCCGGGTCCTCGCGCACGACCCGCACGAAGTGGTCGGCGGGGATACCGTTCGAACCGTCGGTCAGTTTCTGCCAGCTGGCGCCGAAATCATCGGTGCGGAAGATGTAGGGCCGGAAATCGTCCTCGCGATAGCGATGGACGGCGATAAAGGCGCGGCCGGCATCGTGGGCCGACAGCTCGATGGCATTGACCGTTCCCCACTCCGGCATGTCTGCCGGGGTGATGGTGCGCCAGGTGCCGCCGTTGTCCTCCGAAATGGAGACCACGCCGTCGTCGCTCCCCGCCCACAACAAGCCGGCACGATGCGGCGACTCTTCGAAGGCGAAGATGGTGCCGTAGACTTCGACGCCGGTGTTGTCCATCGTAATCGGCTCACCGGCGTAGCCCTGCTTGGATTTATCGTTGCGCGTCAGGTCGGGGCTGATCTCTTCCCAGCTCCGACCTTCGTCCTTCGACCTCAGAACCATGTTGGCGCAATGGTAGAGAACCGACGGATCATGGGGCGAGATTCGGATCGGCGAGTTCCACTGGAAGCGGTAGCGGAGGTCCTTGGGTTGCTGGCCGACCGCCATCTGGGGCCACGCCATGACCTCCTGCTCAATCTCGAGTTCGTGATCGTGACGACCGATCGAACCGCCGTAGCAGCCGCCGTATGTGATGTTCGGGTTGCGAGGATCGACCGCCACGGTCGCTGTCTCGCACCCTGCCGGCGCATACCAATCGCGCCATTCGATCCCGCCGGGTGAACGACTCGGGGTGGCAATCGCCGAGTTGTCCTGTTGGCCTCCGTAGAGCCAGTAGGGATATCGGTCATCGACCGTCAGCCGGTAGATCTCCGAGGTCGGCTGATTCTGTTGGGTCGACCAGCTGCGCCCGCCGTTGAAGCTGATATTGGCGCCCCCATCGTTGGCCTGAATGAAATTCGTCGGATCGTCGGGGTTGATCCACAGGGCGTGGTTATCGCCGTGCGGGACGCGGATCGGCCGGAAGCTCGTGCCTCCATCGACTGAGCGCCAAAACATCACGTTGAGGACATAGACCGTATTGGCGTCCTGCGGATCCGCCTCGAGGTGGGTGTAATACCAGGCTCGCTGGCGAAGCTCGCGGTCGGAGCTCACCCGACGGAACTTCCTGCCGCCGTTGTCTGAGCGAAAAATGCCACCTTCTTCGTGTTCCACGAGCGCCCAGACCCTGTTCGGCGCCGCCGGTGAAACTGTCACCGCGATCCGGCCTTTGACGCCTTCGGGCAGGCCTTCGGTGAGCTCGACCCAGGTGTTGCCGCCGTCGGTGGTCTTGAAGAGGCCGCTACCAGGTCCGCCGGAGATCATGGTCCACGGCGTCCGCTTCGCCTGCCAGATGGCGGCGTAGAGGATGCGCGGGTTGGAGGCGTCCATCGAGAGATCGACCGCCCCCGCCTCGTCGGATACGAAGAGAACCTTTGACCAGCTCAGCCCGCCATTGGTCGAACGATAAACCCCGCGCTCCGGGTTGGATCCGAAAATGTGGCCGAGGACAGCGGCGTAAAGGATATCGGGATCGGTCGGGTGGACCACGATACGCCCGATTTGACCGGCTTCCGGGAGGCCGATGTGGCGCCAGGTGTCGCCTGCGTCGGTCGACTTGTAGATGCCGTCACCTGGCGAAACGTTGCCGCGCGGGCACGCAGAACCGGTGCCCACATAGATTACGTTGGTGTCGGACGGCGCAACCGCGATGGCTCCGATGGAGGCGGTGCCGAAGGCATCGCCGCCGCGCTGCCGCCACTCGGTCCCGGTCGTCGGTAACCCACCGATCGGCTCACGTAGGAGTCCAACCTCCGCCAACGCCGGATCGATCTCGCCCATGATCTCGGGATCACTGCTCGGCTCGAGCTCTCGCACCACGTCCGACACGTTGCGCCAGGTCTTGCCGGCGTCGTTTGTCTTCCAAACTCCGCCACCGGTCGAGCCCATGTAATACGTCATCGGATCACCGGGCACGCCGGTCACTGCCGTAACCCTGCCGCCACGAAACGGACCGACCAGACGGTAGGAAAGCGAATTGAAGAGGTTGTCCTCATCGGTCGCGGCAACAGGAGTCGCGACAGCAGCAAGAATTACGAGAACGAGCAGATTTCTTTTCATGTGGAATCCCCCAAATCGAACAGCGAAAAGGATAGCAGGACAGTATTACGACGTAACCGACCTTCCGGCAAACCGGTCAAATTCACGGATCTTCAGACCTTGGAAACTCAAAAAACCCTGGCTGGTTCGCGGTGACACTGGAGACCTCGTAATTCTTTTCCGAATGTGGGCACTGTCAAGAGAGGGAATCAGTCGGTGGCCACGGGCGATCTCAGGGTGATCCGATAGATCTCCGACGGGGCAAAGAGGCGCATCGGCGCCCCCCAGCGGCCGGCGCCGCGGCTCACGATTTGGGTCATCCCGCCGACCTTGCGCACACCGGCGATGTGCGGGAAGGCGCGGAGCACCAGATAATGGAAGGGCCAGATCTGACCGCCGTGGGTGTGGCCGTTCAGCATCAATCCGGCGCCAGACGCGGCAGTTGCCTCTTCGTTTCCGGGGGCGTGTTGAAGAAAGATAACGGCATCCCCTTTTCGAACTTCCGAAAGGGCCGTCTCGAGCGCGCCCTCGAGCCCATCGGTCCCCGGGCCGCGGCCGCTATCCGGGACCCCGGCGATCCACAGTCCGGGCACAACCTCGGCTGCCGCGTTGTCCAGAACTGTGAATCCTGCGTTGCGCATCACGGCCCGGCATCTCTCGGGGCCGGCATACATTTCGTGGTTACCGAGGATCGAGTACACACCACGGGGTGCATCCAGAGTCTTCAGGACCGGGACCATGTTCTCGACCGTGCCCGCATCACCGTCGACGAGATCACCTGTGACGACAATGACGTCTGGATTCATTCCGTCGATCTGCTCGATGACCGACTGCAACCGCCTTTCGCCAATGAGGGCGCCGAGGTGAAGATCGGTGAGGTGAGCGACCACCAACCCATCGGCCGATGCCGGGAGATTCGGCAGCTCGGCCTCGAGTTCGACCGTGCGGGGGCGAACGATTCCACCTATCCATGCCACGACCGCAAGCAGGAGGGCGGCGCAGATCGCTGCGGTGCGCAACTGCATCACCCAGGGTTTGAGCACCAACCCGAAGAGGGTCACCAGATCAACAATTCCCAGGGCCGAGAGAAGCAGCACCAGGGTGCCCATCCACACGCCGCCGCCGTACTCCAGCACCGTCCCAATGCGCGGCCAGCCGTGGTGGTAGAGAAATCGCCCAAGGGGATAGGAAACGCAGAGGACCGCAAGGCTGAGCAACAGAACCCGATGGCCCGTCGGGTTGGCGAACAAGGGCAACGACCACAGCCGCCAGCCAACGTAGAGGTGGAAGGCCAACCAGATCCCGAGCACGATGGAAAAGAAAATCAAGAATCGCATGCGCTTCGTCATCTCCAACCGCAACTCTGCAGCGGCGGCGATTATTGCAGAGATTTGCTTGAATCCTGGGGCTCACGCCCCATGCTAGACATCTGTCGAGCCTCCAGCGCTCACGAACACATCAACGCAAACGACTAGATTTCAAAAAAGAAACGCAGAGGCGCAGAGTCGCGGAGACGCAGAGAACGAATCAAAGCCGGGCTTCCAAAAACCGCCAGCCGAACGGTGCTATCTTCTGAACGACTGTGACCTTAAATTCGTCAAAGGACCTGCGGGCGCCTCACGGGCTCAGAGACAAACCAAGCGAATGAAAATGTGCCAGAAAGAAAATTCTCTCTCTGCGGCTCTGCGGCTCTGCGTCTCCGCGCCTCTGCGTTAAAAACCGATCAGACAGTCCACGAGTTCAGCTGATTCGCCATCGGATTGCGGCGTCAGTCGCACCAACCGTGCTCGGTTGCGAGAGCCTCGTCGATCACGCGGTAGGACGGCTCGTAGGCCTCGACATAGGGTTCACTGTGGTGGATCACGGGGTAGTCCTTTTCGGCGAGCTCTGCACTCAGGGTCTTCAACTCCGGCGCCAGCTCTCCGCGCCCGGCGCACAGCACATAGCTGGCTGCCAGGGACAGGACTGTGGTCATCCGCCGCGAGCTACCGCGATCGGTATTGGCACTGGCAACAAAGGCGTCAACGAGCAGAACAGAATCACCACCATTCGAGACAAATGGCCGGAGATTGATCCGCACCAACGGCGGCTCGCCTCCAAGCGCCTCGCACGGCACCTCGCCTTCGACAGGCGGACCGAGGCCCTCAATTTCCCTTTCGAGCCACAATGCAGCGGACTCTTGATTCTGGATCGCGTGGCCCGGGCCGTAGACCGCCTGGTGAAGGAACTTGTAGAGATCCTCAGCACCGGCGAATTGGCGGGCGTCGAGGTGGGCACCAAAAGCCACCATGATGGTCCCGACATTCTCGACCTTTGGCTGCTCCGGTTCGGAGCCGGAGGCGGTCGCCGCAACCAGGATCACCAACGCGACCAGATGCAGCCTCACAGCTCGAGGCGTTTGACGAAGGGCTCGTAGGTCATGAAGTCGGCATGGTGGACGAGCCACGCCTCGGTGGTGCGGGCCACCATGTTGCCCTCGCCTGCGTGGGTGGCGATGATATGACAGACCGCGTCGGGCAAATTGCACTCCATCGCGACGGAAACCCCGGTAAAAGGGTGGCGTAGATATTTGCCCCGAGGGCTCTGCCTGCTCCCGCCCTCGCCGTCGTCCTCGTATTCGAGGAGCTTGCCAACATCCGCCAGAATCGCACCCGCAATCAGGACATCCATATCGACCGGGAGGGCCTCGTTGAAGAAACTCTCGACAGTCCGCGCCGCGTCCCGAGCTACGTGCACCACCGCCCGTTTGTGGGCCATGAAGCTCACCGGGCAATCGGGCACCTTGAGAGTGAACGGTATGCGCTCGAGATCCGCCGGGGTCAGCGGTGAATATTCAAAAGCCTTCTCCCAACAATCGGTCGTCTGAGACTTCAAGTCTTCGTCAGCAATCCACTCGAGCTCGGGCCAAATCCTTTTGACTTCGTCGCGTAGCATTCTTACCTCCGCGAAGAGAGAATAGCGCGATCCGGACAATTAGGAATGAGGAATTAAGAATGAGGAATGCCGTCCACCCATCTCCAGAAAGGACAAAATTCTCGGACGGTTGGATGGGAATTCCTAATTCCTAACTCCTAATTCCTAATTTGATTGGCGCTTGGGCGATCAGAGAGATTCCCAGGAGACTACCCACTCGACTTCAGCGAAATTGTCGGAGAACGGCAGCTCCTCACCACATGGTCGCTGAACCGCTCCGCCGGCACTATCGATGAGATCGAGCAACCACGACTGCTGGAGCCCACGCCAGTGCGGCTCTTTCCAACCCGTCTTTCGTACGCCGATACAAAAGAGGACGATCTCGTTGGCCGCGGTCGAAAAAACGCCACCGACCACTGCCACTCCCCCATCGGTATTGATCAGGGTCCCGGTCTTGACGACCACGCTTCCAGCCATCTTCGGTACTGCAAGTCTGGGAAACTTGCGGTCCGTGGAGCCCGGATCGCAGCCGATGATCGGCAACACATCGGCCGGCGCAAGGCCCATTTTGCCAACGGTCTCGACAAAGGCGCGCATCAGCCTTACTCCGGTGCGGGCAGTGAGCCGGTTTCGCTTCTCGCCCGATGCCGTTTCCAGCTCGAGGGCCTCGGGGGCTAGCCCGAGCTTCTGCTCGAGGAAGATCTCGAGGCCCTCAGGACCCCCGAGGCCTTCGGCCACACGGATAATGTCGTTGTTGGAGTAGACATTGAAACGCCGCAGTAAGACCGGCAGTGGATTGGAGCGGTGAACGACGACCGGGGTCCAGTCAGCCGGGGCCCCGGGCCGCACTGTGCCGACGATCTCGACCCGCGGAGGGTCGTTCTTATCCCACCCGCGCCGCTCACACATCGCCTCCCAGGCAGCACGGGTCGACTGGTCCCAACGGTGAGGGTCGAGGACCGCCCGAAGCCTTCGCCCCATACGCTCTACCCGATCCCGGGGATCGAGAACTCTATTTGCAGCGCCGTTCTCCCATCCAACCCAGAAGTCGCCGTCGATGCGGAGCCATCCCTCGACGCGAAAGAGACGAAGCTTGTTGAGTTGCCTCGCGACCAGGAAAACGTTCTCCGGCTGCATATCGGGATCGCCCCACCCCTGCACAACAAGCGAACCGATCAGGTGGCCTGTCTGCTTGTCCCACTCGCCGTCGACTCCGAAGACTGTGCGATAGCGATGCTCGGCACCGAGGCTCTCGAGGGCCCACAGCGAGGTCCCGACCTTGACCAACGATGCCGGATTGAACGGAGTGTCGGCACCATGGGTTTGCAGGACCATTCCCTTGAGGGTTTCGGCGTGGTAAAGAAGCTGGTCACGGTCGGCAGCGGATGCGCCGATCGCCGTCACCATCACAACAACCGCAGCGACAAAGAAAATAGGTAGAAGACGACCGCCCGCACGGCAGGCGGGACGCCTGCCCCACAAAAACCAGGGCAATTCAGTCTTCATAGATCAAGCGGTCGGCCAGGCCCGAGCGCAGGATGCGGTCCGGATCGAGTTTCGCCTTGATGCCGGCAAACCGACCGAGCTGACCCTCACGAAAGCTCGATCGGTAGAGCTCCCCGGGAAGAGCTGCGTCTTTCGCAGGATAAAAGCGACCACCCGCCGCCACCACCGGTTCGGCGAGGGCTCGCACCAGCGACCACAGCTTTTCCCGCCGTCCTCGAACCACCGGAAAATCGAGGGCCAGAGAGAAGCCGTCGACTGCGTGACTCATCAGGAATGAATCCGGTCGATGGCGTTTGAGCACCGCCAGAAAAGACGGCATTCGGAACTCGTGGCAAATCTCGAGCTGATCGCGAAAGACCTTCTCTGCGCTGGCCGCAGGAACGAAGCTCTGGTGCTGGATAAGTCCGCCGGGGAGGTAGATGTTCTTCCAGTTCGGTACGTAGTCGAGCAGGAAGGAAAATCCAGCCAGCGGCTGCCGGTATACCTTCTCGTCGGCAACCGTACTCCCCACGAGGTATTTTCCGAAGTTGACGAACTGCATCCCGGGCCGGTTGGTCATCGGTTTCAGGAAGTACCACATCAAGCCTTTCGGCATGACTCCAAACAAGTTTGCCGGCAGATCCTGCGCCTCAGCGTCGAGGCTCGCGACCGGGTCGGAATCCTCCCCTTCTTCGAGATGGCGCGCAAAATGCAGTAAGCCACGGCCGAGGTTTCGCTCGCGGGCGAAGGCGTCAATCCAACCGACGACGTACTCCCATTTGTCCTTGGCGTCATCGGTCAGGCTGAGCATCGCTCCGAGGTCCGGCGCCGACACCGCCTTGACCTCGACCTGGCCCGAGTGCACCCTTTTCATCTGTATCCGCGCACGGGTAATGATGCCGAACTGGCCGAAAGAGCCGATCACATCGTGGAAGAGATCGGTGTCGTCCTTCTGAGAGATGGTCCGAGATTCTCCATTGGCGAGCGCGAGGTCGAACTCGATGCAGTGCTCCCCTATCGTGCCACGGGGCCAGTTGTTTTTTCCGTGCACGTTCATCGCCAACATTCCGCCAACAGTCGGCTCCATGGTCCCAGTCACCACCGGAGGCCACCAGCCATCGCCGATGGTCAGTCGCCACAGCGAGGCCAGACTCACCCCGGGCTCGACGTCGACAATTCCGGTTTCGGGGTCCCAGGCCAGGACCCTGGCGAGGTTGGAGAGGTCCAGGACAACCGACTCCGGACGGAATGCGGCATCTCCATACGAACAGCCGGCACCCCGTAGGGCAATCGCAAGGTCGTTCCCGCGCGCAGTCTCGATCGCTTCGGCAACGCCACCGGCGTCGGTAGGCCTGAAGACATAGCCGGCGCCGCCGACGGTCATGCCCCATCCTTCGACCCACTCGAGGCGATCGTTGAGTGCCATGCTTCAGAATCCAAGCTTCGAGAATATGATCGATGGGATCGAGCGAACGATTGTCATCACCACCCGCCACCGGGCCGGTACATAGGCGGTTACCACACCACGGCGCGCCTTTTTGAGGATGATTTCCGCCGCGCGGTCGGCTGAGATGACCCAGAAAAGGCCCTCTTTGCCCCGGGTCATCGCGGTGTCGACAAAGCCTGGTTTGATGGTGACAACCTTGACGCCGAGCTTGGCCACCCTGTTTCGCAACGCCTCCAGGTAGGCGTGGAAACCAGCCTTCGACGTGCAGTAGACGGGGTTGGGAGCACGTCCGCGGTCACCGGCCACCGAGCCAATGCCGACAATGGTGCCGCGACCCAGCCGGGCCATTCTCTCCGCGACGGGATTGAGCCAGGCCACTGCGCCAACGAGATTGACCTCTAACATTTCCCGGTCTTTGGTGGTGTCGTACTCGTCAATCGCCACCGCCGGCATCGCGCCGGCCGCATAGACGACGAGGTCGAGACCGCCGAGACGGCGGGCGATCTCCTGCACGAGGTCCGGAGCCTCTTCAGCGGCCCGTACGTCGTGGGCAACGGCGATTGCACGCTCCCCACCGGCGGCGTCGTTGATCTCGTCCATGATCCGCCGCAGTTCGTCCTCGCGCCTCGCAACCAGGGCAACCCGGGCCCCGCCCGCGGCGAGACGTCGTGCGACCGCTTCGCCGATCCCCGACGAGGCTCCCACGACCAGAGCGTGAGAGAAATTGGTTTCAAACAATGATCAGTCCCCCTGAAAATTATCCCACGGGTTCCTCAGACTCCTGAATAACGAGGTTGAGCTCATCCAGCACCTCGGCGACCCGCGCCTCGTATGCCTCGCCGGAGACCTGTTCCCGCAGCTTGTCGGATACCGGCAGGACCATGGGATAGCCCTTCCATTTCAGCCGATAGCCTGTTGTCGCCTCCACAACCCTTCCATCGGCAATGGTGTTGCTGGCCTCGGCCAGCGAAACTCCCGAGAAGAGCTGATCCAGGGCCTGCATCCAGGCCTCGTGCGCGGGCTCGAGGAAGCGAACCCGACGGCGGCTCTGAATCGCCACGTGGTAGCTTGATGGCACGTAATAAATGCCGTCGAGATCGAGCACTTCACCGACCACCACGAGCCAGCCGAACACCTCCTTGAGGAGCCCCAGTCCCGGGTGTTTCTGGCTCGGCAGCGGCCGTCGGTAGGGGCCGAAATGGGCGCGCGGGTTTTGCAGAAGCAACCATTCGATCACCAGTACTTCGCAACCGCTGACGACCCGCGAGTTGCGGTTGGCTCGCAGTTCGAGCAGAAGCTCGCGACGATCGGGCTCGGACCACACCCGCAAGGTGTCGCCGACGCTGCCGGAAAGATCGACGTCGACTGTCGGGTGTCTGAACCCCCGCAAGCGCAGCTGGTCGAGGAGACCCAGGCGTTCGAGCAAAAGCTCCACTCCGTGCTGAGAGAAGTGTGAAAGAAATCGGGTTCTCTTTGGAGCGTCCGGGAGAATCCCGACAAGGTCATCCTCAGTGAGCCGCCACCCGAAACCGCTCGGCTCCGCGGTCAGATCGGTCGGGGCAAGCGAGCTGCGGATGCGGCGGAAACGACGCAGTATCATCTCGGCGTTGTCGGGTGTTTTCGACACCTTTCCACTGATCAGCCAAGAGAAGAAACGCGCGCTGTAGCGCCAGGTGGCATTGCCGTAGCCACCCGCCAGGAGAACCACCAGCGGCAGCCGGCGGCGGCCGTGCCGAAGGAGTTCGATCACCAACCGGTCACGCCGGAACATTCCGTCGGCCGAAATCTTCCAATTACCGAGTGCATCATCAGCGGCCGGGTCGGTGCCGGCGACGTAGATCACCAGGCCTGGGCGCACCTTCATCATCACGTCCGGCAGGGTTTTGAGCAGCGTGCCCAGGTAGATTTCGTCGCCGACATCAGGTCCGAGAGCTATCGCGGTCGAGGCCTTCGCATCGGTATCTCCCCAATTGTCGTTGTGGACCGAGTAGGTGTAGACCGTCGAGTCGTGGGCAAAGATCGAGCGCGTGCCATTTCCGTCGTGGACATCGAGATCAACCACAAGCACAGGCTCCCGGAATCCCTTGCTTCGGAGCCGGGCGATTGCCACCGCGATATCGTTGAAGATGCAAAAACCCAAGCCACGATCGCGTTCGGCGTGGTGGAAGCCACCATTGAGATTGATGGCTACAGATCTCCCCTGAAGGGCGAGTCGGGTCGCCTGAATGGTGCCGCCAACGGCGAGGCGCTGTGTCTCCACAATCTTGGCGACTTCGGCATCGCTAATCCTTGCACCAAAGATCTTCTCGGTCACCACGGGATTTTGGCCGACGGCTTCGATGTAGTCGTGATCGTGGGCTCTGAGCAGGCTCCGCACCGCCGGACGTCGGGGAACCGAGATGTCGTCTCGATCGAGCAGGCCCTCGTCGATCAGGAAACCGAGTATCTTCTGTCCGCGCGCAGGATCGACCGGCGTACCCTCGAGGGCCAGGGCGTACTTATCGTGATAGACAAAGCGCACCTGAGGCGAAAGCCACCGCCGGCGGAACCGTCGCCACCGCCGCCGAATGAACCGACCAAAACGAACGATTGGATTCGGGCCTGTGTTCGAGTCGGCGGGTACCATGAGAGAAGTATAGTGCGGCGATGTTGTGGTGCGGCCGTCTCGGCCGCACGAATACCACTATTGACGATGTGCGGGCGGGACGCCCGCACCACAATATTGGGATCACTGTTGTTCGACGATGTAGCCCTTCTGGCGGAGCAAATTCACGACGCCCTCCTCGCCGACCAGGTGCGCCGAGCCCACCACCACGATGGCGTCCAGATCACCGGCGAGTAATTCTTCGATTTGCGGCATCCACGACCGGTTGCGGTCCGAGACCAGCTTTTTGGAGAGGTCAGGAAACTCCTCGAAACCCTCGAGCAGGGCCTCCTCGACTGCTTGCACATTCCCGACCCGCCAATCGCGATACAAGCGATCCATCTCCGGGATCATCGCATCCAGATCCTCCAACGTGTAGCGTAGGAATGCCAAGCTGTTTTCGGGACTCAGATCGGCGAAAAGACTTACCTGAAACTCCACCGCTTCAAGAGCTATGCGCTTCTTTCCGGTTTCAACTGCGCGCTGCGAGAAATAGGTATCAAGCCCTTCGGTCGCGAGATAGCCGTGTTTCGCGAGCTCGAAAGAAGCAACGGTCAGGGCCGCCATCCACGGTTTCATCCCTTGATAAAGAGAAGCGTCAAAGCCCAACTGCTCGATGTGGCCCTCGAAATCGGACCATATTCCCCCTCCGACGACTTCCTCCAATGTGAGGCCCTTCTCGAGGGTCCCAGCAGCCATCATCTTGATTGCGGCCTTTGTCATATCGTCAAGATCCATTTCGAAGACTGCGATCTCGGCCTCGTCAAAAGCCGCCTCGATCGCCGCTGGCAAGGGGTAGGCCTCCTCCTTGAGAGCGTGGATAGATCCCAGCAGGAAGAGCGTAGCCTCTCCGTTCTCCACCTTCCACATGAACGTCTTTTCGGACGGAACTGCATTAGATATCCCCGCGAATGCGGGAAGTGCGGCTAGCAGAACGATAGTCGCTGCCGCTGTTCGGATCTGCTTCATGCTGCCTCCGCAAATAAGTGTAGCTGGCGTGGGCCGATGCTTGATACTCGATGCTCGATGCTCGATGCTCGAAAAAACCGTTTCATTGAATTGTCATAGGGCGGGCGGATCGAGTATCCAGTATCGAGTATCGGATAGGTGGCTGCGCGGCACATGATATCGTAATGATTCCGTGCGCCAACAGCGCCAAAAGGAGAGTAAATATTATGGCTAATCCGACCGCAACTTTTGACACCTCCATGGGCACCTTCAAGGCAGAGATCTTTCTCGACGAGATGCCCATCACCGCGGAAAACTTCATCTCGCTTGCCAAGGGCGGGTTTTACGATGGGCTGCACTTCCACCGGGTCATCAAAGATTTCATGATCCAGTTTGGCTGCCCCCATTCCAAGGACCCGGAAAGCCCGCGTTGCGGTACTGGCGGTCCTCCGCACGGCACGATCGCCGACGAGCACCCGGAGAACGCGAAATTCTCCAACGAGCCCGGGACCCTGTCGATGGCAAATACCGGCAGTCCCAACAGTGGCGGCTCGCAATTTTTCATCAACACGGTGCATAACAACTTCCTCGATTGGTTCTCTCCAGGACAGTCCAAGCACCCGGTATTCGGAAAAATAACCGAGGGCATGGATGTGGTGAACGCCATCGGGATCACCAAGACCGGCGCCCAGGACCGGCCGACGACACCGGTCAAAGTCGAGCGGATCACGATCGAGGACTGACTACCTACGAAAGTTGGAAGCTCGGTAGGCGTTAAAATGTTCTCTAGGTAGAGTGACATCGCCCACGAGATTCCGAGGTTTTGCACATGAAAACAAACACGCAACAGCATCCCCGTTCGCCAATCCTGATGACAGCCTTGATGCTACTCATCGGTTCCACGACTCTTTTCTCGGCCGAGGCAAGCCACTTGCCGCGGAGCGCCCTCCCGGGCGTGCAAGCTATCGAAACGATCGAGCGCAGAGAGATGCCAAAGGTGGATATCGAAACGCTTCTCGACGAGGACGTGGCGCGTGAAAATTCCGGCAAACCGGTAGCGCCCCGTTTCGCGAAGAACCTCCCGGTCGACTACACGCCGGAAAACAGCGGCACCTGGGAGACCCTCGAGGACGGCACGCGTCTGTGGCGCTTGCGCCTTTCCTCCGCAGGCGCCCTCAGTTTGAATCTCGGGCTCGAGAGTTTTGATCTGCCCGAAGGTGCCACCTTCTGGGTTCACGCTCCCGACGGCTCGAGGGTCCAGGGGCCGTATATCGCCAGGAATCGCAACGCGCTCGGCGGACTCTGGACCGCCGTCGTCCTCGGCGAAGAACTGGTGGCCGAGCTGCGGCTTCCAAAGAATACTGAGGCCCACCTCAGGATCGCTTCGGTCAACCATGGCTACCGCTTCTTTGGCGAGCGTGAAGCCGCCGTCAACGCGAAGAGGGGAACGTGCAACATCAATGTCGTTTGCCCGCAGGGTGATCCGTGGCGAGACCAAATCCGCTCAGTGGCGCGTTACACCGTGTCGTGCGAGGGTGGATCCGCAACCTGCCTGTGTACAGGTCAGCTCTTCAACAACACCGCTCAGGACTTTACCCCCTATTTTCTGAGCGCGCAGCACTGCATCGAACAGACAAGTGACGCGCCGTCGCTGGTCGCCTACTGGAACTATCAGAGTCCCGAGTGCGACGATATCGCCGGGGGCAATCTGAGCCAGAATCAGAGCGGCTCGGTCCTGGTCTCCTCGTCGGAGTACGAAGTCGGTTCGGATTTCAGTCTGGTGGAGCTCGATGATGAGCCTCAACCGAGCTTTAATGTTTACTATTCGGGTTGGGACGCGCGCGACCAGCTTCCCGACGCGACGACTACAATTCACCATCCCGGCGGCGACGAAAAGTCCATCAGCTTCGATTACGACCCACCAACCCTCACCTCCCTCGGCGGCAGTTCCTCGTCGGGTGACGGCAATTACCTTCGTATCGGCGCCTGGGATGAGGCAACAACCGAGGGGGGATCCTCGGGTGCATGCCTATTCGACAGCTCGACCAAGCGGTGTGTCGGCACACTGTCTGGCGGTTTTGCTTCCTGTAGCGCGCTTGACCAGCCTGACTGGTACGGCCGGCTGGCCGCCCAATGGACTGGCGGCGGGACACCGGAGACCCGCCTCTCGGACTGGCTCGACCCGATCGACAGCGGTGCGCTCTTCATCGACGGCAAGAACGGCTCCGGCGCCGGCTCTCAGGAAACCTGGTTTATTCCGGCGGTGGCCTCACGGATGGGAAAATCAACCTCCGACTGGAAAAGCCAAATAACAGCCGTCAACCCGAGCGCCCAGTCGCGCTCGGTTTCGGTGTTCTTTGTGGCCCAGGACGAGGCGTGGCCGGGCGAACAACTCACCGGTCCGCATTCGATTGGACCGAACCAGTCGCTGTATGTCAACGACCCACTGAAGTCACTCAATCCGACCTCAGGTCTCATGTATGTGACCGTCGACGGCCCGGGGACATCAGTCTTTGTCCGCACCTACAACCTGCTACCGGATGGCACAACCTACGGTCAGGGGCAGCCGGGCATTTCCCTGACCGCCACCTCGTCAGAGATCGAGTTGATCCTGCCCTTGATCCATTCGTCACCCGGAATCTATCGCACAAACGTCGGATTCGCCCAGGCCTCGGCCGGTACCTACCAGGTGAAGGCCGAGATCTACTCTGCGGAGGGCGCTCTGCTGGCACAAAAGAATTACTCCCAGGCGACGGCCTGGCGGCAGGTCAACGACATCTTCACCAATATGGGGATCGGCGGCGCCGAAGTCGAGGGCGGATGGATCCGGGTCACTCTTGTCGAAGGGTCTCCGTCCTACTGGACGACCTACGCAACCGTCATCGACGACAACACCGACGACCCGACGTACGTTTTTCCGGTGGCACCGTAGACGAATTCTGAATTCTGAATTCTGAATTCGGAATGCAGCCCACCCACCCCGGGGCCATTTCGGATTTCGGATTTCGGATTTTCCACCCGCCCACCCTGTGTCGTGGGAGGGTCGTGTGGAAATTCAAAATTCAAAATTCAGAATTGACGCGTTCAATCTAGATTGAGCGCGTCCTTTGCGAGCTGTTTCGCGTATTCCAGGTCCTGCGGCGGCTCCTTGCCGTCGACCACATGCCATTCGACCCGGTGCTTTTTGCACAGGGCATCGAGACGCTGCCATAGATCGCGGTGCGAGACCGGCTTGTCCTCCCGGGTTTTCCATCCACGATCACGCCAGCCCGGGACCCATTTCGTGGCGCCGTTCTCGAGGTAATCCGAGACCGTGTAGAGGTGGACTCGTACCGGCCGCTTGAGCTCTTCGAGACCCGCAACCGCGCTCATGATGTGCATACGATTGGCCGAGGCGCCGGCAACCCTTTCGCTCAGTCCCTTTTCCGAGTCTGCAAATCGCAACACCACTCCCCACGAACCGGTGTTTTTCTTGCCCGAATAGGCGGCCGCGGTGAACAGGTGGACCGCCTTGCCATCATCGATGGGGAGCGGGGCTCGTGGAATGGCGGCCGAGGCCAGCTGGTCGGCAACCTCATTCCAGCGGTCGCCGGCGTGACCCTTGACCCAATGCCATTCAACCTCGTGACTTTCGAGCGCCGTCGACAGCTCCTCCCAAAGGTCACGATTCTTGACCCTCTTCTTGCCGGCGGTCTTCCATCCACTCGCCCGCCATTTGGCCAGCCACTCGGTGATTCCCTGGCGAACGTAGGTCGAATCGGTGTAGAGCTCCACCCGATGCGGACCGTCGAGGGTTCCGAGGGCCTCGATGGCCGCAATCAGCTCCATTCGATTGTTGGTCGCTTCTTTCTTACCACCCGACAGTTCGCGCGGCTCGCTGCCGGGAACGAGGATCACCGCCCCCCAGCCACCCGGTCCTGGATTCGGCCGGCAACCACCGTCGGTGTAAATCACTGCTGAAGGGAGGCGTTCATTCATCGCTTTGACATTAGCAGAGGTCGGTTTTGGATGCTGGATGCCGGATGTTGGATGCTCGATTCAAAGTGCTTCTCGCTTCGGTGTGTCAGGTGCCACCTTCACAATTGTCAGCAGCGCGCTCGGGACATCAGGGCGCCGATGACAATTGTGAAAGTGGCACCGGTGTCGCCGAAGCTGCAACGCTCGTCAAATGGTGCTGACCTTGGCGGATCGAGTATCGAGAATCGGGCGGGTGGGTGGCCCCAATAGCCGTCGAACCGTATAGCCGTAGGGCCTTTGGGTGACCGGTTCAGACTTCGCGGTGCCTTCGCTTGTCGACCCCAGCCACTCTGACCAGGAACGCGACCATCCACGGAAAATGGCGTTCGAGGAACACAACGATCTTTCCGTGGCCGGTAATGACCGCTTCTCGTTTCCGCTTGACCACCGCCGTGACCAACTTCCTTGCCGCCTTGTCGGCGTCCATACTCAACCATTGTGGGATCTTGTCACGAGCTGCCTCGTGGTGCTGTCCCTGATTGTCGACCTGCCGGATCTCCGAGACGACGAAACCAGGCGCCAACAACGTCACACCGACACCATACTTGGCCATCTCCGCCCTCAACGAACCTGCGAGAGCGCGCACCGCGTGCTTGCTCATCGAGTACGGGGAGCTCACCGGTAGGGCGAGGTAGCTCATGACGCTGCCCATGATCGCGAGACTGCCGCGGCTCGCCAACAATGCATCGCGAGTTGCTTGAACAGTCCGCAACACCCCAAAGATGTTGGTATCGAATTGGCGTTGGTAATCGTCGGTTGACAGTTTGTGCACCGCACCTGCAACTCCAAAGCCTGCATTGGCAATCACCCAGTCGATGCGGCCATACTCCTCGAGCGTCGCTGCGACCGCCGTCTCGAGATCCCCGTCAGAGGTTACATCGCAGCGAATTGTCAATGCCCGCCGCCCTCGCGCCCTGACCTCGAGGGCCAGCGCTTCGAGTCGCTCCCACCTTC
This sequence comes from Candidatus Sulfomarinibacteraceae bacterium, assembly GCA_963776765.1. Lineage (GTDB taxonomy): Bacteria > Acidobacteriota > Thermoanaerobaculia > Thermoanaerobaculales > Sulfomarinibacteraceae > Sulfomarinibacter. The sequence goes on from CAVZOK010000020.1 coordinate 333,928, forward strand.
GTGCCAACAACACGACGTCGGCGCCGCGTCGGGCGAATTCACGCGCCATCGCGGCACCGATTCCCGATGACGCCCCGGTGATGAAAGCGACCTTGCCGTTTAATTTGGCCATGGACCCCCGCAATTCTCGATGCTCGATGCTCGATGCTCGATGCTCGATGCTCGATGCTTCAAGCAGCGTAGATTCGCTTTTGAGTGTGTCAAGGGTTGGGTGCGCGGATCGAATATCGAGAATCGTGTATCGAGTATCGGGTACTCGGTCGGGACACCGTATACTTTTGCCCGCGCAATATGCGCCGAACGAAGATGAAGGAGCTTCCATGACCACCTCACGCAGAGATTTTGTCCAGCTTTCGATCCTCGCCGGCGGTGTCGCCTGTGTCGGTCTCGCCTGCCGTCAGCAGGGCGAAACCCCCACCACGGAAACAGCGGCCAAGAAGTTGAAGATTCTGGTACTTGGCGGTACCGGGCTCATCGGGCCGCCGATGGTCGAGTACGCTGTCGCTCGCGGCCATGAGGTCACTCTCTTCAATCGCGGCAAGACCAACGCCGATCTCTTTCCCAATCTCGAAAAGCTCAAGGGAGATCGCAACGACGACATCACCGCACTCGAGGCTGAGGTTGCGGCAGGCCGTCGCTGGGATGCGGTCGTCGATAACACAGCATCCATCCCGCGCTGGGTGACGGACTCGGCAGGTCTTCTTACCAAGGCGGCCGATTACTACCTCTACACTTCCTCCATCTCGGCCTACGCAGATTCCTCGACACCCAACGCGGATGAGACCGCGCCCGTCGGCCAGATTTCCACAGAAGATGAGGCCAAGGTTTTGACTACCAAGGACATCACAGGAGAGAACTACGGTCCTCTCAAGGCCCGCTGCGAAGCAGAAGCGCGCAAAGCTTTCACCGACGAGCGTGCCTGCGTGGTTCGACCAGGGCTGATCGTCGGCCCCGGCGACTACTCCGACCGATTCACGTACTGGCCGGTGCGGATCCACGAGGGCGGAGAGGTCATGGCGCCCGGAAACCCCTCCGATCCGGTGCAGTTCATCGACGCTCGCGATCTTGGTGAGTGGTACATCCGGTTGGTCGAAGCCGGCACCACCGGCACCTTCAACGGCGTTGGCCCCCGTTCGCCAATGTCCATCGCGGGTATGTTATACGGAATCCGGGCCACGGTCGACAACGACATCTCCTTCACCTGGGTCGACGCCGAATTCCTCGAAGAGTACGAAGTTCATCCCTGGATGCACATGACGGTGTGGGTACCTCCGATCGGCGAGTACGCCGGCTTTTCGTCCTCCAATATCGATCGCGCCATCGAGGCCGGCCTCACTTTCAGGCCGCTCGCCGACACTGCTGTGGCGACGATGGAGTACTGGAACTCGCTGGACCAGGAACGGCGCGAGAAACCAAAGGCCGGCTGCCCTGCCGAGCTCGAGGAGAAGGTTCTCAAAGCGTGGCACGCAAAGGGGAATTAGGAATTTTGAATTTGGAATTAGGAATTGGGAATGAAGCGCCGCTACCTTCAGATTCAGCGGGAGGGTGGGTGGTAATTCCGAATTCAGACTTCCGAATTCAGAATTCAAGGTGGTGGGATTGCTGAATAGGATCGTTGCTGTTGAAGATTCCGAGGTGCGGCCCATGCTGTGGGCCGCGCTTTACTATTTCCTCGTTCTGGCTGCCTACTTCGTGATCCGGCCGATCCGAGACGAGATGGGTATTGCCGGCGGCGTCAGAAATCTCCCCTGGCTTTTTCTCGGCACCCTTCTCGGCACCTTCCTCGCCCACCCCTTGTTCACAGCGGCTGTCTCACGGCTGACTCGGCACCGATTCATCCTCCTGTCTTACACATTTTTCGCCATCAATCTCATTGCGTTCTGGTTCTTCTTCCGTATTTTTTCGGAGGATGCGGGAATCTGGGCCGGGCGGGTCTTCTTCGTCTGGACCTCAGTCTTCAATCTCTTCGTGGTCTCGATCTTCTGGTCCTTGATGGCCGATCTCTTCAAGCCGGCGCAGGCCAAGCGGCTCTTCGGATTCGTTGGAATCGGTGGCACCGTCGGCGCCGTCTTCGGTTCGTCGGTCACCGCCGTTCTCGCCGCCAAGGTCGGACCCACCAATCTCCTTTTGATCTCGGCGGCGATTCTCGGTCTCGCGATGTTTGCCGCGAACCGGCTCACCTCCTCGACCCCACAGATCCGAGTTGACGACGATCCCTTGCGGCCTCCAACGGCACAGATCGAGCAGCCGATCGGCGGCAAGGTCTTTGACGGAATCCGCATGGTCTTCACGTCAAACTATCTCCTCGGCATCGTCGGATACATGCTGCTCTACACCATTACGGCAACAATTCTCTACTTCCAACAAGCGGAAATCGTTGAAGCAACCTTTTCCGATCGAGTTGTCCGAACTGTCTTTTTCGCCCGTATCGATCTCGTGGTCAACAGTTTGACGGCGATCACTCAGATCTTCCTTACCGGGCGCATTGTCCGTCGGATCGGTGTGGCTCTTGCCCTGGCCACGCTGCCGCTCGTTTGCGTGCTCGGTTTTGCTGCAATCGGTTTTGCGCCGACCCTCGCGGCGATCGCTGTCTTTCAGATCCTGCGCCGCTGGAGCAACTACGCGATCGCTCGCCCCTGTCGGGAGATGCTCTATACCGTCATACCCCGCAGCGCCAAGTACAAGGCCAAGAATTTCATTGACACCTTTGCCTATCGCTTCGGCGACCAGATTGGGGCATGGTCCTACGCCGGCCTCGGCGCCCTCGGGCTCGGTGCGGCAGCGATCTCACTGGTGGCGGTACCGCTGGCAGGGGCCTGGATGGTAGTCGGTCTGTGGCTCGGGAGACGCCAACAAGAGATGGCTACGAAGCCGAAATCTCCTTGAATAGATCCGGGCTGAGAGTGATCGCCCGGGCAAAGCCAGAAACCAGCCGTCCCCACTCAAAGTGCAGCCGATAGAGGTTGAAATCACCGAGGTGGAACGTCTGCGTCGAGGAGGGAAATCGGTCGATGAATGCCTCGCGTGAGGATTCGAAATCCGCGTCCGCCTGTGCCACGAGCTGTACCGTCCCGGAGATCGAGACCCTTGGAACTTGCAGGGCATCGTTTTGCTCTTCGTTGCTGGCGTGGATCAGTGCGCTGTAAGGCGATCCGGGCTGCAGGCCTCGGCTGTGGCGCGCAAGTTGCGAGGCGTGGATGAGAACGGACCGATAATCCGTCGCGGCCACGAACGGCAGCAGCCCGACGTGCGGCTTGCCGTCGACCAACACCCCGAGCGACAGCACCCGGCGATCGGTCAACAGTTTTTTGACGAGACTCAGCTCTTCCGGATCCATTCGGCCCCTCCATCCGGGTGGCATTCTAGCGGAACCCGTCTCCGTGCCCGGATACGCGATGCTCGATGCTCGATGCTCGATGCTCGATGCTCGATGCTCGATGCTCGATGCTCGATGCTCGATGCTCGATGCTCGATGCTCGATGCTCGATGCTCGATGCTCGATGCGGCAAAAACTTAAATTACGGCGCCGCGATGTCAAGTGGTGGGTAGTCGGAAATCCGAAATCCGAAATTCGAAATCCGAAATTGGCGGATGGGTGGGCGGATCGAGTATCTAGCATCCAGTATCTGCCGGTTAGAACCTGTTGTCCCGAATCTATCGTAAGATTCCGCCATGAACTCGCATCGACCAACCATCCGCCTCATCTGCTGGAAAGAGGATCGCGCCCGCGAACTCGCGAGTGAGCTCGAAGCGGCGGGGTTTGCTGTCGATGCGGGGGCGCTCGACGGATCCACGCTCCGCACGCTCGGCCAGTCACCGCCCGAAGCAGTGGTCATCGATCTTGGTCGCCTTCCCGCCCAGGGCCGGGATGTCGGAGTCATGCTCCGAACCACCGCACGTTCGCGGCACACGCCGCTGGTCTTCGTCGACGGAGCCGAAGCCAAGGTCGCTCGCACTCGCGAAGTATTGCCCGATGCCTCCTACGCCTCACGCGATGAAATGGTCACGTCGATCCGGCAGGCCATGGCCAGGCCACCCAGCAATCCAGTCGTGCCGGAGTCGAATTTCGCCGGCTACTCTGGTACTCCCCTGCCCAAAAAACTGGGGATCAAAGAGAATTCAACTGTGGCTCTGGTGGAGGGTCCGAAAGACTTCGAAACCACGCTCGGAGAGCTGCCGTCAGGCACAAAGGTGATTCGGCGCGGAAAACCCGGCGCCGATGTGACCTTGTGGTTCTTGAACTCGCTGGACGATCTTCAGAAAAGAATTGAATTCATAGGTGAGATTGCGGGCGATGGACGACTCTGGATCTGTTGGCCCAAAAAGGCCTCTGGCATCGTCACCGATCTCACCCAGAATGAGGTCCGATCCACGGGCCTCGCCGCAGGTCTGGTCGACTTCAAGATATGTGCTATCGATGCCACGTGGTCGGGGCTCTGTTTTACTCGACGAAGAAAGTAACCAGTGACCAGTATCCAGTGATCAGTTTAAGAAACCGTGGAGTTCGGCGGTTGGAACTGGTTACTGGCTACTGATTACTGATTACTTGCAGCGTTAAGTTCTGCCGCTCATCGGACCCGGCGCGCTACAATACCTCCCCTAGAATCCTGATGAGGAAGGGGCAGTCATGGATTTCTCAGGCAAACATGTCTTCATCACCGGCGGATCACGCGGCATAGGACGCGCAATCGCAACCGCCTTCGCTGCCGGCGGCGCCCGAGTCGCCATCAACTACCTCTCCAACACCAGTGCGGCCGAGAAAACTCTCGCGTCCCTCAAGGGGGGACCACACATGATGGTCCAGGGCGACGTCTCAGATCCGGAATCGGTTCGGCAAATGATCGAGACCGTCATCGACAACTTTGGCGCCCTCGACATCGTGGTCAACAACGCCGGCATCTACGTCTACCACCGGCTCGAGGAAGTGGTCTACGACGACTGGCAGCAGGCGTGGCAGGAGACACTCGCCACAAACCTCCTCGGTCCCGCCAACGTCGCCTATTGCGCAGCCCGCCACATGATTGAACACGGTGGCGGACGGATCGTAAACGTGACTTCTCGCGGTGCCTTTCGCGGTGAACCCGAAGGTCCGGCCTATGGCGCCAGCAAGGCGGCCCTCAACTCGATGAGCCAGTCGCTCGCGCAAAGACTCGCGCCACACGGCGTTTTTGTCGGCGCAGTTGCACCCGGATTTGTCGACACAGAACTCGCCGCGCGGGTGCTCGATGGACCGGATGGCGATGCTATCCGAGCCCAGAGCCCGCTCGGACGGGTCGCCAAGCCGGAAGAAGTTGCTCACGCAGTACTGTTCCTCGCCTCCGAGGGATCCGAGTTCTCAACCGGGACGATCATCGACGTCAACGGAGCGTCGTACCTGCGGAGTTGAAACCCGATTCCGCGCCCCAAAAGAGTAATCAGTAGCCAGTAATCAGTAATCAGTCCCTACCGATCACTGGTCACTGGTTACTGGTCACTGGTTACTGGTCACTGGTTACTGGCCACTGGTTACTGGCCACTGGTTACTATTATCTGTGTGGGTCTGTGGGCATTTCTGAAATTCCTAATTCCGAATTCCTAATTCCGAATTTACCGCCGCACCGCCCAGGTCATCAAAACTGCCAGGAAGAGCGCAAAAACGGCGCCGAAATAAAAGACGGCATCGATTCCAGCAAAGCGGTAGACCAAAGCCATAACCGGTGGACCCAGCGTCTGTCCAAGGCGGAGAACGGTGCCATTGAGAGACATCACGGCGCCGCGCCGGTCGACCGGCGCAATCGCTGTCAGCAAGACCATCACCACCGGGATGGTGGTGGCAAACGCAAATCCGAGCAGCACCGCCGGTGCGATCAGAGCCCAGACCTTCGGAGCCAGGGGAATCAACGCAAGCCCCAGGGCGAACGTGAGAAAGCCGACGCGCATGATATTGACCTCTCCCAACCAGGCCGCCAACCGCCCGAGATTGGCAGAGGTGATCGCGGTCGAGATCGACAGCCCGGCCATCAACAGGCCGATGCCGAGCGGCGTCGAGCCGAATCGGCCCGCCATCAGGAACGGCAGAAAGGTAATGTAGGCGCCATAGAGCAGGATGAAAATTGAGGTGCTTGCAAAGAACAACACCAGCACGTCGCGGCGGCGCACGATATCCCAGAGATCACCGAAGTAGGCATTCAGATCAGCCTTGTGTCCCTTTGGCGCACTGTGCAACCGGCGCACCGCCAAAACCGCTACCGGCAGCGCGAGCAGGGCGAGCGCGAACGGCGCTGACCAGGCAACCATAGCGAGCGCTCCACCGACCGCCGGGTAGGCGGCGGTACCGATCGACAACACGCTCGCGTTGAGACCCATCGCCGTCGTGCGCTGGCGGTCTACGAAGAGATCGCCGATCAGGGTCACGTTGATCGATCCGATGGCCGACGCGCCGATCCCCTGCACCACCCTCAACGCAATCAATGCCGAGAAACTCGTAGCAAAAACACAGGCGGCACCCGCAATCGAAAACAGAACGAGGCCGGGCAACAAGACTCGAAGGCGACCATAACGGTCGGCAAGGATGCCGGCAACGGTCGTCAAAATCACACCGGGGAGGGTGAAGGCCGTTACCAGGAGACCGACCTGGCCGGCGCTGATGCCGAGGGTCGCTGCAATTCGTGGCAACGCCGGCGCAATCGATGAAACTCCAAGGACCGCCATCAAAGTGACACCGAAAATCGCCTGCAGCTCTGGGCTGCGGTAGGACGCTACCCGTTCTTCGGAAGCGCTGAGTGAATCCGCGACGTTCAATGTGTCTTGAGGATACCGTTTCTGATGTGGCAGATGCTGGATGCTCGATGCTGGATACTCGATCCGCCCGCTCAACTGTTGCCGTGAACCCGAAAGGAATCTGTGACCCAACTCATAGAAATCTATGAGCACAGGGCGCAAGATGCCGGGTGTTTCGAGATCGATAGCCCTCTGCTCGAGCTGTTAATCACGGAGGATGGGTGGACCCAACATCCAGGATCGAGCATCTAGCATCCTGTGGACTGGCAGCTCCGAGAAGGAAATCAATCAATTCTGTGTTCTCCATACCGAGGAGTGAAACTGATGACCCATCCGCGATCCGTCGCGCTACTTTTGACCGGCAACCCTACTGTGGAGGGAGCCGGCGTCCGTCTCAACCGAGTTTTCGGCAATCCAGAGGTACCGAAATTCGATCCATTCCTGCTATTGGACGACTTCGGCTCCGACAAACCTGAAGATTACCTCCCCGGCTTCCCATGGCATCCCCACCGCGGCATCGAGACTGTCACTTATATGTTGTCGGGAGAGGTCGAACATGGCGACAGTCTCGGCAACGAAGGGGTCATCGGCACTGGCGACGTCCAATGGATGACTGCTGGTAGTGGGATTATCCACCAGGAGATGCCGCGACGGGTTGAAGACGGATTGCGCGGTTTCCAGCTTTGGACAAATCTGCCGGCGGCATCAAAGATGATGGAGCCACGCTACAGAGATGTGCCAGCCGACTCCATCCCCGAGGTCTCACCACACGACGGCCTCAAGATCAAGGTCATCGCAGGCGAGGTCGTCGGTGTCCGCGGCCCGGTGCAAGACGTGGTCGTCGAGCCCGAGTATTTCGACATCACCCTCGAACCCGGTGCTGACCTCGAACACCCAACACCGCCCGGCCATACGGTTTTCGCCTATGCCATCAGCGGCCGGGGCAAGGTCGGTCCGAACGGCACACATACGCTCGCCCGCGGTCAGCTCGCACTTTTTACCGGAGGCGACTCCGTGCTCGTCAGAGCGAGTGACGTCCCAGTTCGATTTCTGCTCGTGTCTGGCAAGCCCCTGGGCGAGCCCATCGCCTGGTCAGGTCCAATCGTAATGAATACTCGCGAGGAACTCGCCGCCGCCTTCCGCGAGTATCAGGATGGGTCATTCATCAAACCAAAATCCTGAAAAGCCGCGGAGCGGCCGATCTTGGTCTCGTAGGTTCGCCAATCACCAAGGTCGATCACGTCCGGCCGGGTGTAGAGTCCGCCCGACTGAAAATAGTGGATATGGGCATCGATCAGGCCGGGAACGATCCATTTTCCGGTCACGTCCACGACAGGGATTAACTCCGGGATTTCAATTTCCTCGCGCCTCCCGACCTCGAGAATGCGGTCGCCCATCACAATCACCACGGCGTTTTCCAGCGATTCGGCACCGGTTCCGTCGAATAACGTGGCACCGACGTAGGCGGTCTGGGCGATCGCCCCCGGTGTCCACACGGCAAGAATCAATATGGCAACAACGATGGTCAGTCGACGCCGAATCATGTTCATCCCCTTTTGCTCAATCTATTTAGAATCAACGGGTCGACCTTCTCAACGCCTCCTGCACCCGCTCCGCGGTCATCGGCATTCGGTAAACGCGAGCACCAACGGCATCGAAAATTGCATTGGCAATGGCCGCACCGACGACGACGATTGCTGGCTCGCCGCCGCCCTGAGGGGGATCGTTTTGGGCGTCAATGATGAAGGTCTTGATCTCGGGCAACCAGGAGAATCGGGGAATCTCGTAGGTGTCGAAGTTGGTGTCGAGGATCTTCCCTCCAGAGAAACGCACCTGTTCGGCAAGGGCGTATCCGAGTCCCATGGTCAGACATCCTTCCATCTGGATCGTGGCACCTTCCGGGTTGATCGCCAGCCCCATGTTCTGAGCGCAGACCATTCGCTGGACGGTGACCATCCCGGTCGCGCGATCAACGTCTACTTCTACCGCCAGGCCGACGTACGTCCCGGCATCAATTCCGAGCGCCACCCCCTGACCACGTCCGCTCGGAGCACCAGCCTCCAGCCAACCAAAGCGGTTAGCGGTAGTCTCGAGAACCTGGCGCATCTTTTTGTCGGTGAGGTTTCTCAGCCGGAAGTCGACCGGATCGATGCCGGCCTGTACCGCCAGGATGTCGATATGCGATTCACGGGCGAAGGTGTTGGTGTTGTTGCCCGGTGCCCGCCACGCCCCGGTTGCGAATGGATGGGTGCCGGGCCCGCCGCGCCAACCCCCCGGCGCAGCCACAGTACGGTGATGCGGGATATCGTAAAAGTGGTCAGCTCCGCGCGAGCCAGCGAAGTAGGTCGTGTAGTCCCAATAGGTGATGCGCCCGCCCTCACCGACCCCGGCATCAATCTTCACTACCGCCGCCGGTCGGAACGTATCGTAGAAGAACTCCTCGGCCCGCGACCATGCAACTTGAACCGGGTGTCCGGTACGTTTCGCAAGTCGCGCCGCCTCGACAGCCTGGCGATTGGCGGACTTTCCGCCGAACCCACCACCGACAAACGGGGGGACAACCCGAACCTTGCCCTCGGGAAAACCGAGCGCCTCGGCCGCTTCCGTCTGCAAACGGAACGGGGTCTGGGTCGAGGCCCAAATCGTGCAACGACCATCGACAATTTCTGCAACCGCAGTGTGGGTTTCCATGGGCGCGTGGGCCACGTAGCCATCGAGGTAGGTGTGGCGGGCCTCGGCGTTTGAAACCGACATCCCGACATCGAGATCCCCTCCCCTTTCAAGGGCCTCACCAGCCGGCGCCACCTTCAGGAGATGTTCAAAGATCGTGTCTTCGTCCAGATCGACTTCTGGCGTTTCCCAGGCAGCCACGACCTTTTCGATCGCCCGCTGGGCACCGTCCGGGGTCGCGTGCAGCACGGCCACCAGATCGCCGTCGACAACCATCGTCGCCCCTGCGACCGCCTCGATGCCGGAGGCGTCGACCTCACCAAGCGTAGCGCCGTGCGCTGGCGGCCGCAGCAAGCATGCGTACAACATTCCTTCGCGACGGATGTCTCCCGAGAACTTGGCGGCACCGGTGACCTTGGAGACTGCATCGGTCCGATTGACCGACCTCCCGGAAATCGTGAAGTTCTCGACCGACTCCAGCACCGCTTTGCGGTCGAGCCGGCGGGCGATCTTCTGGCCCTTGGTAATCTCGGCATAGCTGATCTTCTTCTCTGGATCGGCGGTATCGGAGACCACCCCGTCACTCACTGTCAGTTGGCTCACCGACACGTCCAGATTTTTTGCCGCCAACTCGAGCAGCACTTCCCGCGCTTCGGCCGCTGCCGCTCTCAATGGGGGCCCGAAGAAACGGGTCGACATCGAACCGAAGGTACCCATATCCCAAGGACAGAGATCGGTGTCGCCCATGACCATGTCGACAGAATCGAGGGAGACCTCGAGCTCGTCGGCCAGCATTTGTGCCAGCGAAGTCACGACCCCCTGCCCCATCTCTATCTTGCCGGTGAAGCAGGTGACACGACCGTCTTCACCGACTCGTAGGAAGGCATTGAAGTCGTCGGGCAAGGCCCGCCCGAAACGGCGACGGACCGGCGCCTCCTGGAGCGCAAGGAGATCGTTCGCCGACACCGTCACGACGATGCCGCCACCGAAGATCTTCAGAAATTTTCGCCGGCTGACCTCGGAAGGCAAATCGATGCCGAGGTGCTCGAGAGCTTCGTTCGTGAAGCGGGTCATGATTGCACCCCCTTCCGCATTTCGGCGGCAGCCGTCTCAATAGCTTTGACGATCCGAATGTGGGCGCCGCATCGACAAAGGTTATCTTCCATATGGTCGAGAATCTGCTGCCGTGTCGGCGCCGGATTCTCGAGCAGAAGACCATATGCGCTGAGGATCATGCCCGGGGTACAGAAGCCACACTGCAGCGCATCGTGCTCGACGAAAGCCGCTTGCACCGGGTGCAAATTGCCATCTTTGGCGAGGCCTTCGATGGTCACGACCTTTTTACCCGCGACATCTCTCATCGACAATTGGCACGAGCGTTCCGGTTTGCCATCGACCAGAACAGTGCACGTGCCGCAGAATCCCTCACCACACCCAAACTTGGTGCCGGTCAGTCCGAGTTCGGTGCGAACGACCCAGAGGAACATCCGATCTTCTTGAACCTCGAGTGCGGTTGGTTTGCCATTGAACACGAAGCGGATCGGTTTGGCCATGCTTCCCCCGATGATCGACAGGAATGTGTCGGGCAAATCGTATCACCCGCCGCGCAAAAGTAATCAGTGACCAGTGACCAGTGACCAGTCCCAACAACCCCAGTCCCCGGGGACTTTCAAACTGAATACTGAATACTGATTACTGGTTACCCATTCCCATCGTGCCACTGAAGCCGGTAACCGGGTGCAATCTCGGAATTCGGAACAGGCAGATTCCAACGTACACTCTGTCGATGTTCGAGTACCTGATAGCGGCGATGGTCTTTGGGCTCAGCGGCGGGCTCTCGCCCGGGCCGTTGCTCACGCTGGTCGTCTCCGAGACCCTCGCCCGGGGCCGAAATGCCGGCCTCGCCATCGCGATGTCCCCTCTGATCACCGATGGTCCAGCTATCGCCGTGGCCGTCCTGCTGCTCAATCGTGTTGAAAATTCGGACCACGCCCTCGGGATCATCAGCATTGCCGGAGGCGCCCTGCTGACGACCTATGGCATCGCCGGCCTTCGCGGCTCCACCCTCGAAGTCGAGGAGGCCACGACCAACCGCAGACTATGGGCCTCCCTCGGCAAAGGTGTCTCGGTGAACTTTCTCAATCCGAACCCCTACCTCTTCTGGTTGACGATCGGAACACCGATCCTGCTCCGAGCCCATGAATCCAGCTGGGCCCTCGCAATCGGCTTCCTGGCAGTTTTCTATCTCAGTCTTGTCGGTTCGAAATGTGTGCTGGTGCTCCTGGTCGCTCGGTCACGCAGCGTTCTTCGCGGCCGCACCTATACGATGGTCAACCGATTCCTTGCGTTGTTTCTCCTCGGCTTCGCCGTGATCTTCATCCGCGACGGGGTCCTTCGGCTCATGGGCTAAAACTCATAGCTGACCCCGAATGACGGGATGATTGGAAACCAATACTCCTCGGGGAAGGTGATCACCGAGCCGGTCGCCTCGCTCCAGTAGTAGTCGGGATCGGCGATAGCGATGCCCCGGAGGTTGTCGTTGTCGGTCAAATTCTGGATGTCGATAAAGAACGTCAGAGCACCTTTCCTGCCGACGCGAGACGTTCGGCTGGCACGAAGGTCGAGTCGCACATAGTCGTCCAGAAACTCCTGATAGAACGGGCCAACTTCGTAAGACAAAACCCAATCGCCGTCGGGCTCCTGAACCGGCCACGCGGACACTGCAGTCGTCGGCCACCCGGTGTGGTATTGGAGAACACCCGCCAGGCTCCACTTCGGACCCGGCCGCCAGATCAAGCTGGCGGTCATGGCGTGGGGTTGATTGAGAAAACGTGGGGTATCTACGCCCCAGAGAACATCCTCGATCGATGAATAGACGTAGCTCAGCCACCAGTCGAACTTCCCGCCCATCCGGCTCGCGAAATACAGTTCAACGCCATGGGCGTTGACTTCCTCGGGTTCGAGAAGAGCCAGGTCGGTCGCGATTTCAGGCACAGGGTGGAACGGATCGAAGATGGTCTCCCACCGTCGGTGTGGATCACTGACTCGACGGGCATAGGCATCAACCTTCAGCAGATAACAATCACCGATTTCGGTCTCGTAGCCGACGACGATTTGCTCCGCCCGTTGGGCAGTCTGGAATTCCGTCTCGCCAAACTCCACGCGCAACTCGTAGGGACGCTGCGACTGGTAGAAATGCCCCCACCCGAGCCGAAATGCGCTTCTCGGCGTCACGTTGAATAGAAGATTGACACGCGGGCTCACCTGGTCGTCATCAGTCAAAGTTTGATTGTCGTAGCGGACTCCGACCTCCGCAGTGAATTTTCGGCCAAGACGGATACGGTCGGTCACGAAGAGCGAGTATTGCTCTCCCTCGTACGCGCCCTGAAAGGAGTCGACCCGGACGCCGGGGTAGAAACGTGGGTCGTCGATCGGGTCCTCGATCACCGCATTGATCGCGTAGTCATAATTCACATCGTAGGTTCGGAGATCGAAACCCCACCTCAGGTAGTTCCGCTTGCCGATATCGTGCTGCCACTCCTGCCGGAGTCCGTAGTACCGGTCCTCCCGAATATCGAGCAGCTCGAAATACTCGTCTTCCCAGTCGTCGATCGCCAGGAAATCGCGATCGACCGAAATCTCGCCCGCGTAGGCGGCGGTGTTGACGAACGTCGACCCACCGAGGACTCCCTGGTGATTGAGCCATAGGTAACTGCTGGTATAGCCACTGACAACATCGACCGTTTCATCGTCATCGAACTCCTCGAAAAGAAGATCGTCGTCGGCGAGCAGAAATGTCAGCGACAGAGAGTTCCTCGGGTTTGGCGCGTAAGCGATCTTGCCGAAAGCGTCCCAGTATCTCGGGCTCGGTGGTTCACCCTCATCGTCGTCATCCGCGACCGCCTTGAGAATAAAGTCCAGGTAGCCGCGCCGCGCCGAAACCAGCCAACTCCCCCTGCCGCCGGAAAAGAGCCCACCGGCGTTTGCCCACGCCGTTGTCAGACTGATTCCAACCCCGGCCCGGGTTGCCTTTGGCGACCTCGTGATCATATCGAGCACTCCGGTCATGCGATCACCGTATTTGGCGGTAAAGCCGCCGGGTGTGAGCTCCACTCCGCCAATGGCTTCGGGGTCAATGATGCTGAAGATCCCCTGGAAATCCTTGAGGTGAAACGGTTCCATCAGCTCCTGGTCGTCGAGGGTCACCAGAGTCTCATCGTAGAGCCCTCCCCTGATCGCAAATCGAGCTGAGAAATCTCCCCCGGATGTCCCGGGAAGCACGTTGATCGCTCGGTAGAGATCGTCACCGAAATGGGGCAGTTCGGATATTTCCTCGCGATCGAGAGCCACCGCAGCGGTCGTCTGCTCTCTCAGGATCGAGACGCTGGCCGTCACCTGGATCTCGTCGAGGGCCACCGGCAGCGGTGCCATTTCAACGAGAACGTCAACGGTTTGGCCAGCGGTCACCCTCGGCGTCTCCATGGATCTGGTTGAGAAACCCTCTCCACTGACTTCCAGAGAATGAACACCGGTGGGAATATTCGAAAGCAAAAACCTCCCATCCTCGCCGGAAATCGCGGTCAACCCGATCGAGGAGATCACCACAGTTGCGGAAACCACCGGACGCCCCGCGTCGTCCAAAACCTGCCCCGCAATCGAGCCAGTCTCCTGAGCGGAGGCCGAAGATGTCACCAGTATCAGCAAGAAAGAAAGAGTCAGGTTCAAAATCGTGACCGGTCTGCAGCTGCATCGAAAAGAGCTCATCAATCCCCCACTCCTGTACGAATTTCCGCAGCCTTTGTAGCGGCTACGCGGTGACTTTCAATTTGTTTCGCGGAAAACAGCCGCGCTTGATGCAACGATGAGGGTTCCCTGAGGAATCGGTGAGGGTTAGATTTGCGGATATATTGAGATAAACTTGAGGTAGAGACAGGGGGTCACAATGAGCCAGGTCCACGAATACGAATTGCTCTCGGCACCCTACCCTGCCGAACTTTCGGAGGCCGTCAACCAGAGGCTTGCGGAAGGCTGGTCGCTCTGTGGCAGCCCGTTCGCCCATGCGGGTGAGGTCTTTCAGGCGGTGATCCGTCAAAAACCGGATGACAAGCGCGTCCGAAGATCGACGGGAGACGGGAAACCAGTCTGACCGAGGTGCGCCACACGATAAATATTTTTTAAAAATATTTGATCGTTACGCGATCACCGGTCTTTCCCCCCATTCACGACCCTTCCCCTTGACTGGATCCATCGAGAACTGTATATTGTATCGAGATGGTGTCTCAATCTAAAAATGAAAATGATCGCTCGGCGGTCAGCACCTGCATGGGGTTGAGGTGAACGCCACGGGACAGAGCCCGCGGACGTTCGTCGCACCGATGAACCGATTGGAGATAGAAATGCAATTCGATGACCTCGCCGCAAACCTCCGCGGTGATCTGCTCACGCCCGATTCCGTTGATTACGACGATACTCGGGCCGTCTACAACGCGATGATCGACAAGAAACCTTCAGCGATCGCGATGTGCGTTGACGCCGCCGATGTTCAAACCTGCGTCAACTTTGCTCGCGACAATGATCTCCCGCTCGCAATCCGCAGCGGCGGCCACAACGCCGGCGGACTCGGTTCGGTCGACGACGGTCTAGTGATCGACCTGTCAAAGATGCGCGGCATCCGGGTCGATCCGAAAACCAAAACCGTGCGCGTCCAGGCCGGCTGCCGGTGGGGCGACGTCGATCACGCAGCCCATCCGTACGGGCTCGCGGTCCCCTCGGGGATCATCTCGACCACCGGTTGCGGCGGCCTCACCCTCGGCGGCGGCCTCGGCCATCTGACTCGGAAGTTCGGACTCACGATCGACAATCTGCTGGAGGCCGATGTTGTCCTTGCCGACGGCTCGATGGTGGTCGCGAGCGCCAGCGAAAACCCCGACCTTTTTTGGGCCCTGCGCGGCGGTGGCGGCAACTTTGGTGTCGTCACATCCTTTCTCTTTCGGGGGAATCCGGTGCACACGATCTTCGGCGGTCCGACCCTGTGGGACCTCGATCGCACCGAGGAGATTATGAAGTGGTACCGCGAGTTCATCCTGCAGGCGCCGGAAGAGCTGACCGGTTTCTTCCTCTTCCTCACGGTGCCTCCGGGACCACCATTCCCTGAGCACCTGCACCTGAAAAAGATGTGTGGCATCGTGTGGTGCTACTCGGGCGATCTGGAGAAGGCGGAGGACCTGTTCGCCCCGGTTCGTGAGCTCGATCCGGATCTCTACGGCGTCCAGGATATGCCGTTCCCGATGCTCAATTCGGCATTCGATCCGATCTACCCGACCGGCCACCAGTGGTACTGGCGAGCGGACTTCTTTAACGAGATCTCGGACGAGTCGATCGCCGAACACGTCAAGTGGAGCGCCGCGATGCCAACCATGCAAAGCTCCATGCACCTCTACCCAATCGACGGGGCTGCCCATCGCGTAGGCGGAGACGACACGCCGTGGGCCTACCGCGACGCCAACTGGGCTGGAGTCATCGTCGGTGTCGACCCCGACCCGGCCAACGCCGACATGCTCCGTGACTGGGCCGTCGGATACTACGACGCGGTCCACCCCCACTCGTCTGGCGGCGCCTACATCAACTTCATGATGGAAGAGGGACAGGAGCGGGTCCAGGCCAGTTATCGCGGCAACTATGACCGCCTGGCCGAGATCAAGGCCAAATACGACCCGAACAATTTCTTTAAGGTCAACCAGAACATCCACCCGAAGGGGTGAGCTCGGCATCAGGACGAAGATTCGATGGAAGGCGTGGGCTTCGGCCCGCGCGTTTCATTCTCAACAGTCCCGGGGGGAACGAAGATGATCGGCCAAACAGTTGCGCACTACAAGATTTTGGACAAGCTCGGCGAGGGCGGTATGGGTGAGGTGTGGCGAGCAGAGGACACCAAGCTCGGCCGCCAGGTGGCGATCAAGGTCCTGCCCGAGATCTTCACCTCAGACGGCGAGCGGTTGGCACGATTCGAACGCGAAGCCCGGGTCCTGGCGGCTTTCGAGCACCCCAAAATCGCTTCGATCTACGGTCTGGAGGATTTCGAAGGACGCAAGTTCCTGGTCATGCAGGTCGCCGAAGGCGAGACCCTGGCCGAGCGAATCGACGCCGGCCCAACCGCGGTCGATCAAGCCCTCAAGGTAGCCCTTCAGATTGCCGAGGCGCTGGAAGCCGCGCACGACAAGGGCATCATCCACCGCGATCTCAAGCCGGCCAATATCAAGCTCAGTCCCGACGGCCAGGTTACGGTCCTCGACTTCGGGCTGGCCAAGGCCCTGGAGTCCACAGGCGCTGCATCAGGCTCCGGCCCGCAGAGTTTCTCGTTGTCACCGACCATGACCGCCGAGATGACAGGCATGGGTGTCCTCCTCGGCACCGCCGCCTACATGAGCCCCGAACAGGCGCGCGGCGAGAGCGTCGACCGCCGGGCCGACATCTGGGCATTCGGTGTCGTTCTGATGGAGATGCTGACCGGCAACCGCGTATACGCCGGCAAGACCCTTTCGGACACCCTGGCTGGGGTGCTCGCCCGCGAGCCGGAGTGGGACGACCTCCCGGGCGATACTCCGGCGCCGGTCCGCCGATTGCTGGAGCGCTGTCTTGAGAAAGAGGCCGTTCAGCGGCTGCAGGCGATTGGCGAAGCGCGCATCGCCATCGAACGATACCTCGAAGACCCGGCCGCCGATGAAACTATGGACGAGGCCACCGAGGCCCCGCCGAGCTGGAAACGCCTTTTGCCCTGGGTTGTCGCCGGCGCTGCATCTCTGGCCTTGATCGCCTCGCCCTTCGTCCTAGGATCGCGCGGGGGCACTGCCAATCAGACGATGCGTCTCGATGTAGCCGTTTCCGACGATCCTCTTTTCGTCACTCTCGGCGCGAGCGTGGTGCTGTCTCCCGACGGATCAAAGATGATCTACGTCGCCGAAGGCGAGAGCGAGAGATCGATGTCGGTCCGTTCTCTGGATCAGCTCAAAGGAACGCCGATCGTTAGCGGCGCCTCGGCCGATGTGCCCTACCACCCGTTTTTCTCGCCCGACGGCCAGTGGATCGGCTTTGTTACCCCGACAGAGCTCAAAAAGGTGCCGATCACCGGCGGGACCCCGATCAAGCTGAGCAAGGTCAACCGCAGCCGCGGTGCGAGCTGGAGCCCCGACGGGACAATTGTGGTCTCGCCCGAACGCGGCTCCGGTCTCTTTACAGTCCCGGCTGCCGGCGGAGAGCTCCAACCCCTGACAACAGTCGATACCGAGAACTCTGAGGTTACACACCGGTGGCCTCAGGTTGTGCCCGGAAACCAGGTGATTTTCACCACCGTTCTCCAAGGGTCCAACAGCGCCGACGAGTCGGTCATCGAGTCGGTATCGATGGAAACCGGCGAGCGCAAGGTCCTCCATCGCGGTGGCAGCTACGGCCGGTGGGTACCCTCCGGCTACCTCGTCTACGTACGAGAGAACACCCTCTTCGCCATGCCCTTCAATGTCAAGAAGATGGAAGCTACCGGCTCACCGGCACCGATCGTACAGGGAGTGACCTCGAGTGACGCGAGCGGTGGTGCGCAGATCAGCTTTTCCAATAACGGCACCCTTGCCTACGTCAGCGGCGAAATCGGCGTACCGGAGTACCCGATCAAAAAAATGGATCGAAACGGCGTCGTTACGACCCTGTGGGAGGAGCCGGGAACATACGCCAACCCGCAGCTGTCACCCGACGGCCGGCGCCTGTCGATGACCGTCCTGCGTGACGGCAACTGGGATGTCTGGATCTACGACCTCGAGCGTAAGGTCGCCACCAGGCTGACCTTTCACGACGGCTATGACGGCGACCAGGTGTGGTCGCCGGATGGCCAGTACATCACCTTCTCTTCCGATCGCGACGGCCGCGAGAACCCGTACCGCAAGCGGGCAGACGGTTCGGGTGAGGCCGAACGCCTGGCGGAGATCGATCACGACTTCTGGGCTTCTTCGTGGACCCCGGACGGCAAGTGGATTCTCGGCGAAATCCAGGGTGACACCTTTGACATCTGGGCGATCCCCGCCGACGGTTCGGGCGAGCCGGAGGTGTACCTCGCAACCGATTTCTTCGATCGCTTCCCGAAGATCTCACCGGATGGTAAATGGGTGGCCTACATGGCCGACGAGTCGGGCCGCTCTGAGATCTACGTCCGGCCCTTCCCGTTCGCGCCCGGCAAATGGCAGGTGTCTGACGGCGGCGGCACCTGGCCAGCGTGGTCACCAGACGGCTCGGAGCTGATCTACCGCGACGAGGACGGTCTGATGTCGGCGACTGTCACCACAGAGGACGGCTCGTTCAAGGCCGGTCGGCCCACACCGCTGGCGAGCGGAGGGCTGTCGACCAATCAGGGTGGCATCGCGGTCGCGGGAAGCATCTTCTCGGATTACGAGATCACGCCTGACGGCGAGAGCTTTATCATCCTCCAGGGTGGCGAAGGCCTGTCGAATCAAAACAACGTCACACTCGTGACCAACTGGTTCGAGGTGTTGCGGGAGACGTTCCCGGGGTCGTAAAGAACAGCCTCCAGCTCGGGATTCGCTGAACGATCGCGATCAGCGATCTGCATCGAGAAATCGATCCCTACCGCACCCAGGTGGGTATGAGCGCGGATCGCCTCGGTTTCCTGATCGTCGCTTCTGTGCTCGTCGGCACAAGCGTTCTTCTGGGCATCGTGTACTGGCTGACCAACGTCGCCAAGTAGCCGGCACACTACGGTCCGAGAACCGACAGATAATCTGCTGTAGGGGCGGGATATATCCCGCTCTTTTGAATGGGGTCGCAGGTTGAAAATATGGGCGGTATCTGCCGCCCCCTCCAGGGGCTCAATTATCTTTTTGTTCTTCTGACCCCTGGGGCTCACGCCCCAGGCTAATCATATTTCGCCGCTCCGCGGCTCATCACGTATGGCCCCAAATTGGGGGATACAGGAGACACTCAACGCCCTCGAGGCGTGATGATGGGCTGAGCGCCGGAGGTGCGACATATGGATAGCCTGGGGCGTGAGCCCCAGGATTGAACGAAAAGAGGAAGGAAAGCCCCAGAGGGGCGACAGATTCTTTTCTGCGGCGTGAGCCGCAGTCCTGACCAGACATCTTTCGCCGCTCCGCGGCTCCAATCGTTGCGCCTCGATGGGTTGCATTCATGCCGCCCATAGAAGACCGTTGATCGAAGAGTCTCCCCCGCTCTATTTCACTTCCTTGTAGACCCGCATGCCTTTGTCGATGACGCCGTCTTCGGCCTTTGCCTTCGCACCCTCTTCCGACATCAGATAGGATTGGAAAGCTTCCATGTCCGCGACGTCGACGAGCAGGCTGACCTCACTCTGCTTTTCGGAATTCTGGAAGACGCGGACGTTGGCCACGCCGTGCTGCGCGAACATATCGTGCCGGCTGTTTTCACCCATCCAAGCCGCGAGCCAATGATCGCCGTCTTTCACATCGTGGGTGATGGCAAGTGTCGTTGCGCTGGCGAACGGAGCCATATCACTGTTCCAGATGTCGTGGACAATCTTCCACGTCCCACCGACCTTCTGCCAGCCCTCCATGTACTTACCACGATCGACGATGGTTCCATTCGCGTCCTTTATCCAGTAAGTGCCGGTGTGGTAGCCGACGCCACCGGCGGCCATTGCCGTGATGGTGTCGAGCTCGCCGGTCTGTCCGGCTGCGATCATTTCGCCGAATGCCCCTCGTGCGGCATCCTGCCCCTTCGCCAGCTCGGTGTTGGGCGGCATCAGCACGCAATCGTCCGAATAGAGCGCGACCAATTCGTCGATATCGCCAGCGTTGAGCGCCGTCTCCCATCCATCGGTCAACGCTGCCAACTCGGCGCTCTGGTCCTGCGGCGCGCAAGCGATCACCGAAAGTGCCAACGTAACCGCCAGGGCTCCGACTCCGTACCCTGTCTTCGTGAATTTCATTGCCCGTGTCATGTTTCCCCCTTGTTCGGCTCAACACGCCCGATCGAAAAGGCGGCCAGCCAATTCCCTATTGATATATATTGAGACTCGATCTAAACAATAGAATCGAAAACAAGGGTTGTCAAGGATTCAATTCAATTTGTGGGGTTTGCCGGACGATATTTCTCGAGCGCTTCGGTGCTGACCCAGTAGATATCGATGGATCCAACGGAATTCCGACGTGTGCTGCTGAAAAAGATGTACTTGCCATCGGGTGAGAACCTGGGCCAATTCTCTTCGCCCGCTGAGTTGATCGGTTCATCGAGGTGCTGAGGCTCTCCCCAGCTTCCATCGGACTGACGGAAACTGATGAACAAATCCCCCATTCCTTCGGGACTGAGGTTTTCCGGTCGCCCGGCCGAGTAGAACACCATATAGCTGCCGTCAGGGGCGACGGCGGGCTCGTTCTCCGTGGAGTCGGGTGTGTTGACAGGGGGACCGATGCTCACCGCCGGGCCAAACCCTTCGTCCGTGATGGGAACCTGGTAGATATCCGCCAGGTTCCCATCCTCGTACGGTCTCGCCGTAAAGAGATAGGTGGTTGGGCCCATCAACGATCCGGACCAGGTATAACGGATTGGAGCATTTGGGAAACCAAGATATTTGCGTTCACCCCAGCCCCCTCCCTCCCGATCCACATACCACAGGGACATCACGCGACGCGAGTCCGGGTAGCCCGGTTCAGGGTGACGTGAATAGAAGTACAGACGATCCCCACTGGCGTCGAAGAAGGCCTCGGCCTCCCCGAGACCGCTGGCAAAAGGAACCGCTCTGGGAGGGGTCCATTCGCCGTTGTCCAGTTCCGATACCTGGAGTTCAAATCGAACTTCGCCCTCGCCAAACGTGGCGCGAGTAAAGAAAAGCTCATCCTGCCGGGGCGAAATCGCGACTGCAAACTCCCCCGTACCGCCCTCGATCAGCTCGGGAGCGAACAGCTCCGGCACCACTCCCGGTGCATCGAAGCCGAGAGCCTTGGCAGCCTCGTCAGCCCGCTCATCGCCCGCTGGTTCAAGACGAGCTTTTCCGCAACCGATCACACCTGCCGTCAGCAACAGAGAAGCAGTCAAGGCGATCGCACGAAAGCAGGGTCCAATCATCTTCGACACTCCCGAAGCACGGTTCCGATTTCGTTGTGTGCTATCAACTGTCATTGTTCCAGGTAGTTCCCAGACCGAGGCTATAGATTCCACGTCTGAGAGTACTTCACCACCACGCTGCGGGAGTCAGACCGTGGCAGCCACAAGCCCTCCTGGAACCGGTTGGTCCACATCGAATCGCTGAAGACGACGTAGAGATCGGTACCCTCCCGCATGTTGTAGCGGAAACGAAGGTTCGACGACACGATCTGGTCCAGGCTGCTGATCTGGGTGAAGAGATCGGTCGAGATCTTGGAGCTGAACGACCACACCATGCGAAGCTGGGCGAGGTGAATCAGGAGTTCGTCGTTTCGCGCCGGAAAGCGGATCGCGTTGAACTCGTATGTCATACCGACTGTGAAGTTTTTCGAGGCCGTCCACTGGGGCCCGAGTCTCGTGCGAAGCCGCTGGCCATCGTAAAACTGGCCCACGTAGCCGTTCCCCCACAGGTGGATATTGCGTCCCTGCGGAAGGTTGAAGCCCGCCGATACGCCGCCCCAAGAATATTCGCCCATCGGCACTTCGACTCCGTCCCCGAGTTCGAAACCCTCGAGGAGGCTCTCGCTGAACCCGCGGACATCGACCCACATCCAGGCGCCCTCGCGAGTCTGTACGTTACCCCCAAAGCCAAAATGGCCCGAGTCAAGACGTCTGTCGTCTGTCCGCCAGTAACCGCCGCCGTCGATCCAGTTGGACATGCTGCGGTACCAGCCGTCACGGAGCCGGCTGTGTCGCAGCTCGCCGTAGAGCTGAGTGAACCCGTCACGGGCAGCGAAGCCGAGTTCGGGCCGGTAGTCTGGACCACACCAGGCTCCGACGGCGGTATAACCCCACCCCTGCCGGTTGTTGCGCTGCAATCTGGTGTACAGCCGGCCACTGTCGATGCCGCCAACCGTCGGTTGGCCGGGTTCGGTATCGAAGGTTTGTGCCCACCTCATGACCAGCTCGTCACCGCTGTCGAAACGGACCACTCCATCGAGGCCGTAGGCCAGGTTCGAACCGCCATCCGCAGTCATCCGGGAGGTTACGATGCCTCCTACATACGATGCGTTGTTGAATGCTTGCCGCCGGACCCTCATGACCCCGAGGTTTTCAGTCGGCATGATTTCGTTGGCCTCGGTCTGCATATCGAGAACGCCAACGTCCCAGCCTGCCATCCGACCGACCACCCGAACTCCACCAAGGATCCTCACCGGCGCCCCGTCCTCGTCGATACCGATCCGGCGGCTATAGAACAGGCGGCTGACCCCACCGGTGCCAAACTCGAACACTCCGGCGCGTTCCTGGAAAAAGAGACGTTTCTCGGGCCGGAAGAGGGAAAAGCGCGAGAGGTTGACCACCGCATCGTCCGCCTCGACCTGGGCAAAATCGGTGTTGACGGTCAGGTCGAGGGTCAGGTCACTGCTGATGCCCCATTTGAGGTCGAGCCCTGCCTGGTTGTTCTGCGACTGCAACACCTCGTAACCGGCCGTCAGCGACGAGGCCGACCTCTCGAAAGTCTCGCCAGACTCGGTGTACTGCGACATTCCGCTGAGCACGTATGGTGTGACAAGAAGCTGGCGACCGGCAGCGACACCCACGAACTCCATGTCCTCGGCGAGCGAGGGTCTGCGGTGGCCACCGTAAAGGCGCCCGTCGAGGGCCGGATAGACGTTGATCTCCGACTTGCGCGAGATCGAACGCCAGCACAGCACTCCCATAACCACTCGCCCGTCCTCGGGTTTGAAGCGCAACGACGAAAACGGGATCCTGACCTCGGCCACCCAACCCTCTGGCGTCAAACACGCGGCGCTGTCCCAGAAGGTGTTCCAGTTCCGATTGAAGGGCGAGCTCCCGCTCCACTCGCCGTCATTTGATATGGCCTCGTCGATTCGAGTACCAGCCGGATTGGTGTAAAAGGCCAGGGCCGATTCGTCGTCATTGAAGGAGTCGATCACCAGACCAAAGACATCGTCTCCGTTCAACTCGTCCCGCTGCAGACCGTTGGCCCGGATCAGCGCAGGTTCCGAATCGCCGAAGCGGGCCGCCGCATACAGCGCCTCACCGTCGTGGGCGAGGAGCACCTCCGAGGTTTCGCTGGGGTTTGCGCCCACCACCGGTTCGAGCTGGATCAACCGCACGACCTTGGCGTCCTGCCACCCCGCATCGTCCAGCTTCCCGTCGACCGCGATGGCTCCACTCGCCAACGGGATTTCGGTTGCGAATCCGGTGGTGGAACCAAATACCAGAACGGCAAGGACGATCAGGAGTGGGCGATGGCTGGCCTGATTCATCCGCGAACGCAACCTCCGAATCGAGACATCGTTCTCTCCGGCCGCCGTGTGGTACGGACGCTGTTCGCAGAAGTTGTTTCGGTCTTGTAAAGGCTTGTGAAACCTCGTCAAATGTCTACAAAGCAGCAGGTGATCGACATTTTTGAAATTCGTGGGACGATGTTGCGGTTTGGATTTTAGAAGGAGAATGAAATGAAAACAGCTGAAGACATCATTGCCGAGAAGGGCAGTGAAACCGTCTGCGTCACGAAAGAGCAGACCCTGCTCGAGGCCATCCAATTGATGAACGAAAAAAAGATTGGCGCCATCCTGGTCAAGGAAGGCGACGATTTCGTCGGTATCTGGACCGAACGGGATTTTCTACGCAACAGCGGCAATCCTGATTTCAACCCGCAGAAGGTCAAGGTCGGTGACTACATGTCGTCACCTCTGCACTTCGCCGACCACGACGCCAACCTGACCCAGCTCGAGGAGATGTTCCTCGGCCTGTACCTGCGCCACCTCCCGGTGCAGAAGAACGGGTGCTTTATCGGCATGGTTTCGATAGGTGATGTCTTGCGAGCCAACCTACTCGAGAAGGACAGCAAAATCAAAGAGCTCAACTCCCTCGCCAGCTGGCAGTACTACGAGAACTGGGGTTGGGACCGCAAGTAGACTTCGAACCACAGCCGGTAAAAAAACAGAAAGCAATCCGCAAATGACCTCCCCTGAAGAGAGATCTCCCGACAGACGAGCCCACCTCGCTTTGCTTGTTGACAATTCGCCGACGATCCAACAATCTCATCAGGAAATGAAGAAACTCCCCTGATCGAGGGGAAGGGCGTGGGCCTTCCGCGCCGAAACGCAATAATCCCGTGGGAGGTCGAATAGATGCGTCCAATCCGTCCCATCCTCAGAAAAGGTGTACCGAGCCTGCCGGTCCGCGCTCTCTTATCGGTCTTTTCTCTGTTGCTGACGGCGATCCCGGGAATCGTAGATGCCCAGCAGGCCACCACGGGTTCGATAACCGGCCAGGTCATTGATGGAGCCTCCAACCCGCTCGCCGACGCGACCGTGA
>CAVZOK010000021.1:0-41824 GCA_963776765.1 Candidatus Sulfomarinibacteraceae bacterium
AGAACGGTACGAATTCGGTACAGAATCAAATTTTGAATTATGAATTATGAATTTTGAATGGATGTTTGTGTGCCCTCGTTTCTCAGGGCGGCGGGGCGGGAATTCAAAATTCAAAATTGAGAATTCAGAATTTAAACGGGGATTTTCTTGATCAGCTTCGCGACGGTTTTGAAGTCGGAGGTGTCACACCGTTCGAGGAGTTCGAAGAGGGCTGACTCGGTGGCGGTGATCGTCGCGCCGGCGGAGGCCATGCGGTGAAGGGCCCACTCCTTGTCGGCGGGACGTCGGGAGTTGACGGCGTCGTGCGGGACGTGGACCTCGTAGCCGAGGTTGGTCAGATCAAGCGCCGTCTGGAGGACGCAAACGTGGGTCTCGATGCCGGTGACGATGATCTGATTTCGCCCGGTGTCCTCGATCGCCCTCTTGATGTCGTCGTCGCGCGCACAGGAGAAGGTGATCTTGCCTGGAGGGGTGTCGCCGAGAATGGTGGCAAGGCTTTCAACGGTTGGACCGAGGCCTTGCGGGTACTGCTCGCTGGCCAGAACCGGAACGTCGAGCCCACGACATGCCTCAACCAGGACCTCGATGCGAGGCATGTGGTCCTGATTTGCCATCACGGCGTTGATGCGGTCTTGAACATCGATCACCAGAAGAGCAGCGCGATCGCCCTCGAGTAGTCCGCTCATATCAGACCTCCAAGGCAGAGATTGTAGAACGTCCAGGCGTTTCCCCCCACCCCTTCGGCAGCCGAGACGGCTGCCCCACAAAACTGACCTGAATCCCTGGTGGGGCACGCGTCTCGCGTGCCGGGTGTGAACCCTGCATCCTGAACCCTGCATCCAGGCGGGAGGCCTGGGTACAATGGCGCAATGGATGAGTCCCCGATCAAAGACGACCCGGAAGCCGAGGAGCCACAGGCTCCGGCGGATGTTGAACAGACGCCGCCGCCCAAGGCCCCGGCGTCGACCGAACTCGTTTTCGAGGGCCTCGCTTCGGGCAAGGAGCCGTGGCGGGGTGGGAGTGGGTGCAGCAGCCGTCTCCCGCTCTACGGATGCCTTTTCGGGCTTGTACTGCTGATCGGCATCCTCTTCGTCGGCACTTCGATGATGCGCCGGACGGTGTGGGTGAATCTGGAAAAGGCCCGCCGGGCAGTGGTCCAGAGTCTGCCGCGCGATCTCCCGGCGGCCGAACGTCAGCGCACGATCGATAACCTCGAACGGCTCCGAGCCATGCTCGAAGCCTCAAAGGATCCTTACCCGGAGATGGGCGAGTTCGTAAACAGGGTTCGCGAGGTGCTGCAGGACGGTCGCTTCACGGTCGAAGAGGTCGGTGGGCTAAACATATTCATTGAGCGGATGATCGAAGAGGCAGGAGTTCCTCCAATGCAGGTTGGCGCAGAAATTCGGAGTTCGGAATTCGGAATTCGGAATGCCGACTACTCCGAATCCAAGGCGTCTCATCTGTCATTTCGTGCGAGACCGCAGGCCGAGTCGAGGAATTTGTTCGACTCGTTACCCTCGCTCAGGACAGGCCTGGATGAGGGCTGCAGAAATTTCTCTTCCAGCGACCACCCCACAGATCCCTCCGCTCGGGGCGTCCCGGCCCTCGGTCGGGATGACATTTTGGATGGGCTGCCAGGGTCAGCCTGCCTTCCGGTTCTCGGGAGGGTGGGTGGAAATTCCGAATTCCGAATTCCGAATTCCGAATTCGTATGACTTCCCGTTTCATCCTGAAGACCCCATTCGAACCTGCCGGCGACCAGGTCGAGGCCATCGATCGTTTGATCGAGGGTGTCGAGGGAGGGGTCGCATTTCAGACGCTGCTCGGGGTCACCGGTTCGGGTAAGACCTTCACCATGGCCAAGGTCGTCGAGGCTACCAACCGTCCGACCCTGGTGCTGAGCCACAACAAGACCCTGGCGGCGCAGCTCTACCAGGAGTTCAAGGCGTTCTTCCCCGACAACGCGGTCGAGTATTTTGTCTCCTACTACGACTACTACCAGCCCGAGGCCTACGTGGCGGCGAGCGACACCTATATCGAAAAGGAAACCTCGATCAACGAGGAGATCGACCGCATGCGGTTGTCGGCGACACGGTCACTCTTCGAACGTCGCGATGTGCTGATTGTCGCCTCGGTGAGCTGTATCTATGGTCTCGGCTCGCCGGAGGCCTATTTTGGCATGCTCCAACTCTTCGAAAAAGACGTCGAGCAACCGTTGGAAGAGGTCCTCAGACAGCTCGCCAAGATGCAGTACGAGCGCACCCACCTTGACCTCGCCCCGGGCTCTTTCCGCCTGCGCGGCGACACGCTCGAGATCTATCCACCGTACGACGACAATGCCGCTCGGATCTCGTTCTGGGGTGACCAGGTCGAGAGCATCGAACGCATCGACCCGGTGCGGGGGGTGGCCATCGAGGAGCTCGACCGGCTTCCGGTCTATCCCCGAACCCACTACGTGACCCCGCGGTCGCAGCTTCTGAAGGCGATCGACGGCATCCGGACCGAACTCGACCCACGATTGGCCGAGCTCAGCGACGCCGGTAAGCTGCTGGAGGCGCAGCGCCTCGGTCAGCGTACCAACTTCGATCTCGAGATGCTGACCGAACTGGGCTTCTGCCAGGGCATCGAGAACTACTCACGTCACCTCACCGGCCGCGCTCCCGGCGAGCCGCCGCCGACCCTGCTCGATTATTTCCCACAGGACTTCCTGTGCATCATCGACGAGTCGCACGTGACGGTGCCTCAGGTCGGAGGCATGTTCCACGGTGACCGCTCGCGCAAGCAGAATCTGGTTGATTTTGGATTCCGGCTGCCGTCGGCGCTCGACAATCGGCCACTGACCTTTGAAGAGTTCGAGGAACGCATCCGCCAGGTGGTCTTTGTCTCCGCCACCCCGGGCCCATACGAAAAGAAGCACAGTGAGGGCGAGGTCGTGGAACAGCTCATCCGGCCGACCGGCCTTCTCGATCCTGCTGTGGAGGTCCGCGCGGCGACCCATCAGGTGGACGATCTTCTGGCCGAAATCCGGGAGGTGGTGGCGCGGGGCGAGCGCGTACTGGTCACGACCCTGACCAAGCGCATGGCCGAAGACCTCAGCTCATACCTGGCTGAGGTCGAGGTTCGGGTGCGCTACCTCCATTCGGAGATCAACACCCTCGAACGCTCCGCGATTCTCGCCGATCTGAGGAGGGGCGAGTTCGACGTCCTGGTCGGCATCAACCTCCTGCGCGAGGGCCTCGATCTTCCCGAGGTCGCGCTGGTGGCGATCCTCGACGCCGACCAGGAGGGTTTTCTGCGTTCCGAGACCTCGCTCATCCAGACCATCGGCCGTGCCGCCCGCAACGTCGACGGTCGTGCGATTCTCTACGCAGACAAAGAGACAGGTTCGATGCAGCGCGCTCTGGGTGAGACCCGGCGTCGCCGAGAGCGGCAGGCTGCCCACAACGCCGAACACGGCATCGAGCCACGGACCATCGTCAAGGATGTGGCGAGTCCGTTGCTGGCCATGTCCGAGCTCGATTACTACGGCCCCGGATCGGGGCCCTTGCGCGTCGGCGACGGCGATGATGATTTCCCGGACGACGGCGTGTCGCTCAACAAGTTGATCACGGAACTCGAGAAGCGGATGCGCGCGTCAGCCAAGGCCCTGGAGTTCGAAGAAGCAGCTCGCCTTCGTGATCGGCTGAAGGAGCTGCGGCGGCAGCAGATTTACAAATCCTGACGGTCTTGAATTATGAATTTTGAATTACGAATTTTGAATGCCGCCCACCCGAGCGGAACTCAGAATCACGAGGGGAGGGGTGGTGTAATTGAGAATTGAGAATTCAAAATTCAAAATTTTTTCTACGCGATCCTGATCCCGAGAAACACCAGGTACGCCGCAAACAGGGCCAACATGAATCCGCCTTCCCAACGGTTGATGCGGCCGTCGCGGAGGACGAAGAGACCAACGATGAAGGTGGCGGCGACGAGGATCGGGATGTCCCAGCGGATGACGTTGATCGGTACCGCCGCCGGCCGAATGGTGAATGCCGTACCAACCACCAGACCGAGGTTGAAGACATTCGAACCGAGGACGTTGCCGACCCCGATCTCGGTCTGGCCCTTGAGGGCCGCGACCACAGAGGTTGCGAGTTCCGGTAGAGAGGTCCCGAACGCAACCACCGTGAGCCCGACCAATGCCTCGGAGACGCCAAAACGGCGGGCAAGATCGACTCCGCCGATGACCAGCATTTCGGAGCCCCCGATCAGGATTGCGATGCCGACGGCGGTGAGAGCGAAGTGACGTGGCAGCGTGCCTGCCACCACTGCAGGTTCATTGCTGTCTCCCCGGGCCTTGAAAACCGTGACCAAGATAAAGACCGTGAAGATCGCAAGCAGGAGCAGGGCCGTTGGTCGGCTGATGAACCCCGAGCGGGCGAAGACGATGAGCACCACCGCGGGCACCAGGCCGAACGCGAGATCCCGGTAGAGCAGGCGGCGACTACCGACGACGTGGATCGGGACGAGGACCGAGGCCACGCCGAGGACCAATAATAAATTCATGATGTTCGAGCCGACAGCATTACCCAGGCTCAGACCGCCGCTTCCGCGAAGAGCAGCCATGAGCGAGACCGAAAATTCGGGCATCGAAGTGCCGAAACCCACCACCGTCAGCCCCACGACCATTGGCGAGATGCCGAGCTTGAGGGCGATACGTGAGGCACCATCGACCAGCCACGATCCCCCCAGCCCGAGGCACAGAATGCCGCCGGTCACGAGCAGCCAGGGAAGGAGAGTTTCGAAGGTCACAACGCCGGGAATCGTATCACCTCGACCCGCGGAAAGTTGAATTAGGAATTAGGAATTAGGAATTCGGAATGCCGCCCGTCCTGTCGAAAAACCAAGCGTGGGTGGTGGACAACT
Source organism: Candidatus Sulfomarinibacteraceae bacterium (assembly GCA_963776765.1). GTDB lineage: Bacteria > Acidobacteriota > Thermoanaerobaculia > Thermoanaerobaculales > Sulfomarinibacteraceae > Sulfomarinibacter. The sequence goes on from CAVZOK010000021.1 coordinate 4,906, forward strand.
CAAAACTCATAATTCAAAACTCAAAATTAGAACGGGACGCCGAAGCTGATGTAGAACTGCCCTCCAGAGGCATCCGGACGCGGATTCATCCTCCAGGCGTACTCGGCGCGCAGGGGGCCGGCCGGGGTTACGTACTGCAGGCCGAGCCCTGGTCCCCATTCAACGTCGCCGAGCTTGACCTGCTCGGGCGAAGCCCACACGTTGCCGGCGTCGACGAAGATCGCAGCAAAGAGAGGCCCCGAGATGCGGCGGCGGTACTCCATGTTGAGAAGGATGAGCGCGTTGCCGCCGACCGGGCTGCCATCGATGATGGTCTGGCCTGGTATTCCGAGGTCGTCAATGCCGAAAGCACGGTGCGTGGTGCGGCCGCCGGCAAAGAACCGGTAGGCGAATGGGATCTGAAGATTCTCGAGAATGAGCGGGTCGGCATTGATCGGTTTCATGGCCCCCAGACGGAGCCCGATGGCCCCGAAGCCGCGAAAGATCGGACGGTAGACCGTTGCGCCGGTGCTGAACTTCAAGAAGTTCGCTTCGGCCTTGGAAGGCGGGAAAGGCGTACTGCAGCGAGGCCAGGGCGTAGATACCCCGGATCGGTGCAAGGGGGTTGTCACGGGTGTCCCACTCAATGCTTGGCGTGATCGAAGCCACCTTCGTCTCGCGAACGGTGTCCTCGACTGCGGGGATCTGCGTCGCTCGGGAAGGGATCGGGCTCGGTGATTTCGTACTCATATCGGAGCCATGGACGAAGCGGACGTTTGAGGCGGTCGCCAAAATCGACCCAAAGGCCGTGCCGCAGGACGTTCCGGTCACCGAGAATCTCATCCGTTCGATACATAGCGAGGTAACCGGGAACCGGAAGCCCGAAGACCCTCTGTTTGCGGAGAGACAACGAATATCGTTGTTGCCTTTGGGACAAAGAAACCTCGGCCGAGAATGCGTAGGCGCGGCCGAGCAAGTTGAGGTGGGACCATCCGAGGATGAGGCGGGCGGCATCGACGCTCGAGAAGCCGACTCCGAAGAGGTAAGATTTCTGCTCGCCTTCCTCGCATGCCACAACGATATTGCGTTCCTCTCGGTGCTCCTGACCGGGCATCGGTGCCAGCTCGGCGCGTCGGAAGAGACCGAGCTCGAAAAGGCCGCGTTGCGCAGCTAGCATTTTCCTCCGTGACATCGGCTCGCCGGTGCGCACTCCGGCTCGCCGGATCACCCCGGCAACCAGCTCCCTGTGAGTTCGGCGAAGGCCGGCGATGATGACCTCTCCGATTCGCACGAATGGCCCGGAGGACACCCGGAAGACAACCGTCGCGCTGCCTTCATTCGAAGTGTCGACCTCCGCTTCAACACGGCCCTCGGGATAACCGGAGTCCGCGAGCGATGCCTCGAGTCGGACTTTAGCGCGCTCCACCGCTCCCGGGCTCCACGGGCTTCCATCGGAAAGTCCGAGAGGGCTGGATTCGAGTTCGGCTGCCGCTTCTACCGGCAGACCTTCTATCTGAACTTCGGATATAAACCAGCGCACAGACTCATCTACGGGGAAGAGAACGCGGACCTTTTCCTCGCCTTCGATGGGTACAATTTCGGGCGGCGCGAGCACCGCAAACGGGAATCCTCTCTGTTGGTAGAGTTCCATGAGAGCCTTGCGATCGGACTCGAGAGTGGCATTGCTGATGTTCTGTTTGAACCACCCGCCAGTTCCACCGGGTTTGACTCCGATGGCATCTCTGAGATCCGACCGTTTGATGCTTTCGGCCCCAGGGAATTCCACGTCAGCTACCTTCAGCTTGCGGCCGGGGTTGACCGCGACCCGAAGGACCTGTTCGCCAGACTCGACGGTGAGGTCGGCGCTGACTTCGGCGAGCAGGAACCCGGACTCCTGGAGGTTCTCAACGATCTTCTCGGTCAACGCCTCGGTCTGAGCTGGATGGATCTCCTCCCGTGCCGGGTCAGGGAATGCGTTTTCGGCGATCTTCAGGCTCTCGGGTGGAGTTTCCAGCTCGAGGCGAAAACGGGCGCCGGGCTCGACCCGCATCACGAGATCGACCTCGGCGCCGTCGACGCGTCGTTCGATAGAAAGGACCTCTGCCTCCCAGTAACCCATCGTTCGCAGGTTGGCTTCGGTCCGGTCCCGGAGACGATCTTCGAGTCTCGAGGTGAGCCTCGCTCCAGTCTTGTACTTGGGATTGGCTGAGGCCTTGACCTCATCGTCATCCAGGCCCTCGAGGATCACCGTCCGCACGACCTGCGGCGTGCCGGCGACAACGTCGAACTCCACACCCACCGTGTTGGTTTGACGATCGAATTCGAGGTAGGCCTCGACCACCGCGTCGGTGAAACCCCGGTCGTGGAGGCGGCGCTGCACACGGCGCCGACTCGCCTCGATGCGTTCGGCCGTTACCGGATCGCCGATCTCGATCTGTACCCAACGCCGGACCTTGACCCGACGCGTCGGCTTGCCCGTACGGACCTTGATCCTCGAGACCGTCGAGCGATTGCTCATGCGAACCACGACGTCGACGCCACCTTCAGTTTCGGCCGCGATGACCCGCAACCTTTCAACTTCGGCGCCGGCGTAGAGGGTGAGAATGAGCTCGCGCAACCGTTGTCGGTCGATTCGGTTGCCCACCTGCAGTTCGAGCACTTCGAGGATTCCTTCCTCGTCGACCGGACCGATCGCCTCGACTCTGGCACTGACGATCAGTGGGCCTTCAGTTACTTCGGCGGTTGCAGGACTTGCGAGCAGGAATACTGCGGCCGTGAGTGCCAGGAGGATCCATGAGGTGCGGACCAATTTTCTGAGATCCGGCCGGATAGTCCCGTTTTGTGGTGCAGGCGTCTCGCCTGCACATTGTTGATGTCTGGAATCGTGCAGCCGAGACGGCCGCACCACAAATACACCCGCGGAGAGATCGAGACCGTTCATTTGCATCTCAATACGGTCGCCGCATTTTGAGGTCGAGGGACAGTGACCTGTCTTCGTGCTGGCCGGCCTCGAGGAAGAGACCGGGGGCCAGATACCAACGGCTGATGACGACTTGCTCGCGTTCGCCGGACAGGGTCGTCTGAAGGATTACCGTCCACGACGGCGTGATCTGCTTGATGAACGAGACGCGGGCGGTTGGGTTTCCGGTGGAGTCGGCAGCGAACGGGTCGACCCGGACCTGGTCAACCGGAAGGGCGAGCTGTCCTCGACGGCTGAGCACCGAGGTCAGTTGGCTCGAGAGAATCGTCGAGGCCAACCCCAGACCGACCGCGCCGCTTCCGTAGCCTCCGCCGGTGTAGCCGACACCGAGCAGCGAATAGATATCCGGGGCGCTCAAAGGAGGTGTCGATACCGCGGTCGTCACGAACTGATCGACGGTGCCGGCGATCTGGACCGAAATTTGATACTCCTGAACCCAGGTCGCTGCCTGGAGGTCGATGAACGGTTCGATGGCGCTGGGATTCGAGAAGTTCAGACTGCCGCGCTCGATCTCGTAACGATTGCCGAGCAGCGTTGCTTCGCCGCCCTCGAGCACCTCGACTTGGCCGACCAGCCCAGGGCTGTTCGAGGTGCCAGTGACCTCGAGCGAAGCCGAGCCGGTCAACCGCACGAACGGGTTGCGGAGCTCGATGGTTTCCTCTGCGTCAACCCGGAGAGCGAGGTTGAGGCCGCCGCTGGCAGATCCACCACCACCACTTTCGAGCCAGCCGAGGAGCATCGACGCGACGTCTTCTTTGGTGGTCAACGACATGCGGTCGACGGTGATATCTCCGGAGAGTAGAAGATCGTCGATCGGACCGATCAGCCGCCAGGTCCCGGAAAGTCGGGCGTCGAGGTCTGGCAGAACTTCGAAACGAACGCCGCTGGCAGTTCCGTCGAGGGCGAGAACGATGGTGTCGTCCCGCTCCCGGATCCGGCCGCTGGCGCGGCCGCGGCCGCCCATGAATCGAAAGTCCATGCCCTCGAGCTGAACATCGCCCTACGATAGGAAAACTGTGCCCTCGACCTGCGACAGAATGGTCCGTGTACCGGGCAGCCGGAAGGAAGCTTTGTGAATTTCCGCGATGCCTTCGAAGAGGGGTTCGTCGATCGAACCGAGGAGTTCCACGATGCCACTGGCGCGACCCGCCGGCTCCCAATCGGGCAACAGGAAGCGGAGCAGCAGGGTGTCCATGGTGCCCGAGACATTGCCACGCAATTGCCCTTCGGGATCGATCGCCCAGCGCACGAAGAGTTCGTCATCCCGTGCGCCGAGGTGCAACCCCGGGACGACAAAGCCGTCGCGGGATAGAGAAAATCTGGCCGGCTCGAAGAAGTTGGATGGCCTGTTTCTCGAGCTCGAGATCGATGGTCTCCAGACGGCCCTCGATTCGCGGCAACGGCTCGTCTTTCCAGTCAACGGTGAATGAGGCATCGGCGGTGCCCGACAGCGGAACCCCGGCCTCTGGGGCGAGGAGCGTGAGGAGTCCGTTAGCTGAGGTGACCTTCAATGTGCCGTCACCGGAGAGACCACCGTCATCGGCGCGATCGAGGTCGGCGTGGACCTCGAGGGCATCCTGGATGGTGGCGGCGATCTCAACCGTGTCGGGTTCGCTGCGGATATCGAGCTGCGCGAACTCGCTTTGAGCGCGAAGCACGGCTGTGGGACGCGCACCAAACGGCACCCGGAATTCGAGGCTGATATCGGCTGTGTCGCCGGCCAGCCGCTGCATCTCCTCGCCGAGTGGCGCAAGCTGCATCTGCGGCCATGTCAGGGCCCCACCGACCTCTGCCTCATGGACGTTCCAGAACAATTTTCCCGCGAGCCCGTGATCGCAGCTGAGGTCAGTGCAGCTGAAGCGCCCGCTTTCGAGATCTATTGTTGTCGAGGCGGTCCCGAGGTCGAGCCCGGCGAGAATGGGGTTATCTATACTCAGCTGCCAGGAGCCCGCAGGTGAGGCCACGGGCCCGTCGAGGGCTCCGCTGAAGGACACCGTGCCGCCGTCCACCCACTGCTCGAGGCCGATCCAGGAGGCGACTGCCTCGAGCGGAATTCGGCGGCCGCGGAGCTCGAGATCGATCTGGTCGTTGCCCGCTTGGGTACCCCACGCCATTCCGCCTTCGACCTCGCCGAAGCCGTCGGCGACCTGAAAGCGTGCCGAGCCGATTCGCAGCATGGAGCCGCCGATGGTCGTCTCCGCGACCATCCGATCGAATTGGATGGGGTCGAGGATCAATGGTTTGGCGTCGATCCGAGCATTGACCGTGAGCTCGGAGAACGGTCCGCTGAGATCGACCTGAATCTGACCCGTCCCTGCGAGGCCGTCCGGAAGGACGGTCGATCCGACCCAGGAGTTGACCATCGGCCCGATCTCGGCGAAATCAGCCGGGTCGGCGGCAATCGACCATGACGGTCGCCAGGTACCGAGGGTCAGCGCTCCCTGCCAGCGTGCATTCGATTGGCCGATGGCGAGATCCTCCGCATCAAAGAGCAGGAAACCCTCACCGGTAAGGGCGACATCCAGCGCCCCCGAAACCGGCAGCCCGGGAGTCGATCCGTGGAGAATGAGATCAGCGTTGCCGTTTCCGGCGGGGAATGATCTCCCATTCCAACGGCCGTCCGCCCGGAGGTCGATCTTTGAAGCAAGCCCGGCCGATTCGATCCTGAGGTGGTCGAGGAAGCCCTCCAGAGAGAGGTCCTCCCCCTCGAGGTGCGCGGTATGGGGATAGCGCCCGCCGAACTCGGCGAGTTCATAGCTACCCCGCACGGTGCCGCCAAAGAAGTCGGCTCTCGTCAGGGTTCCGCGCAGGCTCCCGTTCACCAGAGCAAGCCGTCCCTGGACATTGTCGAGCCTGAATCCGGAGACCACGATGCGGGATGCGCTGACATCGGTTGCTATCAATGCTTGCGCCCGAGTGTCGACCACCGCGGCCACCCGAGCCGCGCCGTCGAGCAGGCCGCGAGTCCCGATGAATCCGTCAAGCCAGCCGATGTCGACTGGCCCGTTGATCTCGATCCTCGTACCGCCGCCCGCAATCCGGCCACGGCCCTGGAGCTCGAAACCGGCGCTCTCGAGGCGATAGTTGGAGAGATCGAAACCGTTTTCGTCGAGAACAAACCGTGCCAGGAGCGAGAAATCGACCGGCTCCATCCTGCCGATTTCAAGCCGTGCGCTCGCCACTTCTGCAAATCCCCGCGACTCGTCGCCCTCGGTCGACCAGCTCGAGCGCACACCCTGGAGATCGAGAGCCATCTTGCCCGGGAGATCAACCCCCTCGAACTCCAGATCCTCGAGCGAGAATTGTCGAACCCGGACCTTAACCTGGCCTTGACCATCGCCCGAAGACTGTGGCAGGCCGGTCAGGGAAAGACGGACCCCGCTCGCCGCCACCCGGCCGAGTTCTATCTTGCGCTCGGTGAGCCATACGCGTCCCAGATCCACCTGCAGAGCGTCGATTTCGGCGTCAATTCCAGCGCCCATGAAGCTGACCTGGCTGAGGCGGAGACCCGGGGGCAAAATACCCCAATGGAGGTCGCCGATCTCGAGTTCGACCCCGTAGCCGGCAGCGGTTTCGACGAGCCAGCTCCGTGCGAGGCGGCGGGTCGGTTCGGCTTCGAGCAGCGCCCTGACCGCCAGCGCAAAGATCAACAGAAATGCGATGGTCGCCAGCACGGCGATCACCGTGCGTCTGAGATGGCGGTATCTCACCCGCCCCGCTCCCCCCATTTGAGTTTCCGGTGCAGAATCTGAAAGTAGGAGCGGTCGTGATCGGTGATCAGGAAAACGGGGTCGCGGCAACGTTCGATCCGCACCACGTCTTCAGTGCTGAGTGGGAATCCCTGTTGCCCATCGAGAGTCAACCAAACCTCTTCCGACTGTTTTTCGAGACGCATCTCGACCTTCGAGTCGAGCGAAAGAACGAGCGGTCGGTTGGTCAACGTGTGGGGGCAGATCGGGGTCACGACGATGACCTCGAGATTCGGGAAAAGGATCGGTCCACCGGCCGACAAATTGTAGGCTGTTGAACCGGTGGGGGTCGCGATGATCAGCCCATCAGCCCTGAATCGGCTGACCAGGGCGTCGTTCACGTGCACCGACAGATCGAGCATCCTTGCCAATGCGGACTTGTTGATGACGGCATCGTTGAGGACGCAGTGGGTAGATGGGTCGCGACCCGGTGTTTCGACGGTCACCAGGAGACGTTCCCGGCGCACCGTGCTTGCTCGACCTTCGATCGCCGCGTGCAGCATCGGGAAGAGACTCTCGGCAGGATGTTCGGTAAGGAAACCCAGGGTTCCCATGTTGATACCGAGAATGGGAGTGCCATTGATCGCACCACGGGTCACCGAGAGAAGGGTGCCGTCACCGCCGAGCACGACCACCAGATCGACGAGGCCTGGGAGCTCCTCCCGATCAACGTCTCCTTTTGTATTCAGGGCGGCGGCAGTCTCGCGCTCGACCACGGACTCGAGATCGAGACGCGCCAGCTCGTCGAGCAGCCTTTTCCCGAGCTCCGTGGCTTCGGTGCTGGTGGTCTTAAGGACTACCCCGACTCGACTCATGGTTGGATCCGCCATCGCCGCCCATTCTACCCTCTGCAGCGGTTATGTTCTGTCAACGCGGACGCAGAGTATTTTGCGTTGTACTGAGCGCAACAGGTAACCAGTATCCAGTAATCAGTAACCAGTAGCCGAAAACTGGCTTGAAGACTGGTCACTGGTCACTGGTTACTCTCTTCGACAAACGCCGCCTATTCTACCCTTTGCAAGGGGTTATGTTCTGTCATCGCGAAGGCTGAGGATTTTGCGTTGTACTGAGCGCATCAAGTAACCAGTAATCAGTAACCAGTAGCTGAAGACGGTCAAGTCCTGACGAAAAGTTGTCATGCAATCGCGAGCCGCGGAGCGGCGACAGATATATCGTGGTGATGCCTGCTGCTCACGCCACAAAAATGATCTGTCGCCCCCTTCGGGGGCTTTCATTCTTTTACCGTGTTCACCCTGGGGCTCACGCCCCAGGCTAAGAATCTGTCGCACCTCCGTCGCTTCTCTTCATTTCGCTCATTCGGTGAGGCGGCGATCAATTCTCAGATGTCGAGCTCTCGCGGGACGCGACCGAGACTGTTTACTGGTGACTGATCACTGGTTACTCTCCTCGGCAGCGGCTTCCTTTCCCCCATACTACATATGGTGTATCTGAGTCTCAAGACCACAACATCTTGTGGTGTTTCGTGAATTATCAATTCCTACCAGAAAAAAGGGGTCGAAAACGACGCAAGTATTTGACGCCTCAACCCTTGACATGCAGTCCGAGGCAGATCATCATGGGGTGGTCTGAAGTGGTCCAAATAGGTCTGATGTGGGAAAAGTCGTCTATTGAGGGCTCACTTTTAGTCTTTTGGGAGGCACTGTGGAGCGGTTTCGCGGAGGGTTTCCAGCAACCATCGATGCCAAGGGGCGTTTCAAGCTCCCCGCGAGGCTGCGTGAACAGCTCGAAGCGGGCTTTGGTCGCGAGGTCTATGTGTGCTCCTTCTTCCCCCACGAGCTCCGAGTCTACCCACTCGCCGTGTGGCAGGGGGTCGAGGAGCGGTTGCTGAACAAGCCGGCGATGAAGCCGGCTGTGCTGAAACTGATCGAGCGGGTCAACTACGGCCAACTGCTGGATATGGACGACCAGGGACGAATTCTCGTGCCTGCTTTGCTGCGCGAAATGGTGGACGTTGAGGGAGAGGTCGTGGTCTCGGGCCGCATCAATCACCTTGCCGTCACCAACCGTTCCCGGGCCGCCTCATTCCTCAAGGAAGCGTCGCTGAGCGATGAGGAGCTCGAGGAACTCGCGCAGCTGGAGCTGTGATGGGGGAAGTGAGTGGCCTCCGAACACCTGCCGGTGCTCACCGATCGGGTGGTGGAGGTACTTGCGCCTACCGGCCCTGGTCTGTTGGTCGATGCGACTGTCGGTCTCGGAGGACACGCCGAGGCTCTGCTCCGGGCGGAGCCCGGGTTCCAGCTCGTCGGTCTCGATCGTGATCCCCAGGCCCTGGCCCGGGCCGGTGAGAGACTGCAGCCCTTCAGCGACCGTGTGCAACTCGTCGAGGAGACCTTCGATCGGTTGCCTCTGGTTCTCCGGCGACTCGGGATTGGTGCGCCGGTCGCGGTGCTCGCCGACATTGGATGCTCCTCGCTCCAGCTCGACACAGCCGAGCGTGGATTCAGCTTTGCTTCAGATGGCCCCCTCGACATGCGTATGGGCGGATCCGGTCCCACCGCAGCCGATCTGCTCGAGCAGGCGGAGTGGGAGGAGCTGGTGAGGATCCTGCGCGACTACGGCGAGGAACGGCGGGCTCGAGCGGTTGCCCGTGCGATCGTCAGGCGTCGTGAACAGGAGCCCCTACGGACGACCGCTCAGCTCAGCCGTCTTGTCCAGGATGTGATGGGTGGCCGAGAAAGACGCATCCACCCCGCAACGCGAACGTTTCAAGCATTGCGAATTGCAGTTAACGACGAACTCGGTCAGCTCGAGCGTTTTCTCGAGCCTGCGATTCGAAGCCTCAAACCCGGTGGCCGAATCGCAGTCATTTCGTTTCACTCGCTCGAGGACCGGATCGTCAAACATACCCTCCGGCGTTTGGCGGGACGCTGTACCTGTCCTCCGGATTTTCCGGTCTGCCGCTGCAACCCCCAACGGGTCGTCGAGGTGCTCACGCGCTCACCGGTACGCCCGGACGTAGAAGAGATCGACCACAACCCGCGTGCCCGGTCGGCGCGCCTTCGTGCGGCCCAGAGACGACGGGAGGATTGATATGGATCTTCCCGTCATCGGCCCCACCAATCGCTTTTTGATTCCGCAGCGGGACCGCCACTGGCCGCAGGTCCTGAGCGCGTTGATCGGCGTAGCGATGATGGTCGTGCTGGCGTTGGCACTCGTAGGCTGGCCGAGGCTCAAAAGCACCTCCATCCACTATGAGCTGATTCGGCTGAGAGCGCAGGTTGCCGAGCTCGAGCAGCAAGAGCGCAACCTCCGGCTCGAGCTCGAACACGAGCGAAGTCCGGAACGATTGGCGGCGCGTGCACGCGAACTCGGAATGGTTCCGGCCGCGCCGGCTGGTTTGCCCGCCAAACCGCCGCTCGAGGTGGCGCAGTGAATCGCCGTCGCCTGTTGATCGTAATCGCGGGGCTGGTCCTCGTCGCGGCTGGTGTGGTCGCGAGAAGCGTTCAGATCTCGGTTTTCGAACATAGTGCCTGGGGAAAGCTCGCCGTCAAACAGCAGCAACGCGTCATCGTGGTGCCGGGCCCGAGAGGAACCATCCGTACCGCCGACGGCTACGTGCTGGCGACTTCGATCGAACGAGTTGCAATCAAGGTCAATACCAGGCATCTGGAATACCCGGAGATCTTTGCAGCCGCAGTGGCGCCACTGCTCGGCCAAAAGGAGAGTGACCTCAAGCGCCGTCTCGGTGGCGAACCGAGGTGGGTGTGGCTAGCCAAGCGGGAACAGCCAGAGCTGGCGGAGCAGGTGGTAGCGCTCGCCCCACACGCAGTAATTCCGGTGCCCGACTTTGCAAGGATCTATCCGCAGGGGAATCTGGCGTCACCGGTTGTAGGGTTCGTTGGCCGTGAGGAGCTGGAAACGGTTGGGAGGGCGGGTCTCGAACACCACTTCGACGCGTATCTGGCGGGCGAGCCGGAACAATATCTGGCGGTTAAAGACGCGATTCAGCGCAGGGTCCAGTTGCAGCGCCTGCAACGGGGGCGCGCCGGGTATGACCTCCAGCTGACCCTGCTGGCGCGACTGCAGGCGAGGTGCGAAGCGGTCCTCGCGAAATCGCTCCGGACTCACGAGGCTCGCGCCGCATCGGCGATTGTGGTCGATGTGCAAACCGGACGAATTCTGGCACTTGCATCCTTGCCGTCCTTTGACCCCTCCAATCCGGGGGCGACGCAGACCGAAAATTGGCGCCTCCGACCGGTCCAGGATGCATTCGAACCGGGCTCGACGGTCAAACCGTTCATTGCAGCCGCGGCGCTTGCGGCTAACGTCGTCCGTCCCGGCGAACGCTTCGATTGTCTCGAGCGGGGCGTCAGTGTCGCTGGTCACTGGGTCCGCGACCATGCTGATCCCGGCCGCTACACGGTTGACGAGGTGGTCGTCTACTCCGCCAACACCGGGATCATCGAAATAGCCGAGCGCCTTTCCAAAGAGCGGTTGCGGCACGCCTTCGAGACTTTTGGTTTCGGCCGTCGCAGCGGAGTCATTTTTCCGGCCGAGGCGCGGGGTCTTCTTCCGGAAACCCGCACATGGTCGAAGATGAGCCACGCCGGGTTTGCCCTTGGCCAGGAACTCATCGTGAGCCCACTTCAAATGGCGATGGCCTACGCGGCGATCGGTAACGGAGGCTGGCTCCTCGAACCGCAGCTCGTCATGACGGATTCAGAGTCTGGAACTCAGGCCCGCGCGGGAGCACGAACCCGGATCCTCGACGAAGCCCTGGCTCGACGGTTGCTCAACATGCTCGAAGGAGTTGTTCGGGACGGTACGGGAGAAATGGCGAGGGTGCCGGGCTATCGGACTGCCGGCAAGACCGGGACCGCGCAGCGAGCGGTCGGGGGCAGCTTTGACGACCAGCATCACATCTCCTGGTTTGCTGGTCTGATGCCGATGCCGAACCCACGGATTGCGATTGTGGTGGCGGTCGAGGACCCGAGTGAGATTGACTTCTGGGCCTCAACCGTGGCGGCGCCAGTTTTTGCCGAGATTGCCGAAGCCGCCGCCTGTCTCCTCGACCTCGCCCCAACCGAGCCAGTGCCGCCTCCCGAGCAGCTCATTGCCCTTGGCGAGGTTTCTGCGGAGGGAGAGAGCGCATGAAGCTCGAAACCCTCCTCCAGCGCCTGCACGAGGGTGAACTGACCGGCGAACCGGGGTCCGATGTGCGAAGCATTACCCACGACTCACGGCAGGTGGGGCCAGGCATAATTTTTGCGGCCCTGCCCGGAGAGCACGCCCACGGCATCGACTACCTCGAGCAGGCCCTGACCGGTGGTGCAGCGGCGATACTCACCGACCGTCGACCACGGAAGAACCTCGACATTCCCTGGATCAAATGCCGACACCCTCGGTCGCTGATGGCGAGGGCGGCGTGGATCCTGGCCGGAAATCCACAGAAGAAGCTGCAAATGTTGGCAGTGACCGGGACCAACGGCAAGAGCACAACCGCCCACCTCATCAGCCTTGTTCTGAGCTCGGCTCGTCGACCGGCTGCATTCATCGGTACCCTCGGCGCACGTATCCCGGGTGGCGTGGAAGTGGCCAGCGAGAGAACGACGCCGGAGGCTACGGATCTCGCGCCGATGTTGAAGAGAGCGGTGGCCGAGGGCGCCTCTGCGGTGGCGATGGAGGTCTCGTCCCATGCCCTCAGCCAGGATCGGCTGGCGGGACTCGAGTTCGACGTTGCGGTGTGGACCAATCTGACCCGAGATCACCTCGATTACCACCATGATATGGAGACCTACTTCGAGGCCAAACGGCGGCTCTTCACCGAGCACCTGGCGCGAGACGGTCGCCGTGTGCTCGCGGTTGACGACCCGTGGGGAGCGCGTTTACTCGACAAGCCCCGGGATGGCGACATCTCCTGGGGTCTGGAGCGCGGAACAGTCTGTGCGAAAGACGTCTCGAGCGATCTCGACGGCAGCCGGTTCGTTCTCCGGCTGGAAAATGAGGAGATTCCCGTCGATCTGCCGTTGGTAGGGGTTCACAATCTGCGCAACGCGCTCGCCGCCGCGGCCGCCGCATACGCCGCCGGCCTCGGCGCCCGCGCCATCCAGCGTGGCCTCGAGCGGGCACGGCCGTTGACCGGTCGCATGGAACGGATTCCGGTTGACGCGCCGTTCCCGGTGTTTGTCGACTACGCCCACACCCCTGACGGCCTGCGCTCGGTTCTGCAGGCACTGCGCAGGGTGACCGACCGGCGCTTGATCGTCGTCTTCGGCGCCGGTGGCGATCGTGACCAGGGCAAACGCGGGCCAATGGGTTTCGCGGTCGGTGAGTTCGCTGACATTGCGATCGTGACCTCTGACAACCCGCGTTCGGAAGACCCGGCAAAGATCGCCGAGGCGGTTGCTGAGGGAGTTCGCGCTGCGGGTGCCGAACCCTTGGTGGTGCTCGATCGTCGCGAGGCGATTGCCACTGCTCTCGATACAGCCGATGAAAGGGCGCTGGTTCTGGTGGCGGGCAAGGGGCACGAGGCGCACCAGACCATCGGCGATACCAGGATTCCGTTCTCCGACCAGGATGTGGTGCGGACCGAAGTGCGGAGGGCACGGTGCGCATGACGGCAACAGATGTTGCCCGCGTTGTCGGTGGAGCGGTCGAAGGGAATGCTGTTGTGCGCCTGCTCGGCGCCGAGGTCGACTCGCGCCGGATCGAAGACGGAGACCTCTTCGTGGCCCTGCCGGGTTCGCGGCGTGACGGCCACGAGTTTGTCGGTATGGCTCTCGAGATTGCGTCGGCGGCTCTGGTTCGACGCGATGCAGATCTCGTGGCGCCGCCCATCGAACGCGCCCTGGTGCGGGTCGACGATCCACTCTCCGCATACCACGAGCTCGCCCGTCACGAATGTCGGGAGCGAGCCTGGCAGGTAGCTGCGGTGACCGGTTCGGTAGGGAAGACCACCACAAAAGACTTCCTGGCCGCCCTGCTCGCGCCCCACCATCGGGTCGGTGCTTCGCAGGGCAACCGCAACTCCACCCTCGGTTTGCCGGCCGAGATTCTCTCGCAGGATCCGGAGATCGAGGTGTTTGTTGCGGAGGCGGGCATGAGCAGTCCCGGCGAACTGGCAACTCTTGGTGAGATTTTGCGTCCCCAGTTCCTGCTCTACACCCGTATTGCACCGGTCCACACCGAGTTCTTCCCCGATCTCGAGGGGATTGTCCGGGCCAAGGCCGAGCTCCTGCCGTGGCTCGATGATGAGGGAACGCTGATCATCAACGCGGATGACCCGAATCAAGACAGCTATCCGTCCGAGACCGCGGCCAGAGTCATACGCTACGGGGGTAAAGACGCGGAGGCGCGGATCGAGGATGTAGAGGATCGCGGGCTGCTCGGGTGCCGCTTCCGGCTGGTCCTTCCGGACAGCGAGGCCGAAGTTGAATTGAGTCTGCCGGGACAACACCAGGCCGAGAATCTGCTCGCCGCGGCCGCCGCCGCCTCGGCATTTGGCGTGCGGGCCGAGCAGGTGGCCGTAACCGCACCCGAGCTTCTGGCTCCTGAGCACCGCGGGCGGGTGATAGCGGTTGGTAATGGAATTTCGCTGGTCGACGACAGTTACAACGCGTCGCCCCTGGCGGTGCGGAGGTTGCTCGAACTCCTGGCGCGAGCCCCGGGACGTCGGGTGGCGGTGCTGGGAGAAATGTACGAACTCGGGGATCTGGCACAAGAAGCGCACCGCGCTGCCGGTGCCAGAGCCGCTGCCGCATGCGATCTGCTGGTCGCTGTGGGCGGCGCCGATGCCGGACGTATTGCGGACGGGGCTCGAGATGCTGGACAGCCGCATGAATCCATCCACCACGTGGAGGATGCCGATAGCGCTGTCGAGCTGTTGCACCGAGTGCTGCGACCGGGAGACGTGGTGTTGGTCAAAGGTTCCCGTGGAGTGGGCCTCGACCGTACCGTGGAGGCGTTGACGGGGAAAGGGGCGGCCTGATGCTGTACGCCCTCCTCTATCCCCTTGGAGACACATTCATAGGCTTTAACGTCTTCCGTTACTTGACGTTCCGGACGGGTCTGGCGATCGCGACCGCGTTCTTCATCAGCTTGGTGGCGGGTCCGTGGATGATCTCGAAATTGCAGGCCCTGCAGGTGCGTCAATCGATCCGTGAGGAGGGACCCGAGCACCACCAGGTCAAGGCGGGGACACCGACCATGGGTGGAATCCTCATCGTTTCGAGCTTTGTGCTCACGACCCTGCTGTGGGCGGATCTCGAGAATCCCTACATCTGGACCGTATTGATGACGACCCTCGGGTTTGCAGCAATCGGGTTGATCGACGATCTGCTGATTGTGCGTCGACAGCGTAATCTTGGTCTGACGGTTCGTCAGAAACTCTTTCTGCAGGTAGTGGTTGGCCTCGCCGCGGGTCTGATGGCTCGGGCCGCCGCCAATCCGGCGCCCCACGCGGGCGCCCTCGCAGTGCCGTTCCTCAAAGACGTCTTGCTACCGCTGGGGGTCTTCTATCTGCCGTTCGTGATCATTGTCCTCATCGGCTCATCAAATGCCGTCAATCTCACCGATGGCCTCGATGGCCTGGCGGTGGGTGCCGTCGCTATTGCCGCCGCCACCTACACGGTTTTCGTGTACGTTGCCGGTCACGCCAGGATCGCCGAGTACCTGCGCATTGTCCCGGTCTCGGGTGCGGGTGAGGTGGCGATCTTCACTGGAGCCATGGTTGGCGCGGCGATCGGGTTTCTGTGGTTCAACTGCCACCCGGCGCAGGTCTTCATGGGTGATGTCGGTTCGCTCGCCCTGGGCGGCGGGATCGGCATTGTCGCGGTTGTGGCCAAACAGGAGTTGCTGCTGGTGCTGGTTGGCGGACTCTTCGTGCTCGAGGAGCTGTCGGTCATCATCCAGGTTCTTTCTTACAAACTGCGCGGTACCCGGGTCTTCCGAATGGCTCCGCTCCACCACCATTTCGAACTTCTCGGATGGACGGAGACCCAGGTTGTCGTGCGTTTCTGGATCATCGCGGTGGTCTTCGCCCTCGCCGGGTTGTCGACCCTGAAGCTGAGGTAGAAGTGGCGTTTGTGACTCCTCCTCGGGTACTGATCGTCGGGCTGGGAAGCTCCGGCGTTGCGGCTGCATGCCTCGCAGCTGCCGACAGCTCCGAGGTCTGGGTCACCGACCTTCGTTCTGAGAGTGAGCTGGGGGCGGAATTGGCGGCCCTTGGAGGTGACGTTCGCACTTTCCTTGGCGGCCACCCAGACCAATGTCTCGACGGGGTGGGGCTGATCATCGCCTCACCCGGCGTTCCGGCCAATGCACCGTTGCTCGAGTCGGCCCGTGAACACGGCATCGAGATCAACACCGAGATCGAGTTTGCGTGGCGCCATCGGCCGCAGGCCGAGTTGGTGGCGGTGACAGGGTCCAACGGCAAGAGCACGGTGACCGAGCTGACGGCACAGATGCTGGTCGAGGCGGGCCGGTCGACAGTGGCCGGCGGAAATCTCGGGACACCGGCGTCGCAGCTCGTACTCGACGGAGGCTGGGAGAGTTGGGTGCTCGAGATATCGAGCTTCCAGGCCGAGCTCCTGACCGCGATGGCGCCCCGGGTCGCGGTCTTCCTCAATCTGAGCCAGGACCACCTCGAACGCCACCCAGATCTCGATAATTACTTCGCTGCCAAAGAGCGACTGTTCGCTTTTCAGACCGATGCCGATACGGCGGTGCTCAATGCTGACGACCCGATGGTGGCTGCGACTCGAACAGCGGCCCGCAAACGCAATTTCTCGATTTCCGGGCCAGCGGATGCCTCCCTCGAAGGTGACGACCTCGTGCTCGATGGCGAGCCGATTTTGTCTTCGTCCAGGATGCGTTTGAGCGGCATTCACAACGTTGCAAATGCTCTAGCAGCAGCACTTGCGGCTACTGCTCTTGGAGTGCCGACGGCCGCCATGGCCACTGCACTGGAGACTTTTGAGGGGCTCCAGCATCGCCACCGCACCGTCCACACCGAGGACGGCGTCCGCTGGATCGACGATTCCAAGGCTACAAACGTTGGTGCCACCCTGGCCGCCTTGCGCGGCTATCCTGAAGACTCCCTGCATCTGATCCTCGGAGGTCAGGCCAAAGGGCAGGACTTTGAAGTCCTCGTTGACGAGGTGCGGCGGGCAGTGACCCGCCTCTACGTCATCGGCGTGGACGGACCGGCAATCGCTGAAACCCTGGCCGGCACGGCACCGACCGAAGATTGCGAAACTCTGGCAGAAGCGGTCAGACGGGCTCGTCATCATGCGGCGTCGGGTGAGTTGGTTCTGCTGGCGCCGGCCTGTGCTTCCTTCGACCAGTTCACCAACTACGGCGAGCGCGGTGACCGATTCACCGATCTCGTGCGACAGGAGGTGGTGCCGTGCCCATAAGCCAGCGCTTCGACCGCCTCCTGCTCGGCTCGACGATCCTCCTGACCGCCATTGGCCTCGCCATCCTCGCGTCGGCTTCGTGGTTGCTGGCGACGGAACGCTACGGACGGCCCGGGTCATACTTCTTCACCTGGCAGGCGGCGACTGCGATGGTCGGTCTCGGTCTGATGGTCGTGAGCATGCACCTGAGAACGACCCTCCTCACTGACCTCCGACTTGTGATCGGTGCCCTGATCATGGGGTGGACCTTGCTGTTGGCTGCCTTCGCTCAGGCAGAGGTTGCCGCCACCCACCGTTGGATCAGCGTCGGTGGAATCTCGCTACAGCCGTCGGTGCTGGTGAGGCTCGGTCTGATCATGCTGATGGCGATCCTCCTCGATGAGGCACGGCGCACGGGTTGGCAATGGCAGAAGTTGGCGGTGATCGGCGCGATTTCATTCACAACAATTCTGGTAATCGTGATCGAGCCCGACCTCGGAACGGCCGCCCTGCTGGCGGTGGTATTGGGCGCGATGGCCTTTGTTGCGGGGATGCCACTGCGGATGTTAGCGGCTCCCGCGATCATAGCTGCGGTGGTGCTTGTAGTTGCGATTATTTCCTCACCCTATCGACTGGCCCGAGTGCAGGCGTTTCTTGACGCCGACATGAGTGCGGCGGGCAGCTGGCAGACCTACCAGAGCCTCGTCGCTATCGGTAGCGGCGGTTTCCTCGGCCTCGGTTACGGAGCAGGACTGCAGAAGCTCTTTTTCCTGCCCGAACCCCATACCGATTTCATTTTCGCCATCACCGGAGAGGAACTCGGGCTAGTGGGCCTGATGTTCCTTCTCGGTCTGGCGGGCGTCGTTGTTTGGCGCGGTTTCGTGATTGCATCCCGACTCGAGGATCCCCAACGCGCACTGCTTGCCTTTGGGATCACCGCGGCGTTTGCCATGCAGAGCCTTGTGCACATGGTGGTATGCCTCGATCTACTGCCTCCGAAGGGAATTCCACTTCCGCTGGTCAGTTACGGAAAGACCGAGATGTTGGTGACGCTGGTCTCGATCGGCATTCTCCTCAACCTGTCGCGGGAGGTGAAGGCGTGAGTCGGCGGGTGGTTATTGCAGGTGGAGGCACCGGGGGCCACATCTTCCCCGGCCTGGCGGTGGCGCGCGAGCTCAAGGCCCGCGAAATTGATGTCCACTGGCTCGGAGCGCGTCGCGGTCTCGAGGCGGAACTGGTTGCCGAACGCAATATCCCGATCACCCTGGTCGATCTCGAGGGCATCCAGGCCATGACGCCCACGGCTGCGATGCGGGCTCTTGCCAAGCTACCGGGTGCCGTCACCACTTCGGTCCGAACCCTTCTCAAGCTCAGACCCCTGATTGGGGTAGTCGGAGTGGGCGGATATGCTTCCACCGCCGGCATGATGGCTGCCGGGCTGCTCGGTGTGCCGACGGTGCTGCAGGAGCAGAATTCCATTCCCGGCAAGGTGAACAAGTTTCTCGCTCCTTTCTCTGACCTCGTTTGCTGCGGTTTCGAGGACGCCTTGAAGGAGTTTCCCTCGCTTTCCGCAGAGTGGACCGGAAATCCGGTGCGGGCCGACTTTTTCGAGGTGTCTGATGTGGCCCCGCAAGACCCGCCCCGCCTCCTGATCCTGGGTGGCAGCCAGGGATCTTTGTTCATCAACCGAACGCTGCCGCGGGCGCTTGCGATGCTCCGGGATGAGGGCCTCGAGATCGAGGTGAAGCACCAGGCCGGCGTTCGGTGGGCGGAGGTGGTGAGGACTGCCTACCGGGATTTCAAGCTCGAGGCAAAGGTGAGCGCTTTTCTCGCCCAGCCGTGGCAGGCGTTCGCCGAGGCGGATCTGGTGGTCGCTCGATCGGGCGCCCTGACGATCTCAGAGCTCGCCGCCGCTGGTCGCGGTGCCCTGCTTATTCCCTTTTCCGCCGCCGCGGGGAATCACCAGGAGTTCAACGCCCGCAGCCTCGAAAGAGCCGGCGGCGCTCTGGTCCTGACCGAGAACGAGGCGATGCCGCTGAGGGTTTCGATGCTACTCGGCAAACTCCTTCGCGACCACGATTCGCTGCGCGAAATGGGCCGCTCCGCGCGCGAGGTTGCGCTGCCGAACGCTGCGGCACGCATTGCCGAGCGTGTGTTGTCGATTGGGGGTTGGGTATGAGCGCCCGCCACCTCCACCTGATGGGTGTCGGTGGGGTCGGCATGTGCGGAATCGCCGAGGTGCTGCTTGCTCAGGGTCTGACGGTGAGCGGCTGCGATCTCGCGGACAATGAGCGGACGCGGAGGCTGACTGATCTTGGCGCAGAAATCTTCCTCGGTCACGAACAGGGTCACCTCGAAGGCGTCGATGCGCTGATCGTGACCGCTGCTGTGCCGGAAAAACACCCCGAGCTGACGGCGGCGAGGAAGAGGGGTTTGCCGATCGTGCGGCGGGCGGAAATGCTCGCCGAGCTGATGCGGCTCAAGCGAGGAGTTGCGGTTGCCGGCACCCACGGCAAAACCACGACCACCGCCATTATCGGTCATCTTCTGACTTCAGCGGGTGGCGACCCGACGGTCATCGTCGGTGGCCGCGCACACTTCCTCGGAGCCCACGCCCGGGTCGGTGATTCACCTCTCCTGGTATGCGAGGCCGACGAGTACGATCGGTCTTTCCTCGAGCTGGCGCCGCACCTGGCTGTCATTACCAACCTCGAACCCGAGCACCTCGACTGCTATGAAAGTGTTGAGGATCTGCGGTCGGCCTTCACCACCTTCGCCAACCGTGTTTCCGTCTTCGGCGCGGCTATTGTCTGCGCCGACGACCCGGGCGCCTGGAGCCTCCGTGACGACCTTCGGCGGAATGTCGTGGGCTATGGTTTCTCGAAAGAGGCCGAAATGCGGCTCGAGATCACAGCCAGCGAGGCTCGCGGCACCGAGTTTACGGTCTTCCGAGAGGACCGCCGGCTCGGCGATGTGTCGTTGCCGATGCCCGGGAACTTCAATGCGCTCAACACCCTCGCCGCGATCACAGCGGGTCTCGAGCTCGGTTTCGAGTTCGATGTTCTGGCCGCGGCCTGCGCCGACTTTTCCGGAGTGGCGCGCCGATTCGAGGTGCGTGGGGACCGCGGAGGCGTGACCGTCGTCGACGACTATGCCCATCATCCGACCGAGCTCAAGGCGCTGCTCGAGGCAACTCGGCAGGCGATGCCTGGGCGGCGGGTTGTAGCGGTCTTCCAGCCGCACCTCTACAGCCGAACCCGCGATTTTGCGAAAGATTTTGCATCGGCCCTCCTCGGCGCGGAGGTGGCGATTGTCCTGCCGATCTACCCGGCGCGTGAAGGGCCGATCGAGGGGGTCAGCTCACAGCTCGTCGTCGAAGAGGCTGAGCGTCTCGGCCACCCGCGGGTGCTGGCCGGCTTACCGATGGGCGAGGCGATGGAGCAGCTCGAAGAGCTCCTCGAACCGGGTGATGTTTTGCTGACGGTCGGTGCCGGTGATGTCGATGATCTTGCGGCAGCGTGGTTGGAGGGTGCGGCATGAACGCCGAAGTCCCCCGCTTCCTGCCGGAACGGCTACGTCCCCCGACGACCGGGCGCAAGCGGAGGCGTGGATATGCGCTGCTGACCGTGGTGCCGGTCATGCTGCTGGCCCTGCCCAGATGGCAGGTCACAGAGGTTCGTGTCGAGGGTTGCCCGAAACTGCCTACCGCCTCGGTCCACTCTCTGCATGAACTCGTTGGCCAGCCCGCCATGGGACTCGACCTGGAGGCGGTTCGCGATCGGGTCGAGATCTGGCCGGGGGTGGGTGACGTCGAGGTCGAGCTTGAGCTTCCGAGCACAGTTCATGTCCGTGCCGCAGCCTCGGTCAGCCGAGGGAGTCTGCGGGTGGGTCGCAGTTGGCACGGGGTCGCCGCCGACGGCTCATTGACCGGACTTGTGGACTTCGCCCTGCCGCCGGTTCTCGCCGGATTCACCTCTGATTTCGAACGGAGCAAGGGGCTTGCCGTTGCCAGCCGACTGGAAGAAACGACCGGTGGTCAGGTGAGAGAAATCCGCCGCGTGACACCGTCGGATTTCAGGCTGCGAATGCAGCCGTCGAGTGGAGGCCCGGAAATCGTCATACACGTCCTGCCTCAGGGTACAAGCGCCGAAAAGGTTTGGTGTGAGGCTGTCACTGATGGCTCGCTGACCTGGACCTGGGCGGATCTTCGTTGGACGGATCGGATTGTCATTGGGGGTGGACCGTGAACGAGCACCACCCCGTGATCGGGATTGACCTCGGATCGTCGAAGGTGTCGGTCGTGGTTGGAGAGATGGAGGATGAGCGATTGGTCGTCCGTGGTTGCGGACAAGCGACGCACGACGGTGCTCGCAAGGGCGTGATCGCGAGCCTCGAAGAGGTCTCGCAAGCGGTGCGTGTTGCGGCGGAGGAGGCCGAAGCCATGGCCTCGATGCCGGTGGAAGTCGCTTTGGTCGGGATCGGAGGCCTCCCAATCCAGGGCGTACCCTCTACCGCCTCGGTGCCGGTGACCGGCCGCGACCACACCGTGACGTCTGAGGACCTTCAGCGGGCGTTGGCTGCATGTGCTCAGGTTGCGATTCCGGAGGATTTCAGGGTCCTCGATATTATTTCCTGCGGATTCGCCCTCGACGGCCAATCCGGGATGGACTACCCGGTTGGGATGCCGGGGAACCGTCTCGACGCGTCGGCCTATGTGCTGTACGCCAATCGAACCCACGCAGAGACTGTCGAGCAGGCGGTCAACCACGCGGCGGTTGCTCTCGGACGCCTTGTCTTCGAACCGTTGGCGGCCAGCGAAGCAGTGTTGACTCAGGATGAGAAAGAGCTCGGCTGCCTGCTTCTCGATATCGGCTACGCGACCACCGACTGGGTGCTCTTCGCCGAGGGAGTTGTCGCCCTCAGCGGTGCGGTGCCGATTGGCGGTCGTCATTTCACCGCCGACCTGGCGGCGATGCTCAAGACGACGACGGCTGCCGCCGAGCGCAGTAAACGGCAGATCGGTGCCGCACTCAATCGCGAAGGTCTCGACAGCGCAGCGGTCGAGGTGCCGGCGTTGGGAGGGGACGGCAATCAGGTCCACCCCGCCGCCTTTGCTGCCGAAATCCTCCATGAGCGCGCGCGCGATCTCTTTATTGGAGTCCATAAGGTTTTGGTAGGTCAGGGTTTGGATCGAGTTCCCAGAGCAGGGGTGGTGCTTACGGGTGGCGCCTCGAAGCTCGAGGGCCTCGAAGAGGTCGCCGAGACGATCTTCGGTCATCGCGTGCGTCTCGGTGTTCCTAGATCCCTGGCCGGCTTGGTTGAACCAGTGTCGGGTCCGGAGTGGGCGGTCGCCTGCGGGCTGATCCGAATTCACCACAATCGTCGAAATCAGGTATTGACGTCGAGGACTAACCGGGGCAGCATCATGGCATGGCTCCGTAACGCCCTCGGAGAATTTTTTGAATTGGGAGGTGGACATGATCGAGTTTGATGACGGAGTCACGGGCGAACAGAGTGACGCTGAGGAATCGGAGAACCCTAAATTGCATCTGGTGTGTCCAGATCTGGCGATTCTCCTTGACGAGACGCCGGCGCCGGCGCGTATCAAGGTGATCGGAGTCGGCGGTGGTGGCTGCAACTCGGTGAACCGCATGATCGAAGCCGGACTCGGCGGCGTGGAATTCATCGCCGGCAACACAGACGCCCAGGCCCTCGCCAACTGCAGGGCGCCGGTCAAGCTGCAGCTCGGATTGGAGCTCACTCGGGGCCTCGGCGCCGGTGCCAACCCCGAGGTTGGACGCAACGCTGCGCTCGAGGCGGACAAAAAGATCTTCGATTTGATTGACGGCGCCGACATGGTCTTCATCACCTGCGGAATGGGTGGCGGCACCGGAACCGGCGCGGCGCCGATCATCGCCCAAATGGCGCAGGACGTGGGCGCTCTGACGGTAGCTGTGGTGACCAAGCCGTTTTCGTTCGAGGGCTCACGCCGTCGCAACGTCGCCGACGAGGGTATTCAGCAGCTCGGCGAGCACGTGGACACGCTGATCACGATTCCCAACGACCGGCTGCTCAAGTTTGTCGAACGGAACACAAATTTCACTGACGCGATGAGCATTGCCGACGATGTGCTGCGGCAGGCAGTGCAGGGGATCGCTGACATCATTACGGTGCCCGGACTCATCAACCGCGATTTTGCTGACGTGAGAACGGTGATGAAGGGTATGGGCCACGCCATCATGGGTGTTGGCACCTCGTCCGGCGAACACCGGGCCGTAGAAGCTGCACAACAAGCGATCGCTTCGCCGCTGCTCGAGGAAACCTCGATTGAGGGCGCGCGCGGGCTCCTGATCAACATCACCGGTGGTGAGGAAGTCACCCTCAATGAGATCAACGAAGCCGCAGAGATCATCACCGAAGGCGCGGATCCGGACGCCCAGGTCCTCTTTGGCGCGGTGGTCGATCCCGACCTCGGTGACTGCGTGAGCGTGACAGTGATTGCCACCGGCTTCCAGGGCGTACTGGACAGCGCGCAGCTGCCCGCGACCAAGGCCAGGGCAACCGCAACACAGGATCCGTTCGAGGAGAGCGCCCCGACGCGCGCCAGTCGCTTCCTGGTGCCGGGCGGGCCGAACTCCGAGTACGGCATCAATCAGACGGACGATTACGAAATTCCGGCGATCCTGCGCAAACAAATGGACTGACCTGCGAAACCACGAATTTCGGTTTCCGAGCATCTGCTCGGCGACCACTCGACCCCTTCCGCGACCCACCTCCCTGCGGAAGGGGCCTTTTTTCACCCGCACGGCCAGATGCAGGGTCCAGGGTTCAGGATGCAGGGTTCAGGATGCAGGGTTCAGAGATGCAGGGTTCAGAGCAGGGTAGGGCGAATTTGGCCGTCGAGTTCTCTGATCTTGTACTCTGGCGGGGATGAGTTACAAACGACTTGAGATTTGGGAGATGGCGCAAGAACTTGTGGTGGACATCCATCGCATGACCCTCAACTTGCTTCCACGTTTCGAGATGTACGAGGAAGGCGCGCAAATTCGGCGGGCGATGAAGTCAGTGAAGTCGAATATCGTCGAGGGCTATGGTCGACGACGCTACCGGCAGGACTACATCCGATTCCTGGTAATCGCTCATGCGTCGTGTGATGAAACGAAAGACCACCTCGAAACTCTACACGAAACGGGTTCCTTGCCTGACGATGAGGTTTATCAGGATCTCCACTTTCGTGTCACCAAGCTGAGCCGTGCGCTCAACGGATTCATCAAGGGTGTCGAAAGAGAACACAGATCCGTCAGAGATGAACTTCCCGACTACAAGTTCGAAGCTTAGCTGTCTCGGATCTCCGGGCCCCAGCATCCTGCATCCTGAACCCTGCATCCTGCATCCCTCCTCGCTATTTTGCACCAACGATTGAGTGAGCTGCTCGGTGAGAGTATTCTGAAGCCATGAGCGCTCCTTACCGTCTGATCACGATTCCGCCAAGTCACTATTGTGAGAAGGCGAGGTGGGGCCTGGAAAAATCCGGGATAGCCTACCGCGAGGAAAGGCATCCGCCGCTCTTGCATCGTGTCGCCACAAAGTTGGCTGGAGGGGGGCACTCCACACCGGTTCTGGTGACCGGTGAAAGGGTGTTGCCGGATTCGACGGATATTCTCCAGTTCATCGATGTCGAGCACGCCGAGGGTTGGCGCCCTTACCCGACGGACTCACAACTGCGAGTGGAAGCCGAGGAGCTGGAGGAGGTCTTTGACACTCGTCTGGGACCCCACACTCGCCGTATCGCTTACTACCATTTGCTGCAACACAACGAGCTGTTCCTCACGTCGGTGCTGGCTGGAGTTGGAAGTTCGGAGCGCCTCCTCTTCAGCGCAATTGCGCCGATGGTGAAGAAACTCATGCGTGTCGGCATGCGGATTGATGACGAGGGCACCGAGCGCTCGCTGGGATACGTCCGGGGCGTTTTCGCCACCGTCGGAGAGCTGCTCGCCGATGGGCGTTTCTATCTGGTCGGTAAGAAATTCGGAGCCGCCGATCTGACCTTCGCCGCCCTTGCCGCGCCGGTGCTGTTGCCGAGGAATTACGGCTCGCCACTGCCATCGCTCGGTGAGGTGCCGGCAGAGATGTTGGGCCAGATCGAGGAGTTTCGGTCATCGCCGGCCGGCGATTTCGCGCTTCGCATATACCGTGACCATCGATGATGGCTCGCGAGCTGACAATCGAGCTGCCGCATCTGCGTCTCGCGGCCCGCGAATGGGGCTCCGCGGACGGCCCGCCGGTGCTCGCCCTCCACGGATGGCTCGACAACGCGGCGACTTTTGATCGTCTGGCACCGCTATTGCCGGAGTTGCATCTGGTAGCCCTGGACCTGGCCGGCCACGGCCGCTCGCAACACCGTCACCCGAGCGTCGTCCATCACTTCATCGACTGGGCGCCGGAGATGGTATCGGTTGCGGATTATCTTGGCTGGGAGAGCTTCGAGCTCATCGGTCACTCGATGGGCGCCGGAATCTCTACGCTGGTCGCGGGCACCTTCCCCGAGCGTGTCCAGCGCCTTGTGTTGCTCGAGGGTGCGGGTCCGCTGGCGGCGGATGCAGCCATGGCACCGGCTCAGCTCGCGTCCGCCGTTGCAGACGAGGCCCGCGCGGTAGCGGCGTCTCCCCGTCTCTTCCCTGATTTGGAAGCCGCGGTCAAAGCCCGGCTGCGAGACTCGGATCTGAACACCGAGGCGGCGCGGCTGCTGGTAGAACGTGGTTCCGAAGAGGTCGAAGGTGGCGTCCGCTTTACCCACGACCCGCGCCTGAGGACCCGATCACGAGTGCGGCTGACCGAGAACCAGGCGTTGGCGTTCCTGGCCGCCATCAAGTGCCCTGTGCTGGCGGTGCGGGCGCTGCAGGGCTGGCCGTTTCCAGAAGACGTGGTGATGGCAAGACTCAAAAAGATCCGGGACCTCGAAACGGCGGAAATCGAGGGCGGTCACCACGTGCACCTCACCCACCCCGAACGCGTCGCCCCCGTGATCAACGAATTCCTCAAGGAGTGACAATATCTGTTGCCCCTTCAGGGCTCCCAGAATATTCGGCCCCAGGTTTCCGGGGTTGCCAATACCTCAAGCCCCCGGAGGGGGCGACAGATGGATAGCCCGGAGCGTGAGCCCCGGATCTTGCGCTACATCTCGGGCGACCTGTTAGCTTGAGCCCCAGTTCCAATGGCCTCGATCATCGCGATCTCGAGATTAACGTACCGCGCCGAGCTTGACCCGGACGCTCTTCTCCTGGCCTTCCCGCTTAACGGTCACAGTTACGGTGTCGCCTTCCTTGAAGCTTTCGAGGATGAGGCCGAGCTCACCGCTAGAACGAATCGGTTCCTCGTTGACGGCAACGATGACATCGCCGACTCGCGCCCGGCCGCGGCGGTCACGGTAAATGGGCCGGATGCCCGCGCGGTCGGCACCACTTCCTTCGACCACCTTGGTCACCACCGCGCCTTCAATGCCCGACCGGCGCGCGATGTGATCCGAGGCGAGTTCGACGCCCATTGTGGGACGCTGCACTCTGCCGTGGGCGATCAACTGCGGCACCACCCAATTGACGGTATCGACCGGGATCGCGAAGCCGACCCCGGCATAACCACCGGATGGGCTGACGATGGCGGTGTTGACGCCGATCAGGCGTCCGGCGCTGTCGAGCAGCGGGCCGCCGGAGTTCCCGGGATTGATCGCGGCGTCGGTCTGGATGACGTCGCGGATCGGGACCCCGTCGGTCGATTCGATCTCGCGACCAAGGGCGGAGACGATGCCGGTGGTCAGGGTCTGGTCGAAACCAAAGGGGTTGCCAATGGCGAGTACCGATTGCCCGACCTTGAGGTCCGAGGAAGTGCCGAGTCGGATCGATTGAAGTTGGCTTCTCGGCGCATCGATGTGAAGCACGGCGAGGTCTTTCTCCCTTGAGTAGCCGACGAGCTTGGCCTCCCAGGTGCTGCCCTCTGCGAGGGTGACCTCGGCTCGAGAGGCATCTTTGATGACGTGGAAGTTGGTGACGATGTTGCCGCGGTCGTCCCACACGAAACCGGTCCCGGTACCGCTCGGGATCTCCATCACGTTGAAACGGAAGAAGTCGCGGCGCAGGGCCACCGACGTGATGTAGACCACCGATGGGGTGGCCTCCTCGAAGAGGGCGGTGACGCTCGTCTCGGCGGCGGTGAGCTCGCCCCTCGCCGTAATCGGGCGAGAAGACGGTTCGGTGTGGCGCGCCTCCTGCGCGCAGGCTGGTGAGCTGACCGCAACGCCAGCGATGATGCTCAGGATCGACAGCACGCCGATCATAGGGAGTTTTCTGGTCATGGGAGATCCTCCAACGCGGCTGGGCACGGATATCAACCGTCTCCGAGCCGCAGATACTTCCAACCCGCACCATACCCGAGAATTCCCGCAAACAGGTGGTACAGCGCAAACAGCTCGAGGGCGAAGGGTAGATAGCCACCGTAACCGAGTACCGGCATTTCGAAGATGCGGCCGAACCCTACGAACGGAACGTTGTAGATCCACTTCGGAAATGACCAGAAATTCCAGAACTCCCAAAAGAACCCACAGATCAGGACCCCGGTCCACAGGGAAACGATCGGCCGCCAGTCACGTGCCGAGGTGTATGTGAGCAGTGTCCGATTGCCCAGGCGATGGTTGATAGGCTCGAGGATGAAAAAAACCGACAGCCAAACGAACGGAAAGAAAAATCGGGGCCAGGCGAGAGTGAACGAGAGCATCACCAGTCCAGAGATGAAAAATCCCGTGAGGACAATATTGGACGCCGTGACGCGTGGACCGGGCGGCATGCGCCGCACCCACTTGAACGAGCTGACGAGCTCGGCAGTGCCGAAGACTGCGGGAATGACGGTGGAGAAAGCGAGCGAGGCGAGCAGAGCATGCTCAACGGGTCCGATCGAGCCGTCGTCGAGGTAGATCCAGTTCTGTGTGCGCTTGTTGATGAGCTCGAAAAGCCACCACGCGGGAACCGACGCTGCGAACAGTCCAACGTAGGCGCGGCGGCTGCGGGTGAGAAGCGAGCTTCCGGTGCGGATGAAGGTCAGTGCGTCCACCGTCAGGCAATAACCGAGCCACAAGGGAAAGAAGCCCCAGTGGGTTCGAATACCATCAAGGCCCCAGTTGAGCGGCCAGAAGACCGCCACCAGGGCGAGCCCCAGCCATCCATAGAAGGGCCATTTGGGGGGGTCAGCGTGGGTGTCGTCCATTGAATTCTCTTATCCAGATTCGGTCGCGAGGTGATCTGTGTCAACTCCATCGCGAGTCGACATGCCACAATAGACTAGGAAGATTCAGCTGATGGCAACGGGTCTGAGAGCCCGCCTGGGAAAGGGAACTATTGTGAAAAACCTCATCACCATCGTCGTCGTCGTGGTCGTGGCGTTGGTCGCATACAACTATTTTCAGACCGGCGAGTTCAGCCTCATGCCGGGTGGTGGAATGAGTGATGAAGAGAAACAGCTCAACAGCCTCAAGGGTGAGTTCCGGCGCGCCACCCAGGCCTACCGCCAGGCGGGTCGATCTGCTGGCGTAAGTGGCATGGATACGACCTCGGATGCGGCAGCAGCGCTTCAGACGGTGGATGGTGTCGAACGCGACGTCAAGCAACTTCGCAAACGGACAGACGACCCAGAGGTCAAGGCCAAGATTGACGACCTCCTGGCCGAGATCAAGAAGTACAAGCAAGACGTCAGCTGATTTTCAGGCGGTCGTGGCGGGTGCGTTCCCGCCATCGGCTATGAAACGCACCTCGCTCTTCGGCAGCGCGAACTCGATGGCGTGCTCGCGGAAAGCGCGTTCGATCGTCATCTGCACCGCGTCTTTGGTTGCCAATCCCTGTCCGAAGTCGACCACAAAGCGGAGTTCGAAGTTGATGGCATCGTCGCCGAAAGTCAGCAGGAGCACGTGCGGTGCCGGGTCGTCGAGGACGGACGGGTGTTGCTCGGCGGCATCGACGAGGATCTTTTTGACCAGCTCGAGGTCGGCCCCATAGGCGATGCGGAGCGGGATCTCGATTCGTCGCTTCGAATCTGAGAGCGTCCAGTTGACGAGTTTGGTGGTGATGAATTCCTTGTTGGGGACAATCATCTCGCTGCGATCCCACAGGGTGATGGTGGTGGCCCGGATCTGGATGCGGTTCACCTTGCCCATGAGGTTGCCGATGGTCACCACGTCACCCACCCGCACCGGCCGCTCGACCAGGAGAATGAGTCCGGAAACGAAGTTGGCCACGATCTCCTGCAGACCAAAACCGAGACCGAAGGTCAAGGCCGCGGCGAGCCATTGGACTTTGCCCCACGTCACCCCGAGCAGACCGAAGACAGCGATCGTGCCAATGATCGTGATCAGGTATCGGACAAGTGTTGAGAAGGCGAATCGTGCTCCGCCGTCAAGGGTGGTCCTGCGCTGCAGCATGATCTCGATGACGCCGGGGAGGTTTTTCACCAGGACGAGAGAGAACACGCCCGCGAGAATTGCTTCGAGGAGGTTCCAAAGGGTGAGAGGAGGGGACTCAGCAGGCTGGGTCGTTACAGTGGGCGCCCCGTCGGCGACATCGGGGCCGCCGGGCTGACTGGCGGCCGTCGATTCGTTTGCCTCCCGTGCAGGTGCTTCGGGAGCTTCGACAGTGGCGCCGAGAGTCGTCACAGGGTCTTCAACCGGTTCCAGCATCTGGACGCGCGGCAGGATCTGTACCCTCTTCAGCAGCTGGAGCATCGGCAGAGCGTCCGACCAGATTGACAAAAGACCGACTGCGAGTACCGCGATGATAGCGAACCGGAAGAGGTGGCTGACCTGTTTCTCGGCCGCTACGAAGTCCCGTTCTTGCGGTTCCTCATCAACTTCATCCGATGCATCGCGCAACGAACGGTTGCGGTTCACGATCCGCCAGCGGTGGACGAGCCCGCCACCGACCATCACCACAATGCCCAGCAACAGAGTGCGTAGCATCTGGTAGGCGAGCAGCATCCCGGTCACGTAGAAACCGAACACGGCGAGGACCGCAGGCACGATGGTGGAGAGGACGATGATCGGGTAGGCGCCCAGGAAAGCGGTCGGGAAAGCGTACTCGGAAAATCGCTGGGGCCATGGCACCCGCATATCCTGTTCCGACGGCTCGGTCTTTTTCTCGGGTCGGAGCATGGCCAGAATCGATAGCCCGAAGAGGACCATTGCTGCGATGAACGCGACCCGACCCAGGGAATTGTTGTAGAGCTGGAGCTGATCGGGGCTGTCGAGCCGCATTCCCGCAAATGCGAGGTGGAGTGCCACGTAGAGCAGGGGCAGACCGATGGCTTCGCTCAACTGCAGACCACGGTACAGGGGACGGGTTGCGTCGGCGGGCCAGCCAAAATGGACCTCGGCGAGTCCGAAGGGCCCGAAGATCTGCCGGATCAGTTCGAGCAGTGCCGCAACCATGGCGAGCTCGGAAAATGCCTCGGCAGATGAGTGCCAATAGGTAGAGCCGGCAATCCGCTCGGTCATGATGCCCGCCAGATAGAGCGCCATCGGCAGCGGAGCGGCAAGGAGAAGTGTTATCAGCGTCGCCTTGACCGAGGCCCCCACGCTGTCTCGCTCGGGATTGTGGACACGTTCCGAGATTTCGCGGAGCCGTTGCCGCATGGGCTGTCGAAGCAGTACGAGCAACGCCAGAAGGAGCGCCGCAGAAATTCCTTTACCGCCGATTTCGATTCCGAGGACTTTGACCGACTGCAGGTGTTTCGTCGCTGTGAGCCAACCCATGGCCTCGCCGATGTCTTTCAGGCGAGGGATGATCGGTCGGGGTACGCTGCGCGACCACAGGATGTGGGAGTAGAGGAAGCGTTCAACGTCCTGGACCTGGTCGAGGAACTTGCTCGCCGCTGCGCGATGTTCGATCAAATTATTCGAGTATCGTCCGCCCCGCTGGATCAGTTCATCGAGGAGATCCTGCCGCACGGCGAAAAGATCACGAACCTGCTGCGCCAGCTCCGGGTCGGGTTCCCCACCGAGTTCAGCCTGAATATCGAGCATTGTCTTCCTGGCCAGGTCGTGGGACCCAGATCGCAGCTGCTCGTAAACGATGAGTCGGTGCTCCACCTCGGGAATTCCTTCGTCGAGGTACTGAATCGTGTTGGCGACGCTCCCGGGCTCCGGAAAATCATCGGGAACGTCGGGCCACCAGCGGGTGACACTGCCCCGGTGGCCGTAGGCCTCGAACTTTCTGTTGGTCAATTCGGCGATGCGGTTGAGCTGCGCCTGGTGGTGGCGGGTGGCGTCGAGGGCCTTGATTGATCGCTCGGATTGGTCGACGACGCCGTCCGGTGCCCACAAGGTGTTTGCCAACTCCTCGGTCTCGGCTGCGATCGGGGCCAGCATCGGCAGCTTCTCGGACAGCTGCCGGCTCTGCTCTCGGATCCGACCCAGCGCCTCTCGTGCCTGCTCGACGCGCAACTCGTGGACTGCCTCCTCGAGCATCGTCGCGAGGTTTTCACTGAATGAGACCCGCCGTTGCGCGAGGTCGATCTCCAACGGAATTAGCGCGCTGCGGTCTGAGAGAAGAACGAGCCTGACGCGATGCATCTCGATCTCGCTGAGCGCGGCCTCTCGCTGTGCCATCACATTCAGGCGGGCGGCCGTCTTGAGCTCCGTTCGCGCGGTGCTCTCGGCCTGCTTACGAAGCTCGTCTTTGAACAACTCGAGCTCCAGATCCAGCTCTCCGAGTCGTTGTGAGATGTCGCTGCGAGCCTTCGCCCGATCTTCGGCAATTCGTTCCAGGTCGCGAAGGGCCGAGCGGTTGGCGGCGAGCCGGGCGCGTTCTCGAGCCATCGCGTCCTCGGCTTGCGCCACCGTTGGATTCGCCGGTAGGGAGGGCGTGGGCTGACGTTCGGGTTGTTCGAGGTCGGCCCTGAGGTTCGCCACCAGGTGATCGACGCCGGCTCGATCACGTTCGAAGGCGGCGGCCGCCGCCCGGTTGTTGGCCGCAATTTCGAGCGAACTGATGGCGGTGTCATAGAGCTCGAGAATTTGCGCACGGAGATCATCGGCCAGAGCGCGATCCCTCTCGGTTTGGACGCGGAGCTGGCGGACCTGCTGAAGGCTGATCTTGTCTTCAGGCGCAGTGCTTGTCTGCGCGGAAACCGCTAGTGCTGACAGAATGAGCAGCAATACAGACGCGATCCTTGATCGATTCAATTTCATCAATCACTCCCCATCGAATGACACAACGCGACGGTCAGTTTTCGGCCTTTGCATCGGCCTTGAGCTGCCGCCTGATTTCACCTTGCTCCGTCAGGAGACTGTAGGCCGTATAGTACTGGAAGATGTTTCCGACATATCTCACCGTCTCACGGCCCACTTCGTTGGCGACCACCACCTCGACATTACGGAACCATCGGTTGGGATCGTAGCCCTGCTCTGCGGCTTTGGCACGCAGACGCCGGATGCGGTTCGGGCCAGCGTTGTAGGAGGCGAAGGCAAAAAGCGTTCTGTTGACCTCGTCGATCTCCGGGTCGTCAAAGTAATGGTCGGCGATATATCGGAGGTATTTCGTGCCTGCGTGGATGTTGTTTTCGATGGATGAGATATCGGGGATGCCGACTGACTTGTCGGAGGCGGTGCTTGGCAGCATCTGCATGATGCCAATCGCCCCTGCCGGGCTGACGACGCTGTGATCCAAACCCGATTCCTGGTAGGCCTGTGCGGCCACCATGAGAGAGTCGAAGGAGTAACGATCCCCGTATTTCCGGAAGAGGTCGATCACTTCTTCAAGCCGCTGGCGGTCTCTGTCGGCGAGCGCGTTCTTGACGTACTTGGTGTCCTGGAGATAGCGCTTGAAGAGCATGTTGCCGAGCAATCGGCCCGTGCGATTGGCTTTGACAAAGCTATCAACTCTTTCCTTGAGTCCGACTGCGTCGCGACGAATGGCCCAGCCGAGATTGCGGCCCGTAGCAACCGCGAGATCCTCATGAACGATGATGTCGGGCAGCACCTGCGCCCAGAATTTCGCCAGATAGTCGTCGGCGATGGTGATCTTGACGAGTCCGGCGTTGACCATCTCCAGCAGGTCCTCGGTCTCGAGATACTCGCTGGCTGCAGCAATCTCGATCTCCTCGAGACCCCGTTTCCGAAACGACGCGTTAAGGTCATCCAGACTCTCCCAGTAACTGCTCGAGGGCCGGACGAAGACCCTTCTGCCTGAGAGGTCATCCAAAGTCGTGAGAGCGGGCGAGCTCGGCCCGGTGACGACCAGCTCGCTGACATTTCCAGCTGCGGGCACCGAGAAGTCCACGTTTTCGGCTCGTTCGGGTGTGATCGTGAGCGAGGCGACCGCCATGTCGCCACGGCCCTCTTCAAGGAATGGGATGAGCTGGTCACGCAGTACCGGAATCGCTGCCACCTGGAGTGCCCGTCGTCCGAGTTTCAGCTCTTTGTTGAGGGCCTTCTCGAACTCACGCAGGGCGTCGGCGGTGATCCCTAGCTGGGTACCGCCGTCGAGAAAGAAGTTGGTTTTGTTGTAAGTCACGAGGACTCGAATCAAACGATCTTTGACCATGGTGTCGAAGTCGCCGTGATACGGCTCCATCATCTGGGCGACCAGCGCCGGCGGCACGGCGGCGGCGGATTGAGATATCGTGGCTGCATCCGTTTGCAGCGAACCGGCCTCCTTCGCGCCCACCATGGGCGGCTGATCGCCGCCACAGGCAAAGAAGATCAAGACCGCGATACAAAGGGAAAAGAACCTCTGCCGACGTTCGAGTGCCATGTCTCACCCCCGTTTTTGACGCATCGATAAACGCTGTTCTGCGGACAACGGTACCTTTTCTATTGCGAGGAGGGTAGAGATTGGGCGGACTGATCGAGCAAACGCGCCTCGAGGAATTCCCAGATCCGCCGTCGCATCCAGCTGAAGCCGAGGGGGGTCATCGAGTAAAACGCCGGGGCGTGATCGTAGTTGATGCTGATGCGTTCGGGTTTGCCGAGCGCGAGCCAGAGATCTTCCCTTGATTTCTCGGGGATGCATTTGTCGCGGTTGGCTTCGATGATCAGAATGCTTTTTGGATCCACCCGATTCGGGTAATTGGCCGCGTCGACGACGCCGATGATCGGCTCGAGTTGGGCCGCGAGTTGTTCCCGGTCCCAACCGAAATTCTCGGCCGCCGTCGCCTGCACTCTGGTGGCTCGCTTGCCGTCGCACGTGGCCATGACCGTATGCAAGTGACTGCCTCCCATGACCGTCACCGTGGCCGCCAGCCGCGGCTCCTGGGTGGCGATGGTTCCAGCCACGAAGGCACCGAGGCTGAAGCCGATCAGTGCCACCCGGTCGGCGTCGATCTCAGGCCGTTGTTCGGCCCAGTCGATGAGCCGACGGGTGTCGACAATGGTGACCCGCTGCCGGTCGACCGCTTCGCTCCACAGCTCGAGAAACTCGGATTCGTCAGTTGCTGCGATGATCGCGGGCCAATTCGCGAGGAAGTTGTCTCCCTGGACGTGGAGTATGTGAACGGCGCCGTTGCTGCGTCGCTGGAAGCTCGAACTGATCGTTCGCGGCGGATAGGTGTAAGTACCCCAGATGGGCAGAACAATGATCAGAGGGTGCGAACCCGGCAGGGTGCTCCGGTAGTACTTCGCGGTGACCAGGTTGTCCTTCTGACTGTTTTCGCCGACCGACGGAATCTCGAGGAGGCGGAGCTCGTACACCGGTGTGGCGCCAGTGCCCTCGACATGATTGGTAAATGGAATATTGGTCTTCTCGTACGAAAATGCCGGCGCGGTCTCGAATGATCGGCGTTCCTGGAATTCGCCGGAATCGGTGAACGAAGTTCGTACGTGACTCGTGTAACAGCCAGTAGTCGCCAGCATGATCGCGAGACCCGCAATCACCAGTTGCGACCTTGGTGCATAGCCAAACTCTGTCCGAGTTACCATCCGTCCGTTAGTTTAGCTCAAACAGTCTTGCTAGAAGTCGATTCCCAGCCCAAACGTGAGCCTGAAATCATCCTGTTCGGGGAAAATTCCGTCCGAGGCCTCCCTGGGGTCTTGGATGCGGTCCCAGACCAGGGTGATGTCGAAATCGAACAAGCTGGTGAGTTCGAACTCGAGACCGGTCAGCATATGGTGAGTGTAGGTGCCCGACTCCTCGTTTACGATATAGAAGCGGTAGTCGAAAATGAAATCGATGCTCTTGGTGAGCTCGTGATCGTAGATAGTGCCGAACACCAGGGCCGGGGTGTTGGCTGATTCAGACTCGCCCTCGAGAACGTCATCGAACTGAGTGGTCTGGTAGGCGAGACCACCGTTGACCTCCCAGTCGATCTTCTTCGTGTCAATCAGCGTATAGCCGAGACCCATGCCGAGGGTCCACCGGCTGGCTATGTTCTGGAAGGGATCGCGATAGTACTCGCCGTAAGCCGGAGTCCAGAAAAAGCGCTTCGAGAAGTAACGGTTCCACCCCGCATCGATGCGCTGATTGTCCGCTGCGACCTCGCCAAAGGTGCGGTTGAAATTGCCGAGATAGTCAAAGTTGACCCGGTTCTTGGGGGTCCTCCGTTTGATGCTTGCCTTTGAACTGATCTCGACCTGCTCGGTGTTGCCCTCTCGGATATTGGCGCCAAGAGTAATTTTACCGGCCCAGTAGTTGATCTCTTTTGGCGCGCCGGCGGTGATGGTCAAGAGGTCGGATCGGGGAAAGCTCTGATCTTCCTCACCCATCACGCGGACGATGTCTCCGTCGACAAAGAGCTTGCCCGTCGCAACAACATCCTCCAGAAAACCGATCTGCATCGTGCCGCCCGATCGAATCTCCTGGATGTCTCCCCAGTCAAGGGTCATTTCATCAAGCTCGTCGCTGTCAAACTCGAGATTCTCGTCGTACATGGCGATGATCTCGCCCTTGAGCCACTCCCCCGAGGTGAGCTGAATCCAATCCCACTCGTCAGGCATCGGAGGCGGCGGCTGCCAGTCCTTCTCGCCCTCTTCAGCAAACGTCGGCCCGGCTGAGAAAATCACGGTTGCGAAGATGATCGCGAAGCACGCGAGAATTCGGCTTTGGTGCTGGCTAAAGTGATGCATCAGGAGTCCTCTCTTCATGTCCACTTCTGCTACTCAATCTCCGGATCGCCGCGTTCATTGCCGGACCGCCTGGCGATCCAGGTTCAAAGCACAAAGGACACGGTTCGAGGTTCCCCTAATTCCAAGGAGGGGACGAATCGCTGTCGTCGGTGAGGCCTGAGACCGGCCGGTCTACTCGTTCAGCTTGTCGTGCTGCCAGTACTTGGTGCCGGCGATATCAGCGTTGAGCATCAGGCCCTTCTCGGTAAGCTGGTAGATGGCGAGGCCGTTGACGAAGTTGGTCTTGACCTCGGCCGCGTTCTTGCCGGCCGAGGCGGTGGCGCCGGCGTCCGCTTGCCAGCCCTTTTCGATGAAGTTGCGGAGGGTGACCTCGTCCTGAAACAGGAACACGACCTGAAACTTGTTGACACCGAGACCGAGGCCGACTCCACCGGTCCCCATCTTCATATAGACGTGCTTGTCCGAAGTCTTGGACACTGCAACGCCAGAGCCGCCGCCACCCGAGATGCCAAATGCGACCTTGGTGTTGTCGAATACCGCCCAACCGACGGCCTCGTCATACAAGCCCTTGGCCTTGGGGTTTTCGCTGAACAACTGCTCGAGCGTCTCCTTTGCTACCTCGTTGATCTTTGCGCGCTGAGAATCGAGCTTGAGTTCTTTCGAACTCTTTTCTTCATCGGCGATGGCACCGGGCGCGGCGATCGCGAGCATCGCAACACACAGGGTCAGAATGACTGCTGTCTTTTTCATTTGTTGGCGCAAC
>CAVZOK010000022.1:0-21844 GCA_963776765.1 Candidatus Sulfomarinibacteraceae bacterium
AGTTGCTCCGGTTTTTCTGTCGCCCCTCCGACCCGGCAGCCGGGACGGCTGCCCCACAAATCAGTCCCATTGAAACATGGTGCGATTGTGGTGCAGGCGTCTCGCCTGCACAATTCCACTGCCATCGAAGAAGTGCGGGCGGGACATCCCGCCCCAAGCCCCGCACAGCCACGCCCCAAGCCCCGGTTTTTGTGTTCCGGCGCAGCCGGGACACAAAAAAACCGGGCCTGGCGGCCCGGAGAGATCAGGGATATGAAAATTGGTCGTGGGAAGCCGGAGCTTCCAGCGACTGCTAAATTTTGACCGTCGCCGTACGAATCGCTCGCGCGTGACGCGTGAGCTTGTGCGTCGACGGACCGCCAGAAACCCTATCGTGTCCGCTTACGCAAATCAACCCCTGTCGGCGGCAGCAAGATGTGCGTCGATGTAGCGATAGTTCGGTGTGAGCTTGCCGCGGTGGACGATGACGGCGCCGAGAAGCTCAGGCGGCAGGGCGAGTTCGCTGAATGGAACGTCGAAGTTCGCCCGGGCGAGGGTGGGCACGAGTGATCCGAGAGCGGAGGAAAATTCCTCCGAGGCTTCGCGCGGCAGCTCGGCGGGGAGGATGTCCACCGCCAGCACAACAGGTCCGGATCCGTCGACACCCGAGCTGATGGTTTCTTTGCTGGGATCATAGACGTAGATCGGGTCGGAGGGTTCGGTGCACTTGAGAGTGCACTCAACGGCCCCTTCGACATCGCAGCCGAGATCGCCGATGACCCGCAACCGTGGTGAGGTGTCACTCGACCACATCACCCGCAGCTGCTCTTTGGTGACCAGCCGCGGATAGCGCTCGTCCCAGTAATTGCAGTTCATGAGCACCGTCAACTGCGAAAGAAACCGGCCGGTGACCGAGCGGTAGCCTTCGGGATGATCGTAGTAATCCTGGAGCTCGAACGCGCGGCCGTCTGTGGTTTCGACCAAGTCTTCTTCGCGAAAGGTCGTTTGGTAAAAGCAGTGTGGCGAGGCGTCTTCGAACGTGAATTCGAGATTCCCGGGTTCGATATCACGGGTTGGCAGCTCGGAGAGAATTTCGCGCACACCACTGGCAACGTTGCCATAGCCTGCAACGCCGACCGTCAGCGGTATCAACTCTTCCGGAAGACCTTCGGAGGCGATGCGCTCGCCGACCTTGCGGATCGCAACCTTTGCATGGTGCAGACTCTCGTATTCGTGCGCCTGTTCGATCGAAGCCAGCGGGGTGGGAAAGCCCTCGCGCTTGAGGCGCTGGCCGAGGGCCCAGAGGCTGTCGATCATGCCGGCGAGGCCAGCAAAGCGGCCGAAGAAAATGAGCCGTTTCCCCGTCTCGTCGCAGATCTTCTCGTAGTCGATGAGAGTGCAGCCGAGCTCCAGCATCTTGGCCAGCATCGGCATGTTATAGGGCTGACCTTTGATGACGTGGGAAAAGAAGACGTACGCAGTGTTCGGCTGAAAGAGGTTCGGGGGGATCTCTTTGACGCCAAGGATTACCTTGGAGTCGCTCAGGTTCTCCGCCATGGTCGCGCCCGCACGGACGTATTCGTTGTCGGGGAAGATCCTGCGCGCCGACGGTTGCACCAGCACCTCGATGCCGGAACCCTTGACCAATCTGCCGACGAGGTCGGGCGTGATTGGTGTGCGCCGCTCGAGCGGGCTCTTGGTCTCTCGGCGCACCGCAATTGCTCCACTCATTTGACACCTCTCACGGCAGGGTACATGCCTCGGTGTCACGGAACAAGAGCGTCAGAAGGGTCCTTGGTGCCCCTGCCCGTGCCCGAATCCTTCAATAATCTGTGACGCTCATCATCGACGGCGGGATCGGGGCCCGACGAGTCTCGACATTTTCAATTTCAGGGGGTAGGGTCTCCCCATGAAGAAACTCATGATTGTGATGGTGTGTGTGGGTCTGTTGGTGGGCTGCAAGTCGGCTGTGGTGACGCCCGAGGGAACCGAGGCCACCTACAGCAAGGCTGAAGGCGTCCTGCGATCAACTCTCGAAGGCTCCGTGCCGGATGTTGTCAACGCCACCAATGCCACGCTCGAAGATCTCGAGCTGGTAGGTGTTGAAAACACCGTCGACAAGCTGAAGGGGAAGATCACGGCGCAGATGGCGGTCGGCACCAAGGTCAGCATCAACCTCGAGGCGGTCGACTTCGATACGACGTCGATCCGCATCAAGGTCGGCACCTTCGGCGACAAGTCGATCTCGATGCAGATCTTCCGGAATATCGAAAAGCGCCTCAACGCCAAATAGGAATTCTGAATTCTCAATTTTGAATTTTGAGTTCCTGCCCCGCTTCATGTTCTGTCTGGGCGCCGTGGGCTCAATTTAAAATTAAAAATTCATAATTAAGAATTCGTGCCTGCGGTTGGCCATGAAAAAACCCGGCTTTGCAGCCGGGTTCTCACGTTCAAAGAAGTGGTCGCTATGCCATTTCCAGCAGATACGCGAATCCCATCCCGCCGCCGATGCACATGGTGACCATGCCACGTTTGGCCTCGCGACGTTTGAGCTCGCCGAGGATCTTGACGGTCAGGACCGCGCCGGTGGCGCCCAGGGGGTGGCCGGTGGCGATGGCGCCGCCGTTGACGTTGGTCTTGTCGGGATCGAGCCCGAGCTTGTTGACGCAGTAGACCGACTGGCTGGCGAAGGCTTCGTTGATCTCGACGAGGTCGATGTCGTCGAGCGCGACGCCCGCCTTTTCGAGCAGCTTGGGCACCGCGGCCGTGGGGCCGATTCCCATTTCGTCGGGATCGACGCCGGCGACCGCCCAGTGGCGGACATAGGCGATGGGCTCGAGGCCCATGGCCTCGGCGACGTCCGAGCCCATGATCACCACGGCCGCGGCACCGTCGTTGATCTGCGAGGCGTTGCCGGCGGTGACCGTGCCCATCGGGTCGAAGACGGGTTTCAGCTTGGCAAGTCCTTCGACGGTGGTGTCGGCGCGTGGACCCTCGTCGGTATCGAAGACGAGTTCGCGCCAGCTCCCGTTCTCGCGGACCCTGACATCGAGTGGGACGATCTCGTCCACGAACTTTTTGGCTTCGAGGGCCGCCACTGCCTTGCGATGCGAGTTGTAGGCGAACTCGTCCTGCACCTCTCGCGTGATTTCGTATCTCTTCGCGACCACCTCGGCCGTGGTGCCCATTGCGGCATAGGCGTTGGGCAATGAATTCATGAGACCGGGGTAGGCGATCGGTTTGTTGCCGCCCATGGCGACCATGGACATCGACTCGACGCCGCCGGCGATGACGACATCGGCGTTGCCGGCGCGGATGGAGTCGGCGGCGAGGGCGATGGTCTGCGAACCCGAGCAACAGAAACGGTTGACGGTGATCGCTGGAACCGCGGTCGGAAATCCGGCCGCGAGGCCGATGAGCCGGGCCACGTTCATGCCCTGCTCGCCCTCCGGCATGGCGCAACCCATCATGATGTCGCCGACCATCTCTTTTTCGAGGCCGGGGGTGCGTTCGATGAGCCCCTCGAGCATCTTCGATGCGAAGTACTCGGGGCGCGTGTCACGGAGGGTGCCCTTCTTGGCGCGGCCGATGGCCGTGCGGGCTGCTGAAACGATGACTGCTTCTCTCATCGTGATTCTCCTTTCAGTTCCGCAGCGGCTTGTTGTTGACCAGCATGTAGGCGATCCGGTCCTGGGTCTTCGGTTCGCCGCATAGCGAGAGGAAGGCCTCGCGCTCGAGGTCGAGAATCGTCTGTTGATCAACCGTATCGTTGATCGTCGTATCGCCGCCGGTCAGGATGCGCCCGAGGTGACGGGCGACCTTCTCATCGTGAGAGGAGATCCAGTGGGTGAGCTTCATGTTGTGAAGCATCATCTCGAGAGTTGCCAGGCCTTCCTTCCCGGGCAGGTGGAACGACTTGGTCATTGGCGGGGTGTAGCCCTCCTCCGCCATGGCGATCGCCATCCGTTTGGCGGTCCACAGCTGCTGGTCGCGGTTGATCTCGACCTTGTCGAAGGGCCGCAGGTACTTGCGGTCGCGCCCCTCCTCGCCAGAGGTGGCGACCTTGGCCATGCCGATGTTCTCGAAGGCGGTCCGGATAAACGGCAGGTTTGAAAGCACCGGCTCGTCGACGCCCTCGAGCACCCTCTCGAGCATGAAGTAGCAGCCGCCGCCGGCAGGGATCACGCCGACGCCGACCTCGACCAGGCCAATGTAGGTCTCGGCCGCGGCGCAGACCCGATCGCCGCCCATGGTGATTTCGCAACCGCCGCCAAAGGTGTAGGCGAAGGGCGCGGTGATGACCGGGATTTTCGCCTTGCGAAGCCCGGTGGTCATGCCCTGGAAGGCGCGGATCATCTCGTCAATCGCCGCCCACTGGTTGGCCTGTATGCCTTCGAGCACAGCGAGCAAGTTGGCGCCGGCCGAGAAGTTCTCGCCCTGATGGTTGATGACGAGGCCGCGGAAATCGCGTTCGCCGATCTCCACGCCTTTGGCCATGACCTCGATGATGTATTCGTCGATCGGGTTCATGCGCGGTTGCAGGGCGGAGTGGAACTCGACGCAGGCGATGCCGTCGCCGAGATCGACCAGCGACGCGCCCTTGTTGGAGTAAATGACCTTTTTCTCGTCCCGTTTGAGCTCGGAGAAGAAAATGAAGGACTCGGGACGGGGCTCGTCAACGTAGCCCTTGCTTTCAGCGTCGTAATACTGGCGTCCAGTGGCCGATTCGATGTAGAAAGTCTCGTTGCCCGCGGCGAGCATGTCGGTCACCCACGGTGCAGGTTTGACGCCGTCCGCTTCCATTTTTTCTACGACTTTCTTCACCCCGAGGACGTCCCAGGTCTCAAAGGGTCCGAGATCCCAGTTGTAGCCCCAACGCAGGGCGTTATCGATATCGACGATGGAGTCGGAGATCTCTCCGAGACGGTCTGAGCTGTAGGCCAGTGTATCGCGCGTCAACCGCCAGGCGAACTCCCCGGCGCGGTCGTCAGCGAAGACCACATCCTGGAGGCGCTGCTTGATGTCGTGGGTCTTCTTGGCCTGTTTGAGAGATGGAATGTCCGGCCGCACTTTGGGTCGGTAGTCGCCGGTTTTCCAGTCGATGACCAGCTTGGTCTTGGAACCGTCCTTTTCCTTTTGGATGCGGTAGAAACCGCCTTTGGCTTTGGTCTTTCGGCCAAGCGATCCGGCTTCGATCATCTCGGCGACGAACTCGGGCACCTTGAAGATTTCGCGCTGCGGGTCGTCCGGGCAGCCCTCGTAGATCGTGTTGACGACGTGGGCGAGGACATCGATTCCCACCAGGTCGGCGGTGCCGAATGATGCTGACCCCGGGTGGCCCGTGGCTGGACCGGTGATGGCGTCGACCTCATCCACCTGGTAGTCCATCTCGACCATCGCATTGATGGTGGCGGCCATGCCGAAGGTACCGATGCGGTTGCCGATGAAGTTGGGTGTGTCCTTGCCGAAGACAATCCCCTTGCCGAGGCGGAAGCGACCGAAATCGGTGAAGAAATCGAGGATCTCGGGCTTTGTCTTCTCTCCGGCCACCAGCTCGAGGAGCCGCATGTAACGCACCGGGTTGAAGAAATGGGTGACCAGGAAGTGTTCCTGAAAGTCCTCCGATCGACCCTCGGTCATCCCAGCAATCGAAAGACCCGAGGTGTTGGAGGAGATAATGCTCCCGGGTTTGCGAACTTCGTCGACTCGAGCAAAGATCTTCTGCTTGATGTCGAGCCGCTCGACCACGACCTCGACGATCCAGTCGCACTCCGCCAGCCGGTCCCAGTCGTCCTCGAAGTTTCCGATTTCGATCAGCGGCAGAAACCGTTTGCTATAGAGCGCCGCCGGCTTCGATTTCTTGATGCCTTCGAGTCCGGCCGCGGCGAACTTGTTCCGAAACCTCGGGTCCTCTTTGGTGAGACCCTTCTTTTCGTCCTCCTCGGTGAGCTCGGGCGGAACGATGTCGAGCAACACAACCGGTATGCCGGCGTTGGCGAGGTGGGCGGCAATTCCGGAGCCCATGACGCCGGCTCCGAGGACCGCGGCCCTTTGAATTTCAGTGCCCATGGATCAGCCTCCCGTCCTTGTGGGTGGGTTCGGATTAAAATAGTGAATGAACATTCATTCATTCTGAACCATTCGCCGCAGGATGGCAAGATATTTCGACGGATGGTCGAATCGGATCGGGTATAGGGCGGCCCGGGCCGCCCAAAGCGATCTAGAACGCTGCTATCCAATGTCCTGAGAGAGGTCGCGAGCGAGCCGACTGAGTATGCCGAGATGCGGCATCCCAAGCGTTTTCGCTCGCTTTCACAGACAGATGCTGGGTTCCGATTCTCAGCGCTTGCGATCGTCAAACCGGGCGGTGGCATGCGCTCACCCGGTGAGAAGACCGGGCTAAGTGTGGTACCTTCCGACCATGGCTGTGATGAGATTCTGGTTCACTGTTTTCCTCTTCGTTTTCTTCGTCGTGACGCCGGTTGGTGCACAGGAAGAGAAAAAGGTCGAAAGTGCCGGCTACGAGGTCGGGATCGGGGACGTCATCGAGATCACGGCCTTCCAGGAGGAAGAGATCACGGGAGAATTTCTGGTCGAGGCGTCGGGGGCAATTTCATTTCCGCTTCTCGGACCAGTCCCGGTGGCCGGCATGACACCTGCCGCAATCTCGATCGTCCTCGAAGAACTTCTCGAGCGAGATTTCTACGTCGATGTCCAGCTTAAAGTAAAGGTCGAAACCTTTGCTTCCCAGCCCGTGACCCTGCTTGGCGAGGTGCAGGCGCCTGGCACGTACTACCTCGAAGGCCGGACGACCCTGACAGATCTGCTTTCGAAGGCCGGTGGATTGAAATCGAGCGCCGGACCGGTACTCGAGCTTCGTCGTACATCCCGCATCGAGGGAGAAGGTCCGCCTGAACCCATGGTTTTTGAGACCGCAAAGCTGGCGACGGGTGAAATTGGGCGGGACCTCATCTTGCGGGCCGGTGACGTGCTCTATGTTTCTCCCAAGCAGATTTACTTCATCACCGGCGAAGTGGCTCGGCCAGGCCAGTATGAGATCTCCCTTGGCATGACCTTGATGCAGGCGTTATCTCATGCCGGTGGCGTCGGAAAGTTCGCGTCGCAAATCATCGAGGTTCACCGCGAGGAAGCTGGCGAGAAGAAGATTCTCAGCTTTGACCTGTCGCATATCCGCAAGGGTCGGCTGGCCGACCCGGCGGTGATTTCGGGTGACGTGATCTTTGTCAAACGCCGGTTCTTCTGACGGAGGATTTGATGAGCTATGAGTATGTGTTAACTGAGAATCGTGACGGCGTCCTGTGGCTGACCGTCAATCGTCCCGAGAAATTGAATGCGCTCAATCGCGCGACTCTCGGTGAAATCTCC
The DNA here is from genome assembly GCA_963776765.1 of Candidatus Sulfomarinibacteraceae bacterium. Taxonomy (GTDB): domain Bacteria; phylum Acidobacteriota; class Thermoanaerobaculia; order Thermoanaerobaculales; family Sulfomarinibacteraceae; genus Sulfomarinibacter. Next base: position 7,366 of record CAVZOK010000022.1, read on the forward strand.
GAAGTCTGTGAGTCCGTCGGCGACGACGACGATGTCTGGGCTGTAGTGGTAACTGGAGCCGGGGAAAAGGCGTTTGTCGCGGGTGCCGATATCGGAGAACTCAATTCACTGGGGCCGGTGGAAGCCAAGGAGTTCGCTCTCCGGGGGCAGGCGATTTTTCGACAGATCGAGCGTCTGACCAAACCGGTTGTGGCTGCCGTAAATGGTTTTGCCCTTGGCGGTGGCTGTGAACTGGCAATGGCTTGCCACCTTCGAGTTGCGACCAGCAACGCGGTTTTCGGCCAACCCGAGGTCAAGCTCGGCCTGATCCCTGGATATGCTGGAACCCAACGCCTGCCGCGTCTCGTGGGCCGCGGCCGTGCTCTCGAGATCCTGCTGACCGGCAGAAATGTCGGTGCCGAAGAAGCGGAGAGAATAGGCCTCGCCAACTCGCTGTGCGAGCCGGCAGAGATCGTCGAAACTGTGAATCGTTTGCTACAGAAAATTCTCGCAAATGGACCTCTCGCCGTCGGTCACTGTATCGAGGCGGTTAATCATGGACTCGATCTGCCGTTCGACGATGCGTGTCTTCTCGAAGCAACGCTTTTTGGGGTCGGTGCCGCGAGCGAAGAGATGCTCGAGGGAACCTCCGCCTTTCTAGAAAAGCGGAAAGCCCACTTCCGATAAGAGAATCGGCCCACACTCCTCACTGCCAACTCTGAAGCCAAGGGGCTGGGGGTGGAGTGGCGTTTGATCTAATTTGAGGGCTACGTAGTATTCTTGGAACGGGATAATTAACGATTGGGAGGACGATAGGTGGACGAGAAGAGGTCGGAGCAACCAAAGATGAAAGTAGTTGATCGCCGGAAGTTTTCTTCGGATGGCGATCCTTTGGATACAGCTGAGCCGGCCGCCGAGACACCTCCCCCGGTTTCGTCTCCCGAAGAATCCATATCCGAGTCCGCGGAGCCGACGCCGGAATTGGATCCCCCCACCAAGGCGCCGGAGTCTCGTGGTCAGCCTTCCCAGCTCTTTCTCGAGCTCGTGACAATGCTTGCCGGACAGGCGGAGCTTCTGTTGGTTGGCGCCGAAGACCTGCCCGCCCAGCCGGCAGAGGCCCAACGGATGATCAATTACCTCGGGGTGCTCGAAGAGAAAACAGCAGGGAATCTTTCCGACGACGAAGCCAAGCTCTTGTCGGGCCTCTTGTATCAACTCCGGACGTTCTTTCTGCAAAGAAAGTAAATAATGCTGAGAAGGTTCATTCCCGCTCTAATCGTGATCGTCGGGGTTTCGGCCGCTGCGGACGCGAATCTTCTCGATACGTGGAACGAGGTTCAGGCGAGCCTTGCCGATGGCGATGTCGCGGGTGCGGGTTTAGCGATCACGGCATTGCAGGAGGAAGCCGTCGAGCTGGAGATTCGGCGTTTGCCGGCCTTTGCGGCCGCGCTGACGACGTGGGCTGAGGCGCATCCCGGCGCGGATGGTGACGCGATGCTCAGAGCGGCCAAGCAGTTGGATTCTGACTACCCGACATGCTATTTCCTCGCCGCGCGATGGAGCTTGGATAATGGCGGAACAACTTCAGCCATCAGGGAATCAATCGTAGGTTCAATTGCTCTCCTGAAATTTGAACCTACCAGGAGGACGGTGGTCGCGGCCTTGTTGATGTGGGTTGTGATCGCAATCGCAGTCACCCTGATATCAATGATTTTTGTCATAACCGTTCGCTACCTTCGCGGTGTGATCTTTGACGCGAGAGATTTTGGTGAAAAGGTGTTTCATACAGCCAACGCCTGGGTCTTTGCGTTTGTGTTGATCCTGCTGCCGGTTTTTGCGGCTTTGGGCCCGGTATGGTTAGCCGCCTATCTCTTTGTTCTCAGCTGGCCCTACCTGAGCCAGATCCTGAGGATCTGGGCCTTCATAGCGTGCCTGGCATTGGCGCTGGTGGTCCCGGCCTTTGCCTGGATCCAACATGAGGTCCTGCAAAGTGAGCCGCTCATGGATCGGGTTGGCACCATGCTTGATGAGCGGCAAGCGGATTTCGCCACCCTGCGCGAGTTTTCCGAGCTTGGCGTCGAGTTCGAGGAGAATTCGGGCTATCACCTCATCCTTGGCGAGCTCTTACGCATGCATGGCGAACCGGGAATAGCGAGAGTGGAGTATCAGAAGGCGACCCTTCTGGACCCCGAGAGTTCTCGGCCGCTGGTATTCGTCGCAAATCTTGCTCTTGAGGAAGGCAACACCAAGAGGTCGATTCAGCTTTACAATCAGGCCCTCGGGCTGAACGGTCAAAACGCATTTGCCTACCACAACCTGTCTCTCGCATTCGATCTCAGCCGTCGTTTTCAAGAAGGAGACGCAGCCCGGGCCAGAGCCCGCGAAATCGCCGGCCGCGAGGTAGCAGAGGATGGCCTTCGAGGTCTTGATCCGCGGGTCAGGTACCCGCGCCTGGGCAGTGATGACGTGGCCAACTTGGTTCAGGGCTTGAGTCCTGATCAGAGGGCCCTTGTAGGGCGGTATTCGCTTTCCCTCGATCCATTGAAGCAGCTGAGTTCACGGATTTCGGTCGTGTTCCTGGTTGGCGCCTTTCTCGGACTCGCGGCACTGCTGTTGCGGCTGCGGTTATTTCCGCCGTCAAAGGAATGCAGCAAGTGCGGCAAGGTCTACAGACTGGAAACTGGTTTTGGAGAAAGTACGGTTCACTGCTCGCAGTGCGTATCGGTTTTTATGAAGCGAGAGGTCGTGTCGATCGAGCAGCAAACTGCGAAAATGGATCAGATTCGCCGCTGGGAGGCGTGGACTTCGCTGTTGCGGCGGATTGCGGGATTCCTCGTTCCCGGCAGCCAATCCATACTCGACGGGCAGGTGATTCGTGGGTTCTTGACCGGGTTTCTGGCTTGGTTCTTTCTGATCGGCGCGCTGGTTCTGGTGCCGCTCTTCGTTCCCCGAATTGAACCTCTGGCTGAATTCCACCTGGTTCGGACCGTTTTTCTGGTGCTCTTCGGGCTGATCGTCTTGCGGTCAGGCATATCCGCGTGGAGCCGGAGGTAGGATGGCGCTCGAAGGTACTCTTCGGGACTTTTCGTTCGCCGATATCCTGCAGCTGATTTCGCTGCAACGGAAGACGGGTGTGTTGACTCTTCGAGCCGAAGAGAACCTGGTCACGGTGTCCTTTCAGGACGGGTGCATCGTCGGCGCGTCGACTCTGAATCAGCACACCGAGGATATGATCGGTCTCATTTTGCTCAAGAGGGGAGAGGTGACCGAAGCGGAGCTCGAAGGAGCCCTGCGCCGTCAGGAAGAGACACTTCAACGTTTGGGTCGCATCCTCATCGATCACCACGTAGTACCGGTCGAGACGGTGCGGGTGGCCCTCCACCAACAAATCCTGCAAATCGTGTATCGGGTCTTCCGATGGTCGGATGGCGAGTACCATTTCTCGCAGGAAACCGACATCGACTACGACCGCGATCTCTTGCAACCGATGGCGGCGGATTCGATCATCATGGAAGGCGCTCGGATGACGGACGAATGGCCGTTCATCGACCAGCGAATTCCGGACCGTAATGTCGTCTTCCGAAAAATGGACTCATCGCGTCGGCTCGAGGTCGTGGAGTCCGGCGACGATATCGTTGGTGATCTCGAGTTCAGTTTCGACGGCGGGGACTCGGGCGGTTCCGAAATCCTTCCTGACGACCAGATTACTGAGAATCAGATGGCGGTGTACCCGCTGATCAACGGCAGGGATTCGGTCAGCGAAATCATCCTCGAGAGCCCCCTGATCGAATTCGAAACCTGCAAGGCAATTGCCGAACTACTCGATCGAGGGCTGATCCGCGAAGCTACCCAGGAAGAAATCGCGCGTGAGATGCGTCGTGGCGTGGAGATGCCCAAAGCACAACGTTGGACTCTATCGTCCTTGCCGTGGCTCGCGGTGCCGTTTTTGATTCTTCTCGGTTTTGCTCTGATGATCGTAAATCGAAATCCGGCGAACCCCGGGTTCAGCTTGCGTGAAGATCTCTGGGACCGATACGTTCTTCAGAGCGTATCCTGGATCAGTCTCGAGAGGGTGGCGCAGCAGGCCGAAACAGCTTTCTACCTCGACGGCGTCTACCCCGAGAACGCAGACCAACTGGCAACCGATTATCCGGGGGCCGTGCCGCTCGACCCCTGGGGACGACCATATCGCCTGGTGACTCGGGGTGAAAAACTCCTCGTTACCGGCTCAGATCGTATTGGCCAACCGGTCCAGAACCTGATTTTGAGCCGCCATCTCGCCTGGGAAGGGACCCGGGACAGGGCTGAGCGGCCCGAGGGGCCAGGGGTTCAGCTGGTTCCATAGATCCAAGCGATCTCCAATCAGTTTTCAGCCGTCAGTTCATCCTCTTGAATGAAATGCGGACCCTTGGGCGGGGTTGAATCCGCCTCCAGGTTGTCGTTGTCGTTGTAGGGGAGGGGTTTATCCCCTCCCATTCGTTGTATTTATAAGGTACTTGACAAAAGCTCGCTCAGGTTTTATATTACTCGAGAGTGATGAGAGTTGAGGAGGATACAATCATGTCTCATGTGATAGGAATCGACCTCGGCACCACGAACTCCGTGGTAGCCGTGATGGAAGGCGGCAAGCCAGTCGTCATCCCCAATCAGGAAGGTAATCGCACCACCGCGTCGGTAGTAGCGTTCGCAAATAACGGTGAGCGCCTCGTCGGCCAGGTGGCAAAACGCCAGGCGGTCACCAATCCGGAAAACACAATATCGTCAGTAAAACGGTTCATGGGTCGTCGTTTCGACGAGGTCGGCGAGGAAATCAAAACGATTCCCTACAAGGTCGTCAAGGGCGAAAACGACACCGCTCGTATCGAGGTCGAAGGCAAAATGCACTCGCCGCCGGAGATTTCGGCCATGATCCTCCAGAAGCTCAAGGCAGCGGCCGAGGACTACCTCGGCGGCAAGATTGAGCAAGCCGTGATCACGGTGCCCGCGTACTTCAACGATGCCCAGCGGCAGGCCACCAAAGACGCCGGGCAGATTGCCGGGCTGGAGGTCTTGCGTCTCGTCAACGAGCCGACCGCAGCCGCGCTCGCTTACGGCCTCGAAAAGAAGGAAGACGAAACCATTGCCGTCTTCGATTTTGGTGGTGGTACGTTTGATATTTCGATTCTCGAAGTGGGAACCGGCGTGGTGGAGGTCAAGTCGACTAACGGTGACACGCATCTTGGTGGTGACGACCTCGACCAGGTCGTTATCGAGTGGATGGAAGAGGAGTTCAAGAAGGACCAGGGAGTCGACCTTTCCAAAGACCGGATGGCGGTCCAGCGCCTCAAGGAGGCGGCCGAGAAGGCAAAGATGGAGCTTTCGTCGACGATGGAAACTGATATCAATCTGCCCTTCATCACGGCGGATTCATCGGGGCCGAAGCATCTCAATTTGCGCCTGTCGAGGTCGAAATTCGAGCAGTTGATCGAGCCGTTTGTACAGCGGACTCTGGAGCCGAGCCGGCAGGCGTTGAAAGATGCCGGTCTCGAAGCGAAGGATGTCGACGAGGTCATCCTGGTCGGTGGTTCGACCCGGATCCCGATGGTCCAGAAGCAGGTTACCGACTTCTTCGGTAAGGAGCCCAACAAGGGCGTCAACCCCGATGAGGTTGTTTCCATTGGAGCTGCGGTGCAGGCTGGCGTGTTGGCAGGAGAGGTCAAGGACGTTCTCCTGCTCGATGTCACGCCTTTGTCGCTTGGAGTGGAGACCCTGGGCGGCGTTGCCGACTTCGTCATCGAGCGCAATACCACGATCCCAGTGCGCAAATCCAAGGTCTATTCGACGGCCGACGACAACCAGAACCAGGTCGAGATCCACGTTTTGCAGGGTGAACGGACGATGGCGGCGGACAACCGCGCTCTTGGGCGGTTCCACCTCATCGGCATTCCTGCCGCGCCGCGCGGTGTGCCGCAGATCGAAGTCTCTTTCGATATCGATGCCAACGGAATTCTGCACGTTTCGGCAAAGGATCGGGGCACAGGCCAGGAGCAGAAGATTCAGATCACGAGTTCGTCTGGGATCTCTGACGATGAGATCGAGAACATGGTCGAGCAGGCGAAATCGCACGCCGCTGACGACGAACAGAAGCGCAAGGAGATCGATACTCGAAACAAGCTCGATGGTCTGATTTACTCTACCGAGAAGCTCGTCAGTGAGAGTCGCGACAAGCTGCCGGAGGCTGAGACCAAGATCATTGATGACGCGATTTCCGAAGCGAAGAAGGTTCTTGAAGAGGGCTCCTCCGATCAGATGGAACAAGCGCTCGAGCAGCTGACCCAGGCCAGTCATCAGGTGGCCGCGGTTCTCTATCAGAGCGCGTCGGCGGAAGGTGGGAACTCCACCCCCGGCGGCGAATCTACAACCGGCGGCGAAGGTGCATCTGCTGGAGCCGACGACGATGTTATCGATGCGGAGTACGTGGACGTCGACGCCGAAGAAGAGAGCTGACTCCGGCGGCGAACCACGCCATCGTATGGGTTTTGAAGCCTGGGGTCGGCTGTGGACAGCCGACCTCGGGCGTTTCAGCCCGCAATTTGTTGCAGATTTGTGGCCTCGGTAGGAAGCTCGTGAGATATGCGGGATAGCTCTGGTACAGTGAAAACCACGCCACTCTATGATGGTCGATGGGTCACGCCGATTTGGGCACTGGTCCGGCAGCTCTGACCGTAGAAGGTGGAGGAGGGAAATGAAGTCGAAACCGAAGTATCGGATGATCTCCTGGGTGGCGGAAAAGTACAGCGTTCACCCTCAGACCCTCCGGCTTTGGGAGCGTGAAGGTCTCCTCCAGCCGACTCGATCGCGTGGCAATACCAGGTTGTACGACCAGGAAACTTGTGAACGGCTCGAAATCATCCTCGCCCTGACCAGAGACCTCGGTGTAAATCTTGCTGGAGTCGACATCATTCTGAACCTGAAGAATCAGATTCGTCGCTTGCAGGAAGAGAACGAATTAATGGGTAACCTGATCCGGCGGACCGTGCAAAAGCACAGCGAGGTTCCCAGATACCACTCGCTGGTCAAAGTGGATGTCACGACTTTGAAGGTCGCGGACGAGGAATGAGTCGACGCGGCGGGTCCTCGCCGGACGCCGGAGTTACGACTCTACGGAGATACCTCAAGGAGATTGGCCGCTATCAACCGCTGAATCATGAGCAGGAGGTCGAGCTGGCCGCGCGCATCCAGGCCGGTGACGAAGACGCTGTTCGTGAAATGGTGGAAGCGAACCTCCGCTTCGTGGTCGCCTATGCCAAGCGCTACCGGAACCCAAATGTACCGTTTCTCGATCTCATCCATGAGGGCAATCTCGGGCTGATTCAGGCCGCGAAAAAGTACGACCCGTCTCAGGAAGGGCATGATGTCAAGTTCATCACTTATGCGGTGTGGTGGATTCGGCAGGCGATCCTCCATGCTCTTGCGGAACATGCCGGGTCATTTCGTCTCCCTCAGAAGCAGGCAAATACGCTTTACCGGATGGAGAGGATTCGCTCTCTTCTGGCTGAACGCTTCGCCCGCGCGCCGACCGATAGTGAGCTGTCCGAGGAACTGGGTATTTCCATCGATGATGTGCGGGTCCTCACCCGGGCCTCCCGTTCATCGCTCTCGCTCAACGAACCGGTGGATTCGGAGGGCGACTCCGAACTGGGCGATCTCCTGGAGCAGACCGGACTGCCCGATACCGACGAGCTGCTCCTTCGCGAGAGTTTTTCGCGTGCGTTGAGCGATGCGCTCGCCGAGTTGCCGGCGAGGGAGCGCAAGGTTCTCGAGCTGAGGTTTGGCCTCGCCGATGACCAGCCGAAGACCCTTCGGGAGATTGGTGAAGTCATGGGACTCTCCCGCGAGCGCGTGCGCCAGATCGAAAGCCGGGCGCTGAACAAGCTCCGCCGTTCGCATCAGAAGCACTCCCTGCAAGGTTTCCTTCGCTAAGAAAGCCCTGAAGGCAATACGGCTATACGGGGAGACGGCAGTACGGCACCTACTCTTGGCAGCGCAGTCGCCAAGCCTGAATGTTTAGCCGTCTAGCCGCATAGCCGTTTAGCCGTTTAGCCGTCTAGCCGTGAAGCGCGCCACCTTACTCCGAATCATCGTCGGCGGGCAGGTCGTCAACTTCTGGATCAGATTCCATTGCGACTGCTGGCGCAGACTTCCGAACCACTCGGGTGCCTGCCAGGATGTCGTGCAGAGTCCGTTTGTCATAGCGAATCAGCATCAACATGTGTCCCCATTCGAAGGTCATCGAGCTGACGCAGTAGGCGGCAAGGCGAAGCAGAGCGCGAGTTGGACCAATCGGATACCGCTGGCGGTAATCGGTGATCCGGAGACCGACCGCCCACTTCCCGGGAGTCGCCCCGAGGAGGCCCCAGCCGACCACGAAGTAGCACCACCAGAGTGCGATCCACAGACCGAGAATTCCGCTGGCGTGCGCCAGCCATTGCGGATCGGACGTTGCCCTCGCGAGTTGATCGATCCCTCCCCAAGCGGCGCTCCAATCGAATTTCTGGCTCACCGGGATAGCGAGCAACAGACAGAGGCCACAGTACAGGGCCATGTCGAGAAGGGTTCCGGCGAGACGCCACGAGAAGCCGGCCGGTCGCCAACCGTCGGCGAAATCCAGACGATGGTCCACTACAGCGGAGTCAATCCGCCACTTCGTTGGTGCACAAGCCACAGGCCGGAGTAGGCATGGAGAAAGCGGAATCGCGATCGGTAAATGTACTCCAGCTGTTGGGTGTCACCTCGGAAGAGCATGTCATCGATGAACCACTGGAAGCGGCGATCCGAATCGCGCGCCCGCTCGAGGCTTCGCGCAGAGTGCTCGAGCAGTTCGTAGAGGCGATCCGGATTGTTGGCATCTTCGAGCCGGGTGATCTCGTTGGTCTCCTCCTCCATCTTGACCCTCAATGCGGCGCTGATGAGGAAGAACCGATCGAGCTCCCACTCCGGAGTGCCCTTTTCGACATCCCCCTCGGCCAGCCTTCGATAGGTCTCGATTTCCCTCGGTTCCAGGTTGAGGTTCCGTATCTCGGGCGCAGACGCGATCTGAGCCGGAAGGCGGTCCCACACGATCATTTCCAGGGCGAACATGATCTTGTGGAGGGTTTCATTGAGAAGCGGATCGGGCGGCAGAAGGTTCTCCAGCGAGGTCTCCTCGACCTTTTCGTCCGTCCCTTTGCTGTTGGTCGGAAAGACTTCCTCGTCGGGCGGCTGGACTCTGAACGAGGCGGTGCGCGCCGTCGAGGATACCTTCACCCCTTCGGAATTCGACTGCAGTGGTCGTTTCGAGGCTGGATCGAACTGCGCCATGACTGCCTGCATTGCTCGTGTCATTTCGGAAATATCATCGCGCTTCACGTTGTCTTTGCGCGCCCTGGCCTCGTAGCGCACGCGAATCGTTCGAAATTCCTCGAGCTGTTTCTTGAGGCCTTCACTCGCGAGTTCAGGGTGGCGATCAAGGTAGCGTTCGATGTCGAAGATCCGGTTTGCGTTTTCGACGACCTTTCTCTCTTCGGCTTCGTACAGTTCCTTGAATCTATTTTTTGCGACGATGTTGGTAGTCGTGATTTCGACCAACATCGACGGGTGCAGGGCCGTCTTGCCGAGACGCTGTTTGAGTCGGCGATATCTCTCGTAGACCTTCGATTCGACGAGGGTCTTGTAATCTTCGATTGATTCCAACTCATTCCGAATCGCCTGCACCGCCGCGGCAAGTGGCGTTTCCTCGGCGAGGGGTAACGGCGGCAGGTCGGTGATCTGCGAGAGGCGTTTGAAGTTGGAAAAGAGGTCAGCGGGGTCTTTGGGTTCTCCTCGCCCGTCTTCTCCCTGAGTCTCGGCAAGACGCGTAAAGAGAATGTCGAGTTTGTCGAGGGTATCCTGTTCAAAATACGTCGATTGAAGATAGAACTTGAGCAGAGCCGTGAGGATCTTTTCATCCTGGCGCTTGATGTGATCGAAGAATTTGCGCATGACTGAGGGAGCGAACTGGCTTTCGATCCGCGCCAGCTCTCGATGAATCCGGTCAAGCTCTCGTTCCAGCTGATCCAGCTCAGGTGTGGCGTCGACGGAGCTCTCGATTCCAATCTTGTGGACAAGCTCCTTCAGTCGTTCGTGAAGGCCCTGAAAATCGTATGTGTAGGGCATTGGACCTTCGCCGAGGTGTTTGAGGACCCCGCCGAGGAACTGATAAAAGGTCCACAACGACCTGAAGCGGTCGGAAAGCGTGGTATACCGAACGCTCGAGGAACGGTCGCTGGAAGCTTGCATCAGGTTAGGATACACCGCCTTGCGGTGGCAGACAATTCGGAGGAATAAAGATGTTGGGACGGATCGTGGTGAGCAGCGCGGAGATCGGAGCGATGGTGGATCGTCTTGCCGAGGAGCTCGAAGCCGACCTCGAGGGGAAAGCGCCGGTGTTCATCGGGGTGCTGAAGGGGTGTGTGTTTTTCCTTACAGATCTCACCCGGCGGATCCGCTCTTCGGTCGAGTTGGATTTCATCCAGGTCTCGAGCTACGGCGCCAGCACGACCTCGTCCGGTTCGGTTGTGCTGGTCAAGGACATCACGGTCGATGTCCGTGACCGCGATGTCTATCTGATCGAGGATATCGTCGATACGGGTATCACCCTGACCGATGTCATCAATCTCATTGAGGCGCGCCACCCGAAGTCCGTCCAGGTCGTGGCGCTTCTGTCGAAACCATCACGGCGTAGGATCGAGGTTGATGTTGCGTTCCTCGGCACCGAAATCGAGGATCTGTTCGTCGTTGGCTACGGACTCGATTTTGGTGAGGCGTATCGGAATCTGCCAGACATTCGGGTATTGGAAGAGTAGAAACACCCGGGCTCGAATCCGCATCCGAGCCCGAATTCCGCGCGAGTTTGACGGCTATACAGCTATTCGGCCTAACGGCACTTGCCACTCACGACGCAACCGCCAAGCTGAATCGTACGGCCGTAAAGCCGCATAGCCGTACGGCCGTGAAACGCGAATCTTACCGCTTGAAAAATTCAATGCCCTGAGCCCCCAAAATCATTACGTGACAGAGCCGAAAAGGCAAGTTAGAATGTGCCAACACGGGCCACAGGGATACGAGGCCGATGACGGGGGACGGATGAAGCCGAGCGATTACCGCGTGCTGATCCGAGGCGCCGGAGAGCTGGCGTCAGGGACCGCCCACCATCTCTATACCCAGGGTTTTCAGAACATTCTGATGCTCGAACGGCGGTATCCAAAAGCTGTTCGTCGGCAGGTTTGTTTCTCCGAGGCGATCCTCGATGGCACCACCAAGGTGCAGGGGGTGCTCGGCCGCTACGTCCGCAACGTCGAAGAGGCCGAGGCGGCGAACGAGGCTGGTTCAATCGCGATCGCGGCGCTCGATCTCGATGAAGTGCTCCATGGCTGGCAGCCGAAGATATTCATCGAGGCGGCGATGCTGCGCAAGAACTGGGGTCTGAAACGGGAGATCGCGCCGGTGGTGATTGCTCTCGGCCCGGGCTATGTCGCGCGCAAGGACTGCGATGCGGTGGTCGAAACAGTCCGAGGACCGCAGGTCGGTGCCGTTCTTGAGGATACCGGCGAGCGCCTCGTGGATGAGCCGCCGGCGGAGATCATGGGCTACGGTGATGAGCGAGCTGTCAAGGCCGTCCGAGATGGAATCTTTTTCACCCAGCAACGTATCGGTGGCCGGGTGGAGCGCGGCGAGCGGATCGGAACCGTGGTTTCCGTTTATGGCGTCGAAGATTTCCGGCAGGGGGTTCCGGTCGATGCGTCGTACCCGGTAACGGCAAGAATCTCAGGTGCTTTGAGAGGATTGCTTCGAGATGGTGTCCCGGTCAAACAGGGTGACCGAATTGCCGACATCGATCCACGCGGCAGCACGGAAGATCTCAATCACATTTCGGACAAGAGCCGCCGGGTTGCCGAGGGAGTCCACGAGGCTCTTCTCGGGTTGATTGCCGAAATGGAGCGCCGTCGTCCGAGGGCGGGAATGAAGCCTGGCGCGAAAACAACGAAGAAAAGAGTCAAACCCGCTCCCACGAGTCGTGCGAAAGTGACTGCCAAGAAGGGGACCGCGGCCAAGAAAGCGGTTGTGAAATCTAAACCGAAACCGGCGGCAAAGCCGGCGGCAAAGCCGGCGGCGAAGACAACGCCGCGAGGCGCGAGGCGCTCGACAAAAGGTTGAGACAGCGGCGGGGTACCGTGGCGAATTTTCGGGAAAGATTCATACGCGCGACGTGGCGGCTCCGACCACCGGTGCTGGCGCTTGGAGGAGGTGGCGCGCGCGGTTTTGCGCATCTCGGTGTTCTCCAGGCCCTCGATGAAGCTGGTCTTTCCGTCCGTGCAATTGTCGGCACGAGTATGGGTGCGGTTGTTGGTGGAATGTACCTTGCCCTCGGCTCCGCGGCGCGAGCCACCGATCTTTGGCGTGAAGCGTTGGAGAGAGATCTGATTCCGACGGTGCGGCCGATTGGGAGGGTCCCCGATGCGGACTCCAAGGAACACCCGCTGATCCAGGTCGCACGGCGAATTCGCAACCGGGTGGTGATTTCCTTCGCCATGAACAAGGGCACGGTTCTCGACGACTCTGCCCTGGTGGAAGCACTCGAGTTCCTCGTTCCGGATCTTCAGTTTTCGGACCTTCCGAAACCGCTCATCATCGTTGCGACCAATCTCGAGACCGGCGCAGAGGAACGGCTGCGTTCCGGTCCGATCCGGCCCGCTATGGTGGCGACGAGCGCGATCCCCGGCATGGTTCCTGCGGTCGAGATAGACGGTCGGCCATTGGTCGACGGGGGAGTAGTGGCAGAGGTTCCTGCGGTCGCGGCGCGGGAAGAGGGCTGGCCGGTGATTGCAGTTGATGTTTCACTGGATGTGCCACCGATTAGGGAAGACGATCTCGTCCTCGACACCATGATGCGGACCCAGATGATGACCGCCCGTCTCCTGCGCCGACGTCAACTTCTATCGGCGACCCATGTCATCCGTCCGAAGGTGGGCGACGCAAGGTGGGCCGAATGGAATCGCTTCGATGAGTTCATCGAATGCGGACGCAATGCGACCCTCGAATTCCTCGGCATGTAAAACGCTCGAAAAACCACAGAGTCACAGAGTTCACAGAGCCGCCCACCCACTCAGTTTGCCGCAGACCACGCAGATCACGCAGATCCATCCGCCGACCAAGAGAACCACCAAGACACCAAGGCACCAAGACATCACAAAGAAAACGCCGAGACGCAGAGCCGCCATCCCGGACAAGATTGCCCACAGATCACCCAGATAGACCCAGATCCGGTCGCCCACCCAGGAGAACCACCAAGACACCAAGGGAGGACAAAAAACCACAGAGGCACAGAGGACACAGAGAGAGCTGGCCACAGATCACACAGATGAACACCGATTCGTTCATCCGGAAAAACCGCAGATAACGCAGATGAACGCAGATCCGGTCATCGAAAAGAAACGCAGAGGCGCAAAGACGCAGAGGCGCAGAGAGGCGGACGCTGAGCCTGAAAGGCGGTCGCGCTTATTGGCGGCAGAACGACAGGCGATAGGAAATCGCCTGTCGCCGGTGAGAAGCCGGCCACCTCCGAAAGCAAGCTTTCCTCGATGTCCGACTTCTCACAGGCCGACGTGCCAGGGGCACGTCGGTTCTGCCTTCACTCTTGTCCAAGACAGCGTCTCAGGAAGCCAACTCGAGGTTTGTGGCGGAAACATCACAGCGGCAGCAACCAGCGACAGAATTCAACGGCAGCGATCAGCGTCCGCGACAGCAACAGCGTCCTGTCTGATTGGAATGGAGAACTGAAATCACGACCTTGGGTTGAGGAGCCTCCAGGTCATGGCACGGACTTGATCGAATGCGATCATCGCATCACGTGTGGCTGTCTGATCGATCACCCCGGCGGAGGTGAGGAGCTTCAAGTGACTGTCGACCTCTTTGGCCGAGGCGTAGGCGATTCGCCAATGGTGCATCCGGTCACGTCCTGATCGGCCATGGCCTTCGGCGAGGTTGGCCGGAACCGAAGCTGCCGAACGGATCACCTGATCGGCAATCGACTTCAGCGGAGCTGGAACCCTCATGACCAACTTGATCGCGATTCCCGCTGCTTCGAGGGCTTTCGTATGGGCGATGAGGTTGGCGTTCGTGGCGGCTCTGGACATGGTCACCTCCGGGTCGTTCATGCCCTCCCCCCAAGCCGGTGAGGCATTCGATGTCAAGGGTGCTACGCACCGGCTTGACCGGCCTGCCCTTGACATCGAATGGCCACCGGCTACCTTCCCCTTTTGAACGACCCGGAGGTGACCATGCCGCCACTGAACCCGATCACTGCCCCTGCCCGCTGCCGCTGTCTTCTGTCGCTGCCCATGATTGCTGCCGCCGTATTCTGTCGCTGCCCGCTGATTGCTGCCGCTGTCACCCGCACCCTGGATATCATCATCTCGTTGTGGGGCACCTGTCCTCGGAAAAG